>NZ_CP120416.1:1840000-3310000 GCF_032773895.1 Teredinibacter sp. KSP-S5-2 | reverse complement strand
GGAAAATGAGGTGAGACATGGAACGGATTTTGTGGCCAGAGTTGGCGGCGAGGAGTTTGCTGTGTTAATGGCGGAGACCAGTCTGGAAAATGCTGTTTTGTTGGCGGAGCGGCTTAGGCAGGTTGTGCTAGAGCTAAAAATACCGAATCAAGAGTCATACGTCAGCGATATTATTACCATGAGCTTTGGGGTTTCCAGCTTATCTCCTTCTGAGGAAAATAAGCCGGAAGATCTTGTTCGGTTGGCAGATGAGCAATTGTATAAAGCGAAATCTGAAGGTAGAAACCGCGTATCTTATGTTTCTTGATCTTTGAGGCTCTGAATTTTTTCAATAATAGATGTGGTTGAGCAGCCGCTTACAAAGGGCATGACGACCGTTTCTCCACCATTCGATTTAACTTCGTTGTAGCCAACGATTTTTTCGACTTGATAGTCACCGCCTTTGACAAGGTAGTCTGGCAGAATCTTTGTGATCAGCTCTATCGGCGTTTCATCTTCAAAAGGGATAACCCAGTCTACGCAACGTAAGCTTGCCAGAACCTCCATTCGCTCTTCTTGCGGGACGATGGGTCTGCTATCGCCCTTAAGCTTGCGGATTGATGTATCCGTGTTCACGCCTATTACCAGTCTGTCACCCAAAGCTGCGGCCTGTTGTAAGTAACGTATGTGGCCTGCGTGGATAAGGTCAAAGCAGCCATTGGTAAATACGATTTTTTCGCCTTCACTGCGACACAGGGGTAACTGCTTAAGCAGTTTGTCTAATGGCATTACGCCTGTTTCCAGTTTGTGTATGTGATCGCCTAGTGCTGACTGGATTTCTTCTGGCGTTACTGTTGCGGTTCCTATTTTTCCTACTGCGACACCTGCAGCAGCGTTGGCGACACGCATGGCTGTTTGGCTTTCGGCTCCAACCGCAAGAGAGGCGGCGAGAGAGGCAATAACAGTATCGCCCGCACCGGTTACATCAAATACTTCTTTTGCTTGTGTCGGGATGTGGAACGGGGCTGCATCGGTTGAGATCAGGGCCATGCCTTTTTCGCTCAGGGTGATCAGTATTGATTTGATATTTAGTTCTGAGCAGAGCTGGCCAGCTTTTTCAAAAGCTTCTTCTAGTGATTGAGTTTTGCCAACAACACCTTCCAGTTCGGAAAGATTTGGTGTCAGTATTGATGCACCAGAATAGCGGGCGAAGTCGGTTCCTTTAGGGTCAACCAGAACGGTTATGTTGCGTTTGTTGCACGCATCAATAATTGGCTGGCAATCGGTGACGGTACCTTTTGCGTAATCCGAAATAATAACAAGGTCTTGGTTGGCGACCATGTTGTTGATGTCGTTTTGGTAAAGGGTGCTGGATGTTGAATTGGGTGAGTCTTCAAAATCCAGGCGGATAAGCTGTTGGTGCTGGCTGATAATTCGAAGCTTGGTGATGGTTCTAAAGTCGGGGGTTGAGTACAGGCTGCTTTTGATTTGTGAGGCTTCCAGTATGCGCTGGACCTCGATACCCGCTTCATCGTTTCCTATTAGCCCGCAGAGTGTAACGTGACATCCGAGTGCCGACAGATTTTTGGCAACGTTGGCTGCGCCACCAAGACGGTTATCTGTATCGTTTATTCTGACAACGGGAACCGGAGCTTCGGGAGAAATTCTTGATGTCGAGCCCGACCAATATCGATCAAGCATGATGTCGCCGATGACGAGTATGTTTGCTTGACTAAAATTGGGTAACGCTTTCGTCATTGGTTTTCTCCAAGGTTGTGTTTCTTTAAGACGCTTTTGTATACGTTTAAATTTCCCTGGACCATAACATCAACAGAAAATTCTTTTTCTGCAATGCTTTTTCCATGGGCTCCCATTTGAGCTCTTAGTTCAGGGGTGGTAATCAGTTGTTGCAGAAAGTTTGTAAGCGCAGACACGTCGCCTGGCTTGATTAAAAAGCCGTTTTCGTTATGCCTGACAATTTCTGGAATGCCTCCCGCTGCGCTGCCGATAATCGGTACGCCCGCGGCTGCGGTCTGCACAAGAGAAACGCCAAGGCCTTCCATATCTGCCGGGTGAACAAGAATATCCAGATTGCCAAGCCAGTCAGATAAGTCTGACCTGAAACCGCAAAACTGAATGACTGACTCGATTTTTAGTTTTTTTGCAGACTCTTTTAACTGTTCTTCTAAGGGGCCTTTACCGAATACCAGTAGTTTTATATTTGGGTGTTTTTCTGCTAATGCTTGAATTGAGGAAAATATATAGCGGTGGCCTTTTCGGTATATCAGTTGAGCGACTATACCTATGTTTATGTTTTCGGAAGTTAGATTGAATTCCGAGTTGAAGGCTTCTTTCGATTTCGGTGATTGGTATAAATCGGCTTTAACTGCAGATCGCACACAGGTGATATGCGACTCGGGTACACCTTCACCGACCAGAACGTTTTTTATTCCTTCTGAAATCGTGATGACATGGTCGTACAGTTTGTATTTTTGTTTTGCCAGCCATTGAGGTTCCGGGTTGTCGACACGACGTGATAAGACGCAGGGTATGTGTCTTTTGTGGCAGGCTAGAGCGCCCAGAACGTCTGCGCCTCTACGGCTGTGCAAGTGTACGAGGTCTGGTTGCTCTTCTTTTAGTATCTTTAACAGTTGAAAAAGAAATTTTAAATCCAGGTCTCCGGCGCTTTTCGTGTAACGGGTTCTTATGCCCATGGATTCGCACTCAGCTCCGATTGCTGCATCTTGTGGGCAACACAGAACATTGTGCACACCGTGTTGTTGTAAGCCTTCTATGATGAACTGAACTTGTTTCGCTCCACCATACAGGTGCTTACCTGTTTCAAGGTGAAGTATTTTCATAGTGTGATTTCATCAAGGGCTTAATTTCTGCCAGAACGCGGTCAGGAGAAATCTCTCTCATGCAGTCAAAGCGCTGGTCGCAACTGGGGTTTCTTCTGCATGGTGAGCAGTCTTTTTCCAGGTAAATGACTTTACTGGTTTCATTGCCGACAAAATTATAAGGGCATGTTGACCCAAAGAGGGCGATGGTTGGCACTTTGTGTGCGTGCCCCATGTGGGTTAATCCGGTATCTACACCAATTACCAGTTTGGCGTTTTTAATTAGGTATGATGCTTCGGCCAGGCTTGTTTTTCCGGCCATGTTTATCGCGCCGCAGCTGCGAGCGATTTCTTCAGCCTTCTCTCCGTCACCCGGTCCACCCAGAATAACGGTTTTCAGTTGATAGCGGCCGCGGATTCTTAAGCATAATTGAACCCAATGATCATTAATCCAGTGTTTTTGCGGGCGTGTGGTGAAGGGGCATATGGCTAAGTAGTCGTCGCCTTCTTCTAATGTTGTGTCATCCAGCTTGGGTTTTGTGCTGTGAACGTACATTTCCCAAATACTGTCGTCGTAACCGAGTTGATTCAGTAGGTATCGATATTCGGATCCGATCAGACTTTGATCTCCCAAATCCCGCGATACCGTTTTGGTCATTAACCAGTAACTGCCCTCTTTTGAGCCGAGGCCTATGCGTTGCTTCGCTCCACTAAGGCGAGCAATGAAGCCGCTTTTAAACAAGCCCTGGAGGTCAATGGCGACATCAAACTGGTAGTTTTGAAGTTTTTCCCGAAAGCGCTTTATTTCTTGCCAAAGTTGGAAGAATTGTTTTTTCCTCCAGAGCGTCCGCCACTGTTTTTTATCCCAAACAATCACTTCATCGATATGAGGATTTTCTTTGAGTAAATCAGCGCACTCCGCCTGGGTTATCCAGACAACTTGGGTTTCAGGAGATTTTTTCTTGATCACTGACGCGACGGGGCTGGCCATGACAATATCCCCTATGGCACTTAATCTAACGATTAATATAGATTTCGCTCTCGAATGCTTTACCATAGCGGGTCTTATATATCTTGGGAGTGTTGTCGATCAGTCGATTAAGTCAGTCGGTCATTATACTGATCGACCATCAATAAGCTAACGTTGAAAACATATTTCGACAGCTTTCTTGTATTTTGGCATGTTTTGGGCGTGTAGATCGCTCAGGATCGATGGAATTATAGACACATAACTGTTCGCGTAAGGGGTTCTATGTCCTCGAAATATCACATTGGTATCGTTTCTGTTTTCTTCGACTCTCGACCTGAGGGGATTTGTACCGGAAGGCTTATTCGTGCACTTTTGGATGATGGTCATAAAATAACGCTGTTCACTTCATCCAAGTCCTCGCTTGACTATACGCATCCGAAATTGACGGTTCGATCATACCCTAGCGGTTTCCGTGAGTTCCGCTCAGTAACTGCACTATGGGCAAGATTAAATGGACATATTCCGAACAATTATTATCAATGGGGAAGAAAGGTTGCCGATACGGTTTTGAGAGGGGCTGAAGTGCCCGATGTGTTTTACGGTCGGGCATGGCCCCATGCCAGTTGGGTTCCCGCTTACGAGTTGGCGGAGAAATATAGCCGACCACTTATGCTTCACTTAAGTGACCCTTTTCCTCCCCCCAATGAGCCACAGCCTGATCAAGAGTTTCTAAAGGGCGTTCAGAAAATGGTTAGACGCGCTGACGTGGTCACTTTTACTAACCAGCAGACAATTCCTTATCAGAAAAAAAATATTTCGTTTGATCAAACTCCAACTGCAGTGTTGCCTCACGTTACTCGTGCGCCTGAGGTTTTATCTGATGTGCGCGAGGAAAAGCAGTTTTATCATATTGGTGCAGTCAGTAAATTCCGTCCCGCTGACCCTCTGTTGCAAGGGTTTGCCCTTTTTCTTGAGCAGTATCCGGATGCAACACTTAATTTTGTTGGTGCTTCAGCTAAGTATCTGGAGCCGCTCATTCACCACTATAAATTAGAGGGGCGGGCAATTATTTTACCTTATACCGATAACGTTCTTGCCAGCATGGAGAAGTCGTCTTTGCTAATTTGTCTGGATGCTAATATCGATGAGCCGGTGTTTACTCCAACAAAAATTATTGAGTATTTGACAGTTAACCGACCTGTTCTGGCAATTACGCCGCCGAATAGCCCTGTTGATATGCTGGTTGGTCGGTTTCCTGATTCTGCCGTGTCGATTACGGAATACACTGCCCAGGCTATTGCTAACGGTCTGGATGTGGCGGAAAAACTGCGGCCGGGTATGCAGTCTTATCAGGGGCGATTTGCTCAGATGGAGGGGTTTAGTGCTCAGGGTGTGGCCAATACGTTTTATGAAATTGTTGCGTCAGTTCTGAGCAATGCCGAATCTGTTTAACCCCTTCTGCGAGAAACTAACCTGAATGAAAATAGCTTTTTTCTTATCAACGTCTGGTCATAGCGGTGTTGACAGATCGATGGCGTTCTTGTTTCCCGAGTTGTGCAAGAGGGGATACAGCGTAGACTTACTTACAGTGCGTAAGCATGGCCCATATATTGATTTGGATTCTGACAACTTTCGCCGAATCGATATGGGGAGTAAACACACATTAACGTGCTTGCTTGGTGTGGTGAGCTATCTAAAAAAAGAAAAGCCTGATGTGCTTTTTGCTGATAAAGACCGAGCAAATCGAGTGGCTTTGCTGGCGGTTAGAATTGCCAAAGTAAATACCCGGGTAGTAGTGAGTTCCGGGACGATCATGTCGATTAATTTGAAAAATCGATCCTGGATGGAGGTTTTGCTACACAAGTTTTCGATGAATAAACTGTATCCGAAAGCGCATAGCATTATTGTTCCATCAATTGATGCCGCCGATGATTTAGCTGATATCACTACGCTTAGTCGAGAGCAGATCCAGGTTGTTCCTCTCCCTATTGTTGGTGAGCATGTGGATAAACAGGCTGTTGAACCTGTAGCTCACCCCTGGTTTCAGGATCAAACTGTTCCTGTGATAATTGCTGTCGGTGAGCTAAGTCCGCGTAAAGATCATGTCACATTGATAAAAGCGTTCGCCAAAGTAAGAGATAGGCGAGCGTGTCGTCTAGTTATTTTGGGGCGAGGGACAGAAAAAGCTGCGTTAGAAGCGTTGATTGCAAAACTTGGTTTGCAGGACTGTGTTGAGCTACTGGGTTTTGTGAGTAATCCCTATGCTTACATCGCAAAGTCGTCGTTGCTGGTTCATACGGCAACATTTGAAGGTTTTGGGATGGTGCTTATTGAGGCGCATTATCTTGGTGTTCCCGTTGCGGCGACGGAATGCTTGGGCGGTCCTCGTGAAATTTTGGGGTACGGCAAGCTTGGTTATCTTTCTCCCGTTGGAGACAGTGATGCGCTGGCGAAATCCATCGAGCAATCTTTAGACAGCCCCAAGTGTTCAGTTGAGGAGTTAAAGCAGGCATCTCTTCCATATACAGTGAGCAAAAGCACGGATAAATATTTGGAGTCAATGGGGTTCTGAGTAAGTCAGTTTTTTATTGACAAAGTCGACATGAATATTTTTGAAAGAGAGGGGTGAGTGATTTTTCCTCTATATTTCATGAGTTTTACGACGACAGAAAAATATATTAAAAATTCTTAAAAAAAATCTTGACTCTCCGTCATCTGAGTGTAAGATACGCCTCCTCTTGATGGCGTCGCCCAACAAGAAGCTCTTTAACAAGGTGGAAAGAATAAGTTGTAACATTGCACTTAAGTAGTGATTGAGATTAACTCAAGTACGCTTATCCGGTGTAATATCGTTGCGATTGCATTCAAACATATGTGTAGAGACACTTAGTTATCGACTGTGGGTCTTTGGCGAATTGGAGTGATTTTGCAGTATTTAATTGGTTTAGCCACTGATTAGATGAGGTCATGAAGAAGCTGAAGCAAAGCAGAATTTAATAAGTTGCGAACATTAACTTAGTCACTTGTGTTATATGGTCAAGTGAATAAGTGCACACGGTGGATGCCTTGGCAGCTGGAGGCGATGAAAGACGTAGGAGCCTGCGATAAGGCTAGGGGAGCTGGCACACAAGCTTTGATCCTAGCATTTCTGAATGGGGGAACCCACCCGCTTGCGGGTATCACTAACTGAATACATAGGTTAGTGAGGCGAACCCGGGGAACTGAAACATCTAAGTACCCGGAGGAAAAGAAATCAACCGAGATTCCCTTAGTAGCGGCGAGCGAACGGGGACCAGCCGATTCAATATGAAGTAGCAGAACATTCTGGAAAGTTTGGCAATAGAGGGTGATAGCCCCGTATGCGAAGCTTCATATTGGACATATTAAGTAGGTCGGAACACGTGATATTCTGACTGAAGATGGGGGGACCATCCTCCAAGGCTAAATACTCCCAGCTGACCGATAGTGAACCAGTACCGTGAGGGAAAGGCGAAAAGAACCCCTGTGAGGGGAGTGAAATAGAACCTGAAACCGTGTGCATACAAGCAGTGGGAGCTCTTCGGAGTGACCGCGTACCTTTTGTATAATGGGTCAGCGACTTATTGTATGTGGCAAGGTTAACCGTGTAGGGGAGCCGTAGAGAAATCGAGTCTTAATAGGGCGTGAGTCGCATGCAATAGACCCGAAACCGGGCGATCTACCCATGGGCAGGTTGAAGGTTAGGTAACACTGACTGGAGGACCGAACCCACTAACGTTGAAAAGTTAGGGGATGACCTGTGGGTCGGAGTGAAAGGCTAATCAAGCCCGGAGATAGCTGGTTCTCCCCGAAAACTATTTAGGTAGTGCGTCATGTCTCACCCTCGGGGGTAGAGCACTGTTTGGGCTAGGGGGTCATCCCGACTTACCAACCCCATGCAAACTCCGAATACCGAGGAGTGCAATCATGGCAGACAGACGGCGGGTGCTAACGTCCGTCGTCAAGAGGGCAACAACCCAGACCGCCAGCTAAGGTCCCAAATACCAATTAAGTGGGAAACGATGTGGGAAGGCTTAGACAGCTAGGAGGTTGGCTTAGAAGCAGCCACCCTTTAAAGAAAGCGTAATAGCTCACTAGTCGAGTCGGCCTGCGCGGAAGATGTAACGGGGCTAAAATTGGTAACCGAAGCTGCGGATACTTTCGAGTATGGTAGGGGAGCGTTCTGTAAGCCTGTGAAGGTGGATTGAGAAGTCTGCTGGAGGTATCAGAAGTGCGAATGCTGACATGAGTAACGATAAAGGGAGTGAAAAACTCCCTCGCCGGAAGATCAAGGTTTCCTGTCCAACGCTAATCGGGACAGGGTTAGTCGGCCCCTAAGGCGAGGCAGAAATGCGTAGTCGATGGGAAGCAGGTTAATATTCCTGCACCGACTGTTACTGCGATGGAGGGACGGAGAAGGCTAGGCAGGCGTGGCGTTGGTTGTCCACGTGAAAGCTTGTAGGCTGGGATCTTAGGCAAATCCGGGATCCTAAGGCTGAGAGGTGATGACGAGCTCTTTTTTGAGCGAAGCTGTTGATGCCCTGCTTCCAAGAAAATCTTCTAAGCTTCAGGTAACAGTTGACCGTACTCCAAACCGACACAGGTGATCAGGTAGAGAATACCAAGGCGCTTGAGAGAACTCGGGTGAAGGAACTAGGCAAAATAGTACCGTAACTTCGGGAGAAGGTACGCCGCTGACGGTGATCGGACTTGCTCCGTAAGCTGTTGGCGGTCGAAGTAACCAGGTGGCTGCGACTGTTTATTAAAAACATAGCACTCTGCAAACACGTAAGTGGACGTATAGGGTGTGACGCCTGCCCGGTGCCGGAAGGTTAATTGATGGGGTTAGCTTATGCGAAGCTCTTGATCGAAGCCCCGGTAAACGGCGGCCGTAACTATAACGGTCCTAAGGTAGCGAAATTCCTTGTCGGGTAAGTTCCGACCTGCACGAATGGCGTAACGATGGCCACGCTGTCTCCACCCGAGACTCAGTGAAATTGAAATCGCAGTTAAGATGCTGTGTTCCCGCGGCTAGACGGAAAGACCCCGTGAACCTTTACTACAGCTTTGCACTGAACTTTGAGCCTATTTGTGTAGGATAGCTGGGAGGCTTTGAAGCGTAGACGCTAGTTTACGTGGAGCCAATCTTGAAATACCAGCCTGATATGTTTGAGGTTCTAACCCAGGTCCCTTATCGGGATCGGAGACAGTGTATGGTGGGTAGTTTGACTGGGGCGGTCTCCTCCCAAAGAGTAACGGAGGAGCACGAAGGTGCGCTAATCATGGTCGGAAATCATGAGGTTAGTGTAAAGGCACAAGCGCGCTTGACTGCGAGACAGACACGTCGAGCAGGTACGAAAGTAGGTCTTAGTGATCCGGTGGTTCTGTATGGAAGGGCCATCGCTCAACGGATAAAAGGTACTCCGGGGATAACAGGCTGATACCGCCCAAGAGTTCACATCGACGGCGGTGTTTGGCACCTCGATGTCGGCTCATCACATCCTGGGGCTGAAGCCGGTCCCAAGGGTATGGCTGTTCGCCATTTAAAGTGGTACGCGAGCTGGGTTTAGAACGTCGTGAGACAGTTCGGTCCCTATCTGCCGTGGGCGTTGGAAAGTTGAGAAGAGTTGCTCCTAGTACGAGAGGACCGGAGTGAACGAACCTCTGGTGTTCCGGTTGTTTCGCCAGAAGCATTGCCGGGTAGCTACGTTCGGACGGGATAACCGCTGAAAGCATCTAAGCGGGAAGCCTCCTTCAAGATTAGCTTTCCCTGGGGCTTGACCCCCTGAAGGGCCGTTGAAGACTACGACGTTGATAGGCTGGGTGTGGAAGCGCTGTGAGGCGTTGAGCTAACCAGTACTAATTGCCCGTGAGGCTTGACCATATAACAGAACTGATTAAGTTATGTTGAAGTTAAGCAACAAAATTATTAAATAATCGAAGCTAAGTGTGACACACGCAAGAGCAAAGATATTGTCTGGATAAGCAAACCGAAAGGTAAGAGTAATCCAACACTATGAGCAAAGTTGCAAAAAACTTATTCAATCCGCCACCCTATTTAGGTAGGTAAGTGCAGTTCAATAGAACATAAGACATACACCGCCTATACAGCTTTGCCTGACGACATTAGAGCATTGGAACCACCTGATCCCATCCCGAACTCAGAAGTGAAACGATGCATCGCCGATGGTAGTGTGGGAGATCCCATGTGAGAGTAGGTCATCGTCAGGCTTCTAAATAAAGAAACCCCAGGTTCTAACGAGCCTGGGGTTTTTTGTTGTCTTTTATTAAGGGGACATTGAAGACAAATTTATTGAGGGCTACGTATGAACAATGCCCGACCTTCCAGATATTTCTTAAAACATTTGATAAATGTTTCGGTTTTTTGTTGTCGAACGTAAAACAACAAAATGGAACAATACTCTCCGTGAGTTTGGCTATTAAATGGTTTAGGATGCACCTTAATACTTTTTCCAATGCATCTAGTTAAATGAATATGGCCAAAGATAGACCAGAGATTCAACGTGTTGTGTTTATTTGTGCCTATTTGGATGGTGGCATTGGTCGAAATATTGTTCGTTTAACTAATTATTATTTGTCTTTGGGCCTTCAGGTATCTGTCTGGGTTGGAGATTTGTCTCGTGGTTACAAAGACGAGATTGAAGATCAGAATGCTATTGTGGAACTGAAAACCACCCACCAGTTTACGGGTGTATTCGAAACCGTCCGTTTGATTAATCGTTTCAAGCCAGATGCAATTATCATCGCCAACGAACGTTTAGGTCGCTTGTGCTACAACGCTTGTAAACTCAGCACAAGTAAGCCTCTCCTCATTCCACAAGTCCATAATATCCACAGTCAAGAGTACCTTCCTTTATCTCAAAAAAAGCGGGAAAAACGTATTGCCAGAATGGCTAAGCTTTATCCTAAGCTGGATGGGATTATCGCGGTATCAAAAGCCGCAGCGACAGATCTGAGCGAAATTACTGGGATTGCATTTCAGAAAATTGATTACATTCTTAACCCGGTTTTTGATAAAAACCTGGAGCAAAAGTTAGCGGAATATAACGAGAGGATTGAGTTTAAAAAGCCAACAATTATTACTGTTGGACACATTGTTGAACAAAAAAATATGACTTTTCTCATCGACAGTTTTGACATTGTGCGAAAAGAGAAGGATTGCCAACTAGTTATTATCGGTGATGGACCCGAGGGCGATGCAGTGAGGCGTCGCGCTGACGAGTCAGTGTTTTCGCAGGATATCACGATGTTAGGGCACAAAAATAATCCATTTCCTTATATTAGTGCGTCCCAAGTTTTTGCAATGTCGTCTTCTTTTGAAGGGTTTGGAAATGTGGTTGTGGAAGCATTGGCCAGTGGTACACCCGTAGTCTCAACACCCTGCGGTGGGCCGGAGGAAATACTTCTTGAGGATTTTCTCGGAGAGGTTGTCAGTACATTTGACCCTGCTTGTTATGCTAAAGCATTACTATCCTGGTTGGACAAATCTACGGACCGAAATAAGTTAAAACAATACGCCGCAGAGCACTTTTCCGTACCGGTAATCGGTGATCAGTATTTAAGATATATCTCTTCACTAAACGATAAACGCACAGCATAATAGCTGTTTCACTGAAATAATCATTTAAATGTCAAATCAAACTGCCCATAAGCATCTTGCCGTTCTCATATCATTCTCCGGTGCGGGAGGGGTAGAGCGCATGGTGATGAGTTTGGTCAGAGAATTTGCGCAGAAAGTCCAATCTCTTGATTTACTTGTTATTCGTGCATCAGGCCCACATTTTCGTGATATTCCAGATAACGTTAATGTTATCTCGTTAACGGCGAAACACACGCTGACAGCCATTCCCGAAATCGTAAAATATCTGAAAAACTCACAGCCTGATGCAATGTTGGTGGCGAAAGATCGTGCTGGCAGAGCTGCGTTACGGGCAAGAAGTCTGGCGGGAGTGGATACTCGAATTTGTATTCGCCTGGGCACAAACCTTTCAACAGCGCTAAAACATAAAAATCGATTTCAGGCTTGGTTAAGAACTGCGCCAATGAAGCGACTATATAAAAAAGCGGATGCGGTAATCGCGGTATCTGAAGGTGTTAGGCAAGATACTTTGTCGATCACTCAAATCAATCCAGAAAATATACACGTTATTCGTAATCCGGTAATCACTGAATCGTTCTACAGTGCAGCAGCAGAGCCCGTGCCACATGAGTGGTTAGAGGCGAATCAACCGGATGTCATTATGGGTATCGGGCGCCTTAGCGTACAAAAAGATTTTGAAACGCTTATTAAAGCGTTTCATATCGTAAAGCAGAAAAGGGATGTTCGGTTGATTATTCTGGGAGATGGCTCCCTCAGAAAAGATTTGGAAATACTGGTTGCAAATTTGAAGCTTCAGGATTCTGTTTTGATGCCTGGCTTTCAAGCCAATCCAGGGGCGTGGTTGTCGCGTGCAAGTGTGTTTGTATTGTCTTCCCGTTGGGAGGGGTCACCCAATGCGTTATCTGAAGCGCTGGCGCTCGGTGTGCCTTCTGTTTCTACTCGCTGCCCTAGTGGTCCAAATGAAGTTTTGGACGAAGGCAAATACGGTCCATTAATTGAAATGGGCGATTATCAGGATATGGCTACGCAAATTATGTCGACTTTGGATCACCCGTTATCTTCGACAGAGTTACAAGAAGCCGTGAAAGAATACCATTCGCCGATCAGCGCAGCGCGTTATCTGGCGCTTCTGTTAGGGAAATAATTCACGTGTGTGGAATAGCTGGTGGTATCACTTGGCAAGGTCATTTTCCTACTGACAAGCTAGAAAAGTCAGTCGCGACTTTATATCACCGCGGACCAGACGAGTCCGATATCTTCTCACTGGATCGCCTGGGCCTGGCGCATTCCCGGTTGTCCATTATTGATTTGGAAGGTGGCAAACAGCCGCTGCAAAATGCAGAAAAGACCCTGCATCTGGTGGCGAACGGCGAAGTTTATAATTACATCGAAATCCGCGATCAAATAGATTCGTCAATCCTCGGAAGTACATTAAGCCGGTCGGATTCGGAAGCGATACTGCAGGTGTATCAACAGTTTGGTTTGGACGGGTTTAATCGTTTAAATGGTATGTACGCGTTCGCCTTATACGATAGTCAAACCGAAGAACTGATTCTTTGTCGAGACCGTCTAGGCATTAAACCGCTTTTTTATGCGGAAACATCCGAAGGCGTTTTTTTTGCTTCCGAGATAAAAGCGTTACTACCTTTACTGGATTCTTCGCCAGAGATACATGACGAATCGCTTATTCACTTCTTTCAGTACCAGTTTAATACCGGTCGGGAGACCATATTCCGCGGTATATCGCGAGTATTGCCCGGTGAATACTTGGTGGTTGCCAACGGCGGAGTTCGCCATGAGAAGTACTGGGATGCCTCTGCTGTTACCCCGCAAGAAATTGATTATGAGGATGCAGTAACTGCGTTTGAGCCGTTGTTTGATCAAGTCATGACCGAGCATATGCGAGCGGATGTCCCTTTCGGGTTGTTCCTTTCTGGTGGTATTGACTCATCCTTGTTGTTGGCAGAGTTAGCTAAGCGTAAAGGGCAGGGATTAAAAACATATTCTATTGGTTACTCTGGGACAACACTGAAAGACGAAGTTCAAGACGCCGAAATACTGGCAAAACATTTTGGCGCGGATCATCAATCTATTCGTGTTGGTCGCGATGATTTGTTTCAACGTATTGTGTATAGCATCTGGGCCGCAGACGACTTAATGCGAGATTACGCATCGTTACCGACATCGCTGTTATCGGAAGTTGCTGGAAAAGAATTAAAAGTGGTGTTTTCCGGTGAAGGTGGTGACGAATCCTTCGCGGGCTATCGGCGCTATGCGCCCACTTTAGAAAACAAACTCAAGTCGATGATCTTTGGTGCCGGGGGAATAAAAACCCGAGGCCAATGGAATCGCACCGCTCAAGCGCAAGTCTTTCCAGATAGAATTAAACAAATTGATATTCGCGCGCACTACACCCAGTTATGGAAATCATTACCCAAAAACTGGAGCCGGATGCAAAAAGCACAGTATGTAGATCTGGTGAGCGCATTGCCTGACAACTTATTTGTCAAAGCCGACAGGATGATGATGTCCTTCAGCCTGGAAGGGCGAGTGCCTTTTGCGGATCACCGAATTGTGGAGTTTGGTTTATCACTGCCGGATGAGTTGAAATACCCGGCCAAAAGAGGGAAGTGGTTTGTCCGTCAGTGGGCGAATAAAGTGTTGCCTCGTGAGCATTTACAAAAGCCGAAAAAAGGTTTTTATGTTCCCGTTCGGGAATGGATGACCGGTGATTTTGTTGATCAGCTTGGACAAAAGCTATGTTCAAATCCAGGAATCAAAGCCCATTTGTCCGTTGAGGGTGTAAAATCCGTGATTCATTCTCACCAGAACGGACAGAACCTGTCCCGGGAAATATGGGGATTAATGCAATTTGCAATTTGGTACCGGTTATTTGTCGAGCAGCCAGCTCGGGCGCCATCGCCGATAGAAAACCCGCTAGACTGGGTTTAATCATCTTTAGAGAAAACTATGTTACTTTCCCATAAATATAATTTTTTATTTGTTCATATTGCTAAAACCGGTGGTACGAGTGTGCGCGCGGCGTTGAATACCTTGCGTTGGAAAGACCCTATGTACTATTTGATGTGGCCCGCACATAAAATTAGCGGTTTGACCGGCCATAAACTGGGTATGAAATTCCCCCGGCATTCACACATTATTGCCGCTAAAGAAATGCTGCCAGAAGAGTTTTTTAATCAGTTATATAAGTTTGCCTTTGTTAGAAACCCTTGGGATTTGCAAGTAAGTTCGTTCCACCATATACAGCGAGAACGCCCTCAGTTTATGAATGGTATAACGGATTTTAACGAGTTTATGCGCTGGAAGTTTAACCCGGAGCGCCCCTATCAATATCATATTGATACGTCACTATCTCTTCAGTCAGATTATCTGGTGGACTTACACGGTAATTCGCAGATGGACTTTATTGGCAGGTATGAGCGAATAGAGGAGGATTTCAAAGCGGTCTGTGATCATATTGGTGTCTCAATAAGTTTGCCCCATAAACGTAAAGGTAAGCGTGGTAAGGACTATCGAGAGTATTTTGCCGACGACACAGCGGAAATGGTCGCTAAGCATTTTGCGAAGGATATTGAGATGTTGGCATATAATTATGACCAACCTAACGTCTAGCTGAACAAAATATATACTAGAGTGGCATAATCGTTTCAAAAACACGTTTAGATGTTCCGTTAGTCCGGTCAGTTCATCTTTAAATAGGCGGTTTTTGATGTCTTCCCCGTACAACGCTGCTCTCTCGGGCGAATTAGGCCTTGACTGGGATTGCTAATACTGAAAAACTCCCCATAAACTACTGAATATAAATACAGATATGCAGACCATTCTTGGGATAGATCCCGGGTCAAGAAAAACAGGGTTTGGGGTGATCACAGTGCAAAGTGGCAAGCTGGCGTATGTTTCCAGCGGCGTTATTCGCATCCCCGAAACCTACTTGTTGCCAGAGCGATTAAAGCTCATCTTTGATTCTGTCTCTGAAGTTATTCACACATATTCTCCCAATGAATTCGCCATTGAACAGGTTTTTATGTCAAAAAGTGCGGGTTCCGCGCTTAAACTTGGCCAGGCGCGGGGCGCGGCTATAGTTGCGGCAATGAATTGTGATTTACCTGTTGCTGAGTATGAAGCGCGAAAAGTAAAACAATCTGTGGTCGGAACCGGGGCTGCCGACAAATTCCAAGTCCAGCATATGGTGAAAACCATGCTTGGCTTGACTAAAACCCCACAAGAAGACGCGGCGGATGCACTTGCTGTTGCTATATGCCATGCAAACACCCAAAAACACCTTATTAGTCTTGCCGGGCGTGGTCGCTATAAAGCCGGACGCCTTCGTTAATTGGTATAGGTCAGAATTATGATTGGTTTCCTTTCCGGAACATTAATTGAAAAGCTTGCGCCTTGGCTTTTGGTCGATGTAAACGGGGTTGGCTACGAAGTGCAGTCACCCATGACCACGTTCTTCCAGCTGCCCGCAGCCGGGGAATCTGTGACACTGTATACCCACTTTTCGGTCAGTGAAAACGCACAGCAGCTTTTTGGCTTTATCAATAAAAAAGACCGTGAACTATTTCGTCTGTTAATCAAAATTAACGGAGTCGGCCCGAAAATGGCTGTGGGTATTATGTCCATGGAAACGACCGATTTTGTTCGTTGTGTGATGCAAGATAATGTCTCTGCTTTGGTTAAAGTACCGGGAGTGGGTAAGAAAACCGCGGAACGTTTAATCATCGAAATGAGAGACAAGCTTAAAGGATGGGGAGAGGCTGCGGAGCCCGCTCAAGCAGGGATTATTAATATCGAACATAATAACCCGCTGGACCCCAATACTTTGATTGCCGATGCGGAAGCAGCTTTGGTTGCCTTGGGGTATAAGCCCACCGATGCAGCCAAAGTGGTTGCGAGTTCATATACGAGCGACGTTCAAACCAGTGAAGAGCTTATTCGGCTTGCATTGAGATCCATGTTACCAGCGTAAACTACGAGCTATTCCATGATTGAAGAAGATCGCATTATCAGTGGCGGAGCAAAACCCAAGGAAGAGATGCTCGATCGCGCTGTTCGCCCAAAAACCTTAAAAGACTACATCGGGCAGCCTGTTGTTAAGGAGCAGATGGATATCTTTATCCATGCTGCCAAGGGCCGTGGTGAAGCGCTTGATCATACGTTGGTATTTGGCCCTCCCGGTTTGGGTAAAACCACCTTGGCCAATATTATCGCGGCGGAAATGGGCGTAGACCTGAAAACCACATCTGGTCCAGTGCTGGAAAAAGCAGGTGATTTAGCTGCGATGATGACCAACCTTGAACCGGGTGATGTGTTATTTATTGATGAAATCCACCGTTTGAGCGCCGTGGTCGAAGAGGTTCTCTACCCGGCGATGGAAGACTTCCAGCTTGATATCATGATTGGTGAAGGCCCTGCGGCGCGCTCAATTAAAATCGATCTGCCGCCATTTACTTTGGTTGGTGCAACTACTCGGGCGGGGCTGCTTACTTCTCCGTTGCGGGATCGGTTTGGTATCGTACAGCGTCTGGAGTTTTACAATGTGGAAGACCTGACTCATATCGTGAAACGCTCGGCCTCGCTTATGGGCATTCAAATGGAGCCGGAAGGGGCTTTCGAAGTCGCCCGAAGAGCCAGGGGAACCCCCAGAATTGCCAACCGTTTGCTTCGTCGTGTTCGCGACTTTTCGGAAGTAAAAGGCGATGGGATTGTGACCTCGGACTTGGCTGACAGAGCATTGAATATGCTTGGTGTTGATCATCAAGGGTTCGATCACATGGATAGACGTTTGATTCTCTCCATGATTGAAAAATTTGAAGGCGGCCCGGTTGGTGTAGATAATCTGGCGGCGGCCATTAGCGAAGAGCGGGATACCATCGAAGATGTATTGGAACCCTACTTGATACAGCAAGGGTATGTTATCCGCACACCAAGAGGGCGTATGGCCACGCAACTTGCCTACGATCATTTTGGTTTAACCCCAAAGAAGAACGATTAACGAACTATTCAGAGTTGTTGTGACAAACGAATTTTCTATCAATATCCGGGTCTATATCGAAGATACTGATGCCGGGGGGATTGTTTACTATCCCAATTATTTGAAATTTATGGAGCGTTCCCGCACCGAATTTTTACGGGAGCTGGGTTTTCCCAAAGCGGCTTTTATTGCCGATGGTTTTTTGGTTGTGGTGGCTTCAGCACAGATTGATTACCGACGTTCAGCTAAACTGGATGACGAAATTCAGGTGACAACCTTTCCCGAAAAAGTGAAACGCGGTTCAATAATAATGCACCAAAAGGTTTTACGTGATGGGCAAGTCCTGGCTGAAGGACGTGTACGAGTTGCCTGTATTAATGAACAAACTGCAGAACCTGCTCCATTACCCACAGAGTTGGTGTTGCAACTGAATAAATATCTCGAGGAGTTTTCTGCATGAGCCAGGAACCGCTTTCCATTTTCCATTTGATCGCTAATGCCAGCCTTTTGGTGCAGATGGTGATGTTAATGTTATTTCTTGCATCGGTTGTGTCCTGGGTGATGATCGTGCAGCGGGGTATCTACCAGACTCGTGCTAAAGCGGCCTTTGATGCGTTCGAAAGACAGTTTTGGTCTGGTATTGATCTAACCCAGTTGTATCGTCAGGGAAACAGTAAGGCTAATCAAAATAACTCTGGCGGAGTGGAAAATATTTTCCGCGCGGGATTCAAGGAGTTTTCCCGTTTACGTCAGCAATCGGGGACCGAACCGGATGCCATTATGGAAGGCACGCAGAGATCAATGCGGGTTGCTCTTGCGCGGGAAGAAGAAAAGCTGGAGGCCAATCTACCTTTTCTCGCCAGCGTCGCATCGGTGAGCCCTTATATCGGACTGTTTGGCACCGTATGGGGAATCATGAATTCGTTCCGCGGTTTGGCCAATGTGCAGCAAGCAACTTTGGCTACGGTTGCTCCGGGTATTTCCGAAGCGCTAGTGGCTACCGCGATGGGATTGTTTGCTGCTATTCCTGCGGTACTTGCTTACAACCGCTTTTCGGCTCGAGCAGAGTCATTGAGCGGTAAATACGAAACCTTTGCCGAAGAGTTTTCTTCTATCTTACACCGCCAAGTGCATTCAAAACCTTAAAGGTCGTTCAACATGGCATCCAAGAAAAAGAAACCTATGGCGGAGATCAATGTGGTTCCCTACATTGATGTGATGTTGGTTTTATTGGTTATTTTTATGGTAACCGCGCCTTTGCTTATGCAAGGAGTGAAAGTTGATCTACCGCAGGCGCCATCTTCACCTTTAGACAATAAAGATGAAGAGCCGCTTATTGTTTCAGTCAAAACAGATGGCACACTCTATATAAACCTGGGGGGAAAGCAGGAACAGTCAAAGCCCATTGGTGAAATTCAAGAGACCGTCAGCAAAGTGTTGCGTCAAAAGCCGGAAACACCGGTGCTTGTATGGGGTGATCATAAAGTGGATTATGGAATCGTGGTGAACTTGATGACGGCTTTGCAACAAGCTGGAGCCTCTTCTGTCGGTCTTGTTACTGATCCTCCTAAGTAGATACCGTGTTACAGATCCGTACCTATATTATTCCTGTTCTGGTTAGCCTGCTCATTCATGCCGGGGTTTTGGCTCTGCTTGGTTTTAACTGGAACCCGCAAAATCCTACCCGAAAAATCGAGCGCCCAAATTTTGTAAAAGCCCAGCTGGTCGAACTAAAAGAAAAGGCTCCCAAAAAAGTTGCGAAGAAGCAGCCTAAAAAAGTGGACTTGACTAAGCGACGTCTTGAACAGCAAAGGCAAAAAAAACTGGCTGAGCAAAAGAAACAAGCTGCACTGAAAAAGAAACAAGAAGACGCCAAGCGCAAAACGGAAGAAGAGAGAAAGCGCAAAGAAGCGTTAGCTAAGAAAGAAGCTGAGGCGCGTGCGCGAGAACAAGAGTTACAGCGGTTGCAAATGCAGCAGGAGCTTGAACAAGCTATTGCTGAAGAGGAGCAACTATTAGCTGAAGTGGAATTTGAAAATGAAGCTCAAAGCTATGTGTCAGCAATTACTCAACGCATAGAGCAAAACTGGAGTCGGCCGCCATCTGCGCGTACAGGAATGCAGTGTGAATTATTGATACAATTAGTGCCGACAGGGCAGGTCGTTGAAGTAAACATCATTAAGAGCAGCGGTAACCCTGCCTTTGATCGTTCTGCTGAACAGGCAGTAAAAAAAGTGGATCGCTTTCCAGAAATTCGGGAGATGCCCCCCGAAGTGTTTGAACGATATTATCGAAAGTTAAGATTAGTATTTAACCCACAGGACTTAAGGCAGTGAGAAATCAAATGCATAAAATTGGCCTTTTCCTCTGTGCAATGGTGCTTGCCTTGGGCGCGCGTGCAGAGCTGACCATCGAAATCACACAAGGTGTTGATAACCCCACTCCCATTGCTGTTGTTCCTTTTGGTGGCGCACAAAATGTTCAGGAAGACCTGACGCAAATTATATCTGCGGACTTAATGCGAAGTGGTTTGTTTCATGCGATACCACAAAGAGATATGTTGTCATTTCCGAAAAAAGAATCGGAAATTTATTATCGCGATTGGCGTGTGCTCGGTGCAAACTATTTAGTGGTTGGTGATCTGCAGAAATCTCCGACAGGTTTTGTGCTTGAATATCAGTTATATGATGTTATTGCGCAACGAAGAGTATTGAGTCGAACAGTAACCGGCAGCGATACGCAGGTAAGAGACATTGCGCATTTAGTCAGTGATGAAGTTTACCAATCGATTACCGGAATAAAAGGCGCTTTTTCTACTAAAATACTTTACGTTGAAGATTTGGGGAAATCTGTTCAAAAGCGTTATCGCATAGTGTTGGCTGATGCCGATGGTGCGCGCGATAAGGTTTTATTTTCATCTTCGGAGCCTTTGTTATCCCCAACCTGGTCCAACGATATGCGTTATGTGGCTTATGTTTCATTTGAAACATCCCGGCCAGCCATTTTTAGGCAGAATATTCGCACAGGGGAGCGAGAACAGCTCACAAATTTCAGAGGCTTGAACGGTGCTCCGGCATTTTCGCCTGATGACACCAAATTGGCGATGGTTTTGTCAAAAGACGGTAATCCAGAGATTTATACATTGGAGATAGCAACGAAAAAGCTTCGTCGTGTGACGCAGACATCAAGTAGCGTCATTGACACCGAGCCGAATTGGACAGAAGATGGAAAAGGAATTATTTTTACCTCCAATCGCGGGGGGAATCCACAGATTTACCAAATCCATCTTGCAAGTGGCCGCACAGAGCGCTTAACCTTTGAGGGGGATTATAACGCTCGGCCAAGAGTTTCGCCGGATGGTAAAAGTTTGGTCATGGTTCATCGGGAAAATGGCATCTTCCATATCGCCTGGCAAGATATTGCATCGGGGGATATGCGCATTTTAACGGAAACTTGGCTTGACGAATCTCCCAGTATAGCGCCTAATGGCGCGATGTTGCTGTATGCGACTCAGCACAATAATAAGGGAGTCTTAGCGGCAGTTTCTTTGGATGCTGGTGTAAAATACAGATTACCTTCTAAGCGAGGGGATGTTCGAGAACCCGCATGGTCTCCGTTCATCAAGTAGCTGAATGGGTTTTGGTGCTTTTATATACAATTTGGAGTGACAACAATGACAAAAACATTAAAAATTTTCTTGGCAATGATTGCGGTTATGAGTCTGCTGGCGGGGTGTAGCTCAAATACTCAAGTTGAAGACGACGCTTCAGCAACAGATTCTGCTACTGAGTCTACCGATCAAGGTGCTGGTGCGGATCTTGATGGCGCTAATTCTATGGAGAATGCGGTTGACCTTTCTGGCGTTGACACAGTTTTCTACTTTGACTTTGACCAATCCATTCTTCGTTCCGAATCACGTTCTGCGCTTATGCTTCACGCTGAAGCGTTAAAAGCTGAGCCACGTAATGTTCGTTTAGAAGGTCACGCTGATGAGCGTGGAAGCCGTGAGTACAACATGGCTCTAGGTGAGCGTCGTGCTAACGCTGTTCGTGATTTCCTAGTACTTCAAGGTGTGGATTCCAACCTTATCGAAACTGTAAGTTACGGTGAAGAGCGTCCAGCAGAAGTCGGTAGCTACGATTCTGCATGGTCAAAAAATCGTCGCGTTGAACTTAAATAAGCGCGTTTGATTCAAAGAGTGTAGGTTTACCTGCACTTTTATTTCTGAAGGGGGCTAAGGCCCCCTTTGTGCATTGATTACCTTTCAAGACTTAAAGCGAAACGTGAACATGCCTAGTAGATTTATACTGTTTTTTTCTGCGTTACTTATTAGTTTTTCTGTTACCGCTGTTGAAGTTATTGACCGCTATCCCGATGGGGAAGAGCGTCAGTCTCAACGGCAACCTCAGGCTGTGACTCAAGCGCCAATGCCTGCACAATCGCCAGCAGAAGCGACAAACCTCGCCGAGCTTTATTACCAATTGCAGGTAGTGCAACAGGAGGTGTTACAGCTTCGTGGTCAGGTTGAAGAACAAGCTCATCAGATTAAAAAGCTAAAGCAGCAACGGCTTGACGATTATATCGATCTTGATCGACGTCTT
This sequence comes from Teredinibacter sp. KSP-S5-2, assembly GCF_032773895.1. Taxonomy (NCBI): domain Bacteria; kingdom Pseudomonadati; phylum Pseudomonadota; class Gammaproteobacteria; order Cellvibrionales; family Cellvibrionaceae; genus Teredinibacter; species Teredinibacter sp. KSP-S5-2. Next base: position 3,287,973 of record NZ_CP120416.1, on the reverse strand, counting down.
AGCCAATTAGGTCAGCCGGGCAGTGGGCGACCGGTATTGTCTTCTTCTACTGATAGCCAGACTTCGAATAGTTCTACTGCAAGTGGTGGGGCGCAGGCTTCTGAGCTGCAAAGCTATCGCTCTGCTATTGATCTTGTTTTAAAGCAGCAAAAGTATGACCAGGCGGCTGATGCATTAATGCAGCATCTGAAAGATTACCCTAGTGGGCGTTATGCCGCGAATGCTCAGTATTGGCTGGGGGAGATTTATCTGCTGAAAAATGAGCTTGAGACCGCTCGCCAGTGGTTTACCAAGTTACTAAGCACTTACCCTGATCACAACAAAGTGCCTGATGCCCAATTTAAACTGGGTAAGGTCCACCATTTGTTGGGGGACGATGCGAAAGCCAAAGAGTTTTTAAACAAGGCTGCGTCATCCAATTCCAGCGCTGCAAGCTTGGCTCGAGACTACTTGAAGCTAAACTTCCCGTCATAAGGCAGTAAAAATAAGACATTGAGCTGGTGTTTCGGTAGAATTGCCGGCTTTGCACCAGTTCAATGTGTTATGTCTGATATATCCCTCCGTATTACTGAAATATTCTGCTCGTTACAAGGTGAAGCCCGTACTGTGGGATGCCCAACGGTGTTTGTGCGTTTAACCGGCTGTCCTTTGCGCTGCGGTTACTGTGACTCTGCATACGCCTTTCATGGCGGAGAGAGAAAGACACTGGCGGAGATTCTGCAAAAAGTGGACGGATATGGTGCTCGCTATGTCTGCGTCACGGGTGGAGAGCCTTTGGCTCAGCCAGACTGTAAACACTTACTTACTGCTTTGTGTGATAAGGGATATGAAGTCTCACTGGAAACCAGTGGTGCAATGGATGTTGAAGAGGTGGACGAGCGGGTCAGTATTGTCATGGATCTCAAAACACCGGCTTCGGGCGAGGTCGAGAAAAACCTCTATGCCAATATTCCTAAGTTGTCAGACAAAGATCAGGTCAAGTTTGTTCTCTGTGATCGTCAGGATTATCAGTGGGCCAAAATGAAACTGGACGAATACCGTCTGACTAATCAGGTTGGTGAAGTACTATTTTCCCCAAGCTACGAGGGGGTAACGCCAAAAGAGTTGGCGGAGTGGATCTTAGAGGACAAGCTGGACGTTCGTTTTCAAATTCAATTACATAAATACATTTGGGGCGATAAGCCCGGCGTGTAAGTTATTTGTTGTTTCAGAAAGGTTTGGTTGTGAGTAAAAAACGTGCAGTGATTCTTGTGTCTGGTGGTCTGGACTCTACTACGGTTCTGGCTATCGCTCTGGCAAATGGGTATGAGTGTTATACCTTGAGTTTTGACTATGGGCAGCGGCACCGGGCTGAGCTAGAGGCTGCAGAAAGGGTCTCGAACGCAATGAATGTGCAGGAACACAAGGTGGTCTCTCTTGATCTGGGGACAATTGGTGGTTCAGCATTGACCGATAGTAATATCGACGTACCTGAAGAAGAGACGGATGGCATTCCCGTTACCTACGTTCCCGCTCGCAACACGGTGTTCCTGTCTATTGCATTGGGATGGGCTGAGGTCCTCGGAGCTGAGGCGATTTTCATTGGCGTAAATGCGGTGGATTACTCTGGATACCCGGACTGCCGCCCTGATTACATTCGCGCCTATCAAACAATGGCAAACTTGGCCACGAAGGTTGGAGTTGAAGGTCAGGGAGTGTCTATTGAAACTCCTCTGATTGATTTAACCAAAGCACAAATAATTCAGGCCGGAGTGGATTTAGGGGTGGATTATTCACTCACAGTATCCTGTTATCAGGCTTCTGAAGATGGTGTTGCCTGTGGTAAGTGTGATAGCTGTCGTTTACGAAAACAGGGTTTTATTGAAGCTGGCGTACAAGATCCAACCCGATATCAGGCATAAATTTAAAATACGCCATCTTAATGTAATAAATAACTTGTGTTTTGCGGCTAAATCATTACTATATGCGCCTCTTTTGTGGCGGCTGTGAAGTTGCTAAAAGAAAACTGATTATGGGTCGTTAGCTCAGCTGGTAGAGCAGTTGGCTTTTAACCAATTGGTCACTGGTTCGAATCCAGTACGACCCACCATATTCAAAGTGCCATGAAGTCGTTCATGCGCTTAGCCGTAAGGCAAACCGTTTTGGGTCGTTAGCTCAGCTGGTAGAGCAGTTGGCTTTTAACCAATTGGTCACTGGTTCGAATCCAGTACGACCCACCATCTTAAAAAAGGGGCTTTTTTAGCCCCTTTTTTATTTTCAGCCTTAAGCCGCTCTTTATTCTCTGAAAAGATCTTCATGATGTGACTTAATGCTTTTATGTGACCTGCTGTCAGGCAACTTGATCTGTGTGAGACAGTCCAAAAGGTTATGAGCGCGAGTTCTACTGGTAAGGCTTTCTTTTCCGTTGACACGTCATTACCGGTATAATTCGAAGCCTATGTAGTTGAGTATATGGCAATGAGTGAATTGGAAACCCTGCACAAAGAAATGGGGACAAACCCGCAAGAACTGGTTAAGCAGTATTTGGATGATGCCCTAAAATATCGAGAGTCACATCCACCCCATAAAACCGAGCACTTTCGTGAACAAATAAAACAGTTGCTCATCAAGCACAATGCCGTGCTTATTGCTCATTATTATACCTCTCCAGAAATTCAATCCCTTGCTGAAGAAACTGGCGGCTGTGTTGCTGATTCTCTGGAAATGGCGAGGTTTGGTAAGAACCATTCTGCTGAGACTTTGGTGGTTGCCGGGGTTAAGTTTATGGGAGAGACATCCAAAATTCTTTCTCCCGAAAAGCGTGTGCTTATGCCCACCTTGGAGGCAACCTGTTCATTGGATTTGGGGTGCCCTGTGAATGAGTTTTCTGCATTCTGTGATCAACATCCTGACCGCACTGTCGTGGTTTATGCCAACACGTCCGCGGCGGTCAAAGCGCGTGCAGATTGGGTTGTTACATCCAGCATCGCTTTAGATGTTGTGGATTATCTGGACAGCAAGGGTGAGAAGATTCTTTGGGCTCCAGACAAGCACTTGGGCAATTACGTGGCCAAGAAGACTGGTGCTGACGTGCTGCTGTGGGATGGCTCCTGTATTGTTCACGAAGAGTTCAAGGCTCGTGGAATTCTGGATTTGAAAAAGCAGCACCCTGAAGCTGGAATCCTTGTTCACCCTGAGTCACCAGAGTCCGTGGTCGATATTGCTGATGCGGTGGGCTCCACATCACAGCTTATTGCTGCCACTCAAACATTGGATAACCCCAGCTTTATTGTCGCTACAGATCAGGGCATTTTCTACAAAATGCAGCAGGCCTGCCCGGATAAACAGCTTTTTATCGCGCCAACAGCTGGTTCCGGTGCAACTTGCAGAAGCTGTGCAAATTGCCCCTGGATGGCTATGAATGAATTGGATAATCTGGTTCAGGTGTTTGAGAACACAAAAACCAAAGAGATCGTAGTTGACCCCGAATTGGGCAAAAAAGCCATGATTCCTTTGCAGCGTATGTTGGACTTTAAGAAATAGAGCCAGCTTTTAAACTGTCTGAAGCCCTTATCTTTCGCGCCGATTCATAAGTAATAGAGCATCCGCAATTAGTGGCTGCTCTATTCGTTGCTATTACGTGTTATCCGGACTGTCTTTTTTGTTCGCTTTCTTTAGTTCAAGAATAAAATCTGGCAGTGGTTTGAATTCCGTGTCGGTGTCCATTGCTGTTTGCATTTCCTTAATGCGTTCAATTCGTTTCTCCGTGTGTGGGTGAGTGCTTAATATCTGGGGCGGTTCTTTCCCGTCATATTCCTTTTGTAATACTTCAAAAAGCGCTTCTGCACCCCCAATATGGCCGTATTCGGCTGACAAAACGCCCAGTGCATCATGGTCTGATAGTTCTTCTTGGGAGCGACTGAAGGTTAAGGTCGTCAACATACTGAGGTTGCCTAGCAGTTGCTGGACGGCGACACCATCGCCCACACCGGATAAACTAACCAAAACCAGCCCTACTGCAACGCCACGGCCAAGGGCGACGATAGGGTGGCGATGCTTGATATGAGCAATCTCATGGGCCATCACCATTGCCAGTGCATTTTCATGGGGAAGGGTTTCTAGCAGGCCTTTGAAGATGACAATGTTACCGCCCAGTGTGGCAAAAGCGTTCACTGTATCGCCTTCTGAGTAATGCACTGTAATCGTCATTCCTTCCGGCAACGCTTGATGCTCGCTCAAAGAGTCAGCCAGCTGCTGTAGATAGCCTTCTATTTGTTGATGGTTATCCGATATTTCCTCTGATTGCATGCTCGCAGTGAAACTTTCCCCCATTCGACCGAGCCATTGGGACTCTTTCTCAAAAGGAATCAACGTCACCAGATACTGCACTGTGACCGCGAGTAGAAAGACGGCAACAATGACTAATCCCGCTACTCCGGCAATAAGAGTAAAAAACTCTTTCAGTGGGTGAACCTGCGTGACATTGATTCCTTCAGGTATCTCTGGGTTGGAATATCGCATTACGTTCCTCAGTCAAATTGCTTATCGTGCAGGGCTGTACCATAGGCTAATACTTCAACACAACCTACCTGTTGGCGCTGGCCTTTGGTGATTGAAGCAGTTTCCAGCTTGACGTTGACAATGATATTGGCCCCCATAGCAGAAGCTTCCTCCTTCATGCGTAATAGTGCTTCTCTGCGTGCGCGTTCGAGCAATGATTCGTAAGAGGTTATTCTTCCGCCTATTAATGCTCGTAGCCCTGCAACAATCTGTTTAAAGTAATCGATGGAAATTACCACTGACCCGGTGACAAGTTGGGCGTTCTGTTCCTCCGTCACTGATGGAGGGTATCTGTTACTGAAGGTGAGAAGGTGTCGAAGCTCTTTTTCACGTTTGATTATTGAGCGGAAATGGCTTTTTTCCAATGCCTGTCCGACAAAGTAGCCCAGGCTCAGCAACACCAGAAATATAATTAAATCGTACATAAAACACCTGTGTGCGTATGAATTCTGATGAAACCGGGTTTTTTACTCTTCCAGGATTACCGCTGTGCCATAGGCAAATAACTCGGCGGCGCCTGCGGTGACGGAGGAGGTTGAATAGCGCACATTTAATACGGCGTTAGCGCCAATGGCTTGGGCCTGCTCAATCATCCTCTCTGTTGCTTCTTGCCGAGCCTCTGTCAGTAGCTCGGTATAACCTTTAAGTTCTCCACCAAAAATGTTTTTTAGTCCAGCCATAAGATCTCGTCCGGCATGCTTGGCTCGAACCGTGTTGCCTTGAACCATGCCAAGGTGTTTTGCAATACGTTTGCCGGGGATAATTTCTATGTTGGTTACGATCATTGTAAGCCTGCTCCGCTTGGTAAATTTTAGGTTCTTAAGACTATATGAGTTTGCGGTCAAAAAGAACTTGCCTGGATTAAATATGATTAGGATGTTTGTTTTTTATTTGTGCTCTATTTGATACAGATCTTTTCCAAAAACCGGGTTTTTGCTATTAAATTTGTTATTTTATCCTAATAATGTAAGGTTTTTAGGATGAGCATTGATTGGTTCTGGTGAACCTTTTAAAATAACAAAAATCGGCAATTATTTAACTACATCAAATTGGACCAACCGTGAATACGATCGTCGGGTCACACCACTATCTTGAGTCAGATAACAAGCTTAACCTTTTGAGTATGCTCTCCCCTCTGTTGTTATGCTTGTTGCCGCAAGGCGGCATATAACAATTTCCTCCCCATACACATATAAACAATAGAATTCAGTTCCGCTGAGGAAGGCCTCAGTTATGGAGTTAGCGATGAGCAAAGAAAAACTAGTCATTTTTGATACGACCCTGAGGGATGGAGAGCAGAGCCCTGGCGCGTCCATGACCAAAGAAGAGAAAGTACGCATTGCCAAAATGTTGGAAAAAATGCGGGTGGATGTGATTGAAGCCGGTTTCGCCATCGCGAGCCCTGGTGATTTTGATGCGGTTCAGGCTGTGGCCAACACGATTAAGGATTCAACCGTATGTAGTTTGGCGCGCGCAGTCGATACCGATATTGACCGTGCTGGAGAGGCATTGAAGGGGGCTAACTCGTCTCGTATTCATACATTCATTGCCACTTCTCCGATTCACATGAAGTACAAGCTCAAAATGGAGCCCGAGCAGGTACTTGAACAAGCTATCCGTGCGGTGAAGCGGGCGCGAGGTTTTACCGATGATGTCGAATTTTCTCTGGAAGATGGTAGTCGTTCAGAGTTTGAGTTTATGTGCCGTATTACCGAAGCAGCAATTGCTGCTGGTGCATCGACTATTAACGTTCCTGATACGGTTGGTTATGGTGAGCCGGGTGAGTATGGTGCAATGTTTAAGCGCTTGATTGAGGCCGTGCCCAACTCCGATAAAGCTATTTTTTCAACGCACTGTCACAACGACCTGGGGTTGGCTGTTGCTAACTCTCTTTCTGCGGTGATGAACGGTGTTCGGCAGATTGAATGTACTATTAATGGCCTTGGTGAGCGTGCTGGTAATGCCGCCCTGGAAGAAATCGTAATGGCGGTGAGGACTCGTAAGGATTTATTCCCGGTGGAAACCGGCATTGTTTCCGAGCATATAGTGCCCACATCGCGCTTGGTATCGTCGATAACCGGTTTCCCTGTGCAGCCAAATAAAGCCATTGTCGGTGCTAATGCGTTTGCTCATGAATCGGGTATTCACCAGGATGGCGTGCTTAAACACCGCGAAACCTACGAGATCATGCGTGCTGAAGATGTAGGGTGGAACACTAATAAAATTGTTTTGGGCAAGCACTCTGGTCGCGCTGCGGTTAAAGCTCGCTTCGAAGCGCTGGGTATTACGTTTGAATCTCAGGATGCGCTGAATCAGGCGTTTTCCCGCTTTAAAGAACTAGCCGATAAAAAACACGAAATTTTTGATGAAGACCTTCAGTCTCTTCTGACATCCGCCTCAAGTGAAAGTACTGAAGAAACCTATATTCTGATTGATGTAGAAAGCCAGTCCCGTTCCGGGGAAAAATCCAAGTCCAGAATCTCCCTACAAGTTGAAGGCCAGGATATGGAAGCGCATGCGGAGGGCAGTGGGCCGGTTGACGCGGCCTATAAAGCGATTGAGAGCGTGGTTAAGAGCAACTCAGATCTTCTGCTGTATTCTGTAAATGCGATTACTCAAGGGACTGATTCTCAGGGAGAGGTGACGGTTCGGCTTGAACGCAACGGCATTATCGTTAATGGGGTTGGTGCCGATACTGATATTGTGGTTGCATCGGTGAAAGCCTACCTCCATGCGTTAAATTTGCTTTCTTCTCCTGGGCGCTCTCATCCTCAACGGGATGGTGTTTAGTGCTGTCAACTGAGCTAGAATGCGTGCTTTGGCAGCGGAATGTAATATGAACGAGCGGCAGCGAATGCAATATATGGAGGCGATGGGCATTGATATGTTCGTGCCTCGTTATATCCTGCCGAATTCGCTGCCTGTCCAACAATGCGCGTTACCTGCCGAGCCGGCATTCGAACAAGCTCGGATCGAAGAGCCCATAGCGCAGCCATCTGCCTTCGATCAAAGTGAATCCAGCGTTGTTGAGCAGTTCGTTAAAATTAATCTGGATGAACCTGAAAGCAAAAAGCCCGTCGAGCCTGTTCAATCAATACAAAAGCTTATTGATAATGTCAAAGCGGTTGTGTCTGATACACCGGTTGAAAAAGCCGTTTTTACTTTGAATATCTGGCACTTGGAAAACGTATTTGTTTTGGACTCATGCCAACCAGGTGAAGCCCTACCGACAGAAAGGTTGATTACCAATATTCTCATCCAACTGAATCTTTTACCTGTCAGGTTACCTCGCGCAGAGATGTTGACGTGGCCGATAGTGAATAGTCGACCGCAAGACCAGTCTTGGGAAGATGCTCGCCAAATGGTCAGTGCGTTTATTGATAGTCGTTTAGAAACAAAGCCCGTAGAAAAACTATTTCTTTTTGGTGAAGAAGCTTTTCGTGCATTGGATTCATCCGGGAAAAAGTTTGATGAGCAAAAATTTACTCAAGTGTCTTTGGAAGGGCAACCAATACCGGCATATGTCTTACCAAGTTTGGCTGATTTACTTCGAAATCCTGTGCAAAAAAAATCTGTGTGGCAGCTGTTACACAGTTGTTTAAAAGTTTAATTTTCTGTCCCGTCATATTCCCTCCATACAAGCGAGAATATCATTAGCATATGAATTCTGTTTTTCTTACCTTTCACCTGGCAAATGGCAAACTCTGCGCAGTTAAAAATCTCGTTGAGGAAGATCTGTCTAAGGTTTATCACAACGAATGCCTTGCCAATCCTTTCCCTTGGAAAAAAAGTCATTTTGAGAGCTCTCTAACATCAAGCCATTTGTGTGTTGGTGTCTATAGCGATGACCAGGCGTTAATAGGGCACGGAGTTTTTTCTCTTGCAGCGGGCGAAGCGGAATTGCTGAATATTGCGGTTATTCCCGGTTATCAAGGGCAGGGAATTGCGCGAGAATTTTTATCTGCAATGTGTGACTACTTACAAGAGTTTGCCCGGGAAATTTTTTTAGAGGTTCGTGAAAACAATATCAGGGCGATTTCTGTTTATGAGCATACCGGTTTTAATTGCGTTGGCGAACGACCTAACTATTACCCGGGCTCTCTGAATGGAAAACAATCGAGGGAAACAGCGTTAATTTACGCCAGATCGTTGAGGATATAACAAAGGCATATGGTATCTCTGCAAACATCACTAACTGAAGGCTCCATTTTTAAGCGGCTCTTAAATATGAGCTTCCCAATGATGATTGGGCTTTTGGCGACCATGTCGTTTAATTTGGTCGATACGTATTTTGTTTCAGGGTTAGGCAAAGATTCTCTGGCCGCGCTGAGTTTTACCTTTCCAATTATCATGCTTGTCTTTTCCATATCTATTGGTTTGGGTGCAGGAACATCATCGGTTGTATCCAGAGCCGTTGGCGAAAAAGATGAACAAGCGGTAAAGGAATTGGTTACGGACAGCATACTATTGAGTATGACTATCGTTGGTGTTGTTTCGATTATTGGTTTGCTCACCATTGAGCCTGTATTTCGTATGCTCGGTGCAGGAGATGATGTACTTCCCCTTGTTAAAGCCTACATGTATCCCTGGTTTATTGGTGCAGTGCCAATGGCCGTGCCGATGGTGGTGATGTCGTCGTTTCGTGCCATGGGTAATACCAAGTTACAGGGTGTGGCCATGATCGCCATGGCTGTGGTAAACGCAATATTAGATCCAATACTAATATATGGTTGGTGGATTTTTCCCCGTATGGAAATCCAGGGGGCTGCGGTGGCTTCCCTTGTTGTCCGCTTGTGTGGATTATTGTTGATTGGGTATTGGCTGGTGTTTCGGTATAAGCTACTTGTGAATCCATTTAATGGATCGAGAATAATCCGTTCGTGGCAAAAAATTCTTCATATTGGAATACCTGCAACCGCGACCAATATTATTATTCCTGCATCCAGCGCCGTTATTGTTGGAATCGTGGCGACTCATGGCAATGAAGCTGTCGCCGGTTTTGGTGCTGCGGTTCGTGTAGAAGCCATATCGCTTATTTGTTTCTACGCGCTTTCCGCTGTTATTGGTCCTTTTTGCGGACAGAACCTTGGGGCAAGCGAATTTGAACGGCTGTTCCGAGCGCAGAAAGTTTGTGCAAAGGTATGCCTCTCAATCGGGCTATCGGTCACGGTTATCCTGGCGTTGTTTGGTGCGCATGTAGGAAGAATCTTCAGTGCGAACCCAGAAGTGATTGAGGTGGTTCGTTTTTATTTGCTTATCGTGCCGATTAGCTATTCAGCGTATGGGATTGTGATGGTGGTGAATGCCTCGTTTAATGGGCTTGGATTGCCCATCCCCGGCGTTTTATTATCTTCAACTCGAGTGATATTGCTATTATTGCCGTTAGCATGGTTAGGAAATATGCTTTTGGGTTTGTATGGTGTTTTTATCTCGATTACCTTGTCAAATATTATCGTTGGTACCTGGGCATATTTTTGGGTGAATAAAACAATTCATACGTTGGTCAAGCCTGCTACTGTGTAGTAGGTATTCGTCTTACCTTATAGTTTTTTGGTTTAAAGCGTTAATGCTTAGACTGGATCTTTATAAGCGTGTTTAAAAATTCGTGTCAAAGGGTGCTAACCTTAATACATAACTCCATTCGTGTTGAGGTGTCCAAAGAATAAAGTGAAGGTTCCTGAGGTATTAGTAAAGAGGATATTTTTCTTTTGTGGAATCTTCTTTGCACTTCATGTGCATCTCTCCTTCTCTGCGCCTGAAAATGATACAAAATCCTATTTAAATGTCCATGTTGTGAAGTACTGGGCGGATGGCATGAGTTTGGGGCTAAGAGAATATCAGCTCGAAGCCGTCAAAATGGCATTAGACAAAACTATTGACGACTATGGCCCATATGAACTCATACATAAGCATTCCTATTTTAGTGGTAAGCGCTCTCGTCAAGAGATAGAAATGGATGGACGTCTGAACATGCAGTTTTCTACTGGTTGGGAAAACGGCAAGCTGATTTCAGATAAAGTAAGTTTTATCCTTAACCCCTATATGTTCGGTATGCTGGGATTGCGTCGTTGTATCATTCGACAAGAAGACATACATTTGTTTAAGCAGGCTCGAACGATTGAAGATCTAAAAGAAGTGCGTATTGGACAAGGTGAATTGTGGCCAGACAATCAAGTTTATATTCACAACAAAATACCCCTTGTGGAAGTTGATCGATACGATAATCTGTTCCCGATGTTAGAGCGCGGACGATTTGACTGTATTGCATTAAGTGTATTGGAGATTGATGCTGCGTTGACTCTTTCTCACAAGACAAATGAAACCTTTGTATTAGCTCCAGATTTCTACATTTATTACCCTTTTAACGTGTATTTGGCTGTGAGTAAAAGCAGGTCAGAACTCACTCGGAGAATGACTGAAGGCTTTTCCAGAATGATGAGTTCTGGCGATATGAAGAAACTGTTTAAGCAATATTTTGGTGAAACATTGAAAACACATTTTCAGTCACCTATTCATCCAATATTTTTACCTAATCCTTCTTTTACTCATATAGAAAATCAAAAAAGAATGGAAAACTTCGAATTTGAAGTTTTGCCTTACTTCTATTACCTCAAGTAAAAACTAAGTGGAGTTCTAATTATGGTCGTGATTTATCGGGTCGCGAATCTGTTGATGTCTCGCTGGGTTTCGTCATAAAACCAGACTTCCACTCGCTGATTTTTACTCTTTCCCGATCCTATATGTGAAGCTACAGGCATAAAAGGACCGAAACCGACGACCGCATCTGTAATCACACCATGATCATACAAAGCCGATTTAACTGTTGTGGCTCGTAACTTGGAGAGAACAATTGCCCGTTGATTGTTTTGTTTTAAATCACCGAAGCCGATTAACTGAATCCGTTTGTTTTTGTTTTGTGGAAGTTGAATAAAACTTACCAGACGGAGAATATCCTGCTTTGCTTTATTATCGAGTTGAGCGCTGTTTTCCCTGAAACGGAAGTTGATAGATAACCGTTCAGAATTTTTTACGAGAGACAGATATTCGTCTGGACCATCCATATCTTCTGGCGCACTCTGGCTGATCGGATTGAGAGAAATAAAACCGATTTGTTGGGCGATTGCTTGACCTTCACTGCTTTTTACGTAATGAATAAACTCTTCCACAATCGGTAGAGGTATCTTTTCCGGGGTATACATAAAAAGCCGTCGGGATAGTGGGTAGTCTTCAGTGGCAACATAAAGTGGTTGTGGTTGAAGTGGCGATGTATATTGGTCGGAAATTCCCAGCGTTTTGACTCTGCTTGTCGAGGCAAGACCAACAAAACCAATCCCCGATGTATCCTGAGCAACTCTGTCAGCCAAATGATCGTTAGATTCAAACCGGGTAGCCTGTGAAGTAAGTTGCTTAGTGTTTTTTAACACCAGAGTATTAAATGTATCCCAGGTTCCAGAGTTATTATCTCTAGCGTACACCGATATTTTTTGATTTGCTCCGCCAATCTGTGACCAGTTGGTAACCTCACCAGAAAAAATATCAGAAATTTGTTTTAACGTTAAATCTATCAGAGGGTTGTGCTTGTTAACTATTACTGCCAGTCCATCGATAGCAACAATGTGTTCGGCAGATACATTAGTCATATCGCCGTATGATTGAAGAAGTTTAACTTCATTGTTGCGAATCGGCCTGGAGGACATTGCGATATCGGCTTCATTTTCATTTAATGCAGAAAAACCCGTGCTGGAGCCGTGAGCATATATATCCACGTAGATATCTTTTTCGCCGTTCTTACCTGTGACACGATATTCATTTTCCTTAGAAAGTGAACGTATCTGTATAGATTTTGCGCCTTTCTTTTCGAGAAATTCTACAACCCATTTTGGCGCTAGTTCTGCTCCTATGGTGTTGGAACCTTTTATTGCAAATAGTCGTCCTGAATTCTCTGGAGAGAGCGTCGATAGAGCATGGCTGTATAGGGGAGTAAATAAAGCAATAAGAAAAAAAACGGTATGGGTTAATTTATGTTGTCTATGATTCATACACCTCACCTCATAGTTGGAGGTGAAATCTACGCATTTAATGTTTCTGTTATATGAAATTTTGCGTGAAAATGGTAATTATTATGTGAGAGGTGATTTTATCGCATCAACAATTTCCAATATTCGCGCAACATACTGGTCTTTAGGGCGGAAACTACCGATGGAGCTTTGAAAAAAGTCATGCTCCAACTTATCTATGAATAAGTTTAACCTTCGGTTGTGTAGCCCCAGTACGGCTTGTATCGGGTCTGTTATCAGCCCGGATATGGATGCCATCACAGCAAGCAAAGCAAGCACAACTGCAATGCTTCCGGTAATTAAATAACCTGAAGGTTCTGGTGGGAATATCGAATAATATAGCCCTCCAATATGTTGGCCAAATATAAAATTATTTTTCGCGTTTTCCTTGGCAATAATAAAAGCAATTAACACGCCGATACCCAGTCCGCCAGGAGTAAACTTATTAAATGCTGCTGCACCCACAATGGTGCTGACAAATGTATTGGTGATATCCGATGAGGCGGTTCGGGTTATTGCATATTGGGTTAGAGCATCGTGTATGGCATGATCCACCGTTGAGCTTAATTGTGGTGTCTGATCATTTAAATGTAATGTTGAATTAATCTCCTTCTGAATTAACTGTTCCAGTCTTGAGGTACAGTTTTCATTATTCGTGCGCTGTAATAGGTTGGTGGAAACCAAATTGACCACATGTTGTTGAACTTTGGTGGTCAGCCCGGCTGGCATTCGATTCAGTAGGTTGTACAGGCGTGCAGATCCCGTTTTTTGGGCTAGAATAGCGAATAAGCTAATTGTTACGTATACGGGAGCCCAAAATAAATTAAACGGTGCGCGTAGTATGTCCCAACCAAGTGCAACCTTGTTCGTATGCCAGGCACCGGGATATATATAATGCTGCATAATGAATTCAGGAATCCGTAGGCGACATTCATTGAAGTACTGATCTGCCCCCCGCCGAATGGCATTTTTTAATGCTGCTTCGTGTGTTTGTTTACCCGTGTTTGACATTTAACTGCTTAGTATCTCGACCGTTGTTATTTTACTTACTAACATGCAGTGACTTTATCAAAAAAGCACTAACGATAAACTATTGCTGCGCCAAATTAATTACTATAAAAACGTTAAAAAGGAATATGTTATGAAACTGACGTCGTTCGTATCCAGTCTCATCGCTTGTGCTGTATTAACCTTCCCCTTTACTCACGCTACGGCTAAAGGAAGTGATTTACAAAAGCTTTCCGAGGTTCTCGCCGCGCAGTCTGATGAAACAAAAACCCGGTATGAGTATCGACACCCACAGGAAACAATTGAATTCTTTGGTATTAAACCTGGAATGACTGTGGTTGAAGCGTTACCCGGTGGCGGGTGGTATTCACAAATCTTGGTACCGTACCTGGGAGAAAAAGGCCGGCTGGTTGGTGTAGATTATTCTTCAGAGCTATGGCCACATTTCGAATGGATGAATGAAAAGTTTTTGCAAGGCCGAAAGGATTGGCTGGAGAGCTTTCCGGAAAATGCTAAAGAGTGGGGCAAGGGACAGGGAGCGAAGACTGAAGCCTATACTTTTGCGACTTTGCCTAAGAAATTAACCAAGCAAGCCGATGCCGTACTTTTCATCCGTGCGTTACACAACCTGAATCGCTTTGAGCCCAAGGGGCAGTTTATGACTCAGGCGTTGAACGAATCATATCGAATGCTCAAAAAGGGGGGAGTGCTTGGTGTCGTGCAGCATGAGACCAGTGACGCGAATGCGGATGGTTCAACTGGTTATATGGAAAAGCAGGCGCTTATTAACGTTATCGAGAATGCTGGCTTTAATCTCGTTGCCGAGTCAGATATTAACCAGAATGCAAAAGACAAGGCCGATGGTATTGTGTGGCGTCTGCCTCCAACGTACAGCGGTGTAAAAGATGACCCAAAACAAAAGGAGGCGAATAAGGCAATAGGGGAGTCAAACCGCATGACGCTTAAATTTGTCAAAGTAGGAAAATCTAAGCGCTAATCCCAAAGCATTTCTGTTAATGGGCGGACTTCGTTTCTTCGCCCATTACCGGTTGGTCAGCCATAGAACCAAGGATGGCCTCTTTTTCACCTATTACATGTTTCGAAGTAAGCGCCAAAGATGTCTTTCGTGCATACGTTACTCCTTCGAATGCTCTTGTAGGTACTCCAAGCGCCACTTTCCACCTTCATCAGTAAAAACTGGGATGTGTACATAATTTGGTCAGGAAATATCCTTGGATGCTGGTTTCGTCATATTTGTATTGGCATGATTTTTATTTTGATGTTTTTGGCGAAAATTGCGCGTATTTGGTCGTTTTTGTGACAAAAAATGCGTTTTTTTGACAAGTTAAAACGAAACCCAAGACGGCGCGTTTGGCTTCTTTCAGTCGAAAAATTTAACACCGCTACCTTATGCTAAATTGTGTGACGTAGTTCACGTTTTGGGGGTTTTCTCGTGCTTGGTTTAATAACGGCAGATTGTTTTAATAACCGTGTTCGAAGGCGAAAATAGTTTCTTGGCGATATGAGTAGGTAACGTACAAATTGCTTATTCAGTGCCCCCCGAAGAGCGTCTTCAGTGAAGTTTTCGGGAGCAAGGTAGAAGTGCCACGTTGAGGGATTTTTAGCCTTTCGGCTTAGACTAATTTACAGGATTTGGTTGCATTGCGTCGGCCAAGCTTTTGTGGGCTTTTTATCTAAAATCTTAGGAGATACTTAGATGCAAATTTATGTTCTACACGATGGTATTAAAGGGAATGTCACTGCTGAGGGCTTTGCTGACCACTATAAAGCAGAAAGCTTCAGTTTCGGTGTTAGCCGTAACCTAAGCATGACTACTGGTAGCACATCTAACCGTGAATCAGACAACCCAACTTTGAGCGAAGTGACTTTAACTAAGTACGCTGACAACTCTGCTACAGAACTTTTCAAAGACTCTGTTGGTGGTGGTAAAGGTGCACAAGGTAAGGACGTAGTTATCAAGTTCGTTCAAACTGGTAGCTCTGGTGACGAAGTGTTCATGGAGTACACGCTTAAGAATACTATGGTTAGCTCTTACTCTGTAACTGCACACGGTACTGAGCAAGCTGTTGAGACTTTCACTCTAAACTACACTGAAATCATGATCAGCTTCAGCGATTACGATTCAGGCAACGCTCAAGCTAGCCCACAACGTGTTGGCTACAACGTTGAGAAAACTACTGTACTATAAGCCCTTTGCATATTGCATAGCGCTTTACAGTCTTGCGGGGAGCTTAAAGCTCCCCGCAGTTAACTTTGGTACCTCTCCCGCGATTAGACTCCGCAAGGTATGCAAAAAAGCGCAAACTCTGTGGTTTATCCTCGTATCGGGAATGGAAATCGCTTCAAGTGTTGAAGCTCGCGATAGGGTTTAATTCGCATGGGTCGACTTTCTCAAGACAATCGATTTATAACTATTACGGACTTCTCCCTAGGGGAAGATACCTTTCTTGTTACCGCATTTTCTGGAACGGAATATGTTTCAGGTCTGTTTGAGTTTCAGATAGATTTAATATCTGAAAATCTGGAAATCAAACCGGACAAAATTGTTGGTAAATCTGCAACAGTCACACTAAAAAATGAACAGGGCCGCAAGTTTAACGGTTTCATTAAGTCATTTTCACTAGGTGGCATGCTTGAGCACGATAAGCGTCAATATCGAATGACGATGGTGCCCTGGCTATGGTTTTTATCGAAAACCAACAATCATCGAATTTTTCAGGAAAAGAATACCAAAGATATCGTTACCCAAATTTTTCAGGATTTAGGTTTTAACGATTTCGATTTTCGCGCGGCTGGTGGAAGTCCGCGTGAGTATTGTGTGCAGCACAATGAAAGCGATTTGAATTTTGTATCGCGCCTTCTGGAAGAAGAGGGTATTGCATATTATTTCGTACACGAAGATTCAAAACACAAATTGGTTTTGGTCGATCAAAAGAACGCCTACGAAGACTGTGGCGAAACTGATGTTACTTATCACTCGGGTACGATGTCCGTTCCGCATATTTCCTCTTGGGAGCATGTGCACCAGTTTAAAAAAGGTATGTGGTCATTAGCAGACTACAACTTTAAAGAGCCAACCAAAAAGCTCGACCCTCAGCGCAAAACCAATAGTAAGTTTGCCAACAACAATAAGTTTGAGCATTACGAATATCCTGGCTTATACGATTTCACTAAAGGTTCTGATTTAGTGAAAATTCGTTTGGATGCTGAAGAGGCCGATCGAGATGTCGTCAATGGGCAAAGTGACTGCAGCAGCTTTTATGCCGGCGGCAAGTTCAAGCTGAAAGAACATCCCAATGCGGAAGAAAAAGGCTCGTATATTATTGTTGGTATCAGTCATAGAGCGGTAGATACCTATCACTTCAGTGGTGCTCAGGGTAACGTAGAGTACTCAAACGAATTTGCCTGTATCCCGGATTCAGTGCATTTCCGTCCAGCATTACTTCACGAAAAACCTTATGTTCCTGGTCCCCAGTCAGCCATTGTTACCGGGCCTTCCGGCGAAGAAATTTACGTCGATGAATTCGGTCGTATTAAAGTACAGTTTTACTGGGACAGAGAAGGCAAAAATGATGAAAACACCACCTGCTATATTCGTGTTATGCAGGTGTGGGCCGGGGCGCAATGGGGGGCATCCTTTATTCCCCGTATTGGTCATGAAGTCATTGTCACCTTCTTAGATGGTGACCCGGATCGCCCAATAATTACCGGTACCGTATACAACGGTAAGAACAAACCTCCTTTTGACTCAAAAACCAAAAGCGGAATTCGCACTCGCTCTACCAAAAAAGGTGGTGCGTCAAACTGCAATGAACTGATTTTTGATGATAAAAAAGGTGATGAGCAGATCTTTATCCATGCAGAAAAGAACATGGATACCGAGGTTGAGAATGATGAATCCTTGACAGTGGATCATGATCGTACCAAACACATTAAGCATGACGAAAAATACACGATCGACAATGACCGAACTAAGACTATTGGTAATGATCAAATAGAAGATATTGGTCGTGATAAGACAACAAGTGTCGGTAAGGATCACACGGAATCGATTGGGGCAAACATGTCAATTACTATTGACAAAAACCTCAGCGAGACGGTTAAGGCGGACTACACCGAAAATGTAGACAAAAACAAAAACTCAACCATCGGTAAAGATTTAACTGAAAAAGTACAAGGCAATCACCATGAACAGGTGACTAAAAATTATTCAGTTAAGGCAAAGAAAATACAGCTAACCGCGCAGGATGAAATAAGTATTAAAGTTGGTTCGGCCAGTATTCTAATGAAGAAAAATGGTGACATTACCATTAAAGGTAAGAAAATAAATGTTAAGGGTAGTTCTGATATTATTCTCAAAGGTTCGAATATTAAGGAGAACTAACAATGTCAGTGATTAAAACATTGAAGCCATTAAAGGGTAATCTACTTGTTGAATCTGCTGTCCAAACGGTGATTGCTTCCTTGGTGGGTGTTAATGAAGAGGGAAGACCTCTTGTATCAATTGGTGATGCTCCTGAGGTTGTTGCTCGCTCTGCGTTAAGCTTATCTGAATGTGAGGAAGTCACGTCATTTCCTGTCCAGGTTATTGTGGCGATAGAATCTGCTGAACCGGCGCAACCAATTATTACCGGTCTTGTTCGCGATACATTATTTCCTGTTCCAGGACAGAAAAAGAGTAAAGAAAAATACAAAGCTGTTGTTGATGGTGAAACCGTTACACTCTCGGCAAAAGAAGAAATAAAGCTGGAATGTGGTAAAAGTTCTATTCTTCTGCGTAAAGACGGCAAGGTCATCATAAAAGGGGTAAACTTGGTCAGTCGCTCCCTTGCTACAAACAAGATAAAGGGTAGCAGCGTCAGCATTAACTAGTTAGTGGAAGAGAGTGCATTATGGGTGTCACGGTTGGCGTAAATCATCTTTCGGTTGTTCATAAAAACAGCAGTGGCATAACGCCATGTTTCCCTGACGTCTGTAAAACACCGACGCCTGGTGGGCCTGTGCCTATTCCTTATCCCAATATCGCAAAATCTTCTGATACGGACAAGGGCGCAAAGAAAGTCAAAACAGATGGCAAGCCGCCTTGTGTCAAAGACTCCAACTTTAAAACGAGTGTGGGTGATGAGCCGGGTACATTAAAGGGTATTGCTTCCAGTAAAACCAAAGGCAAGGCCGAGTTTGTAAACTACTCTTTTGATGTAAAATTCGAAGGTAAAAATGTCGCCAGAGCTTTCGATATCATGCTTCACAATGATAAAAACACACCGCCATTCCCCGTGATGCAAAAGCCTATAGTTGCTGTTCAGATACTTGAAGATATCAAGTGTGTTATCTGCGATAAGAAGCTTTAAATATTATGGCCGTTTCAGGTGCTGTCACAATTTCCGGCATTGGGCTGGCTTCTTCTTTAGGGGGTTACGGAGACGCTTGCGCGGCATACCGTGCAGGATTGAACCGATTTTCGGCTCACCCGGAAATATTTGGTGATGAAGAACAACCTCTGACTATCGCACCGTGTCCAAATCTGGATGGTTATAGTTGGGCCGCGAGAACGGCCAAGCTGTTTGCCAGAGCCTATTCTGATTTTGTGGCAAATACTCAAACTCCATTCCCTAAAGATTCATCTGTTCTATTGATGGCAATGCCAGATCCACATGATAGAGGGATGTATGATAGCGCAAGATACGATTCCCGAGCTGCGCGATTACAAGAGTATACGCGGCAGGTTATGGAGCCATTCTCCGCCATATCCGGTTCAAAGCTGCACGAGCTGCCTACCCAAATGGTTTTTGGTGACAGAGTGGCATTTGCACGCATATTGGAAAAAGCGGTAGCTTTCATTGCGTCAGGTGAGTATCAAAACTGCTTGTTAATGGTGGCAGACAGCCTTTTAAATGGCGAAACACTGCAAGAACTGTTGGAACAGGATCAGCTCAAAACCGGAGGCAATCCAGTAGGTTATATCCCGGGAGAAGGCGCCGTGTTTCTATGGCTTTCTGCGGGGCAAACTCAATCAAAATTTACAGCGGTGAAACTGGCAGTACAAACGAGCATTGACAACAGTCTTCAGAAGGAAGAGCTAAGAGAAGATTCTACTGAAGGGGAACAAGAAGAAGTATCAAAAGAAATTTCCTCCCAATGGCATGGGGATAAACTTCTAAACGTGTTACGGGGAGTATTACAGGGGAATTATGAAAATACCTATTTCCCTCAGCTTATTTCCGATATTAATGGTCAAGAATGCCGGGCTCGGGAATATGGTGTATTACAGTACTATTTGAAAAGAGACTTTCCAAAGTCTGCTCTTGTAGAGGATAAGATCCCCGCATTGGGTTTTGCAGAGACGGGCACGTTATCGAGCGCCTTGGGTTTTACTACGACTATCGCCAGCGTACAAAGAAATTACGCTCAGCATAGAGAATTTATTATGCTTTTGTCTGAAGAATCGGGGAAAAGAGCAGCAATTAAACTGGGTTTCTAGTAGGGGCTTTTTATGGCTGGTGAAAATTATACTGACTATTTGAAAGAGTTCGGTTCTAACGGGCTTCATAAAGATGTTCTTGTAGAGCTTATCTTTGAAACAGATAAACCCAAAAGTGATTGGACTTCCAGTAAGCAGCAAAAGCCAGAAAAAGAAAAGAATAAAAATAAAGATGACTCGGAAGAGCACTCATTTGCAACATTTACTGAGACGGCGAAACTTAAAAAAGATAGTAAGCATCCCTCTAACCTTAGTTATTATTTTCGAGGAGATGGGAAAGCGAGAGCGAATAAAGTCTATGATAAGATCAATGATCAGGTGGATAAGCTTTATAAGCAGAACTTTCCTCATCTAAAAGGCTTTTTAGATGACTACTACAAAATATCCAGCGTTGATAGTAATTTTAATAAAAACGGTAAGTTAAAGGGAAAAGCAAAGTCAAATCAGCAACGACCTTACTATTGGGAATCACATCATATGATTCCAGGCGATGTGTTTACCAAAATGAAGGATGGTGAACAAATTTTTGATGATAAGCAGTATAAGCTATTAAAGATGTCTGATTACGATATTAATAATGGACATAATCTTATCGCTTTGCCTGGTAATGAGATGGATTTTTTTCAACCGATTCATGGGCTAATTCAGCATCCGAGTGATCATAAGAAATACACTGATCGTGTTATAGAAGAAATGAAAAAGGTATCTAAAAAGTTAGATGAAATGGTAGACGAGTTAGATAAACCTCATCCAGATGCTATTGGAAAAGTTGAGCTGGAGCTAGATGGTTTAGAGGACGACTTGTGGGATCTGATAATAAAACTTGGTAAAGCCGGGATCAGTGGAGATACATCTAAGCTTGCTCCTGGAGATATCGGTATGCTCAAGAGTAGGGCTGATACGGGAACAGTTTATCAATATAAAGCTCTTGGCTAATAAACGGGAAAATAAAATGAAATACTGGGTTATTTTTGCTTGCTCTGCTAGTGATGCAGCTAGACTTGCCTTTATACCAAAAGCTGGACCTAAAGCGTATAAGTATGACAAAGGAATTCCTTTGATCGATGCTTGTCCAGCTCAAGAAGATATGACAATGAGTTACGATTCGGATTATCCCGATGGAATAAAACTCTATGATATTGCTTATTGCATTGATGGCGTAATTGTCGCAAATAAAAAAGTGAAAGAATGTTTGGATAATCTAGGTGAGACTAATGTTGAATATTTACCGGTTACCCTTCTAAATCATAAAAAAGATGTTTCATCAACAGAATACTTTATTCTGAACCCTCTTGGAGGGGAAGATATTATTGATATGGATAAGTCAGAATATAGAATGAGTGCGTTAAATGAAACTCAGATAGCTCGTGTTAAACACTTGGTTGTCAATCAGAATGGGGTGTCCGAGTCTGCCAAATTTTTTAGGGCAAAAAATAAGGGCGATAGCTACTTTGTTTCAGATGAGGTGAAAATAGCTTTTGAAGAAGCGGGTGTTTCAGGATATGAGTTATTCGAAGCAGAAGGCTGGGATGGGTTGAACGTTTAGCGTATGAAATACTGGGTAATCTATCCGGTTATGATAAGCGATGCTGCGGTTTTGACTCGTGTGCCAAAGGTTGGTCCAAAAGCATATAAGTATTTTAAAGGTATATCTTTACTTGACGAATGTCCTTCGCAAGATGAAATGACAATGAACTATGATGATGATTACCCGGAAGGTATCAAGTTATATGACATTCTCTCAAATATTCGTGATTTAATTGTTGCCAACTCAAAGGTAAAAGAGTGTTTGGATGGATTGGGTGTGGCTAATGTAGAGTATATCCCTATCTCATTGCTGAACCACAAAAAAGAGCTTGTATCTCAAGACTATTTTATTTTGAATCCTTTGTGCTGTGAAAATATTATTGATATGGATAAGTCTGAATACAGAATGGATCCTTTGGATGAGGGGCAGATTGCAAGCATTGATAATATGGTTGTCGATTTTGAGCAAGTAGCCGAGTCTGCAAAATTCTTTCGAGCGAGTAAAAAGAAAGATAGCTTTTTTATAACGGATGATGTTAAACAGGCTTTCGAGGCAGCAGAAATTACAGGGTATAAACTGTTCGAAGCAGAAGGCTGGGATGGTTTAGACATCTAATTGTTTGAACTGAAGGTGACAAATGCCAGATTACGACCTAAAAGGTATGAAATCCCATTCGATGTATAGGCTGGACGCCTATATTGGTCGTATGTCGACATCTATGAAATGGATTGATTTTAAGGATGAATCACGAAAGATATGCGACTATTTCTTAACGCTCTCTGCCGCCAATCTGCTGGTGGATATGAAAATCGATTTTTATTATCACAACCTGTGTCGATCTGCAGAAAATTGGCGACGTTACCTACTCACAAGCAGAGATCACTATAAAAAGCAGGCGCCTTTAACCTATATTTCTCCCTTGTATGCTGCGGTTGCTGCGGGGGAGGTTTCGTTAGTTAAGGGAATTAGTGACTTAATCCCCGATGCGCATGTAGAAGGTGAAGAATACCCCGATAAGTTTTTGATTGCCAAAGTATTGGCTCTGGTTGCTTCGAATGGTGTTGAACTAACCGATCAAATCACTAGCCTGTTAAAGCAGATGGAAGAGGTTGAAGATGAGCCATTAAGCAGTAATTTATTCAAAGCGTTACTTGGGGTAGATGAGCTGAAAGAAGAAGATTTTTGGGATGCATTTGAAGCAGCACATTATGCTCACGATGAAATGAACGAAGAAAAAATTACCAATGTAACAGTAAAAATCAGTGAATTTATCGCTCATCGTTTTATTTGGTTCGAGGGAATTGCCTGGCTTAAGTTAGCCAAAATGAAAGGGTTTACACTACCATCCAACGGTTTTAAGTATTGCCCAGACGAAGCGTTAGGGAAAATGAAAAAACCGTACATGGGTGATTGGCCTCTTGTGCCCCTGCCTGATGGTAGTTTTTAACAGTTATGGCTCAAGCAGAAATTAATAATAATACCGCATGCGAAGTTGAAGCGCTTTTTACTAATGATGAGCAGCTTCGACCATTGGTTGCGCCTATTATTAAAGCGACCTTCGATATTTTTCCTGATGGCATTCTCAAATTTTCTAAAGAACAGCTACCGGTAAATTTGGCGGGTGAACATTACGGTGACCCGGAAAATTCCAGCTATATCTACGAACCAGAGTGCGTGTTTTTTAAATCCACTACGGATGTTGCAGTAATAGGTGATGCCATCTCAACCCGAGGACCGGTTACGCATTTGTTGGTTGAAATAAAAGCTGGCGATTTGTTTAAGCGCATGGGTGTGATTGGCAACCGTCATTGGATAAAACAAAGTATCGGCTATGCGATCTCCGATGTTACCCCGTTTGAGTCAATGCCTCTGACCTATGAAAATGCATTTGGTGGCTGGGATAAGCGTTATGAAGAGTTATCCCAACAAGGGTTTGAGGCTCGTAATACCGTCGGCAAGGGTTTTTATAAAAAAGGGTTAAAGCATGTGGATGCCCCCATGCCGCTGCCCAATATCGAAAACCCGGATGATTTAATTCAAGATGTACATGATACGCCCGCACCCGTTGGTTGCGGCTTTACGCTTCCTCATTGGCAACCGCGTGCTGCCTATGCTGGGACATATGACCAAGCATGGGAAAAGAATCGCAGCCCGATGTTGCCAAAAGATTTTAATCGATTTTTTTACAACGGAGCGAGTGAAGGCTTGATTGCTCCCAGCTATTTTTCCGGTAACGAGGTGATTTCAATTTCCAATATGACCGCGGGAGGACTACTGCAGTTCCAGCTGCCGGTTAGAAGAGCCCCCATTGCAGTTGTTCAATTAAAAGCAAGAACTGTGGAGTTGCCAACAATCTTGGATACGGTGATTGTGAATACGAGGACAATGCAATTGAGTCTGATTTGGCGTAACTACACCTTGTTGGATCAAAACTTCCATGATGTTGAATCTGTTGATATTCATTACGGGTAAGGTTGAGTAAATGGCAATACACTATCAAGCTTTCCGTGAAGAACTCTATATTGAACATTTGGAGGAAGCGGCATTTCAATATGAGACGCGAACCAATTGGTTGCGGGATAAAGAGATCGGTTGGCAAGAGGTTCAACAGGTCGATACCGCTTTGGAAGCGCATTTAGATGCGTTAATGGTGGGCGAGACACTGGCAGTTAAAGTCTGTCTCAATGCTTTGGAAGATGCTGACCCGAGTACACTGCATGTCATTGTTCGAATCTTTTGCCGGCACAAACTTATTGATCGCTTGAATAAGCTCTGGAGCGATTTTGATTTCGAAGATCAGGAAAAGGTGGATGCCGTTGCGGATGCCTTGAAGTGGGAATGTCCGGCCGATTGGCTTCCTGAATTCGTTAAAGTATATTCGTCTGGTAAGACAGAGCTTTTCCCTGTGTTTGCCCAGGCGATTGCCCATAAAGGAAGAGATAACGCTGAGCTGCTTTTATCCGCATTACCAAAACTGGACGATGAAGCCAAGAAAAGAGTTATTGAAGCATTAAGGCTATGTGACAAAAAAAATAAGCAAAATTATTCTGCTGCGCTTACTTCGATATGCACTACAGAAAAGACAGACGATTTGCAGGAAGCGCTGATTACGTCTTTGGTTTATGGGCATATTCAACCGCTGGTGTCCAATCAGGCATTGCTCGAAAAACTTCCGTTGGCCTTTGCATTAGCTGGCAATGCTTCTCATGCAAAAATGTTAACGGCTACCGCGCAAAAAGGAACGGCAAGCGAAGATGCTCTATTGGCTTTAGGGCTGCTCGGCAGCTTGGAGTCGGTGCCGAGCCTATTAGGGTATCTAAAGCATCCAGACTATGCGCCCACAGCGGCATTGGCGCTTAACTTGATCACTGGCGCAAGCTTATATGAAGACGTTCATACTCCTGACGATGTGGAAGAAGCTGAGCTTTTCGAACATGAACTGGAAGCTTACGCTAAAGGGGAATTACCGAAGAATATTGATGGCGTACCCTACGGTGGAGAAGTTCATCAGCTATCTTTGGACCCCGCGCTATGGCAGCAATGGCTGGAGCACAATAAACAGAATTTTCAAACCGGTCAGCGATATCGTAATGGGAAACTTTATTCGCCAAGGGAATTGTTATCGAATTTAGTTAATAATCAAACCCCCTATGATATACGAGAGTTTGCTCACTACGAACTGATGGCTCGCTATGGGCTCGATGCGGTTTTTGTTCCAGATGAATTGATATATACCCAACAAAGACAGCTTAATCTGTTACACCAAATGCTTCAGGGGGGAGGGTTTCCTCCAGATGGCACATGGTGTTTTCAGGGAAAAGTAATTTAGATTTTGAGGCACACTAACGGACGAGAATTATGACTTCTTTTGAAACTTCCAATATCTCCAGTGACAGTGAGCTGGCTCAGACGGTGGCAAAACAATCCAATGAAATTGTGATTGGGACCATTGTGTCTATTAATGATCATGGTCAGCCGATGGTGGAATACAGCCTGGGTGAGGATATCGGCCCTCTTGCGGCATTGTCCACGATAAGTGTTGCTACAGAGCATATTGGAAGGCAGGTTGGTTTACTGTTCGTCAATGGCCAAGAAATGACGCCCGTATTAATTGGCTTTATTCATAATCCGTTGCATAATTTTCTTGATAATTTACAGATGGGTGAATCCATCACTAAAGTACCTAAGCATCCTGCTCAACAAAAAACAGAGCAGGAAGGTGAGGCGAAAGAACCGATTGCCTATGCGGATGGCGATCGTGTTGTCATTGAAGCAAAAGAAGAAGTGGTGCTTAAATGTGGTGATGCCAGCATTTCGCTGAATAAAAATGGCAAAGTATCTATTCGTGGTAAATATCTTCTAAACCGCTCTACCGGTGTAAATCGTATTATGGGAGGCTCAGTACAAGTGAACTAGTTTGCTGTTCAGCATTTGTATTTGTCATTGCATATCATGTTAGAGACTAGTTTTTATATTGAGTAAACAAAATGGGTTTGTCTGCCTCAGAACATACTACGCCGTTTCTACAAATCTATGAACGTTACGTGGACGAAGCTTCTTTTCTTTGGGTGCTTAGAAAAGTTGCATTAGAACAACCGCATTACTCGTCCGAAGATTTAATGGATCTGGAAAATCGTATTGAACAGCAATTAGACGGCATAATGACTGCGCCGGAAGATGCCTGGGCGGTCTGTGAAGCTGCGCTGGATTTGGAAGAGCCCGGTGAAGTGTTTGTTGCCGCAGTCACTGCGTTGCGTTGCCTGGATGTGTGGAAAATCCAGAAAGCGGTGGAGTGTGGCTTACATAGTGAAGAAACTTTTCCTGCGTTAGTTTCGGCTTTTGCCTGGGTCAAGGAAAAGTACTCCCACACCTGGATAAAAAAATTCTTCATGAGTAAAAACTTTGATCATAAACGTTTGGCGCTTGACGTTTGTGCACTACGTGGAGAAAACCCGTTAGAGCAGTTGGATAAAATTCTGGAAAGGGATGATTGTCGGCAGAATAAGCCGTTGTTTGCGCGAGCCATTCGATCCATTGGCGAATTTAAACGTACAGACTTGTCCCATATCTTACCCCTGGCGTTACAGGACGCAGACAAGTCGGTTGTGTTTGCTGGCTTATGGTCATCAATTATGCTCGGTGATCAATCGCATATGGAGCAATTAAAACAATTTGTGATTGACGGCGGAGAATACCAGCAGAATGCGATTGAAATTGCATTCAGGGTATTGTCAATAGATAAGGCGAGGGAGTGGATTTCTTTAATGGCTGCACAGCCAAACAATAAAAGGCATGTGATCGTGGCTAGCCGGATTCTTGGTGATCCGCAAGCGTTACCCTGGGTTATTGCCCAGATGCAGGAGCCGGGTATGGCCAGGGTTGCTGGCGAAGCTTTTTCGGTAATAACCGGGATTGACTTGGTTAAGTATGGGCTGGCAACGGATATTCCCGACCTGGATGAGAAGCTTCGCTACCACGATGACGATGCTTTTGTCGCATTGGATGACGATGAAAATCTACCGTTTCCAACGGTCGAAAAAATTGCCGGAGTATGGCAAAAATACGGTCAGTATTTTTCAACCGGTAAGCGCTATTTTATGGGGCACCTCATTACTGAAGAGTATTTATTGGAATCAATTCAACATGGCAAACAGCGTCAAAGACATGCTGCAGCGTTAGAGTTGGCCCTGCTCAATATTCATCAGCCATATCTAAATACGCGGGCAAAAGTCATTTAGGCGCGGTTTACACCTCTTCCCAGTTTATATAACACCGTTTGCTACTTTTCTAATGAGGTTTTTGGTGGTTCGGGCGTGAGCGGGTCATAGAGATCACCAAAAAAATCATGCAATTCCAGTTTTTGTTCGTTCTTGTTGTTTGCAACAGACTCTTGCCAGGGAACTACATACAAAATTTTGGGTAGCTCTTTGTTGCCCTTGATTTTGATGGTTTTTAGTTCGATTTTATCTTCGGCCCAGCTGATGGAACTAAGAATAAGTAGAAATGTAATGAGTAAAATGCGCATTGCCGGTTATTCCTTATTCGCCAGGGAAGCTTCAAGCTGTTGAATCCAGGATTTAGTGTCTTCATCTTTAAACCCCGATAAAACCAAATACGCTTTGTAATATTTAAGCGCCAGGGCGATATCCTGGTAATAGGTATCTTGTATCAGTGCCAGGTTGTAGTATGCCTCGGCATATTTATCATCGTACTTAATGGCATTCTGATAAGCCAATTCCGCTTCTTTAATTTTATCCTGGTTCACTAATATCAAACCATGAATATTATGCGCATGGGCATTTTGAGGGTTAAGTGTCAGCGCCTGTTGCGCTAGCTTAAGCGCATTATCTTGGTCATTTTCCAGATACTCGATTGTTGCCAGATTGCTGACAATAAGGGAGTGGTTGGGATAATCCTTGTTCAGCTTTCTCAACATTTTTCTGGCAATCTTCAGATGATTGTTATTGAGGCTTTCAATCGCTTCTTCAAATTGTGCTTTATCGAGAGGTGATAACGTCTGTGTTGGAATTTCTGTTATCTGTTGCTTTGGCGCGTCTGTTTTCTCCGGTGCCTTATCTTTTGGTGGTGTCGATGAACAGGCAAATAACCCCAAGGCAATTGTCAGGACAAACGTGACGTTTTTTATCGTTCTGTATTGATTATTCATTTCCAGTATACCCTCCGAGTTTTCCTTCGCGGGAATATCGCACAGGGAAGAGTTCTTTCAGTTTTTCCCGGCTTTGTTTCAGCCATGGGTTGTAAAGCCCTTCGCGTGAACGTGCCAGGTTGGTTTCGTAAAATTCAATGGCTTTTTCTTCAAATGGAAATGCCTGGTCTTCCAGAAGAATTTCGTATTGTTCCAGTTCATCTTCCGAAAGGTTTTTCGGCCGCTCGGATTCCAGCAACGCTTTGGAGAAGTCCCGATATATTTCGCCAATTGAAAAAGTTGATTGAGTCGTGATATCCGCAAGACCAAAAGAAGAGGCCTGACCATATAACTTGATTGTATCCTGCATTAGCTTTTTCTTTTTACGCAAGTTGGCTGCAATGGGTTCAACCAGTTTTCTGCGCGTATATTCTTGCCTACTCTGGGTGGCTAAATCCAGTGTGGCCGAGGCAGCAATAAACGTTGTTCGTTCGGTTTTTTCGTCATTTTGTGCCCGGCGTTCAGCCCCTGCTATCTTTAACTGCCAAAAGTGCTGCTTGTTTTTATCGCCTTGTTTCGCATAGAGCTCGGTAAGCTTTTGCATGGCTTCCATATTCTGGGGGAAGGGCTTCTTATAGCTATGGGCGTAGCTTCGATATGAGCGAATTGCTGACTCGGTATCGCCTTTTGATTCGTACAACTCTGCGGCCTGCCACAGTGCTGCCATTTTAACTTCTGAATTATCTTCAAACGAGGAAATACGTTCGAACTCCCTGGCTGCTTTACCGCCTTGATTGGATTTCAAATAGGCTACAGACAGCTTGCGAGTGACGTCATTAGTGTATTTATGCTGCGGGTAAAGTTGCTTAAAGCGGTTGATAAAATCAATCGCGTTTTGCCAGGACTCATGTTGCATGGCCAGGGCGATAGCATCATATAAACCGGAAGATGCGATATCGGAGTTGGGAGCAATATCTGACACTCGTACAAAATGATGTGATGCCTGAGCAATATCCCCTTGTTCTTTAGCCTGTTCACCTTGTCGGTAAATAGAAAGCGCCAGATTGTCCCGAATGCTTGCTCGCTGATTACGGTTGACGGATTTGTCTGACAGCATCGTCTGGTAAGTTGCTTCTGCGTCAGCAAAATTTTTCGTTTCGAAGTAAGAACGAGCTTTAATTAAATTCGATGTGTACTTTTGCGCGCTGGTAATGGTTTCAGGTAACGCTTCGGTCAGCTTAATGGCCTGGTCATACTGCTGACTGTTAAATGAAAGCTGAGCGGCATTAATTGCAATTTCCGTCGACTTTTCGTCAGTTGGATAAAGTTCGGTATACAGACTTGCGTATCGAATGTGTTTATCCAGTAGCGCGGCTTTTTGTTCGCCTTGTGCGCGATTATATAGACTATTGGATATGCTCACCGTGGCGTAAGCGGCTTTTTTATCCAGAACAATTTCTCCATCATAGGCCGCAAGCTCAAAGTATTTTAATGCGCCGGTATTGTCCTTCGCCCGGTACAGTAGCTCCGCATACAAGCCGTATATGTTGTCCTGCCGTGAATAAGATGAATAGTGTTCCAGGTAGCGGTCATACCAGGTTTTGGCTGCTTGGTAATCTTCGCTCTTACCTTTGTTCTGATATTTGGAATGATAGAAAGAAGCTTCTTTTACGATGTAATCACGTAAGGCTGTTTTGGTTTTCTTGGCAATATCCGGGTCGGTATTGGTTTTCCAATAATCGCTTTTGGGATGATAACTAAGATAAAAGTCGTCCACAGTGGTGTGCACACGTTTGGCAAAGCCACCTTTCTGCCAGATCTGAATAATACTCAGCTTTGCGCTTGGAACATGTTTTGAGTCGGCATGTTGTGTCACAAATTGATTCAGTGTTTCTACCGCATCGGAGTAGCGTTCTTGCTTCAGGTAAATGTCGGCGATAACGCGATATGTATGGTAGAGATACCGGAAGTTGGATGAACTGGCAAAATAGCTTTGCAGTGATTCCGCTCCATTCAGGTGAGAGAAGGCTAAGCCGATTGCGCGGAAATACTCATCAAATAAGCTCTTCTCATTATCGGGTAGGGCATCGTAATCACCGAACTTGTGTATGGTTAGGGATTCCAGGTAGTCATCCACCGATTCCACATAAAGCTCTTGTTTATACCGAGTCCAGCCGCGCTTGAAAAATGCCTTTTCATAAAAACGGTCACTATCGGGTGACATGATGACTTCTGTGTATGCATCCTCTGCCGTGATGTAATCACCGGTCACAAATGCATTTTCCGCAATACGGAACTGTGCTTCGGGATAATGCACAGAATTTTTAAAGTTCTTAACCAATTGGGTTAAGGCCTCTATGGCTTTATTGTGTTCCCCAACCTGATCGTAGGTTTTGGCCAACTGATAGAGTAATACGTCGTTACCTTTGGCTTTGGGGTAGTCCCTGAGTGAGGTGGTGAGCAGATTAATGGTTTTGTTCAGAGTTTCCGTATACAGCCTGTCAGAATTTAAGTCGTCTTCCTCTTTACTCTCTTTTATCAGGCGGTTACTCAGTTGCAGTTCCATCTGTGCCAAACGACTAATGGCCTGTTGTCGCGATGTCTCATCTTTGGACGCGCTTTGGATGTAGTTGTAGTACGCCTGCTTGATCTCGTCTTCTGTTTTTGGTTTAACAAAAACATCTGCCTGCAAGGTGGATTTGTCCGTAAAATCGATATCACGCAGTGTTGCTTTTTGTGGCTCATTTGAACCACAAGACATAAGCGCCATGGAGCTGGATATCGCGATGCTGAGTTTTAACGCTGAAAAAGGTTTATTTGTTTTCATCATAAAGCTTGGCTAGGCCGAATCGTGATTGGCTCAAATAGCTGTTAAAAATATTTTGTTTGTCATCGAGTTGGGCAGAAATTTCGCCAACGGTAAATGCAAGGTACTGGTTGAGTAACGCATCTAACTGCTGTTGTTCTTTTGCTGACAGGGGAAGCTGTTTCATTGCCTGAATCCTGGCGATGTTCTTTAATGGCTCTGCCGGAAATTCGATAGAAGAAAATTGTGCTTCGCTAGGAATCAGTTGGGTGTTTTGGTGTATTTGGGTTTGTGCCAGTTCAAGTACTCTATTTTGGTTTAGTTGCGTAATCTGACTTCCCAACTCTGATGAAAGCCGTTGAAAATAGGCAATGGCCTCGGAATATTTTGCTGACGCAACACGGTTTTGCTTAAGCTTTTCGTAAACAAAAGGGGACAATAAATGTGATTCGTGTACTGATGGAGCATCAATGCCTTTATTGATTAGTATGTTGAAGGCATTTAGCGCCCCGACGAAATCCCCTTGGTGCATGGCGGAGATACCAATGCCCAGAAGTGCGCGATTGGTGTAGGGGCCTTCGATACTGATAGAACGAAATGTTTCCCGTGCATCTCGATAGAACTCGAATTGAATTTGAGAAAAACCCAGGGTTAAGTAAAGACGGTCAGCAAACTGGTCGTTTTTATTGGCCTCTTCATGTTTGATTGCTTTCTGTAATTCGATTTGTGCGTCGGTCCACCATTCCTGACGCAGGTAGGCGACCGCTTTATTGAGCAGGGCAATCGTGTAGTAGGGGGAATTGGGTTCGATTGCATCGTAAAATTTTACCGACTTTCTATGCTTTCTAAGCCGTTGTAGCGATATGCCTTTCATTAAGTTGGAGTAATCAATCTCGTCCGATGTTAAGGCCGCGTTGATATCCACAATACGTAAGGTCAATAATGTTTTGTTCCAGTCCCCTCTCAGGAAGTAGTACTTCGCCAGTTGGAAGGTAATACGCGAAAGCGCAATATCATCGGCTTCGGATTTTGCTGTGTAGTAAATTTTATCCGCTACGGCCTTGGCGTTTTGCTGATACAAAAACCATGTCAGGTCGACGACAAAGGGTTCGTCAATATTTTGCTCAATCACCGAAATATTGGCCGCTATGGTAAGTACCGCCAGTAGGGGATTGTCATCGTTGATCAAGCCGCGCACCTTTTTTTCCACGGAACGAATATCCGGCAGGTTTTGCAGGTGCGACGGAATTTTTTTTGCTTGAGACTGATATATGCTGGCTGAACGTTCAATAAAAGATTGGTTCAGTTCGTCCCGTGTTGCCGAATAACTACTGCCGGCGTGACCGAGCAGTGCGACAAATAGCAGGGCTTGGCTGCAAATTGCGAAGAGCCTGGAGGTTGTTAACATCATGAGCGCGTATACAAATTAAAAGGGAATGCCTTTTGAATCCCTGGTTATTACCGTTTTGGTCAATCATTTCTTGGCATCATGCCAATCGTGTTATCAAGCCCCCAGCGGTGAACCTCCGGGGGCTTGCTTTTGCAGTTTTAACTAATTTGGTAGGTAAAACCACCTTCTTCATCTACATTAACGTGAATTGCGGTAATGGTTTCACCGTCTGCCATTTTGGCTAAACACTCGGCCGCCAAGGCAGGCAACATTGTGCGCGTTAATATATTTTCAATGTTTCTCGCACCGGTATCCACTTCCTGACAACGGGCAACGATGTGCAGGATGACATCTTCGTCGTAGCTGAACTTGGCATCGTAGTGTTCACGTACACGTTTTTCGATACGTCGCATGTTGATTTCACAGATCTTCATCAGATCGTCGTCACCAAGCGGGTAGTAAGGAATAACGTTGGTACGACCCAGGAATGCGGGTTTGAAGTATTGTAATAATTGTGGACGGAAATTATCGAGCAATACTTCTGGTTCTGGTAATTCTTCTCCAGAAGCACACATGGCCCGGATATGTTCCTCACCTGCGTTGGAGGTCATAATGATGACCGTATTGCGGAAATCGATATCACGGCCTTCACCGTCTTTAATGGTGCCCTTATCAAAAACGTTGTAGAAGATGTCTTGCACACCGGGGTGGGCTTTTTCCATTTCGTCCAATAGCACCACGCTGTATGGTTTGCGTCGAACTGCTTCGGTAAGCACACCGCCTTCACCATAGCCTACATATCCGGGAGGAGAACCAAGCAGCATGGAGACTTTGTGTTCTTCTTTAAACTCAGACATGTTAATGGTGGTAATGTTTTGCTCACCGCCGTAGAGAATGTCTGTCAGTGCCAAAGCAGTTTCGGTTTTACCGACACCACTGGAGCCGACCATGAAGAACACACCAATAGGTTTACGTGGGTCTGTTAAACCGGCGCGGGAAGTACGAATACTTTGTGCGATCGCTTCCAGTGCATGCTGCTGGCCGATAACGCGTTTGCCAAGCGTGTCGCGAAGGTTAAGTATTGCATTAATTTCGTCAGACACCATTTTGCCCACAGGGATACCGGTCCAGTTGGCAACCACTTCGGCAATTGCCTGGCTGTTTACATTAACCTGAATCATTGGCTCATCGCCTTGAATTTCATCAAGGTTAGCTAATGCCGCGTGTAAGGCTTCCTTGGTGCTTTCTCTTTCTTCATCACTTAGCAGGGTGGGCGCACCTTCTTTCGCACGGTCTTCTTCCGAAAGTTTTTGCGCGTTAAAGTCACCTTCAATTTTGTTTTGCAGCTCATGAATTGCTGCAACTTGTTCTTTTTCTTTGTCCCATTGAGCTTCCTGTTCTGCAAGCTTTTCTTCTAGGGCAACCTTTTCCGCTTCTAGCTGATCAATTTTACCCTGGTAATTGCCAAGGGCTGCGTTTTCCTGACCGAGGGAGTGAATCGTGGCTTCTGTTTGAATAATTTGGCGGCGAGTATCTTCAACCGCAGCAGGTGTAGCACTTTGACTTAATGCTACACGAGCACATGCGGTATCTAACAAAGAAACCGATTTATCTGGAAGCTGACGACCTGGAATATAACGCATTGATAAGCGTACAGAATCCACAATGGCTTCATCCAGAATATTCACTTTATGGTGTGAGTCGAGCATTGGAGAAATGGCACGCATCATGTTGATGCCTTTTTCTTCATTTGGCTCTTCAATTTTCACAACCTGGAAGCGGCGAGTTAATGCAGGGTCGCGTTCAAAATATTTTTTGTATTCGGCCCAGGTTGTGGCTGCGATTGTTCGCAATTCACCGCGAGCCAATGCGGGTTTAAGCAGGTTTGCGGCATCGCCTTGACCTTCTTTACCACCGGCACCAATCATGGTGTGGGCCTCGTCGATAAACATAATAATCGGGTCGGGTGAGGCTTTTACTTCGGCGATCACCGATTTAAGGCGGTTTTCAAATTCCCCTTTTACGCTGGCGCCGGCTTGTAATAAACCGAGGTCGAGGCTGCGAATGGTTACACCTTTTAATGGATCGGGTACATCACCAGAAACAATCCGTAAGGCGAACCCTTCCACCACAGCGGTTTTACCCACACCGGCTTCACCTGTCAGGATTGGGTTATTTTGTCGACGTCGAATAAGGATATCGATGATTTGACGAATTTCTTCATCGCGACCAAGTACCGCATCGATTTTGCCTTCCTTCGCAGCAGCTGTAAGGTTAACTGTGTATTTGTCCAAAGACGGTTGCTTGCTTGGCATACCGCTTGGAACACCTTCTCCACCTGCACCGCTGTCACCGGTTTGCGTGGTTTTGGATTCAGTGGTGGTGCCGACGATTGCACGGACCACATCGCGTAAGGATTCTGGTGGGATTTTTTTCAGTTCACCATTGATCGCACCTGTTGACCGGCGTAAGCCTTCGTCCAACATCAAGGCTGCAAGCACATGGGCGGATGTGGTTTGTGGGTGACCGTATTCAACGGAAGCCAGTAACCAGGCGTTTTTGGCTAAATCAACAATAGTGGGAGAGAGTGCAGGTGCGCGTGAATTACCCGACTTGATGTGGTCCAGCTCTTTATTTAATTCCTGGGCAAACTTGCCGAGGTTTATTTCGAATTTTTCCAGAATGGCGATCATATCGCTGTCGGAAATTTCGAGTAGCTTTAAAAGCCAATGCTCGATCTCAACGTTGTAATGGGTACGGGACAAACAAAGTCCGGCGGCACCTTCCAGTGCCAGCTTACAGGGTTCGTTCATTCGTCCTACAAGGGATTTAAGATCTATGCTAATCATTGCATTGGTCCTTACACGTCGTTTTAATTATTCGCCTAGTTCAGCCGTGATGCCGAAATAGATATTTTCATAGTATTGGATTCATCATCGGGTTTGGGTTTACTGGCAAGCCAGGTATTCCAGCCCATGATGGGTTGATCTTTACTGTCGAGCGTGACTTTATCGGGAATATCTGCTCGATTCACCAGGATGTTGAAGTCATAATCGTTTTCAACACCAATATAAGTTCTTACTAATTCATTAAGTGCTTTTAATGCACTGCTGCCAGGGGAGAATGTATAAAACTGTTCCCGATTAAGTGGCCCCAATACGATGCGTATTTTACCTTGAGCGAACCAGCCGCGGTTGCCCAACATGGCTGAACGGCCGAGGCAGACATTTTGCCCTTTTGGTGTTTGTTTGTCTGGTAACCGGGTTCGGATATCGTCAATTAATTCCTGCCAGCGCCCGAGAAACTCTTCCAGTTTTACCGGGATACCAAAATAACTGGAGAGTATCTGTTTTAAACCGGAAGCGGTACGGATTTGCTGGCTAAACAATCCACCATAGTAAATTAGGGATTCATCTTTGACTACCAGGCGATTGTGTAAACCTCGGGTACCAAAACCGATAATGGAATTCAGTAGTTGAGTTGCGGAGTCTTTAACCTGATTGTTATTGCTTGGGGCGGTTAAACGTTTACGTTCGTATTCCAGCGGTAATTTATATTTGAGTGATGCTTGATAAAACAGCGAAATAATTCTGTGGTTAAACAAATCAAAGAATTCCATCAAGGACGGGTCTTTTTGTCGAATTCGCTGCAGAATCATTTCTGTATAGTGAAATGGCAGTACACCGTGAGAACCGGTTAACCCAAGAAAGCTGGTATAAATTTCCCACTGTTTAATATTGTCTGGATTTGCGTCCCCATCCAGGTGGTTAATTTCTGTTACCGGAAAAGAGAGTGATTGCCGGTTGCGAAAGCGTACGCACTCACTGTTTGGGGGCGTAAATTTCGCGACTGCATTCACCGGGGGCAGGTGCGCCCCTCCGAGTTGGGTTGATCGATTTTTAAACGCAGCGCTACGTTCTATCAGACGAATTGCCTGTAGAAAGTCGAATCCTTGCGGCTGCTGTTTAAGCAGATCAATTACAGAAGTATTTTTTCCCCGGCTCTTGGTGGGCATTTTTTCAGATAACCTTCTTTACTTTTAATTTTAACCAAAACCCTTGAGAAAGAGTTTATTGAGCAATAAAGCCCAAAAAAGTGTTCGAGTACGCTGGCAAACAAGTACGCACTGCTACCAGTGAGTTGCGAATCGTCCAGAGTGATTTCAACTTCAATGCCCCTGCACATGGTTGCCCGCCCTTCAATGGGAAGCGGGGCACTAATCGCGCGTGTATCCACTTCGTAAATTGACTCGACAAGTGCGCGTGACACGGAGGAATCCTTGAAGTCGTACAACCGTAAAATTTCTTTTAACGCGTTAGTGGCATCATCTCGCCCGGTAATGGACAAATGATTTAAGTTCAGGTGCGAAATTAATCGCCAGCGTGCGTGATCTCTTAGTGGTGGTCGGACAACCGCTGTTGGTTGTGTCAGGCAGCGTATGCGCTCACATGGTGGCGCACTTTCCACACACTGTAATTTAGGGTGATCCATATTGTATGGCAGTTTGGCCGGTAGATCCCTATTGCTGCATGTGGTTTCCAGCAGAAGAGTTTTATCACTGGGAACATTCGGATTAAATTTTAAATCCACCAAACTTAAAAAGACGTCAGTGCCGTCGTCGCGCTCATAGTTACTTAATTTGGCGTGTCGTCGGTTGGCGATCCAATAGGCATATTCTTCTGTGTCATGCTGGGCGTGGGTTAACCCATAAAAAGGCAGATAATCTTTTTTATCGCCGTCTGGGGACGACGCGGTCACTTTATCAACCGAATAAACTTCGTATCCTATTGGTCGGCGAATATCCGGGATAATTTGATATTCCGTTTGAGTGTGGTCGAGTTTAATCGGGTCTGCAGTATGGGAGAATAAATTCACCACTGGTGAACAGCCCATAACAAAGGTTTCCGCAGAAATATTATGTTCCAGCTCGACATCCGACTCGGAGAAATAAATATACAGGTTTATTTCATCGGTTACGTTTTCAGGTAATTTATCTTTTAACCCTTCAATGTCGATAAACATGTATTTTTCGGGAAAGACAAAAAACTCAGTCAGCACCCGATAGCCAACGAACGAACCGGGAGGGTAGGGCAGGAGTGCATCCTGACTATCAAACCCAACGGACTTAATGATGTCTTTACCCAGAAATACCGGCGAGGTGTCTGTCTCTGATGCAGTCATGACCACGTTGAGACATTTGCTGAGTAATAATTCATATAGCGGGTGGACGTGCTGCGTTTGTCCTTTCAAATAAAAACGCAGTTTATCCAACTCAATTTCCGGCAGAGAAATATCTGGCGTAAAGCCTTTTATGGTGAGTTTTAATACCCCTGCTGCGCCGCGAACGGAGTCTGAACCGGGAGTAGAAAAAGGAATACCGACCAGGGAAGCATCGCTGACTTCGACGGGTAGCAACTCAGTTTCATACACGGTTGAGAAACGACAGTTCTCGCCCTGGAAGTGCTCCGTTTCCAGAAGGGTGTGTCGTTCAACAGTATACGGTGCGTCCAGCTGATCTTTGTCTGGCACAAATTGGACAATAGAGGTCGACGGAATTGGACGTTGGTAGTGCGGAAATAACACACTGAGTATGGCATCACTTAATTCTGGAAAATCGTCATCCAGTTTGTGTTGAATTCTGGCATTGAGATAAGCAAAGCCTTCAATCAAACGTGATACATGGGGGTCTTCAATCGTGTCTGAACTGATGCCCAGTCGTCCAGCTACTTTGGGGTGTTCTTTGGCAAAGGACGCCCCCATCTGGCGAATAAAAGCCAATTCTTTTTCGTAATAGGGCAGTAACTCATCAGCCATGTTGAGATTCTTCCACGTTTACCGCTCGCGATGCCGGTTCCAAAATAGAGTCGAATACCACGATCTCGGGCGCAGGATCAGCGTAGAGTGTGGCATCGATACGGAATCGAAGTGTGCGGTCAGTATTATCTTTGTTGTCTTGGTAGCTCACTTTGACGGATTTAAAGCGAGGCTCATATGTTTTTAATACGCGTTCAAGGTTCTGGGTAAATTCGCGTTTTTTATCGAGGTCAACAATATTCACAGTGGCCAAATCGGGTAAGCCATAATTCAGTAGCGAAGTATTGGATTCCTGTAATTCTTCTGGTGGTGAAATGACCCGATAACGCGAATTCAAAAGGTTTTCCAGATCCCGTCTAACGCTGTTTCTTAATTCTTTTAAGCGTTGGTGGCGAGTCTTTTCTGTTTCGACCTGTAGATGTGGTTCATCATCAATTAAGCGATCCAGTATCGATGGTCGTAAATTCTTTTTCTTATCAACTCTAGCCATAGATATTATTTCGTTTGCGCCAGTTCAGTGACCAGTTCCAGTTCGGATACCATTTGATCGATTTGATAATGTGGCACCAAGTGAATAACACACAAATACTGCCCGGGTTTTTCCGGGTGCTCGCGAACTTTGACTGCGGCCTCTCGTAATGGGAAACGCGCCTGTTCTTCCCAGTCGAGGTCTTCCCGACCAGTTGTATATTTAAATAGCCACTTACGTAAAAAGCTTTCACATTCTGCGGCACTGATAAAAGAGCCAATTTTGTCACGGATCATGACTTTAATATAGTGCGCCACGCGTGAACCGCAGAGTACGTGTTGTAACATGGCGGACAGCCGGGCATTCACTTCGGTATTTTTTTCTTTATAGTCTTTTGGACGTTGTACCGACTGGTTGTTATAGAACGCGGCAAATGGCACATCGTAGCATTGGCACAATGGAATAAGCCCAATCTCACTCAACTCTTTTTCTACGGCATCCGTAATAATGACGTCCGTTGTGGGTTTTGCGATTAATCCTTCTGAATCGGTAGGGAAGTGATCTACCGCCATATTGGTCAGCAGGCCACCGCCAAGTTGATTTCTGGGAACGCCTCGAATATGGCCAAACCAACCAACGTTATCAAATTCCCGAATTAATATTCGAGCAAAGGCGTAACAGGCATTGCCCCATAAATAACCGGTTAAACCATCGTGAGACAGCTTTTCCTGAAAATACACGCCTTTATAGCTACCGGGCGTTTTTCGGTAGGGAAGACGCATTAACACTCTGGGTAATGTTAAACCCAGAAAACGCGAATCCGCTTTATTTCTTAACGCGTTCCACTTTATGTATTCCTGCTGGGTAAAAATATTCTTCAGGTTTATCGGCTGGCCAAGTTCGGCAAAACTATCAATGCCAAATAACTCTGGAGCCGCAGATGTCACAAAAGGAGAAAATGACGCGGCGGCAATTTGTGCAATGCCTTCCATCGTGGCGATGTCGTTATAGGGATTGTCTGGGGATGGGCGGTGGCTAATCGTGTAATCGCCGATTAATACGCCATATGGTTCACCCCCGGGTGTACCGTATTCCTCGTTGTATACTTTTTGAAATAACTGGCTTTGGTCAAAGTCCAACGCTCGGCCAATGTCTTTCGACACTTCGCTCCAGTTGATATCTAAAACTTTGACTTTAATATTTTTGGTACCTTCAACCTGCTCAACAAGAGACCATAAACCTCGCCACGAGGCTTCGAGTTTTTGGAACTTGGGGGTGTGAAGTATGATGTTAAGTTGATCATTAATTTTATGATCAATTTCTGCAATGCTGTGGTGAAGCGCTTCTTTTATTTCCTGTGCGTCTTCTAAACGCTGGTAATCCTCGTATTCTTTTAACCAATACTCAAGTGCTCGTTTGTAATTTTTTTCTGCGAGAAAATCATCCAGGTTTTTAATATAAGCATCCTGGGTGTACAGCAGATCCAAGTCTATCCGAAAGGCAGACGGGTCCTTTTCTGGCTGAGAGTCCGGTAATACGATATTCGATGTCACAGACAAAATTCCACGAAGTTAGCGAAAAAAAGGGGGGCGATGCCCCCCTTTGTTTTAAGCTATTTTTTAGCCTGCTTTAGGAATATTGGCTACCAACCGTAACGAGGCAGTCAATTCTTCCATTTGCAGCCAAGGACGCATCCAGGCCACTGCGTTGAATACACCAGGTTGACCTGGTACTTCTTTAACTTCAACACGCGCTTCTGCTAGTGGGTAGCGGGCTTTCATTTCAGCACTTGCGCCTGGCGTTCCATTTACATAGTTGCTGATCCACTTGTTCAACCATTCTTCCGCTTCAGACGCTTCCATAAAGGAACCGACTTTATCTCGAGCCATTACTTTCAAGAAGTGAGCAATACGAGAGGTCGCCATGATGTATGGCAAGCGAGCAGAAATCGCCGCGTTTGCAGTTGCATCCGGGTTATCAAATTTCTTAGGTTTCTGAGTGGTTTGTGCACCGAAGAACACCGCGTAATCAGTATTTTTGTAGTGACACAATGGCAAGAAACCAAGTTTACTAAGCTCTGCTTCACGACGGTCAGTAATACCAATCTCGGTTGGACACTTCTGATCCATGTCGCCGTCATCACTGACGAAGGTGTGACTTGGTAAGCCTTCAACTTTACCGCCACCTTCTGCACCGCGGATACTGGTACACCAACCGTATTCAGCAAACGCTTTTGTTAAGGTTGTACCCAAGGCATAGGCTGCGTTCATCCAGCAATAAGTGTCATGTTCACTGGTAACGTGCTGACCAATTTCGTTTGTTGCCGCTTCTTCATAGTTGAATGATTCAACGGGCTTGGTTGCCTCACCATATGGTAAACGAGCCAATACACGGGGCATTGCCAATGTAACAAAGCGAGAGTCATCGCTATCGCGGAAACTGCGCCATTGGATGTATTCTGCCGAGTCGAAAATCTTTTCAAGATCGCGAGGTTTGGACAACTCTGTGTAGCTTTCAAAACCAAACATCTCAGGTGCTGCAGCGGATAGGAAAGGACAGAAGCCCGCAGCCGCAACGTTAGACATTTTTGAAAGTAGCGATACGTCTTCTGGGTGAGAACTGAATTCGTAGTCACCAATCAACGCTGCATAAGGTTCACCACCGGCAATACCAAATTCACTTTCGTAGATTTTCTTGAAAATCTGGCTTTGGTCGAATTCAACCGCTTTCTCAAGGTCACGGCTTAATTCTTTCTTGCTGATATTCATCATGCGGATTTTCATCTGAGAACCTGTTTCCGAGTTCATTACCAGATGGTTCAATCCTCGCCATGAGCCTTCCAGTTTCTGGAATTTCTCATTGTGCATAACAGCAGCAAGCTGCTTTGACATCGCCGCGTCGATGGCAGCAATGGCATTGTTAATCGTTACTGATAGGTTTTTATCCCACTGTAATGAGCCGGATAATGCTTCTTTAGTTAGTGCCTTTAGCAAATCCTCAGTTTGGTCTTTAGGAGTTTGCTTAGTTGCAGAGATTGCCTGATCAAGGAAACTGATTTCCTGGGCTTCCGCCTCCTGGCTGCTATCTGCTACTTGTTCTTCATTATTCGCCATCTTTGCCGTCCTCTCCGTCACCTGATTCAACGCCTAGTTCACTGGATAAAGCGTTAAGTGCGTCAGTATTGCTGAGTATTTTCTCTAAAACTTCTTCTAGCTCTTCAGAGCGGTCTGCCTTGGTAAGCAGGTCGCGGAGCTTGTTGCGAGTGTCCATAAGCTTTTTCAACGGCTCAACTTGTTCCACAACTTTGTGTGGCTCAAAGTCTTCCATATTGTTGAAATCCAGGCTTACTGAAAACTCACTACCGTCATTTTCAAGGGTGTTTTCAACTTTCATATCGAGTTTTGGGTTTACTTTACCCATGACTTCGTTGAAGTTGTCCCGGTCAATTTGAGAGAACTTGCGGTCTTTCAGGGCTTTTTTCCCTTCAGTGTTGTCTCCGGAATAGTCTCCCATAACACCCATAACAAACGGGATTTCCTTATTGACGACCGCTCCATTGGTTTCAAGGTCATAGGTAATATGAACCCTGGGTTTTCTAACACGTTTCAATTTATCATGAATGCTTTCGGACATAATTCCACCCTTGCAGCAATTGGTTTGGATTAATTCTCAACTTTAACGCCTGTTAGTTCGCTAAAGCGTTCTAGAGAGTTGTTGTCTGTAATTAGCTCTTGAATTAGCTCGTTCAATGGCATATTGCCCCATTTTACTGCTTTTTCCAGAACATATGAAACTGGTGAGTGTGGTTCCGTTTTACGGAAGAACTCGGCTATTTCGGTAAGTTGCTTGAATGCGGCTTCGCGACTTTGTACTGGGCCCCGTTGTACCGCAGCGGGAGCAGCTCCTTCCGTTGAATCTGGCGATGATTCTGCGCCATCTTCTGTCATTTCTTCTGCCCCAACTTCCTCAATTGGAAACTTGTGCTTACCTATGTGGTTTACTGCCCCACAACATTCTTCCAAAACTTCGATGATATTTCGGATGGGGGGAGCATCATTGACTCCGCAGTGCTCGTCCAGTAACTGGCCTGCGGCTTTGTATGCGTCAATCGCTTGGGTAATGTCGTCTCTTTGGTTGACAAAAAATTCCTGGCTGGATTCCGATACCGCTTTTTCAACTTCGTCCAGTGTAAAACCTAATTTAGCAGCTTTTGCAGATTTCGTTGATTCATCGGCTACTTTCTGTACGTCGAGAGCTTGTTGGTACTCCCAAAAGCTGTATGGGCCAACAGATTGGCCTTCAGTGATCATCACTTTTCTGATGGGCGCAATCAAAACACCTTCTGCGCCTTCACCATTAAGGCCG
The DNA here is from genome assembly GCF_032773895.1 of Teredinibacter sp. KSP-S5-2. Classification (NCBI taxonomy): domain Bacteria; kingdom Pseudomonadati; phylum Pseudomonadota; class Gammaproteobacteria; order Cellvibrionales; family Cellvibrionaceae; genus Teredinibacter; species Teredinibacter sp. KSP-S5-2. The sequence goes on along the minus strand of NZ_CP120416.1, from coordinate 3,244,849 downwards.
GATAGAGATGAGACGCGAGTTTCAATGCCGTCTTCATCTGGCATGGGATACAAATTATCCCAATACTTTTCGATTAAACCGTGAACAAGTTTAAAGCCGTCCCTTAAGCCTTGAAACCCATGGCGACGAACTAGGGCTTCGATATACCAGCTGGCAACTTCCAGGTCTTTGCCTACTGATTTAAGAATTTCTGGTGCAGTGGTTAATACTTTTCGCCAATGATCATCGGCTTCAGTGGTATTGCCGTCGTGCACGCTGTTGCGTTCTGCAGCGCGTGCAGCGTTTCTTTCTGCTTTTATTGTTTGATACGGTGAAGTGGGGGAGCGGTCCTCTCTAGGATCTGAGCCAGCAGGTAGATCGTCCGAAATGGGTTCTAATAAACCACTAACGTCAATGACTTCTGGTGAGGCCATGTTCCTATGTTCCTTTGCAAAAACTTGTTTATCAACTTTAGGCGCTGAAGCATTTTGGCGTCTAAGTCATTTCTTTTTTGTGCTCTGGTTCACACTTAAGGGCTGAGCTGTTTGATGTCCAGAATAAACACCGCTTTTATTGCGGGCAGGTTAACATTGAAGACGGATTTGCACAATTAACTCGCATCGTAGATGTCTGATATAGTGCGGGGTTTGAGCGCATCGTAGGCTTTACCATCAAAGTTGGTAAAAAATCCAAACTCTTTTGGGTTCAACGATTTATACCCCGGCTCAGGGGATATATACTCGCGAGTCTGCTGATGAAGTGGGTGGTGGTAAAGAAGCCCGTCGTTGTGAGTTAAGAATTATTATCAGGACGATCAAATGTCATTAATATTAACAATTGTTAAATCGCCTGAAGGGGTAAGCTTGCCGGAAACCAGTCGTACCTTCGGAGAGGAAGGTGGGAGTATTGGGCGAGGTTCGAATAACCAGTGGATTTTGCAAGATCCCGATCGCTTTTTATCTTCCAGACATTGTGAGGTCAGCTTTTCCGGCGGCCAGTATTTCATCACTGATTTAAGTACCAATGGGACATTTGTTAACGGTTCTCCCGAGCCTTTGGGAAAAGGGAGTCAGATGCCGTTGGCGGATGGTGATACATTCGAGCTTGGGGACTATAGCTTCGAAGCGAGTGTCGACAGTGCCGGTGCGTCTATGAGTGAAGGCATGGGGTCGTCTTCGCCTTTCGGAGATTCTCCGTTCGGTGTTATGGCTTCTGACGATAGCTTGTTCGGTACACCTCCAGCTTCAGATCCCGGTCCTTTTGGTTCATCAGGGCTCAATTTCGAAGACAGTCTTTCTCTCAACCCTGAGCCTGAAGTTTCTGATCCACTTGCCGCGCTTGATAATGCATACAAAAGTCAAAATGATCCATTTGGTGGCGGAATGACGTCGGATAGTGGTTTTGGCTCTGACCCTTTCGGTGGCAGCAGTGCATCCAATAGCGGATTCACTTCCGATCCTTTTGCACCACCTTCAGGGAATTCTGCTTCGCCTTTTGGTTCCGAACCTTCACCGAATAGTTACGGTGACGGTTCAGATCCGTTATCACAAAATGTGAGTTGGCCTTCTTCTTCCGAACAGAATCTGATCCCAGAAGGATGGGATGACGATCTCATGGGTGGCGGTACCGATAATTCTCCTTTCGGTGGGCCAGATATCTCTTCCGAGCCGACAGATTTTTCTATACCTAACCCTGACCCGTTACAAGCGGCTCCACCAGTTGCGCCTGTTCCAGCGCCAACACCTAAACCTGCACCAACGCCAAAGCCTCGGCCTCGCCCGGTTCCTGCTGAGCCCGCAGCCGAAGTTGCGTCTCAGAAACCGCGTCCGGCACGTCAAACTCAAACCGCCTCACCAAAGCCTGGTGGTTCTGCTGAGGCCAAAAAAGCCGAGATGCGAAAAAATGCGATTCAATCCATTAAAGCGGGTAACGCTTTTATTGATGCAATGGGGTTGGATAGCTCTGGCTTGAGTAATGAGCAAGTGTTGGAAATCAGCCAGTTGGCCGGTGAACTGATGCGTGAAGTAGTGGAAGGCATGATGCAACTGTTACGTTCGAGAACCAGCATCAAGAATGAATTTAGAATGAATGTCACCACCATTCAGCCGGTGGAAAATAATCCGCTTAAGTTTTCTGTCAATGTCGAAGAGGCATTGGAAAACATGTTCGTCAAAAAAAGCGCTGCTTATAAAGAGCCTGTTGAAGCATTTAAAGAAGGTTTTCAGGGCGTGGCGGAACATCAGATAGCGATTATTGCGGGTATTCGTTACGGCTTCGAAAGTATGATTGAGCGTTTTAACCCGGAGAATCTGGAAAAAATGTTTGATAAAGGCGGCAAAGCAGCGGTTATTCCTGCAATGCAAAAAGCCAAATATTGGGCTGCCTATCATGAGCACTATAAAAACCTGATGGATAATATGGAGCATTCTTTCCAGCATTTATTCGGTGACGATTTTGTTCAAGCATACGAAGATCAATTACGTCGGCTTGTAGCTGAGCGAAAAAATAAAAATTAAAGATAATTTTTGGGGGACGTCAGTATGTTCAAATACAAATTAGCATGGATCTTTTCCGCCGTGGTTCTAGTTGGATTATCCGGCTGCGAGACTGTAAATAGTGGTGTTGGCGGCGTACTTAATCTGGATACCAACTTAAAGCTCAACTTAATCGTTGATTCTGATATCAATCCAGATGAGCAGAATCGTCCATCACCTCTATTTATTCGTCTTTATCAGCTCAAGTCGACCAAGATGTTTAATAAATCAGATTTTATTGATTTATACGAGCGCGATGAAGAGATTCTGGGAGCGGACTTCGTTTCCAAACAAGAGCTAAAACGATTAGTGCCGGGGCAAAGCCGAATAGAGAAATTTGTATTGGAAGAAGATACTCAATACATCGCGTTATTTGCTCAGTTTTTTAAATATAAAGATGCGAACTACAAATTGGTTTTCCCGGTAACATCAAACAATGTTATTCGTGATTCGGTTAAGGTTCGTATCACCAGCAACGACATTAAATTAATCGAAAAATAATAGCTAATTCGAGTTCATTCGATACCATAAAGAGAAAAGGTATGTCGCTAGATAGCAAGGTAATATGGTCTGAGGGAATGTTTCTTAACCCGCAGCACTTTCAACAGCAGGACCGATATTTTGAACGGTACATTCACGGACGGTGTTCAGCATACGGAGCTTATGGTTGGGGTGTCAGTGAGTTGGAAATTGATCAACAACTTTTGCCTTTAGGTAAAGTATCGTTGCTTCATGCGAAAGGCGTGTTTCCCGATGGAACACCTTTCAGTTTTCCAGATGTTGACGATGTGCCGCCAGTTCTTGAAGTGCCGGAAAATACGCATAATAAAATTGTGTATCTTGCGGTACCGGTAAAACGTGCCGGTGCGGTTGAAATCCTTCCACAGGAAAGCACGCGTGGCCTGGCTCGTTATTATTCCTCGGAAGTGTCGGTTCGCGATGTTGCAACAGATGGTGGCGATAATCAGCCTTTGGAGGTTGGTAAGCTGCGTTTACGGTTGTTGTTGGAAGGTGATGACTTAAGCGGCTACGCCTGTATCGGGGTATTGAAAATCTCTGAATCGAGAGATGATAAAAATGTGTTGCTTGATGACCAATATTTACCGACCTGTGTTGATTGTAAGGCCGCGCCGAAACTGACAGGGTTTATTTCCGAGCTTGCCGGTCTGTTGCATCATCGGGCGGAAGCGATTGCGGGGCGACTTGCAGATGCACGTCGCGGCGGCACAGCAGAAATTGCCGACTATATGATGTTGCAGTTAATTAATCGACTGGAGCCGCTCACTAATCACCTGGCGAAAATGAACGGCCTGCATCCTGTGAATTTGTATGCTGAGGCGCTGCAAATGGTGGGAGAGCTGTCGACATTTGTTGCGCAGGAAAAACGTCCGCCAGCGTTTCCCGAATATTTACACGATGATTTGCAAACGACTTTCTCTCCGGTTATGGGTAGCTTGCGTAAATGCTTGTCTATGGTTTATGAACAAACTGCCGTCGCGCTTAGCCTGGTTGAAAAGAAATACGGTATTCGTGTTGCCGAAATTACCGACAGATCCATGCTGTCTACGGCGACATACATTCTCGCTGTGCGGGCTGATGTGCCTGAAGATGTGATTCGTAACCGTTTGCCTGCGCAAATTAAAATCGGGCCAGTTGAGCGTATTCGTCAGTTAGTGAATGCGGCAATGCCAGGTATTCCGCTTAAAGCGTTACCAGTTGCACCACGTCAAATCCCATTCCGTTCGGAAACCACGTATTTTGAGTTGGAAAAGCAAAATGCTTTCTGGAAAGAGCTACAAAATTCCGGTGGTTTTGCTGTGCATGTGGGTGGGGAATTCCCTGGTCTTGAATTCGAATTTTGGGCGATCCGCCAATAACACTGCTGGTGAATTATGTCAGACGATTCAGATAAAACCGTATTTCAGCAACCGCGCCCGGGAATGGACCGCACGGTAATGCGTCCTTCTCCTGGTCGGAGGCGAGCAGCGGCCCAACCTCGGGCCCCGCAACCTCAGCAGCAAGCACCTGCGAGAGCCATGGCTGGAGGCCGGCCTTCCCTTGACACTGAAGCGGCATACTTTAGAACTGCTTCAGGGTTAAACCCATTGGTCAATGCGGCATCCACATTAATTGCCGTGTTTGAAAAAACCCGACAATCCATGAGTCACCCGGATGTTGCAGGCTTACACACGCGGTTAACCAATGAGATACGTGCATTTGAGGGAAGATTGCGTGACCTGGGCTATAAACAGGAAATTATGCTTTCTGCTCGTTACGTGATGTGTGCAGCATTGGACGAAGCCGTGCTGAATACACCCTGGGGAAGCAATAGCCCCTGGGCACAGCGAACGTTGTTAACGGTATTTCATAACGAAACTTCTGGCGGTGAAAAATTCTTTCTTATCCTGGATCGGATGCGACAAACTCCGGGTGAAAACCTCGACATGCTTGAGTTGATTTATATCTGTTTGAGCCTGGGATTTGAAGGAAAGTATCGATTGGCGAATCGTGGTCGGGATCAACTTGAGCATATTCGCGATGAATTATTCAGCGTTATCCGTTCTTACCGTGGTGAGTATGAGCGCGCTCTTTCAGAAAATTGGCAGGGGTTAGGGAATATTCGTCGTACTCTGACTGATCATATCCCCATGTGGGTCATAGTGACCATTGCTGTTGCAATTCTTTTCTTTGGCTATTCCGGGTTCCGGTATTGGTTGTATAAAACATCGGCTCCCGTGGCGGAAAAACTGGTAGAAATCTCTACCATTGAAGAACAGGAAAATTCAAATAAAAAGCCACAATAATCCTTTGTTGCATTTGAATACGAATTAAATATTGGAATCAGGCCATTAGCTGCCCATTAAACGTGATATAAAAATGAAAAAAATTAAAAATTTTTTCACACATCCAGTAACCATCGCACTGCTAGGCTTATTGCTTATATCGTTGCTTATCTGGTTTGCAGGTCCGCTCATTAAATTCGGGGAAAACAATACTGCTCCTCTCGCCAGTCCGGTGGTTCGATTGGGCATTATTATGGTGTTGCTTGTTCTATGGGGGTTAAACAACCTTCGTGTTCAAGCAAAAGCCAATAAACAAAATGCTGAACTGGTTGAAGACCTGGCGAAAAATCAGGAAGAAGAAAAAAAGAGCGCTGCAAACGATCAGGCAGCAGAAGAAATTCGTCAAATGAACCAACGCTTCTCGCAGGCGTTAGGCACATTAAAAAAACTCAAGTTTTCTGGCGGTCGCTCAAATAAAGCATTATATGAGCTGCCCTGGTATATCATTGTTGGGCCTCCTGGGTCCGGTAAAACAACGGCTTTAGTCAATTCCGGGTTGGACTTTCCGTTGGCTGAACAGTTTGGTAAAGGTGCTGTTCAGGGTGTGGGTGGTACCCGAAACTGTGATTGGTGGTTCACCAATGATGCAGTGCTTATTGATACCGCCGGCCGCTACACAACTCAGGATAGTCACCGAGTGGTGGACAGTTCTGCCTGGGAAGGTTTTCTTAATTTATTAAAACGAAATCGTAAGCGCCGTCCCATTAACGGTGCCATTGTTGCGATTAGTCTGCACGACCTGTTATTGCAGACAGAAGAAGAGCGAATTCAACACGCTAAAGTGATTCGTTCGCGTTTAGACGAGCTAATGGAAAAACTGGAAATTCGCTTTCCGATTTATCTTATGTTTACTAAAGCAGACTTGGTGTCCGGTTTTAGTGAGTTCTATGAGGATTTGGGTAAAGAAGAGCGCGAGCAGGTTTGGGGGGTGTCATTACCCAACGCACCTAAATTAACTCAAAGCCCAGAATTTGATTACATGAATGAAGAGTTGGACAAGCTGATTGGCCGACTTTACGACCGGGTTTTATGGAAAGTGCACCAAGAGCGGGATGTAAAACGTCGTGCATTAGTGCAGGGTTTCCCGCAACAAATGGAAAACTTAAAATCCATTGTCGATGCGTTTGTTCGTCAAACCTTTATTAAAAATCGCTATCGTTTCCAGCCTTATCTTCGCGGCGTATATTTTTCCAGTGGTACTCAGGATGGAACGCCAATTGATCGCTTGATGACCTCGGTCTCATCCAATTTTGGTTTCTCCCGTGAAGTGGCTCAATCACCCTACCAACAAGGTAAAAGTTATTTCCTTGGCCGCCTGTTCCGTGAGGTAATTTTCCCTGAAGCGGAATTGGTGGGAGCCAACGTCCGTTACGAGGCCATGATCCGTTGGGCGCAGAGAGCAACACTGGTTGGCCTGAGTGTGGTAACTGTTGTCTTGGTGCTTGTCTGGAGTGGCAGTATTACTCGTCACAAAATGTTCATGTCCAACGTGAATGATTTTATTGCAGAATTTAACGCTGAAAATAAACGACTCAGCCCATGGAACAAAGATATTCGTGCGGTATTACCGCCGCTGAATGCATTGGCCAACGCAAGTATTGTGTATGACCAGGAAGAACACCCCTGGTTGGCCGGTATGGGAATGTACGATGGCCGTGTAGACCATGAAGCGGATAAAGCCTACGAAACCTACCTTAAGAAATTATTGTTTCCAAAATTAATTGAAAGTATTGAAGAGCAACTTAAGCGTGGGCATGAAGGCGGAGACCTATACAGCACATTTCGTATTTATATGATGTTCGACAAAATGGAAAATATGGATGTGCAAATGGTTACCAACTGGTTTGAAGAACGTTGGGAACAACAATTCCACGGTGAGGCGACCCGCAAGCAAGAGCTTGAAGCTCACTTGCATGCGCTTATGGCGTTGGATCTGGAAGAGAACAGGCCGGAGTTGAATAAAAGCCTGATTGCTTCGACTCGTGGTTTGTTAATGCGCGTACCCGTGTCGCAACGGGTTTATAGTCGCCTTAAAACCAACCCTGAATATCTTCAAAAAGTGGATTTGCGCACGCAGCTGGGTGAGAGTGTGACCTCGGTGTTTAAAATGACCCCGGAAGCGGAAGATGCGTTATCCATACCTTTGCTCTACACCATTGAGGGGTACGAAAATACGGATTTCTCCGTCGAGTCCCCGGTTGTATCCGGTGTGGTGAATGAACGCTGGGTCTTGGCTGACGATGATTCTGAGCGTGTTGATTTTGTTAAAGACGATTTAAATGAAATCAGTGAGAAAGCAAAAGATCATTACTTATCGGATTACACCAAAGTATGGACCAAATATTATCAGGCAATGGAAGTTGCACCCTTCAAGAACTTAAACCATGCCAATGACGTGCTGAGTTTGTTTGTTGATCCGGTTTACTCTCCATTTATTGCGTTGTTGCAGGTGGGTAAAGGCAACACGTTATTGACCCCGATTCCTGAAATTCAGCACACAGAAAAAATTGAAAACGCGAACTACCGTTTACGACATTTTGGTGCAGCGTCTGAATTTGCAAATAGCAAGCTGCCAATTACCAAAGTGGATCGACGTTTTAAAGATGTAAACGCATTATTAAAGGCCTCTTCTCAAGGCGGAGCGCCAATTGATCGAATTTTGGCGAAAGTACAAGAGGTTCAAATATATATTCAGGACATTACCACGGCGCCTGACCCAGCAATGCAGGCTTTTAATATTGCCAAGGGGCGATACTCAGGTGGTGCGGGTAACCCCATTACTAACTTGCGTGAATATGCCAAGAAAACGCCACCGGAAATTCGCGGTTGGTTAACAACGCTGGCGGACGAAAGCTGGAAAGTGGTGATGCGTTCTGCGAATGGGTACGTTAATGCCGAGTGGCGTACACGGGTTTACGAACCTTATTCTCGTGCCTTGGCAGGTCGGTATCCATTAAATAAATCATCACAAGATGAATTAGCTCTGTACGATTTCAGCGAGTTCTTTAAGCCTGGCGGTACAGTCGATTTATTCTATGCCGAGATTCTTCAACCTTTCGTTAATACACGTAAAGATTGGTCAAACAGAGTGGTTGACGGATATTCAATGGGCTTCTCGGAAAGCAGCATTAAGCAAATACGACGGGCGCTGAACATAAAAAATGTCTTCTTCCGCGAAAACCCGGAAACACCGAGTATTAGCCTTGAATTACGTCCTTACGCGTTAGGTGAAAGTGAGGCGAGGTTTACTCTGGATATCGGTGACACACGTTTAACTTACAACCACGGACCAAAATTCTGGAAAGCGATTACCTGGTCTGGAGCGGATGAAAACAAACGTGTGAGGATTGTGTTCGAAGACTTGGATGAGCGAACCCGTGATATGTCTTATAACGGCCCTTGGGCATGGTTCCGGTTAATGGACGATTCCCGGGTTGAGCGCACCAGTCAATCTAATGTTTATCGAATTACTTTCAAGTTGAAAGAAGATGCAAACGACGAGTTGCATCAGATCACCTATGAAGGAAAAGCAAAAAGTATTAATAACCCGTTTAGTAACAACCTGTTGGCGGCGTTCCGTTGTCCGGACAAAATATAAGGTGTCACTATGAATAATACGGGCCTGTTTGGAAAGCTGCCGACCTACGGCGACTTCTTGTGCCGAGATCTGGACGCTGGTTTTGTTGAAGTCTGGGATACTTGGTTGCAAGGTTTTGTCGGAGGCACGCAAGAGCAGCTTGGTGAAAACTGGTTGGATACTTATCTGACCAGTCCGATATGGCGTTTTGCGCTTTCCGAAGGCGTGGTCGATGATCATGTTTGGGCTGGTATTGTGTTACCCAGTGTTGATCGTGTCGGGCGTTACTTTCCGTTTTCCATTGTTCGACAGTTGAAAACTCATATGCGGCCAACGGATTTAATCGCCAACCGCATAGAGTGGTTTGAAGAGTTGGAAGAAATTGCATTGCAAGCGTTGGATGGCGAAATCATGATTGATGAGATCGTCGAGGAAATTAATTTTGCCAAGCTTGACGATACAACCAACTATCAAAAAATGGACTACATGGGTGGTGCTATGGGGCCGGTAATCAATATGGACTTTGAAGGTCAGGCACCAAACTCTGTGTACCCGTTATTTCTTGATGCTTGTATGAGGCAATTGCATGTAAGTTATGGCGCCTGGAGTACTCGAGGCTCTCAGTTAGTTGAGCCCTGTGTATTTTTTACTAAAGGTTTACCACAAATAAGCGGTGTTGCATCTATGTTAGATGGCGAGTGGGCCGAGAGCAATTGGGACGAACCGTTCCAATTAATTCAGCAACCCGAAGAACAAGTAGATTCAGAACTGTAGAAGCGTAATGAGTGATATAACCTGTAGAAGACCCATTACTTGGAGAAGCTGTGCCAAAACCGATGTCGGTACGGTACGTGAAGCCAATGAGGATTCCGTAATCTCTATGCCGAACCGGTGCTTGTGGGCTGTTGCCGATGGCATGGGTGGCCATGCTGTTGGTGATGTTGCCAGTAGTAAAGTCGTGGCTGCGTTGGAGTTTATGGATGACCAGGACAGAATAAGCACCTTCGTTAACACTGTCGAAGACAGATTAATTAGTGTTAACGAACAGCTAATAGAATATGCCGATATTATGTTGGAAGACGCAACCATCGGCAGCACGGTGGTGGCGTTGTTGATTAAAGACCGTGTTGGTGTGTGTTTATGGGTGGGAGATTCCCGCTTATATCGCTACCGAAATTACGAACTTGCACAGCTTTCCCGTGACCATAGCCAGGTCGAAGAAATGTTGCAAATGGGGTTACTCACTCCCGAAGAAGCAGAAAATCATCCCCAGGGTAATGTCATTACTCGAGCTATTGGTGTGGAATCGCCATTGTATGTGGATATTAATGCGTTTAGCACACAGATTGGTGATACCTTTTTACTTTGCAGTGATGGTTTATATAACGCAGTGCCCGAAGCGGAAATTGTCAGTTCTCTTGCCATTCGTGATGTTGAAGAATGCGCTCAGGATTTGATTAATAAAGCGTTGGAAAGCGGGGCAAAAGACAATGTCTCTGTGATAGTAGTACGTGGTGAACCGGGCAAATTTGAATCGCCTGGTTCGAATGATAGCGAATAGATTCATGCATGACGCATTGGAATGATGTGAATTTAGGTTTAGGGACGATAGTGGTAATTTTTTGTAATGAATAATTCGAACGACGATAAAACTCAAATTAAACCAGCGGTTAGAAATACAGACTCAAACGCTTCGTCTGCGCCAAGTGCCGACGACAAGACTCGTATTGCGCCTAAAAAAAGCAATCTTATTGAAGATCCGGACAAAACCCGAATAACAAAAAAAAATCCATTGCCGGATGACAAAACTCGTATAGCAGTAAAAAAACAACCACTGGATGATAAAACGCGGATCGCGGTTGCCAAAGCACGTGCTGTGCAGCTCAAGAAAAAACAACAGATGCAGCAGCAAGCGGCGGCTGATGACCGCACACGCATTAAACAACCGGTTGATGATAAAACCCGAATAAAAACCGCTACGCCGGAACCTTCCTCATCCGGTGCTGATGATACTCAATTTTCCGGTTCAACCCGAACGCAGATGGCACCCGCAGGGTCTGATCGAACAGAAATTTTTGGTAAAACGCAAATGCCAAATCCCAACCGCCTTTCTTCCGAGGCGGTTGCAGAAGAAATGAAATCCGGTGCGCATGGGCTTTTGAAAAAACGTTTTGTTTTGGAAAAAGTGCTTGGTGCCGGTGGCATGGGGGTTGTGTATAAAGCGAAAGATTTGCTGAAAATTGAAGCGCAGGATCGTGACCCCTATGTGGCGGTTAAGGTATTGAGTGAGGAATTTAAATCTCACCCTGAGGCATTTATTGCTTTGCAGAGGGAGTCTCGAAAGTCCCAGCGTATTGCTCACCCGAATATCGTGAACGTACATGACTTTGACCGCGATGGCGATCAAGTATTTATGACCATGGAGTTTCTCGATGGTAAACCCCTCGACAAACTGATTAGCCAATATCGTTCAACCGGGTTGCCTCACGATGAAGTTTGGCAAATTCTGGAAGGTATTTCCTCTGCGCTCGAACATGCGCATAAAGAAAATATCATTCACTCGGACTTTAAACCGGGCAATATCTTTGTCACCAATAAAGGTGTCGCCAAAGTTTTTGACTTCGGTATTGCACGCGCGGTTGCAAAAGCCGAGCATCTGGAAGAAAGCATTGACGACAAAACCGTTTTTGATGCGGGAAATTTAGGCGCATTAACACCGGCTTACGCCAGTTTGGAAATGCTGGAAGGTAGCCCGCCTGATGTGCGTGATGATATTTATGCACTCGGTTGTATTGCTTACGAGTTATTTACCGGAGAGCACCCATACAACCGCGTCCATGCGGATGAAGCTGCACGTCAAAAGTTAAAAGCCAAACGTATTCCGGGGTTAACCAAGCGTCAATGGAAAACCATTGAACGAGCCATTGCCTTTAAACGTCCAGACCGTGTTGCAACGGTTGAAGAGTTTTGGGATGAGCTATCGACTAAGCGTTCTTCCTCGGTAAGAATGTTTATGAGCTTATTCATTATTATGTTCATAATCGCGGGGGCGTATTACCAGTTTGGCCCGCAGCGCCCATCAGACTTTAAAGAAGATGAAGTGCGTAATGAGATCGAATACCAGCTGCGACTGGAGTTGCAAACGGAAGCCATTAACAGCTTGATGCAAAAGATGATGTTTACGCCCACCTGGGAGCAGGAGTTATGGACCCAGATTCAAGCTGCGCGTGAGTTGATGGGGCGGGACGATGTCTGGTTATTGGAAACCGAGGGCAAAATATATGCGGCCTACCTCGATAAGATCAACGAAGGCATGGAAAACAAAGCCTACACTGACGTCGAGCGTTGGTTAGCCGGTGCACGCAACTATACAAGTGATGACAGCAGCTTGGTTGAACTGGATAAAAAGCTGGCACTGGCATTGGAAGCAAAGAAAAAAGCGGAGCAGGAAGCCATCCGACAGCAACAGCTTTCACAACAACGAAAGGTTGAGCGAGCGGAGCAGGCGAAAGTCGAAGCCAAACGTCGTTCGCTTTACGATGCGGCCTTAAAAAATGTGAATGAACAGTTGGCGTGCCGTTCAAATATCGATATGAAAGACTTGGGGATTGCCGTAAATAAGTTGCGAGACCTGGATATGGCGCGCTACCAAAAAGAAGAGACCCGGGTGGTCAGTGCGCTGGCGGTATGTCTGGAAAAAATTGGTCGGAATTTCCCTGAACGGGCAAAAGATTCCAAAAAAGCGGCAATGCGCTTATTCGAATCTAACAAAATTATTGCCGGAATTAACATTATTCCGAAAGACCCATGCGATAGTTCTCTTGAAGGCTTGGGCGCCAGGGGCAAACGCGCAATTTGTCGGGACCGAATTCCGATGGTCGGTAAAGGGCCTGCGTTAGTGGTTGTGCCTGGTCGAGGGAACATTCGCTCTTTTGCGATTGGCAAGTATGAAATAACCGTTGGAGAAATAAACGAATACTGTGAAGCCAGTGGTAAGTGTTCGGTGTTTAGTGGTAATGAGGATTACCCTGTTACCAACCTGCCGGTTGAAACAGTAAAAAACTATTTGAAATGGTTAAGTAACGAAACCAAGAAAAAGTATCGTTTGCCAACTCGTTCGGAGTGGCTTTACGCAGCTGAGGCCGGGAAAAAGAAATTGGATTCTAATCGAAACTGCACATTAAGTTCTCGTGGCATCCAGAAAGGCGGTTCTTTATTAAAAGCCTCTGTTGGGCAGCAAAACGCTTGGGGCCTGGTCAACCACATTGGTAATGCCCGTGAGTGGGTTGTTGAAAAAAGTGGTGGCTATTCGGTGGTAGGCGGTTCTCATAGCACCCCAATGGAAAATTGTAATTTCGATTACCGCGAATCGCACAACGGCGCAAAAGATAAGTTAACCGGGTTTAGAGTGTTGAGAGAAGTTGATAAATCAGCGAAGTAACTCGTAAACAAAAAACGAAGGGAGTCTGGGGATTAATTAGGTGACCCTATGAACAACCAAAATTATTTTTCGATGCTCAGAGCAGTGTGTGACAGTTACTACAACCGCCACATCTCTTTGCAGGATTACAAATTGCAACGCAGCCAGATTCTGGATCAAATAGAAATGGATCTGAATGGCGGCGGTTCTGAACCGTACATGGAAGGGAATGAGGATATTACTCAGCCCTCGCCAAATTATGAGACACAAACGTTTCAGGCGGACGAAATACAAGCGATGCTGGATCAAGAAGAAAAGAAACGGCATTAACCATCATTTAATAAAAGAATTTACACGAAAAAATAGAGATTAAAAGGTAAATACTATGGAGTTAATAAAGCTTTTTCAGTCTGGTGGTGCTTTTATGTACCCAATACTGATCGTCATGGCAATAGGGTTGGCTATCGCTATAGAGCGCTTTTTATACTTGACCAAAACTCAGTCCAAGACCAATAAAATCTGGCGTAATGTTGTCCCTATGCTCAAAGCAGAAGATAACGAACGCGCAGAGAAAAGTGTGGAAGGAATAAACAGTCCGTTGGCAATTGTTTTGAGCTATGGTTTTGCTCGCTTACGCAATAACTCCCGCCGGGAAATTGTGGAAGCAGCAATGGAAGAAGGCATTATGGAAGTGGTGCCCGAGTTGGAGCAACGTACCCACTACCTGGCCACGCTAGCCAACATCGCAACTTTATTGGGGCTACTCGGAACCATTATCGGTTTGATTCAGGCATTTACCGCCGTGGCTTCTGCAGACCCTGCAGAAAAAGCGAACTTGCTTTCTGCCAGTATTTCGGTGGCCATGAATACCACCGCATTTGGTTTGACCGCTGCGATCCCTTTGTTGCTATTTCATTCTTACTTGGCTACCAGAACAACCAAGTTGGTTGACAATATCGAAATGGCTGCCGTTAAGTGCCTAAATATTATGAGCAAAGAGTAAGCTTGAATTATGAAGCTTGTACGTAGAAATCGAATGCAGGAAACCGTTGAGTTAAACATAACCGCGTTTATGAACTTAATGGTTATTCTTGTTCCTTTTCTTCTTATTACTGCAGTGTTTTCCCGCATGACTGTGCTGGATTTGAACTTGCCCGCACTAGATGCAGCTGCAAATGAAAATACAGAAGAAAAATTCCGTTTACAGCTTGTTATTCGTCAAGATAGCTTTTTGTTTCAGGATGGCCGTACAGGAATACCACTCAAGTCTGTTACACGCAGTGCAGAAAATCCAAACTGGAAGGAATTTGACGAGTTTATCAAGCGGGTAAAAATGAAATTCCCCGATAGCCAGGATATTGCGCTGTTGTTGGCCAAAGATGTGACATACAACACCATGATCGAAGTGATGGATCATGTTCGTTCCTATGACGATGTGGTTGCCGCAACGCTGGAAACCTATGAGTTGTTTCCCAATATTTCTATAGGTAACGCGCCAGAAATATCTGAACAAGCAACGACAGTAGAAGCGGGTGCTGGTGAATTGGAAGGGGAGGCGCAGTAATGAAAGTATCAAGACGTGCGCGGAGAATGGAACGTCACCACAAACAGCGTAAACAACCAGCGTTAAACCTAATTTCACTGATGGACATCTTTACCATTCTGGTGTTCTTTTTGTTGGTGAACTCCTCAACATCCCAGCAGATGCCAAGTCAGCAGGATATGAAGTTACCCAACTCCATTGCCAAGAAAGCACCTAAGGAAACTTTGATTATTGCTATCACCAAGAATCAGGTTCTTGTAGGAGGGCGCAGTGTTGGTTCAGTTCAGGAGATTATGGCAAACGGTAAAGACAACATTCCTCAATTGAAAGAGGAGTTGGAGTTTGAGGCGAGTAAAACACTCGTTACTGAAGACGCTATTCAAGCTGCCCAAAAAGGCCGCACAGTGACCATTATGGGTGATAGAAATACCTCCTATGAACTGGTGAGTAAAATTTTGACGACCTGTCAGCAAACTAACTTTACAAATATATCGTTTGCCGCGAATCAAAAAGCAAAAAGTCAGAATGAGTCATAGGCATCAAGCGCAAATAATTAAGAATTGATAAATGACAATATCAACCTATCAGCAAATCGCCTTGCAGTGGCGGCCGGAAAGTCAGGACAACCGACGTTTTTACGTGATTGTTTCGATTGTTCTCGCGGTCTTTCTCGCTATTGCAATTGCTTTCAGTCTTGTCGATGTACCACAAGATGAAAAACGAAAAAAGGTTAACGTGCCGGATCGTGTCGCTCAGTTTATAAAAAAACAGCCGAAAGTAGAGCCTCCGAAACCGAAACCTAAACCCGAGCCAAAGCCCATACCGAAGCCAAAGCCCAAGGTTGAACGGCAAAAAGTGGATGACAAAAAACCGTTAACCAAAGAAGAGAAAAAAGCCAGGGCAAAAGCCGAGCAAACGGGTATTTTGGCGCTTGCCGAAGAGTTTGCAGATTTAATAGACAGTTCAGCTGTGGATGCAGCCGTTACTGCTCAAGTGGTTTCCAGCGGCTCAGGCAAGGAAAAGAAAGCCGGGCACAGTGCGGATATTTTGACCGCTGGTGCGGGAAAAGGCAGTGGTGGTGTAGATAGTGGGCGTTATGCTACCAGTGTTGGCAGCACGCAATTGTCACAAAGAGAAATCGCACTCGTTCAGCAATCCCTGTTTAAAGAGGATGTGGAAGTCGATGAGTCTGATGATGCGGGAAGAGAACGTGGCGATAATGTTCGTTCTGAAGAAGAGGTCACCATTGTCTTTGATCAGAACAAAGGACGTTTGCAATCTATATACAATCGCGAGCGACGGACAAAGCCGGGCTTAAAAGGCAAGATTGTGTTTGAAATTACTGTTGCCCCATCGGGTAACGTGACAAGTGTCAGAGTGGTCTCCAGTGAACTGAACGATCCGGCTCTTGAGCGTCGTCTAATCGCTCGAATTAAGACCTTTGTCTTTGGTTCTAAAGATGTTGAACCTGTAACCGTGACATTTCCTATCGAGTTCTTGCCGTCATAAGCTCGGAAAAGCATGACTTCAGTGAGGAGTAAAGGAAATTAGAACCGCGTCATAGCTATAACCGGGTGTAAAACATATTCTAGTGTTTTACACCCTTGTTTTATTGTTATTTATATTAGCTTAATTTAATAAGCAGATATCTTCAGGGAAGCACAAAGAGTGAACACCCAATTTCTATATAGCAACCTCGGAAAACGATATAAATTGTACTTTGATGGCCGCAGGCCAGAAATCAATAGCACTGTGGGCGCCTCAATCAAGCCCTTGGCTTTTACGGATCACGTCTACACCAAACAATTTATACGTACACTAAGCGCACCGCCAAGCCTATGGCGGAAATTGGCCAATACGCAAATTACCCCTGTACTCAGCCCCGAGCGCGATCAGGACATTGAACATAAAATCAGCCTTTTGTTTATGTCCGGTAAAATCAATGTTTATGAACTGCCGGATGCTCACCATGTTGCCTCCTCCCCTCGGTCATTAAGGACCATAAAAGGTAAAGGCAAGCTATCCTACGAGTTTGCACCCGCATCAACGCTTCTTACTGAAGAACCGACAACGGTTAAAAGTTTTGGCTCTAAAGACGAAGTGGCCAATTTTATTGATGAGCTTGGGCCAGAAACCAGCGAACTTGCTGATCTGGCAAAACAATTAAAAATTCAAGCGCCCAGTAATCAGCAAGCCGATTACACCGCGTTGGTGAATTTAATTGCCGAAGAAATTAGCAAAGGCAATGTCGTCACCATCGAAAATACTGTGAACAACCAAACTCAGCTTCCAAATCAGGGTGGTGATCAATCCAGCGCTGCTTCACCGCAAGACACGCAAGCACCGAGCTTGGGGCCACACGCTGGAGAAGGTGGTGCAACGGCGGCAGTCGTGCAGCAAGCTGCAGAGGAAGAAGAATGCGGTGTTTGTACGGTTAAAGAATTTATTGCGACCTGTGGCCATGGCAGATCCCAAAGTTTACAGGGCAAACTTCGAGTGGTTCCAGGGCAAACTGAAACTCGCAGCATAGAAGTAAAACTCATGGGCGTTAAAGTTGCCATTAAGGAAGAGTTTGGTGGAAAAGAAAAAATTGATTTTTCTGTTTCACTGGATGGTGCAAAAAGGGGGGATTGTCCATACGTTAAAGGAGAGAATGGTTGGGAGCAAAAAGAGAAAGGTTCCCTGGAGGTTCAAGGCACTGTAGGAGAGAATCTAGACCTATGGCCAATTGATGCGGCTCCAAAAACTTATCAGGTGAGTGGTAAAGGATGTACTGGTCCGGCAGGAAATACGACCATTGAAGTCTATCCAAACCAAAAATACACTATCGAAGGAAATCTGGATCTTTTTCAGAAGTGGTCAAAAGAAGTTAATGATGCCTGGGGTAAATGGGGAGAAAAAGTTTTTAGTTATTCCCCTGTCGAATTAAAACCTAAAATCAATCCTCCGTCTGGTAGCTTTTCTGCATCCTGGGGTTGGAAGGAAGACAGTGACTGGAAAGCGTATTACGATGTCGCGGTTTCTCTTGGTCTAAACCCTGTTTTCGGTGTTGAGATTGAAATCAAACTCAGTGTCGTTAAATTGATCGGCACTATGGCTGGCGTGCCTCCTGTTATGTCGAAATTTGCCGCTGAACACTTGGCAGATGTCCTGCTGGGAGCTAAAGCGGGTGCCAAAGCATCGCTTATGGGGACTCCTCATGGGAAAAAATACCCGGATGGAGCCATGTTAGTCAGTGGGGACGCGAAGTTCTCTGCTGAAGGCACTGTTGAGTTATCTCTTACTGCCAGAGTGGGAAGTGACTATATTTTCTCAGCGGCTATGATCGCAAGTGGCCAAGCGAAACTAGCTGGTGAGTCCACCTTGGATTTGAATCGAGATGGTCTGTTTGCGCAAACAGCGATAACGCTAGATCCTCTGATTGCAACCGTCAAAGTTGAATACAAATACCTTGTTGTCTTTACCCGAACAAAAGAGAAAAAATGGACGCCGTGGAAGCAAATGGAACTTTATAAGAGTCCAAACAATAAAATACTGCCAAGGTGATAAAGAGCCTTATGAAAAAAGCTTACTTGCCTTTATCGTTTTTAAAAATTTTCGCAGCACTACTTTTGTGTGCTGGTTGTTCGAAAGGAAATGCTGATATGCAAAACCATTATTTTATATACATTGATGTTGTAGATGCTGCCGTTGAAGTAAAAATAAATGGCGCATCGATAGAAAAGGAAAAGAGAGGCTCCATCAATACCACTAAGCCTGTCAATAAGTGGATTCGCTCCGGTGAGAATACATTGGAATTGAGCTTGGCTGCCTTAAAAAAACAAGACTCAATTAGTGGTCGTGCTGAGATAATGGTTTATTTACACGATAACGCAGAGGATTTTCCTACGCCTAAAGTTGTTCTAGCGAAGGTGTTATTTCCAAACGAGGAATACAAGGGCGAGAAAACCTATAAAACTACAGTTACGTTTGAACTGGCGGATTCTGTACCTGCATTAGTTATGGATCAGGCAGAAGAAGTGCCAGAGCTATCCGCTGCGGATACAGATGAGATCGTGTTACTGATCGAAGGTTTACGAACTGCGTTAACGTCTGGTGACTATAAAAAAGCGGTTGAATTGCAAAAATATAAGATCGAAGAAGACGCGCGTATTGATGGAAAGAAACCAGAGGACCTTTACAAAGTCGCTGAAGAAACATTTCAAATGATTGGCAAAGAGCAAAATCTTGTTTCCCAACCATTCGATAACGAAAGCATGGTTACCGAAGCAATATGGAATGGGAAAATGTATAAAATCAGTAGAAATGATGGTGAGGAAGCGATCACTATTGATTCGGATGACTTGTCTTTTGCGATTCCCATTTTTGTCAGCAAAATATCAGGTCAGTGGAAAATCGTAAGATAGGTTGACTTTAAGTGAAGGTAAGAATGATTGATTTAGCTTTATTTGGCGTTGTTGCTGTGGGGGTTCTCTTTGCCCTGGTAATGCTCTTCAAAAGCTCCAACTGGGAAACCACAGAAGGGGTAATGCTTGAGGCTTCATACAAGCAGAATTACTACAGTAACCCGAATCGCTCTGTTGGAGATAATAGCCCTTTATTTACCTATGATATCAATCTTTCATATGAGTACCATGTAGATGGTCAGCGGTTTGTTGGCCATAAGCTTTATGCTGCTATGCCAAATAAAGTCGATCAAAGCTTTGTTGCCGAAGATGTAGTAGAAAAATATGCGAAAGGTAAGCGGGTAAAAGTCTATTTCGATGCTAAAAACCCCGGTAATGCATGCCTGGAAACTCTTGCGAATGTTGGGCTGGGTGGAAAAATTGCTCTAGTGTTGTCTATTCTCTTCGTTATGGGCATCGTTGGTGGTGGAATCTATGCGTTCAATAAATATTTATAAGCTAAAAACCTCTTATCTGACTTTATAAAAGCATCTCTATATTCCACACCTTATGATCTACTGCGCTTTGCAGTGGATCTCTATTTTTGCAGAAATCTGTATTTTTTTCTCGTTCAGCTTATGAACAACAAACCTTGCTCGATGTATATTATGTGTACCTCTCAGGCTAATTGTTTCAAATCTTTTGCGGTTTTTTATCGATTTTTTGTCTTGTGGTTGAATATTGATCGGTATTTTTTGAAGGTAGGTTCGTGGAAGCGATATGTGAACTAAGTCCACTTTTGATGCCTCTCGGTACATGGAATTTCGCGAACTGGATACCAGCCAGAAGAATTCCTTGATTACACACGCCAAAATAACCAATTAGCGTTGAAACCGATACCGTAAACGCCGAAAATAGGCGTCTTATAACAATCCAGAAGTCTGTCCATCAGGGAGTGGCATATCCTATGTATTCACACGTTAGTGTACGTAAATGGTTAATCCTTTTTACGAGTATTCTTTTTATCGCTGCATGTGGTGGCGATAACAATAACCCTCCATCGCCTCCAGCGAATGACACCCGTCCGAACGCATTTACATTCACTGCTCAATCAGACGCCACGTTGAGTACTCAGTACTCTGCGAGCGCCACGATCAGTGGTATCAACTCTCCTGCAACAGTCAGTATCTCCGGCGGAGAGTATTCGGTAGCGGGAGGAGATTTCACCTCAGCTGGTGGTAGTATTTCAAATGGTCAAACGTTAGCGGTTCGAGCGACTTCTTCTGATCAATTTGCCACCGATACGACAGTAACCGTTACGGTAGGTGGTGTTTCCGCAAGTTTTGTAATTACTACAGAAGCGGAAGATACAACACCAGATGCCTTGGTTTTTACGGCTGTTACTGATGCGACACTGAGTTCGGTACAAACATCTAACACTGTTACGGTGCAGGGAATTAACTCTACATCCGCCGTTTCTATCCAAAATGGTGAGTATGCAATCAATGGTGGCGCATATACCACTGTGGCAGGAACGGTAACCAATGGTCAAACAGTGACCGTGCGCCAAACCTCTGCTGCCAGCTTGGCTACAGAAACAATAGCCACTCTTACAATTGGTGGCGTTGCCGGGCAATTCTCAGTAACCACTTTTGCTGATACTACTGCGCCAACCGTTACTATCGATTTTCCAACCAAGACTTCGGTATCTAACGCGCCAACAGCGTGGATTCGTGGCCGAGCGGAAGACGATTACTCAACTGTTTCGGCTATTACGGTTAACGGTGTAGCGGCAACCACAACAGATAATTTTGCTACTTGGACTGCGGAAGTAAACCTAACTGCAAGTCAGGCTAATACCATAACGGTTACATCACAGGACTCGGAAGGCAATACCAATACTCAAGCGGCAGAGATTTCTGTGCTGCAGGGGAATATTGAAAATGCTTTCCCTAACGACCAAATAGATTTCGATGGTGGTGCCATGGCATATGACGCTGCTAACGAGAGGTTGATTGTTCGGGATTATAACCATACATCGCTGCTGGCTTTAGACATCCACACTTCAGAGCAAACTGTATTATCAGGCCCTGCTACACCTAATACTGATAATGCTTTTTCTGCGATTAAAGATATTGTTGTGGACCAAGCCAATAATCGGGCATTGGTATTAGACAGTACCTTGCTTTCCATTATTGCTGTGGATTTAACAACCGGGGCAAGAACGCTGCTTTCAACTCCAACACAACCGGATCCAATCAATAAGTTTGTAACGCCTGTTGCGTTGGAGTTAGATGTTGATCGTAATCGCCTGTACATCACTGATCAGGGATTGGATGCGATTATCTGGATGAACCTGGATACTGGTGGAAGAACAGTATTATCTAGTTTATTAGTTCCGAATGCGGATACTCAAATTACAGATCCTACTGTTATGGGGGTTGATTCTGGGAACAATACTCTATACGTCACCGCTAACGAACCACAAGAAAAGCTTTATAAGGTGGATTTAACTACTGGTGAAAGAACGGAATTTGTTCTGTTAAATAACTTTGGTATTTTTATTCCTCCCTTATCGATCTCTTTAGATTCCAATCGAAATAATATATTGATGTACACTGGGGGGGGCTTTGAGCTTTCGCAGGCTTCCTTGGCGGGTGATGCTATTACTGTTCTTTCTAGCCCCACGGTTCCTGATACAATAAATTATTCTATGTATTCTTGGCCGGGGCAGCTGCGTGGTGTGCATATGGATACAGGGAAAGATATTACGTTTGTATGTGACTGGGATAATGTTGCAGGTGGTATTATCTATGTTGTAGACATGAAAACCGGTAAAAGGTCTGTAATGGCAGATAGTTTCTCGGTTAGAGATTAAGTATTCAGTGCTTTATGGCTGCAGTTTTAAATACTTGCGGCCATTTTGCTCTATATCTCTCCAATAATATTTTTGGTTTAAGGTAGATCTGTGCTGCCAAGCCCTACTTTAGGAAGAGTTATATTCATCAGCTCGACCTTTCTTTTGTTCTTTATAGCTATCCAGGGAGGGGCTATGTCTATGTTATTTCCTAAAAAAATCTGTCTGTTCTCAGGTTTTACTGGTCAGGTTACGATTAGTGGTAGTCCTGTCGGTGAGGTTCTCGTAAAACGATCTTTTGAGTTTGAAGGAAAAACAACCGAAGAAGAGATTACGACTAATAGTCACGGCTATTTCACCTTTGAAAGCGTATGGACGAAAACTCCTGTCTCGTTTTTAATTCAGTTTGTTGTTCAGCAGCGTATTTATGTCTATGTAAATGAAAAGGAATACATCATATGGGGTGGGGCAAAGTTAATCGAGGACGAATTTGGCGAGTTTAATGGCAAAGTGCCAAAAAACTTAGTGTGTAAGCTCGAAGAAGATATTCGAAGAGTGGACATGGAAATAGGTGCTATTGGAACCAACTGTTATTGGGAATAATTAAATAAACCCCAACTAGTTAATATTTTTGGAAATCTACAATGTTATTAAGCTCTTTAAAAAAATATACGACTCGTTTGAGCTTATTGCTTTTATTTACTTTGTTAGCTACTCAAGGAGAAGCTATGTCTATGCTGTTTCCTAAAAAAGTCTGTTTGTTTTCCGGCTTTACAGGCCAAATAACCTTTGAGGGAAAGCCTCTTTCGAATGTGCGAGTGAAGAGAAACTACTCGTTTGAAAATAAGCGTACAGAAGAAGAAACCACTACGGATGACCAGGGGTATTTCACCTTCGAAAGTGCCTGGGCCAAGACTCGGGCTCCCTTTATCGCGCAATTTGTTGCAGAGCAAAACATATACGTTTACTTTCAAGGTGAGGAATACCACATTTGGACCGCAGGGAAAATGGCAGAAGAGGAATTTGGTGAGTTTGGTGGGGAGCCTGAATCTTTCGCATGCGAACTAACAGAAGAACAATATGCTCCAGAACTCGAAATAGGTTTGGTTTACACAAACTGCCGATGGCAAACTAAGTAAGGATATACTGATGACTACGTTAACACCTTCTCAAGCCTCGTCCCTTTCTGCTGGGGTATATGCGGTTTTAACCCCGGAGTTATTAAAAGCTTTTTATGCCAGATATTCGAATTTGTTTGGGGCTGCTCCAAAAGTTATTAATGCTGACACAGGAGCAAGGCTTGTAAACGGGGAAAGCAGTTTTGCGATATGCGCAAGAGGGGAAAAGGAATATAAGAATGACGCTTTTTTTGTTTTTCGTGGAACGACTGGCACAAACTATGGTGCGGATATCATTACTGATTTACGCATAGGTGTAAGTGTCAGTGCCGGGAATGATCTGGTTCATTCGGGGTTTTATCAAACATTTCGGAGTATGACGGCAGAGCTGGGAAGTTTTATTGCGAAACACCCCGACGTTACAACTGTCCACTGTGTTGGACACAGCCTTGGTGGTGCTATTGCTACATTGGCGGCAGACTGGGTTAATAGAACACTTGGGAAAAAGGCCAAACTCTATACCTTTGGTGCTCCCCGTGTTGGATATGGTTTTAAAGGGTTTTCAAATAAGCTCACAGCGAAACTTGGGAATAGTAATATTCATCGGGTATATCACGGTAACGACCCCGTTACGATGATTCCTGTGTTTCCATATTCTCATGTGCCCAACCCAGGATACGGTCATTATCTTCCATATGCCGGTGTGGTCATTAACCCTAAAGCGCATTTTATCCGAAACTACGTTTCTTCTGTCGGTGGTGCAAGCTGGGAGCAGTTAAGACGTTTACCGCCGTTAACCTTGTCAACAACCAATGTAAAACAGTGGCTTAAATCCAGCTCGCCCGCCAATCTTAATGATTCGAGTGTGTGGGAAAAATTGAATTACGCATTGGCATATGTAGCGCAGGCAGCGCTTGCCACACTGCAACCAGTTTTTGTTGGTACGCTGACGATAGCAGATCAATTGGCTATGATCTTGCAGAAAGGATTAACAAAAGGCAAAGAGATAAGTGGCTGGGTTTTTCATATCATACGCAGATTGATGCAAATGTTAGGTATGAAGTTACTGGAAAAAGTCGAGGACTTGACTACGGCTGTTATACGACTTGTTTTAAACCGTATTATTAACAAGCTGGCGGAAGATGTTCGTAGGGCTATTCGCTCTCTACGCTAAATACATCGATATGCTAACCAATTTTTTTTCTTCTAGGAGGGTGATTAGAATTGTATTTCTATTCGCCCTTTTGTTCATAGTTGCTCAGGAAGGCGCAATGTTTATTATCTCATAGAAAGGTCTGTTTATTCTTAGGTTTTACAGGTCAAATACGTTTGATGTAGAGCCGTAAGTGCATAGTACCTTTATCTATACCGTTTTTAAAAACATATACAAGGATTCCAGTATGATATCTCCCAATCAAAAAGAGCAAATTAAAGCAAAAATACAGGCCAATAAGCATGAAGTATTCATTGTGTCAGTGGAGCAAATGGATGCGATTGTGAATAACTCACCACAGGGAAAACATGAAAGCACGAAAAAAGCTTGGGCAGTGTTAAGGGAGAAGCTTAATATGGGGGCGAGTTATTATGCCTCTGCCGACGATGTGGTGACGTTGACAAAATTGGTAGGAGATTTAGGTGGTATTGGTGCCAGAGCCTATATCAAAACCTACGCCGGAAAGCCGCATATTATCTTGAAAGGTCGTCCAGGGTTGAGAACCGTCTTAACCGGAACCCGGTATGGGATACAAAATCCGAAAGTGATTGCGATGGGGCTAGGGAAATCTGGAGCTGTTAATGCGGTAAAAACGGGTGGTGTGTTAACCATCGTGCTGCTTACCGCATTCAGAGTGGTGGATTATTTTTTGACTGATCAGGCAACGTTAACACAGTTAATCGGAATCTTGGCTACGGATGTGGTCAAGGTGGGAATTTCTGTTGGTGCATCGATTGCTGCTGCTTCATTCGCTGCTGCTTTTTCTATTGCAATAGGACCTATAGTCGCAGCAATCTTTGTAGGAGTTGTAGTCTCGGTTGCTTTGGAATCTTTAGATCGAAAATATGGGCTAACCGATAAAGTCATTTCCGGGCTTGATGAGCTTGAACGTGGCACTAAGGCTCGAATTGAATTGGCAAAAAAGAATATTATTCGAGGAGGAAGTGAAATTGCTAATTCAGTATTGGATTGCATGATAGATTCTGCGAGGCGAATAACAGTTCAACTAATTAAGTCGCGACTGAGAGATTTTATTACTCCATCTTATAGGTGATAAACACATGAATGAAGTGGAAAAACCACCGAAATTAGTCTTATATGGTGGTGTGGCAGTCTTTATATTGATCTCAGTAGCGGCATTTATTTGGTTTGCGTGGTCTATGTTTAGTTTAGCCGTTCAGGTAATCGCTTTATCTTCAATTATTAGCTTAGACAAAGGCGCATTATATTTTTTTGGGGTTTCGCTTGGTTTAGGGGGGGTGTCCGTCTTTATGGTAGTTGAGTTATATTTGGGCAAGCCTCCATCGGAAAAATTTGGCAAGTTTATTGGAAGGTGGGCGATTTCGGGGTTAGTTATTATGTTGATTGTTCCACATTTTGTTCATTATTCTTTAGATTCCTATTTAATGAAAAAACAATATTCTATTTGTGAAAAAGCCTCCCACGCATGGTTGCACGCAAGAACAATTGTATATATGAAAAATCAAGCTGATTGTGATGCTATTGAATAATCATTGTATCCCCAAATTTTTACAAAGTACTCATGGGATCTCTGAATGCACAGAGATTCTGGTTAATGCGTCGTCAATGAAGAATGTAGGGCTGGATCTGATGGTGCGTTGTTTGTTTTCGCTATTGATTATACCTAGGTTCATCGAGTTTAATTTTTAAGTGTTTAATGATTAGGTTATTTCCCGATGGTGTTAAGGTTCCATAAAAAGCATACGATTATTTTTAGTGTATTACTTTTGTTTGCTTCGTTTACTGTTCAAGGAGAAGCTATGTCTGCGCTGTTTCCTAGAGAAGTCTGTTTGTTTTCTGGTTTTACAGGTCAAATTACCTTTGAGGAAAAACCTCTTTCTAATGTGCGAGTGAAGAGAAACTATTCGTTTGAAAATAAGCACACGGAAGAAGAAACCACTACGGATGATCAAGGGTATTTCACTTTTGAGAGCGTCTAGGTTAAGACGAGAGCGCCGTTTATCGCACAATTTGTTGTCGAGCAAAACATATATGTTCACTTTCGAGACGAGGAATACCATATCTGGACAGCAGAGAAAATGGCAGAAGAGGAATTTGGTGAGTTTGGTGGAAAACCTGAATCTTTCGTATGTGAATTAACAGACGAACATTATGCGCCTGAATTAGAGATAGGTTTGGTTTACACAAACTGCCGATGGCAAACTAAGTGAGAATATATCAATAATTGGATTATTAACACTTTCTCAAACTTTGTTTTTTTCACACCTTAAATACAAGTTGTATGGAATTGTATTGTTAACTGGCTGGAGGAATATCTTCGCGGGACTATTTCCTAAAGGGAATACTAACTTTAAGGCATTATTGGTTAATAAACGCTTGATGAAAAAACTTTGAGTATGAGGTTTGTTCATCTAAATAGTTTTTCAAGGAAAATACATACAAGGATTCCAGTATGATATCTCCCAATCAGAAAGAGCAAATTAAAGCAAAAATACAGGCCAATAAGCATGAAGTATTCATTGTGTCTGTGGAGCAAATGGATGCGATTGTAAATAACGCACCACAGGGAAAACAAGAAAGTGCGAAAAAAGCTTGGGTAGTGTTAAGGGATAAGCTTAATAGGGGCGCGAGCTACTATGCCACTGCCGATGATGCGGTCACGCTGACAAAATTGGTGGGAGATCTAGGTGGGCTTGGTGTCAGAGCCTATATCAAAACCTACGCCGGGAAGCCGCATATTATCTTGAAAGGCCGTCCAGGGCTGCGAACCATCCTAACTGGAACTCGGTATGGCATACAAAACCCGAAGGTAATTTCGATGGGACTAGGGAAGGCCGGGGCGATCAAAGCGGCAAAAACTGGAGGTATATTAACGATTGTGTTACTTACCACTTTCAGAGTTGCGGATTATTTTTTGACAGATCAGGCAACATTAACGCAGCTAATCGGAACCTTGGCTACAGATGTGGTTAAGGTGGGGATATCCGTTGGGGCTTCAATAGCACTGGCTTCGTATGTTACAGGGACTACAGTAACAACTTTAGCTATAGGTCCATTGGTTGCCGTTATTGGTATGGGGTTGTTGGTGTCCCTAGCTCTTGATGGGGTTGATTCTCAATTTGGTATTACAAAGAAAGTAATAGCTGGATTGGATGAGTTAGAAAACTCGATAAAACAAAATGTCAATCATACAAAAGCTGGTGTACAAAGAACGGTTTCAGAAGCGGTAAATTCGGCCATTGATTATGTTGTAGATTCAACTACATCATTTGTTGTCAACTGGGCAAAACATCGTATAAATCGTTATTATCCTATTGGAATTCGATAAATGCAGGACAATACTGAAAAACCTCACTTTTTAATCCTGATCTTAGTACCTCTAATACTTTTTGGTTTAGAGGTATTTGTTTTTATCGCATTTCCAATAGAATTGTTTAGAAACATTCGATCACTTATAAATATGCCTGATATTGTTTCATTTAATAAGGGGCACTACTATTTGCTTGGCTTGGGTGTGTGTGTTGGTGTTTTTGGTTTGATTGCCACATTGGAGCATTGGTTTAGCATTATTCTTAGTGAAGCAACTGTTAAAAAACTATTTCGTGTGGCTGTCTTGGGGTTGATGCTTGGACTACTGTTGCCACACTTTTCTCACTTTGGTTTTAGCCGATATTTTCAATCTCATGGTTACATAAGCTGCGACGCAGCTTCGCATCGTTGGTTGCATTCAGTAATACTGGTATATACCAAAAATGAAATGTTATGTAAGGAATTGATTGAAGCGAGAAAGTGACTGTAATACCAAAAATCAAAAGAAAAGAGTTTGTGGAAAACGCTAATATGAGGAACAAGTGAACGAAACTAATGGTTCGGAATACTCAGCTTTATCTGAAGGCTTGTTAGTTATTGTCATGACGATCAGAACGGCGGTTTGATTCATTACATTCTTAACGTGTTGTTAACTATTATTGAAAACATATGGTTCGTTTTAGCTTATGTCTTTTATTTATTTTATTTGCCGTTCAAGACGATGCTATGTCTATGTTGTTTCCTAAAAAAGTCTGTTTGTTTTCTGGCTTCACAGGTCAAATTACCTTTGAGGGAAAGCCTCTTCCGAATGTGCGTGTGAAGCGAAGTTATTCCTTTGAAAATAAGCACACTGAAGAAGAAACCACTACGGATGACCAAGGCTATTTCACCTTTGAAAGTGCTTGGGCTAAGACGCGCGCGCCTTTTATCGCTCAGTTTGTTGTAGAACAACATATATACGTCTACTACCAGGAAACGGAGTATCAGGTATGGTCAGCTGGTAAGTTGCTGGAAAATGAGTTTGGTGAATTTGGTGAGGGTGTAGAACGGTTGAAATCGTTTTCATGCGAACTCACAGAGGAGATTCGATCTCTTAGGCTTCGACCCGGTTTAGCATTAACCAACTGTCGCTGGGAATAAACAAGAGTCTCTTTTCAGTGATCTCTATTAACACCTGATTAGGCTTACGAAACAACCATTCACAGTCGTAATAACCGCCCGTTAACTGGTATTCCTTATCTAAATTAGGGTTTTCTAAAGTTGCTAGCCTTTAAAGTCTGTTTTGTAAAGAGTTGATATTCTTTTTTTTTCTGTTTTTTGTGAACTATATCACTATATGTTTGGCGTTCTATAGAACTAATTGTTTATTAATCGTACAATTGGCCTCGCTTGCTTGGAGTCTGCATGTGGGCAGCAAAGGCCTTTTTTGGCATAATTCACATCCCAAATTTTGGACTCACACGAGGTATGCGGTAAGCATTTCACCTCTGGCAAGACCAAACCCAAAAAATGGATAGGATACACCGTTAAATCAACAAATATCGCGGTGTGCAAGGAGCTTTCCCTTGCTTTTTGAAAGGCAAACTAAAGAGTTTTTAGGATCACATTCAATGAATAAGTCTCTCCAGCGCTTCACCGGGCGCCGTGCCCCAACTGTGTCTAAAAGAAAGCTACCTCTGGCCATAGCCGCGATAACGCAGATGCTTGTTTCCGGGGCTGTTATTGCCGGGCCGGAAGGCGGCGTAGTCGTTGGGGGTAAGGGAAGCATACAGCAATCTGGTCGATCCACGACCATTAACCAGGCGACAGATCGTTTGGCTATCGATTGGCAGAGTTTTGATGTGGCTGCCGACGAACGAGTGACTTTTCACCAGCCAACCTCCAGTTCGATTTCACTTAACCGTATTCTCAGCAATCGGGGCTCTGAGATTCACGGCCGGATTGATGCCAATGGTCATGTGGTATTGGTCAACCCTAACGGGGTGTTCTTTAGTGAAACCGCCACGATTAACGCGGGCGGTTTGCTCGCTAGTGGTCTGAATATTCGCTCCGAAGATTTTATGAACGGTGACTTTGCCTTCTCCGCGCTGGAAGGCACGGATGGCACTGTGATTAATGCCGGGATTATCAACGCGGCAACCGGTGGTTCAGTCACGCTTTTAGGTAAAAAGGTCGAGAACAGCGGCATGATTACCGCCAACTTGGGGGCGGTGAACCTCGCGGCCGGTAAAGAAGCGATTGTGACTTTCGACAACGAAGGCTTGTTGGGTGTCCGTGTTACCGAAGGTTTATTGCAGGAAGAGATTGGCGTAGACCCTGCTGTTTTGAACTCTGGGGATATCAATGCCCAAGGTGGCCGTATTCTGATTTCGGGCAGTGCCAGTCAGGATTTATTCTCCCGCGCGGTCAATGCGGGCGATTTAAATCAGGAAGTCAGCGTGGTGATGCACGATGACGGTAGCTTCACCCTGGGCGCCGGGGCGGACGTAGTGAACACCGGTAACTTGAATGTATCCGCCAATAATACGGACGCCGGTCGCGTAATTGTTGTTGGCGAAAACGTCACATCTACCGGTGAAATACGCGCGGATTCCGCACAGGGTTCCGGTGGTCAAATAGAATTACACGCAACGGACAAAACAGAATTAAAAGAGCTTGCGGTTGTGTCTGCCAACTCCTCTTATGAGGGGGAAGGCGGTAATGTCAAAGTATTGGGTAACAAGGTTGGTTTGTTTGATGAAGCAAACGTAAGTGCTTCTGGTGCAAATGGCGGCGGCACGGTATTAATCGGTGGCGATAAAACCGGTGCGAATAATTTAGTTCGCAATGCAGAATTTATTTATTTAGGTGAAGAGACTCACGTTAGCGCCGATGCACTAGATAATGGCGATGGCGGAAAAGTGATTACTTTCGCTTCCAATACGGCGCGAATATACGGCGGTTTATCGGCACGAGGTGGTGTGCAGGGAGGTAATGGTGGCTTTATTGAAACCTCGGGCTTAAGAAGTTTTGAAATCTGGAATGCCCCAAATGTTAATTCTGTTGATGGTGGTGGTGAGTGGTTAATTGATCCATATGATGTGGAAATTACATGGCGTGAGGATCGGCGGTGGGATAATAATTCCAACGTATATACCCCAAATGATGATACCGCCAGGGTGAATATTGATACTCTAAGAACCGCTTTTATTAACAACACTGGAATAAATATAACCATCACAACAGGTGGGGACGGTTCAGATGGCAGCGAGGCTGGCAATATTATATTTCGAACTGATTTTGATTATAACGGAATAGGAACTGGAGATACTTTAACCTTAACTGCATACAATAATATCGAAACTGGAAGTTACAAAATATATGATTCCAATACTTCAGTTACGAGTACGGATAACTTAAGTTTAAATTTTTCCACAAGCAACGGTGCAATTTATATTGGTCCAACTTCTCCAAGCTCTGCTGTTAATGGCGGAGCGTGTATTACTGCGTACACTGGTGGCTGCATTGATACAAACGGGGGAAGCATTGTTCTCAATTCAAATAATAATTCAGGAGGCTGGACTTCT
The DNA here is from genome assembly GCF_032773895.1 of Teredinibacter sp. KSP-S5-2. Classification (NCBI taxonomy): domain Bacteria; kingdom Pseudomonadati; phylum Pseudomonadota; class Gammaproteobacteria; order Cellvibrionales; family Cellvibrionaceae; genus Teredinibacter; species Teredinibacter sp. KSP-S5-2. The sequence goes on along the minus strand of NZ_CP120416.1, from coordinate 3,213,523 downwards.
GATGATGGAGATATTGAAGTCTCTGTCAATATTTATACTGATGGGGGCGATGCCACTTTTATTGCGGATGATAGTTTTTATCATTGGAGAACAAGTAATTCGATAATCGATATTACCGGTGGGCATCTCGATATTCGTGCCACTGATATTAGTGGGGGAGATAGCAGTATAAACCCCGATATTGTGTTGGGAAGAACAAATGCAGGGCAGTTAACCCTTACCAGTGGAGAAGCCATTCGAGGTTGGTCGACACTGAGTACTTCGACGCCGGTGACAGATGCGAACTTTCACATTAATGTTACTGGTACAACAACAATTACTGCAAAAGAAAAATACGTTGACCTACGAAATACGAGCAATAGTTTTGCTGGAAATATTTCCATTGATACAAGCCAGACATATGGAGTATCGGGTAATGTCGATCTTTACGGCACTAACATTCAGTTAGGGGATATCAATACTTCCAATGACAGCGGAAATGCGGGTGTTATCGATGTTAGGGCGTCAGGAACTTTAACGTCAAATGGCACCATCAATGCAAGTACATTGTCAGGTAATGCGGGGCAGGTTGATCTTTCCGGTGCGGACGTTGTCGTTAATGGAACGATAAACACATCAGCGGTTAGTGGAAATGCCGCACAGATAAATGTTGATGTTTCCAATAGTTTTACTGGCAATAGTTTACTTGATGCGAGTGCTGATACCGGCGGTGGCGGTTCGGATGCGGCTATTTCTATAACAGGAGATGCAAGTAATAATACATTTTCAATTGGCTCTGGTTTTTCCTGGGCTGGTTCAGGCTTAACTTTAGATGGCGGAAGTAACACTGCAAGTTCAGCTGGTGATACATTAATTTACACCGGCTCTGCAAACAATACTTGGCTTATCGATGGATCAAACCAATTAACAATCGATTACGATAATGCTGCTGATGCGATTGCTCCGATTGTTATTAATTTCTCCAATATTGAGAGTCTTACCGGTGGCACAGGGAATGATTCATTCACCTTTGATGGTGCCACGGTATCCGGTTTAATTGATGGTACATCTGGAGCAGATGACACCTTTACAATTACCGATATTACTGCTGATTCTACTGTCCAAATTGGTTCAGAAATCAATACCAATATCAATGTTATTAACGTTGATTCAATCGTCAATAACGACGCGGATAATACTCATTCCCTTTATGTGGCAACCGGAAATAATTCCTGGTCGATAAATAACAGCGTGGGCGATGGTACAAATGATGGTTCGGTATCGAGCGCTGCAATTGATCCCGATGGTACTCCAGCAAGTGGTGATGAAATTGCTGCGGCGTTTGATGGCACCGTAAATTTTGAAAATTTCTCTGTGCTCGTTGGTGGTGCGCATACCGATAGCTTTACGATTGATGTGGCTTATGCCGGTAATATTAACGCCGGGGCCGGTGACGACACGTTTAATATTAATGCAGCGTCAACCGGTACGCTTTCCGGTGAGGATGATAATGACAGCTTTATTCTCGGTGCAGCAGGAACGGCAACGTTACTTGAAGGTGGTGCTGGCACAGCAGATTCTATAACGGCAAAAGAGCAGGATACCGATTGGAATATTACAGGTGAAAATGCAGGGAACTTGGAACTATCTCCAAATACCGGCACCTTCTATGTGGATAGTTTTACCGGAGTTGAGGTTCTTAACGGCACTGATGCATACGATGATACCTTTATTTTCTCCAGTAATACTGCACTAAATTCCATTGGACAAATTAATGCGGGTGAGTCGTTATCTGATAACGATGCAATTGATTTATCCGGCCTTGCCGAAGCTATTCAGCTCACGCTTGCTGACGATGGCTCCGTATTAGGCTTCGCCAATATTGAAACGGTTGTGGGGATTCACGATGGTGATGGTGGCGCAACAGATTATAACAGTACATTAATTTTTAATAGTAGTTCAGCCGTTGCCTGGCAAATCGCGAATAACGGTGATGGTCGATACGATGGTATTAATGACGGCAGCGTAAACGGCGTTAATTTTATTAACTTTAATAACTTGACGGGCAGTGATACCGCCGACACCTTCACTTTCAATGGTGGTGTTGTGACTGGTGATGTTCGAGGTGCTGCAATAGCTGCAACCGAAACAGGCAGTGATACGATTATTGTTAACAGCATTGCCACCGATGCCATTGCCTGGACACTCAGTGGTGCCAATCAAGGGGATATTGTGTTAACACCGGATGGTGGTTCTGCGCAAAATATTCTGGGTACCTTCTACAGCATCGATACGCTAACAGGTGGCGACGGTACAGATACCTTAACAGGAAGAAACCAAGCCAATACCTGGACGATTAACTCCGCCGGTAACTCTGTAGCCGGTACAGTCGATTCTTCTGACTCCGTATCGTTTAGCGGAATGGAAACACTTGTCGGGAATGTACTTGAGGATATTTTTAATATCGCAGATTCCATCGCCAATATTTTTGGCGGTGAAGGCGCAGATACTTTTAATATTCAAGCGAATAATATTACAACTACGGTAGTTGGTGGTGAAGAAGGCACTGATACCAGTATTGATGTTATTAATGGGAATAACGCAACAACTGCTTGGAATTTATCAGGTGGTGAAAGTGGACAAATAGATTTAGGTTCAGCGAATTATGCTGTAGCAGATATCACCTTTTCTGATGTGGAATCGGTTGTTGGTGGAACAAGCTCAGATTATTTCTTTGTTGAAGGTGCGATTACACTCACTGCCGATGGCGGCGCTGGCGATGATACATTTAGTATTGCTGATGCTGGTTCTGTAGGCGTTGGTGCGGAACTAAGAGGTGGTTTAGGCTCAGATACTCTGCAAGGGCGAGCTGGGACAAATACCAATTGGGTTTTAGTATCACTAAATTCAGGTGAGTTAACGGATCAAGCTGCAACGCCTTCATCTTACGTTTCCAGCTTTACTGGATTTGATAAATATATTGGTCGAGCGCCATCCAATATTTTAAATGGATTGGATGAAGCAAGTACTTGGACGATTGATACAACTTCAACCTTGGCGTTAACCGCTGCTCCTACAATAACCGTAGAGTTTTCTGGAATGGATGTTTTATCCGGCGGAAACTTAGCGGATATTTTCAATATTAATACCGGTTTTTCCGGGCAAATTCTGGGTAATGCCGGTGATGATGACTTTAATATCAGTGCGATAGTTTCTTCTGCTCTACAAGGTGGTGATGGCGCCGATGAATTTTATCTGCTGGCCAATAATATTACTGCAACAATAGACGGCGGTTCAGATGCCAGTACCGATATTGTTTATGGTCACAACTCGGAAACCTCGTGGAATTTAACCGGTGGTGAAGGTGGTCAAATAGACTTAGGCTCTGCTAACTATGCTGTGGCGGACGTTACCTTTACGGAAATTGAATCAGCTCAAGGTGGAGCAGGTATTGACCACTTTGATATTACGGGTGCTGCCAGTCTGAGCCTGAGTGGCAATGCCGGGGCCGATATTTTTACAATTACCAGTGACGCTTCCAGCGTTATTTCGGGCGGCGCCGATGCTGATACGTTTAATATTGGCGGAAATGTTTCCGGTACCATTAGTGGTGACGCGGGTGCAGATATTTTCGAGATTAATACTACAACGTCAGGCAGTTTAGATGGTGGCGCTAATGACGATGTCTTTAATGTCAATGTCGCAGGTGTTACAGCCAATGTCGTTGGTGGAACGGAATCTGATAGGCTGACTCTCGTATATAGCGATAATGCCACCTGGACGTTCGACGGTTTGGATGGCAATGAAACCGTTACAGACCAAAGTGCGACCCCTGGCACGATTTCATTTGCAGGTGTGGAAGTCGCCTTAGGCTCAGATACGGGTCAAGACACCTTCAACGTTACTTCTGTTTTATCCGGTATTACTACCTTTCAAGGCCGCGGTGGCAACGATACCTTTAATCTAGGTGTGGCCGGTGCAACAATTACCGCTCAAGGTGGTGCTGGAGATGACCAGTTTAATATTGCTGATGCGGGTGTCAGTGGTTCTGTCGATGGTGGTACAGAAAACGACACGTTAACCATTACCCATGGCGGGGCTCCTACCTGGACAATTAATTCAAGCACACAACAAGTCGTGCATGGTACAGGCACAATTACCTTTGATGGGGCGATTGAAAACCTTGAGGGCAGTAATACCGGTGTTGATACCTTCAATATCTCCAATACTTATTCTGGCAATATTACCGGCCGTGGTGCCAACGATATTTTCAACCTGACAGCGCAGGTTCTGGGTGATTTACTCGGTGGTGCGGGCTCAGATATTTTCAATATCAATGCAGCAAACTTTTCTCAAATATTAGATGGTGGGTCAGGTACCGATACGGTTGCGATTGGCCACAATACCGCAACAACATGGACAATCGATGGCGCAGATGGAAGTGAAACTGTTACTAATGGTTCAGGTACCATTACCTTTATTTCAGGAAATACTCTCCAAGGCAGTGACTCCGGTGTTGATAGGTTCAATGTAACCGCGGCGTTTAGTGGCTCTATCGAAGGTCGTGGTGGTAACGATATTTTCAGTTTGGGCGGCGATGTTTCTGGTGGTGTGGCCGGTGGTGATGGAGCGGATGACTTTAATATTTCTGCGAATCAAACAGGAAGTTTGGATGGTGGTCTTGGCCAGGATGATTTCAATATTCTTGCAGAAAATATCGGCGCAACGATTGTCGGTGGCTCAGACGCATCAGGAGATATTCTTTCCTTTGAAACCTTAACAAATGTTTTGGGGTGGACAATAAATGGTGAACCGGAGGAAGTAACTAACGGAACGGGAACTGTTGTCTTTAGTGAAATCGAAGAGGCGAAGTCTGGTTCAGGTAATGACACCTTTACAATTACTTCCGACTTCGCTGGGGTGTTGTTTGGCGGCGGTGGGAATGATACCGCGGACTACTCTGGAAGAAGTGGGGCTTTTGATATTGTTTTGGGAGCGGGCTTTAGTAACGCGCTACAAGAATTTGAAATTATAACTGGTAACAATAACGTAGGAACTGCGTTGGTTCGGGAAGCAGGAACTAGCGCAACTTGGGATGTGTCCGGAGTTAATAGTGGGACTATCAATATTGTTGGCAGTACAGCATTTCCTGATCCAATAACATTTTCTGGTTTTGGTAGTTTAACCGGTGGTTCTGGTAACGATACCTTTAATATTACCGGTGCGTTAGGTGAAATTACTGGCTCAATAAGTGGTGGAAATACCGGTACAGATGTTATTCAAATGCAGCGAGACTTTGCGACCACGTGGACTGTAAATGCGGGTAATACAGGAGAGTTTGTTTACGGAACCGCAACAACGCAATTCAGTTCAATTGAACGCTTAGTTGGATATGCTGATCAGGTAGATACATTTGCCATTACAAGTACATCCGTTACTGTTCAAGTGGATGGTTTAAACGGTACGGGTATTGTCGATATTCTGGATTTGTCGGGTATTGGTGATGCCTTGGATATTACTTTGGGCACTGATCCAGCCGGAATATCCGCTATGAATATTGAACGCATTGAAGGCAATGGGCACGTTGATTCTGTTCTAACAGGTGCTGACGTAGTTAATGTTTGGACAATAGATGGCACTAACTCAGGCAGTGTTTTATCTAATGGAGTTACCACAGAGTTTGGTGGCTTTAGAAATATCACCGGTGGTTCAAATAATGATGATTTTAATTTAGAAAACACTGGCATTATTCAAGGAACAATAAGTGGCGGTACGGGTGGTACAGACACCATTTATGGTCGTGACACGGCAACAACCTGGTCGATTACCAATGGTGGGTCGAACACGCTTTCAGCCAGTGGCGTCACCTATGTTGGCAACTTTACCAATATTGATATTTTACAAGGCGGTACTGCCGACGATCTATTTACTCTGGGGGCAGGGGCTTCTTATATCGGCTCCATTCAGGGCGGTGCTGGAACCGGCTCTGATACGCTGACAGTAACGGACGGCACAAACAATTGGGAATTGAATCCATCCACTTCTACCGGCGTATTAAATACAAATACGCTATTTAGTGAAATCGAAATAGTTAATGGTGGCTCGGGGCAAGATACTTTCGTTTTTGTCACTGCGGGTAATTTTGGCACCTCTGTGGATGCAGGTGGCAATACTGATACCGTTGATATTTCGGGAATTCCTAACTATAGCGCGGTGTTGGGTACCACAACCATTAATGGTGTTACCAATGCAGAACAAATAATTGGTGGTTCAACCAGCTCCTTAACGGGTTTGAATTCTGGAACCAATACTTGGCGAATTTATGATTTTGATGGTGTCGGTGGTGTTGATGGATTAAATGATGGTGAGTTAGAAAATGGTGGTACATCTATACGTTTTATTAACTTTACCAATTTAATTGGTGGTAACAGCGCCATAGATAATTTCACTATTACTTCAACTGGTGCATACAGTGGTGTTTTGAATGGTGGTACGGATACAGCAAATAACTCCCTGACTAATCTGCATGCAAATGGTGGCTGGCAGTTGACATCAGCTTTTGGTGGCTCATTAACTGCAAATGGTCGAACCAGTACATATTTAAATATTCAAAATATACATGGTTCCGGTTCAGATTCTCTAACCGGACTCAATCAAATCAATGATTGGCAAGTCACCAATGCAAATACTGGCACAGTTGGCTTGTCGGGCGATGTTGCCCAGCATATTGCTTTTTCGGGTATGTCAAACTTGTTTGGTAATGTCGATCAGGACATCTTTACGTTAAGTGCCTCAGGATCAATTACAGGTGACATTCGCGGAACCCTTGCAGGGCAAGCGGATAATAATAATGATTTCTTGTACGTTAACAGTACGGCATCCGCTCTTATCGACTGGACGGTTTCTGGGAATAATTCAGGTACAGTGACACCCATTGGTGGCAGCTTTATTGGTATTGAAAACCTTATTGGTGGTGCTGGTTTGGATACCTTTGCCATTAATGCGAATATCACAGGTGTTATTCGCGGTGAAGGTGGGAACGATACCTTTAATGTGAATAATGCAGCTTTAAGTCTATCAATTGATGGCGGAGCCGCGACGATAGGCGATATTTTAACGCTTGGTTATTCAGAGGCATCGAACTGGAGCATCACCGACGCATTACAAACTGCAACCTCAGCAACCTCGAATGGTGTGATTACCTTTGCTGGTATTGAGAATGCCGAAGGTACTGCACAAAAAGATGTGTTCGATATTAATGGCGGCGGTGTGACGGGTATTACCAGTGGTAACGGTGATGATGAATTTTTTATTCGCTCTGCTAATCAAACTCTGAGTATTGATGCGGGAACCGGTGTTGATAGTGACCGCCTGGAAATCGCTTATGCCGATAACACCACCTGGTTAATTAACGGTTCAGGCTATGAAACTGCTACAGCCGATGTGGGCACGGGCGTGGTCAGTTTTACCGGTATTGATGCAATTGATGCGTCTGTGCAAAAAGACACCGTCACAATCAGTGGTGGTTCGGTGGATATTATTCGCGGTCGCGCTGGCAGTGATGACTTTAATGTGGATGCTGCGTTAGTGCTTGAAATTGATGCTGGTGCAGGTGAAACCGATACCTTAACCATTAATCATACTCAGGCAACCACATGGGTATTAGACGGTGGTGATGAAACGGCAGTCGCGAGCGGCAATACACTGACCTTTAACAGCATTGAGACGATTACCAGTTCCAATGCAGCAGATACCGTAACCTTCAATGCGCCATCAGGAAGTGGTGTTGAAGTCACCACCTTCTCCAGCCGAAATGGCGACGATAGTTTCACTGTTAATGATGCGGGTTTAAGTATTACTTTAAATGCGGGCAGCCAAAATAATGTTGATACATTAATACTCGGTTATTCCGAAGCATCGAACTGGAGCATCACCAACGCATTACAAACTGCAACTTCAGCAACCTCGAACGGTGTGATTACCTTTGCTGGTATTGAGAATGCCGAAGGTACTGCACAAAAAGATGTGTTCGATATTAATGGCGGCGGTGTTACTGGTATTACCAGTGGTAATGGTGATGATGAATTTATTATTCGTTCTGCCAATCAAACTCTGAGCATTGATGCGGGAACCGGTGTTGATAGTGACCGCCTGGAAATTGCTTACGCCGATAACACCACCTGGTTAATTAACGGTTCAGGCTATGAAACTGCTACCGCCGATGTGGGCACGGGCGTGGTTAGTTTTACCGGTATTGATGCAATTGATGCGTCTGAACAAAAAGACACGGTCACAATCAGTGGTGGTACGGTAGATATTATTCGCGGTCGCACTGGCAGTGATGACTTTAATGTGGATGCTGCGTTAGTGCTTGAAATTGATGCAGGCGCAGGTGAAACCGATACCTTGACCGTTAACCATACTCAGGCAACCACATGGGTGTTGGATGGTGGTAACGAAACTGCAGTAGCAAACGGCAATACGCTGACCTTTAACAGCATTGAGACGATTACCAGTTCCAATGCAGCAGATACCGTAACCTTCAATGCGCCATCAGGAAGTGGTGTTGAAGTCACCACCTTCTCCAGCCGAAATGGCGACGATAGTTTCACTGTCAATGATGCGGGTTTAAGTATTACTTTAAATGCGGGCAGCCAAAATAATGTTGATACATTAATACTCGGTTATTCCGAAGCATCGAACTGGAGCATCACCAACGCATTACAAACTGCAACTTCAGCAACCTCGAACGGTGTGATTACCTTTGCTGGTATTGAGAATGCCGAAGGTACTGCACAAAAAGATGTGTTCGATATTAATGGCGGCGGTGTTACTGGTATTACCAGTGGTAATGGTGATGATGAATTTATTATTCGTTCTGCCAATCAAACTCTGAGCATTGATGCGGGAACCGGTGTTGATAGTGACCGCCTGGAAATTGCTTACGCCGATAACACCACCTGGTTAATTAACGGTTCAGGCTATGAAACTGCTACAGCCGATGTGGGCACGGGTGTGGTCAGTTTTACCGGTATTGATGCAATTGATGCGTCTGTGCAAAAAGACACCGTAACAATCAGTGGTGGTTCGGTAGATATTATTCGCGGTCGCGCTGGCAGTGATGACTTTAATGTGGATGCTGCGTTAGCACTTGAAATTGATGCAGGCGCAGGTGAAACCGATACCTTGACTGTTAACCATACTCAGGCAACCACATGGGTGTTGGATGGTGATAACGAAACTGCAGTAGCAAACGGCAATACGCTGACCTTTAACAGCATTGAGAGCATTACCAGTTCCAATGCGGCAGACACGGTGACCATTAACGTACCTTCTGGCGGTGCTGTGGAAGTGACAGAATTTTCCAGTCGCAATGGTGACGATCGTTTCACAATTAATGATTCAAACCTGAATTTAACTATTGATGCGGGTTCTCAAAATGCTTTTGACTCGCTCGATTTAGGCTATACCGAAAATGCAACCTGGGAATTAAATGGCGGAAGCGAAACCGTCACTTCATCGACAGGTGGTGAAATAACGTTTAGCAATTTTGAAAATTATTTGGGTAGTGGTGGTACGGATAACTTCACTATTGCAACGAATGTGTCCAGAAATATTGAAGGGCAGGCTGGTGATGATCGTTTTACGTTTACCACAGCAGGTTCTGTCGGTGGCCAATTAATTGGTGGAGCAGGGGATGACACACTTATTGGCGACAATAACAATAACAGCTATACCATTTCTGGTACCAATAGTGGTACTGCAAGTGGTATTAGCATTGGATTTACAGAAATAGAAAATATTACTGCCGGTTCTGGCAGGGATACCTTTACCTTTACTGACATTAATGCCTCAATTTCGGGTTTACTGGATGGTGGTGAATCCAGTGCGACTGGAAGCAGTGAAGTTCGCGATACGTTGAATGTCGAAGTCTTTACTAATGGCGTTGTGGTTGAGATTGGGGAGCCTATTTTTAGCGGATCTTTGGTGTCAGGAACCAGCTCACTACCTAACGTCAATGTGACAAACTTTGAAGTAATTGACGCCGCAGCAGGTACTGGAGCGGAAGAAGCAAATAATTGGCTGGCGATAGCCCATTCGGGAGCGGTTGAGTGGCGTATTACAAATGCCCCTAATAATGGTTTTGTGCAAACACTGGATAACATTGCAGACAAAAACCCTGTCACAAATGAGATTACTCGCTTTACTAACTTCGGTAGTTTTGATGGGGCAAGATCTTCCGGTGAAGAGTCTAATCTAGAGACGGAAGGTAATATCACCGGTGAGTGGCGAAGAGGTTCTGGTTTAATTGCTCTGGATTTCAGTGATGCAACTGGTTTTGTGATTGTTGATATAACAGACCGTGTTCAAAGCGTTTTGGGTAACAATGACACACTTCTTCGTATTACATCCGATACCGCTGAGTTCAATATTGATAACACTTGGACGATTGATGGCGAAAACTCTGGTTCGTTTATTGTGAATTCCGGTGATCAGGCTGGCTTTACGTTTACTTTTACCGACGTGAATCAGTTTGAAGGTGGCAGTGGTCGAGATGCCTTCGTATTCCTGGCAGATGGTCGGTTAACGAATGGAGATTTGGCTAACCCGATTTCAGCTGGTGCAATCAATGGTGGACTGGGTATCAACACGGTTACTGCTGATTTAGCAATAAATAACCTTTCATTTGGTTTGAACCAAACTGACTTGAGAAGGGTGACAGATGGTTTCCCTATTAGCCTAAGAGGTCAGGATGTTGAGGTTTTGCTTGATCGTGAAGGCATTATTGATTTAACTAATGTTGAACAGCTTACTGGAAGTAGTGTTGCTAATGTTGATACTACGTTGTTCAGTGGTTCTGCCGATACATCATATGTCTGGAATATCGCACGTCCTGTAAATGGTTTGCCAACCAATACTCTCGATGGGAACGGTGACAGTTTAACCTTTACTGGTGTCGATTTTATTCGTGGTGGCGAAGCTTCAGATACATTTAATATCTACGACTTGTTAGCGGTGAATGCTAATTATGATGGTGGTGCTGGAACAGGCGTGGATGTTTTAAACCTGCAAAATATTACCCAAGATATTCAACTCTCTTTGGATAGTGCGCTCGCTGCAACAGTTGATGTGGTGGCGACCAATATGAGTCAAATACAAGCCAGTCAGAATTTTGTCAATACATTAATTGCTGAAGGAAGTCAGAATAATAACTGGATTATCAATGGCACTAACTCCGGTACATTAAATGGTATGACCTTTAGCCATTTCGCTAACCTGACTGGTGCCGGTACCGATGATTACTTTGCATTGAATGGCGATGATGCAATTACTGGAAAAATAGATGGTGGTTCAGCCGGTTTTGATACTTTGGATATATCGTCGTTAAATGGTGACACAATTATTTCGTTTGATCCGAGTGTTGCCTCGACATTTAACATTACCAATATCGATTCTTTGATGGGGAATGTGAATACCAATAATACGCTTATTGGTAGTACTGCTCACACGTCATGGACTATTTCTGATTTGAATAGTGGTTCATTAAGTGGTGTGTTATTTACCAATTTTGGCAACCTTATTGGTTCGACTGCAGTAGATATATTCACTATTAACGGACTTGGCCGTATTTCCGGTTTGATTGATGGTGGAATTACCGGAGCTAATACTCTGGATTTCACTGCGGCTACGCAAGATATTGATGTATCTCTTGATCCTAATATCACGCAAAATATCGAAATTAATATCGTGAATGTTTCCACTATTCGCGGTAATGCTACTCGAACCAACTCACTCTACGCAGGTGGCAGTGGGCCGAATACCTGGAATGTAGTGAATGAAAACGCTGGAGACCTGAATGGTATTGCATTTTCTGGCATGTCTAATTTAATCGGGTCAGACCTGGTCAATGATTCGTTTATATTTGGTGTTAATGGTGATGTAACAGGCCTCATAAATGGTGGTACCAATGCCAACGCGGGTACGCCGAATTCTGACTCTCTGAATCTTTCCGCGAAGAATCAAGGTATTGTTGTTGAATTGGGTTCGGATACAACGTCAGAAAATTTGCATGTCGTCAACATTGAATCCATTACAGCGGCAGATACTGCTGCCCTGGCAACCGGTGTGACTGAAGATGCAAACCGATTAATCAGTAATCGCACAGGTAATTACAATTGGATCATCACTTCAGAAAATGATGGCCGTATTGAACCGGATGCGAACGTTACTGAAGAAAATACCATTGTATTTGAGAACTTTGGCTATCTGGATGGTGGCTCAGGCGACGACAACTTTAGGTTTGAAACCACAGGGCATATCACCGGAGCAATTACCGGTGGTTTAGGTACCGATCGTTTGGATCTTTCCATTGTGGAGCGTAATATCGAGTTTACTGTGGGCGATGTGATTGATTTAGGTGCAAATGGTACTTCAATCAGTGGGCTGGAGGGCTTAATTGGTAATAATGATGGTTCTTCTGCAACGGGTTATAACGCCGTATTGAATGTTGCCAGTGGTGATTCAACCTGGACCATTCAGCAAGACACAGGTAATGCTTTGTCTGACGGCATCAACGATGGTACCTATGATAATGGTAGCGGTGGCGCACCAGAAATGTCATTTATTAATTTTAACCAAATTCAATCTGGTTCCGGTAATGACACATTCCGATTTGTTGGTGTAGGTCGATTAACCGGTGGTTTGGATGGTGGAACGGGAACCAATAGAATTCTTTCTGCCGGCTCCACGATTAGTCTAACTGTCAACTTGGGCGCTGAAGTGTTTGACCAGATAAATGCTTCCAACGTTTCCGAAATTGTATTGGGTAATGCCTCCGGTTTAAGTAATCGTTTGGTGGCTGACAATATAGAGAACACCTGGGTTATTAATGGCACAGATGCCGGTACACTGAACAGTGTTATTGATTTCGAAAATATTCAAAATCTTATTGGTGGTACCAACGTTGATCGGTTTGAGTTGGATGGTAATGATTCAATTTCGGGATTAATGGATGGTGGTTTGGGTTCTCTGGACCATTTGGATATATCCGGTATCGCGTCTGGTAGAAATCTGGTTGTTGAACTTGGTACAAACGTATCCAGTAATCTTAATGTTAACGGCGTAGAAACAATTCAAGCCAACCTTGGTAATGAAAATACGCTTGTTGCGGATAATAGTAATAACACCTGGAAGATTGATGGTGATCGGTCAGGGACGCTTGCTCCCACCGTCGGGGCGACACCGGAATCATCGATTGCTTTCTCTGGATTTTCATCGTTAACCGGTGGGACGGGTGATGATCAGTTCACTATTACCGCAACGGGAAATATTCCTGGCATGATTGACGGTGGAGAGGGGAATGACTCACTGGATATTACTGCCTTCACAACAGATAGTTATATTGTGGTTGGAAATTCCATTGACGGTACTTTAAATATCAATCGTCTGGAAAACATTGATGCGAACAGTGCTAACACTGTTACCAATACCTTGCGCGCAGATGACATTGTCAATAGCTGGATAATTGATTCAGCTAATGCAGGTTCCTTAAATGGTATGGCTTTCTCTGGTTTTGCAAACCTGGAAGGTGGTGATAATAATGATCGCTTTGGCTTTACTGATGCTGGTAGTTTAACTGGCTATCTGGATGGCGGTAGCCAAACTGTTGATGGGCAGGATATTTTGGATCTAAGCCAGCAATCGGTAGTGAATATCGTTCTTGGTGGTGGTTTGAATAACGTTCGTGATATTGAATTATTGTTAGGTAACAACACCAATAGTACATTGACTGCAACAGACTCAGTAAATATCTGGGATATTCTTTCCGGGGAAAACTCGGGTTCAATTAACGGTAGTGTATTCTTTGAAGGTTTTAATCACCTAGTGGGTGGAAGCGCTCAAGATACGTTTAATTTGGCTGGTGGTGATGTCACAGGCAATATATATGGTCGAAACGGGAACGATATTTTTAATATTTCAAATGGTAGCAGTGTTGGTGGTGTGATCTATGGTGAAATCGGGAATGATATTGTCAATGCAACTATCCTGGGGGGCACCGCAGCGGTTATCACTTTTGATGGTGGGAGTGACATCAATACGCTAAATACTGCATTAGTGATACCAACTGGCAGTACGGTCAGTTACAACAGTGTTGACTATTCTTTGACGGCACAGGGGAGTGAGAGACTTTTATATCAAGCCGATAATGCGGCGCAGTCTTCGATTGTTTTTACCAATGTAAATACGGTAAACGAAAACGTGGATTCGACTTTGTTGAATATCCAAACAACCGGAAGTGGTGACCTTCTAACATTACGTGATAATCAGTTTGTCTTGAATTCCAATAATATTACTTATTCCACTGTTAATTTCGCCAATAAAGATAGCGTCCGTATCAGTGCTGGAGCGAACGATGAAGTTGCATTAGATGGTGTGATTAACATTGATTCCCAACTGACAATCAAAGGTGCGTCCATTTCTGTTACTAACAGTAATGCACGAATTAATGCGGGAGAGTTAGTACTTGATCAAACTGGTGCTATTGGTTCTGACACGAGTCGCTTGGTCATAGATGTTGATCGTTTGAATGTGACTAACGCCGGTTCTGCAATTTATCTTGCTGAGCAAAACGATATTGAGATTAGTGGATTAAATTCCAGAGATATATTTGATTTAGAGGCGGTAGGAAATATTCAATCCGGTCAGAACCTTACCTCTACAGGAACGTTAACTTTGGAAGCTGGAGGAAACATCAACTTAACCGGTAGTGGTAACCGCTTTGATGGTGATATAAACCTTGTGGCTGGAGGCGCTGGTCTTAACCCTGCGCTAGGAAGTATTAATCTTGTAAATTCAAGCTCAACGATTTTAAATTCGATTTCTGCTCGTGAGTTAAGTGTGCGTTCTTCCGGTGATATTTTGACGAGTACATCAGGAGGTGCAATCCGGGTATTTGAGAATGCTCAGTTCACCGCTCTCAACGGTGCAGTAGGTCAGAGAATTGAACTGACAAACAACAGCAACGACTTTATGGGTGAGTTCCGAATTTCCAATGGCAGCGGTGGTTTGGGAGCAAGCCAAGTCACTTTGCATGATGGAAATGGATTAAATATTGTTGAAGCAGTTGTTGGCGATTTATCGATTAATAATTTGGCCGGAGTACTTCAGACCAGCGGTGTTGTTGCTTCTGGTGGTGTGAATATTGTGACGGAAGATATGACGGTTGCGAATGGTGTTGCTGGAAACGGTATTTCTGCAAGCACGATTAATATTAATGCTTCTGGTCGCTTTGTTCAGGATGGTGGCTTGTTGGCTACTGGTTCGGACTCCATCACCAATGCCTTGGTCATTAATGCCAATCAGTATGAATCGTTAACCGGGCCTGATATTTTCTCCCGTACAACAAATGGTTCAATCGACATTCTGGTTGAAAACGACATTACTACCCAGACATTAGATTCTGCCGGCAATATTACGATTACGTCAAATACTGGAGACGTAAGTTTAGGTCAGGCATTAACGGTTGCGGATTCATTGATTATTAATGCGAATCAGGGAATTCGATTAAGCGAAGATGTTGTGGTTGAGAACGATGCTAACTTTACTGCTGGTGCCGGTGGCTTTACACAGAATGCGAATCTGGTATCTACCCGAGGAGATATTTATGTGGATTCCGCTGCGGGTATTAACATGGCAACGGGAGCTACAACCACAGCCATGGCAGGAAGCATTACCTATGAAGCAGATGGAAGTATTAATCTTTACTCATTAGTTTCCGGGCAATCTGCCAGCTCGATTACTATACCGGATGCTGCAAATATCGTATTACGATCCGGGGGCGGTATTAGTGGTACCACCGGTGTGGTGGCGCTTTCTGCTGACTATGTTCAGATGACTGCTGAATCCGGTATTGGTAATACTGCCGGTGGCTTAGATTTGAGTGTGGGTACGTTATCTGCAGTGAATAATACAGGCGCAGTGTCGTTAACTAATGACAAGGAGATTCATGTCGAGCGTATTCACAATAACGGCAACATTCAATTGTCAGTTTCTGACGGCGACATTGTTATTGGAAGCTCAACTAATGTGCCGTATTTAACGGGGGCATACGCAGGTGATGATCCTGCCTCACTAGATGCACGATTAGGGCAGGGGACAATTAACGCTAACTACGAAATTGGCGATGTACTTCTGACCACAACGGGAAGTATTCGCTTCTTTGGTTCTGCCGGTTGGGCAAATCCTGAAGTCATTGCTAAAACTGCTGTATTCAACGCTCCATTGGGAGAGTTTGGACAACTCGGTCGTATCATGTGGCTCTATGTGAAAGATTATCTGGAAATCCGCTCGCGCTTGAGTAACGTTTATCGTTGGAGTTTTAGTGTACCTCCTGCGGATTGGGAAGACTTTTCTCCTGCTCAGCGAAGCTTAAGCGATATTCTGAATACCGCTGCTGATCAACTTGTTGAAGTAGAAACCCTTGAAGAGGTTGATCCCGCCGTGTTTACCAACGTGCGTAACTATTTTTATGATGATGTTTCTATCAAGATGCCGAGGGATCAATTGTTTGATGACGAATTGGATGATGGCACAGAACTATAACAAGTAGATAAATTGGGGGAGGCGCTTGCAACGAGCGCCTTTTGAATTTAATTCAATTAGATTTAACTGAATGTTTAAAATTACAAAGTCACAAGTTAGTGCACTGGCAGCGCTTTTTCTTCTTGGGCCTGTTGTTCAGGCTGGATTTTTGGAAATGCCGGATACCAGTGAAGTACCGGAATATGAACGGGAATCAATGTTAAAGGATCTGGATATTCCTTCTGTACGCGAGCGGGATCCTGATCCGGAAGCTGGGCCTCGGTTAAATGTTTCTGAGTTTAGAATTCAGGGCATCGTGGAGTTTCCTGAATTGGGTATTACTCGTGAAGCTTTAATTCAGCAGGTAGAGGAGCTTCGGTTTGATTTAATGGCCGAAGGGGAAATGTTGGATTCAGGTTATACGCTTGATGAGCTTGGCGAAGTTTCCGACATGATCAGCGATATTGAAAAGGAAACCGAAGGGGAGCATGTTGGTCCGGTTGATGTTCAGCGTTTGGTTTTTTTGATTCGGGATCAACGTAGAAAGCGGGGAGTCACCCTTGGCATGATCGAAACAGTGGCGGATACGATTACCCGTTACTATCGAGAGAGAGGTTTCATTCTGGCCAAAGCCTACATTCCCAAACAGCGAGTGAGAGACGGTGTTGTGACTCTTACTGTACTGTTGGGCGAATTAGGTGAAGTGGATGTTGTTAACAATAAAAAATACAAGAAGAAAACCATCCAGAAAGTTTTTAAAGACTTAATGGGAAAACCAGTTACCGCAAAGAAAATCGAAGAAAAACTCTATTTGGTAAACGATTTACCTGGATTTACCGGGCAGGGCTACTTTCAACCTGGCTCTCAGGTCGGGGACACCAAGCTAACAGTAAATACACTTGATGAGCGGTGGTTTGATGCCAACGTGCGTGTGGATAATCATGGTTCTGAGAGCGCAGGTGAAAATCGAATATACGCGGATTTATTGGTGAATAGCCTTTTAGGTGGTGATAGTTTGCATCTTGAAGTTCTAACCGCAATAGACCAGACTTCAACGACTTTTGGTTCGATTCGTTATACCACGAAATTTTTTCATCCTAAATTAGAATTCTCTGTCAGCACTTCAACGAATGACTTTATTATTGATCAGGATTCTTTAATTAACGATGATTCTGGCTCATCGCCAACATCGTCATTTGCGTTGGATATTGAAGGGAGTTCTCAGACAAGTAACGCTTCATTTCGTTTGATTCGTACGAGAAGTCGTATCAAGAATACCTCGTTCAATCTGGAGTACTCAAAGATTTCATCTCAACTGGAATCGAGCGGTTCTCCTATCGTGGATGACCAGGTAAGTAATATATCCTTGCGGTACAACTTCGACTTTTTGAACGAGAGGCGTCGCTTCCTTCATGTTGGTAGTGTTTACCTTACGCAAAGCTCGTTGGATAACTCCTTGGAGGTTTCAAGTAATGAAGGTGAAAACGGGCGGGACACCAGTGCAACAATTGTGGGTTACGACTATTCGTTGCTAACATTTGTAAACTCCCCGTTTAGTGATAAAGATACCCGTGTAGTAATTCGAAGCTCCGGGCAGTATTCTGGCGTTTCTATGTCATCCATTAATCAGTTTGGTTTGGCCGGCCCAACCAAGGCGCGTGGTTTTGAAGTAAATAAAAGCTTTAATGATGATGCGATTTATTTGGGCGCGGATTGGTTGTTTAATGGCCCCTCGTTTATGGGGAAATTTGTCGAAAAAACTATTCAGCCATTGCTGTTTATTGACGCGAGTTATGGTATTACGCATCCGATTGTTTCTCAAGGTAGTGAGAAAACCGAAACTCAGTTGGCAAACCTTGGCTTAGGTTTTAAGTTTAATCACAAAGGTAAAATCCGCGGTAACATGCTATTTGGGTTTCCCGTGCTATCGGAGACTAGCTCGAAAGGGCAGGTAATTAGTGGTAGTGAGGGCGGTGGTGGTGATAGCCGTGGTGCTTCGAGTGAGGATGACAAAAGCTCAGTGATTTATTTTGATCTTCAGTACAGTTTTTAATTGGTTCGATACAATTCATTCCCTATATTAGGCACCTTTTGTTAGGTGCCTTTCTTTAGTTTTTTCTAATAGATATTTGGTTCACATTGTCGAAAGTTAAATAATGTCTTGGGTGACAATATTTAACGGGGATATTTCTATTCGATAGACGTATTTGTACAATACTCGAAACAATAATAATAAGTTAAACCCAAGCCCTTTGGTGGTCGAGTATATGATTCGAAACGGATGTCGAGCTGTTCTGCTCTTTGTTAATTTTTTTTCAGATCTGTGTAGCAGAAAGCAGCATGCCTTATATATTTTGGCTTTGTGGTGTTTTCTTTTCTTTATATCGTACCTTTATTTAAATCTTTCATCTTCGGCGCATTGGAGTTCTCAGCTGGAGTTGTATTTAAAAACATCTGAGCCATTTTATGGGAAGATGAAGATTGATACGCCGCGGGGAATGTTGGAAAGCTCCGTATTTGTATCAAACCTGAAAGATTTATCACAAGAAAGGCATAAAATTGAAATAATTAATACGGGTATCTCGAATAAACGCGCACAAACTAACTTGGTTACAATCCAAAGTATCAATATAAACGATAATAATATTTCTTTGGTTCAGTTTGATAAACCGGGTTCAGTAAAATACAAAGATGGATACTTAAGCTTACTACCGAATAGGAAAATATCTTATCAAGGGCATGTCCGTAAAGGGCATATATATTTTTCTGAGCCGGTGTATTCTGCTTTTAGTGAAGTCTATATCGATGATAAGTATTATGCCGGGGTGGATCTATACTCGCATCAAGGTGCGTACAGCTTCAAGTTGCCAATAGGGGAGCACCAATCAATACCGTATTTGCAGAAGTTTGATCTGCCAATTTCCAAAATTAACTCTGTTGCCTTTCAGTTTGATCAAATTCCCAATGATTTTACTTTAATGACCGCAAACTTGCGTGTGAATGGGAAGCTTATCTATCTTAAGCCAAAGGTGGATATAGATCTTGGTCGTATTGAGTTTGATAATGAGGTATTTACCAATAATAAAAGAGATCATAAAGTAGTCGATTTTGCGATATTTATGGTTTCGTTGATTTTATCGTTTTTAATGGTCGAGTTATTTTTATTGTTTAGACGGCGAAGGATGTTTTCCAGACGGTATTGGCCATTTTGGGGCATGTTTATATGTTCGTTATCGATTATCTCTATTTTTTCTCTGTCCGCCTGGCCATCTATTATGCAGACAGACTCGATGGCAACTTGGGCACAAGTAAAATATCTGGATTTTAATACCTGGCACTCTCATGTATATAGTTTTTTTATCCTGTGTCTAACTATAATAACTGATACGCCTGCGGCTTTAACTGCGTTGCAGACCGTGTTGATGTCTCTGCTTATTTCTTATCTGTTTTTTAATTTGCTTGAGTTAGGTTTAAGTAAATTCGTTTTAATTGCTTTTTTTGTTGTGACGCTCACTTCTATTCCAGTTCTAATATACCCTTCATTTTTCGTCAGGGATGTTATTTACTCGATAGCGAGCGTTTTTCTATTCGTATTGTTGTTCTTCTGGTCAATTAGGAAACAGCATTTACCGATACGTTACGCAATTTATATTGGTGTGAGCATTGCTCTATTGGTTGGCTTTCGGTCAGAAGGTATTTATCTGATTGCGGTTGTGCCTGTTTGGTTAATGTTGTTTGTTCGCCCTCGAGTTCCTTTTGTTGGTCTTATGTTTATTTCCAGCTTGGTTGTTTTTTATGCTCAAGGTGCTCCGCTTAAGCATCTTTTAAATGCTCATGAAGATAAGAACTATATCTTAACCCTCTTGATAGAGCCTTTGGGCGAAATAATTAGCCAGCATCACCAAAGCGATAATTACGAAGAAGATAGAAGGGCAATTGATGCTGTTATTTGGTATGACGATTTGGCTAAGCATTATAAATATCTTGAAGCATTTTGGAGTGGGCGTCATTTAAAATATGGCGTGTATTCGGAACGGGATATTGAACGATTAAAAGATGTTGCAATAAAGCTTGTTATAATGAATCCACATATTTTTATAAAAAATCGAGCTAGAGTTTTTTACGATTCATTAATGTCTATTACCGGGGATGTGAATGTCTTACCTGCATATCACTTTTCAAATTCTCGACGTTGGGGGTGGCATGCTTTTGAAGACGATAAGTATCGTTTGGCTGTGTTTGATAGTGTTCCCACTCATCCAGCACTGATTTCTTTTCAATATAAAGTATATGAACGAATCAAGAAAACCCTGGATCTGGGGACTAATTTTTTCTTGAGTGGTAGAACGTTAGTTTGGAATGCAATGTTTTCTTTTTTGCTGACCCTTTTAATCGTTTCTCAGTGGAGCTTTTTTCCTAAGACCGCTGCGGTTTCCATGCTTATATTAATGCGTATGGGAATGCTGTTTCTGTTTTCTCCGATGTCTCACTTTAAGTACTTTTTCGACATTTATTTGTGGGGGTATTTCCTTCTGCCAATGGCGATAACTGAATTTTATTTGTATCGAAGAAAGAAAGCTGAGGCCAATAGATTATTCATGGTTCAAGCGGAAGTGAATGTGTAGTTCTCTTAGATGGGTGATGGTTCTATATTGCTCTGATTTGTTAAGGATCATACGAATAATGGCTTTTGCTCACAGTTATGTGATGGATGCTCCGGTTCTTTATTATGTGAATTTCCTTTTTATCCGTGTCAGTTTGATTATTGTCAGATTTGGAGTATGTCTTGACTCTACCATATCCATTAAAAATCAAAACGTAGAAATGCACATCGAATAGACGACGGCAGGGCGGTCTTCTTCGGCGGGTATAGTGTTTACAGATCTAAAGATAATCAGCTGCTCTAGGTGGAATTAGTCTAAGTTCAATGGAGGCGGGAACTTGTTGCCTCTGGGAATTTCGTAGTGATAACCATGAATAAAAAAAGGCGGCCATTGGCCGCCTTTCTATTATTCTCATAATAGAGAATTAGATATTACATACAAATGTCCAGGAGCCGTCGCTACCAGGCGCTGCCTGAGTCCACCAGTTAGCGCGGTATACCGCACCAGTGTTAGACATCATATCGCCACCAGCCGCATAGCTTGGATTACCCGCCCAGTCGTTTTGAGTCCAGTTGGGGTATGCATTTATCGCAGTTGGGTCAATGCCTTGAGCTGCACAGTCACCGGTTCCACCAGAAGAGCTAGAGCTGCTGCTTGAAGAAGAGCTGCTTGAGCTGCTGGATGAAGAGCTAGAGCTTGAAGACGAACTGCTTGAACTGCTGCTTGATGATGATGAGCTTGTACCACAATCAGCAGGAGCTGTAGTTGCATCCCACGCATAGTTCCATGCCCAACCTACACCTGGCTCATATGCAGAGTTACCGCTTGAACACCAGCCTGCAACTTTACAGCTGTAGTATCCACCCGCGTTAGAAACAACATCACCTACAGAGTAGCTGGAACCCGCAACATATGGGTTACAAGTTTGACCACCTGAAGAAGATGAAGAGCTAGAGCTTGAAGAAGAGCTGCTTGAGCTGCTGGATGAAGAGCTAGAGCTTGAAGAAGACGAGCTGCTTGAGCTGCTGGAAGAACCAGAACCGTCACAAGACTTCAAGAATACCCATGGGCCACCGGCAGTTGGAACATTGCCTTGTGTCCAGTAGCTGTTCTGGTATAAGTCGCCTTGGTAAAGTACTTGGGTTCCGCCTGCGGCGTATGTGGTACCTGCATCCCATTCTGGAGCGTCACATTGAAGAAGTACGAAGTCTGCTGTTGCAGTTTTCGCAAAACCATCGCTGCTGGTAGCAACAACTGTCAATGTGTAGTTACCGAAGTCTGCTGGTGTGAATACGGCGGAGTAGGTGCTGCCACTATTTGAAACAGCGAGTACTTGCGTTCCTACAGCCATTTCAACACTGGTAACAGTTCCTGCAGCGTAGGTAACGTCGGCAGATACCGCAACAGTTCCAAGAGGATCTTGTACGATCTTCACGTCTGGGGCTGTAATGGTTACTTCAGGAGAAAGGTGATCAGTGTTAACCGCTACAGTAATTGTGGCTGACTTCTGAGCGTTGTTTACATTGTCTGTTGCCACAGCGTGTACTTTGTAAGTACCTTCTGCGACGTTTGTCCAAGTGTAAGCAAAGTCAGTACCTGTAGTAGAAGTACCTAGAAGAGCATCGTCTACATAGTAGTCTACGCTTACAACAGTTCCGTCAGAGTCGGTTGCAGCTACTGCTAGAGTAATGTTGCTACCTGGAGCGTGCTTGTCAGCTGAGGTTGGAGCCGTAATACGAACAACTGGGCAGCCTTTACAACCAAGTGCAAAAACTTCATTCATTTTGTTCGCTAGAACTGGGTTTACGCCGCCACACACAGGTAGTTTACCTGCCATTGTGTAACCGCCAACACATTCAAAGTCGCCAGCAACTTGCCAAACAATACCACCGCCTAGGCCGTAGTCGTTTACGTATTGTGCTTTAAGACCAATTGAACGCTCATTGTCATAACTGACGAAGTAGCTTTTAAGG
Organism: Teredinibacter sp. KSP-S5-2; assembly: GCF_032773895.1. Classification (NCBI taxonomy): domain Bacteria; kingdom Pseudomonadati; phylum Pseudomonadota; class Gammaproteobacteria; order Cellvibrionales; family Cellvibrionaceae; genus Teredinibacter; species Teredinibacter sp. KSP-S5-2. The sequence continues at coordinate 3,190,386 of NZ_CP120416.1, read as the reverse complement.
CCGTCTTTAGTCAGGTATGGCACTTTTGCACTGTCATCCCAATGCTCTGTCCAGCCGTCTGCTTTCTTCGATTCGACGAAGAAGTAGTTTGGCGTACCGTCATATACATCTAAAGGCCAGTTGTCATAGTCAGCAGCTGTTGTAACAGGGCCATCAGGCTGGATAGTGACAGATTTCTTGATCGTTGTCTGACCAAGCGCTGCTGGAGCTTCTGTGACAACACCGCGACCGTAGAAGCCGAAGCCCATGTTGATTTTCTCTCCAGGGATACCTTGAGCAAGTAGCCATTGAGCAGTGTCATCAAAGCTCAAGCCCCAAGCGGATCCAGGGTAGTTGAATAGTGGAGAGTTGTGGCCTGCATTATCTGACCAACCACCATCAACGTCATAGGTCATCATGTTGTAGTAGTCCATGTAGTTGTTCAACTCAGCCCAGTTGAAGCCAGCCAATTTGGTTGGGTTCATTGAGAAAGCGGAGGTGATTAACTTGTCTGGACCAATTTTCGTGCGAATTTCCTTAACAAGAGTCAGGAAGTTTGCGTAGTCAGCTTCAGTACCGGTGAAATTCATTCCAGAATATGGGCCTGGGTATTCCCAGTCTAGGTCGATACCATCGAAACCTAGAGCCATCAACTGGTCAACACCTTCCATAAACTTGGCGCGTTTTGCAGGATCTGCAGCCATTTCTGGGAAGTGTTTACACATACTCCAGCCACCAATCGACGCCATAACTTTCACGCCATTGGCGTGGGCATGCTCGATGATACCAGGCTTGCCACCCACTTTTTTAACAGGAATTGGTGCGACACCACTTAAGCCTGTTGCAGTGTGAGTCCAGTTTTGTCCGCTTACTACGAAACCTTGAGCAATACTCTCAGGTGTTTCTTGGTAAACAGGGTCTAGCTCACCCCAGATGAGGTACAAGTCCCAGGAAGAATATACGTCTGTCATTAATAGAGGAGCAGGTTGTTGTACCACACCCTCTTGATAAATGCTCTTGTTGCGGTAGTCACCTGAGTGAAGTGAGCCGTCAACAGCGACACCAAAGAACGAGTAGTTCAATATGGTGTATTTTGACATATCAACGTTTAAGTGGTTCGCGGCACCTTGAACAGGAAAACCTGCTTTAGCGTCTTTCCACGGATCCCACTGAGTAATGTAACCCACGATTTGTTTTTCGTGGTCGGCGGTTGTTGCTGCCAATGCCGAGTTAGCCAAACTCGAAATCATCACTGCCAGCATGGCCACCGCGGCTAATCGTCTGCAAAGCATCGTAATCATATTATTATCCTTATTGGAGTTAGATTTTACGTGCGTAAGTGACACAACGGGTTGCTACGTAAATTTTTTACTGGTCACGGGGTAACAAAAAAACAGGTCTATGCAAGACGGTTTTTAAGTCGCCTTTGAATAGCAAAAGAATTAAAACAGCTGAAAACGAATTTTTGATAATTGGTCATCGCTTCGTAGCAACGTTCATTATTATTGTTTGCCCTCCAATAGCGCGTTTCTATGCATTTTGAAGAACAAACACACGTTACATCAAACTACAATATGACACGGTGACTTGATCTACATAAACGAATAAAAACAGTTGGCCCAAGTCAAATTATGAGCCAATCCATTGCTCAATATTTTCTAATTTATTGAGTTAAAAGAAAATTTGAGCCGTAGTAATTTTAGAACGAATTAAGTTCATCGGGTAAGAGAAATTGGGTATTTCGTTATGTCCTGGATATAGCAATTTTGAATTTAAATACCATTTTATGGGGGAGTTTTAGTTGCTCGCTAATAACTTTATATGGATATCTAATAATGTGTTAATGCTAAAGTTTGGTTCTGTTGGTGTTGATTGTGGTTTTATTATTTATCTTTCCCTTTTTTTTAATACATACATTAATCCGTTGGGTTACACATGCAAATAAACATCGTCAATAATTATGGGTGGTTTAGTTTACTTGCCAGGATAACTGGGTATAAAAATAACGGCCTCTTAAGTCGTGTGTTCTAGCATCGTAGTTGTCAGTAAACGCTGTTGCTGAATAGGGAGGGGGAGTATCGAGTAGGTTGTCGATACCAAGCGAAAAGGTTACTTGAGGGTGAGTGAATGTGTGTTGAAACTGAATATTATGAATCGACCATGAGTCAATTCCCCTAACACCTTTCTCTATCGATGCCTCTTTCATCTTATCGACATAGAGGTGTGAGTAAGTAATTCGATTATCATTAAATTCTGCGGTTATCGAGGTGTTGGTTTTCCATTTGGGCAATGCACCGTGTCCCCCAAGAGTAACATCGACGAAACTACCGGAGAGATCACCACGGCTTTGATCGATCGTGGACCCCATCTCGTATTGTTCAATATAAGTCGCAAAAAAATTAATGTATGTGTTGAACTTCGGGCGTGTGAAATTCAGGCCGAGTTGTAAATCATAGCCTGACAATTCACGTTTTCCTGCATTCACGAGTGTGGTGTCAACCTTTTCCAGATATCCTTCTGCGTTGCGCGTTACCCTATCCGATTCACCTTCCATTGCCTGTTCAAAAACAAGGTATATTGGGTTAAGTAGATGAATAACATTTGTTTGGTTAATGCGAAAGTAATCAACACCGATTGTGTAGGTGTTGTTGGGTGAGCTCTGCCATAAAAAACCAACGGTCTTGCTGCGAGCCAGCTCCGGTTCCAGATTCATATTTCCCTGCTGTGAAATCAAAACAGATTGTGCGTAGTCGGAGATCTGCTGTGTGCAGCCGGGATAGTTTGTCACACTGTCTTCGTATGAACATGGATCTAATACGTTCGAATAATATATAAATTTTTGATCGCTTAATTCATAAAATGAGGGAGCCTGGAAGCTTTCTGAATAACTGGATTTGACTGTGAGTTGTTGGAACGGTTGAATTCTGATTCCAGTTCTGGGGGAAAAATTTTCTCCAAAATCGCTGTAGTTGGAATAACGAAATGCCAGTTCAAATGCTGTAGCGGTGTTTTCGCCAAGTAGCTTTGGGCTGTACTCTAATTCGTTATACCATTCCTGGATATTTCTCTCTCCTTCTAATGGCGGTGTATTTACCGCACCAAAAAAATAAGAATTTTTCCAGTCGTATTCTGGTCGCGTACGTGCTTTTTCCTGGCGGTACTCCAATCCTGTTGCAATCAGTAAAGGTTGATCGCCGATTTCATTCAGGTCGAAAGCGGTTTGAATATTCCAGGAAGATAAGCGACTGGTGGAGATAGATTGCGTTTGTGTGGATATATAATCAATTTGCTCTTCTGTAATACTTCCCCTTGGCCCTAACAAATTAATTGGGGTACAGCCGTCGAATTGGTTCCCCTGGCAAGATGCTGATGGGCCAATTCCTCTTATCAGTCGATAACCATCAACAATATTTAAATACTGCTGCCGTTCCTTGGATTCGCTGTAGTGGTAGGACGCAGATACGACTGCACCTGGCGTTATGTAATCGATGTTGGTTGCAAAAAAATGGTTATCTTTTTGATGAATATTTTTTTGATTTCCAAGTTCCACAAGCCTGCGAGTGACAAATGGTAGATCCATCCCGAATGGATTATAAATGTTGGACATTGATACGTAGGCGGGTAGCACACTGTAGCCTGTTATCACCGGTGTTGGGGCGGATTCCACCTCGCTTTCTGAGTAGGTATAGTAGTAGGAGAGATTGCCCTGTAGAGAAGACGAAAAATCCAGTTGATGATATGTGTAGGCTCCGTACCGTGTTGCAGGGGCGTAGGATGTTGTGTTTTGTTGGATATTATATGCATCATCACTTGCCAATGCTCTGTAGGGGGCTTCTGGATTGTTTGTTGCGATTATGCTGGAGCCATCTGCAAAGCTAATAATGCTATCGGGTGTTGCCCATGAGCGTTTATCGAAGCCACCGTTATCGAGAGTGTTTGCATCATTTGAAATCTGCCTATCTCGACTGTAAATGGCAGACTGATCAAAATAATATGCGGATACATATGCATGGTAACGGTTGAACTCTTTTCCGGCTTTTATCTGCGATACCTGAGTTTCTAAATCGTTTTTGTCCGTTAAACCATAAACGTATCGAGTCTCTATACCATCGTAATATTTTTCCAGGTTAATATTGACCGTTCCTGCTATTGCATCTGAGCCATAAATGGCGGATGTGCCGTCCTTAAATATTTCAATATTATCCGCCGCAAAACTGGGAATGGTGTAGAGATCTACTGACTGGAAATTAGCGCTTTTCGGTGCGACCCGTAACCCATTTACCAACACCAGTGTGGCATCTGATGGAAGGCCTCTAAGGGAAACGGTTGACGAGCCATCACTGCCTAAGCTGATTGCTGTGCTGGAGCTTTCCCCTGTCACAAGGGGATTGTTTTTTAATACATCGTGCAGCGAGGTGGCACTGGTAAGGCTTATTGTATCGCTGTTTATTGTGACTAGTGCGCTGTTGTTATAGGTGCTTTTTCTTATCAAGTGTGAACCGGTTACGGCTTGTCCTTGTACTCGGACTTCCTCAATTTCAGTGACCATTTCTTTACTTCCCGGTTTTGAAACAATTTGAATAATGTATGAGTCCGGGCCCGTGTTAAGGATTTGGCATGAACAGTTCTGGGTGGCCAGTTTTATGGCTTCCATTAGCGTGAGCTTGCCTTTGATCTCGGGGGCTGGGGTATCACCAATATCGTTGGTCTTGAATACGATGGTTGAATGCGTGTCTTTCCCAAGTTTGATCAATGTTCGGGAAAGCATGCCAGCGGGAATGTTGAAGGTAAAAGAAGTGTCGGGTGTGGCTGTTGGTTTTGCACCAGTAGTCACTGCTGAGAATGCTATGAGTATTCCCCAGAGAACACTGAAGATGCATTTAAAATCGACGCTTCTGGTATGAAAAGGTTTCATTTTTAGGGTTGAGAACCTTTACGGCTGGATCAGGATTCATGGACGATCAATTCCTGATCGTCAAACTCCAAATCGTTATTTTTAAGAAGTGTTCGTAATGCGGTTTCGGGGTTATCGAGATTTACTGTGCCGGATATGAGTATTGTTCGTTGAAGCTTGTCGGTGATGCTGATTGAGTAGGGAAGGTAGCGATTCAGTTCCGAAATGACTTCTTCCAAAGGACGAGAGTCGAAAACCAAAAACTTCTCTTTCCACGATACGAGGTTGTCGTTAATGTTCTTGGTAACTTTACCGAGACCGCGGGAGGTGAAGCTCACTGAATCGTTTACTGTGAGTTGTTTGCTTTCCGGTTGATGGTTAGAGGGGGTTTTTCGTTCTTCAACTTTTACGGTGCCTTCTGTTACCACGACACTGGCGTTATGTTTGTCTACTTTAATACTGAACTCTGTTCCCAGGGCGGTGACGAGGCCAGACGAGAGTGAAACCTGAAATGGCCGGCTTTTATCTTTAGCTACGCGGAAATAGGCTTCACCGGAAATCAAACTCAGCTTGCGCAAGCTTTGCTCAAAGCTGACTTCCAGTTGTGAGTTGGTGTTGAGTGTGACCCGACTACCATCTGTTAATGTATAAGACGCCTGCTCCCCAACATGGGTTTGGTATAGCTTGGATTGCGTTTGCTCAAAAGAAAAATGAAAAAATACACTCAGACCGATGAGTAATACACACAAACCAGCCGCAGCTTTATAGTAGTACTGCCTTTTCTGTGAGTTTCTATGTTGGTTTTTATAGGTTTGATAGCTCTGTTGATTGGTATACCTGGATATCGTACTCCAATCTTTTTCGATTCGGTTAAATTCTAATTGATGGGTTTGGTCTGAGTTGTACCAGTTTTTGAACTCGGAAAACTGTGCTTCTGTTAACTTGTCGGATTGCAGTTTTATAAACCACTGTTCTGCTTGCGCTGTAATATGTTTATCCGAAATGATACTCATAGTTTTGGCATATTATTCGTTAATAGTCGATCGACATGTTCTCAGTGCTTGAAGCATATATTTCTCCACGGAAGAAACAGACACCTGCATTTTTTCAGCGATCTGGCTGTAGGACAGTCCATGCATCCGGTGGAGCAGGAATGCCTTGCGCACTTTCTTTGGCATGGATTCTATCGCTGTTTGTACTTTTATCAACTGTCTTTGAGCTTCCACAGTAATCTCGGGTGATCCGAATTCCAGTTCATTCTTATAAATATCTGTTTTGAGTTCGTAGTATTTGTCTTCTACAGATTTATGTCGGAAGTGATCTACTACCAGGTTCTCAGCCATACGGTATAGGTAACCGGGAATGTTTTGCACGTTTTTTAGGCGGCTTTGGTTGGATGAGAGCCGAGTGAAAGTCGTTTGCATGGCATCTTCCGCAAGCTCCTGGTTGTCGTATTTACGTGTTAAGAAGCTGGTTAATCCATCCGAATGCTCTTGATAGAGCTGCTTGAGATTAATCTTGCCTGATTCTGAACTCATATTATTTTTCTGAATTGTAGGTTCAATTTACAAGAGTTGTCTTTATTGCGACCGCGAATGCCTTTATCGGCTGCGGTCGTTGAAAAATCTTAAACTAGTTTTTGCCAAATAGAAACAGGCGAGGTTTGGCTGAACTTCCGGCGTTATTCGAATAGTTGTTGTTAGTTAGTAATAAACGCCCGTCTATATTAGCTAATGTTATATGTGGTTGAGATCAATAAGCGAGATTTTTATATGTATATGTTTGCATCGTGAATGGGTGTGAAAAAAAGGCAAAAAAAACAGATTTTACATGAGGTATTTAAGTTTTTGATCGTCCAAAAATAAATCTATATTTATGTGTGCTTTTTCGCATTTTTAGCCAAAATTTTACGAAGGTTATGGAATAAATCCGAGATTTCGGTGTTTCCTGCTTACTTTTTTGCCGTTGAACGGGAAAAAGCTTTCCTCTGTATATTTGACCTGATTCTTATTCTCATCGGAATGTCTGCAGTTACATAGGGCTTTTGGTCACTTTATTTCTCCACGTTGTTCGTGGGGAGACTCTTGTTGCCGTGCTTGGGTAAGTTGGTCATTTCATTAATAACCGGAGTTGAATGTGTTAGTGATTATGGCGTTTGTGTTTTTTATATTTCTCTAAGCTGGTTTTGTTCTTCGTGGTCATGGCATGTTTATCTTTGCCAAATGGTTTCTCCTCAGGCTGATAGAGTAATTTGAGCATCCTTTATTTCCTAAAAAATGATTTTGACGATTTTTTTTCTAAAAGCCAACGTTTGCGAGACAAAAGAATAAACGCAGTATTAAAGATTCTCTGCAATAGAAAATGTTCGCTTTCTATTTGGATAAACGTTTTTGTTGGGTTCTCCCTCAAGTAAAAAATATGTTTTTTATATGTCTGAGGTGAACGCAAAACTATGCGTCTATTAATTTGAAGTGACTGCTTTATTACTTCATTCCAATTCGTTGTAGTTGACAATAACGTATAAGAGTGTCTTGAGAAAAATGGCATTCTCATGCACACCTATCTATAAGAAGGTATGTTCTATGATTGATGTAATTACCAAGAAAAAATGGCTGCGCTGGACTGCATTGTTGTCCATTGGTATCGCAAGTTATTCTGTTTTTTCAGTTAACGCCGAGGACATAACGCCGAGAGTCGTGAATGGAACTGAAGCTGTTCCTTATTCTCGTCCATACCAGGTTGCGTTAATGTTTAATGGTCGCCAGGGATGCGCCGGAACCTTAATTAGTCAAGACTGGGTACTTACTGCGGCACACTGCCTGGATAATGTGAGCACTTCCTCTTTGAGTGTGCGAGTCGGTGCGCATAGGCTAAGTAGTGGTGATGGTACGGACTATCGCGTTGCGCAAAAAATACAGCACCCAAACTGGACTCGAAATGTGACCAGTGGATGGGATTTGGGGTTGTTGCGTTTACAAACTCCTGCCAGCACGCAGTACACGCCGGCAAAATTACCCACACCTGAAATCGAAGCCCAGTATGCGGGTGTTGGAAGTTATGTAACCGTGTCTGGTTGGGGGGCAACTCGTTTTCAAGGCAGTGGTAGTGATGTCTTGATGGAAGTGGATTTACCGATAATTTCTAATTCACAGTGTGGTAGTGAGTTGAGTACCAGTCTGCCCGGTTCTGTTATTTGCGGTGGATGGGAAAGTGGTAAGTCTGCGTGTAATGGCGATTCTGGTGGCCCGTTCGCGACTCAGGTTGGCAATGACTTTTATAGCATTGGTACGGTGAGTTGGGGGCAGAATTGTGCTTCTGCTTCGGTGTTTACTCGAACCAGCAGTTACCTGGATTGGATTAAGCAAAATACGGGAATCGGTTCGGGTTCATCGTCCTCTTCTTCCAGTAGTTCGAGTAGTTCATCATCATCAAGTTCGTCTTCTTCGGGTGGTAGTTGTAATGGTACGCAGTATGTTCCTGGCACCAACTATTCCGCGGGGCAACGTGTGCAAAATAATGGCCGAGAATATGTGTGTGATGTTCCTGGCTGGTGTTCATCAGATGCTGCGTGGGCTTATGAACCAGGTGTTGGTTTGTACTGGACTACGACTTGGAGCGATGCGGGAGCCTGTGGAGGCAGTTCTTCTTCCAGTAGCTCTTCCACTTCGTCCTCCAGCTCAAGTTCGTCCTCCAGCTCGAGTTCAAGCAGTAGTTCGTCGTCTTCATCTTCGTCGTCAAGCAGTTCGTCCGGTGGATCAACGTGTACTTCACCGGTGTTTGTTGAGGGAGCACATTATAATGCGGGCGACTTAGTGCAAAATGCCGGCAGTGAGTACCGGTGTACAGTTGGTGGTTGGTGTACTCTTGGTGGACCATACGCTCCGGGCACCGGTTGGGCATGGCAATATGCATGGACGCTTAAGCAAAGCTGTCAGTAAGATTTAGCGCTGACTTATGTCACGCTTTTAACTCGGAAAAATCGCCACCTCCTATTTGTTGGAGGTGGTGATCGATAGAAAAAAATACCAACGCCAGTTTATTTGTTTAAACTAAATTGGGACGGTTTTTCGTCAGTGTCATCAAATGAAATATTTGATAATACGACTATGGTTTATTTCCTTCACTGGTCGAGATAAAACTCTCCCATTCTTCTGCATGCTCAGTTTGAATTAAATCCAGTAATCGATTGTAAGACATGCGGATAATCGATTTGCCATCGGTGCTACTCCGTCCCTGAACTCGAATGTCATTTTCCGGATATACCGATAGCTCGACGGGGTATTCCGTATTTAAATAAATATGGGTGAACTGGCGAAAACCATTTTTATAACGTATATCAACAGTTTCCTTTTCATATTGCCAATCTATTTGGTTTAGCTTGGATTCAAGTTTTTCCACGGTATCGGTAAAGACATGTAAATCGATATCACTTCCTTTTTTAATTCTGCCTGTACTGACTGAGCCAATTAATCGAGGAGAATATTCCGCCAGCGTTGCCATTACTTCGAGTGCTAAGAGACGCATTTCAAATAGTCTATCTGTTAATGTTCTGCCTTCATACATGGATGCTAATTGATATGCCCGCTCCGATATTTCGCCATTGGATGGTAAGTCACGGGTACGCACCGTTGCGGCTTTTCCTCCGCCCTGACTCAGAATATTTTTCGCTGCACGCCATTTAGCTGTGTGATATTGCTTAACGTTTTCTTCATACATAAGCCTGGCGGCTTCGTTGGTTAGTAATTGTCTGAAATGTTTGCCTGAAATACTTTTTTTGTTGGTTTTCATTTTGATGAGGGCTTTGTGCCCCGGGTGGTTGAGATTAGTTACAGAGAGAATGGTCTAGTATTTTATGCGAGTGTGGATGCAGAATATTTAAGGCGGTTTGCACACTCATTACTTCGACGCCGACTTTTCTGCCGGCAAGGTCCCAGCGTCTTAATTTCTCTAAGTTGGCCAGCTGGGATGTTCCTTTAAGCTGTCTTCTGGTTTTCGTTGGATTATTAAGTAAATCCAAATGATGTTCGATTAACCAACAAATATCGTTATTCAGTACTCCATAAAATGCTTGGGCACCAGCTTTGTCATGGTTCGGGTAATCGATTCCTTTACCTACATCATGAAATAACGCTGCTGCCAGCAATGTTGGGTCCTGGGTTTCGCGCATCGCGTAGCCAAACACCTGTAGTGAATGGTAAAGAGTATCGCGTTCTGGGTGGTATTTTGGGGATTGAATAACGCCGTTTAAATTACTCAGTAATTCATATAGGTAAGCGTAAATGGTTTCTAACGTCTGGCAAAAAGAATGTGAGTTGTGTTTTGGAAATGCCGTGGGGTGGTTTGTCACATAGTTACCGGTGGAGCCCGGCTGTCTGAAAAGTCGTCGACAAAACTAACAGTCTGATATTTACGCGTCAAGTTTTATTAAGGAAGCGAAGTTTTCTCTTTTCGTGTTTTTCCTCAAGCTTCTTTAAAGTGTGTGTGCCGACGATGCATGCATAATCTGGTGGGTGTTGTAGACAAAAAAAGCCCACCAAAAAGGTGGGCGAACGGTAGTGATGACTACAAGGAAATAGATTGTAGAAGTGCTACAGCTATGTACTACGTGTTTCAAAGGTTATAGGGGAAAGTCATTACAGCCATATAACTTTCCCATATATCGTTACTGAGACGAGTCGGCTAAAAAAAACCTCAAAGAAAAATAACAGAGGTGTGAGTAAACGAAGAAAAGCTAGGCGCAGGCCCAGGAGATGGCTGCCCGGCGTCTTTCTATATAGGCGAACTGTTTTTCACCTGTGCGGGGGTGTTTGGGGTGGCAAAAATGGTGGTGGTCATCGGTGGAGCCCATGTACTCCCAGCAGTGTCCGACAAACAGGCAAATTGGATCGCCTTCGTTAATCGGTTCCAAGGCGAGCATTTCCCACATTTCTAACCATTCAGGGTCTTTTGCTTCTAAGAAGTCCATAGGGCTCTACGTATCTATTGGAAAAGGAGTGATGCCAGTAATCTATATTTTCAATACTTTATTGTAGAATTGTAAAGTTGTTTGTCAATAAAATACTTTAACTTTTTGTTTTTATTGGAAAAACTTCTCACTTTGTCTGTTGGTTTTGATAGTGGATACCGACAGTTGTCCCCTTAAATTAGCCACTTTTTCGGGGGTAAACACATGGAGAAGTCGTACCGGGTCATGTAAAATTGCCGCTTTTTTGCTAGCGGTTGAATCTACGAGAGAAATTATGGAAATCGCCCCACTAATGAATACCCTTGCCGACCTGGAAGAACGCACTAATGTGCTTAGGGGGTATCTTTGACTATGTCGAAAAGAAAGAACGTTTGGCGGAAGTAGAGCTTCTACTTGGCGAACCGGATGTTTGGAATGATCCTGAGCGCGCCCAGGCTCTTGGAAAAGAGCGAGCTTCATTAGAGTTGGTGGTTGAAACCATCGAATCGCTGGAGCAGGGGGTTGCCGATTGTCGCGATCTGGTTGAAATGTCCGTTGAGGAAGACGACGAGGAAGGCATTCAGGATGTTGAAGCCGAAGTTGATGGCCTCGAAAAACAGTTAGCAATTCTTGAATTTCGTCGAATGTTCTCTGGCGAAATGGACCCGAATAATGCGTATTTGGATATTCAGTCGGGCTCTGGTGGTACCGAAGCACAAGACTGGGCTGAAATGATCTTGCGTATGTACCTGCGTTGGGGAGAAGCAAAAGGGTTTAAGACCACACTGGAAGAAGCCTCTCCTGGTGATGTCGCCGGAATCAAAAGTGCAACTATCCGTTTTGAAGGTGAATATGCCTTTGGTTGGTTACGTACCGAGACCGGTGTTCATCGTCTGGTTCGTAAGTCACCCTTCGATTCCGGTAACCGTCGTCATACATCCTTTGCTTCGGTGTTTGTGTCCCCTGAGATTTCTGACGATATCGAAATTGATATTAACCCGGCGGACTTGCGGGTAGATACCTACCGTGCCAGTGGTGCGGGTGGGCAGCACGTAAACAAAACGGATTCTGCAGTGCGTATTACCCATGAGCCTACGGGGGTTGTGGTGCAGTGCCAAAGTGAGCGCTCACAGCATGCCAACCGTGACAAGGCGATGAAGATGCTGCGTGCAAGAATGTACGAGCAGGAATTGCTGAAGCGCAATGCTGAAAAGCAGGCGATGGAAGACAGTAAGGCCGATATTGGTTGGGGAAGCCAGATTCGTTCCTATGTGTTGGATGATCAGCGAATCAAGGATTTACGCACATCGGTTCAAACCAGTAACTGCCAGAATGTATTGGATGGAGATCTGGATCAGTTTATCGAGGCAAGCTTAAAGGCTGGTCTCTAAATACCCGGCGTTTCATCCGCAGGGTGACATGACGATGACCAAAACCGGCTTTAGCATTATTGCTTAGGCCAACATAACCGAACATTTTTTAGTTTAATTTAAGGTGCCACTTAGAATGAGCGACCAACAGAAAAACGCAGCGCAAGATGAAAATAAATTGATTGCAGAGCGTCGAGTTAAATTGTCCCAATTGCGTGAAGAAGCGAAAGAGCAAGGGGTAACGGCGTTTCCAAATGATTTTATCCCTGAGAATAAAGCCAGGGAATTGCAGGACGTTTTCGGGGAGAAATCCAAAGAAGAGCTGGAATCCCTTGGTAATGTTGTGAGTGTTGCCGGACGGGTTATTCGCAATCGCGGTGCGTTTTTGGCGATCCAGGATGTCTCTGGTCAAATTCAGCTTTATGTCACGAAAGAGGCCCGTCCTTTCGCAAAGAAACTGGATTTGGGTGATATTGTTGGCGTTAAAGGTGAGTTGCATAAGTCAGGTAAAGGCGACCTGTATGTGCAACTGGATGAGTATGTACTGTTAACCAAAGCTCTGCGCCCGCTGCCGGATAAATATCACGGCTTGGCTGACCAGGAACTGCGTTATCGACAACGCTATGTGGATTTAATTGCTAACCCTGAAGTTCGCGACACCTTTGTTATTCGCTCCAAAGTGATTCAATTTATTCGCAACTACCTGAACGGCAATAACTTTTTAGAAGTGGAAACGCCGATGTTGCAAACCATTCCCGGTGGCGCAACGGCCCGTCCATTTATTACGCACCACAATGCGTTGGATATGGACATGTATTTGCGTATTGCTCCAGAACTGTATCTCAAGCGTTTGGTTGTGGGTGGGTTTGAGCGTGTGTATGAAATTAACCGAAACTTCCGTAATGAAGGTTTATCCACACGGCATAACCCTGAGTTCACCATGCTGGAGTTTTACCAGGCCTACGCGGATTACAATGCATTAATGGACCTCACTGAAGACTTACTGCGCAAGTTGACATTAGAAGTATTGGGCACCAATACCATTGTTAATACCAAACCTGCCAAGGGTGAGGAAGAGGCGGATACGGTTACATACGATTTCTCCAAACCATTTACGCGTTTGAGCGTGTTCGATTCCATTTTGCATTTCAACCCGGAACTGTCTGCTGGTGATATCGACAACATGGATTCGGCAAAAGCTTTGGCTGAAAAGCTGGGTATTCCACTGAAAAACTCGTGGGGGCTGGGCAAGGTTCAAATCGAGATCTTTGAAAAAACTGTTGAGCACCGTTTGGAGCAGCCAACGTTTATTACCGAGTACCCGACCGAAGTGTCGCCTCTGGCCAGACGTAACGACAAGAATCCGTTTGTCACCGATCGTTTTGAATTTTTCGTTGGTGGACGGGAAATTGCCAATGGCTTTTCCGAGTTGAATGACGCGGAAGATCAGGCCGAACGGTTCCAGGCCCAGGTGGCGGAAAAAGATGCCGGCGACGACGAGGCCATGCACTACGATGCAGATTACATTCGCGCTTTGGAATATGGTTTACCACCGACTGCCGGTGAGGGAATTGGGATTGATCGTTTGGTGATGATGTTGACCGATTCTCCATCTATTCGTGATGTCTTGCTGTTTCCACACATGCGCCCTGAATAATCCGTTAACTGGAGCATCAATATGAACGACACCCTGGCCGACTCAACGGTAAGTATGGATAAAAAGGTTGATCTGAATGAAAGCTGGATGCGTGTGATCGGTGACGAGTTTGATGCTCCGTATATGACGCAGCTTAAGCAATTTCTATTGGCAGAAAAGCAGGCGGGAAAAGTCATTTACCCGCCGGGAAAACAGATTTTTAATGCGTTAAACACTACTCCGTTCGACCAGGTGAAAGTGGTGATTCTCGGCCAAGACCCGTATCACGGCCCTGGTCAGGCGCATGGTTTGTGTTTTTCCGTATTGCCCGGTGTGCCTTATCCTCCCTCGTTACAAAATATCTTCAAAGAAATTCAGGCGGACCTTGGCTTGCCCATGCCTAATCACGGCTGTTTGCAAGCTTGGGCAGAACAGGGGGTGTTGCTACTCAACGCCACATTAACGGTGGAGCAGGCGAAGGCCGGTTCTCATCAGGGGAAAGGGTGGGAGGTTTTTACCGATTCTATTGTCAACGCGTTGAACGCCCATCGTCAGGGAGTTGTATTCTTGCTTTGGGGTAGTTACGCGCAGAAGAAAGGTGCAATGATCGATCAAAATAAGCATTTTGTGTTGCGATCTGCTCACCCCTCACCCTTATCGGCGTATCGGGGTTTTTTCGGTTGTAAACACTTCTCGCAGACGAATCAATATCTTGTGCAAAACGGGCAGAGCCCGATTAACTGGTCTCTGCCGAATGTTTAAGCGTTGAGCTTATCAGCCTGACAACATTTTCATTGCCGCTTCCATGTCTTCGCTGAGGTCTTCGGCTTCGGCGGATTCAATATTTGGATCCAGTCCCAGGCGGTCAAATGCTGTGACGGTACTGAAATCCAGGTTGGCATAGATCCCTCCTTTGTCCCCCGCATAATCTTCAAGCATGGCCACGGTCACCAAGTCCGCGTAGTCTGGAGCGGCTATCTGGCGAGTAAAATTGAGGTGGTCAACTGGAACGTTGCGAATCTCTGAGGGAAACTCCCAGGTGGTCAGGATCTTGACCCCGAGTTGAGGATGGATTTCGTTGATGATTTTATCCAGGGTGAAACTGTCTCTGAGTAAGCTGGGGTGATCTTCGGCGAATGACAGGATCGGTAGCACACCTATCTGATGGGTGAGGCCGGCCAGTGTTGCCTGATCGGGTCTTAACTTGGTCTTATGTTTACAGAAAACGTGGCAAATACCTGCGATCTCACTGGATCTGGTCCAGGTTTCGCGAAGTTTTTTATCGACAAAATCGGTAGTGGCCTGGAACATTTGCTCCATTGCCAGGCCTGTTGCCAAATTACAGGTGTATTGCATGCCCAGCCGGGAAAGCGCCATGTTCAAGTCTTCAATTTCTCGCGCGGCCCGAAACAGCGGACTATTGGCAACCTTGATAATTCTTGCAGTCAAAGAGGCATCGGTACTTATGACGGCGGCTAGCTTTGGGATGCTTGCATTTTCGTCTTCTGCAACTTCCCTCACTCTCAACGCCATTTCGGGGAGGGTGGGAAGTACCAGCCGGTCTGTTTCGATGGCTTTGTTGATTTCTTGCGCAACTTTTTCGGCAAGAGCACTCATAGGTAGGCCTCTCTTTTGCTATTGTTCTCGGTCTAACCCCGGTCACCTGCACTCAGGCGAGAGATTAAATGCGTACCTTTAACTTATAGCATAGGGGAGGGGTAACCATTGAATAATTGAACGAGATTCATCACCTAAAGTCACAGAGTCATTTTCTCGACAGGTGTCGCTGGCTAACACTAAGAGCTCACATTTTTTGTCATTTACTTTTGATGAAAATATAACCGTTCCGCACTTTGTTTCTTGATCGTCTACGTAAATCGGGTTGCCGGAAGCGGGGGGGGAATCCGTTTCACATTCCGCTCTGTACATGTGCTTTTTGAGCTGCCCTTTGTAATGCATTCGGGCAACAATTTCCTGCCCTGTATAACAGCCTTTTTTAAATGAAACACCATGCACGAGTTGAAAATTAATTTCCTGGGGTAATAGGAATTCAAGAGTTTCGATTCGTACTTCTCCTAGCCCTCGACGAATGTTTTCCAGTTGCCAGCGGCTTTGCTCCACCACAGAAAAGGTGTTTTGTAGATCTTTCCAGTGCTCTTTGAGCGTGTCTTTTGCAACCCACATTTCTTGAATATTGTTTTCGTTTAAATGCACAGAATGCTTCAGGTTAATATTCAGAATGGTATCTTTGGCGGATTCTGCTTGGATAATACCCAGCAATGCAAACTGGTCCGATTGCAAAATTTCTACTTTGGAAAATACGGCGTATTTTTTTAGCGAAGCCAGTAGTTGCGGGCAAACACTGTTGTGGACTCTCAAGCCGATTGCATTTTCTCCCATCTGTGCTGCCACAAAGCTGGCGATCATTCTTCCTTTGGCTGTGCAGTGTGCACCGAGGATTGCGGAAAAAGAATGGAGCAGGGTGAAGTCGCAGGTACACTGGCCTTGCAAAAATTTTTCAGCATCTGGGCCTTTTACCGTTATCAGAGAATAATCTATGAGTGGGGCAAATCTCAGTTGATTTTCCGAAGCCTCGGTAAAATGAATATCAATAGATGACCAGTCGAACATAGGTAAATGTTATTCCGTAGTAAGCAGAAAAGGAAATAGCATGTGTGGGGACAGTTTGACACAAATACAATATGCAGTCTCAACTTACTTGTAGCAAATGCTCGTCATTAAGCAAGTCGAGAATAATGGGTATATTGATTGAGGAGGCTGCTAGAAAATATACGCGTCATTTTTTCCTGCTATATGAGAAACACTTTTAAACAATCGGCAGTAGGCTTGATACTCATCGAGAGGTGCGGTGATAAATGTTTCCGCAAGCATAACCAGTCTGTTTATTTGTCTTTTTCGAATTTGGCTGAATATCAAATGAGGTGCCAGAGCTGTCAGGTGTTTGCTAAAGCAGGCAAAAAAACGGATCTCGAGCAAAAAGGAAAAGCGTTTATCCTGTTCGATGTTTTCGTAGTTTCTATAGGTATTAATACTCAGGCCAAGCTTTTCAGCCATGACTTCCTGGCTATAGCCGTGGATACGGCGAAACTCTCGTAAAGCTTGGGCAATACTGGTATAGAGTTGATTTTCCAGCTCTGTTGTAGCTTCATCCATTGAATACTTATCCATGCAAATATCCGTCTTGGGCTGAATAAGCAGCGTACTTTTATGGCAGACTGACCTAATCAGCTCAAGGAGGGCAAAAAACGAGGTGTCGGTTTGTTGGGCTATGGGCCCATAAAAGGGAAGTAACTTCCAGCTCACCAGTTTTTCTGGAAGCATATCCACGTATGGGGTGTTGGCGACAAGCAGGTAGGCGGGAATACCGGTGATTAACGACCATCGGCAAACAGAGTGATAGCGGGGGATATCCTGGCCTGTTTCGTACTTCCGGTATTGGGGTACGGAAATGTTCATAAATGCAGCAAACTGGGATTGGGTAACTCCTGCTTGTTTACGCAAACCTCTTAGGTTTTCGCCTATTCTTGCTGCTATCCCATCCTCTGCGTCGTCAAACCGCATGTTGTTGTAGGTCTGGGTATTATTATTTTTAATGAAAGTGTTCACACTCGACCTTAATTTTCCTTAATGAACCTTGGCGCATAATGCATTTAGTTATTTGGATACTATTCAACCACAAATTCGATCTGGTTGAAGCACTGAATTGTGCATAATCAGGTCATTCTCAAGTCTTAAGTTAATTATGTGAATTTCATCACGTAGTTAGCTGGCCTGCATAAACTTCCGGCTAAAGTGTTTCGATTTAAATGTCTACTTTTTCTCATTTTTGACCGACCATTCAACTTTAGTTATGCACTTTTCTTTATTTATATAAGACGTTAGTGAAATACATTTTTCGTATTTACCCACAATAGTATGATTTATTGATGTCGATAGTCATACTATCGTGTCTGGTCGCTAGCTCTGTTGCTGGATTATTATTTGCCCATACCGGCTGGTTTGACAGGGATAGAGAGAAAGTCTGGAGCCAGGTGGTGTGTGTTTATTGTTATTAGTTATGTTTTTTGCTTAAAAGATTAATACTTTAGTAAGTATTAATCTTTTTTTTGTCTGATGATTTTGTTTATGGTCTATGTTTATGCCAAAACTAACATCTCTGCTGTTAATTTCTCCTAATTTTGATTGATTAGTCTCATTCCTGTTTTCTTGAGAAAATATGCGAGATATCTGGCCAGATTGGATTTCCCCAATCGTATCTCATGTTTATCTTGCCTTATTGCGCGTATTGTTTTTTGGGCTGCGATATTTGCCGGCATAGCCTCGATGGATGAGGGCAGTGTTCCTTTGTGAAAATTGGTATTTACCAGTGGCATAATAACTTCAATGATTTGTATGCCCGTATCCTGTAGAGACCAGCGCAGGCTTTGAGTGTAAGAATGGAGCGCAGATTTAGCTGCACAATAGAATGCTTGTTGTGCTTTCGGTAAATAAATTAAGCCGGTGGTGATATTTATAATTGCAGCTTGTTCCGTTCGTTTTAGAAGCGGCAGGTATTGATGAATTAAGTTTATCGGTGCGTAATAGTTTATTGCGAAATCCTGCTCCAGCTTTTTAAGGGTTGTATCTTCATTATCCGTTCTTAAATTTGTTTCTGTTTTACTTCCAGCATTATTTATTAAAACATCAATCTTCTTGTGCTCTTTCTGGATTTGTTCAAGCATTGATTTTACTTGATTTTTATCGGTGATATCGCATTGGATTGTGTGAAGTGAGGGGGTGTGAGACTTTGCCTGGTTGAGTTTTTCTTCTGTTCTGCCACAGATAATTATCTGGTTGTTGGGATGCAACTGCTTGGCTAATTCAAGTCCAATGCCTTCGCTTCCTCCAGTGATGAGAATGGTGTTACCGCTGAGTTTCATTGTTATCTCCCGTGAATACAGCCTGTAAATGACGAGAGAGATTGTCCTCAAATAGCTTTGGGAGTGGCATTAACCTGGGTTAATTAGTCCCATTGATTTTCGTATGCGAGAGAGGGCTACTTCAGTAATGCCAATATATGATGCAATATGATAGTTCGGGATAATATTCTCAATGTGGGCGAAGTCTTCTAGGAATTTTGTATAGCGTTCTTCGGCAGTCAGCAGGAGAAAATCGGCCTCGCGTATTTCTTTTTTTATGGCAAGTTGTTCAAGAGAGTAAAGATGAAACTGATTCCACTCTGGAAAGCGGTTCGATAAGATTTTGAGCGTTTTGTATGTCAGGGAGAGACACTCCATATCTTGAAGACATTGGGTGCTATAGGTGCAGGGGATGCTATTGGCTGATGAGGAAATGCTGCCCAGTATTTGACCTGTTGTTGAGAATGACTTATTAAATTCTTTACCTTCTTGGGTCAGGTAGTAATATCTGGCCAATCCCTTAAGAATGAAATATACGTGATCAACGGTTTCGCCAGCCTTAAAAATGTGCTCGTTTGCCGTGTAGTTTATTAGCTGGAATTCTTGTGCCGCGGCAAGCCATGCTTGGTCGCTAAATTGAACAATTTTACTTAGATTGTGTTTGAGCGTTTGAATTTGTTTGTTCATTCGTGAGTATGTTGCTTCAGGGTGGTCGGCCATCCTGTATAATGCCTGAAAAATATGTTTAGAGGTTACTGTGGATATTAATCGATTACGGTGGGCGTGTCGTCGTGGAATGCTGGAAGTGGATTTGGTTCTGCTCCCTTTTCTTGAGAACGAATATGCTTCATTGCCTGATGCTCAGAAAGTATTGTTTGAACGCCTGCTTGAATGTGAAGACCAAGATCTATTTTCCTGGTTTTTGAAGAAGTCTGATCCTGAGGATCCAGAAATTAAAGAGATTGTTGCCATAGTTAACAGTAAAACCGGGCTTAAAGTTGAGTAGTGGGTTTGAGTCATTTTCCTCCTCTTGAGATTCATCTACGTACCTCTGAAAAGCTTTTTTATATTTATATCGGCGTTTTTATTGTCGCCGCCAGCTTGATCGCTGCTGTGCCTGCAGTATGGGTGGCCAAGCTGATTGCAGCTTTGCTCTTTGTGTTGAGTGGTATATGGGTTGTTAGGCAGCTTCGCATGCTGAGTTCAATTCATACCATTTGGTTAAAAGAGGGAAAGTTGGCGCTTGAGTTAAATGGACATAAGCATGACGCCCAGATAGTTGGTGATATATTGAATTCGCGCTATCTGATCGTCATACCAGTGAAGATTCTCGGAGATAAACAACGACGCCTGTCGTTAATTGTATTTCCAGAGTGTATTGGGCACGATTTGCATCGTCAGCTACGTGCCCGAATTCAATGTGGTGACCTCGAAATAGATTAGTTCCACTGGAGGTTAATCATTGGCTATGTGTACCACGATATCCTGAGCAGCGTAATTCATCGGCACCAGGATGGTATTTTGCGCAACGTCAGAGGTTTCGGGGTAATCCAGAGAGTAATGCAATCCGCGGCTCTCTTTACGTTGCGTAGCTGAACGAATAATCAGTTCTGCTACCATCGCCAGGTTTCGTAGCTCAATTAGGTCGTTGCCGACGATATGGTGTGAGTAATAATCGTTTATCTCCCGTTGCAATAGCTTGATTCGGTGCGTTGCCCGTTCCAGGCGTTTTTGGGTTCGAACGATACCCACGTAGTCCCACATAAAGCGGCGTAATTCATCCCAGTTATGGGAAATGACTACGTCTTCGTCAGAATCTGTTACGCGGGATTCATCCCAGGGTTGGAGGACCGGCATGGATATGCTATCCAGTCTTTTTTCGATATTTTGTGCGGCTGATTTCGCATAGACAATGCATTCCAGCAGTGAATTGCTGGCCATTCGGTTAGCACCGTGTAGCCCGGTAAAGGTTGTTTCGCCAACAGCATAAAGGTTTCTTAGATCTGTTTCGCCATTGTGGTTTACCACAACACCGCCGCAGGTGTAATGGGCTGCTGGCACAACTGGAATGGCTTCTTTGGTGATATCAATTCCAAAGTCGAGACAGGTGTTGTAGACCGTGGGGAAGTGAGAACGAATAAAGTCTTCGGGTTTATGGCTAATATCCAAATACACGCAGTCGCTTCCCAATCGTTTCATTTCGTGGTCGATTGCTCGGGCAACAATGTCTCTGGGGGCTAATTCTTTTAATGGATGGAAGCGCTCCATAAAGGGTGTGCCGTCCGGCAACCTGAGAATGGCGCCTTCGCCACGCAGTGCTTCAGTAATTAGAAATGTTTTTGCTTTTGGGTGGTATAAGCAGGTTGGGTGGAATTGGTTAAATTCCATATTGCCGACCCGGCAGCCTGCCCGCCATGCCATTGCGATACCATCACCGGATGCGCCGTCCGGGTTGCTGGTATAAAGGTAAACTTTACTGGCTCCGCCCGTGGCCAACACTACTGTTTTGGCTGCAAAGGCTTCAACTGTATCTGTGATGCGGTTGTATACATATGCACCAACACAGCGGTACTTTGAATTGCCGGGCTCAGGTTGTTTTATCAGGTCAACGGCAATGTGGTGCTCAAAAATGGTAACACCCTTGGCGGCTCGTGCTTGTGCCGAGAGCGTTGTCTGAATTGCTTTGCCGGTTGCGTCAGCGCTGTGAATAACCCGTCGATGGCTGTGTCCCCCCTCGCGGGTCAGGTGTAAATCGCCTGATTCTGCTGTTCGGGTGAAATCCACGCCGAGGTTAAGTAACCATTCAATTGCTGCTTTACTATTACGTACTGTGTATTCCACAGTTTCTTTCACGCATAATCCTGCCCCGGCCTTGAGAGTGTCCGATACGTGGGATTCAATACTGTCTTTATCGTCGAGTACCGCGGCTATCCCTCCTTGGGCATACCAGGTTGAGCCTTCTTTCAACTCGCTTTTACTGAGGACTGCTACTTTGCTGGTTTTTGACAAATTGAGTGCAAGGGTGAGTCCAGCGGCACCGCTGCCAATAATCAGGACGTCAAATTCTTTACTAGTAGTACGGGGGGTCGACATAGGTTGTTTGATACCAAGAGTTATCTTTTACCGGGCAAGCCATTGAGATTGACGGATTTGCCTCTATTTAAGAGGTGCTAGTATACAAGTATTTGTCGAAATTGATCATATCTCCTTGCAGGCTGTCTGTGTTTAAAAGTAGGGCGGTTGGGAACTTTTGGTTACGGCATTAGTCTTTTAAGCCTATAAAATATTGAAGCCATCAATGGCTCAACCTATATTGATAACGTTTGACTATTTTGTCACCGCATCCTTTTGAGGTATGCAGTTGGGGAGTAATGAATGACAGCGCAGTCTGCGCAGGTAACAGATAAGCAGCTTGTTGAACGAGTGCAAAAAGGTGATAAGCGGGCGTTTGACTTGTTGGTTCTCAAATATCAGCACAAAATTTTATCTATTATTAGCCGGTATGTGAAAGATTCTGGAGAGATTCACGACGTAGCGCAGGAGGCATTTGTCAAAGCGTACCGCGCAATCGGTAGTTTCCGGGGCGAGTCCGCGTTTTACACTTGGATTTATCGTATCGCCATTAATACAGCAAAAAACTATCTGGTTTCTCGTGGGCGTCGTCCACCGTCAAGTGATGTAGAAATTGAGGATGCTGAATACTATTCTGGCGGCGATCAACTTAAAGATGTGTCTTCTCCTGAAAACCAAATGATGCGTGATCAGATGGAAGAGGTTGTGCATAAAGCGATCAGGGAGCTACCAGAAGATCTCAGAACAGCTGTGACTTTGCGAGAAATGGAAGGCTTAAGTTATGAAGAGATTGCCGAGGTAATGTCTTGCCCGGTGGGTACTGTGCGCTCACGGATTTTTCGGGCTAGAGAGGCAATTGATAAGCATTTATCGCCACTTATAAACGGGTAGCCAGTATTTGGCTATTTTTTTTAAAAACTGTGAAACAAATTGAAAAAACACCTGTCAGAACTATCGAAGTCCAGCAGCTCTGACGAAAAAATGGCGCAACTGCCTGGCAGCAACAATAATAACTTTATTATCGGTACGGCTAAGAAGTAGGTTTATATATGACAGATTCAGTAGATACAGCGTTGAAAGAATCCATCTCAGCAATGGTCGATGGAGAAGCCAGTGAGCTTGATCTTCAGCGTGTATTGAAACAGGCTTCAAACGAAGCTGTTCGCCAAGCTTTTCGTCGCTATCATTTGCAGGAGGCAGCTCGTTTGGGGGCTGTTGAAGACGTTCATCTGATTGATATTTCTGAAAGTGTACGTGAAGCGATTGAGAATGAATCTGTTCCCCTGGTTGCTAAACCCGGTTTTTATAAGCGATATGTTAATAGTCTTGGTAAGGTTGCTGTTGCCGCGACGGTTGCTTTCGGTTTTATTCTTGGTGTTCAGCAGTTTAATAATGGCGGAACCAATAGCGGTACTGACCTGCAAGCGTCAAACCAGTACATTCCACCAGCAGGTTATGAAATGCCTGCGCTGAATGCTCGAACTGTCAGCAGTGTTGTCGGTGGCGGTGATATTCATACGCAAAATCTTTCCGCTTTCGATGTTCATGGTGCCGAATCCCGGCCTGTGAATATGACTACGGACCCTGCGTTACGAGAGTATTTGAATCGACTGTTTCTCAAGCACTCAGAACAATCTTCTAAGGTTAATGGAATTACGGTGATGCCTCTGGGGCGTTCATCGCGTTTAACTGAAATCGAGGAATAGGCGCTTAGGTCGAGTTGTGTCAAAACATATAAAGCAGAGTATATTCGTTTTTCTCAGTTTCATTTCGTTTGAGGCATTGGCGCAGGGAGGAGCTCAAGAGCTTCCTAGCATTCCGCATCTGTTGTCAAAACTGGCTCAGTCATCTGAAGCTATCTATCAGGGTACTTTGACTTACGAAAGTCAGGGTGCCATTAGCAGTGTTAATGTCAGTCGTGTTCAAAAAGACGGTCGTATTTACGAAAATGTCGAGAGGCTTGACGGCCCGCAACGGCACCACCTGTTTGCAGGCGAGTTCCTTGACTGTATGTCTCCAGGAAACTTTTTGATTCGAGGTGGCGTGTTTAAAAATCGCGCCGGTGATCAGTACCATTTAAGTAAAAACTATGAGCTTGTGGTTCGTGGACGAGATCGTGTTGCCGGCAGAATAGCGACAGTGATTCAGTTTCTTCCCAAAGATGATTTTCGTTTTGCTCTGACAATGGTTATTGATGAGGATACAGGGGTATTGTTGAAATCACTGGTATCTGAAGCTGGTAATAAAGTGCTTGAGCGTTTTCAGTTTGTCACCATTGATTTTGCTGATACTCAACCTGAGCATAATGCCAACAAGCCATTGTGTAAGACCCTCGATGGCGAGCTGCAGGCAGAGGACAATAAGCACGCCCCTTGGCGTCCTACATGGTTACCAAATGGTTTTGTCCTGGCCAGTGAAAGCTATTCGGAAAATGATGGTTTCATGCAAACCTATACAGATGGTTTGGCTTCGTTTTCTCTGTTTTTAAAATCCCCTCCTGGAATACAGGATGTTACTGGTAATACGCACATCGGCGAAGGTGCTGCGCAATTGGGCGCGTCACTGGCATTTATGAGTGTTCAGTCAATTGGTCAGGATAGAGTTCACCTGACTGTTGTTGGTGAAGTACCTCCGGTAACAGCAAAAAAAGTTATCCAGTCCGTCTCCGGTAATCCTTTAATCCCTTCTGAAAGCTGATGTTAACTGAAATAGGGCGAATTGTTGCTGTTGAGAGTGACGGCTTGTGGGTTGAAACAACCAAGCAGTCTGCTTGCGCGCAATGCAATGCAAGTAAAGGTTGTGGTCAAAAACTACTTGCCTCAGTTGCTCAAAACATGGCGCATATAAAAGCCGAATTTGACGAAAATAACCTATCGCAACAAAGTCGAATCTGGACTGTGGGTGCCGAAGTGACGATTGGTATTCAAGAGGGTGCCGTTGTAAAAGGCGCGATGATTACCTATTTAATTCCTTTGTTGTTGATGTTGTTTTTTGGGGGAATTTCATCGAGGTTGGCGTTGTCTGACGTGTATGTGGCTGCCTTTTCTTTTTCTGGTTTGCTACTTGGAGGTTGGTTAGTGTCGAGATTTTCCCGACAAGTTGCTAAATCCGCAGATGCACGAGTTATCGTTGTGTCCTAACCTTGAATATAGATAAAAAATTCATATGTATTTGATCAGATCCTTTCTGAGCAAAGTTGGAGAGTTATGAATGATTTTGCGTAATATACTTTATTTAAGTCTTGTCATTATTCTGTCAGTACCTGCCGCTCAAGTTTCGGCTAAACCGGTTTCGGGCTTGCCTGACTTTACTCAATTAATCGACCAGACATCACCGGCTGTTGTAAAGATAAGTACGGTTACGCGGGTGAGTAGAAACCCACAAGTGATGCCATACGGGCAGCAAATTCCTGAAATATTTCGCCACCTCCTAGAGCCTCGACAAATGCCGAGGAAAGATATGCACTCAATGGGATCTGGTTTTTTTATTTCTGAGGATGGTTATCTACTGACAAATAATCACGTTGTTGATGGTGCAGATCAGATCTCTGTGCGCTTGGTTGACCGTCGAGAATTTGATGCGGTTGTTGTTGGGGTCGATCCTCGGTCTGACTTGGCCTTATTGAAGGTTGACGAAGAAGGTCTGCCGTTCTTGACGCTTGCAGATTCTGATAAGTTGAAAATTGGTGAATGGGTGGTTGCCATTGGTTCTCCATTTGGTCTTGAGTTCTCGGCCAGTGCAGGTATTGTCAGTGCGATGGGACGCAGTATCCCAACCGAGCAGAATGAAAATTATGTGCCTTTTATCCAGACGGATGTAGCGATTAATCCAGGAAACTCGGGTGGTCCGCTGTTTAATCTTGATGGCGAAGTGGTTGGTGTTAACTCACAGATATACACCAAATCAGGTGGTTCTATCGGTCTTTCGTTCGCTATTCCTTCCAACACAGCCAAAAATGTTATTGCGCAACTTAAAGATAAGGGGCGCGTGGATAGAGGCTGGTTAGGTGTGGTCATTCAGGAAGTAGACCGGGATCTTGCTCAGTCTTTTGGTCTGGATAAACCCGGTGGAGCTCTGGTGGCTCAGCTTGAGCCAGGTGGTCCTGCTGACAACGCTGGTCTTCAGGTAGGTGACATTATTCTCAAGTTTAACGGTACAGCGATTATGGCATCAGGGGATCTTCCTCATGCGGTCGGTTCTACCGCGCCAGGAGACAAAGTCTCAATGCTGATTGTACGCAAGGGGAAGGAAAAGACGCTCAAGGTTGAAGTTGGCACTTTAGCCGGAGATCAGGGGCGGATTGCTTCTTCTGGATCATCTTCATTGGGCGGGCGTCTCGGTGTGGTTGTGGAGAATGTTGACGACAGAATGAAATCGTCATGGAAGATTGATGGTGGTGTTGTTGTTCGCGACGTTTCTACTGACGGACCTGCTGCTAAAGCCGGTGTGGTTCCTGGTGATGTGATTGTTCAGATTGGGTATGAGGACATTGCTGATGTGTCTCAGTACGAGTCAATTGTCAAAGATTTACCGACAGATACTTTGATTCCTATCCGTTTCTTCCGGGAAGGGCGTCCTACATTCAGAACGATCATGCTTGAAAAGTAATGAATCATCACATTTGCCCAAGCTGCGTAGCGCAGATTGGGCAAATACTGTAGACTTGCGCCGTTTTATAGGCTGCCAAAGAACGCTCAATATATCTTGTTGGGTGCGATGAATTCACTCCCGTATAGTCGTTAGCTATCCGGCGTAACGACTCCATATTCCTTCTTCTGCATGCCTATGGTTTTTTGTTTTGGCACAGGTGGACAGTAAACACGTGACAGATCTAAGTCATATCCGTAATTTTTCGATCATTGCACACATTGACCATGGTAAATCGACCCTGGCAGACCGGTTTATTCAGCATTGTGGTGGACTGGATGCAAGAGAGATGGCTGCTCAGGTCCTGGATTCTATGGATATCGAGCGCGAACGTGGTATTACCATTAAAGCGCAGAGTGTGACCTTAAACTATCAAGCGAAAGACGGTAAAACTTACCAATTAAACTTTATTGATACACCCGGCCATGTGGACTTCTCATATGAAGTCTCCCGTTCTCTTGCGGCATGTGAAGGCGCCTTACTAGTGGTTGATGCCGCTCAGGGGGTGGAAGCCCAATCTGTGGCAAACTGTTACACTGCGATTGAGCAAGGGCTGGAAGTGATTCCCGTGCTCAATAAGATGGATCTGCCCCAGGCAGAACCTGAGCGTGTGGCTCAAGAAATTGAAGATATTATCGGTATTGACGCCACGGATGCAGTGCAATGCAGCGCGAAGTCCGGCCTTGGTATTGAGGAAGTGCTGGAAAAACTGGTTGCTGCTGTGCCGCCGCCAGTAGGTGATGTCGACGCACCTTTACAAGCACTGATTATTGATTCCTGGTTTGATAACTACCTGGGTGTTGTTTCCTTGGTTCGTGTTAATCAGGGAACCCTGAAAACTGGTGAAAAGATCATTTCGAAATCCATCGGTAAAGCGCACGTTGTTGATATCGTGGGGGTGTTCACGCCTAAACGATTGGATACACGAGTTCTTAAAGCGGGTGAAGTAGGCTTTGTCGTTGCGGGTATTAAAGATATTCATGGTGCGCCCGTCGGTGACACCATTACCCATATGAAAACGCCGGAAGTTGAGCCTTTACCCGGGTTCCAAAAAGTCAAACCTCAGGTTTATGCCGGGCTTTTCCCCGTCAGCTCGGACGATTACGAGTCCTTTCGTGATGCTCTGGCAAAGCTGACTCTCAATGATGCTTCACTATTCTATGAACCTGAAACTTCCGACGCATTGGGGTTTGGTTTCCGTTGTGGCTTTCTTGGCATGCTGCACATGGAAATTATTCAGGAGCGTCTGGAGCGGGAATATGATCTTGACCTTATAACCACTGCGCCAACTGTGGTGTACGAAGTTGTCACAAAACAGAAAGAAACTATTTACGTAGACAACCCCTCTAAGCTGCCAGAAGTTGGTTTGCTTGACGAAATGCGTGAGCCTATTGTAGAGGCCAATATTTTGGTTCCTCAGGATTACCTTGGTGCTGTTATCACGCTATGTATAGAGAAACGTGGTGTTCAGGTGGATTTGCAGTATCTGGGTACACAGGTTGCGGTGAAGTATGAGTTGCCTATGGCTGAAGTGGTCATGGACTTCTTTGATCGACTCAAGTCTGTAAGTCGGGGTTTTGCTTCTCTTGATTACAGTTTCGTTCGCTTCCAGCAAGCGCCTTTGGTGCGCCTGGACGTGCTGATTAATGCTGAAAAAGTAGACGCACTTGCACTTATCGTTCACCGCGATAATGCACAATACAAAGGCCGGGCGTTAGCTGACAAGATGAAAGAGTTGATTCCACGTCAGATGTTTGATGTGGCTATTCAGGCTGCCATAGGTGGGCAAATCGTTGCTCGAACTACGGTTAAGGCCTTGCGTAAAAATGTGACGGCCAAGTGTTATGGTGGTGACGTCACTCGTAAGAAAAAGCTTTTGGAGAAGCAAAAAGCGGGTAAGCGCAGGATGAAGCAGGTTGGACGAGTGGAAATCCCTCAGGATGCCTTCCTTGCTGTATTAAAGGTCGACTCATAAAAACACATAATATAATACAGGTTGAGATTTATTAAACGTTATGGATATTAATTTACCCCTATGGTTGTTTGTTGCGGTTGTGGTTACGGGCGTTGTATGGCTGTATGACCTTCTCGTATTACGTAAACCCAGATTGTCCGCACTGAAAGATGTTGAACGTCAATTTGATGGTTATTCCTCTGAGCAAAAGAAATCTGACGAAGGTTACCAGAAGGCAACGGAAGCGGCCAACCAGGTGCCTGTTGTGGTGGAATATTCGAAATCTTTCTTCCCTGTATTGCTTCTGGTCTTTGTTTTACGTTCTTTTGTCATTGAACCCTTTCAAATTCCCTCTGAGTCCATGGTACCTACTTTAGAAGTGGGGGACTTTATTGCAGTAAACAAATTTGCTTATGGCATTCGCCTGCCAATTATTCGTACTAAAATATTGGATGTCGATGAGCCTAAACGTGGTGATGTGATGGTGTTTTTCCCTCCTCATGAGCCTCGCTACTTTATAAAACGTGTTATTGGTTTACCTGGTGACACGATTCGTTATGTCGACCATACCTTATATATCAATGGTGAGAAAATTGAAAAGGAATATGTCGAGCAGGTTCATGCTCCTGACATTCGACGACGTAACGATTCTTGTTTTGACAATGGAGCCAGTTATCAGGTCTATGATGAAACCGTTGGTGGTAAAGCGCATAAAATGCGACGCTGCACAATTACCGGGCGTTTTAGTGAATATGGTGAGTGGGTAGTGCCTGAAGGGCATTACTTTATGATGGGCGATAACCGGGATAACAGTTTTGATTCTCGTGGATGGGGCCCTGTGCCGGAAAAAAATATCGTCGGCAAGGCATTTGGTATATGGATGCATTGGGAAAGCTTTTTTAGTATCCCCAGCTTTTCTCGGGTAGGTTCCATATAAATTGGTTAAAAAAAGAGAGTGGCATAATATGCGATTACCTAAGCATCAATACGGTTTAAGTTCGTTAGGTTGGTTGGTTGTCCTTAGCTTGGTTGGCTTTTTTCTATTGTGCACCTTTAGGTTGGGGCCGGCGTATATTGATGACCGAATGATTAAAGGCGTAATTGTCTCTGTTGCAGAAGCCAATCCTGATCTTCACTCCATGTCAAAAATGGAAATAAAATCGGCCATTCAAAAATTTTTAACCATTAACTCGGTCAGAGGTGAAGCCTCAAAAAACATCAAAATTGTAAAAAGAGCTGACCGAACTTTGATAAACAACCGCTATGAAGTGCGAGTCCATCTGTTTGCCAATATTGATGTGGTTATGAACTTCGAACATCAGTTAGACAGTTCAAACGTTGCAGCATGTTGCGAATATTTAATACCAGATGAAGAGTGATCGCCTTGAACGCGCATTGGGATATACGTTTACACAAAAGGATTTACTCAAACTTGCGCTATCTCACCGAAGTGTTGGCCGCCAGAATAATGAACGCCTGGAGTTTCTAGGGGATTCATTACTGGGGCTGATTATCACCGAGTACCTATATAAAAACTTCCCTAATGTCAGAGAAGGTGATTTGACTCGTGTTCGTTCGAGTTTGGTCAAGGGGGATACGCTGGCGAAAATCGCTAAGGAGTTTAGCTTAGGTGAATACCTGTATCTTGGGGAAGGTGAGCTAAAAAGTGGCGGCTTTCGTCGAGCTTCCATCTTAGCTGATACGGTGGAAGCGATAATTGGGGCTATTTATCTAGAGTCTGGAATGGATGTGTGCCGGGACGTGGTATTGAACTGGTATGCAGATAAACTTGCTGCGTTAGATATCGAAAAAGATGGTAAAGATGCGAAGACGTTGTTGCAGGAATATCTGCAAAAACACAAGCGCCCACTCCCACTATATGAGACGGTTTCTATTGCGGGTGAGTCTCACGCGAAAGAATATACGGTAGAGTGTTCAGTTGATCATGTTAAAGAAAAAACCCTGGCTTCCAGTACCAGTAAGCGCAACGCAGAGAAGCTTGCCGCTGAAAAAATGCTTGCACTGATGAATATATAGCGGGAAAACGGAACAAGTCATATGTCTGAAGAGATAAAACGTGCCGGCTATATAGCCATCGTTGGTCGCCCTAATGTGGGCAAGTCCACTTTATTGAATCATCTGATTAAACAGAAAATCAGTATTACTTCCCGAAAGCCACAAACTACGCGTAATAATGTTATGGGCATTAAAACGGAAGGAAATATGCAGATGGTGTTTGTTGATACGCCGGGCATTCATCAGGGAGTGGATAAGGCAATCAATCGATATATGAATAAGACGGCTTCAAGTGCTTTGAAGGATGTCGATGTTGTTATTTTTGTGGTTGATAAAACCCACTGGTTTGCTGAAGACGAGCAAGTTCTGCAGCAGGTTGCTCAGGTGTCTTGTCCTGTCATCGTGGCAGTCAATAAACTGGACCAGATAGAAGATAAAAAATTACTTCTGCCCCACGTAACCAGTTTGTCGGAAAAACTACCCAAGGCAGAAATTGTGCCTTTATCTGCTTTGCATGGGCATAATCTTCAGGAGCTTGAACAGCTAATTGAAAGTTTTATACCTGAGTGTGAGCATTTTTATCCAGAAGACCAAATCACTGATCGAAGTTCACGTTTTCTTGCTAGTGAGATTGTGAGAGAGAAAATTACCCGGCAGTTGGGTGCAGAGCTTCCTTATCAAATAGCGGTAGAAATTGAATCGTTTGAAGAAGAAGAGGGCTTAATCACTATTCATGCCTTGATTCTTGTTGAACGTGATGGCCAAAAGCGCATTATTATTGGGGATAAGGGTGCAAGAATAAAAAGCATTGGTCAGCAAGCCAGATTGGATATGGAAAAACTCTTTGATAATAAAGTCTTTCTTAAGCTGTGGGTAAAGGTTAAGTCGGGATGGTCCGATGATGATCGTGCACTGCGAAGCTTAGGTTATGATGACAAAAGAGAGTTTTAGTTGATGTAATGGATACCGCCTACATTTTGCATAAAAGGAATTTTACGGATTCAAAATGTATTCTGGAATTATTTTGTCAAAATGCTGGGCGGGTTCAGGTTGTTCAAAGAATGTCACAAAAAAAGCGTTCTTCAGCTTTTTTTCAGCCATTTGTCCCATATAGTGTTTCCTGGCAGGGGCGATCCGATTTAAAAACCTTACTCATGATTGAAGCAGAAAGCTCTGGCGTTCAGCTTCAATCAACACGCTTGTATTGTGGCTTATATTTAAACGAGCTTTTATGTCGAGCCTTGTTGCCTGGGGAAGCTCATACTACCTTATATCAGGCTTACCAAACGGCGTTACAGAATATCAGTATTCTCGATGACGTTGAGCTCGCGCTTAGGCAGTTTGAGTTAGTGTTTCTGCAAGACATGGGATACGGTATTAACTTTAGTTCAGACAGTTTAGGGGATTTGATACAAGATGGCGTTGAGTATCAGTATTTCCCCGACGAAGGTTTTGTAAAAGTCTCTGCTGATGTTTACCCTAAAAAGAAACAAATCCTGTTCTCTGGTCATGTGATACGTGCGATTTCTCATGGTGGCTATTCTTGCGATGTTGAGAGAAGAGCACTCAAAATTTTGTGTCGTGAAGCAATAAAAATAATCATTGGTGATAAACCCCTTTTGTCCCGATCTCTCTTTCAATAGCACTAGCTACTCCAAGAGCTCAATTGTTAGCCGCTTTTTTTCTGTATTTCCGTGTATTCTTTTATATACTGAAAGACAAAAATTTACCGGAAGAATAAAAGTAAGCTCAATAAATCCGTTATTGAATTTGAATCGTTAACGTCTTTCTTGCGTTTTTAGTATATTGGGGGAGTCCAGTGAAATTATTGTACGAAGCCGCGAATACAATCGAAGCACATATTATTGCTGATTTACTGGAAGAGGAGGGCTTGTCGCCGAGAATTGACGGGGAATACCTGCAAGGGGGTGTTGGTGAGCTCCAAGCGATTGGAGTGGTTCGAATAATGATCCAAGAGTCCGATTATGCTGTTGCAAAAAAAATCGTACAGAAGTGGGATGCAACTCAACCGGAATCAGACTCAGAATTCGAGTTAAGCCTGCCACCGAGTTCAGAATTGGGAATAGAATCAGAACCTGGTACGTTACCCCGAAAAAACGGGGGGATAGTTTCTCTTGTTGTTGCTTTTTTAATAGGGGTAGGGGTTACTGCAGCGTACTATCGCTCTCCGGTTACAGAGGATGGTATTGACTACAACGGTGATGGTCTTCTTGACGAAAAGTGGGTATATAGAAACTTTGTGCTATCAAAGATCGAGATGGACAGTAATTTTGACGGTAAAAAGGATATTGTTTATACATACGATCAAAAAGGGTTATTAAAGAAAGCACTTATTGACAGGAATTTTGACGGGACGTTTGAAACAGAGGCGCAATATAAAAAAGGCAATACAATTTGGGAGAAATCAGATACCACAGGGGACGGTTTTCAGGATTACAGAGTGTTTTATGAAAATGGTGTGATAAAAAGCATTAACCTCTTTGATTCGACATCTAAAAAAATCCGAAAAAAGCAGGAATTTGGTGCTTTTCATCTTAAACGTGCCGAAGTGGATACCACTTCTGATGGGATTTTAGATACTGTTTTTGAGTACGATATGTTTGAAGATATCGTCAAAACATACCCTAAAAATTAATTTTCTATCCAGGGTTGCGTATTTAGGTTATTTTTATGGCCTGTCTAAACACTTTGTTATAACGGAAGAGTGGCCAAGGACGATTCTTTTGGATAGGATATGTCAAACTAATACATATCTTTTTCTCGGGGCGTGCTTGTGTATGCCAGCTTAATCAAAAATCACCTCCGAATTCTTTAATTCACAGAAAACCTGCCGAATCCTTTTTGTTCTTGAGGTTGTTTAGTTATCTTCAGCAAAGTTCTGTGAATAGGTTAAATAAGCTTAAATAGTCTGGTGTTGTCCCCGTTGGAGCAGGGCTATAGGCTGCGGTTTTAAATAAGATTACGAGTTGCTCGTGTTTTTAAATTATTGAGGAAAAAAATGAATAAGAGACCGGAGATTGTTATCTCTTCTTTAGATCTGGATCGTATATATGAATTGTTGGACTCGTTGCCAGCAAATAGTTTTGCTGGAAAAGATGACCTAATTACGGAGTTGGAGCGAGCTAAAGTCGTTGATCCACAAGAAATGCCAGCAACCGTGGTTACAATGAATTCCACTGTGCACTTTGTTATTGAGTCGACTAAAAAAGAATTTAAGTTGACATTGGTGTACCCGAAAGACATTGATTCGAGCGGTACAAAAATATCGATATTGGCTCCTGTTGGTAGCGCTTTACTGGGTTTGTCTCAGGGCGATCAAATTGAATGGCCAAAGCCTGGCGGTGGACTATTAAACGTTAAAATCAAAGAGGTGACTTTTCAGCCTGAAAGAGCCGGAGATTTTCACTTGTAAATGTTGAGTTTGGTGGTGTGAACGACACCACCAAACTATTGAACTTGTGCGCGACGCTGCGAGGCGATCTCTGTTCCTTTTATTCAAAAATCACTTCTAGATCCACAGATTCATTCCATTCTTCCAGTTCGGCGATTGCCTGTTTTAGTAAAGTAAGCAACTCATCCAGTTCACCATTAATTGGCTTGTGGGTATTCTTTTCTTTTATTTTTCTTTGGAGGTAGTTGTCTGCTATCTCGCTGGCTTGTTTTAGCTTGGAAACCCCGCAGTAACAACTGCCACCGTGGAGCCTATGTACTTCCTCTTGTAATTCAATGATATCTTGTTCCTGATAAAATCGATCGATGGTTTGCACAACTTGAGGTAGTGATGCCAGTAGCATTGAGAGCATATCTTTTGCCAAGCCTCGGTTGTTCTTGGCTAGCCGTAAGCACTCTGTAAGGCTGAATACAGGCAGTGTTTCCTGTTTTTCCAGTGTGGTCGTTTGAACGGGTTCTTCTCTATGAGTGTCATTTAAGTTTGGCAGGGTTTCTCCTGTCCACCTTTCGACAACATGTCGTAATTCATTCTCGCCGACAGGTTTACTTAAAAAATCGTCCATTCCAGCTAAAAGCAGTTCTGTTTTTTGCTCATTTACTGCGTGTGCGGTTAATGCAACGATTGGAACTCGATTACCCCCAGACTGCAGTTGCCTGATTTGTCGTGTCGCTTCGAGGCCGTCCATTTCCGGCATTTGGACATCCATTAAAATAACGTCAAATTGTGTCTCTTTTACTCGTTCGATTGCATCTATACCTGATTCTGCGAGAGTAATTTCTGTGGTAAAACTTTTTAGTAGTTCGTTGACTAATTTCAAGTTTGAGGGGTTATCATCAACTGCCAGAACACGGACGTGTTTCTCTACAGAGTAAGTGGCCCTCGATTCTTGAATAACCTCCAGTGGCGCACTGTAGTTCAGTTGTTTACACACTATGTTGTGTAACTTATGGTAGATAATTGGCCGATTAAAATAAGAGGTGTGTGGTCTTTTTGCCTCGCGTTCCAAAAGTCTGCATATGTTGGGGGCAGCAAGCACAATTGAAGGAATACTGTATTTATGCTCGAGTATATCCAATGCATTGTGTAGCTGATCGCGGTTTACGGAAATGTTATCGGCTTGGGCATCGATTAACGCAATGACTTTCTGGTTGTAGGCGAGGTTCTGACAAATACCGTCGATATCGTCAAAACTTTCAGCTTCTATCGTTCTCATTCCCCAGTTTCTGGCGTAGTGAATAATTTCCATGCGCCCCATAGCATTGTGGTCGTAGACTAGGGCGGTATAGCCAGAAAGTGTGTTGGTAAGCAGATTGTCGGGTTGAACTTTTTTATCTACGCCAAATTGGCAAGTGAACCAAAAGGTGGCACCTTCACCTGGGGAGCTGTCCACACCAATTTCACCATTCATTTTGTCAACCAGACCTTTGGCGATTGCCAGTCCTAAACCTGTTCCACCGTGATCTCGGCTATCGCTGGAATCGACTTTGGTAAAAGCGTCAAACAATACGTCCTGTTGTTCTTTCGAAAGGCCAATACCGCTGTCAGTTATTTTGAATTTTAGTGTGAATTGATTGGTAATGGCTTTTTCGCAGCTGACACTGACCAACACGTATCCTGTTTGCGTGTATTTAATTGCGTTGGATATCAGGTTGCTTAAAACTTGTTTCAATCGTAGCGGGTCTCCTAACAAATTCTCAGGAATACCGTGGTCGATAACTGTTAATAAGCGAAGTCTTTTTTCGTTTGCGGCGGCGGATTGTAGTGCAATCACTTCTTCCACCGATTTTCGAATGGGAACCGGTTTGTATTCGAGTTTTAGCGTGCCGGTTTCCAGACGAGAAAAGTCGAGAATATCATTGATATTGGATAATAACCCTTTGGCGGATTCATCGATGGTGGTTAGATATTCCAGTTGTCTGTCATTTAATTCCGTCTTTTTTAATAGTTCAGTGAAACCAAGAATACCGTTGAGGGGAGTACGTAATTCATGACTGGTATTCGCCAGGAATTCCGATTTGGTGTTGCTCTCACGGATGGCATTTTTCTTTGCTAAATCCAGTTCAATATTTTGAATTTCAACAGTTTCCAGTGTTTCTCTGAGATCGCGTGTGGCTTGATCAATACTCAGTTGCAAGCCTTCTTGAGCTCGTTGCTGTTGTGCCGCCAGGTTATTTATTTCTTTTATCAGTGGGGTATAAATACTAGGCACTTTTAGAGAAAGCTGATATTTGAAATTACCCTGAGCAAACTCGCGAATACCGCTCACAATTTCCTGTATTGGATGGAGGATTATTTCATCTAACCGTTTAGTGGTGTAGACAATAATCAAGATGCAGGCTATCCCCATGATCAGGATAATAATGACAGCTTGTAGAATTTTTAGTGAGTTAAATTTTGTATCAAAACCGAGAATAACCGAATCAAAATCACTGTCATTTAAAGTTTTTAGAATAATAAACGACTTTGTGCCAAACGTTTGAGTTGAATCTGTTGCTTTCAGTCGAGTGATAATGTCGGATTCAATTGGCAAACCATAGTGAACTGCAATATTGTGATTTTTATCTAATGCGGCAAGTGATTCATAAGGTGCAATACGTAGCAGAGTATTGGCAATTTGCGCCAATTTTTTTTCTGTAATTTTTTCATCAGGCGCTAAAAAGCTGGAAAAAAAAGTATGATGGTTCCGCTTGTCAATGGGCATCACTGTTCGTTGTAAAAGCAGAAACCCTATTGCCAATATGCATATGGCACATATTGTGGGAATAATACCAAGACGGTTCAGGTGTTTTTTTAATAATTTATTATCTTGCATATTATTTAATGTACGTTGTTATAGGTGCAGTAGTTAACCAAACCTTTTGTCGGGTTTTCACCTGAGTTGCTTTATAATGCTACGCCTTATTTTAGTGCAGTGAATACTAATATTCTGTTTTACTGCATTTGGGGAGATTCTACTCAAATTTTTGTGAGGTTGCTGATAGAATCTCGCCCTTTATTTATTCGCTGGCAAGAGTTCCGAGATCATGGCTTATTTAACGATAGAAGACTACATCGGCAACACACCTCTTGTGCGCCTCCAGCGCCTGGTACAAAATTCGAGCAATACCGTTCTTTTAAAGTTAGAAGGGAATAACCCTGCCGGCTCGGTCAAGGATCGCCCCGCAATGTCGATGATTCGCGAGGCAGAGGCTTCTGGACGTATTAAGCCCGGCGATACGCTTATTGAAGCCACCAGTGGTAACACCGGTATTGCCCTGGCTATGGCCGCCGCGATACGGGGCTATAGAATGGTACTCATTATGCCTGATAACGCCACGGAAGAACGTAAAGCGTCCATGGCAGCCTACGGCGCAGAGTTAATTCTGGTTTCCAAGGAAGCCAGTATGGAAGGTGCACGGGATCTGGCCAAACAAATGGAGTCTGAAGGTCAGGGGATCGTGTTGGATCAGTTTGGTAATACTGATAACCCTCTTGCCCATTACAATGGCACAGGGCCGGAAATCTGGCGCCAAACAGACGGAAAGGTCACTCATTTTGTTAGTTCCATGGGGACTACAGGCACAATTGTTGGAACTTCTCGTTATTTAAAGGAACAAAACCCAGAGGTTCAGGTTGTGGGGCTACAGCCAGAAGAGAGTGCAAGTATTCCCGGTATTCGTCGTTGGCCTGAGGAATACCTCCCATCTATTTTTGATAGTACAAATATTGATCGTATTGTAAGCATGTCTCAGGAGCTTGCGGAAAATACTATGCGCCAACTGGCTCAGAAAGAAGGTATTTTTTGCGGGGTGTCCTCTGGCGGTGCAGTTGCGGCTGCCTTACAGATCGCCCGTGAAGTGGATAATGCAACAATTGTTGCGATTGTTTGTGATCGGGGTGACCGGTATTTGTCATCTGGCGTCTATTCTAAATAGAGTCAGGCAAGGCCTTTAGTAAGTAGAGAGTGTTTTATCAGGTCTCATGGTTAAAGTTAGGCATAGTCATAAGCTAAGTGAGAACGAACTGGATGTGTTCGAGTGGGCAGATAAGATTCTGTCCCTTGCAAACGCAACGGATCAGTTGAAAGAGCAGCTCCTTGCTGCGGTGAATGTTGCACAAGAGGTTGAACATGAGCCAGGAAACAGTCTGACGGGCTGGGGGGAAGAGCACTCTTCCCTTCACGCCGGCCTGGAGATGGCCGAGATCCTGGCAGACTTGCAGTTAGATGCTGAAACCCTTATTGCCGCTGTTCTCTACCGAAGCGTTCGCGAAGGTAAAATCCCCCTTGAAGAAGTCCGCAACAAGTTTGGTGATTCGATCGCCAAATTGATTGATGGTGTGGCCAGGATGGCGGCAATTAGCGGTTCGTCAAACCACAACCCGGAAAATGTGTTGGGACGGGAAATCGACGAGCAGGCTGAAAACGTTCGTAAGATGCTGGTCGCGCTAGTTGACGATGTGCGTGTTGCTTTGATTAAACTGGCCGAACGTACCTGTGCCATTCGTGCTGTTAAAAGTGCGTCCATGGAAAAACGTCAACGTGTCGCCAGGGAAGTGGCAGATATTTATGCTCCGCTAGCTCACAGATTGGGCATTGGGCATATCAAATGGGAGTTGGAAGACCTATCTTTCCGCTATTTGCAGCCTTTTGATTATAAGTACATTGCTAAGCTGCTCGATGAACGAAGGGTTGATCGACAAACCTATATCGAAGGTGTGATAGAAATTCTCAAAAACGCCCTGGCTCAGGAAGGGATTGATGCAGAGGTATTTGGCCGCGCTAAGCATATTTATAGTATCTGGCGAAAAATGCACAGGAAAAATATCAGTTTTTCCGAAGTGTACGATATTCGTGCGGTGAGAGTTCTGGTTGGCAACGAGCGTGAATGCTATGGTGCTCTGGGAATTGTGCACTCACTGTGGCGAAATATCCCTAAGGAATTTGATGATTATGTAGCAACACCCAAAGAAAACGGATATCGCTCATTACATACAGCGGTGGTTGGTCCGGCAAACAGGGTGTTGGAAGTGCAGATACGTACCCGGGATATGCACGATGAGGCCGAGTATGGTGTGTGCGCTCACTGGCGTTACAAAGACACCGACAAAGATGGCTCGGTTACCAGTTATGAGAACAAGATTGAGTGGCTACGCCAGGTGTTGGAGTGGCACGAAGAGGTCGGTGGCACCCCATGGGAAGATCAGCTGCCCAAAGGCATTGATCTGGACAGGATTTATGTATTTACCCCAGAAGGGCATGTAATCGATTTACCAGCCAGTGCCACCCCCGTAGATTTTGCGTTCCGTATCCATTCTGATATTGGTATCCGTTGCCGTGGTGCCAAAGTGAATGGTCGAATTGTGCCGCTGAACCATCCGTTAAAAACTGCCGACCAGGTGGAAGTCCTCACGGGTAAACGTGAAGCACCGAGTCGTGACTGGTTAAACCCGGCTCTTGGTTATATCACTACATCAAAAGCACGCAGCCGATTACAAGCCTGGTTTAAGCACCAGGATCGTGACCAGAATATTGCTGATGGACGAGCCATGCTTGACCACGAGTTTAAGCGTCTGGGGGTTGAAGGGCTGGATTACGAAAAACTGGCCAACAAGTTAAACCTGAGAACCTTAGAAGACCTGTATGCGGCGGTAGGTAACGCTGACTTGAGTGTTGACCGGGTAATTGGGGCAGCACAAAGGCAAATACACGGCAGTAAGCCGAGCCTGCCTGCGCAGTCGATTATTGGCCGGGCGCAAGATCACTCCAGTGGTACGGATGTATTTATTTCCGGGGTTGGCAACCTCATGTCGTCAATTGCGCAGTGTTGTAAACCCATTCCGGGAGATCGCATATCCGGCTATATTACGCTTGGGCGTGGAGTCAGTATTCACCGCCAGGACTGTAGTAATATTCTGCGTTTGCAAGAAGAAGAGCCAGAAAGAATTATTGAAGTAAGCTGGGCCGAAGAGCCTGGACAAACTTATTCTGTAGCTATTGTTTTAGAAGCGTTTGACCGATACGGTTTATTAAAAGATATCACCACCTTGCTTGATCGGGAAAAAATAAATATCAGTGCGTTACAAACATTATCCAATAAAGATAAAAACACGGTGGATATGACACTGACGATTGAAATTGGTGACTTCAGCGAGTTGAGTCGGGTGTTGGCTAAGCTTAATCAGTTGCCGAATGTCTTTTCGGTACACCGGAAAGCATAATTGTGTCGATTACCAAGTCGCATTCCATTGATGATTTACTGTATCTGATGTCTCGCTTGCGAGATGAAAAGGACGGTTGCCCCTGGGATTTAAAACAATCCTACCAAACCATTACATCGTGCACGATTGAAGAAGCCTATGAAGTCGTGGATGCAATCGAAAAGCAGGATTATTCCCACCTCAAGGAGGAGTTGGGTGATTTACTTTTCCAGGTGATTTTTTACAGTCAGTTGGGAAAAGAAGATCAGCTTTTTGATTTTCATGAAGTTGTCCATTTGGTTACTGAAAAGCTTATTCGCCGACACCCCCATGTATTTCCTGGAGGTCATATACAGTCTCGCCGGGGAGACGAAGAGGTGAATGAAGTCGACATAAATTCTACCTGGGAAACAATCAAACAATCTGAGCGTACGAATAAAGGTCGGGAAAGTTTATTAGACGATGTACCCGTTAGTTTGCCAGCGATTACGCGGGCGCATAAATTGCAAAAACGTGCGGCGAAAGTGGGGTTTGACTGGCACCAGTTAGAGGGGGTGTTTGACAAGCTTGACGAGGAAATTGCCGAGCTGAAAGAGGCTTTGGAAGCGGATAACAAAAAAAATGTACAGGAAGAGTTTGGTGATTTACTTTTTACCTGCGTTAATCTTGGCCGCAGTCTGGGGTTGGACAGTGAAACAGCCTTGAGGTTGGCAAATACGAAATTTGAAAATCGATTCCGAAAAATGGAAGAGTCGGTGCAAAATGATGGATTCAGTTTTGGTGATGTGAATATCGATCAGTTGGAAGCGTATTGGCAAAAAGTAAAGGCTGAGCACATAGAATAACACCTGCTTAAACTCTACTCACATGGAGTTGAGATGGGTGGGTAAATCCGATTTGAATTTTTAGATGTATGTCTAGTTGAATTAGGTCGTTTGCTTATATGGTAACGACCTAATCCAAGAGGTATTGATAATAATTGGTTAGTTACTTGAACCGGCTCGCAGTT
The DNA here is from genome assembly GCF_032773895.1 of Teredinibacter sp. KSP-S5-2. NCBI lineage: Bacteria > Pseudomonadati > Pseudomonadota > Gammaproteobacteria > Cellvibrionales > Cellvibrionaceae > Teredinibacter > Teredinibacter sp. KSP-S5-2. Next base: position 3,149,297 of record NZ_CP120416.1, on the reverse strand, counting down.
TGGCTAAATGTTTTTTCGTCAAGTTGATAAATGCGGGTGTGGGGCCGACATCTTCAAACATTGGGTCGCCCATTTCGTCCTGGCTGATTACCTTTGCTCCAGCAATATACGGGAAGCTGGATTCCAACTCGCTTAGTGCGGCGCTGAGCAACTCCGTAATGAGCTGCTCCTTTGTTCGTTTTGGATACATTTCAGACAGTGCATCCAGTTTTGCAGCATCTTCGAGGGAGAGGTTTACCTGGTAGGCTTCCTTTGTCAGGTCTCCGTATGCCTCATCTTCCCAGCGTTTAACAAGATCTTTTACAGTCATAATTCTGTCCCAATACAAAGAATTAGATATCACCGTAGTAAGTTAAAAAATCACTACCTATCTCTTTATATAGACCATATTTTGCCCAGTATTCGCATAATGCGCTTGTTTCTAGACATATGCCCGTGTATCTTAGCGGCCGATATTTTTAACCATTAGGTCGTTTTTGGCTGAATTTTCTAGATGATTCCACCATTTGGGATGTTTCGGCCGGTTTCGAGTTTCTGTTCCAGCTACCCACACAAGTTGGTGGTTATCACTCTTAAGCCAAGCCTGCTTTTTTTCGGTGGTTGGACTCTATACTGATTTGACTAATTCAAAAGACAAGAGAAAGAGGTTTCCATAATGCGAGTAATTTTATTAGGGGCGCCAGGTGCCGGTAAGGGGACGCAGGCAAAATTCATCACTGAAGCCTTTGGCATTCCTCAAATATCTACTGGAGATATGCTAAGAGCAGCTGTGAAGGCTGGCACACCACTGGGTCTAAAAGTGAAGGATATTATGAACTCCGGTGGTTTGGTTTCCGATGAAGTGATTATTGACCTTGTGAAAGAGCGCATTGCTGCCGACGATTGCGCCAATGGCTTCCTTTTCGATGGTTTCCCTCGCACTATCCCTCAAGCTGAGGCGCTAGCTTCTTCCGGTGTGGATATTGACCATGTGTTGGAAATTCATGTTGCAGACGAAGAAATTGTTTCTCGTCTTGGTGGTCGTCGAGTTCACCCTGCATCAGGACGTGTTTACCATGTAGAACATAATCCACCAAAACAGGAAGGTTTGGATGATGAGACTGGTGAGCCGCTGATTCAACGTGATGACGATAAAGAAGAAACCGTTAAGCAGCGTTTGGATGTTTACCACCAGCAAACAGAGCCTTTGGTTAAATTCTATGGTGATCTGGAAGGTGACAAAGCACCGAAATACTCTCAGGTTGACGGTGTAGGCTCCCTCGACGATATTAAAGCTCGCGTGTTGGCTGCTTTGTCATAAGTCTAATATCGTAAACGTGAAACTTAAGACCCTCGTTCGAAGAACGGGGGTTTTTTATGCCCGCCATAAACATACTGTCAATAAATTGTGCTCTTGTCTTGGTCTATGCTCCATTCACTACTTGTTGCGTCATCATTCTTTTCGGCTAAATACAGGCATAACATAGATTTACACATTGGCGCTCGATAGTTTTGCTTCTCCTTTTTGTGTACCCCCATTATTTCTTCAATGAGCTCAGTTTGTTTATAGCATTGTGTTGAGGGTATATTCGATATAATCACGCTTGAATTTATTCTCATTCATTTATCGTAAAGCCGTGGACTGTATATCGAAGAAATTCCCTTAATCCTATCGATAAATTAGCAGGCTATATCTCAATCCAGCTTTCCTTTTAAGTTCAAATACTCATGATATTTATATTGAAGCGTTGATGAGGCATATTTTTACCTCCACGGTATATATGACTTTGAGGGTCGGCATAACGTTTTGTTTCGACGAAAAATGTACTTTTTACTTGGGGAGTTCGATTGTGACAATGCTCTAAACTTCCCAACTACTGTTTAATTTTCTGATCACCGGTATTACCAAGTAAAAACCATATTCAGAGTTTAGCGAGAAAAGAATAGCTCTGGTCCACTGTCTTAGGGGGTATATCTCCCGGCCTCCGTCTACTGTTATTCATTAGTTGTTTATCTGCTTTCTTTATTGGGTATGTGATCTGGTATTACATAGATAGGGAATAATGTTTTGGTTCGTCCTGGGTGCTTGGTTGCCCCATTTGGGGATATGTTTTCATTTGATCTATTAGGACTTGGGTGTATGCAGTAAGGGACGGTTACGTTTATTCCTTATGGTTTGTGTTTACATCTATTGAAAAGTTTAATTCATTGATGTTTGAGTCTATTGCTATCCTTGAATCATAAAAAAGATATATGGTTGGTTGTGATTTGCCGAACACAATATGTGAAAGAAATGATTTTACATTTGTTGATACCACATATATAGAAACGAGCGACTTTGTGCGAAGCAGCACTGTGATGGTCTTTATAAAAGCTCGTATTACTCCCCTGAATGCAATGCATTTTTTATAGAAATCTGGCTGTATCGTTTTAATTTGTTCCAAAAATGGTTTGTTTACCTGCTCAACTTCGCGTAATTCTGTCTAAAATGATTTATTTTTGACGTCAAATGATAAAAATTTAAAAAAAATGATCTTTTTTTGTATCGAAAACGTGCAAAACTTGAATTTATAAAATACTATTCTATAGAAGCAAGTGACTTGCTTAGGGTTAGGTTATTAATATTCTTTAATTGGTTAGGTGCATACACTTGGGAATCTTTCCGGATTTAAGCTTTCCCAAGCAGGAACATTGAGGAGATCTGTATGGCGAGAGTAACAAAAAAACGTGGCCGTCCGGCTGCGAAAAAGGGGCGTCCAGCAGCTAAAAAAGCTGCGGTCAGCAAACCGGCTCAAGTGGTAGATGCGGCAGTTGCTAAAGCAGAAAAAGCATTAGCTGCAGTAACAACCCAATTTACCTCAGAGCAAAGTAAAGTTGCCGCTGCACGTAAAAAAGCAGCTGCGGCTAAAACGAAAGCGGCTAAGTCCAAGAAAGCGGTTGATAAACGTGCTGTTGTTAGTGCCCGCAGTGCAGTTGCAAAAGCTTCTGCCAAGGTTTCTTCTATACGCGATAAGGTCGCTGAAGCGAAGACGGCTTTGGTAAATGCGAAAGCGTTGGCTTCCGTTAAAGCAGCCGAAGCTGCGGCAAAAGTTGCTGTTGATGCGCTGCAGTCTAGCTTGGCTACTAAAGCTGAAGCCGATTTGGCTAAAGCGACTAAGGCGTTCCAGGCTCGCTGGAGTAAAACTCGCGCAGTGGCGGATGCGAAGAAAGTCAAAGCTGCTGCTAAAAAAGCTGCCGCTAAAGTGAAGTCCGCTGAGAAGAAAGCGAAAGCCAAGGTTGCTGCTTTGGGGAAAAAGAAAAAATCCAAGCCTAAAGCGAAAAGAAAAGCTGTAGGTGCGGTTAAGGCGGCCCCTAAAAAGGTGGTGGCCAAGAAAGCAGCCGTTAAGAAAGCGCCAGCTAAGCGTGGTGCGAAACGTCGAGGCCGTCCAGCCAAGAAATAGATCCGTATTTTGTAGGATTATTCATCTCTGTAAAAACCTCCGGCTAGACCGGAGGTTTTTTTATGTCTCAGGTCAAATTCCACGTTAGCTCGCTGACCGCAAAAATCCTAAAACGAGCTTAGACCATCATTTTTATATGGCGCGAGAGCGTTAAACGACCGATCACTCTGAATAAAGTAAAAGCTGCTTGCTGTGTTTTGTCGGTTCTTTGCTTCGTTCATGTGCTTGTGGCGTTTCTACGTCGTGTGAAGTCACTTTTTGGGTCCAATCTCTATCGCTGATTGAATTTCTTTCTGTTGAGGAGTGGTATAGAGTTTGTTGGAGTGGCTTTGTGCGGAATACTTCTTATCGCATCGAGGTTGTTTCTAACCAGGTGTTCGAATGAGTTATTCTATGCGTGTAAACATGCTTTGAGGTACTTGGAAACTGGATTCTTGACTCGAATTCCAGGCATAATACGCGCCCCTTATCACTGTAGCGCATTGGTTTACGGTATCTATGAATAACCTGCTGGCAATTGAATCATCGACTGAAGTTTGTTCTGTGGCACTGTTGGCCGACGGCAATACCCATTCCGAGTTTTCCGATTCTCCCCGGTCCCATGCTGATTGGTTACTACCCGCAATTGATTCACTAATGAATAAGGCGGGGTGTCAAAAATCGGTGCTGGATGCGATTGTTTTATCTATCGGGCCTGGTTCTTTCACCGGCATTAGAATCGGTATTGGTGTTGCCCAGGGGTTAGCTTATGCGTTATCTGTTCCGCTGGTAACCGTGTCTTCATTGGAAGTTTTGGTACAACCTTATGTCGAACAGGTTAATTCCGGGGATATATTGCTGCCCGCATTAGATGCGCGTATGGGCGAAGTCTATTGGAGTGCTATGGAGAAAGGGAACGATGGACTCGTAGGCGAGATCTCAGCTGCTTGTGTGAGCCATCCACAAGAACTTATGGACTACGTAAAAGATAACGAGAGAAGTACTACTATGATGGGTGTTGGTCACGGATGGAAACTGGATGATTTAAACCCATTAACAATAACTAAAAATACTACTGCTTATCCACTTGCTCAATCCGCCATCGAGCTTGTGTTACAAAAACAATTATATAAAACGCGAACAATTGCCCCGGAAAAAGTTGAACCGCTCTATTTGCGCAACGAAATAACTTGGGAAAAGCGAAAAAGAATAAGGCAGTCATAAACATTTGCTAGCTTGAGTCATTTAAAATCGTCAGTGCTTTTGGGGGAAGAATGGAGTTATTACATATTATTGTTTTGGCGTTAATTCAGGGAATTACTGAGTTTTTGCCTATATCGAGTTCGGCGCACTTAATTCTGCCTGCGGAGCTTTTAGGCTGGCCAGACCAGGGCTTGGCATTTGATGTGGCTGTGCATGTTGGGACGTTGATTGCGGTCATGGTGTATTTCCGTAACGATATTTTTGATATCGTCGGTGGTTGGGGGAAATCACTTATTACTCGAGAAGCCACTACCGAATCCAACCTTGCCTGGTGTATTGCTTTAGCGACCATTCCGGCAGCACTTGCGGGTTTGGCCTTCGATGATTTCATTGAATCAAACTTGCGAAGCATTGCGGTGATAGCGGCAACAACTATCGGCTTTGGTTTGTTGTTAGGGTGGTCGGATCATCATTACTCAGGTAAAAAGACTCTGGCTGAAATGACATTCTTTTTGGCTGTCTATATTGGTTGTTTCCAGGCTTTAGCTTTGATTCCCGGTACATCTCGTTCAGGGATTACAATTACTGCTGCGTTGCTTATCGGTTTTCAGCGAACCGAAGCAGCTCGATTTTCATTTCTCCTCTCCATTCCTATTATTTTATTGAGCGGTGGCTACAAAGGCCTCGGTTTAATTAATGAGCCGAATGTAGATTGGACGAGTATTGGTTTGGGGGTAGCGATTTCGGCGGTAAGTGCTTATCTTTGTATTCATTACTTTTTAAGCTTTATTAACCGAATCGGTATGTTGCCTTTTGTTATTTATCGGTTGATTTTAGGTGCGATATTAATTGGCCTTGTTTTGATCGCATAAAACAGTAAGTTATCACGTTGGAATAAACATGAGCAGTGATGTAAACCATTCGTTGTTGGCTTTTCTTCAAGCGTCACCAACACCTTTTCATGCAACTCAATCATTGGAATCTTTTTTCCATGAGCGAGGTTTCATTCAGCTTCATGAAACGGATGAGTGGAATATTCAGCCCGGACAGGGGTATTTTTATTCCCGTTCCGGGTCCTCAATTATTGCGTTTATTGCAGGAAGAAAACCGGTACTCGAGGGGGGTATTCGCGTTATTGGTGCGCATACCGATAGCCCATGTTTAAAACTTAAGCCTCAGCCAGGTATTTGCACGCTGGGATATCAGCAGTTAAGTGTGGAAGTATACGGTGGTGTGCTGCTTTATCCCTGGTTTGACCGGGATTTATCCCTGGCTGGACGGGTTAGCTACCTGGATACGCAGGGCAAGCTCGGATCATCTCTGGTGGACTTCAAACGGCCGGTTGCCACGGTTCCCAGTCTGGCGATTCATCTGGATCGTACAGCCAATGAAAATCGCACTGTTAATCCACAGACGCAGATGTCTCCCATTGTTGGGTTGGGAAGTGAATTTGATTTTCGCCAATTATTAAAGGCGCAGTTAGAAGAGCAGAAGGTGGCTAACGTAAGGGAAGTGCTCGATTTTAATCTCTGCTGTTATGACACACAGCCTCCAGCACTTGTGGGGATTCATCAAGAATTCATCGCCAGTGCTCGGTTAGACAATCTATTGAGCTGTTATATCGGTGCAGAGGCTCTGGCGGCGTCTGACGGAGAGCATACAGCGGTATTGGTATGTAACGATCACGAGGAAGTCGGCAGTCGAACAGATATTGGTGCACAAGGGCCAATGTTGCAGGAATGGCTGCAAAGATTGGTCCCCGATGCGGAAAAAAGGCAGCGTGTCATTCGTGGCAGCCTTATGGTCTCGGTGGATAATGCGCACGGTGTTCACCCGAATTTCAAGGATAAACACGATCAGGCACACGGACCGGTATTGAACCAGGGACCCGTAATTAAATTTGATGCTGACCAGGGCTATGCCACCAACGACGTGACCTCGTCTTTCTTGCGTTGGTTGGGAGCTCAGGGTGAATCTGAAGTACCTTTGCAATCCTATGTTACTCGTGCTGATATGCGCTGTGGCAGTACAATCGGGCCTCTGACTGCATCTAATATTGGAATCAAAACGGTGGACATTGGTGTGCCGACATTTGCTATGCATTCCGTCCGTGAGCTGGCTGGCGCTAAAGACACACAAAACTTATTGGAATTATTGAAAAAGTTCGTGTTGATTACGGAATTGCCTAAAAAATAGACTGGCGTCTCATTCTACCTTGGGGGTGATAATTTTTGAGTGGTAGTTCCCGTTTATTAGTGAATTCTTACTCAGACAATTGGTTGGTTATCCAGCACACTCTGCTCCAAATCTCTCATGCTTTTTGATTTGTTTTGGCCGTAAAGGTTAGCCCCCCTTGGAGTAGTAAATGCTGAACAAAGACACCATCAAACACCACATCCCATTCAATGGATTGGATGATGAATATCTCGATGAAGCTCTAAAACACATTTCGGTGGAAAGCTTCCGTAAAGGAGAGATGATCTTCAAGCGCGGCAGGGCTGTTGCAAAGCGTTATTTCCTGTTGTCAGGGCATGTTGATCTAATTGATAGTAGTTATTACGTTGAGTCCTTAACCGAGGACAAAGACCGAGCCAAATCCACTTTGAACCCGGATTCTCCTACCCGATGCTCCGCGATTGTTAAATCCAGTAAAGCAACAGTGTACTCCATTGAAACTGCAGCGCTGGATCGTATCGTTGCCTGGAGTCAATCAGCCGCAGCAGCGCCCCAATCGAGCTTTAATGGTGAAACTTCCGGCGAGTTTAGCGTTGAAGAAATCAACGAAAAGACCGGGGACTGGATGTCTTCCCTGTTACAGTCACCACTCTTTTCCCGTATCCCTTTGACTCAGGTACAGGAGCTTTTCCTGCGCTTTGAAGATGTGACCTACAAAAAAGACGAAATGGTCATTAAAGAAGGGGAAAAAGGAGATTACTTCTACGTGGTCGCCTCAGGCCGGGCCCGTGTGGTTAATCGTCTCGGCAGTGTGGATCTTGAACTCAAACCCGGTGACTACTTTGGTGAAGAGGCGCTGCTGGGGGAAACACTGCGCAACGCATCGGTATACATGATGGGAAGTGGCATATTAAAACGGCTCAACTCTGCTGATTTTACTGCGTTACTCAAATCACCCGTATTACGCTATGTTGAAAACCGTATCCTCGAGAAACTGGATAAGCCCTATAAGTTAATCGATGTGAAAATGCCAATGGAGTACCGGGTTAACCATGTTCCTGGCAGCATCAACGTGCCTTTATCCCGTTTACGTTCCACCTTGTCTGAGCTAGGCGGGAATAGTATTTATGTGGTTCCCGATGATGCCGGAAGTCGTGCAGATATCGCTGCGCATTTACTATGTCAGGCCGGTTTCGAAGCTATGATCCTGAAGAGCCCGGAGTCGGTTCAATAGCGGGAACAAACATCCCCGCAGGCTATTGAGTTTTTCTTTTCCACCTGAGACCCTAGTCGACCTTTTGGGGGACTGGGGTTTATCATTTTATGACAAAGGCATTATTACTGTCGGCCTATGATGCGCAGAGCCATAAGCGTTGGCGTGAAGGGATTGTTGATAATCTCCCAGAGTACCAATGGACTCAATGTGTTCTGCCGCCAAGGTACTTCAGCTGGCGGGTTCGGGGGAATAGCCTGACCTGGGCCAAAATGGAGCCCAAGTTGTCCTCCGTGAGTGAGTACGAATTCCTTATCGCCACCTCGATGACGGACTTGGCCACGCTTAGGGGAATGCTTCCTGACCTGGCGAAACTGCCAACCTTACTGTATTTCCATGAGAATCAATTTGCCTACCCGAAATCTGCTCAACAACATCCGGGCGTAGAGCCACAAATCACCTCCATATACAGCGCGATATGTGCGGATAGAGTTGCGTTTAATACAGGCTTTAATCAACAAACCTTCATGCAGGGGGCTAGGGCGCTATTAGGTAAAATGCCAGATTGTGTTCCTCCTGGCGTGGTGGAAGACATTGAAAACAAGTCGGTGATCCTACCGGTCCCTATTGAGAGTGAACTGTTTTGTCGGGAGCAAAAAAGCGACGAAGAATTCCAAATTATATGGAATCACCGGTGGGAGTATGACAAAGGGCCGGATCGTTTACTCAATGGGTTGCAACGAATACCTGCTGACAGAAACCTTATTGTCCACGTTGTCGGGCAGGCTTTTCGCCGTCAACCTGATGAGTTTGATCAGATCAAGGCGTTGTTGAGCGAAAGGGGCTGGTTGGGGAAATGGGGCTACCAGGAATCGCTTCAAGATTATCGAGCCCTATTGGCAAGTTCACATGTGGTGCTTTCCACGGCTGTGCATGACTTTCAGGGCTTGTCCGTTATGGAAGCCGCTGCGTCTGGATGTTTACCTTTGGTACCCAATCGATTGGCCTACACCGAGCTATTCCCACCTTGCTGCTTTTACGTATCTTCTGAGGATAAGCCCGATAATGAGGCCATAGACCTGGCCAATAAGCTTGACGCTTTATATCAGGCGCACAGGCAGGGTGAATTGCCTCAGTTGGCGCTATCTGCCAAGCCATCGAACTATGATTGGGCACGTCTAAAACCGGCTTATGAGCAAGAAATCGAGCAGTTAATCTCCGGTTCTTGATCCGGTGATTTGAAATCGTTAGCCCAATGCGTATTATTGCCTCCTGCTTTAACGGAGTTTCGCTGCACGAAACCCTGAGTCACATACTGAGATAATAAAACAATGACAAAACCACGCGTACTTACAGGAATAACCACCACGGGGACGCCTCACCTGGGGAATTATGTTGGCGCTATTCGACCAGCAATTGCGGCAAGCAAAACCGGGGAGTTTGATTCCTTTTATTTTTTGGCAGATTTACATGCGTTGATTAAATGCCAGGACCCAGCCAAGGTACACCAATCAACCAAAGAAATCGCGGCAACCTGGCTGGCATTGGGTTTGGATACTGACAATGTTGTTTTTTACCGTCAGTCTGATGTTCCTGAAATCTCACAGCTAAACTGGATTTTGAGTTGTATGGCCGCCAAGGGGTTGATGAACCGGGCACATGCCTACAAAGCGGCTGTTGATAAAAACCAGGAAGAAGGCGAAGACCCGGATTTTGGTGTGACCATGGGGCTATTTGGCTACCCGGTATTGATGGCGGCAGATATTCTGATGTTCAACGCCCATAAGGTTCCCGTTGGTAAAGACCAGATTCAACATATTGAAATGGCAAGAGACATTGCAGGAAGATTTAATCACCATTTTGGTGAGCACTTTACGCAGCCAGAAGCGATTGTTGACGACTCTGTCGCTGTTTTGCAGGGGCTGGATGGACGCAAAATGAGTAAGAGCTATAACAATACCATTCCGCTTTTCCTTACCGAAAAACAGCTTAAAAAACACATTAACAAAATCAAAACCAATTTGTTAGAGCCAGGTGAGCCCAAAGACCCGGATACTTCCACTGTATTTCAGGTGTGGCAGGCTTTTGCCAATGCGGAACAGACTGAGTACATGCGCAAAGAGTTTGAAAATGGGATCGCCTGGGGTGAAGCCAAGCGCCAATTATTTGAATTGATTAATGCTGAAATCTCGGATGCGCGCGAACAATATAATGCGCTGATGGAAGACCCATCTTTAGTGGAAAATAAACTACGCGAAGGTGCGGCTAAAGCGCGAGACAAGGCGGCCCCGCTGCTTGCTGCTGTGACTAAAGCCGTTGGAATATACAGCCTCGCATAACATCATGCCCGATAATCAGGGGGCATTTTCTCTGCTCCCTGGTTCTCTTCTCTCTTCCTTTCGGCTTTGCCGCCGATACCCTCACTAACTAGATGAATCCTCGACCCATTGTTGGCGCTAACATAGTGTGCCGTCTAACCTTAAACATGAATCATCCTAGAAATGGGCCGAGTCCTTTCGTCTTGAGTCACATATTAGATGAGTAGTGAGGGTATTAGTGGAGAGCTCAACCAGTAAAATTATAGCGATTGTCATATTTACGTTACTGTCGATAGGTGCAGTATTTGTGTTCGAGTCTCGTATAGTGCCGGTAATCACCATACTTATATTAGGTGGTTTGGCTGTTTATATGGTTATGCAGCAGGAAAATGAACAGGAAGAATCCGAGGCATCATCTGAAGACATAACCAGAGAATTGAACGCGATTTCCGATCAGGTTCAATCTCACGCAGAACCGCTGTGCCTTCGGCTAAACGACTTGGCTATGGACATTCGTCATACCATCGAAGATTCCAGTATGCGGTTGCATAACTCTTTCCAGGGATTATCCAGTTCGGCCAATGCCGAAAAAGATCTACTGATGGGTATCGTCGATCGTTTATCAAATAATGCTGATGCAAAATCCGAAGTATCATTAAAACGCTTTGCCCATGAAGTCGGCAGTATTCTGGATGACTACGTCAAACTATTTATTGATATCAGCGATAAAAGTGTCCAGGCCGTCCACAACATTCAGGATATGGTAAAACACTTGGACGGTATGTTTGTGCTGATTAGTGACATTCGTGGAATTGCTGACCAAACCAATCTACTCGCATTGAACGCCGCAATTGAAGCGGCACGAGCGGGCGAAGCAGGTCGAGGGTTTGCGGTTGTTGCAGATGAGGTCAGAAAACTTTCCCAGGATTCTAATGCCCTCAACGAACAGATTCGCGAGCGTGCAGAAACGGCTAAAGCCACAGTGACAAATGTGGAAGAAGTGGTAGGGGATATTGCTTCTTTAGACATGAATATTGCAATAGATGCTAAAGGTCACTTGGATGCCATGCTTAAAGAGCTTGAGCATGTAAATGAAAAAGTAACGGATAGCGTTGCCCAAGGTGCAAGTATTGGTGAGGAAATTAATCAGGAGATATTCCGAGCGATCGAAGCGTTGCAGTCCGCTGATAGAGTTTCCCAGCAGGCAGAAAAGGTGGTGGCCGTAGCCACACAATTAACTGCGGTAATTCATGCCTGTCATATTTCAAAGACCGAAGGTCAGGACGTGATGGAACTCATCAAGTCAACTCAATCGAGATTGTCCGCTCTGCCTCCCGTAACACATATTTCTGCATCGTCATCACCAAAAAGTACGGGCGATATAGAGTTGTATTAACACCTGCTACTGCTTTATAGGAGTCCTCATGAGTATTGTGGTTAGCAATAAAAGCGAGAATGAAATCGTTTTGTCCTTGGGTGAGCGTTTTGATTTTGGTGCGGTGGAAAGCTTTAGAAAAAGCTATGAAAGTTTAAAAGATCTCAGACGTAAGACTCTGTATATCGACTTTCGCAATACGCGCTATATGGATAGCTCTGCTTTGGGTATGTTGATCAACGCGAAAAACTTTTTTTCATCGTCGGATATTAAAATAAAACTCATTAATGCCAACGACCAGATACGGAAAATCTTTTCGATTTCACGATTTGATAAAAAATTTGATATCGAGTAATCGTCCTCGAGCATTGAGATGAAAATACTGATCGTAGATGACCACGGGTACAACCGCGAGTTACTGGCGTTAATACTGGAAGACGAACACCATGAGTGCTGTTTTGCAACCAATGGTATTGAAGCATGTGATTTGGTTGCCGCTGACGAGTCTATTGATCTGATTTTAATGGATATCAACATGCCGGAAATGGATGGCATTACGGCGACACAAAAAATTAAAGCAGGGTTTGGAGAGCGTTTGACTCCGGTGATATTTGTCACCGCCTTGGATGATGCGGATGTAGTATCGCAATGTCTGGAAGCTGGAGGCGACGATTTCGTTCCCAAACCTGTTAATGAAAACATACTGATTGCAAAAGTGAACGCGCATGGTCGTTCCCTCGCGCTGTACAACAATCTTAAGAAGGCACACGCTGAGCTGACTTTTCATAAACAGCTTATGGATCGGGAGCATTTAGTTGTTGAGCAGGTTTTCAATAGTGCCAACCGAACCACCACTTATTGCGACAATATACAAAAATACACTTCACCTGCATCCATGTTTAATGGTGATCTGGTTCTTGTCAGTCCGTCTCCCTCCGGCGGCGTTTATATTTTGGTTGGCGATTTTACCGGGCATGGGTTAGCCGCATCGATTGGCAGTCTGCCAGTTTCAGAGATCTTTTTTTCCCAAGTGGCTCGTCACGTCAGCGTCGGACAAATTGTGATTGAAATTAATTCCAGATTAAACAAATTACTACCGTCCAATATGTTCTTTTGTGCCACCCTGATTCATATGGATTATCTTGGAAAGTCACTCACGGTTTGGTCTGGTGGCATGAACGATATGCTTTGTGTTTCACCTGAAGGTAGGTTACAAAAAATTGAATCTGCTCATATGCCCCTGGGTTTGTTATGTGAAGAAGAGTTTGATGAAGAAGTTCGTATCTTGGAGTTCACTGAACAAAACCGAATTTATCTCTATACCGATGGCGTAAATGAAGCACAGAATGCAGATGGAGAAGAGTTTGGTTTACAACGGTTGGAAGATATGGTGATCGCGGGCTCTGGCAATATGGTAGATAGGATTCGCGACGCGGTGCAGGTGTTTTGTGGTGAGACGGAGCAGAATGACGACATCTCAATTGTTGAGATCTTAACGGGGCCGGTAACACATCGAAATAAAGAAACCCAGGAATTGGTTGATGTTACTAAGGATTATTACAATGCAAGTTCTTTTCCCTGGGATTTTTCCATGAATGTGGAAAATCAGGATTTGAAAAACCCTGAAATAATGCATCAAGTGTTGGATTTGGTCAGTTGTATTCGGGGAATAGAAATTCACCAGGATAAATTTTTTACCATAGTCAGTGAATTGTTTAGTAATGCGCTGGAACACGGGGTACTTGGATTAGACTCTGGGTTAAAAGAATCCGCCGATGGTTTTGAGCGTTACTATCAATTGAGAGAGCAAAAGCTAAATAGTATTACTAATGCCTATATAAAAATGGATATTGCCTATTTAAGGGGCGAGCCAAACCAGATTAGATTGGTCATTACGGATTCCGGGAATGGTTTTGATTTCCAACGTTATCTCAACCAGCAGGAAGCAAATGATAATGCCCATGGAAGGGGGCTTGCCTTGTTGCAGAACCTTTGCTCATTTATTGAGTATTCCGATGGCGGGAGAACCGTCACCGCCATCTATTCTTTATCGCAAGATAATTGTCAGTAATCTCAAACTGTTTCCAATCCTTCGACTACTTCGCAGGTTGCTTGTGTTAACTGCGACAAATCTGTCTGGTCAATAATGTACGGTGGCATGGTATAAACCCGGGAACCGAAGGGGCGTAACCAGATCCCTTTGTCTACCAGTCTCGGTTGTATTAAGCGTAAGTCTACTGGGTTGTGTAGCTCAATTACCCCAATACCGCCTAAAACCCGAACGTCTTTTACGTGAGAAAATGATGCGGCTGGTGCGAGTTCTTGTATGAGCTGCTGTTCGATACGCGAAACTTGTTGCTGCCAATTGTTTTTTAGTAGTAATTCGATGCTTTTGTTGGCGACAGCACAGGCAAGCGGGTTGCCCATAAAAGTGGGACCATGCATAAACACACCGGCATCACCGTGACAAATACCTTCTGCGATTTGTTCTGTGCAGAGAGTTGCTGCCAATGTCATATAACCGCCAGTCAGGGTTTTTCCCAAACACATAATGTCCGGTGAAATCTGTGCGTGTTCGCAGGCGAACAGTTTTCCTGTTCGGCCGAAGCCGGTGGCGATTTCATCAGCAATAAGCAAAACGTTATGTTGATCGCATAACTGTCTTACCCGGCGAAGGAACTCTGGCGAATAAAATTTCATTCCACCGGTTCCCTGCACAATAGGTTCGAGAATGACTGCCGCCAGATCCTGGCGGTTGTCAGATATTTTTTGCTGAAAGTCCTGTATATAGGTTTCCTGCCAAGGGTCATTAAATTTACATTGTGGGGACTCTGTGAACACCTGTTCCCGCAGTACTTCGGAGAACATATGATGCATACCGGTAACCGGGTCGCAGACTGACATTGCGGCAAAGGTATCGCCGTGATATCCACTACGTAAACTCAGCATCTTGTTTTTGCGTTTATTCCCCTGAGATAACCAAAACTGAATGGCCATTTTCATTGCCACTTCAACCGCCACGGAACCAGAGTCACATAAAAAGACTTTGCTTAATCCCTCCGGAGACAATTGCACCAGTTTCTCACTCAGTGATACGGCAGGTTCATGGGTTAGCCCGCCGAACATAACGTGTGCCATTTTTTGAGTTTGTTCAATAACCGCCTGGTTCAGTTCCGGGTGATTGTAGCCATGTAAGGTGCTCCACCAGGATGACATACCGTCAATTAACTCTCTGCCATCTTCCAGCTTGATGCGCACACCAGAAGCCGAAGCAACCGCATAAAGGGGATTGTCATTGTTTACCGAAGAGTAGGGGTGCCAGATGTATTGTTTATCTCGTTCGACTATAGAGGCGGAATGATTCAAGGTATTTCCCACTATCACATGCATGTATGCTCAATGATAAAGGGATCACCCGGTATAGTTCAATTCGATACGCTAAATAGGTTCTATGCGGCACTGTTCAAAAATTTATCTGCCTGTGAATACATGTCGATGAAGGTATTGATCTGTTCCCGTTCAACATGGGACAGCCGATTAAAGAGTAAGCGGGTTTTTGAAAAACAGCAGGGCTGACGGAAATAATTACTTTGTAATATTTTGGCGGAGACGCTTAATTCGAAGTGCTCATTAAATTGAAAATCACATCGAACTTGGTTTTGACCCGAAAAATCCGGACGATCTTTTTGGCCATAGGTCTCAATCATGCAGCCTTGATTACTCAGGTTGGACAGCCAGCCTTTGATTCTTGGCTGATGTGCAGGATAAATTTCGACAGAGGGCCCCTGACGAGTGGCGAAATGAATGCGGGGGTTCCAGCGTCTGCTGTCAGTGAAATATGCGTTATCTATTTTTAAACTGATGAGTGTGCCGGATGTTTTTGGCAGCAACTCATGGATATGGGTTTCTAACCGGTAGTAGCCTTTTCCGTAGCGTACCTGTAGCCATATCGATTGTCGGTTGCGCTTGACGTCGGTTAGCTTTGGCAGCGACAACGGATAAATACTGTCCACGAGCAATTCAGAGGCAAATAGATCCATCTCCAGAAGTACGGTTTGCATATTCTCAGGTTGGTCTTCCATATGGACGCTGAGTATTTGGTGGTTATATTGTGCGTTGAGCAGAATTTCTGCTTCCCAGTCGAGCCAGGTTTTATTCGGTACTTGTACGGTCTCACTGACCACCGGGGTGAGTTTTTCCTGTGCCTCGGTGCGACCTAATAATGTGTTCAGGAACGATGAAGTATTAAATACTGACTTCATAAAACCTCTATCTGCCTAAAGATTAAGAACGTAGTGATTTTGTATTCTAATAATCATAGTGCAATGAGCATGCCTGATTGTGCGGACTTAACCAAAATGGCTGGCGTCCTTGATAAAAGCTGGAGTTAATGGTGTTACTGCTATAGATTGAGCTCCGGCTCATACACAGAACCCGGTAATTCTTTTCCCGTCTGGCCGCTTTGTTGTTGCCGTTTTGCCTATGGCTCGGGCTCGTTCACAGCTGCAGCGAGACTCTGTACAATAGCGCCCCCACAGAAGTTCAGCGGAGTTCCCTTGGATAACACACGAAAAAGCCGGCTTGAGTTTAATAAGCTGCAAAAGCGTTTACGGCGAAATGTTGGTAAAGCCATTGCCGATTTTGACATGATCGTTGAAGGCGACAAGGTGATGGTCTGCCTGTCCGGTGGTAAAGACTCCTACGCGATGCTGGATATCCTGATGGGGCTACAGCGTACTGCACCTGTTAAGTTTGAACTGGTTGCTGTGAATCTGGACCAGAAACAGCCAGGATTTCCTGAAGATGTGCTGCCAAGGTATCTGGAATCCGTGGGTGTTCCCTACCATATTATCGAGCGGGACACATACAGTGTGGTCAAGCGGGTCATTCCAGAAGGAAAAACGACCTGTGGTTTATGCTCACGTTTGCGCCGGGGAACGCTCTATGGTTTTGCCGAAGAAATCGGTGCGACTAAAATCGCATTAGGGCATCACCGGGACGACGTGGTGGAAACCCTGTTTTTGAACCTCTTTTATGCCGGGCGGATAAAATCCATGCCGCCCAAACTGCTCGCCGACGATAAACGCAATATCTTGATTCGTCCCATGTTCTACTGTAATGAGTTGGATATCGCTTCCTACGCTGAACAGAAAGCATTCCCCATCATTCCGTGCAATCTCTGTGGTTCCCAGGAAAATCTCCAGCGACAGGCGATTAAGCAGATGCTTGCACAATGGGAGAAATCCCATCCTGGGCGTGTGGACACCATTTTTGCCGCATTGGGCCGTGTTTCACCCTCCCAGCTGGCGGATACTAACCTGTTTGATTTCTTTAACATGGAGATTGACCGTTCCCAGCCTTTGCCTGACCGAGAAGAGCAGGAAACGGACGAAGACCTATTCCGGCCCCAAATCGAGGCTCATACGGGGGGGGCGGAGGTAGGTGTTCATGAAGTGATCCCTGCTTTGAATCTGGGGGATTGATTTACCCCGTTATTTAGGTAATTCAAAAGGGGGATATTGAGCCTTACCCTGCTAACTGGCTCGAAAGCGTCTAAGATTAGTTAAGAGCCGTAAGGTCGGCCCCAAATATGCTTATCTTTGGTTGTGTAACTAGGCTAAACTGTCGCCCTTCACAACGAAATAAACATTTAAGCAAAAACGTCATCGACAGAGTGGCGAGAGGGTGTGTTTAGTACAGTAATGTATAAAAAATAGACCCTATGGATAAATTTGTTTGAAGCAGTGCTTGAAAAGCAAAAAATAAAGGTATTCAGTGCAAGGTTTTTTTCAGGGCATATCATTTAGACTCGCAAAAATAGGCGTTGTTGTCGCCTTGCTTGTGGGTATCTTTATGAGCGCTGTGCAAATCTATATCGATTATCAGGCACAGAAAACCGAAGTTAATCGACTGATCAACCGCATTACCGAAGTTTCCACCCCTCCCGCCGCCCGGGCAGTACACACTCTGGACAATATGCTTGCCGCCGAGGTTGCCACTGGCCTCATGCGCTATGACTTTATTATTGCGGTCATCATCGAAGACGAGCTAGGTAATGAACTAGCTGCATCCAGTAAAGTCCGAAAAGATTCCTCCACCGTCTGGTTAACCAGACAAATCACCAATGACCTTGAGCCCTTTTCTTCACCGCTGGAAATTCCCGGTCACACTGGCGTGGGTGGGCATATTAGCTTTGTGGTGGATATGGATTCGGCCTTTACACCGTTTTACCAGCATTCCTTTTTAGTCATCGTCATCGGTTTGATTCGCAGCTTCCTTTTGGTGATGTTCTTGTTTGTGGCGTTCCATTACTTGCTGACCAAGCCGTTGATACGTATTTCCTCGGAAATGAAGCAGATAAACCCCGGTTCGCCAGGTGAGCAGCGCTTATCCATGCCGAAGTCGCATAATAATGACGAGCTGAAGCAACTGGTGGATAGTGGTAACCAGCTTCTGGACGCAGTAGATTTGGCCTTGGCCAAACGGCGTGCGGTGGAAGTGGTGTTGCGTAAGAGTGAGGAGCACGTTCGCCAGATTATCGACAGCCTGCCTGTGTGGGTTGGTGCACGAAATAAAGATGGTCACTATATTTTTGCCAACAAGGCATTGGCCGACTTTTTGGATACCTCACCAGAGGCGATGAGAGGCTCGCATATTAGCGACTTTACTCAGCATTTCATTGCCGACCCCAAACAGGTGATGAGCATTGATTCGCAAGTGATCTCATCGAAAAACAGCGTGCAGGTGTGGGAAGAAATATGGCTCGATACGGACAATAACGAGCGTTCCATGCATACCCACGTTATGCCCATGGAGTTCTATGACGAAGTGGTTGCGTTGGTGGTGTCTTCCGATATTACCGAACTGAAAGCCACGCAAGCGCAAATGGAGCACATGGCGTACCACGATGCGTTAACGGATTTACCCAACCGCAGTTATCTAGTTGAGCGTCTGGAAGAGGAACTGCGCAAGGCTTCTGCACAAAACTTCCTCGGCGCCTTGCTCTTTATCGATCTCGACCAATTCAAATACATTAATGACTCGCTTGGACACCCGGCGGGTGACGGTGTTTTACAGCATGTTGCTGAACGCTTACTGACCATCGCTACAGAAAATGATTTGGTTGTGCGTTTAGGCGGGGATGAGTTCGTGGTGGTCATCACCAACCTTGGCCATGATCTGCCTAGTGCCATTCTGCGTGTCGAAGAAATTGGTGAGCGAATACGTTCAAGTGTTTCCCAGCCATACAAACACAACGATTTAACATTACATGTTACCTGTAGCGTGGGCATTGTGATTTACCCGGAAGACGGTGCCGGGGTGCATGAGTTGCTGCGTTACGCTGATGCGGCCATGTACCAAGTGAAAGAGCAGGGCCGTAACGCCATTCAGTTCTTCAACAAATATATGACTGACAAAGCGCGCAATGTGTTGGTGATGGAAGGGGATCTGCATTCGGCGCTGAAAAATGGCAGTTTCAGTCTGCACTATCAACCACGGGTACACACCGCGACCTCTGAAATCGTTGGTGCTGAAGCGCTATTGCGTTGGGAGCATCCCGAACGGGGGATGATTTCTCCGGCAGAATTTATCCCGATTCTGGAAACCTCAGGCCTGATTGTGGATGTGGGCATGTGGGTTATCGAAGAAGCCATTCGACAGGTTAAGGAATGGCAAGATACAGGTTATTGGACCGATGATATGCGCCTGGGAGTAAATATCAGCCCTCGCCAATTCCGTTCAGCTAACTTCGTCGAGGCGGTCACCGAGCGCCTGGAAAGAGATAATTTCTCGCCCTATTTGCTGGAAATGGAGATCACCGAAGGCATTGTTATCCATAACCTTGAAGAAACGGTTGCCACTATGGAGCAACTCAAAAAGAAAGGGATCAACTTTGCCCTGGACGATTTTGGTACCGGGTATTCATCGATCAGTTATTTAAAGCGTTTACCTGTGTCGATTCTCAAAATTGACCAAAGCTTTGTTCGTGACATTACCATCGACCGTAATGATCGGGCCTTAGTCGAAACGATCAGTGCTATGGGTAAGATGTTGGAGCTCGAAGTGGTTGCTGAGGGTGTGGAAACTGCGGCTCAGCTTAACCTTATTCAGGAATACGGTTGTCTATACTACCAAGGGTATCTATGCAGCCGTCCGGTTGCGCCTAGAGAGTTCGTCAGCCTGTTGGCGAAAAAGAAAATCAATATCGCCTAAGCTTAAGGAAGTCATTCCAGCTCTAAAACAGCTTGCCAATTAATACCGGAATAGCCGTTTCCACTTTCAATATACGTTCGCCAAGTTGTATTGGTGCAAAACCACACTCAACAAAACGCTCAACTTCCTGCTGCAAAAAACCGCCTTCCGGGCCAATTGCAAGGCAGATTTTTCGCTCTTCAGTGTGGGGTGTGCAGAAGGGATAATCTCCTGGGTGGGCGATTATTTTTTTTGCTCCAGCAGAAAGTGATTCCAGTTCATCCTCAATAAACGGTCGAAAGCGTTGGTGAAAATGCACTTTAGGTAGTTGCGTAGCTTTCCCTTGTTCTAACCCAAGTAGCAGTTGATCCTGAATCGCCTGTTCGTGCAAACATGGGGATTGCCAAAAGCTCTTTTCCACCCGACTAGACTGAATCAAATGTAATTCAGCAACGCCCATTGTGGCGATTGTTTGCAGTATGCGTTTGATCATCTGTGGGCGGGGTAAACCAAGAATGATGGATAAAGGCAAGGCGGGTGGGGGTATCTGATTCAGCATGTCCACTTCGATTATGACGTTTTCCCCATCCACTGATGCAATGTGGGCGTTGCCGATCATACCGTTGAGGATTCCAACCTGTAGCGAATCCCCTGTATTCAGGCGTAATATTTTCAGCACGTGGTTGGATTGTCGGGGGGAAAGGTGTGCCAACGCACCTTTGAGTTGCCCGGGTTGCAATATCAATAAATTCATGGGAATCAACAACAAGCCAATAGGTGGCGTTTACTCGCCTTATTTGTGAGATGGCGCTCCCGGCTGGAATCGAACCAGCACCTAAGTCTTAGGAGGACCCTATTGTATCCATTCAACTACGGGAGCGTTACTTGGAGAGGTTCTAAAAAACTGAATTCTCAGAACCTCTTTAGAACGCGCAATTATAAAGCTTGCTACTTAAGGTATCAAAGTGATTATGCTTCGCCGACGGAATTTCCCCGGTTATAGCCACCGGTAGCGTTTCCTGTTGCAGTATAAAGGGAAGGGGCATCCGTCTGGCCGCGCACGATATTGACCAGGCGGGAATATACCTGCTGGTTTCGGGCCAGCATTTTGCCGTTGGTTTCATTTTTTACCCGACATTCTTCAACGAGCTTTTGCAGATTCTTCCATGCGGCTTGCAGGCCGGGGTTTTGGAAACTGAGTAACAGTTCGTCCCATTTATCAGCGGCTTGTTCTATCGGTACTTTTAGCCACTGGCTGCGCAGATTGGCACTTTGTTCCAGTTGAGCCAGGTATGCCAGCTTGCTGTTAATGATTTCCTCAAGCTTATTTGCATCGCGGTGTTTCAGCGCTTCTGATTCATCTGTTAATAAGCGAAGTAACTGTTTGCACGCGTTTATATCAGTGGCAACCTGTTGCTCGATATCTTGCTGATTGGGGGAGCTTGTTTGTGTATTCGCCAAAGTCATAACTGAGTATCCAGGGTCAACTTATTGACATTAACGTGTTGTTAATGACTCATATTAAGACTAGAGCAGTTTTTATGCCGATGTGGCAGAAGAGAGGGGAAAAGAGGTAAAGAGCCTGACTTTTTTATTAGTACAGGCTCTCTTGAGCAAGAATGCTAGCGGCGATTTTGTCCGGATCAACCTTGTAGCTACCATTCGCGATAGCGGCTTTAATTACAGCGACTTTCGCTTCATCGATATCTGGTGCTTCAGCCAGGCTTGCTTCAACCTGAGCCAGGGTTTTACCGGAAATGCTGAGCGACACATTATCACTGGCGGACTCGGAACTGGTGTCGTTTGAGACTTCCGCTTTCGCTTCTCGTTGAGCCGCCGGCTTGGCCTTATTGGCCGCCATATGGCTTGTGTGGATACTGTTACTCGGATCAATAACCATGATCTTAACCTACCTTTTGTGCGCTATATGCCACAAATTTTAACTGTCTACACAGAGTATCGGCAGTTTTTTATGCAACTTTAACTTTTTTTTACCTATTAGATGAGTTTGCCAGCAAATGAGCATTCATCACTGTTACTCTGCCAGGACCTGCCACGATAGCGTCAACAATACGGCTGGATTTGGTGTTTTTTACCCGAATTTGCTGTCCTACATAACCCGAAGACATTGCCTCACCGGGCGCGGTTACCATGAGGGCGGAGAGAGATGCCTCTATGGTTACTGCATCTCCACGATTGATGACATTGGTTTCCGTCAGGCCAGACAACCGAATCGGCTCGCCAGCTCTGATTGGTCGTTTGGTTTCTTTGCCAATTGCTCGCTCAGCAGACATGATGAAGCTGCTATTAAGTAGAGAAGTATTCATCCTTTTGGTGGTCAAACTTTCTTCTGTAACCACTTCTCCGCGTTGAAGGTTATAGGCTGCGACCACAACATCTGCATACACATCCGTCGAAACCGGGATATAAATAGTCCATTGCTGATCTCTGTCGCAGCGCACTTTAACCGAGAATTTTTGCGCGTTATACCCTTGTTTAATGGTTGAAAACTGCAGGCCATTTTCGCAACTCGCCAGCTTAAGCCTGGGATCAATGCTACTTACCTGGATTTCAATATTGTTTTCAAATTCCTTGCGGCCATATTCATCAATCAATTCCTGAGTCACATGTTGTTTCACCGCAGTGCTTAAAAATGCGAGATCCTGATAGTCTTGACCCAGCACGGATGGTGAGCAGAAAACCAATAGAGCAACAACTAAAAAACTGCGTAGTGCCATGATTTGTGTCCTATGCTGTAAGTACGGTCTGCGTATGCTTACGTTTGTGTGTGTCAGAAAACTGTCGTACACAAGGGGTAAGTTGAATTTATTGAGTGATATTGCAAGGTACGTGCCCAACACAAAGTGTAGACCACAGGCATGTCGATTTCGTGAAGATACAGAGGTTTTTATGGCGGGTGTGTTAGACAGCGTCAATCAGAGAACGCAGTTAGTCGGGCAGAACCGGCTTGAGCTTTTATTGTTTAACTTGGGTGATGCTCAACTTTACGGAATCAATGTTTTCAAAGTAAAAGAAGTTTTGCAATGTCCACCGTTAAATGAAATCCCTAAGCGTAATCCGGTTATTCGGGGTGTGGCACATATTCGTGGTGGTACTATTCCTATTATGGATTTAAAGCAGGCCACCGGAAGAGCGCCGCTTGAAGATATCCAAAATTGTTTTGTGATTATTACCGAATACAATCGCTCAACCCAGGGCTTTTTAGTAAAAGGTGTGGAGCGAATTATTAATATGAACTGGGGGGATATCCACCCACCACCCAGAGGTGCCGGTCGAGAAAACTATTTAACGGCTGTGACCGATGTCGATGGTAAATTAGTAGAAATAATTGATGTTGAAAAAGTGTTAGCCGAAGTTTCGCCTTTGCCTTCTGACGTCTCTGAGAAAGCCATCGAGGAAGCTCAGGAAGAAATCTCTGTTTCCAAACACATCCTTATTGCGGACGACTCTTCAATTGCACGTAAACAGATTCAAAAAGTGGTTGAAGCGCTGGGAGTGAAAACCACAGTTAAAAAAGATGGAAAAGAAGCGCTGGAATATCTGACTCACTTGGTTGAAGATGGTAAAGATCCATACAAAGAAATTCTGATGGTGATTTCCGATATTGAAATGCCCGAAATGGATGGGTACACGTTTACCGCAGAAGTTCGGGCTAATCCGGCATTAAAAGACTTACATATCGTGCTTCACACATCCCTCAGTGGTGTATTTAATGAGGCCATGGTTAAAAAAGTCGGGGCAAATGATTTCCTTGCCAAGTTCCATCCAGATGAACTGGCCAAGCGCGTGAACGACCGAATGAAAGAGCTGGTTGGTTACGTAGAATAAAGACAAACAAAAGCATAAAGCAGGTTTTTGGAATAAATCGAGTGATTCGACATAAAGCAGAGAGCGTAACCTTGGGGTCCGGCGAATTTCAGGAATTTCGCGATTACCTACAAGAAATAGCCGGTATAGATCTGGCGGACAATAAACAATATCTGGTTGCGACAAGAATTCGCAGAATACTTTCTGAAAATAACTGTAACTCTTTAGTTGACCTTACTCGGCTGATAAAACAGCCATCGCAGCGCGACCTCAGGCAAAAAGTCATCAACGCGATGACGACCAACGAAACCTTTTGGTTTCGCGATTCCTACCCCTATGAGCATCTTAGGCACAAGTTGTTACCCGAGTTTGCTAAAGTCAACGCAATGGGCAAAATGCGTATCTGGTCGGCAGCGTGTTCAAGTGGGCAGGAGCCATATTCACTCAGTATGGTCGTTGATGAGTACCGTCGAAGCGCATTGGGTGGGGCGCGAATCTCAGCCGAAATCGTTGCAACAGACTTATCCAGTAATGTGTTAGATCAGGCCAAACAAGGGATTTATGACCGGCTTTCTATCGGTCGGGGCTTGTCTGAACAACGATTGAAAACCTTCTTTACCCCTCATGGAAATGAAACCTGGGAAGTTAAACCTGAAATAAAACGATGTGTTACTTTTCGTCAATTAAATCTGCAGGATAGCTACGGGCTACTGGGGAAATTCGACATTATTTTTTGTCGAAATGTGCTTATTTACTTCTCCGGTGAATTAAAGAAAAACATCTTAACCAGAATGCACGCCGCCCTGAAACCTAAAGGTGTGTTATACCTTGGCGCGTCAGAATCTCTGGCTGGTGCGGCAGACTTATTTGAAGTCGTGAACTGCAATCCCGGTGTGTTATATCGCGCTAAATAAACCAGTCTAATATTCGTGGCATGATCATTTGTTTCTGGTGTGAGTGCCATTTTCCCCCTGTGGTTCCATTCTTTTATTTGCTTTCTATTGCCTGTTTATCAGAGCTTTTGTCGAGGGAAATTGTGCTCGTGACGGCAGCGGAAATAGATTGCCGCTTACTCTGACTGTATTGCCTGGAAAAATAAAAAACCTAATAAAATCAATCACATATTTCTTTGGCACAGTCGTTGCAATGTCTTTGTGTAAGTAAATTTAATTCATGATTGAGAGTGTGTGATGGGTATTAGCTTTGACAAAGCATTAGGGGTTCACCAAGCGGCGTTGCAGTTGCGCACGCAACGGGCGAGCCTGCTGGCCGGAAACATAGCCAATGCCGATACGCCTAACTATCAAGCGAAAGACATTGATTTCCAGGCAGCACTGAAAGCGCAAATGGGAACATCAACATCCTCCCTAAGTATGAAATCAACAGTGAAAGGCCATATCAATCAGTCGAGTATGCAAGCGGGTGAAGCGGAAACCTTATACCGCATCCCCGGCCAGCCTTCAATTGATGGCAATACTGTGGATGAGCAGGTTGAGCATGCTGAATTCATGAAAAACAATTTGGAATTCCAAGCCACTTTTACGTTTTTAAACAGTAAGTTTAAAGGCCTTACCAAAGCGATTCGAGGTGAGTAATGAGCTTAAATACTATTTTTGATATCGCCGGCTCAGGCATGAACGCACAAAGCGTTCGGTTAAATACTACCGCCAGTAACATCGCCAACGCTGAGACAGCCAGCTCCAGTTCAGGTCAAACATACCGTGGACGACATCCGGTTTTTTCTGCCGTTCACGCCAGCATGATGAAAGCGAATGATGGTACCAATGCCCTGAATGAAGATGCCAGTGCTGGCGTTGCTGTTGCCGGTATTGTTGAAAGCGATGCACCTTTACAACAACGCTATGAACCTCATCATCCGATGGCAAATGAAGAGGGCTATGTGTATTACCCAAATGTGAATGTGGTTGAAGAAATGGCGAACATGATTTCGGCATCACGTTCATTTCAAATTAATGTTGAAGTAATGAACTCGGCAAAAACCATGATGCAACGTGTTCTTCAACTTGGTCAATAATCAGTTGTGGTGTGTAGTGATTGTGAGGATTAAATCATGACAGAAGTTTCTGCAGCCTCGAACAATGTGTTCTCGGACTACGCCATTAAAAAGAATGACGAAAAGGCGGGTTCGGATGAACTGGGGCAAAAAGCCTTTTTGCAACTGATGATCACGCAGTTGGAAAATCAGGATCCGCTCAGTCCACAAGACAATACAGAATTTATTTCACAGCTTGCCCAGTTTAGCTCGGTTGAAAGTCTGGACAGTTTAAATAACAGCTTTGATCAATTCGCTAATTCATTTGTTGCCAACCAGGCACTGCAGGCGTCGACACTCGTTGGACGTTCGGTGTCAGTGCCATCGGAACAAACTATGTTGGTTAGCGGCGGTTTAATCAGTGCCAGTGTGGATATACCGGCAAGCACCGGTGAGGTCAGAGTAAATATTTACACCGACAGTGGCGAGTTGGTTGATCAGATTTCTCTGGGAGAACAACCCGCCGGTGAACTGGTTATGCGCTGGGATGGTTTAAATGCCGAAGTGAATGGCGACTTATTAGATTGGACAAGCAGCCACGAAAACGGTGTTGGACCTGGTATCTATAAGTTTGAAATTACCGCATCCATCGACAGTAAGCCAAAACAATTGCAAACAGCGTTAAGCGCCAACGTGAATAGTGTGACTGTCGGAGCAGATGGACAGCTTACCTTGAACCTTGCGGGTGTTGGTCCGGTTAGCTTGTCGGATGTTAAACAATTTAATGAGTAATATTTCAAAGTAGGTTGTAGCACTTTGAATGTGTAGAAAAGTTTTGATGTAGTAGGAGAAGACCATGCCTTTTGATACAGCGTTAAGTGGTATTCGCGCCGCTTCCACTGAGTTGTCTGTGACAGGTAATAATATTGCCAACGCGTCAACCACAGGCTTCAAAGGATCTCGTGTTGAATTTGGTGATGTTTATGCCATTTCTGTTCTCGGGGCAGGAACAACCATTGCCGGGAGTGGGGTGCAGATTCAAGATATTGCACAAAACTTTTCGCAGGGGAATGTGACCTTTACCGAAAATGAATTGGACATGGCAATCAACGGAACTGGTTTTTTTATCTTAAACCGGGATGGTGAAACACTTTATACCCGAGCAGGTTCATTTGGTTTGGATGCCGACGGTTACGTTGTGAATAATGTAGGTGCTCGCTTACAAGGTTCCATCGCCGATGAAAATGGCAACCTGGGTGGGATTCCAACTGATATCCGCATTCAAAGAACCGATCTGGACCCCAGGCAAACTACCCTGGTAAGTTCACGATTAAATCTGGATGCCACGCAAGATGTCTTACAGCGGACAGGTATGGGGTTTGATAACAGTACCGGTGTTGTGGTTGGCGCGGCAGAAAGTGGTTTAACCTCGGCCACCACATCAACATTAAGCGGTGGCAACTTCACCGTCACACCTGCAACGCCTTTGGCAATTGATTTTAGTACCACAGACATTACTTTTGATCTGGAAGTGCAAAATGCCAGTACCGGCAACGATGTTGTATCCGTTACGCTGAACACCGCAAATGGTGTACCAGCAACCATTGACTCAAAACGCGATTTGGAAGTGATGGTCGCCAGTATTAATGAGCAGCTTCTTTCCAATGTACCGAGTGTGAGCGCTGTGGCGAGGTTAATTGATAATGGCGGTGGCAGCTATTCCATCGACTTTACTGCATTGCAATCGGGGGAAGCCTCGGTTATTACCTTTACACCAACCAGTGGTAACGAAGCCTTACTGGCTCTGGACGCGGGTAATTTATCTGTTGTTACCGGTGAGCCAGCTGTTTCGAATGGCTATTTATCTGATGCTCTTTCAATTACCGACCCAAATGGAACGACTACGACCTTTGTGTCTGAAGCTGGTGCCTCCGCAGCAGAAACCGCCGCCGAATTAAACGCGATTGAAGGTATTACTGCCTCGGCAGAAACCACCGTGAATATGGATATCTCACTGCTTATTGGTTCACCCGGTTCTATGGATATCACCATCAATGGCGTAACTATGACCGTTGCCAATGAAACCGATTTAGGTACGGAAATTAATTCACGCACAGCCACCACCTTACCCGGCATTTCAGCAACCATCGACGAAACAACTGGTAACCTGATAATTAATTCTGCCTCAGGGGAAGATATTCGGATTTCCATTGCCGGTGGTGGTGATGGAGATAGTGTCACAATTTATGGTACGGATTCCTCTTCACCGGAAGTTTTGGAAATAGAAACCGGCGGCGGTTTAACCATTCCATCTGCTGAAGATGCATCAACCAACTCCGTGGTCGTGGGTGGTGTTATTACCATGATCGTTGATGAAAACTACGCCGTGGCAAATGCTCCTTCTTCGGATGGTGGCCTTGGTGGAGCGGGTATATTCCCATTAATTAACGATGCGCCGGGTAGTGGTTTCTTTACCGAGCAAACCATTAATGCTTTCGACCCTACAGATCAGTCTACCTACAACAGTGCCACCTCAATGACGATCTACGATAGTTTTGGTGTCTCCCATGTGATGACACAATACTTCGTCAAAGAAGGCTACGATCCATCCATGCCGGTTTCTACAACTAATGCTCCAAACCAATGGACCATGTATGTGCAAATCGATGGTCGTGATATCGGCAATCCTGTGCCGCCCAGTGTTGAACCCACTCGACAATCCTTTACACTCAGGTTTAACGAAGACGGTTCTTTAGATGACGGCAATACGCCAATAATGCAAATTACCAACTGGGTACCTATGGATGATAACGGCAATCCCAATGGGTCATTAAGTGCGGACAATAATGGAACCTTGCCGATTCCCAATCCGCCCACCTCATCCAACTTCGTGATTGACCTGGACGGTACGACACAATTTGGTTCTGCATTCTCTGTTAGAGATATCGACCAGAACGGTTATACAACGGGCCAGCTTTCAGGTTTGACGGTGGATGATGAAGGGGTGATTTTTGCGCGCTTCACTAATGGTGAATCCTTAGTATTAGCGCAGGTGGAGCTTGCGGACTTCTCCAACGAAAATGGACTGCAACCGATGGGTAATACCATGTGGGCCGAAACCTTTGATTCCGGTGAGCCGGTTTACAATGCGCCTGGAATTGGGGCTTTGGGAACCATTCAAGCCGGCGCGCTGGAAGAGTCGAACGTGGACTTGTCTGAGCAACTGGTTGCGTTAATTATCGCGCAGCGTAACTTCCAGGCCAGTGCAAAAACCATCGAAACCGCTGACCAGGTAACACAAACGGTTATTAATCTACGATAACTTTCCAGTATTATCTTTCCCAAAAGCCATGCTTATATCAGTGTGGCTTTTTTATTTTCTGCGAATTTAAATAGAAAATAACGACATCACTTCATCGATGGTTTATACGGTTACCCGGTATAACTGTATCGATTAATCTTAAGCAAAATCACCTGCAAGAAAAATCACATCAATAAGTTTTTTGAGTGTGCGCATAATTCATTGAGTGTTAAATGGCGCCTGGATGGTTTTTATTTTGGGGTCTGGTTGTTTATTTTTGTGTTGGCTTTTAATAAAAACAGTGTTTGTTTTTAAGTTTTGTTCTTATTAAAAATATTTATCCGTATTTTTTGTAGGGGAGTAAGCGGGTGGCGGTAAATGCGTTAATTTCACTTGGTGTTAAGAATGGCTGAGTGTAATTGGTTTTTGGACGATAAATCATTTTTATGTCGCAATAATGTTGTGGTTTATTTCCTTTTTTAATAAGTTTTAAAAATGAGTTTTTAACTTCTATACGTGTGTGACGCATAGAGTTACATTTTTTTACAAAACAAACAATTGATTGCCTGTTGTCGTGTGCTACGCTAATTTTTGATCGCGCCTACATCTCTAGAAGTGAAAAGGGAATGAATAAATTACGTAAATAACAATGCTGCGATCGGTATGTTCTACTTCTAGAAAAATAATTATTCGGAGAATAACAAATGAAAAATACGAGTTTTTCAGTAAAACTACTTGCCTTTTCAGTATTGATGGTGGTTTCGGCGTTGAGTATGGCATATTGCCCAAATCCTTCGCCCGGTAACGGACCCGAGCTGATTCAATACTGTGAAAATTATGCAGACCAACGAGCCAGTCGAAGTAACTATAGTACTTGGAACTACTATTTCAATTACTGTATCGATAAATACGGCCCATGTGTTGGTGGGGGAACAGGTTCAAGTAGCGGCGGAAGCAGCAGCGGTGGCACAGGAAGCAGTAGCAGTGGTGGTTCGGGTGATCCCGCTCAGTGTACTCAATATGCTAATTCTTTCTGTGGCACAAATCAGCAAAGTGCATGTTGGATAGAGCGTTATAATATCTGTATGGGAAATTAATAGTATTTTCTTTTTAAAGAAGCAGGCCTTATGGCCTGCTTCTTACAGAAAAATATTTTGTCGTGGGTTTAAAAATATCATTTTTCAAAATAAATTAATATTTTATAAATGTTTTTTTGCTTAGGTGGTTTTGATTGAATAGAAATTATTCCTTTCTTTGCATATGAATTGTTGGTGAAAAATTGGCTCATGAATATGAAAAATAAAACGCTAACCTTTCTATTGGTTTTGATTGTTGCTGGGGCCGGTGTTCAGATTTGGATTCGCTGGGAACAAGTAGGTGATACTGCTGCTGTTAAGCCTGTTAATGAGAGGGTGGATACGGTAAATAAAGAGGGGGGCGTTATCGATTTCTCAGTAGAGAATAATAAAATCTATGAAATAGGGAAAGAGATAAGTTCCAAGCGAGGAGATTCCTCTGTTGTCGAAGAAGTTAAAGAGAGTATGAATACCGATCTGCTGAAAGAAAATATAACATATTTGATGATGCAGGCTGACACTCTGGAAGAAATATGGGAGTTAAAAAAAATAATCGATACGTTCTTTCTTGATCAGGGAGTCGAGCGTGAAGCGAAGATCGCGTTATTTTATGACTTGATTCAGAATGCGGAAGCCAATCCCAAAGCATTCGCAGCCGCGCTAAATGCCATATCACCACACAAGCCCTATGAATTTACTGAACAACTACTGGGTTGGGCACAATATCACTCCAATCCGGAGGTGCAGTTGGCTGCACTCAATGTGCTGAGTGATGGATATGACCAGGAATATCTGGGATTACTTGGTCGTCCAGAGATTTTACAACAAGCTGAAGAGGTGTATGACGTATTGGAAAACTACGACTACTCTCAATATCAAGCTGAAAACGAGCAGCTATATTGGCATTTTTCTTCAGTAGAAAAAGTAAAAGAGAATCTTAGGGAAAGGTTATACCAGAAAAGTGGTAGCACAGAGAAAATAGCTGACATTAAAAAGCTTACCCAGGTTTTAAAGCTACGTAAGAGTAGTGATCAGGTTGAGTTGTTAAATATGATCGATCAAAACTTCGAAAACTATGATATTTATACCCAAAATAAAATCATGGTTTCCTTAATGGTATTGCGAGATAACAATAGCAAATTGTTAGCGGATGACAGCGTGCAGGTAATAAATCGCATTCTGAACTAAAAATACTTTCCTTCTGTTCTACTTTTAGAACGCATAATGCCTGATATAGTTAACTAAACAGCAGGGTATTTCCCTAATCACATTGATTCTCATCTTCATCTTTCTATTGGCTAGCTTATAATTTATGTAAATATTATGTACAGTATTTTGAACCGATATGGGAAATGGAAGATAAAAATTCTGACTTTATAACTGTTTGAATTTAAAGGGAAAATTTTTTATCGATCTTTACATTATTTCCAATATAGCGAACATGTACTGAGATGATGGACAGATTGACTAGGAGAGGTATAATAAATTCGCTAAATGGATATACGAAATAACAGCAGGGACCAGTCCTCTTTACCTTACCTTGTTGTTTTTTGTGCATTTTCCTCAAACTCCGTTTTAGCAGATGCAGCATATTGTCGGACAATCTGTTGATTGTTAAATGGTTATCACTGTGAGTATATAAATATGAGAAACCTTCTTTCATTTGTTTTTTTGTAGTCTATTAGTGGCAGCTATTTTGGAGAGGTCTCCTGTGTTGGGCCGATTAGAAATATATATAAGTGGGCTCAATTTGAAACTATTTCTATAAGGTTAGATATTGATAGTGGTGTGACTAACTATATAAGTCTTCCAACAAAATCAGACGAAAGTATGGCACTGTTGGCATTCGCATCGAAAGCTAACGTACAGATTTTTTGGTCTTGAGCAGACGTAACAACTTGCAAAAATGGTTGGAGTTACAATAAAAAAATAGAAGGTTACTTTGTTGTAGGTGAGTGAGTTATAGCAAGCCGTTTAAGTATTATATAAAATTTTGGCATGTTTTGAACTTGCTGGTCGTTTGCTTTTTTAGTCAAATATTATGAATTATCCAGTAATTTGGAGAGGATATGCGCATATTAATTTTATTTTTTGTATTGATAGTTATTTCATTTTCATCGTCTGCATCGGTGCAGGAATCTGGGAAAGTTTCTAGGATTATTCTGGAAGGTAACGTAGTTTCGGTTTGGGTCGACGGAGTTGATAATACGTCAGAATGTTCTGGCGGAGATAGATGGGTTCTTTTGGAAAGTGATACCTTGTTTAAAGAAAAGTACTCGGCATTGCTAATGGCCTTTGCTTCAGGCAAAGATGTTGTGCTTCTTTCTACTGGCTCTTGTCCTGTAATGAATGCAAACGGAATTTATTATATATATCTTAAGGATATCTAGATAAAATATTTACAGCAAGACAGTTAATGGTGGTTGGGTTTCGGTGTAAACGCGTCTGGGCATGTCAACCTACCACAATAAGTCCGCTTCAGCAGGTTGGTGCTGAGCATCGACCCGATATTTCAAGGGAGAATTTAATGAGAAAGGTTCTAATTCTCTTATCATATATTCTGATTTTCTGCTTATCATTTCATACGTAGGCAGATATGAATGATCTTCGTAATGTCAAAATCACAGACGTTTATATTAGTAATGTTGGGGATAAAACCTAACTGTATTGGCTGCAAGACTTTCTCAGCAGCCAAATACTTGAATTCTACTGGAGGGGGATTTCCTCGGTGGATATTGTAAGTATTCGTAAATTAAGAATATGACAGACGTGGTCTTGCTACACTTATTCCTTTTTCTTTTCAGCTATATAATAAAAATATGAAAGTGGAAGTGGCACGAGAGCTGGGTATTTGCCCTGATTAGATCTGTAATTAGCGTCGTCAGTATAAAAGGCTCTCCGATAGACCATTTAATGGTGTTGATTACTCCAAAAAAAACGAAGAGGTAATAGAAGTCAAGCATCAACTGAGTGACCGAAAAGAAGAGAATGCATTCCTAAAAAAGCGACGGCATACTTCAGTAAACCAAATTGGTGAGGTATGCCTTTGTAGGGTCGTATCGAGAGAAGTTGCCCATAGCACAAAATGTGCAAATGGTTGAAAGTAAGTCGCTCTGGCTGTTAGGCTCGTTATCGAGAGATTGTGCGCTAAGCAACAAAGGAGATGTTTGAGAAACTAAAAAAACGTTATGGGGCGCAGAAGTTGGCTGCCGAGCTTCGTTCGGAAGGTCTTACGTGTTCGGTTAATGCTGTGACAAAACTGTTGTCAGAAGAGAGTTTAAGGGCACGTAACGGAAAGGGGGTTAAATACAGTTCGGCAGGCGTCACAAAAAAAATAATATTGCAAAGAATCTTTTAGGGCGTTGCTTTAAGGCGAATGAACTGAACAGGAAATGGGTGTCCGATATCACCTATATTCCTATTCGAGGTGGGGGGGTACCTTGCCGTAATTATGGATCTGTTCTCACGAAAAATTATTGGTTGGTCGCTTGATAAAACCGTGACGACAGATTTAATAAAAAGCGCGCTTGTTACGGCTGTAGCAAGCAGGAGGCGTGAGCCAGGATTGATACTTCATTCAGATCAAAGTGTTCAATACCGTGCTAAGGAGTATGTGTTGGCGCTATATGACGAACGTATAAAGCCGAGTATGAGTCGCAAAGGAAACTGTTGGGATAATGCAGCAATGGAATCATTTTTTGCTAGATTAAAAGTGGAAGAGATTTGCACCCAGACATATCAAAACCTGAGTGAAGCCTATGCGAGTGTATTCGAATACATCGAAATGTTTTACAATCGAATTAGAAGGCACTCAACCATCGGCAATATAAGCCTGGTTGAATATGAAAATCATTATTACAAAAGGAGCGGTTAATTGGTGTCTACTTTTTGTGGGTAAGACCACTCTTGGTGTTCTAGTTCGGTGGATAAAAAGGAAT
This sequence comes from Teredinibacter sp. KSP-S5-2, assembly GCF_032773895.1. Lineage (NCBI taxonomy): Bacteria > Pseudomonadati > Pseudomonadota > Gammaproteobacteria > Cellvibrionales > Cellvibrionaceae > Teredinibacter > Teredinibacter sp. KSP-S5-2. The sequence continues at coordinate 3,115,286 of NZ_CP120416.1, read as the reverse complement.
AAAAGATGTTTTTTCGATTATTTGTTTTGTTATTGGTGGCTATGCCGAACATGGCTTTTTCTTCAGTAACATGCGAAGGGCAGCATGGGGATTCGGGGTTTTGTAATGTTTCATATATAAAAAAAATGATTCGTAACGCGGAGTACATTAAAGAAGCTGTGAGTGGAAAAGATATTAAGTTGTTGAAAAACACTTACGCAATAGATTATGCGCACTTTAGCGTTATGATTAATGAATTTAATGTTAAAGCTAGAGAAATAATCCATTTTCATGGAGCGAGATCTGACTACGGCAATATCAAATATAAGGAACTGGAATCGGCAGTGTCAAAATACTCTTACCTATCCTTTGAGGTGATGAAGCTTCTTGCTGTGAATAACATTAATTTTATTAATTTTGGAGTTGCTTCTCTATCAGAGTGTGAGGAGTATGATAAAATTCGTTCCTATTGGATGTCTGTTGCAAAAAACTACAAAAATATTACTAGCGAATATGTAATGTCAGTAAAAGATAGCGGTGAGGTCATTAGTCAAGAAAAGTGGACCGATTATTTAAAAATAGATCCAGTTATCGTTACCGACGACAAAGAACGGTACTGTTTGGCAATGGTACTCTCGATAGGGCCAGTTGTTGAAACATTAGATTCTTTGACAAAACAATAATAGTGAGCTAACAAAGCTATCCTCCGGACGTTCGATAACGTACAAACTGGAATCTTATGCCCAACATTTTCCAGCTGGAAGTTGGCTTCGGTTAGCAGGGTTGGTTTAGGTGGCTAATATTACTGAATTTTGATAGCGATTAATGATGAGGTGGGATATATGAATTTTTATCTGTTTTTAGGTGTTTTTCTTCTATCATCTATTTCATTTTCGGCAACACCGCAATCTACTGTCGGGAATGTATCTGAGTTGAGAGTATATATGGAAGATCATGTTAATGTGAATGCCAGGGGGAATATTGGTTTTGCTATAGATAGTCCGTTGGTTGCTCCTTGTACGAGTTTTTATTATTCTGCAAATGAGAACGTTGCGACTTCTATTTTGCTTGCATCGAAAGCCAGCAAAAACCAAGTTAAGATATATTACTACAGCGATGTAGTTGCACCATGGAACAGTAAAACATGTAAAGTCTACACTGTTGAAGCCATCTAGTATTAACTGGAATATAGTTTTTTTTAGATCTAACTGTATGATCAGGCATGGAATGGCTTTTTTTTTAATAATAGTGTAAGTGTTCAAAGGGTATGACTTTTGAAGTTGGTCTTTTTGCCTGGAATGGATGGTACTGGTATATTGTTTGAAGCTCTTTTTAAAGAGCTTCAAGGCTTTGATGTTATAGCCTTACCCTTGCCTGGTGAAGGGTCGCAAGATTACATAACGCTTTCCTGTCGTATCAGAAGTTGTTTGCCGAATGAGGACTTTGTTTTAGTGGCGGAGTCTTTTTCCGGCGGGATTGCAGCTCAGTTGTCTCAGCAATCTATACCGTATATGAAAGGAGTGATATTTGTTGCTTCTTTTCTGTCTTCACCCAACAGTCTATTTGCTTACTTAGCATCGTTGTTGCCGTTAGGTTCATTATTGGACTTACCTTTGGGGGCTGCGATTGGTGGTTCTTTATTGTTCAACCGTACAGAAGAGAGTATGGATATTGTTCAGTTAAAGCGTGTACTCCATGGGGTGCCGGAATCCATTCTTAAATCAAGATTAAAAATGATTTCTCGGTTAGAGTATGATGGCTTCAAATCATCTATACCAACTGTTTATATCGGAGCGAAAAAAGATCGACTTGTCCCTAATAAAAAGACAGAAGACTTTAAAAAAGCGTACCGAAATAGTATGTTTGCACTGATCGATGGACCTCATTTTATTCTCCAAGCGAAGCCAAAGGAGTGTGCCTCGGCGATTGAGGCTGCTGTGGAGTTTTTGAAAGTAAATAAAAACTGATCGGTGATATTGATAAATATAGATGTTCGAGTTGCTTCAGTTCAGGTATCTCTTGCATGGTGATATATCCTACACGCCGTCGTAGATTGTAATGCGGTGCTTCTCATAGCTACCAGTCGATAGTATCTGTATACTTCGGACAAAACTTTTCCTGTTTGCACCTATCTGGAATAAACCGTCTCTTATTAAAACTCGTTGCTCATGCCAGTCGAACTGACCCAATACGCCTCTATAGAACACTGCAATACCCACATACATGTCGAATTTAACACACCGCACCAGGTGGTAAGTTCTGCGGTATGTCATGGTGGTTTGGTCTTGGCCGACCATATAGTGAATATGAAGGTGGCGAAAAATACATCTACGATAGAATCACCCGATTTAACCATTTTAAAATACGCCAAAGGTAATGGTTGGAACGGAACCGTTGTTGGTTTGATGACGGCAGCTTCAATGCGGTCTTTTCGGATGGTCAAGAAATCTGCACAAGGGGTTGATATTTTTGCTTTGGTCACTTCGGGGCTTTCTAATCCCAGGCGTGCGGGAGATTATGCTGAATATCGGTATATGAATACGGGTTTGGAGGAGGTGGGAACAATTAATATTATTGTTGTGACTTCAGCCAAGCTTTCAGAAGCAGCAATGATTGAAGCGTTGTTGATCACAACCGAAGCCAAGGCAGCTGCTTTGCAGGATGCGGGTATTATCAGCCCGGTTTCGAATCAGGTTGCAACGGGTACAGGAACGGACTCGGTGGCGGTTGTCAGTGGTCAGGGGCCGGAACAGGTGCATTATTGTGGTAAGCATGTGTTATTTGGCGAGTTACTAGGTAAGGCAGTAATTGAAGCGGTGTCTTCATCAATACAATGGCGAAAACCATAAGATAATATTGTGAACACATTTGGGAGCTAATTATGAGTCGACATCAAGGAAGGCAAGAAGGGTTTGATTATGGTGCTGATGAGTTACCCTCTGAATATAAAATGTCCCGCTCAAGAATTATGTATATAGAAAATAAGTCGAGTGGGCTTGAAGGGAAAGCAAATATCGGACGGGTATACTTTTCTAAATCAGGCAAAACACTATACTATCGAAGCTTAACGTTTAAGAGCTTAAAAGGAAGTGGTTTTAAGGCTAACTACTTTGAAGTGGAGTCCGGCCACCACTATTGGATTTCTGGCCCGCATAAAGATCAGAATGATCGCCTTTACGGGGGAAGCCAAGGTGTTCAAATTGACCCCGACGTTTATGACGATTACCTGCACCATATTCAAAACTGATTGTTATCGTATTTAGGAGAACATTATGCCCACCTATGATTACCGTTGCGAGGCTGACCAGAAGGTGTATGAGGTGAAGCATTCTATATCGCAGCAGCTGCACACATGGGGTGAGCTTTGTGATTTGGCCGGGCTCGCGCTTGGGGATATTGGGCCGGAAACAAAAGTTACCCGCTTGATTCGTGGTGGTGGAGTGGTGAAGAGCAGTAGCCTTAAAAACCCGGATGTTCCTCCATGTATGTCTGGGGCTGGTTGCTCTGGCGGTCACTGCGGATTTTAGGTTCACCAACGCTATCGCTTATCCTCTCTCCATCCCGAGCCGTTTAACGGCGTGTTATTTACAAAGCCCTTTCTTATAGAAGTATCTCATCGGGGGTTCTGCTTTAGAGCCCCAAGAGTCCCTCCTGACTTTTTCCTGTATAGAACATTGGGGTAGTGTTCCACGCCATGTAGCCAAAAAGCTGTTTCGATTTTTTGGCACTTTAATTGCTGTAATCCATTGTGAAAGCAAAATTGACGGTTTTCTAACGCGAAAACCTATGAGAGTTTTTCGATGGATAAAGCACTATATATCGCCATGACAGGTGCGAAACACAACATGCGTTCGCAGACTGTCCACTCCAATAACCTGGCTAACGTGAATACCACAGGGTTTAAATCGGATTTTGCCCAGGCTCGCAGTATGCCCGTGTACTACGGAGAAGGGTTGCCTACACGCGCCTATGCCTTGTCGGAAAATCCCGCGACTAACTTTAATTCCGGTGCTTCGGTTGAGACTGGACGCGACTTAGACATCATGGTTGAGCGGGATGGTTTTATTGCTGTTCAAGCCCCCGATGGCCAGGAGGCCTTTACCCGTGCGGGCTCCTTGTATGTCGATAGTGTTGGAATGCTGCGCAACGGCAGTGGATTGCCGGTGATCGGCAATGGTGGACCAATCGCCATTCCTACTGCAGCCAAAATCGAAATTGGGTTAGACGGCACTATCTCAATTGTGCCCCTTGGGGAAGAAGACCAAGCGCTAGCACAGGTCGACAGAATCAAGTTGGTCAACCCTCCATTGGAAGATATGCGTAAAGGGGAGGATGGTTTATTTCGTCCTGCCAACGCAGGCGGCGAAGTGCCTGCCGATGCCAACGTTCGTATTGTGTCTGGTTTTTTAGAAGCCAGTAATGTCAACGCCGTCAATGAAATGACGAGTGTTATGAGTCTGGCAAGGCAATACGAAATGCAAGTCAAGATTATGAAAACCGCTGAGCAAAACTCTGAATCCTCGGCACGTCTGTTGCAGAGCAACTAAATAAGCGATTTATTTTGAGGTGAGATATGCACTCCGCATTATATGTAAGTAAAACCGGGCTGGCCGCTCAGGATACTCAGCTAACCACAATTTCTAATAACCTGGCCAACGCCTCAACGGTTGGTTTTAAACGGGATCGTGCGGTCTTCGAAGATTTACTCTATCAAATTCCACGACAACCTGGAGCGCAGAACACTGAGGAGACTCAGCTGCCCTCAGGCATGCAGCTCGGTACTGGTGTTCGTGTTGTTGGTACGCAAAAAGAATTTACTTCTGGTAGTTTGCAAATTACTGAGCAGTCGTTGGATGTGGCGATTGATGGCAGGGGCTTTTTCCAGATTCTTCAGCCTGACGGCACTATCGCTTACACACGTAATGGTCAATTTCATTTGAATGGCGATGGTGACATTGTTAATGCAAACGGTTTATTTCTTCAGCCCAATATTACGGTACCAAATAATGCGCTAAGTGTGTCTATCGGTACGGATGGTACTGTCAGTGCGTTAATTCCAGGCCAGACAGACCCTCAGGTTCTTGGAAATATTCAAACCGTGGATTTCGTAAACCCCGCTGGTTTAAAAGCGATTGGTGGAAATCTGTTTTATGAAACACCCGCCAGCGGTGACCCTGTTACCGGTGAACCGGGTATTGATGGTTTGGGTCAACTAAAACAAGGCATGTTGGAAAACTCCAATGTGGATATAGTGGAAGAAATGGTCAATATGATTACCACACAGCGTGCCTACGAAATGAATTCTAAAGTGGTTTCCACCGCAGACCAAATGTTGCAATACATTACGCAAAACTTATAACGGTTGATACGAGGCGGATGGTGATGAACAGTGTAATCAGGTTTTTTTCAATAATTATCGCAAGCTCTGCTGTATTGCTTATGCAGGGGTGCGTAATTAATCAACCCGCAATGCCTGATGACCCTTACTATGCACCAGTATTGTCTACCAGCCAATATGCAAACCAGCCGGTGAATGGCTCGCTATACAGTAACAACACATCCGTGGATTTATTTTCTGATGTAAAAGCCAAAAGAGTCGGCGACATTATCACCATTGTATTAAACGAACGAACCACTTCCAGTAAACAAAATAATATAGATTTGAAAAAAGAAAATACCATCGGTATTGAATCCAATGATAGTGGAGCCGGAACTGTATTTGGAATTCAGCCAACTATCGGTAACCTGGGCTTGGGAGCAAACCTGACTGGGAACAGAGAATTTAAAGGTGAAGCGGGTGCAGACCAAAGTAATAAACTACAGGGCAATATCAGTGTAACAGTAGTGGAAGTTTTTCCCAACGGAACCTTATCCGTTCGTGGGGAAAAATGGATTACCTTAAATCGTGGTGACGAGTTTATTCGTATCAGTGGTCTGGTAAGGCCAGAAGATGTATCTCCTAGCAATACCGTAAGTTCCATGAAAATAGCCAATGCACGAATTACCTATGCAGGGCGGGGTGAATTAGCTGAATCGCAGGAAATGGGGTGGCTGAGTCGATTTTTTAACAGTTCTCTATGGCCGTTTTAGTTATGAGAAGTTTTTATCCGAAACTATTTTTTACTGTCTGTTTACTCATTGCTTCTGTCACTTGTGCAGCTGAGCGAATTAAAGACATTACTTCTGTTGCCGGTGTACGCAGTAACCAACTTATTGGTTATGGTTTGGTGGTTGGCTTGGATGGCACGGGTGACCAAACCACTCAGGCTCCATTTACGGCACAATCTTTCCAATCGATGTTGCGTCAGTTTGGTATTACTATTCCTGAAGGCGCCAAGCTGCAATTAAAAAATGTGGCAGCAGTGGCCTTACATGCTGAGCTACCTCCCTTCGCCAAACCCGGTCAAACTATTGATGTTACCGTTTCTTCTATTGCGAACGCCAAAAGCTTGCGTGGTGGTGCCTTGTTAATGACACCGTTAAAAGGAATCGATGGTCAGGTTTATGCCATTGCTCAAGGTAATTTAATTGTCGGTGGTTTTGGTGCCGAAGGGAAAGACGGTTCCAAAGTGACCGTGAATATGATGAGTGTTGGTCGCATTCCAAATGGTGCGTATGTTGAGCGCGCTGTACCAACCAAATTTGGTGGTGATGACCGTATTGTTTTTAATTTACATACACCTGACTTTACTACAGCAAAGCGCGTTGCCGACAGCATTAACACTCTGCTTGGGCCAGACGTTGCCTTTCCTGTGGACTCTGCCTCCATTTCTGTTTTTGCGCCAAAAAATCCAGCCAACCGAGTCAATTATTTATCGCTCTTGGAAAACATTGAAATACGCCCCGCAGAAGCTGCGGCCAAAGTGGTCATTAATTCGCGAACTGGAACCATCGTAGTAGGTGAACATGTCAGAGTGTCACCTGTCGCGATCACTCATGGGTCGCTTACTGTGACTGTTCGGGAAGATGTCAGTGTCAGTCAGCCCGGTGCATTTGGTGATGGTGATACGGTTGTTGTCCCTGACAGTGAAGTCGAAGTGATCGAAGAAACCGGTCGCATGTTTAACTTTAACCCCGGCCCAACATTAAATGACATTGTGCGTGCAGTAAACGAAGTGGGTGCTGCGCCGGGTGATTTAATGGCCATATTGGAAGCCCTTAAACAAGCGGGTGCGCTGAAAGCGGAAATTATGGTGATCTAATGAGTATTCCTGTTTCCAACAATTTGGCGTCACCTGAAAATTATATGGATTTAACTGGGTTAAAATCCATTGGTAAAGGTGAAGACAGCGACGCTGCGATAAAAAAAATCGCTAAACAGTTTGAATCCATGTTTGTTCAAATGATGCTGAAAAATATGCGTTCAGCTAACGCGGTATTTGAAGAAGACAGTTTATTTAACAGCAATGAATCTGATTTTTATCGCGATATGCATGACAACCAATTAGCGTTGACCATGGCGCATGGGCGTGGTTTAGGTATTGCAGAAGCCTTGTATCGCCAAATGAGTCGTGTACACGGTGGAAAGTCCGTTCCTATTACAGAGGTACCTGCACAATCAATGCAGGCATCGTTTGTCGCAAAACCTGATGTATCAGAACTCCAGGCTCAAAAGCACATTCAGCCGCAAGTAAAAACAACAGAGCATGAAGCGGCGGCGGAACCAACCATTAAGGCAACAGAAGTAAACGCCAAAAATACTGCTGACCGAATTTCTATCGCGAATGATGAACGAGAGTTCATAGAAAAAACCTTTCCCTATGCGGTTGAAGCTGCAAGAAAAATTGGTGTGGACCCTAAAGTATTGGTTGCTCAGTCTGCCTTGGAAACCGGGTGGGGGCGTCAAGTTCTTGCCGGCGATAATGGTCAATCCAGCCATAACTTATTCAACATCAAAACCGGAAGTGGTTGGGATGGCGACAAGGTCCGTATTGAATCGCTGGAGTTTCGGGCAAACCGACCTATGTTGGAAGCCTCTGAATTTCGCAGCTATGCCGACATGGCAGAGAGTTTTTCTGATTATTCGGATTTTATTTTACGCAGCCAGCGTTACAGCAAAGCCGTGGAAAATGCAGCAGATCCTGAAGCCTTTATTCAGCAGTTACACGAAGCGGGTTATGCCACCGATCCTGAATACACCAATAAAGTGATTGCCGTTATGCAACGTGTGTCTAAAGTTGTTGACGACAGTGCAACTGTTTCACCCAGTCGGTCATAGAGGAGAAATCGCGTGGCCAGTGATTTATTAGGTATCAGTGTTAGCGGGTTGCGAGTTGCCCAGGCATCGCTGAGTACGACTGGGCATAATATTGCCAATGCCGGTGTGGATGGTTACAGCCGACAACGGGTTTTGGTCGAAACCAATCCTGCAAATTTTCAAGGTGGCGGTTATATCGGTAATGGCGCGAACGTCGCTTCCGTTGACCGTGTGGTAAATAACTTTGTTATCGAACAATTACGCACTGATACTACGTTATTTAATGACTTAAAAGTCTTTAATGAAAATATCTCACAGTTGGACACCTTGTTAGCCGATGAGTCATCGGGCTTGTCCAGCGGCTTGGAAAAGTTTTTTGCCGCGGTTCAAAATGCGGCAGACGATCCGACCTCTATCCCAGCACGACAATTAATTATCAGCGAATCTGAAAATCTGGCAGATCGTTTCAATACTATTTATGAACGCTTCAACACCATCAACGAAGGTGTGAGTGAAGCAATTGATACCGGTGTAGCCAAAATTAATGCCCTTACATCCAATATTGCCGAACTGAATCGAAAAATTACCGATGCCTATGGCCGGGGAGACGGCGCTTCTCCCAATGATCTACTGGATCAACGGGACGAAGCAATACGACAATTATCGGAACTGGTTTCCATTCAAACCTATGACCAAGGTTTCGGCCAGATAAATATCATTGTCGGTCAAGGTCAAAACCTGGTGGTGGGTACAAACGCGAGAGAGCTTGCCGTTATTGCGTCACCCGAAGATGCAAAAAAACAAGATATTGTATTTGTCAACGAGTCAGGTGGGCAGATTATTACCAATTTAATTTCTGGTGGTGAAATTGGTGGTCTGATTCGTTTTCGCGATACCGTGATGGACCAGGCGTACAACGAATTTGGTCGTATAGCTGTGGTCATGGCTGACACATTTAATGAGGTTCATAGTCAAGGGGTGAACCTGCAGAATGATTTTGGCGGGTTATTTTTCTACGATGTAAACGACCCCACTATTGCTGCTAACCGTATTATTGGGAACTCCAATAATACGGCAGATTCTGGTCGCTATATGCGGCTGAATATTGATGATCCCACCCAAATTACCGCCAGTGAATACGATATGGAAGTGGGCACTGGCGGTCGATTCGAAATAACACGTTTAAGTGATAACAAGGTGGTTAGCTCCGGCTTGCTTACCGGTGTGTATCCATTTTCAATTGAATTTGATGGTTTGGAACTGGTTATTGACGGTGGTGCATATCAAGCTGGAGATTCCTTCCGCTTGCAACCAACCAAATCCGGTGCACGGGATTTTTCTTCCGAATTACTCAATCCAGAATCTATCGCTTTTGGTAGTCCGGTATTAACAGACACATCTTTAGCAAATCTTGGAACCGGATCAATTACACCGGGCCAAGTGCTGTCCCTTGTGGATCAGAACGGTGACCCGCTACCATTATTTGCACAATCGGGGGAAATGAATCCACCGTTAATAATTCAGTTTACCTCGCCCACAACCTACGACATTTTGGATAACTCTGATCCGGGTAACCCTGTTCAGTTGGATCCTCCTATTCGAAATCAGCGTTACGTTCCTGGTATCGATAACCCATTATTTTCCACAGATCCAGGAGAAACTCGTATTTCGACTGGTGGCGGGTTAATTGGTTTAATTGAGGGGAATAGCGCCGTTACTCAGGCATCCATACAAATTGCCGCTGCGGTTCCACCATCCTTTGTCACCACAGATTTTAGTGCGAGTGGTAATCAGTTTTCTTTTGATGTGGTGGCAAGTAATACACCGAATGGGGCGAACGATGGCACTTTCACCGTGACCGTCGATGGTGGGGCCATCACCGATGAAACGGCCTTACTCGCTGAAATTAACAGTCAGTTAATCGGCAGTGATGTGGTGGCATATATCGCCGATAATGGAAGCCTTGCTTTCCGTTCAAATACACCAGGTTATGGTGACATAACCCTGAATAATTACAATGGTGACCCGGATGGTGGTTTGGATATTGCGCCTGCGGGGCAAGCCAATGCACTTTTGGGGTTTGATATTGAAGGCGCAACCTTTACTACCGTTGGTGATGTGAATGGCATCAGCGGCGACGGGGAAATGAATAATGGTTATCCCGCGGAAGTTATTCATATTACCTTGCCACCGGCTTCGCCTGGGGCCGACCCGATTACGCAAACCATTATTACTTCTGCCGATGCGTCTATGCGGGAAACCGCCAGTATATTGAGTAATATTCCTGGCGTAAGCGCCAATGCATACAACTATATCGAACTACAAAATTTTAATATTACTGACAGCACACCTTTACAATTTACGTTAAATGGCGAAGACCTTCTTGAATATACCGCCGACCCAATGGGAAATGGAGCAATTCTTTATGATGGCGTACCTAATCCGGTAACGGAACTGGAAGATTTTAATGATTACGTTGTCAGTCGAATTAATGAAAATGAAAACCTATCTGCTGCTGGTATTTATGCCGTAGCTGGGCGGGACGCAATAACCGGTGAATCGGAAATACGTATCTATTCGTCGGAAGGCGATGATTTTAATTTCTCCTTTTTTGGTGCCAGCGGTGAATCGGTGGATATCAGCGATGGAGAAAATGCGCATTTAAGTTTGTCCGGTGCCGGTAATGGTGTGGCTTCTTCCATTGTGGTGGGTGGACGTATGGACGTCACCATGGCTGATGGCATTAGTTTAGCCACCTTACCACCACAAAGTATGTTGTTCGGCGATACCACTGCTGCGGATTTTGCCCAATCCAGTTATTTGGGAATCCAGGCTTCCATTAGTGGAATTCCGCAAACAGGTGATACCTTCACCATAGACTTTAATGTGGATGCAGCTTCAGATAACCGTAACGCACTTAATCTTGCTGGTCTGGAAACTGCCCACACCATCGGCGGTGGTATTAGTAGTTATTCCGAAGGCTATGCGTCTTTGGTGGAACGAATCGGGATTAATACCGCGTCATCAAAAATTAACACCGATGCTGCCAAGCAGGTACTGGAACAATCAACGGAAATGCGTAATTCCATCTCCGCAGTGAATCTGGATGAGGAGGCGGCAGACCTGATTAAATTTGAACAATTATTCGCCGCCAACTCACAAGTGATCTCTGTGGCACGGGATTTGTTTGAAAGATTAATAGGTGCATTTTAGCGGAAACAACTTGCCGGTACAGAACAATGCGAATTTCATCGGTTCAAATATTTAACATCGCAAGCAATAGCATGGCTAATGCGAACGAAGCGATAATTAAAACCCAAGAACAGCTGTCGACAGGTAAGCGGGTATTGACGCCTGCGGACGATCCGGTTGCTGCGACCAAGATCATGCAGTTGAGTGATGAACTTGCAAGCATCAGTCAATACAGCGACAACATGGATATTGCTGAAAACAATTTGGTGTTAGAAGAATCTGCTTTGAAAGGGGTGAATAACCTGTTGCTGCGAATTAAAGAAATTGCAGTCAGCGCCGGTAACACCGCAACCTTATCGCAAAACGAATATAAAACATTAGCCGCGGAAGTGGATTCTCGTTTAGATGAGCTAAAAAACCTTCTCAATTCACAAAATGCCAATGGTGATTACATTTTTGGCGGCTACAAAAGCGGTAAAGAACCGTTTTCAGGGAATGCAGGGCAGGGCTTTACCTTCAAAGGCGATGAAGGTCAACAGTTTATTCAGATCGCCAATGGTACAACCATTGCCGCGAGTGATTCTGGCAAGGATTTATTCGTCGATATTGACAGTGCACGAAATACTATTACAACTTATGCCAGTCCGGCGAACACGTCGTTGCCGCCGGTCCAGATTTCTGTCGGTAATGTGGTTGATCGGACTACTTTTGATGAGTTTTACCCGGAAGATATGGTCATTACCTTTAATGCCGATACCAATATCTCGCCACCAGGGAAAAATTATACTGTGACAGAGCGTTCGACTGGTCGTGTGATTGCCGATCATCAAGCGTATTCATCCGGAAGCCCAATTGAAATTAATGGTGTGAGCTTCCGTATTGCCGGTAGCCCGACATCTGGTGTCGCGGCGATTCCAGCCTCTCAAACATTTAACACCACAGGGTATGATTTTGCGGCTAATGGCACAGAAACATTTAACATTACGGTCGCGGGAAGAACTGAGACGTTTGTGTTAGCCAGTAATATCACAACACAAAATGATTTGGCGGCCGAGTTAAATAATGTTGGTAACGGAAATGCGGCAAAGCTGGCCCGATTAGGGCTTACGGTTGATGCGAATGGTATTCACATGCCTGAAGGGATTAATTTTACGATAAATAGCGAGAGTGATCCGGCTGTTTCCACTGCATTGGGGATTGATGCATTATTTGGATCGACCTCAACGGATGGTGAGTTGGCGGAAGCTGGAGATCGTCTTTTTATAGATTCAACCAATAAGCAGGATGTATTAACCACGCTTGCACGTTTTAGTGATGCCATGAAATCCTTTGATGGTACGCAGGAAAGTCGCGATTCTTTGGAAGATATTGTTGGAGAGACACTGGATAACGTCGCTAATGCACAAACCAGCGTGTTGGATGTTACCTCAAAGCTGGGGGCACGTTTTAATACGATTGAGAGCACGCGATCTTTGCAGTTGGATGCGGAGTTGGTGACGAAAGAATTAATGGCACAACTGCGAGATGTGGATTACGCTGAAGCAGCGTCTCGTTTGTCTGCTCAGTCATTAATACTGCAAGCTGCGCAGTCATCGTTTATTCGGGTAAGTCAATTATCGTTATTTAATCAGTTATAAATGATTTTCAGATCCTTTGCTGATTTACTTCGCTGGGCTAAAGTGCTTGCTAATCCAGAAGGCCTTTTTGTTTTTACAGACCATAGGAGGCAGGAGGCCGACGATGAGCGTATAGGGATATATGTACAGCGTGTCTGAAAAAGCAAAAGGCTATCTGATAAAAATGTAGTCTGATAAATAAAGCACATCCCATTCGGTATGGGTTTCCAAGACACGCCGTAAATCCGTCCCTGGAGGCTCGATCGCCGCATCCCTGCGGCTCACGGTCTTTGAACCCATAACCGAATTACCTCATGAAATTGTGTCTTTATCTAAAGGCAGTACACGAAAGTCTCGAAAGAAAAAGGCTATCTGATAAAAACCTAGTTTGACAAGTTAAGCATGTTTTATTCAGTGGTGCCTATCTCATACACACGGTAAATCATTAACTCGGATGCACCCATTTAGCCGCCCGTTCGGACGTAGTCACAGTTAAAAACTCTCCCATCATTTTGTCTGCGGAGGCTTGACCCCCACATTTTAACGGTTCATGGTCTTAGAGCCCATAACTGAATTACCTCGTAGAAGCGTATCTTTATCTATATGGAAAGTACTCACTAATCTCGAAAGCCTTTTTTGCTTTTGCAGACCATAGGAGGCAGGAAGCCGACGATGAGCGTATAGGGATATATGTACAGCGTGTCTGAAAAAACAAAAAGGCTATCAAATAAAAATGTAGTCTGATAAATAAAGCACATCCCATTCGGTATGGGTTTCCAAGACACGCCGTGAATCCATCCCTGGAGGCTCGATCGCCGCATCCCTGCGGCTCACGGTCTTTAAACCCATTACCGAATTCTTTGCAAGTTAGTTCTCATTCAAAAACCGCAAGCAGGCAAATCGAGCATCTAGTTTTTTTGATTAATCCTCTTCAACAGGCAAAAGAAAGCGGCAATGGATCAGCAATTTATTGCCGCTTTAAATAAAAATAATAAAAAAAGTACTGAAAAATAAGCTTTTTTTGGTTTTGGCATAGGCGTTGCAATGATATCCGTAGCTATCACATTTGCCGCTTTTTTTGGGTTACTGGCGGTTTATATGCGAATCAATTTATAGACTGCTGGGTTACAGGAGAAATACTATGCCTTTAGTCATTAATACAAATGTTGCTTCGTTGAACGCACAGCGACAACTGGTGGCCTCTGGTAATGATATGTCAGAGGCAATGGAACGCTTGTCTTCTGGACGACGCATCAATACCGCTGCAGACGATGCTGCGGGTCTTGCCATTTCAAATCGTCAGACATCTCAAATACGCGGTTTAGGTCAGGCAATTCGTAATGCAAACGATGGTGTCTCTCTAATTCAAACTGCAGAGGGTGCACTAGACGAAACCACAAATATCTTGCAACGCATGCGTGAACTTGCTATCCAGGCTGCGAACGGAATTTATTCCGATGCAGACCGAGCAACACTCGATGCAGAATTTCAGCAGCTTCTGGATGAGTTGGATCGGATCGCAGAAACCACCAGCTTTAACGGCCAAAAATTACTTGATGGCAGTTTGGGTAATGTCGATTTACAAGTTGGTGCCGAAGCGTATCAAACTATCGATTTTAGTATTACTGCAATGAACACCAAAACCCTTGGCTTGGGTACAACCAGTTCAGATGTATCTGGTGCGCGAACTGCAGACTTATTAAATCTGGATGCGGCAGCAGGTACTCCGGTGGCAATTGGTGACAGCGATGTACTAATTAATGGCCAATCCATTGGTGCATTTGATGGTTCCACTGATACTTTCCAGGATTTAATCGACAATATTAATGAAAATGTCGATGGCGTGAGTGCTACCGGTTACAACATTGCTAACGCAGGCACAGTAGGTACAGGTGCAATTCAAGCGGGTGACACGCTCACCATTTCTATTTTTGATATCGATGGTGTTTCCACTGCGCGGACAGATTTTACCTTCACGCAAGCCAACAATCTAAATGAACTGGTCGCAGCAATTAATAACAAAACCGGAAGCTTGTTAACAGCATCATTAAGTGAAGCGGGTACCTTGGTATTAAGTAACGACACGGGTGCTGCATTTTCCTTAACTTATGATAATGCTGGTTCAACAACGGACACTCTAGCTGACGTGCTTGGTTTTACCGACGCCAGTGTGATCGATCAAGGTGGTATTAACTCCGCGGGCAACCAATTTATTGCCGCCGGTGATGATGCGGCACTCTTTACCGGGTCCATCGCACTCACTGCTGACGATGGTGGCGATATTGCCGTGACCGCAGGGCCAGAAGGTACCGCGACTGATCTTGCAAGCCTTGGTTTTCAGCAAACCAGTGGTGACGGTACTGTAAAAGGTGTCTCCAACGGTGCGACAGTGCCAGCGGGTACGGTAGATTTTTCTGAAGGTTTGGAAACTGGCGATTTAAAAATTAATGGTGTTGTAATTGAAGCGACACAAAATGACAGCTTACAAGGTGTAATCGATACCATTAATAATGCAACGTCGGATACCAATGTGGTGGCTACGTCGAATGCGACCGAAGCTTTTGATGAAAATTCTCAAGTATTTGCCACTGAATTTGTTTCGACCGGTGGTGCAGCCATTACCGCGGGTCAAAACTTAATTATTAACGGTATTACCACCTCTAACTTTGCCGGTACAACATTAGAAGATGTTGCGACTGCAATTAATGATGTCTCGGATAATACTGGCGTAACCGCGGCAGTGGATGACAACGGCGAGATTCATATTTTTGCCGCAGGGCCAATAGTGATTGCTGATGGCACCGCTACCGTGGCGAACTTGGGCGGTCTGCAAGATGCATTTACAGCGGCAACAGCGGTGGTAAGTGGAACCGCAGTTGCAGATGCTGACTTAAGTACCATAGCCGCCAACTCAGACTTGGTGATTAATGGCCAGGTGGTGGCACTTACAGACCTTGGTGATTTAACACAAGTTGTCGCAGATATTAATATTAGTGAGGCACAAACAGGGGTACACGCTGAAATTGATGATAATGGTGAGCTATCGCTCAGTTCGACTTCCAATATTTCAATTCAATTGGGAACATCCAGAACAGCGATGACAGCAGCACACTCTTTGGGAATAATGGATCTGATTTCCGATACGGATGCGGATGGTGCCCTGAATGCGACCTCCTATGTTATTGGTGCCGGTATTGAACTCACCTCTATTAATGAAACCACCATTTCCATTGAAGGTAATGCCTCCGCACAAACGGCAACAGGTTTATTAAACCAAAATACGGAGTTGTCTTCTGTGGTAACCGGTTCCGCCATTGCCAACTTGAGTGTGGCGACGTATACCTCGGCACAGGAAGCCATATCGCCGATTGATAATGCGCTGGAAACCATTAATGCCACACGGTCAGATTTAGGTGCAATTAACAATCGACTTGAATTTACCATGAGCAACCTGTCCAATATTTCAGAAAATACTGCGGCAGCGCGTTCACGAATTGTCGATGCGGACTTTGCTGCAGAATCGGCCAACCTTTCCCGAGCACAAGTACTGCAACAGGCTTCACAAGCCATGCTGGCTCAGGCAAATGCTCAACCGCAACAGGTGCTTCAGCTACTCCAAGGTTAATCACCTTAGCACCCCGAGAGAATATCGAATCCCGTACCGATATTCTCGAAGTACCTGGGAAAGCACAAGCAATCACAAGTTGCTTGTGCTTTTTTTATGCCGCTTTATTTGGAAATAGACATTTCTGTCTGAATGGAGTTTAATGACAAACAGAAATGAATTCTGTGTTTTTCCGAGAGAGAGCCGCTTCTTGCAGCTAAAGGGAAAAGTGTCTCATTATCAAATGCATGGATGTCTCAGATTGTTCAGCCGTGTATGTACATAGGCATATCTTTCCTATCAATAGCCGTTCTATACGAGCTTTCTTTTTGTTAATTTATTGATTTAAATAATAATTTAATATTTGAGAATGGTTGTTATTCTTTTGTTTTCGGAGTTCTGTAGTGTATCTTTTTTAATTGTCAGTCGAAAGTGGAGATGTATATGAAAAAAGTTCTTGTGGTATTGGTTTTAAGCTTGGTTTCTAGCTCAGTGTTTGCAGGAAGTGGTTCGGGAACTGTTGAGTGGGTAAGGGTTCGTGCCTCAGACAATTTACATTATTTTAAATTAACGGGAGCTCACAATAGTCGTCCAAATTGCGCAACTAATAGTGCTTGGACAATTAAAGATGAAAATAGCCCTGCGGGTAAAACTCAAATTTCAATTCTTATGGCTGCTTGGGTGTCTGGTAAAGAAGTAGAAGTTGTTGGCAACAATGATTGCACTCGCTGGGGTGATATTGAAGATGCCAATGAAGTTGTTATTAATCAAGGTTAACAAGGCAAACTATATGATAATTGCGTAGTTAAGATGCGGCTTACCCTATAAGAAGAAACATGTGTAGTATTTTTGTAATATTGGTTGAATAGTAGTGGGTAATAGAGCTCATCTAAAAGCAGGAGATATGATGTAATAGAGAAAGATGCAAATCATAAAAATCGGATCTTAATTAAAATTCTGCGTTATGAATATATGGCGTTTCTTGTTTTTTTAGAGGCGTCAAGGTGTTTTTGGTTGACATATTTTTCCTAAACAATCCAAGGATGCCTGTTTTTAACATTAGAGGGATTGTCAACGATGTACGGTATATCCGTTTTAAAAATAATTTTTATTTTACTGTGCTTTTATGTTGGAAATGTAAATGCATTTTCTACCCTAACTGAGGGGATGTTTAAAGATGTTGGAGGTATCTCACCTAACGGAAATGTCATTTTTACCGGGGGAATGATTCAAACCGGTTTAACCGGGAAAAACACCATATCGATTCGTATATCAGGTTGCTCTGATAGTGGAACAGTCTGTATTGGTTCGCAGTTTCAAAATGATTACCAATCTTCTTTATGGACCCATGATGGAGGTCTTTTTGACCTTAACGCTTTTTTCTCCTCGACCAGAATTCAGGTTGGAGACGTCTCCAGGGATGGCGTTATACTAGCGGGCGGGAATCTTGATGGTCGCTCGGGGTTTCGATGGAATCGAATCACAGGGGCTATAGATACAATTCCAACTATCGACGATAGGCCTTACTCGAACCTAAATGTAAATGCTATTTCTCCTTCCGGTGAATATGTCGTTGGAAGAAACAATGCAAATATGCTTGTAGGTATGACCTCTGAATATGAGGCTTTTGTTTGGTCGCAAAAAAATGGAAGTCGAGGTTTAGGGGATTTTCCAGGTGGAGATTATTATAGTGAAGCAACAGGTGTTTCAGATAACGGCGTAGTAGTGGGTTATTCTTATATAGAAGGTGCTCCCATGGCTTTTCGCTGGACTGAGGCAGAAGGTATGCAACCTTTAGGTGAATTAACGCCTGGCTGTGGCAGTATTGCCAGAGATATTTCTGCTGATGGTCGTGTGATTGTAGGTAACAGTTGTCCATATGGATCTTACGCTGATGAGGCTGCTTTCATATGGACTGCGGAACACGGGATGCAAAACCTATCAGAAATAGCGAAAAATACTTACCAGATAAACTTAAATGACCGAAATGGGGACTTTTATTATCATAAAGAATGGCAGCTTCGCGATGCGGTAGGGGTTTCCGATGATGGTAAAACCATTATAGGTAATGGGTATACCCCTAAAGAAGAGTATAAAAGCTGGACGCTAAGGTTGGATGTGCCAGTGGAAAGTGATCTGGATAATGATGGCTTAACCGATGATGAAGAGGTTGCTTTAGGGCTGCCAATTGATAATGCAGACTCAAATAATAACTTTATCAATGACGGTTTAGAGTACGGAAATATTATACGAAGTTCTCTCACCTACGATAATAAAGAGCTAGTTGGAGGAAGAGCTCTAAGTGGTAAGCTTATTCATAATGGCCGTTATACTCTATTCACGAGTTTTGCTGACAATGTTGTTCCTGGAGACACCAATAATACTACTGATCTCTTTCAGCGGAATAATGTGACAGGTGAGGTAATAAGGTTATCAACCACAGAAACTGGTGCACAGTTGAGTAAAGGGATGGGGCCAAGTCCAATGTATTCCATTTCAGATGATGGAAAATTTCTGCTCTTTACTTCCAATTCTCCTGAACTTGAACCCTTTAATTCTAGTGTGTTTTATCCTTATCTTTATTTAAAGAACTTGGAGACAGGCACCATTCGGCTGGTAACCAAATCTCAAGATGGTAGAGCAATTAATTTACGTCATGGTGGGTTTAATATTAGTGCGGATGGCCAATATGTTATTTTTTCTTCTCCAGAAAATGGTTTTGTTGAAGGGGATGCTAACGGTTTTTATGATGTGTTTCTATTTAATACACAGACTAACGTTCTTGAGCGAATTTCCAAAAGTTTCGATGGTGGTGAGTTGGATGGGAGTACTTATGTTGGGAAAATTACATCGGACGGCCGCTACATAACCATGGTTTCTCGCGCCAAAAATATGGTAAATCGAAGCGTTGGTGGGCGTTCAAATATATACTTGTATGACCGAGTGACAAAGAAAACGGAACTGATAACTGTTTCAACCGATGGGTCTGTTAGTCAAAATGAAATTGCAGAAGCGGGTTATCATGAAATCACCGATGACGGAAATACTCTATTATTTTCGTATGAAGGAGATTTATCAGACCCTGCAAACACTCATAAAAAGAATAGGTTGTATATACGAAATCGAGTTGATAATACGACGACAGAGATATTAAAATCGGATGCTAAATATGGCGGAGCAAAACTCTTTCCTGATGGAAAGCATATTGTTTATTGGACGGACGAAAATATTGGTCAAGACAATAATTTTAAATATGATGCTTATATATGGAATAGAGAGACTCAAGTCACGAGAGCTATTTCGATAAATAATAATCATGAGTTAGGGCTAAGTGACAGTTGGTCCCCTGATATTTCTGAAGATGGTCAATATGTACTAATATCCAGTAGATCACGCAATCTTGTGCCTGGAGATACTAATGAGTCAACAGATTTATTCATTGTCAGAAGTGGGCTGCAGCCACCAAATACAGATCCAGCTATCGAATTAACCTCGCCCTTAAACTCGGATGAGTTTATCGTTGGTGATGATATTCAACTTTCGGCTACGGTGACGGATGCAGAAGACGATAATACGACTCTCTCGAATTATGTACGTTGGTTTGTCAATGGTGTAGAGCGTGCAGAAACTGGCGCAACAATAACGATAAACGATCTAGCTGAGGGAGGTTACTTTGTTTATGCTGAAGTAACAGATAGTCAGGGGGCAACGGCTACCAGTCAGGAGGTTGCTTTTTCTGTTTTATCTAATGCTGCCTGGTCACAGGATTTTACCTCCAATAGTTTTGGTTTAACCGGTTTGCCTGATCATTATTCAGTTACAAATGGTGTACTAAATACAACACGTTTAACCGATTGGAGAACCCATGTATTTGAGGTGAATGGAATTCGAACCTACGGATTTAGCGAAAGAGTAATGTTCGTTGGAGAGTTAACTGCAATTAATAGCTGGTATTCGTCTGGCGAATTGGGTTTTGGAATAAAAAATACGACTGAAGTTCGATCAAATATGCGTTATCACTCCGCATTCATGGAAAACGGACGTTGGTATATCCGTACCAATAATGTTTACGGGTGGGATAGCATTATCGAGCTAGGTGCTGCTGAGTTAAATGTCACTTATAAAATTGATGTTGAGCTACATAGCGGAGGCTCGAGCATATATGTGTATCCAGTTGGACAATCGCGAGGAGCTCTCTATGAGCACCATCAGTCCTATACTGATTGGGGGGACGTTACTCTAGTTTTATATAGCAATCAACTTGGTTTGGATGGTTACTTTGATAATATTAAAGAGATCGTTCCTGATGCGATACCAAATAATCCTCCCAGTATAGATATTACTTCGCCGATTAGTGGTTCTGAATATATTCAAGGGGAAATCGTCGATGTTTCCGCTACAGCTACCGATGTTGAGGATGATGATGCTTTACTCTCAGCAACCATTGAATGGTTCGTTGACGGTGTTCTCCAGGCGGAAAAGGGGGCATCAATCTCTTTAATCGATTTGATACATGGTACATACCAAATCGGGGCGCAAGTAACAGATTCCGCCGGTGCTTCAGTTAAAAGTACTGAAGTCACAGTAGTGGTAAACCCAGCTCCAAATAATCCTCCAGTGGTAAATATTTTGTTGCCTGCTGACGGTTCCGAATATTTTGTTGGAGAGGCTATTAGTTTTACCGCTGAGGCTATGGATGTTGAGGACGATGATACGGTTCTTTCTAGTAATATTCAGTGGTTCCTTAATGGTGTATTGAGAGATGAAGTTGGGCCTAGTGTTGTACTTAGCGATTTAGCTTCTGGGTCTCACAGCATTGTTGCTCGCGTTACAGACAGTGCCGGAGATTCGGTTTCCAGTACAGCCGTTAGTGTTATCGTTACGGATCAAACTGGTGGAACAGAAACTATTTTGTGGTCCCAAAACTTTAATACAGATAGTTCTGGTCTAAGCATCTTACCGGATCATGTCTCTGTTTCTGCTGGTAGTTTAAGTTTCAATCGTATGACTGGATGGCAAACTACTCCGTTTCAAATTTATGGCGATCGAAACTATTTTTTCTCCGATCAAGTTACCATTAGAGCCAGAGTTGAAGTTACTGGGAACTGGTATTCTTCTGGAGAGCTAGGGTTTGGCGCAATGAACTCCTCTAGTGTTCGTTCTGGAATGAGATACCACTCAGCATTTATTGAGAACGGCCGCTGGATGGTTCGAACAAATACGGTTTATGGTTATGACTATATCATTGATCTCGGAGCTGCAGAAACGGGAGTCGTTTATCAACTTGAATTAGTTTGTCACGACACAGGAACGAGTCTTTATATTTACCCATTAGGCCAAGATCGAGGTACTTTGTATGAAGATCATCAGAATTTTACCGATTGGGGGGATATGAACATGTATATATACAGTAATCAGTTAGGGTTAACCGGTAAGTTTGATAATTTAGAAGAAGTTGTAACGATTCCTTAATTCCTAGGAAATTGTATTGCTTTAATTCGTGTTCTGGGTGGGTATTTTAGTTTCTCTCGCCCAGAATACTAATTCTAGTGGGGATTACAAATCATACTTATTTTTGATATGAACTTCTCCTGAGTGCAAGTAACTGCAAGTTGTTTATGCTTTTTTCGTCACTCCATTTGGAAATAGACATTTCTGCCTGAATGGAGTTTAATGACAAACAGAAATGCATTCTGTGTTTTTCCGAGAGAGAGCCGCTTCTTGCAGCTAAAGGGAAAAGTGTCTCATTATCAAATACATGGATGTCTCAGATTGTTCAGCCGTGTATGTACATAGGCATATCTTTCCTATCAATAGCCGTTCTATACGAGCTTTCTTCTTATTATTTTATTGGAAATAAAACAATTAGTTGGTGAGAATTGTTTTCATTCGAGTGTTTGAGAAATTATCTCTCTTGTACTGTTAGAAAAATAGGAGTAACAATGAAGTATATATGGCTGTGTTTAACACTTTTTGTGTCAAATTTATCCTTTGCGAACGGATATACGAATACTGCTAATGTGGTTGACTTGGAGATAATTCGAGCCCAAGGTTTTCAGTTAAGGGGGGAGTTTGGTAATCCGTCAAACTGCACCGTAACCAACACGGTTTTTATCTCGGTCCAGCACCCCCAATATGAACGACTGTTGTCTGTTGCGTTAGCTGCCTATATGAGTGGAAAAAAACTCCAAATATATTCTCATCAGTGTACTGAATATGGTTGGCATGGCGGTACGCATAACGAACTGACATCAGCAGGTTCAATGTATCTTAAAAATGAGTAATTTTGAAACTCTGTACGTGATATCTTGCATGATGTTGAATATAACCTGTATTTATTATAAATAGGAAATAAAAATGAAGATTATTATCAGTGTTATTGTATTGTTGTTTTCAGTAAGTTTGAATGCGGCGGAGTTTACTGGGACCGTAAAAGGCTTCTTGGTTCATAGTTCAAAGGTGGCGTATGTTACGCTTGAGAAGGGGAATACGAGTCCGAGTTGTGATCTTGCAAATGGTTGGCAGTTTCAGTTTGACCCTACTTCTGAGCATGGAAAACAATGGGTAAGTATGTTACTTGCTTCTAGAATGTCAAAAATGGAAATAATTGCTGGCTATAATCCAAATACAAGTGGTAATTGTACTCCAACGTATTTTTATTATTATGATTATTAATAAACTGAATGTTTTATAATAGTTGTTTTGTTTAATTCTGTTTATTTCGTTTTACTTTTAGGGTGTTTTATGAAAAAAATGATAGCTATTGTTTTTGCTGTCGTTCTATCAAGTAATATTTATGCTGCCGGTACAGAAGAGTTTACTATTACTGAGGTAGGTGTTACCCGAGGGGGAAACTATGTTTTTTTAAATATTATCCCGAATGAGTCTGTGTCAACTTGTTCAAGGCATAATCAGCTTAGATGGGAAATGACTGATTCAATGTCTGATGCTATGTTGAGCATTGCATTAACAGCGCATGCATCGGGTAAGAAAGTTAAAGTAGGTATTGCGGATAACGATTGCTTAGGTGATTCTCCTCGGCCTGGTAGTTTTACCATAATCAATTAAGGCGGGAAATGACTAAATTGAATACTGTATGTGTTTTAAATATTGCCGAAATTTAAGTCCTAAATGGAGCGACAATGAAAATATTATTACCTTTAAGTTTTGTTCTACTTTTTTTTACATCATTGACTGTTATTGCTAAGCCTGTAGTAAGAGATGTTGTGATTGAGCGTATTCATCCAATGGCTATGGATCGAACTCATTGTCCTAGTTGTTCGGGTATAACCAGAATATACGTGAATAATGTGGCATGGGGAGATACTGCTTGTAGAGGGGATGCAGCTGATCTGTTAAAGGAAGACGAACATATTCTTTCGATTCTGCTTGCTGCCTGGATTTCAGGGAAGTCAATACAGCTTGAAGTAAACGATAGCGTAACGCCAATTGCTCCAGTATGTAAAATTACTGCGGCCTATATTAAATAAATATAATAAGCCAAAGTTGATAGGGATTGATAAAAAGGAGGAGTGGATGTATTTAAAAGAGTATTTATTAGGTTTTTTGGCCTTGGCGTTTTCACCTGTTGTATGTTCTGATTCGGCCACTTATGATCCCTATTGGCAATGGAATAAAAACGTAAAAATTGAAAAAGTTATTGTTTACTGGGAAACATCAGATACCAGAATTTTCTTGTCTAATGGCGAAATTTGTAAAATCAGTAAGACGGACAAGGAATTATATTCAGCTGCGCTTGCTGCAAGAGCACAAGGATTATCTGGAGAGGTTTTATGTCAGAAAGACCCTGTTGAAGGGAATGCTGAACGGCGTGTTCATAGGTTGGCATTTTGAATTATCTATCTTATAGGTTAGTGATTGTACTTTTAACGGGGATTTTTAGTACAGTTCTACTTCCTGTCCTTGTCTCGGCAGAACCCAGTACTTGCTACGGCACAACATCCAATGGTCGTTTAGCTGAAGGTGTAGAGCTTCCATCGAAAGGAACTAATTTTGTTACATACAGCTTCGTCGCTAGACTGGCTGGTAGAACTTATATTCATTCCGATGTAAGGGATATTATTGTTTCAACCTATAAAGTTCTTGAGCAAGAACAGCCAAGTAAGGTCTATAAATACGCTGAGACAGGCTTTAAAAATGGAGGGAAGTTTTCGCCGCACAAAACTCACAGGAATGGTTTATCCGTAGATTTTATGGTTCCAGTTGTGGATGAAAATGGGAAGTCTGTCCATTTGCCGACTAACCCTCTGAATAAGCTTGGTTACAATATTGAGTTTGATAATGACAGTCATTATGACGGAATGCATATTGATTACGAGGCAATGGCTGCACATATTGTCGCGTTGCATCAACAGGCCAAAAAGCGTAACCGAGAAATATGGCGTGTGATATTCGCCCCTGAACTTCAACCGAATTTGTATTCAACCAAATATGCAGACTATTTAAAGTCTCATATTCAGTTCTCTAAAAAGCGTTCTTGGGTAAGGCATGATGAACACTATCATATTGATTTTGTTGTGCCCTGTAAGCAATAGTGTTATCAAGCAGTAAGCAGAAGAATTGAAAAACGGCTTGTTTGTGTTTTCCTGGCAAGGAATGCCATTTACCAAACTTTCAAGTAATAATTCTAAAAACAATAGGCTTTTTTCTGGCAGTCTCTCCTGAATTAACTAGTGTTAAAGACAGTAGTTACTCGTCCGATAGCAAGCCCGTGGGGTTTGGTTATGAAGAAGATAGCCATTATTCAAGAAGCGCCATGTGTTCTTGATAAACAACGTACTGTCAAAAAGGCCGTAGAGATCATTGATTCTGTTGCAGCGCAAGGTGCAGAGCTTGTTGTTTTTCCTGAAGCCTTTATTCCCGGATACCCTGCCTGGATTTGGCGATTGCGGCCGGGCAGTGATGGGAGCTTATGTCAAAGATTACATGCCAGGCTATTTCAGAATGCGATTGATCTGTCCTCCAATGATTTAACACCTCTACTGACTATTGCCAGGGAGAAACAAGTCACCGTGGTATGTGGTATTAACGAACGAGATAACACAAATAGTCGTTCAACGATTTATAACGCTGTAATAACTATTGATGCTGAGGGGCATATTGTTAATCACCATAGGAAGTTAATGCCAACTAACCCTGAACGAATGGTTTGGGGATTTGGTGATGGATATGGTTTAAATGTTGTTGATACGCCAGTTGGAAAAATTGGTAGCTTAATTTGTTGGGAAAACTATATGCCTTTGGCGAGATACGCGTTGTACTCCCAAGGTGTAGAAATATATATTGCACCAACTTATGATAGCGGTGATGCGTGGATTGGAACCATGCAACATATTGCAAGAGAAGGGCGATGCTGGGTGTTATGCTGTGGTGTTGCGCTGGAACGAAAAGATTTACCTGAAAACTTTCCAGATCTGGATCGACTATATCCTGTAGACGAGGAGTGGATTAATCCTGGCGATTCGCTTGTTGTTTCACCGAGCGGTGAAATTGTCGCTGGCCCCTTAACAAACCAGAAAGGGTTTATTGTGCTGGATATTGATGTTGAACAGGCAGCGATATCTCGGCGCGCTTTGGACGTTGCCGGGCATTATTCCCGGCCAGATGTTTTTCATTTAGAAGTAAATAAGTCCAGGCCGTCACCGACGGTTTTTAAAGGGTAGGGTAGGATAACGATACTAAATGTCTGTTGCTGTTAAACAGGCTGATGTTCATGGCAGTAAGAGAAGTATGATCCGAAACTATAAAAGCCGGGATATGAACTCCATTCTGGGCATTTGGCTTTCGGCCTCAGTGGAGGCCCACCATTTTATTCCCTCCGAGTTTTGGCAATCAAAAGTAGAGGATATGCGAAACCTCTATATCCCTGTATCAGAAACCTATGTGTTTGAGGCTGATGGAAAAATCGTTGGGTTTTATTGTTTATATGGCGATACGTTGGCAGCGATTTTTGTTTTACCTAACCATCAGGGTAAAGGAATAGGAAGCGCTTTGATGAACGATGCCAAGAAAAGGCGTAAGCAACTCCAGTTGACTGTATATAAAATGAATTCTTCGAGTACTGAATTCTATAAAAAACACGGATTTGTTATCGCCGGTGAACAAATCGATACAAATACCGGGCAGCCAGAGCTGATGATGGAATATAGGATGTAAGCCGGGTTAAATTATTGGGATAAGGAGGCAATGTCATTCTCAAACAACATGCCTCCTAAAATGTCTCGTTATTTAATATCAGTGCTTCGTTGCAAAGCTTCAATGCGTGCTTCCAGTGGTGGATGGCTGGAGAATAGCAACTGTACTTTGCCCGCGTTAATGGCAAAGGCTGACATCTCCTCCGGCATCGGGGGAGCGTTGTGTTGCGTTTGCAGTGCGCGCAAGGCGGAGATCATGTTTTGTTTTCCGGCGAGTTTTGCTCCTCCCGCATCCGCGCGATATTCCCGCCAGCGGGAAAACCACATGACAATGGTTGTGGCGAGAATGCCTAGCACGACTTCGGCGATCATAGAAACAATCCAAAAGCCGGGCCCGTGTCCACGCTCTACCTTGAAAATCAATCGGTCCACCAGGAAGCCAATAACACGGGAAACAAATACGACGAAGGTATTCACTACACCCTGAATCAACGCCAGAGTGACCATATCGCCATTGGCAACGTGGCTGACTTCGTGGGCGAGAACAGCCTCAACTTCTTCCCTGCCCATTGTTTGTAATAAACCCGTACTTACTGCCACTAACGCGTTGTTACGGTTCCAACCGGTGGCAAAAGCGTTAGGAGAAGGGTGGTTAAATATACCCACTTCCGGCATGCCGATACCGGCTTGAGACGCCTGGCGGCGAACGGTATCAACCAACCAGTGTTCAACCTGATTACCGGGTTGCGTAATGACGGCGACTTTCATTGAGGCTTTTGCCATGAATTTGGACAATAGCAAAGAGATGAATGAGCCGCTGAAACCAATTACTGCCGCATAAATAAGCAAAGCATTGAGGTCGAGGTCAACGCCGTTTTCCTTTAGCAGACCACCTATGCCCAATAGGCTGAAGGTCAGGCTTAACAAGGCCAGTACAGCAATATTTGACCCTAGGAAAAGTAAGATTCGTAGCATTAAATTGCTCCAGTTAAATGTATTAATAAGCAGTTAAAATCCAGTGGGTACCAAGCACCTTATAATGACTGTGTGGGGGAATTTCAATGACTGAACGACAAAATAATTCCGGATTTTTCCGTAATTTGCTTGCATAGGACGACATAGGTGAGTGAAAGTAGAAGACAATTAAAACTCCATTATCATTCCGTTATCAGTCTTATATTGTTACCCGCCTGTTACTTGTTCAATAACGGTTTGTAGGAGCTTGTTAAATGATCGGTCGATGAATTGTTTATGGAAGATCTACAAGGATAAATTATGCATATACCTAAGTACTTTGAGATTACCGATAAGGAAGAGATCTTGTCTTTTGTCCAGGCGAATGCATTTGGCCAACTGATTTCTCATGTTTCTGGCAGGATATTTTCCACACATATGCCGTTTCTATTGTCGAACGACAATACGAAAATGTTGGGGCATCTGGCAGGAAACAATCCTCAATGTAATGAACTGGATGGTCAGGAGGTAATGATTACTTTAGAAGGGCCGCATGATTATATTTCACCTTCCTGGTATAAAAGCCCCGGTGTGCCCACCTGGAATTATCAAGCTGTTCATATTTACGGACGTGCACGCATTTTTACGGATTTGGACAGGCTTCAATATGTGGTGGATAAACTCACGGAAAAATATGAGTCGCTTTTAACTCCACCCTGGCAACCTGAATACAATAACGCCATGCTCAAAGCGATTGTTGGTGTTGAAATCTCAATCGATGATATTCAGTGCCAATATAAATTGAGTCAGAATCGTTCGGCTGAAGATAGGGAGCAGGTGATTGATCGATTATGTGATTTGGGTTCGATTAAGCTTGCTGAAGCCATGAAGCGTGTTTCCGAATAACTTATACAATCCAGTGTGAGATCTCATGAGTAAACCTAAGCTGTACATATTTTCCGGGCTTCCTGGTGTGGGGAAAAGTACACTGGCTCAAGAGCTGGCGAGAATCACCCACGCTTTTTATTTACGCATAGATACGATAGAACAGGCATTAAGAGATTTGTGTAATTATTCTGTCGAAGGTGAAGGGTATCGATTAGCATACAGAATTGCATCCGATAACCTTAGGCTGGGCAAAAGCGTTATAGCAGATTCATGTAACCCTATCACGTTGACTCGCGGAGAATGGAATGACGTTGCGATAAACAGTAGTGCTGATTCTGTGAATATTGAAATTATCTGCTCCGACAAAATGGAGCATCGTCAGCGTGTAGAACTTCGTCAATCAACAGTGCCGAATCTTAAACTATCTACATGGGATGAAATTGAAAATAGGGAATACCATCAATGGAATTGCGATAGGTTTATTATTGATACGGCTGGAAAATCTGTATTGGATTGTGTGATGGAAATTCAAAAGCACATCAGCTAAAAACTAATCCCCGGTATTTCTCCTGGGGATTAGTTGATTCAATATTAATTCTTCAAAGTATTACTGAACTTGAGCAGGTTGGTAGGGTGAATCGTTGACTAATTCAAACTCAAGCATGTTGACGCCATTCCATTCGGCAAAACGTTTTACAATGGCAGTATTTTCAGCTTCTTTTAATAGATAGATGGTTTTATTTTGCCAATCATAAGAATAGCTTTCTGTCTCGGGTTCATTGGCTGCGAGCAAAATCTGTTTGATAAAATCTAATTCAATTACGCCGCTGGTAGGTCGATATACTCCAGTTTCAAAATTAATTTCATATAAATTTGAGTAACTTAAAAAATAAATCTTTGAGCTGGTTTGATCGTAGTAAAATGATCCCGTTGGGTCAAAACTATTTCCCTTTATGATCTTATTAACGTTTTCCAGTAGAGTAATCTTGCCTGACTCAAAATTAATGTGACTGAACTCTCCTGTTGTTTTACCTGGAGTGGTATGGCGTTTTACGATAGCGCTTTTTGCATCGGAAGCAATTGACATCTCATCAGCAAAAATGGGGTCATACGACGCGGATTGATAAATGGTTGATCTTTCTCCTGTCGTGGTATTAATGCGGATAATGTTTTTTCCGTCTGAAGCGATAACATTCCCGGTTTGAGGGTCTATAGAAGCAAATTGTGCTGCAGAGTAGAGGTATCCAGGTAGGCTCGGGTCTGTGATGGCTGACGAAATTAAAGCGCGAGTGTATTGGTCGCAGTGTCGTTCAACCAAAGTGTTATCGGAATACATGATATAGAACTTACTCTCACAACTACCAGTAATGACTTCGGCTTGTTGATTGGTTTGCGGCAGGTTCTTGAAAAAGACGACATCGCTATCGTGTGTGTTATAGGAAACTTTCAGTGCTCTCACTTCTTCAACATGTCTGCGGTCACTGTACCCCAGTCCAGAGTATGAAAGTTGCCATAGACCTTGGGCATCAGAGGTTGACGAAACTGAGTTTGAATCGCTACGCCATATGGATGCCAGGATTGGTAACGATGCGCCCAAACCGTCTTGCGTGATCGAGCCGTTTGCGATCAGATCATCTCCCAATACCACTTGTCCGTGATTAGGCTCGTGAATAGTAATCTGAGTGGATGTGGAGGATAGTGGTAAAATGTCGATGGAAAAGTCTTTGGTTACGATTTCATTGGTATCGCCGATAACCGTGAGTCTGAATGACAAATTTTGTTGTACATCTGTTTCGGGGGCGATGAATTTCCATTCTTGAGGATTGACACGGGCCAGCCATATTTCTGGGCCGGTTAATTGTGTTATATAGGATTGTCGAGTTAATCCGTCGGGATCATGAAACGATGCAATTATCGAGCGTTGCGTCCCTGAATACACTGAATTAATACCGTAAATTGTGCCTATAACGGGCAGTTGGTTTTTGTTCTGGATGGTGATACTTACCGTTGCCGTGTCTGTTTCACCAAACAGGTCGGATACGGTGAGTTGAAATCGAAATTGTGTGTCTTCAGATAGGTTATCTATAGAAACGTTGGCATCTGATGAATTGCTATTCCTAATATTTACATCAGGCCCCGACAGCTGGCTCCATTGATAACTGACGATATTGTTATCGACATCACTTGAGCCACTGCCAGTTAGCGTTACCCGGGTTCTTTCATCTGCTGTTGTCGGTGCCGTTGCAACAGCTACTGGCGCGGCATTGGATGGATAGACGGTGATATCGACCGTTGCTGCGTCTTCTAACCCGGAAGCATCGACAACGCGTAACTGGAATGACAGGGTTTCTACGCTGGTCACGGTTGGTGCATTAAAGCTGAGGATAGGTTCGGATGCGCTGATGCCAGAGATGGGCGTTCCCTGAGTTTGGCTCCAGTAATAATGAGTGATTCCCAAATCGTCTGTTGAACCAGAACCATCCAATTGCACGTTATTACCGGTAAGCACATAGGTAAGTGATGCATTGAGCACGGCTTTCGGACTGACAGGAGGGCTCATGGTGACAGTGACTTGGTCCGAGTGAAATAGGCCCCTATTGTCGGTAACGGTCAGCTCAAAAACATAAGTTTGCTGAGAGTATGTTTCTGGGAGACGAACCTGCATTTGGCTATAGGACTGATGGATAATCTCGAGCTTTTCGCCGGAAATCTGCTGCCAGTTATAGCTTTGAATGGGAGACGAGCCCATGTTGGCCGCTCCCTGTAATAGTACAGTGCCGAACGGCGGAGCAGACTGATCATTACCTGCAACTGCTGTCGGTGGAGTTGGTTGGACGACTGTAAGTGTTATTAAGTCGGTGTCTGTTTGTCCGCTGGTGCTGGTTGCGGTCAGCTGAAAAGTAAATGTATTTTCAGCAGATAGATCTGGCAACGTAACTTGGGCAGTACATTGGTTTGGGTTGGTAATGACGAGGGTCGCGCCGGAAGTTTGTTCCCATGCGCAGCTATCGGTGTTTGTGGATTGGCTGGACAAGGTCACAAGGTTGCCGGGAATACCTGTTTGATCACTCCCTGCATTAGCACGGGGTGATGTGTCAACAACGGTGACCACAACGCGAGCAGTGGGTTTACCTGCAAGAATGTCGGTATAAATCACCCCCTCTGCGTCAAGTTGAACCAGGAAGATAAGGTCACGATTACTGGAAACCATTGGTGCCGTGAACGTAATGGTGTCGGTATTCGTACCTTGTAAGTCTGGGAGTAATGAGGCAAAAACGGTCAGCCATGAATAGGAAAGTTTAGGGTTTGCACCGGAAGCTCGGCCGGTCGCTTTGATTGTGACCTTTTCGCCCTCATTGACGGTCATTGTTTGGGGAGCGGATATGCTGAGTTTTACCTCTTTTACCGTGAATTCCTGATACTCTGTGCCGCCCGAGCCGCCTGCGCCACCACCACAGCCTACGAATACTAATAAAGAAAGAAAAAAGAGCGCTTTTTTACCGCATTGAATGACGTTCATAAGTACGTTTCCGTTTTTAATTACTGTTCTTCCTGGATTGGCACATACCTAATCTTCCATTAAGCCAAATACCTCTCTCCAAGATTTGATGCCAGCTGGGTGTAAAGTGATTACCGAAAACACCCGAAAGGCTGATTTTTGTCAGTCTGACTTTCTTATGTCATGTTTATATGTTCTTTGACACTTTATTGACTGATGTGACTAGTGTAATTGCGCTACCGCAATTTAAACAGATGTTTCTAAGCGGGAAGAAACTAACTCTCGTTGCATGTTATTAGTTGATCGACCGGAAGAAACTCTCTGTACCAGATTTTGGGGCCGTCGTATGGACGTCTTAGGGCAATAATCAGCTCTATATGCATTTGGGTAATGATATCCGCTCTTAAAGTAACCAATTAATTTAAGAAAAAATCACAATTATTTTTTGACGGAAAAATAAGGGTGTGTTTTTTGCTGTTCCAAGCCGTTGAATTTGTTAGATAAATTTATTAATTACTGAGAGTGATGATATTTATCTATCTGTTTACCCCCACTAAAGTTTGAATTCCTCGTGCCGTTATCCCAGGTAAGAGACGTTAGGGCCCAGTTCACAAAACTCCCTGACGCTTCCTTAAGAAGCTTTTGCTAGTCACTGACGGCTGGCTTTGGTTAATTCAAACGTGGGAGTCTTACCATGGCACTAGTTGTAAATAGTAATATTTCTTCACTGAATGCTCAGCGTCAGTTGAACTCTTCAAGTATGGACTTGGAGAGAGCAAGCGAACGTTTGGCTTCAGGTAAAAGAATCAACTCCGCCGCGGATGACGCAGCGGGTCTCGCAATTTCTAACCGTCAAACTTCTCAGATCAGAGGTTTGAACCAAGCAATTCGTAATGCAAACGATGGTGCTTCTCTTATTCAAACCGCCGAAGGTGCGTTGGAAGAGTCCACCAACATTTTGCAACGTATGCGTGAGCTATCTATCCAGTCTGCTAACGGCATCTACTCTGATGCTGACCGGGCAACTCTGGATGCAGAGGTTCAGCAACTTGTTGCAGAATTGGATCGTATTTCTGAAACCACCAGCTTTAACGGTCAAAAAGTATTGGACGGAAGTCTAGGCAGTGTTGACCTACAAGTGGGTTCAGAAGCGAATCAAATCATTTCTTTCTCCATTGCAGAAACCAGTACCAAAACTCTAGGTCTTGGTTCAACCACCAGCGATTTAAGTGGCGACAACATCAGTGCAACGTTCAGCATCGATGATGGCGACATTGAAATTAATGGCCAAGGTTTAAGTGCAATCGATTTGTCACAAGCTGACGAAAATCTGGATGACCTTATCGCTGACATTAACAACAATGTTGATGGCGTTAGCGCATCTGCCTACAACGTCTTTGAAGGTACTGGCGCTGCGGATGGTGTACTAGCAAGCACTGATAGTTTCGACATCGTGGTTGGCTCCATCGACGGCTCTGCTGCAACTACCTTCACCATTGGCGGTACAGGTGTTACCACATCCAGCCTGGATGAAATGGTTGCCCTTATCAATGAAAAAACTGGCGGCGCGGTTACAGCAAGCATTGCTGAAGACTCAGGTCGTTTAGTACTCAGTAATGATACTGGCGGAACCATCACCGTTAACAACTTCCAAAACGGTGCCACAGCAGCGAATGTTGGCTTCACCTCTGGTGATTCTCAAACCGGTAGCCTGGCGTTAACTTCAGACGACGGTAGTGCAATTACCGTGACTAAAGGTGCGAATGGTACTGATACCGACCTTGAAGGCTTTGGCTTCCAGGAAATCGCAGCGGCGGGTGAAGTAAAAGGTGGTGCTAACGGCACAACTGTCGACGGACAAACTGTTGATTTCACTACTGCGCTTACTGCAAATGACTTGGTGATCAACGGTGTCGCCATTGATGCAAGCAACACTGACACCTTGCAAGGTAAAGTGGCCAACATCAATGCGGTAACTGATGAAACCAATGTAGTGGCTTCCATCGATGCTTCTGAGTCCTACGGTGCAGACCTTACCCAGCAAGTTAACGAGCTTACCTTAACTGGTACCTTGAACGTAGTCGCTACCAATACCTTTGATATCAACGGTATTACGGTAACTGTAGGCGCAACCGCAGGTGCAACCGCGACAGCATCAGAATTGGCAGCCGACATTAACGGTACTGCGAATATTGGTGTGACCGCCTACGTAGATGACGACGATCAGCTACACCTATACGGTACTGGCCCAATCGAAGTCACTGACGGTACTGTAGCCGGTGCGCTTTCCACTCAGTTCATTGATATCGGCGGTAACGCGGTAGCGGATGACACTGCAGAAGCTTCTGTTGCTGCAACCACAGTGACTACTGGTTCGATCAAAATCAACGGTACTGAAATTACTGGTATCGACTTGAGCAGTGTGGACGCGATGTTAACCGACATCAATGCTCAAACAGTGACTACTGGTGTAACTGCGGCGATTGATGAAAACGGTGAGCTTGAATTCTCCGGTACATCTTCGATCACACTTGAGCTAGGTAATACCCTCGGTGGAGCAACCGCAACAGCATTGGGTATTTCCTTCCCTGGTGCGAGCGCTGGTGACAACTTGGTTGACCCAATCACCATTGGTGCAACGCTCAAGCTGGATACCATCGGTGGACAATCACTTTCCGTGGAAACAACCGCTAATGGTGCGGCTTCTACAGGCCTACGTAGCTTGAATACAGACCTTAGTGCAACAGTCACTGGCTCTGCAATCTCCAACATCAGTGTTGCGACAGTCTCCGGTGCTCAGAATGCGATTGCTTCGATCGACCAGGCACTTGAAACCATCAACGACACTCGGTCTCAGTTGGGTGCGATCAGTAACCGTCTTGACTTTACAGTGTCTAACTTGAGTAACGTTTCTGAGAATACTGCAGCGGCAAGATCTCGAGTTGTGGATGCGGACTTCGCCTCAGAAACTGCTGAGTTGAGTCGAGCTCAAGTGTTGCAACAAGCCTCTCAAGCAATGTTGGCTCAAGCAAACGCACGACCTCAACAAGTTCTTTCACTCCTACAGTAAGCCGGAGGTTAAAGTCGAGTTAACCGACATGTAAAGTGGTTCAGGCTGGCGGGGTAAAACCCGCCGGCTTTGGCCGTAGAAAGAGGGTAAACCCATGAATGAAGTTAGAAATATTCAGACGGCTAACCGGTTGGTGGCCAGTTCTGCTTCATCTAAGGGGGCTGTCGAAGCTCAGCCGCGTACCAGCGGCAAAGATTTGCCCAAATCTATAGAAAAACCCGCAGACTCAGAACAGCCACAAGCTGTACACGAGACGCAGCAAAAACTGCAATCGGCGGTGGAATCGATTAACAGCTATGTGCAATCCGTTCAGCGAGACCTAGAGTTTTCGGTGGATGAGGAGCTGAACCAGACGGTTGTTAAGGTAGTCGATAGTGATTCAGGAGAGCTTATCCGGCAAATTCCTGAGGACATTTTCTTAGAGTTGGCGCGAAAATTGAAGGATGATGGGGAGTTTCGATTGCTGAACGCGCTTGGATAGCTAGACAAAACATCCGGTGTTCTACACTGGGCTTAGATATCGCAAAAATGGCGTTCAGGCTACTGGGCGTCTTTTTGCGTTTTAGTACATTTAATGCTCAATGTTTTTTCTGTGCTGCCGATACATAGTATGAGTTCAACTCCCTTTGCATAATGCGAGGTGACGTCGTTCAAAGGAGTGATTTGGATAGGACATGCGGTTCCTATCGAGGTAGAGCCTTATGATTGAAAATGACATTATCAAAACTCTGGGTGCGGGCTCAGGTATTGATACCAACAGCCTGGTTAAGCAGTTGACGGCGATTGAACGATCGGCGCCGCAAGAGCGTATTACCAGCACGCGGGAAAAAACGGAAACACAAATATCGGACTACGGTATTCTCAGCAGCGCACTGGCAACCTTGCAAGATGCGGCGAAAACCTTAACCGATCCAGAAGGTTTATTCAGTAAAAGTGCGGCCTTTACCGAAAGCAACGCACTGGTTCCTACCGAATTATCCACCGACGTCCAGCCAGGGGTGTATTCCTTTACGGTTGAAGACGTTGCACAGTCTCAAAACCTTGCCTTTGAAGCATTTTCTTCCGTAGACGATGCGGTTGGAGAAGGCACCTTAACTTTTAATTTTGGCACCTGGACACGGGACGGCAGCGACAACCCAACTGCGTTCACCGTGGATAATGCACAAGAGCCAGTCACCATTACGATTGACAGCACCAACAACACGCTTGAAGGCTTACGTGATGCCATTAACGATGCGGATTTTGGTGTTCAGGCCTCTATTATTAATGATGGTTCAGGCTATCGTTTGTCGATTGTTGCGGCATCCGGTGTAGGTAATGAACTGGAAATCACCGTTGAAGAAGCCGGTGGTGCGCCCAGTAATACAGACGGCAATGATTTATCCCGTTTTGCGTTTAATACTGGTGTAACCAGTTTTGAAAATGTTGAAACTCAAATTGGGAAAGACGCGGTATTAACGTTGAATGGTTTAACTATTAATCGTTCTTCGAACACCATTGATGACATTGTGGAAGGCTTATCACTCGATGTTTTAAAAGCCGCACCAGGTGAAAAAGTCACGATCACCGTCACAGAAGATAAAGCCTTTGCTGAGCAAACAGTACGGGATTTTGTTGAAGCATATAATCTTTTTCTGGAAGCGCTTGAACCGATTATGGGCACGTCGGAAGTCGAAAACGATGATGGCTCAACCTCCACCGTGGTCGGCTCATTGGCTCGGGATTCCCTGGCTAAATCGACACTGTCCAGTATCCGTAATTTGATTTCCAGTACGGTAACCGGTTTGGCCGATTCCAATTTCACCTCTCTTACCAATCTGGGAATTCGTACAGAATTAGATGGTACGCTCAGTATTAATGAGAAAGAATTTACCAAAGCCTTCGATGAACGCTTTGAAGATATTCAAAAATTATTTGCTCCGCGTAATACGTCTTCTGATCCAAATATATATGTAAATTCCACCAATGATGCCACTTCACCGGGGCAATACGATATTGTGATTACCACACCACCTTCCCGTGGCGTGTATACCGGTGGAACATTAGCGAATATGACTTTCCCGAATTTTGACAGCACGGGCAAAGATTACAGTTTTACCGCTCAGGTAAATGGTGTGACGACCAATACCATTACCATTCCCGAAGGTACCTATGCCAGTCAAGCCGATTTAGCTTCCGCTATGCAAACGGCCATTAATGCGGATACCAACCTATCTGAGGAAGGTCACTCTGTACTGGTTTCTTATGATTCGGATAATGACCGCTTTTTAATTACATCAACCAAATATGACACCTCTTCGCAGGTAAATATTACCGCTGCCAGTGCCGACACTCTGGCGGATTTAGGTCTGGTCATCGCCAATGGCACCAGCGGGAATAAAGTTTCGGGTACTATCAATGGCGTAGCCGGTTTTGGTACCAGTAATGTGTTGTTGCCTAAGTTGGGGGAACCAGGTGAAGGGTTGGCGATGATCATCGGTGAAAACTCCACCTCGGCGACGATCAACTTCTCCCGTGGTTTTGCCGGCGAATTAAGTGACTTGATCGAAGAGTTTCTCTCTTCTGATGGTCTGATTGCTAAACGTGAAG
This sequence comes from Teredinibacter sp. KSP-S5-2, assembly GCF_032773895.1. Lineage (NCBI taxonomy): Bacteria > Pseudomonadati > Pseudomonadota > Gammaproteobacteria > Cellvibrionales > Cellvibrionaceae > Teredinibacter > Teredinibacter sp. KSP-S5-2. The sequence goes on along the minus strand of NZ_CP120416.1, from coordinate 3,077,544 downwards.
AAGTGCTGGATAAGAAACTCGAAACGTTAGATGACGATCAGGATAGCCTGGATCGTAAAATGGAAGCCTTTGAAGAACGTTTGCGCCAACAATATATTGCCATGGAGCGTATATTAAGCGGGTTAAGCAGTTCTGGTTCCTTCCTGGAAAACTTGCTCGATACGCTACCGTTTACTGCCAAGCGGGATTAATTCATTCTCTCAGACAAGGATGTCAGCTTTTCTACGTGACTTTTTTCATTTTATTTTTGTATTAAAAACTCATACATGCCTCGAAACATGTATGGGTGTTTTTGTTCCAGCTCAGTTAACTTGCCAAAGTCATTGGTTGCTGAATTAGGGTATTCCTTATTATAAATATCGATTATTTTCTGGTTGCCCACCAAACCCAAGAAATTAATGTCCAGCGTGTGACAATACTCCCGAATTAATTCCCAGGTAAAACAGATTTCGTGTTGGTGGAAGAGCAAATCCCGGCATTCACTTAAACTGTAAAAATCGCTAAAGACTAATAGATCCTGATGTTTTTCCGGAGCGTTGATAATTGCTTGGCGGTAGGAGCGAATGCTATCCGAGTTGGGCCGAATATTGAGTTTTGAAATTTTGTCACGCTCACTGGTAATGGCCTTTCGGGCAGTTGCACTGTACAGGGCTATTTTGATTACTCCGCCTGGGTGTAAACACTGAAGTAAACGTTCCAAACCGAGCATGGGATTGTCCAAGTGGTGTAATACCCCATTGCATTCGATGTAATGGTATTTTTGTTCCCGCTTATCAAACTCAAGAATATCGCCATGATAAAAATTCACATTGTTGATATTTAATTGTTTGGCTTTTAATGTTGCATAAGCCAAGCTTCTTCGGCTCAAATCTATTGCGGTAATTTTGGCTTTCGGAAAACGTTTGGAGACTATAATGGGATGTCGCCCCGTTCCTGCTCCGGCAACTAGAATTGGTGTTGATTCATTAAAAAGCGGGGCAGGTAGTTGATCGCGAATATCCGGAATATATCTTAAAATGGCGCTGCCAATATTTTCTAAAGGAATAACAAAAATCTGATTCCATCTGGGGTAGGGGTGCTCTTCGTAGTGTTGCTGTACATCCATTGATACTTCATCGTGAATCGGTGTGATGCTCGGTATCTGTTCGCTTAGTGCTAGTTCGTCATGAATATTGAATAAGGTCTTTTGAGCAATTTTGTGTAATGACTTTGGCCATTTTGATATGGGGGTATTCAGCAATATTTTCCTGATAGGGAGTTCATAGAGCGGCTGAAACATACTGATTAACAGCAGTAGTCCTTCACTTTGCTGAACATGCCAGTCTTTATTTTTGGTTTGTATTTCCAGTAATTTCTTGGTTTCCGTAATAATTTTCTGTTCGGAATCTTTAATTGGATAAATATATTCATTTAAATAGTTTTGCAGGGCAATGCCCTCGATCATAGGCATGGCTACTGCCTCTACGTGCTGCCGTTGAATACATATTGTGAGAATGGCCTCGCGCAACGTGGTTAGCAGTTTTTCCACTTCTATGCTGGAAAAACGCGTACAGCCAATACCCAGGTAAAAGAGATTGTTCTGGAAAATTTCATATAAATTTAATTTTGGTTGAGGGCTGCTTAAATTGTATTTTTCGATTAAATAGGCGGTTAAATGTCGTGTTAATAGGCCATCGCTGATTTGCTCCGCTTGTATTAACGCTATGATCCCATTAGTGGTGATTGTGTCGAAAATAAGGTGTTGAGTCTCAGCGAGCAAAGCATAAATCTGTTGCAGTTTTTCCTGGGGTAGTTGAGTCAGGGTGGCAATATTCAATAGCGTTTTAAGCTGTGCCGGTTTGTTTTCCCGGGAGCTATATATGGCATACACCGTATTCAGTGCATCCAAATCATTGGGGTAGTGTTGGAAAAACTTTTTGTAATGGGCTAATGCGAGATCAAGTTTTTTTTGCCTGACGTAAATTACGCCCTCTAAATACAGATAATTTCTATTGTTGGGCGAATTTTTTTGTGCTTGATGACAATAGTCCAAAGCTGAGTTGTAGTCAGCCACAGCTTCTTTAATCATTGCCATTAATATATTGGCTTGATGATTTTGCGGTTTTTTTTGTAAAAAAACACGTAGTTTCTTTTGGGCTTCAACATAGCAGCCAGAATTAAACAAACGTGTGGATTCAACTAATACAGGATGGGTATTGCCCGTTGCCTCGGCGATCATTATTGTTTGTTCCCCCAGGGGTTGCTTGAAATGAGTATAGGCAAGTCGTTGGTATATCCCACGGTAAAAGCATCGATTGTGCCAACCTAAAGGGAAAAAATAGACTAAAGTGTATGTGGAAGCTGCCGATACCCTAAATAGCGCCAATTCATCCAGATAAACGTCGAGGTTACCGTGAATTCTCAACTCGCTGTCGATTCTTATGCTCAAGTTCACCGTTCATCTGCGGTAGAGTCTGCTTCTCCTCACAAACTCATTTGTATGTTGTTCGATGGTGCCCTGGAGCGCATTGCTCAGGCCAAGGGAGCAATGGAATACGGCAACATTGAGATGAAAGGGGGGAAAATAAATTCCGCTATTACCATCGTTGGTGGTTTACGTGAAAGCCTGGACCCTGATCAGGGTGGTGATATTGCAGAAAATCTGGATGCGCTCTACATCTATATCCAAAACATCCTAATGAAAGCACATTTGGAAAATAATCCAGAAAAATTGGATGAAGCTGCACATTTATTGAACGAATTACGTTCAGCCTGGGCGCAAATCGGCGAATAGGGCGCGACCTCTTTTTAAAAGCGCGCTTTACGTATGCTTGACCGTAAAGCGCGAAATATCGGACTTTGTCCCCTCCTGTATTACCTTGTTTCTTTGGCAACACAATTCACTATCGGTTGATCTGTATTCAACGTTCAATGGTTTCCTCCCTATATAGTGGTTCAGTTATATAGCCCCTTATACTTGGTTGCCCATTGATAGCCAGAAGGCGCAAAGGTTTTATCGTGAAGCGTAATATGAAACAAATATTTTTATTAGTTGGTATTTTGTTGTTCAGCTTTGAAAGCCATGCAGAGTGTGATTTGGATTCTGCGGATCTGGCAATAGGTGAATATGATGCCATGTACTCAGGCTATCGGGACTTGCTCAGCCGTATTTCAAACTATGACGAAGAGCTTTTTTATAAACGGAAAACATTTATAGCGCTGTTTGAAACACCAGAAGGAATGGTTAAGTCCATGCGTGTTCATGGTGTGGTTATCGAAATTGGTGCAAGGTCAACACTGATGTTGATGCAGGATTGCCAGCACAATGTTGACCAATTTCGTACTGAAGTCGAACAGTACGAACAGGATTCGAAGAGCTTGAGTGACAGTTTGGCGACAATTTATCAACAATGCCATAAAACTGGAAAGAAGGATTTTCGCAAAACTATTACGCAGTATTATAAAAAGAGAGATTGGTATAAAAGCAATGTTGAACATTTGAATGTTGAGCGCATTGCTCCAATTGAGCGGCAATGTTTAGCAGAGAAAGAATTTGTTGAACGGGCCTTGGAGTTGAGTGGTAAGGATTAGCCGTTTCACTGTCTCACGTTATCTCTAAGCCTTGTGTGGCGCAAATCAAACATGTTTTGGTAAAGTGTATATCGAGTCGCATAAAGCCCTTGATATGGACTGCACAAGCGCTAGATAAAGCACCTCTGATATTTTACCTTGCGAGCAAATGTGCGACGTAAATCTAAAGTTGGCACTGTGTGTGCAGTATTCAGACTGTATTGTAACAACGGCAGAAGGCTGCCGCTTTGTACTCAGCATGTGAGGAGATAAATATGTCTGTTGCACAAACAAGAGCCGCGCAAATTATGCAAGAACGTTCTAGCGAATTGACGGCACATCAAGTGATTTCACTACTGTTTGACGGCGCTTTGGAGCGTGTTCAGCAAGCTAAAAATTGCGCAATCAGCGGTAATGAAGAAGACAAAAAAGTGCTTATTGACAAGCTGGTTGCCATTATTAACGGCTTGCGCAGTAGCTTGAACTTCGAGGATGGCGGCGATATTGCACTGAATCTGGATTGCTTATACGACTACATGGTGAATAAGCTCGGCGAGTCTGAAGAAGAAGTGTCAACACTGACCGAAGTGGCTGGTTTAATCGCTCGAGTGAAAAGTGGGTGGGATGCCATTGACCCCTGTAGTGGTCAGGCTGCATAACCTGTTTGTTGTTTGATTTGGTTAATTTTTTAATATTCATTATTAAAGCTCCATATTCATCTGCCGTTATTTGAAGTAACGGCGGTATAAATTGGAGTAACCAATGTCAGTGATATCAGCATCTCACTTTTCATTAGTCCGAGCTCGACGCGAGTTGGAAAAAGCCTACGATTGTGAAGATTGGGAGGCCGTCCGACAATGGGATCAAGATCTCGGCGTTATGCTTAATCGTGCTTTTGACGACGAGGATAGGGACACCCGGGCTCTCGTGGGGGAACTGGAAAAAGTCCTTTCTTTGTATGCCACAATCGTGTCATCCATGCCCGAAAAAGCCATTCACGCAGGAATGGGCCTGGAGTAATCTTCTCCAGGCATCGTTCTTCTTTTTTTGTTATTGCAATTCAACGCTCTAGCGTATTTTCTTCTTTGATAAAATAAATATGCCAGTTATTTGACCTATGGCGGTTTGTTGACTATTACTATCAAGTAGTCTTTTGTATTCCAATGATGGTCAATTCTCAGTCGTTAGAGTTTTCTATGAGTTTTATTGCCGGAGTTTTCCTCTCTAACATGTGTTCTGTCTTGTTACCCCAGATGTAAGAGGGTTGTGATCCCATGCTTCATGATAAAAAAATCTTAGTTATTGCCAACCACGAATCACAACAACATGATTTAACCACCATTCTGGACTTTATCGGTGAGCACGTACTCGCGATGACATATAAAGACTGGGAGGCGGCAAGTTTTGATCAAACGGCACTGGACAGCATTGGTATGCTGGTCATCCATCAAGCCGATCAACCCATCAATTTATCTGCGTTTCTCGATTCGTTGATTCATCGATGCGAACCGACTCCGGTGGTATTGGTTGGTGATTTTGACGAGGTACAACCGGACTGGGAGCCTATCAAACGGCATATGGTTATTGCCTGCCTTAAAGAGCCTCTGGTGTATAACGAGCTCAATGATGTGATTCATCGTGCGCAACGTTTTAACGAAGCACAAAAATTCAACAAAGAAAGCAATAATCAACGGCCTGTTCATTTATTTCGCAGCTTGGTTGGCACCAGTCGAGAAATTCAAGCTGTACGAAAAATGATGAGTCAGGTTTCGGATAAAGACGTTAGTGTGCTGATTGAAGGCGAATCGGGAACAGGGAAAGAAGTGGTTGCCCGAAATTTACACTATCACTCGCCTCGCAGAGAGGGGCCATTTGTTCCGGTGAACTGCGGCGCAATACCCGCTGAATTGTTGGAAAGTGAATTGTTTGGTCACGAGAAAGGAGCGTTCACCGGTGCTATCAGTGCCCGTGCCGGGCGCTTTGAAATGGCTGAAGGTGGTACCCTGTTTTTGGATGAAATCGGGGATATGCCGCTGCATATGCAAGTTAAAATTTTGCGTGTATTGCAGGAAAAATCCTACGAGCGTGTGGGTGGTAACAAAACCATGGAAACCAATGTCAGGATTATTGCTGCAACACACCGCAACTTGGAGCAGATGATTGAGGATGGAAACTTTCGAGAAGATTTGTATTACCGCTTGAATGTGTTTCCTATCGAGATGCCGTCACTCCGTGAACGCTCAGAAGACATTCCATTACTTATTAGCGAACTTGTCTCGCGTATGGAAAGCGAAAAACGCGGTTCGATTCGTTTTAATTCCGCGGCGATTTTGTCCCTGTGTCGTCATCCCTGGCCGGGCAATGTTCGCGAGTTAGCGAACTTGGTTGAACGTATGGCGATTATGCACCCTTACGGTGTTGTCGGCGTGCAGGATTTGCCGGGGAAATATCGCCATGTGGAGATTGAAGAAGAAGAGGAAATGGAAATCCCGGATACCCACGAGAAAAAAGTCGCGGTGCTCAATGAAGGCGATATGGTTTTTCTACCGGAAAATGGTATTGACCTGAAAGAATATATTACCAATCTGGAGCAGAGTTTAATTAAGCAGGCTTTGGATAATACCGGTGGTGTGGTTGCCCGTGCAGCGGAGCAATTAACTATTCGTCGAACCACCTTGGTAGAGAAAATGCGTAAGTATGGGATGCAGAGATAGCAATTGGTTGTATATCTGACTTAACGCAAACCAGATATTATTCGCATGACTCGCCGTGAATCCGTCCATGGAGGCTCGTCGCCAGCATCCTTGCTATCGACGGTCATGCCCATAACATCTGCTTTACGTTTGACGGGCTACTGATAATTTTGAGGCAAAGTCACTGATTACAGTTCTGACTTAACGCAAACCAGATATTATTCGCATGACTCGCCGTGAATCCGTCCATGGAGGCTCGTCGCCAGCATCCTTGCTGTCGACGGTCATGCCCATAACATCTGCTTTACGTTTGACGGGGTACTGATAATTCTGAATTAGAAAACCTTTATGGCCTTGGCAGACCATAGAAGGCAGGATGCCGACGATGAGCGTATAGAGACAAAATGAATGGATCATTTTGAACCGTGTCTACGCCCGAAGGGGCGAATGCATGGATGCATTCGAGTTAAATATTTACAGCGTGTCTGCAAAGGCAAAAAGGTTTTCAGACATTAATCCAATAACAAATTTTATTTATACACAAGCCTTGCCCGAAAATTACGTCCTTTAAGTTTACCTTGGCTTATTTTATTTAATGCAGGCTTTGCTGCATCCCGGCTGACGGCAACAAACGCACTATTATCAAAAACATGTATTTTCCCAACCTGTTTACCGGCAATTCCATTCTCGCCGGTCAAGCAACCTAAAATATCACCCGGCCGTACTTTTTGTTTTTTACCACCATCAATTTGAATCGTGGTCATGGCAGATTTTTTTGGTTTGGTTTGCAATAAATCGTAATCCGGCAAGTTAGACGTGTCTTGAATTGGATCGACATCCGAATCAATCTTTGCCAACTTATAGGCTTCATTCTCGGTATAAATTGAACAGGCTAAGCCTTTCTTACCGGCACGACCGGTTCGGCCTATTCGATGGACATGGACTTCGGAATCTCGTGTTACGTGGTAATTAATCACCGCATCCAAATCTTCGATATCCAAACCTCTGGCGGCAACATCTGTCGCCACCAGAATAGAGGTGCTTTTATTGGAGAAAAGCACCAGCGTACGGTCCCGGTCTTTCTGTTCTAAATCGCCGTGCAATGCCAGGGCAAAAAAACCATCCTGGCGGAGTTCGTGCGCAACGTCTTGGGTTTCTTTTTTTGTATTGCAAAATACCAGTGCCGATTCGGGTTGGTATTTCAATAAAAGAAGTTTAAGAGCGACCAATCTTTGTTTGTTGTCCGCAACTTTATAAAACTGTTGTCGAATACTGCTGTGATGATGCTGGGATTCAACTTTAATCATTTCCGGCTGATGCATAATGCCATCAGCAATTTCTCTAATTTGTGCAGGGAAGGTTGCACTAAATAGCAGTGTCTGGCGTTTTTGGGGTACATGCTGAAGGATGTTTTCCAATGAATCCTGAAAACCCATATCGAGCATTCGATCAGCTTCATCAAGAATAAAGCTATCCACATGCTCAAGGCTAAGTGTACCTTTTCGCAGATGATCTTCTATTCGCCCTGGGGTACCCACAATAATATGGGCACCGTGTTCCAGTGAGCCGATTTGGGGGCCAATTGGCATGCCACCGCACAGGGTAAGAATTTTAATATTGTGGATCGCTCGGGCAAGTTTACGCAGTTCCGTTGCTACCTGATCGGCGAGTTCTCTGGTAGGGCACAGTATCAACGTCTGAATGCGAAACTTTTTAACATCGAGCTTATTTAACACGCCCAGGCCAAAAGCGGCTGTTTTACCTGACCCGGTTTTCCCCTGCGCTATCACGTCCCTTCCTTCCAGTATGAATGGCAGGCTTTGTGCCTGAATTGGGGTCATTGTCTTGTAGCCTAACGAGTCCAGGTTTTTTAGCAGGTTAGGGTGTAATTTCAGGTTGGAAAATGACTCGGGGTTCAATGTGATAGCGCCTGGATAGTAAAAGTGGATGAAATAGCCCATCAGCAGCCCATAAACAGGCTGTTTGGTAAGGTTAAGTATGGCTGGGGCGCTATAGTACCCTAATTACGTCGTTCTCGGTAAATATGAAAAGTCGGTTTTCATTCTTGTTGCTCAAATGGACCTAAATCCGGTGCAGAACCAAACCATTCAACACAGTTTGCGCCTTGATGTTCTCCAGCTGTTGAGCAATGAAAACCTTCAATTATTCTCCCTGCGTTAATTAATTCGCTGGCAGAGGAATGCAGGCCAAAAGAAATGTCGGGCAAACTAAAGTCGTCTTTTCTCAGTTTTGTTAGCTCGGAAACATCCAGGCTGACAAAGTCATCATCAGTAACAGAAAATAATTGGTTGTATAAATAATGCGGCCAGGAAGCAGCAGGATCTTGTGCGACCCAAGTATTGTTGGCTTCTGTGTAAACATGTTGTGGAATGCTGATTTCTGTGGGCGTATCGTTTACGCCAATACCGGTGCTGCGATAAACAATATTGTTGTAAAAAGTAGAGCCGCTTTTATCGGTATACCCGACATCATTTAAGTAGGATAGGGTGTTGTAATAAATCGCGTTGTTCGGCCATTGTTTATCGTAGTCGACATACAGGTTATTGAAATAGCCTCTGCCTATGCAATGAGCGGCAATGGTTCCCTTATATTCAACATTGGGCTCACCACCTTCAACGTAATCGGGAAATGCAGCAATATACACTCCGGTTGTTTTAAAGCCGTTGCCTTCCGCGCTCCAAATGTCAGTCATGTCCCGATATTTGGTTCCTGATGAAGCCCAGGAATCGATAAATGTTCGTTTGCCATAACCGTGGGGGTCGAAACCATCATCGGAGTAGTTCCAGGCGCGGCATCCTTTCCATAAAAATTCACCAGTGGAATAGGTGCCCACTTTCCAGCCATCAGCGTGATTGCCTGGTTGTGTTGAAGACCAGTCATATAAATTGTACGCATCACAATTAATCCAACTGGTGTTATCACTGGCAAACTCCGCTATTTCCACGTCACAGGCTGAAGCATCTCCCGAATTTCTATCAACACAAACATCGTAGCCAATTTGGGCATCGGCTTGACTCCATGAGCGACTCCAATGCTCAAAACCTCGTCCGTTAATATTGTGCACAACCATATTTTCAAATTTCAGGTTAGCTCCTGATGTGGCGATTCCAGAGACCTGAGCATTCGGTTTCTCATGATCTGGATGGGGTTCATCTTGGTGAATGTGCCGTACCGTCAGCCCTTTGAGATGAATGTGCTCAGCCAGGCTTAAGGAGATTCCCGTCAACCAACGAAATTGATTGGGCTCTGCTTGAGAGCCATCCAGAATAGGGCGCTCGCCGGGAAAATTAAGGTACTTAATCGGTGCGTCAGGTAAACCGTTACGTCCAAACTCTCCGGGCCGGATAAGCATTGCCAATGCGGAATGACCCGGGTGTACATGCTCTGTTTTGTACCAGACTCCTCCACGGATATAGGTAATATCACCCGGGTAGGATTCTTCAACGGCCTTTTGCCAGGATTGAAAAGGCTGATCAATGGTTCCTGAGTTGGTGTCATTACCCCAGCTTGCAACAAATCGTCGACTGGCACCTGCCGCTGGGGTTATTAAACAAATACCCTGAACGCAGTCTTCATTGGTAGCACACGTGACGTTTTCGCAAGTGAGTGTATTCGAAGCGATACAGAGGTTTGCATTGCATTCATAGCCGGTAGGGCAGCTTCCATAGTTAATTTGTCCGCCTGCAATTGTTTTGGTCCCGCATTGATAATCAAATATATCTCCACATTCGCCTAGATCATTTTGATGCGAATAAGGTAGATCTATACATGAGTGCTTATGAAGATTTTCCTTGGTGTATTGAGTGCTAGTGGTATTGCCTGGTGTATTGCCTGTCGAGTTTGGTTGATTTGTTGAATCGGTATTGGATGGGCTACTTCCCGAACCACCGCCACAGGAGGCAATAGCAAGCAACGAAATCGCCCAAAAAATCCCCCTTACTGATTGATAAGACAGGTTTAAATTGGTCACGTCACACCTTTATACATTGATTAAAGAAATGCTCCAACGCCACGCCCACCTGGGGATTTTTAAGGCGCTGAGTCCCACGATTAAATTAACTATATGTATTTGTGATGAGCTGTTACGGATGGTGTTCACATTGGAGTCTTGAAGAAAGTACGTTATTAGCAAACTTTGTTATGGCGTATCTGATGGGGGTATTAATTGATGTCGGAATCCAGGTATGCATTGATGTGAAATTCGTCAAATCGCTGACTTTTAACCAGCGTTGATGGCTTGTTTGGTTGTAACGTATTGAAAAATAAGAGATTTTATTTTTGGCACTGGCTTTGCAAATACTCTCTGTAACACACCACTCAGCAGTAATCGGTGTCAGAGAATCGTCAGGAGTTTTACTTTGCAAACTGCTCAAAACCAAACGCTAGAACGCGAACTGCCTTTACTTCAGGAGTTAGGGCAAAGTGACAGTGAAAGGCAGGAAAGCCTGATTGCGGCCTTTAAAGCGTTCAGTCAAACATCGGAACAGCTTTCGCGCTCCTACAAAATGCTGGAAAAGCGTGTGGCCAGTCTAACAGCAGAGTTGGATCAGGTTTCCGCAGAGCGGGAAGAAGAATCCAGAGAAAAACGACAGATTGCATACCAAATGCAAGCACTACTGGATTTCTTACCCGGTGGTGTGATTGTTCTGGATTCGCGCGGCATTGTCACGCAAGCAAACCCAGCCTCTGAATATCTATTACAAACCAAACTCGAAGGGCGTGTCTGGCGAAAAATAATCGGTGAATGCTTTGCGCCGAGAAATGATGACGGATTGGAGGTCTCGACCAAGTCCGGTAAACGTATCAGCGTGGCCACCAGCTCGCTGGATGGCAACGGCCAAATTATTCTTCTCACCGATCAAACCGAAACCCGTGAATTGCAGCATAAATTGAGCCGTCATGAAAAATTATCGGCGATGGGAAAAATGGTTTCCGCTTTAGCGCATCAAATTCGTACTCCGCTTTCTGCCGCGTTGCTCTATGCCGGACACATTTGTAATGAAAGCCTGGAAGAACAAAAGCGCCAGCAGTTTTCTCAAAAAATATTAAGCCGATTACAGCATATGGAAAAACAAGTGAGAGATATGATGCTGTTTGTTAAAAGTGAATTGCCGCTTAACGATGTGATTACTTCCTTACAGCTTGAGAAAGGTTTGAAGGAAGCAATTGAAGCCAGTTTGGGTACCCACGGTGTGCAAGTGGCCTGGATCAATGCTGTACCAGAGGCACGAATTAAATGCCATCGCGAAGCATTGATCAGTGCGTTGGTTAACCTGGTGGACAATGCGTTGCAAGCCGCCGGTCAGACACCGGAAATCAGTATCGCTCTGACCAGTTTATCTCCCGGTTCAATTTCCGTCATGGTGGAAGATAATGGTGTTGGTATACCAGAAGAGATGATTCAAGAAGTTCAGGAAATGTTTGTCACCACCAAGAAACAGGGCACAGGCATTGGCTTGGCTGTGGTGCAAGCTGTAGCAAGAGCACACGGTGGTCGATTCGAATTAAATTCTCAGTTGGGTGACGGCACGGTTGCCAGTATTCATCTGCCACAGTCGAATATCGCGGCGTAACCAGTAGTAAATTCAGACACGACAAGGTTTTATCATGACTAAACAATTAAGCGAAGCGCAACCCAAAATTCTCGTTGTTGAAGATGATCTGGATTTGCGAGAAGCCTTGGTTGACACATTAGAGCTGGAAAAATTCCAGGTACTGGATGCCGCCTGTGCTGAAGATGCATTAACCATTATTGAAAAACAGCAGGATATCGATTTAATTGTTTCCGATGTCAATATGGGAGCCATGAGTGGCCACGATTTACTGCGGGAAGTCAAAAAGAATTACGCTCATATTCAATTATTATTGATTACGGCGTACGCCAGTATCAGTGAATCGGTTGAGGCTATTCGTGAAGGTGCGGTGGATTATTTAGTAAAACCGTTTGAACCCCAAGCGTTGGTGGAAACGGTGCAAAAGTATGTGAGTAAGCATTCGGTATCAACATCCGAGCCGATTGCCGTTGCCGAATCCAGTCGTCAGTTGTTACAACTGGCAACACGAGTTGCACAATCGGATTCTACGGTGCTGTTAGCGGGTGAGTCGGGAACGGGCAAAGAAGTACTTGCCCGGTATATTCATGAAAAATCTCCTCGAGCCAATAAACCCTTTATTGCTATTAACTGTGCGGCAATTCCAGAAAATATGCTGGAAGCTATGTTGTTCGGTCACGAAAAAGGGGCGTACACCGGAGCCCATGCTTCTTCCCCTGGTAAGTTTGAGCAAGCCAATGGCGGCACTATTTTGTTGGACGAAATTTCCGAAATGGATTTGGGCTTGCAAGCCAAATTGTTGCGGGTACTGCAAGAGCGGGAAGTGGAACGTTTAGGTGGTAAAAAGAGTATTCAGTTGGATGTGCGGGTGATTGCTACGTCCAACCGCGACATGCGTCAGGAAGTGGTGGACGGCAAATTTCGGGAAGATTTATATTTCCGTTTAAGTGTGTTGCCATTGCAATGGGCACCACTTCGGGATCGTAAAGAAGATATTATTCCTTTGGCTGAAAGTCTGCTGGCTCGTCACGCTGTTAAGCAGCATCGGGCAGGTGTTTCCCTGAGTCAGGATGCCAAGCAAGCACTGTTTCAATACCCCTGGCCAGGTAATGTCAGAGAACTGGATAACGTGATGCAGCGAGCATTAATTTTGCAGCCTGCGAACAGTATTGGCGCTGTAGATCTTGGATTGGTTGCGGCACAAACGTTCAGTGCCAAACCTTCGCTATTGGATACTGGTAATCAAAGCAGTACGCCATCGGCGAGTTTTCAGGATGCGGTTGCGCACATGACCCATTCGGCAATTTCTGGTGTTGTTCCATCGACTGTTGAACATGATACTGCATCGTCTTTTGATGCGGCATCGGATTTTTCTTCCCCTTTGTTGGGAAAAGATATGCGTCGCCACGAATTTGAAATTATTGTCAAAACCCTTCGCGAAGAAAATGGTAGCAAGAAAAATACGGCAGAAAAGTTAGGTATAAGCCCTCGCACGTTGCGTTACAAACTCGCCAAAATGCGAGAGGAAGGCTTTAATTTGGACGCGGCTATGGCCAGTTAAAAAAACAGTAAACATATGACCGGAGAGTGAAAACACTAACGTTATGCATTTCAATCTTTAACGTAATTGTGTTCACATCAGGTCTAAACAGAATATGTCGAAGTGTTTTGTTTCGTTCTAAAAACTATGGTTTGATTTGATCAGCCGAATTACATTGTTGCCAAACAGTGTAGTTTCATTTTCATACTTTACCGACATGCACGCATACCAATATGAGGGGAGAATTTTACACTCTCCTCCCAATGTGCTGTTTCCTTGAATTTGATTCGCTTCAGAACCGATGGTCACGCCTTCTGGCGTCATAAAGTCGGGGCTTGTGGTTTCCAGAAAAAGGATATGTCTCGAATTTGATTCGCATAGTTGATTCTTAAGGTCACAAAAAGTATACGCAGTAAACTCAATATCGTTAATCGTAACTGAATAGGTACTATAGAGCGCTGACCAAAATATAAAGGGTACGGAATAACCCATGTGTTGAGAGTCGGATATTTCGAGATCTGGTAACGAGTCATTGAAACTCAGTTTTAGACTATCTCCCCAAGTGGTGCCTGAAAGTGATAGAAAAATAACGAGAACGTACTTCATTGGTATCTTATCCTTCTTTTTGCTTTTAACTTAAATTAGCCCCATAGGTCATCGTATTCATATCTTTTGTGTGAGGATACCAGGCTGCCAATATTTATTTCTAGTGAATTATTACATTGGGATGACAGTTTGTCGGCTTTTCTCCGGTGTATGTAACGAATGATCTATCATGGTTTAATGCTTGTTTGTTGGGTAATTGAGACCGTTTAATTACTGTTAAACAGTATTTAATATGTCTGGATGTTGGGGTGATTTACGCTGTTTTTGATTTTTGGTTATACATTTATCGCATGATAAAAACCCTTTATAAAAACTATTTTGGTCGTGTGGTTGTTATTGTTAATACCTTGTTGGTTATAACTGACTTGGTTTGTAATAAAAAAATGCTGTTAAATTGGCCTAAAAACCGGAATTTGGTGTTATATAGTTAATAGTGTGGTTTCGGCAGTTAGATAGGGAACTCTGTGGTAAATATGTAATCGGGTGCAGGAGTGTCTCTATGTTTAAGCTGTGTTTTATCAGTCTGCTATTTGTGATTCCTTACTCGTCTATTGTTCATGCTCAAGATGAACAGCTATTCTCCATGACTCTGGCAGAGCTTGCCAAAATTCGAATTATTTCCTCCGGTGCTTTAACCGCAACAGAAGAGGAAAAAATACCTGCAACCATAACAACTATAGACCGAGAAATGATTGATGCATCTGGTGCGAGAAGTTTGGATGAGTTGCTCGAATACTATGTCCCAAACCTACTGACACTTCAGCATCATGGTTCGGGACAGCATATTGGCTTACGTGGAATTATTTCTGACCTGGATAATAAAATTTTGTTATTGGTCAATGGTCGATTGATGAATCACAAAAGTGTATTCGGTGCATTCACCGAGCGATTTATGTCTATGCTGGGCGATATTGATCATATTAACGTCATTACCGGACCCGGTTCAGCGTTATATGGTCCAGGTGCGTTAGCGGGTGTTATTGATATTCATACACAGGATTCGAGGGTATATAAGGGTGCTGATATAAACCTAAGGAGAGGTTTTGAAGAAGAATTTACTGCGTTGGAAATGCGATATGGACATGATTTTGGCAGTGACCACGGAATATATGTTTATTACGGTGTTGATGATTATACTGGTGCACAAGGGGATTTATCCGAAGGTTACATCAGCAAAGCGGGAAGCTATAACAACGGCACCACTTGGTCTGCGGGTTATTTTGATGATTTGCCCAATTACCATGGATCAGACTTCGCCAGACATAAGTTTCATCTGGATTACGATAAAGGAGATTTTAGTTTTTTTTCCCGTTATACACGTGGTGGAGTCCGTTATAGAAACCCTTATTTCTTCGAGTTGGATCACTGGCAGCATTACCAACAATTAACAACGCAGGCAGATTACGAACATAAAATGTCTGACGAGCTCTCACTCGAGTTAAGTGCTGGATGGGATTCTACCCATGTGGAGCGTTCGGTAACCGGTGATATTCCCCATTTTTCTTTTTCCGAAGAAGAGTTTAAGTTGAAAATGCTCGCGCAATGGACGCCGGTCATTGAACACAGTTTGGCCCTTGGTGGGGAATATTCCAGAGAAGATTTTGCCCGCGATAGCTTAGGCATTGCAACAGATTTTAGTCATGCTTCTGTGAATGGCCCAAAACGGGATCCGTGGACTACAGATACTTATAGTCTGGTTGGTGAGTATCAATGGCGAGCTAGTGATAAGTGGTCTGTTTTCGTCGGTGGTCGAGGGGATAAGCATACTTGGAGTAACTGGTTATTTTCGCCAAAGGCGGCGGTAATCTGGTCTCCGTCCAAAAAGCAGTCGGTTAAACTTATCTATAATGAATCCGTTAGAAAAATAGATGATGAACCTTTAGAGGCGCTGATCCGTTCCGATGCTGTTGATAATGCCGAAAAAGAAGAAATTAAATCTTTAGAGTTAAAGCATGAATATAATTTCAGTAAACCATTAAAAACTGGTTACACCGTTTTCTATTATACCTATGACATTATTGCATGGACGCGGGCGACCTTAAGGGAATCTCCTATTGGAACCATTGATGCATACGGCCTTGAGCTGGAGCTAAATTACAGTGATGAAAATCATGACCTGGGTTTGTTTCACAGTTATACGCAATTACAAAGTTTCAATCTGCTAGATAATACGTTAATTGATCAGGCCATCAGCACTGAACCCTATGGATATGGAAATGACTTCCATAACTGGTCTCCTCATATTACCAAGCTGCATTGGTTATGGCGTTTAACCAACAAAACAAAAGTAAATACTTCTTTACAGGTGTTTTGGGGATTTCCCGGCGCTGAAGACTACGCTCAATATAATGTCGATAATCTCGGCAGAGGTGGAATCAGCGGTCGAACTATCAGTGATGGCAGAACAAAAGCATTTGGTGCGTCTGCGTATTTACATACCGGTTTGGATTACGTAATCAATGAAAGGGCAACAGCCAAAATAAAATTCTACAATTTGCTCGGTTTAATAGATAAGGACCTCAACAAGCGCAACCGATATTACCAGATGGGACAATTTCGAAATGAAGTGCCAGCGGTATCCCTTGGAGTAGAGCTTGGTTTTTAATTGATCATTGGGCTAAGCCGCAACAAAAGAGTGGTCTTAACTGAGGGGATTTCTAACTTGGGAGAATGTTTATTTTGGTTTAGGTGTAGATGATCGGGGAGGTCTCACTTTTGTAATAAATATCACTGAGCTGCATATTAAAAACTCAGTCCAAGAGTTTCGCTCAGAGTGGAAAGAGGGTATCTGATGACATCCGGCAACAGGGAATTTCACTTAGGAAAATAGGGACTTTCGCCGGATGGATATTGCTAGATCAGGATCAAGTCGCTCCCAGTAAGCACTTGCTTGCGGTAACCAAAATTTAGATAATCGCGCTGAATATCATCTAGTATGATATGAAGGCCCTGTGATTGTTTGACAGGGGTGTTGTTCCTACCTGTGGTCTGCCTGTGATCAATCGAAAAATCACCTCATACCTGCTTGCTTTTCCTATTGCGTTGATGGGAGGCGTGCAGCTAGTGTTTGGTGTTTTGTCGCTCACAGTTTTTCACGATCAGGTTGGTGTCGAGTTCCTTACTCCTGCTTTGGCAGCGCTCGTCTGTGCCCTCAGCTTATTTGCACTAAAAAACAAAATCTCAGTCACCGAAATTCGTGCCCGGGAAGCATTAGCCTACGCTGCGTTAACCTGGTTTGTCATGGGGGTGGTCGGCGGTATTCCCATTATGTTGATCACCCACGTTAGTTTTACGGATGCGGTGTTTGAATCGATCAGTGCTTTGACCACCACGGGTGCTACGATACTGTCCAACCTGGATTCGATGGCTCCTACCTTTCTTATGTATCGCCAGTTCCTGCAATGGCTGGGTGGCCTGGGCATTGTGATCTTTGTTGTTGCCGTGCTGCCCATGTTGAACATTGGTGGTATGAAGCTACTCAAAGCAGAAACGCCAGGTCCGATAAAAGACGAAAAACTTTCACCTCGGGTGGCCAATACAACCCACTATTTGTGGGGGGTATATTTCGCGATCACCGGCTTGTGTGCCTTGAGTTACTACGTCTGCGGCATGAGCGCGTTTGATGCGATTGGGCATAGTTTTACCACGGTTTCCACCGGCGGGTTTTCCACCCACGACGCCAGTATGGGCTACTTTGACAGCCAGGCGATGCTCGTGGTCTCGGATATTTTCATGGTGCTGGGTGCAATGAGTTTTGCTCTGCATTTTCGCGTATGGCGGAACTGGAATTTTTCTGAATATTGGGAAGATGAGGAAACACGTACCTTTATTCTGGTTATCCTGGCGATATCGGCTTTAATTGCTGTCTTTCTCTATTGGGATCATCGCTATCAGGATCCCTGGACCACCTTTAATGAAGCTTGTTTTCACCTTGTTTCTTTTATTACCAGTACCGGCTATGCCGCGGACAGCTTTACTGAGTGGCCCCATGTCACGGCATTTTTGCTCGTGGTGTCTGGTTATCTGGGGGGCTGTGCAGGTTCAACGGCAGGTGGAAACAAATTTATCCGCAATATTCTGACGTTCAAGATCATTAACCTGGAAATGAAGCGTTTGGTTAATCCTAACGCGGTACTGCGAATTAAATACCATGGTAACTCCGTCGATGACTCCGTCATGAGTGCCACCACGGCATTTATGTTCTTTGTGGTGCTGAGCAGTTTATTTGTCACCTTGTTGTTGATGATGACGGGGCTGGAGTTCTGGTCATCGTTTACTGCCACTGCTGCCTGTCTAAATGTATTGGGTCCGGCTTTTGGGGAGTTGGGTTCAAACTTTCAGCCGGTGAATGACTTCGGTACTTGGGTATTGTCCGGAGCTATGATCCTGGGTCGCTTGGAATACCTCACGGTATTAGCATTGTTCCTTCCGCGCTTCTGGCGCTTTTGATAGGACGGGAACGTCTATACTCTCATATGCTGGAAATCATACGTACTGGGGTAGCGGGTTGTTTTCTGTAAACGGGAAAATGAGAGAAATTACTACGGTGACCTGTTTCAAAAGACAGTGCATCACTTGTCTGGCATGCCTGATCTTATTTCTGGGTGATAAGCCTTACGCACAAAATATTCCTGTTGTGACTGGTGAACTGCCGCCTTACTCTTTTACCCAGTCAGGTGAGCTAACCGGCGTGGCGACAGACATCGTCCGTGAAATCATGAAGCGGGTTGGCTATTCCCACACTATCGATATCCAGCCTTGGAAGCGTGCAATTGTCAGCTCTGAGTATTACCAATTTACTTATCCCTTGGCGAGAACAGAGGTTCGAGAGGAGCATTATCACTGGATTGGACCAATAGTCGAAGATAAGTTCGTGTTTGCGATGCTCACCTCAAGGGTGAATGGCGAATACTCACTGGATCGTCTGCGTTCGCTGCGAGTGGGTGTCACGCGTGGAGCCTCAACCGAGACCCGATTAAAGCAACTGAAGTTTAATCATATTGAATCTGTGGTGGGCGAAGAGACCAATACCAAAAAACTCTTGGCAAAACGCATTGATGTCTGGTTTTCAACTGCGTTAATGGTGCACGATCAGCTTCGTCTTATGAATATAAAGCAAAGTGACGTCACCATTGTGGCTGATGATATGGATATCGATATGTATTTGGTTGGTTCCTTGGATCTTGAACACGACATGGTTGACCAATGGCAAAAAGCGTTGGCCGATATAAAAATAGATGGCAGCCATCAGCGAATTCTTCAAGAGTATGATGTTACCCCCATGACTTCCATGAGGGATTAGATCAAAACGAAACCATCATCGATAAGCTTAATCGGTGTAATGAGCAATCACTTGGTTGACCTTGCCTTCGGCATTAAAAAACATCACTTCGATGGCCATTTTATTCATTACTGAGTGGTAATAAAGCGCAATCGAATCGACGCTGGTCGTCACATCCACCAATTTGAAATGCAGGTCCGGTATTTTCTTTAAAGCCGCTGCCCAATATTCGCGGATATTCTCTTTTCCTGATAACGTGCCTGTCTCTACACCCATGGCGATTTTTATCATTGGTGTTGTGATGGAAAAATCATCCGAGTAGTGGTGAAGTATTTTCTCCAAATCATGGGAGTTCCATGCTGCTACCCATTCCTGGGCAAAATTTTGTGCGTCAATGTTCATTTTTTAAGCCTAATGGGGTGGTTTAATCCGTGTCGTGTTCGTCAAACAGCATATCGAATTTTGTGATAAGGTTGGGTGATGAAAATCGAGGTTAGCTGTTTTTCTTTTCCATTTCTTTTCGGTACCGTTTTTCCTGGACAAACCAGAGCGTGACACCAAATAAGATTCCTCCAATTGGCCAAATAACACAGTGAATGATTGCTCTGGAAGAGGTGAGGCCTTCAGCAAAAGGGCGGTTGACAAATGCCATTGCCACCAACATAGGCAGTCCCCAGGATAAAACACCTCTTACGAATATAAAATGCCATTTACCTCGAGTACGCTCTTTTTCCCATAGTGCTAATTGCTTTTCGTTCATCAATATATTCTCCTTTACGTGTGCGTTATATCTTTTTTCCCGCTGTTGGTGTTTTTATGTCATCCAGATCTACCAGGTTCCAGGGTAAATCTCTATGGCGGTAGATACGTTTGCCTAACTTAGGGTAATCCGCAACATCATGTTCAGAACGTTGACCGACAACAATGCACTTTAATACTTCCGAACCGGTATTCTTCAAACTGTGTGCCAATCCTCCGGCTCGGTAACCGATAAAATCTCCGGCACTAACCTGATGTTTTTCATCCCCAATCAGGGCTTCAGCAGTACCTTGCAGAATATAAACACACTCTTCCTCGTGATAATGAACATGAAATTCGGTGGTTTCTCGACCGGGTTGTACTTCAATAAGGTGAAAGCCGATATGGGATAAACCGGTTAAGTCGCCTAAGGACTTGTTTAACCGTTGGGCATTTGTGTTGAGGAAATGTGTTTTGTGTAAACCTTCAAACTTTTCAATTTCCTGGTGGGTAACAATATATTTTTCTACACTATACTCCTTCATCTGAGAGTTTTCGCTATCTATGATTCCATTTTGGTGTACCTAATTCTCTGTTTTCTACCGATAGTTGATAGGTGTATATTCGAAAACCGAAAACAGTAAATAGCGGTGTTAAAAATGCTATAGCAATATTGAGTATTAGTTCAGTCGGAAAAACTAATAAGTTTATCTTTTTCAATAATACTTCTATTGTAATGGCGGGTACTCCAATAAATATTGCAAGAACTAATATTCCCATTAGGATGGTCCATTGATAACTTCTGGTCTTTTCAATACTGGAGTTCAATGCTTCGGTACCTTCCTTACCGTCGTATACACACATAAAATCGGCAATCAGAAGACGTGAGGCGAGAATTAAACCGGGAATAATGAGAAGGAAAAATCCAGCCGACACCACCAGAGAATAGAGACAATATACGGTCAAAAGTTTGGGATATGCGAGCTTTGCATATTCATAGCATGAAGAAACAGTTTGTGTCTTTCCTGAAATAATTGAACCAAGGTAAAAAATCAATGCTCCCTGATAGCTTGGGTAAACTAACAGTTTAGCAATTAAGAAGCTCCAGAGAACAATCGTTGATGAAGGCGGCCAGTAGATAATCAGGGTGTCGATCAGTGTGAGTGGCAAAAAAACAGGTGCGAGCACTCTAAAAATGCCATAAAAATAAGATTTGTAGAAAACCCATGTTTCACTAATAAGTTTGATCGATTTATTCATGTATTAGTCAACAATTATTAGATTACTTTATTTTTCGTGCTATTCCCTGGCATGTGCTCGACTTGCCAGTGCAACGCCTATCCCCATTAACACAATACCGATAAGATGCAATGCGGTGAGTTGTTCTGCGAACATAAATACTCCCCAGGCGATGGCAAAAGGTGCCTGCATTAACCCCATAGAGCTGACCAGCGCAGCGGGTGCATTACGATACGCCTCGGTCAGGGCTAGCTGGGCAAGTGTGCCGGTTACTCCTATAACAATCAAGATACCCCACAACTTATGGTTCGGCATAACAAAGGAAGTCATCATCCAGGCACCGGTGATGATCGAGGCGGTAACACTAAAAGAAAACACAATGCTGTAGTTCGTGTGGTTGGCTGCGGCAGAACGAATGGTGACAAATACCATTCCGGCAAACAGTGTTCCCATTAAACCAATAGAAAAATCAACAAAGTTAACCTGGGCTAGTGCATTGTTGTCTTTTATATCGGCGAACCAGACAGGAGAAAAAATTAGCAGTAAGCCGAATGCTGCCACCAACAACCATTGAAGTGTTTTAATCCCCAGTTTTTCACCCAACGCCAGTCGAGCAGTTACATAGGTAACTGCTGGGGTACACCAGACCAAAATACCTGAAACGGACATGGGGAGGTTTTGTGTGGCGTGAAAAAAACAGAGCAAACCACCTGTGCCCAATATGCCACGTAATAGTAGTGGCTTACGAGGTGACGGGAAAAATGGTTTTCTTTGTTGCAGAATTAATATACCAACAATAGCCATAGGTATGACTGAGCGAAAAAACGCCAGTTCGGGTAAGGGTAAATCGGTACTGATGTAACGGACGGAGGCGGCCATAATCGAAAAAAAGAAACACGCCAGCAAAGCATAAAATGCGGCGTAGACAGGACGATCGTGTCGGATGGTGAACCCCTTACATTTGGGTGTTGATAAATAGTGAGTCGAGTAGACAGGGTGCTATTGTAGCGGCTTGAATATGGCCTTACCAACGAAGGATTGCACGATTTGCTCCAGCGAAGCGCATTTTATTTAAGCTGAACTGTTACAGATTTGTTTAATCTATCGGTTGTGCCATGCGGTGATCATTATTAGAACGAAAGATACCTCGGGACAGCTTTTTAAATGTATGGTGCTCCCTTTAACAGCCATTTAAAGCGGGGTGTTCCCAAATAAATTGATAGGATAACAATTGTAAAAGCAATACCCGCGGAAATGTTTGACCATACCAACCAGGGTGCAATAATTGCTATCAGATAGAGTAGGCTTTCAATAACAATCCTTACTATCCCCGATACAGGGACTAGAATGACTTTCTTATCATTGGGTGTTGAAAAAATACCCGGTAGTATCACTAACATAATGGCGGTGGGAATAATTAACCAATGGGACAGATAACTGACAGTCCATGGGCCGCTAATCCAGGCGATAAGTTCAACCGCAAACCTTAACGTTGAAGAAAATACGGTGTCGTAAGGATGACTGAATTTGTTGTTAATCATGTTTAATTGTATAAGCGGGTATGATTTGTCGTAGATTAATAATTTTTTGTTTTAGGTAACCTTATCTCTTTGTAAAAAAATGGCGCCTGTACCGGGCGCCTAATGGTAGAAGGGGATAATTAAAAAAACAACGTGGTTATTCCTTGAGTCTTCCTTGCATTCTCACTCCAGTGAGTCGGGGACTTTATTATTGTTATTGTCCCGGTATGGCAATTGATCAATGAGCCGGGCGGGATATTGGTTGGGCGCGTTCAATTCGCTGAGTTCCATCTTCCAGTTTGTCACTTTTTGCGTGAGCTCCTTTACATCGAATTGTGTGGCGGTTTCTTTCACCGTCATCCCTATCCTTGGCGGTGCTTGCACCTGGGGTGTTGGTGCCTGCGCCTGGACTTCAATTAACGCTGCAAGTGTGCAGGCGGCGAGTCCAAGTTGTATACATCGCTTTTTGAGCTTTACGGGTGTTGCCATATTTTTAAATAACTCCTTGTGTTTGTTTGGTGTGAATCCTGTCCTTTATTCTGGCTTATGAGCACCTTCCCTGATGCTTTTGCCGGCGCATGCTTGAGCTGAGCATGAGTCAGCGTGGGGTGTCACGCTGTGGAGAGCATTATTCCTTACAGCTGTCTCATATCATGAGACGCTGACATTTTTTCCTCGTCCTTTCTTTTGTTTTATCAGTAGTGATGTTTTTTTAATCGGCAAAAAGGTGCATGCCGGCAAAGCGGCAAAACTTGGCCTGTTTTGTGCAAAAGACCCTCTGAGATAGGTTTTTTGACAGAAACCTGACACCTGATAAAGAGGCTGGGTTATGAGTGACAGAATTGACGTAAATCGGTTGCTGTTGGAAATGCGGGCAATGAAAGCGCAGTCGCAGGCATTCGGCAATATGGCGGCGCAGGATGTCGCTAACCCTCACAACACTCAAGTGAACGGCCCGAAATTTACCGATGTCATGGCGCAGGCGGTAAATAAAGTGAATGAGGTGCAACAGGCATCCAGTTCAATGAGTACCGCTTACATTCAGGGTGACCCGAACGTGGGTATTACGGATGTCATGATTGCCTCACAAAAAGCCGGTGTGGCATTTGATGCGATGGTGCAAGTAAGAAATAAGTTGGTTGAAGCCTACAAAGACGTAATGAATATGCCAGTTTAATCCGACTGATTTTTGGCGTTTCTGTGTAGTGATGTGAAATTGAGATAAGAGTGTTATATGGCCGCAGATTCTTTACCAACGGAAACCGGTGGAACCAGCGATTTAATCGAAGGGTTTAATAATTTAAATTTGATTCGTCAGGCTGGGTTGATGATTGGTCTGGCGGCGAGTGTGGCCATAGGTTTTGCTGTGGTTCTGTGGAGTCAGGGAGAAGACTACAAACCTTTATATGGTAGTTTGGATCGTCTTGACTCATCTGAAGTTGGGCAAATTCTCGATTTTAACGAAATCCCCTACAAAGTTGATGGTTCGACTGGCGCGCTGATGGTGCCTGTGGACAAAGTCAATAAAGCCCGCTTGGTGTTAGCAGAAAATGGTATTCAGGGTGATAAGTCTGTTGGTTACGAATTACTTGATCAGGAACAGCCTTTAGGTACATCACAATTTATGGAAGCCACACGTTATCGTCGTGGCTTAGAAGGAGAACTGGCCCGCACCATTGCCAGTATTAACGCCGTTCGTGCTGCCCGAGTGCACCTCGCTATTCCCAAGCGCACAGTATTTGTTCGGGACGGGCGTGAACCCAGCGCTTCGGTTTTTCTTGATTTATTTCCTGGTCGTCCAATTACGCCAAAACAGGTTCGCGGTATTGCTAATCTGGTCGCCTCTAGTATCCCCGAGCTGGATATTGAAAATGTCACCGTGGTCGATCAGAAAGGCAATTTAATGTCGGTGGGAGCTGAAGATGAAAAGCTGGTTATCGCGGCTCAACATCTGGATTACACCCGTAAAATTGAAAACGATATTGTGTTACGGGTTCGTCGTTTACTAACGCCATTAATCGGGGATGGAAACTTTAAAACGGAAGTGGCTGCGGATATTGATTTCACCGAGATCGAACAGGCGGAAGAATCCTTTAACCCGGATCTACCTGCAGTACGTAGCGAGCAAACGCTGGAAGAGCAGCGCGTTGGCAGTGCCGGTGCCTTGGGCATCCCAGGTGCGCTGTCTAATCAGCCACCTAATAATGGTGCCGCACCTCAGCAGGCTCAGGGGGGCAATCAAAATACCGCGAAACCAGCCACACCAAGTAACTCTCGGGTGCAGTCGACCAAGAACTATGAGTTAGATAGAACGGTGAGCTACACCAAGCGTGAAAAGGGCCGTTTGCGACGCCTGACGGTTGCGGTTGTTGTTGACGATAAAAAAGTACCCAATGCCGACGGTGGTGTTGAGCGGGTACGCTGGACCGATACCGAAATAGAGCGGTTGTCTATACTTATTCGAGATGCGGTTGGTTTTTCTGCTGTTCGCGGGGACAGCGTCAACATCCTCAATGAGTCTTTTCTGCCTCTCCCGGAACTGGAGACGGTTGAAGACTTGCCTATCTGGGAAACAGATTGGTTTCACTCCATAGCCAAACAAGCGGTGGGGCTGCTAATCATACTGCTGCTTGTCGTCGGGTTAATGCGCCCCGTGCTAAAAAGCTTGGCGAGCGCGGGTGTGAAAGCCAAAGAAAAAGACGAAGCAAGGGAATTGGCTGCATTGAGTGCAGCGGGTTTGGATTCGTTTGATTCGTTGTCGGATGAAACTGTGACCCTGACGGGTGGTGATGCCTTGGCATTACCCAGCCCGGAAGAAAGCTACGAGCAGCAACTTAACGCCGTGAAGGGGTTGGTTGCAGAAGATGCCGGCCGTGTGGCACAAGTGATTAAGCGTTGGATTAATGAAGAATGAGTGGCACGATTAAAGCCAGTAAGCAAGAGCCCGTTAAGCCCACGGTTGACTTGAGTAAAGTTGACCAGGCGGCAATTTTGCTTATGACACTGGGGGAAACCAGTGCAGCAGAAATTCTTAAACATATGGGGCCGAAAGAGGTTCAACGTTTGGGCACCGCCATGGCGGGTTTGACCAACGTTCAGCAATATGAAGTGGAAGTGGTGTTGTCGAACTTTATGGATGAAGTGCGAACCCAAACCGGGTTGGGTATGGGGGCGGATAATTACATTCGCAGTATGCTGGTCACGGCTTTGGGTGAAGATAAAGCCAACGGGTTAATTGATCGAATTCTTCTCGGTGGGAATACCACCGGACTGGATACATTGAAGTGGATGGAGGCTCGCTCTGTTGCCGATATTATTCGCAATGAGCATCCACAAATTCAGGCCATTGTGCTTGCGTATCTCGACCCGGATCAATCCGCCGATGTACTCACATACTTCCCGGAAAAAATGCGCCTGGATGTCATGATGCGTGTCGCTTCGCTGGATACGGTACAACCGAGTGCCTTGCAGGAATTAAATGATATTTTAGAAAAACAATTTTCTGGTAATGCCGGTTCCCAAACCAAATCCATGGGTGGATATAAAACTGCGGCAGAGATTGTTAATAACCTCGAAAGCTCGATTAGCAATGAGCTGCTGGAATCGATTAAAGAAATCGATGAAGAAACCGGTGTGCAAATTCAAGAGCTTATGTTCGTATTTGAAAATCTTAAAGATGTGGACGATCGGGGTATCCAATCGCTTCTGCGAGAAGTTTCTTCCGATGTACTTATTCTGGCGCTTAAAGGCGCTGACGATGAGTTGCAGGATAAAATCTTCAGCAATATGTCGAAACGTGCCGGTGAACTGTTGCGCGACGATTTGGAAGCCAAAGGGCCTGTTCGTGTTTCTGAAGTGGAAGCTGCACAAAAAGAAATTCTCACTATTGCTCGCCGTATGGCCGATGCGGGTGAATTGAATCTTGGTGGCAGCGGAGAGGAAATGCTGTAGTCAATAAGCTAGGGGCGGCAAAAATAGTGATTAAATATTTTCGCCGTTATTAGCAAGTGAGCGAGTTGTAATTTCTATGTCAGACCCATTAAAGTCAGCCGACCGTATCCCATATGAATCCCTTACCGATTCAGTGAGTGTCAGTAATTGGTCACTTCCTTCTATTGATCACCAGGGACGTGTAGTAAAAGCGGGTGGAAAAAAGCAGGAAAAAACTGATGAAAGCATTGAAACCGTCTCTAGAGCAAAAAAGCCAAAACCCTTGACCGCAGAAGAGCTGCAACTGATTGCCGACGAGGCCAAGAAGGAAGGTTATAACGAAGGGTATCAGGAAGGCAGCAAAATAGGCCTGGATGATGGCTTAAAAAAGGGTACGAAGTTGGGGCAGGATCAAGCGTATGCGGAAACCAAGAAAAAATTGGAGGACGAATACAACCGGTTAAAGTCGATCAGTCAGAATTTAATGCAACCTCTTGGTGAGCAGGAGCATGCATTGGAAAATATTGTGATCGACATGAGTATTCAGCTAGCGAAAACACTGCTACAAAATGAACTGAAACAGTCGCCGGAATATTTATTTGATATTGTTAAGCACGCGATAGCAGCGTTACCTGCCGGAGCCAAAAATGTTTTGGTGTACCTCAATGAGCGGGACGCGGAATTATTTAATCAGGTATTCCCTGAGGCAACACGTAACTGGAGTATTGTGGTTGATAATTCATTGGAAACCGGTGGCTGTAAAATAGAAACGGCAGAAAGTTTGGTGGATTATTCTGTTACAACGCGTTTACAACAGTACCTTCTGGAAATAACGGAAAAAGGTGAGAATGCAGAATTTCCAATGGAAGAGGTTCCAAACTACATCACGACATCGGAAGACGTAGACGTATTGAGCGAACCACCTTTAGTCGAGGAAAAACCTGATTCTCCAGTAATCGATGATATTCCGGGTGGGTCTGATTCCGATGACAAATGATTCCCCCAGTTTTTTTTCACGTTTAACTAAATATCGCCAGTTTAATCTACTGGCATCACCCGCTTTGGCGACTGGCCGTTTAACACGAATGGTGGGTTTGACTCTGGAAGCGGTTGGCTTGAATGTGTCTGTTGGTCGACAATGTAAAGTGATTTTACCGAACGACCGGGAAATTGATGCCGAGGTTGTTGGTTTTCATAATGAAAAAACATTTCTTATGCCGGTGCAAAAAGTGGAAGGTTTGCAACCTGGCGCTAAGGTTATCCCGATCGAAGCACACAAAACATTGTCGATTGGTGATCACCTGCGAGGTCGAATATTAAATGGTATTGGCCAACCTTTGGATGGCCTGGGGCCGATCGCCAGCGACGGTAAAGTCGATTTAGAACCCAGCGCCATTAACCCCTTACATAGACACCCAATTGATGAGCCTTTGGATGTCGGTATTCGAGCAATCAACGGTTTGTTAACCGTGGGTAAAGGCCAGCGAATTGGTTTATTTGCCGGTAGTGGTGTGGGTAAGAGTGTACTCATGGGCATGATGACCCGTTTTACGACGGCGGATATTGTGGTGGTGGGATTGATCGGTGAACGGGGGCGTGAGGTAAAAGAATTTGTTGACCATATTCTCGGAAAAGAAGGCCTAACCAAAGCGGTTGTTGTGGCAGCGCCAGCGGATGATGCTCCGTTAATGCGTTTACGCGCGGCGCAATTATCCACGCGTATTGCAGAATTTTTTCGAGATCAGGGAAAAAGCGTGCTGCTCTTGATGGATTCCTTGACGCGTTTTGCTCAAGCGCAACGGGAAATATCGCTTGCGATTGGTGAACCGCCGGCAACCAAAGGCTATCCGCCTTCCGTGTTTTCCAAAATTCCTGACCTGGTGGAAAGAGCGGGTAATGGGTGCGAAGGCGGTGGATCAATAACAGCTTTTTATACTGTGTTAACGGAAGGGGATGATTTACAAGACCCGATTGCAGACTCGGCTCGCGCAATTTTGGATGGCCATGTGGTGTTATCGCGACAATTGGCTGAAGAAGGTGTTTACCCAGCGATTGATATTGAAGCGTCAATTTCCCGGGTGATGCCCAACATTGTGCCGGAAACACAATTAAAAACGGCGCAAAAATTTAAACAGTTACTTGCAACTTATCGTGCCAATAAAGACCTTATCGCGATTGGCGCATATGCCCGTGGCAGTGATCCCGATATTGACATGGCATTAGAAAAATACCCGGAATTAAAAAATTATATTGCCCAGAGTATGCGTCAGGCGTCCCATTACCCTATGAGCATTGGTGAATTACAGCAGCTTCTGCAAAATACAACGGAGCAGAACGCTGCGCCTGATCCCGTCAAAGCCGCCAATCGTCCTTTGTCACAGGGCCGGCAAAATCCACCGGGAAAACCCAATCAAGGGCCTCTTCGTCAACAGGCCAATCGAGCCCGGTAGCCTGATCAATGAAACGATCCAAGCGCATGCAATTGGTATTGGATTTGGCAAAGCGCGATGAAGAAGCCGCAGCCGAAGACTATGAACATGCCAAACGTGAGTTGCAAGCGGAGGCGGATCAACTGAACCAAACGACCCGTTACTACCAGGAGTATGCCAGTTCTTCCGGTGTGAAGGGCAGTCAAGTCAATATCAGTGCGCTTGAGCATTCCCGTCACTTCTTACAACGCTTATCTGAAATAATTGAATTGCTTAAACAGCAGGTTGCCCTAAAAGAGGGCGTTGTACAGCAAAAAAAAGATGTCTGGTATAAATGCCATCTCCGTGCAAAATCTTTATCAGATTTGATTGATCGATATAAGAAGGAAGAGGAAATTGAATATGACAAAAAGGAACAAAAAATGATAGATGATTGGGTAAACCAAACCTATAGCCGCGATGAATGAAGGTGTATTTTCATTGTATTTATCCTCAGTTTTATATGTTCAAGTAATTAGTTTGTGGGATTTTAGCTCCTCTTTGAACTAATCCTTTCTTTTAGATGTTCTACCTCCCTGCGATTTACCGGGTTTTTTTTAAGAATTCAGGTATTTACGTAGCAACTCTTATAACTGTGTCTAGAATTAGTTGAGAAGCCCACGAAGCGTTCGTTGGAGTCGTAGTTTTGTTTTGGAGAATGTCCCGTGTCCACAGTAGATTTTAAGCTTCCAGAAAACCTTACCATTGCTAATGTTCATGGACTGCATGAAGAATTTGAATCTCTGGTTGATACCAAAGATTGCGACAAGGTTATTTTGCGAGGTGACGGCGTAACACGTGCAGATACCGCTGGTCTGCAATTATTAGTTGCATTCGTACATGCAACAAAAGAACGGCAAATACAGGTTGATTGGGATAGTCCGTCAGAAAAATTATGTTCTGCTGCTGGCTTGCTCGGTGTGGGAGACGCGCTCGGTATTCACTAGCAGTTGATGGGAATTATTTGATATTTGGTGGAGAGTAAGCCGATGGCAAAAATCTTAGCTGTTGATGATTCAGCATCTATGAGGCAAATGGTGAGTTTTACACTCAAAGGAGCGGGTCACGAAGTGTGTGAAGCATGTGATGGTGCAGAGGCGCTCAAGCTTGCACAAAGTGAATCCGGAGTTGATTTGGTGATTTCGGATATCAATATGCCCAATATGGATGGTATCAGTTTAATAAAAGAATTACGGGCCTTACCCAGCTATAAATTTACACCGATTCTGATGTTAACCACAGAATCGGGAGCAGACAAAAAAAGCGAAGGTAAAGCAGCCGGAGCAACGGGTTGGATAGTTAAGCCATTTAACCCTGACCAGCTTTTGGCAACTATTGGAAAAGTATTGTAAAGCAAAAAACGGGCGTTTTTTGAGGAAGGTCCACTATGGGAATCGATCTTTCGCAATTCCATCAGGTGTTTTTCGAAGAGAGTATTGAAGGACTTGATGTGATGGAGTCTGCTCTAATGGAGTTGGACCCATCGAATATTGATAGCGAAACCATCAATGCCATTTTTAGAGCTGCCCACTCCATTAAAGGTGGTAGCGCAACCTTTGGTTTTACCTCTATATCTGAATTTACTCACGATCTGGAAACTATTTTGGATCAAGTGAGATCGGGTAATCGGGAGGTGAAAGGGGAGGATATCAATCTCTATTTGCAGTCAGTCGATTGTATGCGGGAGATGCTTGCATTATTACAGGCTGGTGAGGATGGCAATACCGAATTATCTGCACAATTAAAATCACAGTTTACTAAAATGCTAAACGGTGAGAGCCTGGATATAGAAGAAGAAAACCAGGAACCTGCTGCCGTTCAGCCGACAGATACTGCGTCAACCCTTTGGCATATCACGTTTAATCCCGCTCCTGATTTATTTCGTACTGGAAATGACCCCTTCCGGATCATACGTGAGCTTGATGATCTGGGCGAAATAAAGGAATCAAATTGCCAAATTGATCTTCCTGACTTGACCTCTATGGAACCAGACGTTTGTTACATGAGTTGGGCGCTTGTACTGGAAGCGAATTGCACCACCGATGACATCAATGATGTTTTCGAATGGGTGGAGGATGATGCGGAAATCCATATCGAACCTGTAAACAACACGGATAAAACTCGCTGGAAAATCGCGTTTGGTCCTGATAAAGAAATTTTACGAACCGGGAATGAGCCCGTCCGACTTTTTTCAGCGTTAGAAGAAATTGGTGAAATTGAATCTGTTCAAGTTGATTTGTCCAAACTTCCCAGTCTTGTGGATATTGAACCCGAACAATGTTTTCTAAGTTGGGTAATCCATTTTTCGTCGGACGATGCCACAGAAGAATTAATTGAGGAAGTGTTTGAATGGGTAGTGGATGAATCGGATTTCAAAATCAGCAAACTTAGCGAGCAAGCGAAAGAGGAAACAAGCGAACCACAAGCTACTGATTTGTCAGCCACTCAAGCGGATACAGTTAAACCCGCATCGTTAAGTAATGTTGCCAAGCCGCCTTCCAATGTCCATCCGATACCGGTTAAATCACAAGCGCCTCAACCAGCGGCTTCCACACCTTCTTCGAGTAGTAAAAAGCCGGCGGGGGAAACCTCGTCTATTCGTGTGGGAATCGATAAGGTCGATAATTTAATTAATATGGTGGGTGAGTTGGTTATCACCCAATCCATGTTGGGGCAACTTGGCAATGATTTTGATTTAAATAAATTGCCTCAGCTTTTAGAGGGGCTAAGCCAGCTTGAGCAAAACACGCGTGAACTGCAAGAAAGCGTCATGCAAATACGTATGTTGCCAATCAGCTTTGCATTCAGTCGTTTTCCCAGAATGGTTAGAGACCTTGGACAATCACTGGGTAAATCTGTCAATTTGCAAATGTTCGGTGAGCAAACCGAGCTGGATAAAACCGTAATGGAAAAAATCGGTGATCCGCTCGTTCATTTAGTGCGAAATGCGGTGGATCACGGAATTGAGTCACCACAGGAACGCTTGGCGAAAGGTAAATCTGAAACCGGGACTATTACGCTGGATGCTTACCATCAAAGTGGCAATGTCGTAATTGAAATTATTGACGATGGGAAAGGTCTGGACCGGGATAAAATTATTAGCAAGGCCATAGAAAAAGGCATTATATCCGATAATGAAGCGGAGTATTTGTCGAATGAACAAGCATACGACCTGATTTTTCAGCCTGGATTTTCCACCGCCACAGTTGTCAGCGATGTATCAGGTCGCGGTGTGGGCATGGATGTGGTCAAAAAGAATATTCAATCATTAAATGGCGTGGTTGAATTAACATCTGAGCCGAATAAAGGGTCAAAAATTACTATTCGCCTACCGCTTACTTTGGCCATCCTAGATGGACAATTAATTCGTGTGGGCAAGAATACCTATATTTTCCCATTGGTCTCTATTGTTGAATCCCTCCAGTGTCGAAAAGAGTTTATCAGCAAGGTTGCCGGTGGCTGTAATGTTTTTCGTCTGCGGGATGACTACGTTCCCATTATTGAATTATCCAAAACCTTTTCTGTAAAGGCCGATAGTGAAGACTTTGAAGAAAGTCTAATGGTGGTGGTTGAGTCTGACGGAGAAAAAGTGGGTATTGTGGTAGATGAACTTTTAGCACAACAACAAGTTGTTATAAAAAGTCTTGAACAAAATTATCGTAGAGTGGATGGCATCTCCGGAGCAACCATTTTAGGCGATGGTACCGTTGCCTTGATTTTGGATATTCCCGGAATTGTCAAATTGGCTGGTGACGCTTATAGAAAAGCGCAGCAGTATACAAATTCAATGATTGCACAAAATAACGCGATGCTAACGGGATCTGGTCGAGCATTGGGATAACGACTTTAATCTAAGTCGGAGGAAAATTATGCAAACTCAACAATCTGTTTCGGTAGAAAGTGCGGTTATGCAAGTGGGTGAAACTCCCGAAGCAGGAAAAAGCACGAATAATCAATATCTCACTTTTATCATGGCCAATGAAGAATATGGTGTGGATATTTTATGTGTTCAGGAAATTCGCGGTTGGGAATCTGCAACACCTTTACCTAATGCGCCTCCCCATATTAAAGGTGTAATTAATTTGCGTGGAACCATTGTGCCTATTATCGATTTGCGTCAGTGCTTTGGTTTAAATGGCATCGAATACACGCCAGTGACTGTAGTGATTGTTTTGAAAGTTCAAACCAGTGACGGGAGTCGAACTATGGGGATTGTTGTCGATGCGGTTTCCGATGTGTATTCCCTGTCAGAGAATGACATGCGCTCAGCTCCAGATTTGGGTAATGCAGTCAATACCGATTTTATTCGAGGCTTAGTTAATGTCGATGAGAAGATGGTGATACTTCTCGATATCGATAAGCTCTTAACCTTGGATGATATTCCAAACCTCTCCAGTATTGCAGATAAGCTATCTGCCGAATCTATCAACTAAACTATTGCGAAAAAAATAAAGCGATAATTCAAGGAAAAATAATAGGTGGTTACTATGAGCAGTCTACTTAAACTCTTTGGACTCGGCGGGGAGAGTTGTAAGGAAGTTACTGATAAATATATGGCAGTGCTAAGAACGCAAGCTGTGATGGAACTGGATCTTAATGGTAATGTGATTACCGCGAACCAGGTTTTCCTGGATATTATGGGATACAGTTTGCAGGATGTTGCTGGTAGGCACCATAGTATGCTTTACGATGAAACCGTTCGTGAAAGTGAAGAGTTTCGTCATTTTTGGAGTGCATTGCTACGTGGCGAAAATCAAATAACGGAGTTTCGTTACGAAGGTAATTACAAAAAAACAGTATGGCTGCATGCCAATTATACCCCTCTGCTTGATGGTCAGGGTAAACCATATCGAATTCTGGCGTTGGCAACAGATATTACCGCACGGAAACAGGAAGAGGAAGAAAATAGAAAGTCTGCAAGTTTAGCCAATGCGTTAAAGCTTTGTCAGGCTAACGTTATGTTGGCGGATAACGACCTAAATATTGTTTACATGAACGACACTGTAACAGCCATGCTTAAGGAAAATGAAGTCGTTCTGAACCAGAGTTTGGGTGATTTTTCGGTTGATAAACTGATTGGGCAGAGTGTTGATCGATTCCATAAAAATGCGAGCCATCAGAGAGAATTGCTTGGTAATCTGACTGAACCCTATCAAACCGATATCCACGTCGGTAATTTGACTTTTGGTCTTATTGCTTCGCCCTGGATCGATGGAAAAGGCACCCGTTTGGGAACTCTGGTTGAATGGAAAGATAAGACGGATGAGTT
Source organism: Teredinibacter sp. KSP-S5-2 (assembly GCF_032773895.1). Classification (NCBI taxonomy): domain Bacteria; kingdom Pseudomonadati; phylum Pseudomonadota; class Gammaproteobacteria; order Cellvibrionales; family Cellvibrionaceae; genus Teredinibacter; species Teredinibacter sp. KSP-S5-2. The sequence goes on along the minus strand of NZ_CP120416.1, from coordinate 3,043,138 downwards.
GGCCGCTGAAAACAAACGGGCCAAGGAAGAGGCAGAGAACCTGAGAATTAAACAGGCTCTCGATGTGTGCGATACCTGTGTCATGCTTGCTGACGACGATTTAAATATTATCTATATTAATGATGCTGTTACAAAAATGCTTTCCGACCGCGAGGAGTCTATTCAGACTGCTCTACCAAACTTTAAGGTCAGTAAACTGGTTGGCTCATGTGTTGATGATTTTCATGCAAACTCGAGCCATCAACGAGATCTTCTGAAAAATATAAAACAACCGTATTCGACGGACATTAAACTGGCTGGATTAACGTTTGGCTTAATCGCCACGCCCATATACTCATCAGCCGGTGTCCGTTTGGGAACTGTAGTTGAGTGGAATGATAAAACTGAACGACTTGCCAAGGAAGCAGAAGAGCAGGAAGTTGCTCAGGAAAATGCACGAGTTAAGTTGGCACTGGACTCGGTAACCACTAACGTAATGATCGCCGATTCGGATGCCAATATCGTGTATATGAATGAAGCGGTAACGAGCATGATGCGCAAGGCGGAATCGGATATTAAAAAGGATCTACCCAATTTTGATAGTAATAATCTTGTGGGTAAAAATATTGATGTTTTCCATAAGGACCCTCAGCATCAACGAAATTTATTAAAAGATTTAAAACAAGCTTATTATGGTAAGGCACAAGCTGGCGGGAGAAGTTTTACGGTAATTGCTAATCCTGTTTTTCATGGAGGAACACGTATAGGAACCGTTGTTGAATGGGCTGATAGAACAGCTGAGTTGGCCATTGAGCGAGAAATTGATGTGATGGTTGATGCTGCCAGCGCAGGAGATTTCAGCAAGCAGGTTTCCCTGGATGCTAAAGAAGGGTTTTTCCTAAATCTAAGCAAAGGGTTGAATCAACTGGTCAGTACTGTCGAAGTGGCCATGAACGATGTTTTACGTATGCTTGGCGCTATGGCAAGAGGGGATTTATCCGAAAGAATTACCCGCGATTATGAAGGTGCCTTTGGCCAGTTAAAAGATGATGCCAATGCAACGGCCGATAAATTAACGGATGTTATTACCAAAATTAGAAATGCATCCGGTGCGATTTCTTCCGGGGCAAATGAAATTGCACAGGGTAATGCGGATTTGAGTCAGCGCACTGAGGAGCAGGCTTCGTCTTTGGAAGAAACTGCGTCCAGTATGGAAGAAATGACATCGGCGGTAAAACAAAGTGCTGATAATGCGATTCAGGCAAATAGTTTGGCGCGTGAAGCACAGAAAAAGGCTCAGGAAGGTGGAAGTGTGGTTAGTGATGCTGTGTCCGCCATGTCTGAAATTAACGAGTCGAGCAAAAAAATCAGCGACATTATTGGTGTGATTGATGAAATTGCATTCCAAACCAATCTACTGGCTTTGAACGCGGCAGTGGAAGCAGCTAGAGCAGGTGAACAAGGTCGCGGATTTGCGGTTGTCGCTGGTGAAGTGCGTAATCTGGCGCAACGGTCTGCAGCGGCAGCGAAAGAAATTAAAGATTTAATTCGAGATAGTGTGACCAAGGTTGAAGATGGTGCTGCACTGGTTAACGAGTCAGGTAAAACACTGGCAGAAATTGTTTCCGCCGTTGAAAACGTGACCAGTATGATGCAGGAAATTGCCGACGCTGCACGGGAGCAGACATCTGGAATCGAACAGGTAAATACCGCGGTATCGCAAATGGATGAGATGACGCAACAAAATGCGGCGTTAGTGGAGGAGGCTTCCGCCGCGGGCGAAGCTATGGCGGATCAGGCAAAAAATATGAACGATATCGTAGCCTTTTTCTCTACTGCTGGTATTCCCTCAGATTACACAGACAGTGCACCGGTAGCAGAACTGAAAACCTACTCAAGTGGTGGTAGTCGACCTGCCTCGGATAGTTCGGGTGGAGGCTATGACAGCGATGATGAATGGGAGGAGTTTTAGTTCAGACATTTTAATAACGGCAATGTGTTGGGATAGGTGCATTCATTGAAAGCAATTGATGATTTCTCTGACCGTGAATTTCCGATGACCGATAAGGACTTTAAGGAAATTCAGAACATCGCATACACGAGAACAGGAATTAGCCTGTCTCATCATAAAAAGAATATGATCTACGGACGTTTAGCAAGGCGTCTACGCCGTTTAGGCTTGAACAGCTTTGCTGAATATCTTCAAATTATCTCTCAGGATAATGAAGTTGAGTCGGTAGAATTTATCAATGCGATAACAACCAATTTAACGTCGTTCTTTCGAGAAAACCACCATTTCGAATATTTACGTTCAACGGTTCTTCCAAATCTAATTAAACGTAATGCCAAAGAAAGGCGAATTCGTATTTGGTCGGCGGGATGTTCAACCGGTGAAGAGCCATACTCAATCGCAATGGTGTTAAAGGACTGTGCCGCGTTAAACAGTTGGGATGTGAAAGTTCTGGCAACAGACTTGGACTCCAATGTCGTACAGTCAGGAAAAGAGGGCGTCTACCTCCGCGATAGAGCGGAAAATATTCCCGATACTTATCGCAAGTTTCTCGCTACAGATAAACGGCATGAATATGTTCGGGTTAAGGAAAACGTTCGTGGGTTAATTACTTTTAAAAAACTTAACCTGATGCACGACTGGCCGATGAAAGGCCCTTTTGACGTGATATTTTGTCGGAATGTGGTGATTTATTTTAATGCAGAAACGCAAAGAAGGTTATTTGATCGATATGCGACTATTCTGAAAAGTGACGGTTATTTATTTATTGGACACAGCGAAAACCTGCATAAAGTCAGTAACCGTTTTGATTCTTTGGGACGGACAATGTATCAGAGAATTATTTAACAGTTTGCAAACTGACAGTTGCCAGGTTTGGTGAGAAGAATGGAACAATGAACGCAAAGCTTTTTCCTCCTGTTATAGCGGGCTTTGAGCATGTGAACCGCTATTGGGATCGCAGAATGGATATGCCGGCGGCAAAAATTTTGCCGGGGGAATGCTACGTGAGTGCTCATGGAGAAATCATTGGTACTGTTTTGGGTTCCTGTGTGGCAGCCTGTGTGCGAGACGCCAAAATTGGTGTGGGTGGGATGAACCATTTCATGCTACCTGTCCAAAGTTCAGATTCTCATAAGGTTAATCGTCCAAGCGTTGTGAATGCTGAATTGTGTTATGGCAACTGGGCGATGGAGTATTTAATTAATACCATTATTAAACTGGGTGGGCGCAGAGATAGGTTAGAGGTCAAAGTGTTTGGTGGCGGACGGGTTTTGTCCAGTATGACGAATATTGACGTTGGCCGCAGAAACATTGAATTTGTATTGGACTATCTGGATCGGGACTGTCTGAAAATCGTCGCAAAGGATTTAGGGGGAGAATCGCCCAGAAAGGTTTTGTACTTCCCCGATACAGGGGCGGTAAAATTAAAGCGTCTCCGTACTATGCAAAATGACACTATTCAAAAACGCGAAAAAGCTTACTTGGATAAAATGTCGAAGAAACCTAAATCGGGTGATGTTGAGCTTTTTTAGTGAACGTGAACCGTGCCGGATAAAGATTTATGAGTAGCTTTAGAAATAAAATAAAAGTACTTATTGTCGATGATTCGGCCGTTATTCGGTCCGTATTGACAGAAATACTCTCTTCTGACTCGCGCATACTTGTCGTAGGTGCTGCGGTAGACCCCTATGATGCAAGGGAGCAGATTAAAAAATACAATCCAGATGTAATTACTTTGGATATTGAAATGCCACGAATGAATGGCATTGAATTTTTAAAAAATTTAATGCGTCTGCGGCCAATGCCGGTGGTAATGATTTCCACCCTGACCCATGACGGAGCACCTGCGACACTTGAAGCACTTTCTCTCGGAGCCGTGGACTTTATTGGTAAACCACAAGATCAGGGCCATGGCGCGCTGGAAAAATATAAAGAAACGATTATCGAAAAAGTGGTTGCGGCTTCTTCTGCCAATGTGATTGCTAATGAGGGGCAGCACCCTGTTTCGCCGCAACCTCAATTAAATTCTGTGGCTAAAAACGGCACACTGCGGCCTGGTTTTATTTGTGCTATTGGCGCTTCAACTGGTGGTACGGAAGCAATTAAAGATGTCATTGTGTCTTTACCTGAAGATTCTCCTCCCGTCGTGGTGGCTCAACACATTCCTGCAGTTTTCAGTACATCTTTTGCTCAGCGTGTGGATAAAATGTCCGCAATGCGCGTGTATGAAGCCAGCCATAAACAGGCAATTGAACGTGGTTGCGTCTATATTGCTCCTGGTGATGCGCACTTAAAAATAAAACGACAGGGTTCGGGCTATATTTGTTTACTGGATGACGGGGCTCCGGTTAATCGGCATAAACCATCCGTCGAGGTTTTGTTCGATTCGGTGACGCAGGAAGCGGGTGCTTCCTCAATGGGAATCATTCTAACGGGAATGGGCGCCGATGGTGCTGAAGCGTTATTACGTATGCGACAAACCGGAGCAACCACTGTCGCACAAGATGAAAATACCAGTGTGGTGTGGGGGATGCCGGGAAGTGCGGTAAAGCTGGGAGCAGCAGATAAAGTTTTGGCGCTCTCTCAGATACCGAAATACATCATCACGAAAGGATTTCAATAGGAATTTTTGTTATATTAACGGGTTTGGAACAAAGATTAATGTCTCGTTTCAAATAAAATTAAGCTATGCTTAGAAAGTCTGGCGCATTATCCAAGATTACTTTGCCAAATCGATTAAAAAAACAGCTTACGAGAGAGGAAGTATGGCAATTAAGTCTCAAGTTTCAGAAGGTGGTGAGCTATTAACCATTTCCATTGACGGAAGATTTGATGCATCATCCCTGGACGAATTCCGCAAAAGCTATGAAGATACCGACCCAAGTGAAATACAGCGTTATGTAGTGGATTTGGAAGACACTATCCATCTCGACAGCTCTGCTTTGGGGATGCTTCTGGTGCTTCGAGATTTCGCTGGCGGTGATCAAGCTAACATCACGATATCCAATTGCTCGCCGGAAGTTCGCAAAATATTTGCTATTTCGAGTTTCGAACAATTATTTACGATTGAGTAATTATCGCTAAGGATCAGAGGATATCCCCTCTGTGGGGATATCAGTCTTCATGGCTCAAGCTGCGAACCAAAAACATCTAAAAATATTAATTGCGGAAGATTCTGCTCCCGACAGAATGATTCTTGAGTCAATCGTGACTCAGGTTGGCCATACTGCAATCAGTGTCGAAGACGGCGTTCAGGCTGTCGAAGCCTATAAAAAAGAACGCCCGGATATTGTGTTGCTGGATGTACTCATGCCGAATATGGGCGGGATGGATACTGCTCGTGAAATTCGCAAAATATCTGCTGGCGAATTGGTTCCAATTGTCTTTTTAACCTCTTTATCTGATAACGAGTCGTTGGTTGAGTGTCTTGAAGCCGGCGGAGATGATTTTGCCTCTAAACCCTACAATCGGGTTGTTATTCAATCGAAAATTAAAGCCTTCAGTCGCATGCGTGAAATGCACCAGACGTTGGCGGAACAAAAATCCCAGATTGAGGCGAATAACCGCCACCTGATTCAAGAGCAGCGTGTAGCGAAACAGGTTTTCGACAAAATTGCCCACAGCGGTTGCCTGGATCTCAGTAATATTCGTTATTACATGTCACCCCTCGCGGTGTTCAACGGAGACGTACTGGTTTCTGAGGTTAGTCCCAGTGGCAGTATTGTCATGTTATTGGGAGATTTCACCGGACACGGTTTACCCGCGGCCATCGGTTCAATGCCGTTGGCAACCACTTTTTATGGCATGGTACGCAAAGGGTTTTCGATGGCGGATATCCTGCGTGAAATTAATGCCAAGCTAAATCAGATTCTTCCCGTTGGCTTCTTTTGTTGTGCCACATGTATTGATGTGAACTTTACTAAGCAACGATTACGTGTCTGGAATGGTGGTTTACCTGATTGCTATCTCTATCGTGCCGATACTGATAATTACGAAAAGATTCAGTCCAGCCATTTACCTTTGGGCGTGCTATCTCATAGGGAGTTCAAAGCCGAAACCCAGCGTATTCGCCTTGAAGAAGGGGACCGCTTTTATATGTGGTCCGACGGCATTTGTGAAGCGCGTAATGGTAAAGGGGAAATGTTTGGTGAGGAGCGACTTCATCGGCTGATGGAGCGTCGTAAAGGACAGGATATTCTGTTCGATGAAATCCTTGGTCAGGTACATAATCATATTGGCACCAGCGATAAAAATGATGACATTTCCCTGGTCGAAATTCTCATGGAAGAAGTGGACTTGGTGGTGCATGAGGATATTTCCGAAAAAGCCAAGCAGGGACAGTTAAAAGATTGGAAGATGGATTTTCGTGTGGAGTCTTCTTCCTTGAAGGATTACGACCCATTACCGCTGCTGTTGAATATTCTGTCCGAGATCCCGGGTCTTAGACGACATAGCGCCATGCTTTATACCGTCATGTCAGAGATGTTTAATAATGCGTTGGATCACGGTATTTTGGGTATGACGTCAGACCAGAAACTAAGCCCGGAAGGTTTTGTGGCTTATTATGACGATCGACGAAAAAAACTGAACAGCTTGCATGATGACTATATGGTCATTACCTTGGCGCACCAGTATCAAGCTAATGGTGGTTTGCTTATTATTCGTGTGAAGGATTCGGGAGAAGGCTTTGACTTTCAAGCTCGAGAGTCCAGAAAGCAGCAGGAGGCTCAACCCATTCGATACCATGGTGAGGATGCGCCTGAAGAAAAACCGAATTATTTTGGTCGCGGACTAACATTAATCGACTCAATTTGTGAGAAACTCATTATTCATCCACCGGGAAATGATATCGAAGCCCATTTCCGCTGGGAAAATGAAAGCTAGGGAGAAATGCACATGTCGTCTGTTGATCACGATATGTTAAATAGTTTAAAAGAATTATTAGATGAAAAATTCAGCCAGCTAATACAAACCTACCTGGAAGATGGTAGCCGTCGTATGGAATTGTTGAAAGAGGCTGTAGCTGACAGCAATTTTGAAGGTATTCGCCAGGAGGCTCATGGTTTAAAAGGTAGCAGCCGGAATATTGGAGCTAACCCGATTGCTGAGCTGTGCGCCCAGTTGGAAATTATGGGGCGGGATAAGTTGGGTGAAGGTATAGAGCAACAATTTGCCTCTGTGGAGCAAGAGTTTGCCGCTGTTTCCTCTGAGCTCGAAAAATATTTGAATTAATGCTGCGTGTTTCCTCTTTCTCTCTTCTTAACCTTCTGAATTTAAAAGACTTTTTTCTTTATATCTCGACAGCAGCCCGCTGGCATAACCTTTGCTCTATAACCCCTTAGATAGATGACGAGTACTCACTGGTGTAGTGAGTACGTCTTAGCAATTCTCTCTCAGGGGGTTTCATGACGCCTTTATTACCCGAACCGACCGTTGTTAATACTGACCGATCATCAGTGTTGGCCAAAAAGCACGGTCAAGACGTATCTGCCGTCACAGGAGAAACCGAAAAAACATTTCGGGAAGAGTTGGATAAGCAACAGGCGGTTAAGCCCGTGGTAAAAGACAAAGTATCAACGGATAGTACTCAGACAACCACCCAAACAGTGTCAGCCACAACCACTGAGCTACAAGACTCCAATGAACAGGTTGTTGAGACGACTGAGGTGGCAGAGGCTGAAACTGAAACGGATACTCCAGTTACCGTTGTTGATGCGGATGCAAATACCAACAATGCATTACTTGATAATGACAGCAAAACTGAGAGTGAACCATCGCAGGTAGATAGTGAGGATGATATCGAGGGCACACCTGAATCTGTGCTTCAGGTTTTGCACACTGGAAAGCCATTATCGACAGATGAAAAAACGGAAGAGGGGGGTGTGAATGAGCCATCAGATATTACCCCTTTGAACGATCCAACTCTCGTTTCAGCGTTAACAGAAAGTGCTGTTAAAGGCGAAAAGGGTGAAAACGGAAACTCGACTTCACGTATTTTGGAATTAATGACTTCGTATCGCATTAAGTCTGCCAATTCAGCATCAGGTTCCAACAACAGTTCAATAGGGCAAACGGTTTCGGATGTCAGTCTAACATCGAAGGTCTCGCTAAATTCTTCTGTAGGGGAACAGGGTGTTGAGCTAAAACCGGTGAGTTTATCTAACAGTGAATTGTCTCTGGTGAATCAGAATCCTGCGGCGAAAGTGTCCAAGCCTCTTACTGCCACGCAACTTGCAAATGCCCTTAACGCAAAATCACAAAATGACAATGCGCCTTTGTCTGTATCGTTTGCAGAGTTACTCAAATCATCGGTGAAAGGTGAGCCGAGTTTGAATCTAAACGAGCACTCCAGCTTCCAGGCCGTAAATAATTTAACTTCAGCATCACCATCTCCTTTGTCGACTGAGATGCGTATGCAGATTGATATTAAAGTTGGCCAGCCGCAATGGGCACAGGCTTTGGCTGAGCGAACGGCGAACCTGGCTGGGCAGAACATTCAGTTTGCAGAAATACAACTGGATCCGCCAGAACTGGGGCCGTTGCAGGTTAAGGTTGCAGTCAGTCACGATCATGCCACGGTGAGCTTTGCTTCGGCTCATCAATCGGTCAGAGATGGCATTGATCAGTCAATTTTTCGTCTCAAAGAACTCTTGGGTGAGCAGGGTGTAAATCTGGTTGATGTGGATGTATCTGATCATTCGTTTGAACAGCAGCAACAAGGAACGGGGGACGGGGAACAGTCCGGTTCCGTCGCTGATGGTGTTATGTCTTCCGATGTTGTTGAGGAAGAAATCGTGCACACCAATGTTCAACTTGATTATGCTGTGGACTATTTTGTCTAAATAGGATCCAACCTGTTTAAACACTGGGCGTATTCGCCCGGTGTTTGTCCTTTCCTTCATTTCATTTCTCGTTTCCCGTCTCTTGGGTCTACATTTAAGTAGTGATAGGCCCAAAGGTTTTTATTGCCTTGAGTTATGTACACGAATTTTGGTTTGCATCCGGTTTATTTATCCAAATGAATTGCAGTCAAAGTGCTGGCATATCTCTTGCTCTATAAGCCTTTAGGTTGAGTTAATTGTATTTGTGACGGGAAATTGACATGGCCGAAGACGACAACGAACAGCAAGACCAGGAAAAGCCTGCGGGAGCTTCAGGTAATAAGAAAAAGCTGCTTTTGCTGATTGGTTTGGCTGTGATAGTCGCGGGTTTATCTGTGGGTGGCACACTCGCGGTGCTTTCTTTCATAGGAGGGGATGAGCCTGAGCAGATGGAAGAGGTGGTAGCTGAGGAAGAGGCTCCTGTGGTTGCACGCTCTGCTATTTATTACCCATTAAAACCGCCGATTGTGGTGACCTATGAAGTACGTGGACGGCAGCGTTATGCTCAAGCCGACATAACATTACTGACTCGTGATGAGCAGGTTGTGGCCACTATTGAAACTCATATGCCGATGATTCGTGATGCATTAGTCATGATTATTGGCGGAAAAATATTTGAGGAAGTTCAAACTGCGGAAGGCAAGGAATTATTACGACAGGAATGTTTGCAGGAGTTGCAGCGGCTTATTGAAAAAGAAATTGGCACACCGGGAATAGAGCAGGTGCTGTTTACTAATTTTGTCATGCAGTAATGGGCAATCAATTTTTGAGGTAAATGCGTGCAAGATCTTCTATCACAAGACGAAATTGATGCGTTATTGCATGGTGTTGACGATGGTGACGTCGACACTGATGACGATTCGGATCCGGGGGCGGTCCGCTCCTACGACCTGACCAGTCAGGACAGAATCGTTCGTGGGCGCATGCCCACTCTGGAAATGATTAACGAGCGTTTTGCCCGTTACACACGAATCAGTATGTTTAACCTGTTACGCCGTACAGCGGATGTTTCTGTTGGCGGCATTCAAATTCAGAAGTTTGGCGAGTATGTCCATACTCTTTATGTTCCTACCAGTTTGAATATGGTGAAGTTCCGCCCATTAAGAGGGACTGCGCTGATTATTCTCGATGCCAAGTTGGTTTTTAAACTCGTTGACAACTTTTTTGGGGGAGATGGTCGTCACGCAAAAATCGAAGGCCGTGAATTTACGCCAACAGAATTACGCGTTGTACAAATGGTGTTGGAACAGGTTTTTGTTGATCTGCATGAAGCCTGGAAAGCAGTGAAAGAAATCAACTTTGATTTTTTAAACTCCGAAGTTAATCCCTCAATGGCCAATATTGTCAGCCCCAGTGAAGTGGTTGTAGTCAGTACTTTTCATGTGGAACTGGATGGTGGCGGTGGTGAGCTGCATATCACCATGCCGTATTCCATGGTGGAACCGATTCGAGAAGTCCTGGATGCAGGCTTACAAACCGATACCGACGAACGAGATGATCGTTGGGTTAAAGCGTTGCGTAAGGATGTGATGGAAGCAAGAGTCGATTTGGAGTGCGACATTGTTCGTCGTGAAATTAGTTTAAGAGAAATTGTTGATTTGCGCCCTGGAGACATTATTCCGGTGAACTTTCCAGATGAGCATTTGGTTACCGCCAATGGTGTTCCTATGTTTAAGGCAATGCTGGGGCAGTCAAACGATAATCTTGCGTTCCGGGTAAAACATTTTGTTGACCGTTCGAGCGCACATATTACTAGTGAAGAAGGTGAAGCCCATGAGTGATGATCCCATCGATCAAGATGATATGGCGGACGACTGGGCCGCAGCGATGGAACAACAGGCAGAAAGCGAAGCGGCGGCGGCTTCGACTATGGACCTGGACGAGTTTGATTCGGCGGATATGAGCGCCGGCGGAGCTGAAGGGCGTCCTGAGCTGGATGTGATTCTGGATATTCCGGTGACCATCTCCATGGAGGTGGGTAGAACCTCCATTACTATCCGCAATTTACTGCAATTAAATCAGGGTTCCGTTATTGAGTTGGACCGCTTGGCAGGTGAGCCTTTGGATGTTCTGGTAAACGGCACATTAATCGCGCATGGTGAAGTGGTTGTGGTCAACGAGAAGTTTGGTATACGTATGACAGATGTTATCAGTCCGTCCGAGCGTATAAAGAAATTGAGATAAGTATGAAAAGCAAAGTCATCTGGTTGATATCGCTTTGGTTGTTGCCCTGTTTTGGTTTTGCACAAAACACTGTGGCCAATGCCAATTATTCACCGAAAGTGATGGTGATGCAGATGGTGTTGGGGCTGGTTGTGGTTGTGGCCTGTATTTATGGTTTGTTCTGGTTATCAAAGCGAGTGGGGTACAACAAACTATTTCGTAACCAGTCCATGCAGGTCGTAAGTTCAATGGCTGTGGGGCAAAGGGAGCGAGTGGTATTGGTCAAAGTTGGTGATACACCGATACTCCTGGGGGTGGCGCCTGGTCGTGTATCGCAATTACATGTATTTGATAAAAATGATACGAGTGTTTTGCCCAAAGAAGAGTTGGACAATATCGCGGTAGTATCGGATTCGTCCCCAAAAGTAAAAGGTGATTTTGCCAACTTTATGAAAAAACTAATGACCAATGGATCGGAAAAATAGAGTGAATTAGCTAATGGGTTTGATTGCAGTAAAAAAAAGCATTTTTTGGGGTTTATTATTTTTACTTTTCTTTAGCGGTAACGTCGTCGCTCAGTCTGAGTTAATTCAAAACGAAATAAACAGCGTCGCCAACGGGCTTAATCAAACTTCCTCGGAATCCACCTCTGTCGGCCAGGGGTTGACACCAATTAATGGTTTGCCTGCCATTACCGTCAAAACCAATCCTGATGGTAGCCAGGATTATACTGTCACCCTGCAAATTTTGTTCTTGATGACAGCTCTGACATTTTTGCCAGCGCTGTTAATGATGATGACCTCGTTTACCCGGATTATTATTGTCTTTGCTATATTGCGGCAGGCATTAGGATTACAGCAATCCCCATCCAACCAGATTATTATTGGTTTATCATTATTTTTGACGTTTTTTATCATGTCTCCGGTCTTGGAGAAGGTAAATCAGGATGCACTGCAGCCTTATATCAATGAACAGGTTAGTGCCCGTCAGGCATTTGATTTGGCCAAAAAACCGTTTCATCAATTTATGTTGGCGAATACGCGGGAAACCGATCTGGATTTATTCTTTCGCATTGGTAACCTGGAACCGGTTGCTGCACCAGAAGAGGTACCATTTAATGTATTAATGCCGGCGTTTGTGACCTCTGAATTAAAAACCGCATTTCAGATTGGATTTATTATTTTTATTCCTTTTCTGGTCATTGATATTGTTGTAGCCAGTGTATTGATGGCAATGGGGATGATGATGTTATCCCCTCTTATTATTTCACTGCCTTTTAAAATTATGCTATTTGTTTTGGTGGACGGCTGGGCGCTCATTATTGGCACTCTGGCGGCCAGTTTTGGAATCTAACGAATATGACTCCAGAAATAGCCTTACAACTATTTGGTGATGCGTTTTACCTCACTGTCGTGATGGTAGCCGTCATTGTTGGTCCAAGTTTAGGTGTTGGTTTGATTGTCAGTACTTTTCAGGCAGCAACACAAATCAATGAGCAAACACTGAGTTTTTTGCCTCGTTTGCTGGTAACGATTGGAACGATTATGGTCACAGGTCCCTGGTTGATTCAAGAGCTCACGGATCTGTTTAATCATTTAATGATCATTATCCCGGAAGTGATTGGTTGACATGCTCGTCTCTGAACAGGACATAATGCAATTTATCAACCAGTATTATTTACCGTTCATTCGCATCGGCGCCATGTTTATGGTGGCACCAATTTTTAGTGCAAGAATTGTTAATGCCCGATTAAGGCTTGTGCTCGCCTTAGTGTTAGGGGTAATCGTCGCACCTCTATTACCTCCCATGCCCTCAGTCCCATTGTTCTCATTACAGTCTATTGCCTTGATTGTGCAGGAAATGCTTATTGGTGTGGTGGTGGGGTTTGTGTTTCAGGTTGTATTTCAGGTCTTTGTTTTAAGTGGCCAGTACATGGCGATGAAGATGGGCCTGGGGTTCGCATCGATGAACGACCCTACTAACGGTGTGCAGACCACAGTACTGTCACAGTTTTTCTTAATGCTGGTGACCTTGATGTTCATCGCAATCAACGGCCATCTAATTTTAATTTCAACCGTAATTGATAGCTTTACCACTTTTCCAATTGGTAATGCATTACCGGCAGCCGCATTATTTGATGTGGTTAAACTTGGTGGTTGGATGTTTGCATCTGCATTGGTCATTGCTTTACCAGTATTAACCGCCTTATTGTTCGTCAATATTGCTTTTGGTGTAATGAGTCGGGCAGCACCGCAACTGAACATTTTTGCTGTTGGATTTCCTTTTACATTAATTATGGGCTTGATACTTATTTGGCTGGGACTGAATGGTTTCGTTGAACGGTTTACTAACGTAGCGGACTATGGCTTCCTTTTTATTCACGATATGTTGGGGGTGCAATAGGCAGTAAGTTATGGCCGATGATAGCGCTCAGGAAAAGACCGAAGAGGCCACCCCCAGGCGCCTGGAAAAGGCGCGTGAAGAAGGTCAGGTTCCCCGGTCAAAAGAATTAACGACGTCCGCGGTACTTATTGCCGGTACTGTGGGCCTGGTTATGTTCGGCGGTGTTCTGGCGGGCCAACTCATGAAGGTGATTGAGTTTAACTTTAACCTCAGTCGCGAGGCGATTTTTGACACGTCCCAAATGTTTGCCCAGCTTGGTGCCTCGTTTTGGTATGCATTACTTGGTTTAATTCCTTTTTTCGCTATTGTTTTGCTTGCGGCAGTAGCTGGGCCAGTCGCATTAGGTGGATGGCTGTTTAGCGCCAAAGCATTGGCTCCGAAACTGGATCGTATTGATCCGATGAAAGGCTTAGGAAGAATGTTCTCCGCCAAGTCATTAGTGGAGTTGGTGAAAGCTATTGGCAAAGTGCTTATCGTGATTGCGGTTGCTTATTTTGTCATGCAAGCAACCAAAGAAAGCTTAATGGGGTTGGCAGATGAAGGGGTACAGCAGGGGATTGTTCATTCGGTAACCCTAAGCGCCTGGGCTGCAGTAATTATTTCGTGCGCAACGATTTTTATTGCCATGATCGATATCCCTTTCCAAATATACGATCATGCAAAGAAACTGAAAATGTCTCGCCAGGACATTAAGGACGAGATGAAGGATACGGAAGGTAAGCCAGAGGTTAAGGGAAAAATTCGGCAAATGCAGATGCAGATGGCACAAAACCGCATGATGCAGTCTGTTCCTGAAGCCGATGTGGTGATTACCAATCCGACTCATTATTCGGTGGCATTGAAATATAAACCGGACATGATGGATACACCGATTCTGGTGGCCAAAGGGGTGGATCATATCGCATTAAAAATCCGAGAAGTGGCCAAGCTTAACGAAATAGATTTTGTTGAATCCCCGGCTCTGGCGCGTTCAATTTATCACACCACAGAAATCGATCAGGAAATACCACAGGGGCTTTATTTGGCGGTGGCGCAAGTACTGGCATATGTTTTCCAGCTTCGAGATTACCGCAAGGGTAGAGGAGAAAAACCGAAGTATCCCCGGTCTCCCCAAATTCCTCCAGACCTTCGTTACGATTAACGAGCGTTTATTACAGGCCTGCTTGTAAGTGCTTAAAAGCGTTTATCTTTCTCTGATACTTAAGCATGTCTTCATCGCTATTCGCGAGTTTTTCTGCTTCCAGTAGATGTCTTTCTACTTTTGGGTAGTTTTTCTGTTTAAGATAAGCGACAGCAATTTGATGGTGAAACTTGGCTTCAGTTGGTTTTTTGTGAATTGCTTTATGCAGTAAACCGATGGCAGATTCGTAGTTACCTAATTTTGCATCATGACTTGCCAGTTTGGCTAAATAATATGGATTCTTCTTGGCGTATTTCGCGGCTTTCTTCGAAAACTTAAGTGCTTTTTCTCTTTGTTGGGTTTCATCATAAAGCACATAAATATTACTGATAGCAGAGAGGTTTCTGGAGTTTAGTTTTAATGCTTTTAAATAAGCTTTTTCAGCAGCATCAAAATTACCTTTGTGTTTTAAAACAACACCATAGTTTGACCAGATAAAATCTGCCTTGGAATAGGTGTCTGTTGCTTTTTCCAAATAAGCCAGAGATTGCTTTATGTCTCCTGTTGCGAAGCGGATCATTGCCAGGTTGTTGTAGTACTCGGCATGGGCTCTGTCGTCAGAGATTTTTTTCGTTTTAATATTTTTCCCTGCATAAACACCGACAAACTCCACCACCATTTTCTTCTGGCTGGGAATGTCTCTCAGACTGTTCCTGGATATAAACAGGGAGTCTTTTGGTAAGTCCACAACCACATTGATATGTCCTGGTATAACATAGAAACCTTGCTTTTCTTCCCAGTCTTCAGGTACATCCGCTGCTTGGTAGCTGGCTTTTAAGCCGACATAACGTGCGCTGGCAACAAATAAATTGGCGAGGGATACACAGTTTCCTGAGCGTTTATCAAAAGTTTCTTGCGCTGTGCGGGTAGCAGTGGCGTTATATCGAATTCCGTACCCCAAACCTGAATCATTGAATAGCAACTCGTGTAGTTTTTTTGCGCGCTTTTCTTTGTCTCTGATGGGGGCAATATTATCATCAAGCATGGTTTTTAGTTCATTACTGATGCCCATTATATCGACGTCGTCAATGGCATTTCTTGCAGCAGATGCTGAATGAACAAGGATAGAAAGACAAAGTGTGCCAGCAAGGAAAAGGGTTTGGACCAGGCGATTTGTAATACTCATTATGTTCACCATTTCATCGTAATTGACGCTTGAAGACCACCTTACTCTAAGTATCGTCAAAGTCGTGTCAGCCCACAAGTGGGCGGTTATTCATTTTCGGTATGCTTTTTGCCACCTCATGGTATTACACGTAACAACTGCCAATAATCCGACGAAGTACATTTTATGGCCGAACCTTTTTTTCAGCATTTAAAATCCTTGCCTGGCACTATGGATGGCCAGTCAACATGGAATAATGTACGTAGTGCCGGCCGGGGTAATTTGAGCATTCCCATTCTTTTGCTTGCTCTGCTTGGGATGATGACGCTGCCGCTGCCTCCATTTCTGCTGGATGCGTTTTTCTCGTTCAATATTGCTCTATCAATCGTTGTCCTACTGGTGGCTGTATACACACTTAGACCACTCGATTTTGCGGTGTTTCCCACCATTTTGCTAATAGCTACGTTACTACGCCTGGCATTGAATGTGGCATCAACACGTGTGGTGCTGTTAAAAGGTCATGAAGGTGGGGACGCGGCCGGAAAGGTGATTCAGTCATTTGGTGAGGTGGTGATTGGGGGTAACTACGCCGTTGGTTTGGTGGTTTTCATCATTCTGATCATTATCAACTTTGTGGTGGTTACCAAAGGTGCGGGGCGTATCTCCGAAGTTAGTGCCCGCTTTACTTTGGATGCCATGCCCGGTAAGCAAATGGCGATTGATGCGGATTTGAATGCCGGCATTATTGACCAGGATGAGGCGAGAACGCGGCGGGCTGATGTTGCAGCCGAAGCTGATTTCTATGGTGCGATGGACGGTGCCAGTAAATTCGTTCGCGGTGATTCTGTAGCAGGCATCCTGATTCTGATCATCAATATTATTGGTGGGTTGATTGTTGGTATGGCTCAGCATCAGCTTGAGTTTCAGGACGCTCTGGAAAAGTATGTGTTGCTCACCATTGGGGATGGTTTGGTTGCTCAGATTCCTTCGTTGCTCCTTTCAGTTGCCGCTGCGATTATGGTGACCCGGGTTAATAGCTCGGAAGATATGAACCGCCAGGTTTTATCGCAAATGTTTGAGTCGCCTAAAGCTTTGGCCGTGGCTGCGGTGATTCTCTTTATCATGGGAGCAATTCCCGGCATGCCGCATTTTCCGTTTTTGGGATTAGCCCTGATATGCGGCATATTGGCGTATTACATTCACTTTCGTCAGCAACAGGCTGAAGTGGTTGAAGAGGGTGGTTTAAGTTCCCGGATTATGTCTCAGCCTGGCGGCCAGTCTCCTTCGGCGGGTGGCGGGGCAACTATTTCGCCACCCTCCAGTCCCGCATTGGCGCCTCCCAGCGGCAGCAGTCCAACGGCTGAGCCTAGCGAAGTAAGTTGGGATGATGTGAAACCCGTGGATATTATCGGGCTGGAAGTGGGGTATCGTTTAATTCCGTTAGTCGATAAAGCTCAGAAAGGAGAGCTTTTGGGCAGAATTAAAGGTGTTCGTAAAAAGTTGTCCCAGGACTTGGGCTTTTTGATCCCGGCGGTACACATTCGCGATAACTTGGATCTTTTGCCAAGCGGTTACCGCATTACCTTGATGGGGGTTTCCATTGGAGAGGGGGAAGTGTTCCCTGACAAATTTATGGCGATTAACCCCGGGCAGGTATTTGGCGCACTGGAAGGAACCAAAACCAAAGACCCGGCGTTTGGTCTGGAAGCGACCTGGATTGATGAAGCCCAGAAGGATAAAGCCCAAACCTTAGGCTATACCGTGGTTGACCCAAGTACGGTTGTGGCGACTCACCTGAATCAAATAATTCAAAACCACACCTATGAACTGATCGGCCACGAAGAGGTACAAAAATGGCTCGATCTACTGGCAGAGAAATCACCCAAACTGGTGGAAGAGCTGGTTCCCAATACCATTACCATTAATCAGTTACTGAAAGTCCTGCAAACATTATTACGTGAGCAGGTGCCCATTCGCGATATGCGCACCATCGCCGAAGCCTTGGCGGGCCATGGCGATAAGAACCTGACGATTCAATCGTTGACCTCTGTGGCTCGCGTTGCTTTATCGCGACAAATAGTTCAAGCCATCGTTGGTCAAGACCCCAATCTTCCCGTTATCACTTTGGATCCCACATTGGAACAATTGTTGCTTCAGTCAGTACAGCAAGCACAAAAAGCTGGCGCTGAGGATGGAGCATTTGTTGAACCTCAGTTAGCCGAAAGACTGAATGTGGCATTGATTGATGCCAGTAAGCAACAAGAAGCGTTAGGCAAGCCAAGTGTACTTCTGGTTGCCGGGCCATTGAGAAATATGATTGCCCAGTTTATTCGATTCAGTGTGCCGAATATGCACGTACTTGCCTACAACGAAGTACCAGACAACAAGCAGATCACCATCGAAGCCACGGTAGGCTCTGAAGTTGTGAACGGAGGCTAGATGGCGGTGATCAGGGACGAAATGATATTAATGACAGATATGAGGTAAGTTTCCATGCCTTTTAGCAATGATACTCAAATGGATCAGCAACAAGTGAAGAAGTTTACTGCTGCGACCATGAGCCGGGCTCTTGAGCTGGTTCGAGCTGAAATGGGACCGGAAGCGGTCATTTTGTCCAGCCGTCGAGTGGACAAAGGTGTTGAGATTATTACCTCACTTGAGCCGGATTTACCGACACGAGGTATCGACGTTCGACGCGAATTTAGTCATAAATTTGACGCCGAAGTGGATCGCGCCATGGCCAGCGACTCTGCATGGAAAACCCAGGCGGGTTTAAGCCAGGCAGCTTCAAGCTACAGCGGCCATGCACAAACCAATGCAGTTCCCAGTCAGGGGCGTCGCGGAGAACAGATTGCCCGCGAAATCGAGTTGGCCAGAGAGAAAATGCTGGAAGCCAAACGTCGCGCAAAAGAAGCGGATGCGCCGCTCGGGCAACAATCTCGCTATGCTGAACCTCATCACGATATTGCCAGTATGCAAGAAACCCGTCGTTCACAGCCCGTGTCTTACCACGATATTCCCGAACTGGAATCACAGCATCAAACCGACGAAAGAAAAATGGCGGAACTGCGTAGCGAAATTGCGGATATGCGAATGCTCCTTGAGCAGCAGCTGTGGCAGATGGGAGAGCGTAAAGGCAGTGGCCTTGGGGTAGCCCAACAGGTGAAACTTCCTGCACAGTTTCCGGTAATTGATCAGCACCTTTCCCGGCTAGGTCTGGCGGAAGATGTGATTGAGGATTTGGTGGTGAATGCTGGAAGCCATAAAAGGGTGAGTGACTCCTGGCGCAGTTGCATGACGCTGCTTTCCAAAAAGATCCCTGTGGTCAAAGACGATATGGTGAGCCGTGGGGGTATCTTTGCCTTTGTTGGTCAAACTGGGGTTGGTAAAACCACCAGTATTGCCAAACTGGCGGCCAAGTATGTGTTGGAGCATGGGCCGGGTAAGGTGGCCTTAGTGACGACAGATACTTACCGTGTTGGAGCTTGTGATCAACTTCGTTCATTGGGGCGTATTCTCAACGTGCCGGTTAGAGCGGTAGACGCTGAGAACAGCCTGTTAACCGTCTTGGCCGGGCTGCGTCAATTTCCCCTTATTTTGATCGATACAGCCGGGTTCAGACATGGCGACCCACTGTTAAAAGAGCAGTTGGCCATGCTGGATACCTGTTCAAGTATCAAAAAAATTCTGGTGATGTCCTGTAACAGCCAGTGGCAAACCATGAAAGCATCGGCTCACGCATACTCGTCTTCGGGTCGCCCTGTGGATGCCTGCGTGCTCACCAAACTGGACGAAACCGCCAGTTTGGGAGAGGCCATTAGCGTGATTTTGCAACAGGGGCTGCCCTTGGCGTACACCACTGATGGCCAGGAAATACCCAAGGATATTGCTAAAGCCAGTGGTCACTCGCTGGTAGCCAGATCCGTTGCCCTGTTGAAAAACAACTCGGCAGATACCGCTAATGTTGCGGCATTTTAGACCTATACTTGGAAGAGTCTGTCTAGATTATTGGGCAAAAAACAGAAATACGCAGTTGAGACCCTATTGAATGACGAACAGTCGACCTATCAAAGTCATCGCGGTCACCGGAGGTAAAGGTGGCGTTGGTAAAACCAATATCTCGGTCAACCTGAGCATTGCTTTGGCAGAAATGCAGAGGCGGGTTGTCCTGTTGGATGCGGACTTGGGGCTTGCTAATGTGGATGTCCTGCTTGGCTTGAATGCACAATATACTTTGGCTCATGTTTTGGAAGGAACCAAATCTCTGCGCGAAATTCTGGTGCAGGGGCCGGGTGGCATTCGAGTGGTTCCTGCTTCCTCAGGTGTGCAGCAGATGGCCGCACTGTCACCTCAGGAACACGCGGGGCTTATTCATGCTTTTGGCGAATTAAGCGAGCAAATGGACGTATTGGTGGTGGATACCGCTGCAGGTATTTCCGATACCGTGGTGAGCTTTGTTCGGGCATCGCAGGAAGTCGTTGTTGTCGTGTGCGACGAGCCATCGTCAATAACGGACGCTTATGCATTGATAAAACTGCTCAATAAAGAGCACGGCCTGTATCGCTTTCGAGTGGTGGCGAACATGACACGTACCTCCCAGGAAGGTATGAACCTGTTTAATAAACTCAATACCGTGTGTGACCGGTTTCTGGATGCATCACTCCACTATATTGGTGCAGTTCCTTTTGATGAGAACGTGAGAAAGGCGGTACAAAAACGCAAAGCCCTTTTGGAATACGCGCCAAGAGCGAAAGCGGCATCCGCAATTCGAGTCATTGCACAAAAAATTGATCAGTGGCCGGTACAAACCGGAGCACGAGGACACCTGGAATTTTTTATAGAGCAACTCCTGCAAGCGCAAACAGCAAACGTGAGCGGGATATGAAAGTAGCACGAGCATGTCGGTATCCGTGGCAGAGAACTTAATGGCATACGAACAGGCAGCGGACGCAAGTAACAACGTCAAGGTTGAGGATTACGCATTTTTGGTGAAGCGCATTGCCCACCATATGATGGCGAGGGTCCCGTCTTGTGTGCAGGTTGAAGACTTGATTCAGGCGGGCATGATTGGGTTGTTAGAAGCCGCACAAAAATATGATGGCAGTAAAGGTGCGAGTTTTGAAACCTACGCCGGCATTCGTATTCGGGGCGCGATTGTTGACGAAATGCGCCGAGGGGATTGGGCACCGCGTTCTGTTCATCGCAATGCCCGACGTGTTGCCGAGGCAATCAATACCGTCGAATCGCGATTGGGACGTGACGCCAAAGATTATGAAATTGCGGAAGAGCTGGGAATTGAACTGGACGAATATCATGAAATTGTGAAGGACAGTGCTTCTACCCGACTATTCAGTTACGAAGATACTTTCGAAGAAGACGAATCCAAAATTGCACCTTCCGTGAGCGGTGTTTCAATCCGAGGCCCGTCCGAAGTTGTGCACAAGGCTGCGCTGCAAAAAGCACTAGCGGAAGCGATTAGACACCTTCCAGAAAGAGAGCAGCTCGTCTTGTCATTGTATTACGAGCAAGAATTGAATTTAAAAGAGATTGGCCAGGTACTTGGGGTGTCCGAGTCGAGAGTGAGTCAAATTCACAGCCAGGCGGCCTTAAGGCTTAAGTCCCGATTGTCTGACTGGGAGTCGCCGGCTGTATAAATAAGTGTCGCATTGGTTAAAAGTTCAGCATGCTTTATAGCAAGTGGTTTTGGCGGCTTCTCAAGAAGTCATAAAAACTGGCTGACTGAGATCAACCGACTAGACTAGATATGAAGGGACAGAGAATTATACCTGTTACTTAGATGTTCTAATCCTGTATTGGGATGCGGAGGTTGCATTGGATAAAAACATGAAAATCTTGATTGTCGACGATTTCTCGACGATGAGGCGCATAATAAAAAATCTGTTGCGAGACCTGGGGTTTACCAACACCCAAGAGGCCGATGACGGCTCAACGGCGTTACCGATGCTAAAAAACGGCGACTTTGATTTTCTGGTTACTGACTGGAATATGCCGGGCATGACCGGAATTGATTTATTAAAAGAATGTCGAGCGGATGCGAAATTGGCTTCGCTTCCGATTTTGATGGTGACCGCAGAAGCGAAACGAGATCAGATTATTGAAGCCGCCCAGGCTGGCGTTAATGGATACGTGGTTAAACCATTCACTGCTCAGGTGCTCAAGGAAAAAATAGACAAGATATTTGAGCGCGTAGACGGGTAATTATCCATTAAGGTTATTCGATGGACAGTCAAGTTCCTCTTCATGAGAATCAACAATTTCAACTTGAGCTTCAGCTATGCGCTAAGCAACTGGTTGATACGCTGCAAAACGATAATTTTGAAAAAGCCTCCCAGCTAATTCATGATTTAATCGAAGCAAGAGATAGCCATATTTTTAATTCGGTAGGTCAACTTACCCGAGCATTACACAGTGCTATTGTCAATTTCCACGTCGATGCCGTTCTTGAAGAGCCACCGGAAAAAAATTCGGATATCCGGGATGCTTCTGATCGTTTGCACTACGTTATTTCGCTGACTCAAAAAGCCGCAGACCAAACCATGGATAAAGTGGAAGCCTGTGCGCCCATCGCCATGAATTTAGGCCTGGAAGCGGAAAAATTAAAGGAAGATTGGAGCAAGTTGAGACGGCGGGAAATGAGCAAGGATGAATTTAAAGAACTTTATACCCGTGTCGATGACTTTCTGGAGCAGCTAAGTGGTGGAACCAGTTTGTTGAACCAAAACCTT
Organism: Teredinibacter sp. KSP-S5-2; assembly: GCF_032773895.1. Classification (NCBI taxonomy): domain Bacteria; kingdom Pseudomonadati; phylum Pseudomonadota; class Gammaproteobacteria; order Cellvibrionales; family Cellvibrionaceae; genus Teredinibacter; species Teredinibacter sp. KSP-S5-2. Next base: position 3,020,670 of record NZ_CP120416.1, on the reverse strand, counting down.
CAGGAGATCATTCTCGAGCAAGGGTTTCAGGATCTTACCGGGCAAGTGTTGAAAAAAGTCATCGGACTGATTACTGACGTAGAAAAAGAGTTGGTGAGTTTGATGCGTATTGCGGATCAGGTCGAAAAAGTTACCGGCTTGACGGGCGATGATCAAGAAGCTCTGGATACCGCCGATAACGTTACTGCAGAGGGCCCACAAATTCATGCAGAAAAACGAGAGGATGTGGTGAAAAGTCAGGATGACGTTGACGATTTATTATCTAGTTTAGGGTTTTGAGGAGTATTGAATGGCGTTCGGGGATGACGAAGATATTCTTCAGGATTTCCTTGTAGAAGCCGGAGAAATCATTGAACAATTGTCTGAGCAACTGGTCGATCTTGAACAGAGGCCCGATGACAGAGATCTTCTCAATGCAATTTTTAGAGGCTTTCACACTGTAAAAGGTGGTGCCGGTTTTTTGCAACTCAATGCAATGGTCGATTGTTGCCACGTTACGGAAAATTTATTCGATATTCTTCGCAATGGTGAGCGGGAAGTCACCGCCGAATTAATGGACGTAGTCCTACAGGCGTTGGATACCGTTAATTCTCAGTTTGCACAAGTTTCCAGTCGGGAAGAACCTTCACCCGCAGCGCCGGAGTTAATTGCGGCACTTGAACGTTTGGTTTCATGCCAGGATTTATCAGAAACCGCAGATGATTCCGCTGTTACGGAATATATCGAAGAAGTTTCTGTTGATGGCGCTAACGCAGTAGACACGCCATCCAATCAAATTGATATTACCGATGATGAGTTTGAAGGTTTCCTCGATGCAATTACCGATGAGACTGCTGCACCAATGGAAACTGCAGAAGACAGTGCCGCGGATATTTTAACCGGGCAGGACACGGATGAAATAACTGAAGAAGAGTTTGAGCAGCTTCTGGATAAGTTACACGGCCAGGGTAAAGGTCCGGGTATGCTGAAAGCGGCGGCTTCGAGTCCTTCTCCTTCAGTAGGTAAAGCTTCAGAGGAGATTTCTGAAGACGAGTTTGAAGACTTATTGGATCAGCTTCATGGTGTGGGAAAAGGTCCGGGAGCACCGGGAGCAAAAGCTGAAAGCAGTTCAAGCGTTACATCAGCAAAACCCTCGTCACCTCCACCGCCTTCTTCTCCAGGTAAAAGTGCAGATTTAATTTCTGACGATGAGTTTGAAGATCTACTCGATCAGTTGCATGGAAAAGGCAAAGGGCCGACGATTGCAGGAAAACCGGAACCTGTTCAAGAAATTTCGGTGGAACCGCAAAAAACTTCTGCGTCACCCTCGCCAGCTCAGGCAAAACCTGCTGCACCCAGTCAGGCGAAACCAGCAGCACCAAAACCACGGGAAAACAATGCCGGTGGTGGGGGTGGTGGAGCGTCTCCTGTCAGTGGTGAAACCACCGTTCGGGTTGATACTCAACGTCTGGACGACATCATGAATATGGTTGGGGAGTTGGTGTTAGTACGTAACCGTCTGGTACGGTTAGGGAATGAATCCTCAGACGAACAAATGCAGAAAGCGGTTGCTAATTTGGATGTGGTCACAGCAGATTTGCAATCGTCTGTAATGAAAACCCGAATGCAGCCAATTAAAAAAGTGTTCGGTCGTTTCCCACGAGTTGTTCGTGACTTGGCGAGAAATCTGAAGAAAGAAATTAACTTGGAATTACTTGGTGAAGAAACGGATCTTGATAAAAACTTGGTGGAAGCTTTGGCTGACCCGCTGGTTCACTTGGTAAGAAATTCGGTAGATCATGGTATTGAGTTGCCTTCTGATAGAGAGGCAAAAGGTAAGCCCAGAGTTGGAAAGGTGATTCTTGCTGCAGAGCAGGAAGGAGATCATATCTTGCTTTCTATCAGTGATGACGGTGGTGGTATGGATGCGGACCGTTTGCGCAGTATTGCCGTGGAAAAAGGCATATTGGATACGGATGCAGCACAACGTCTTTCGGATAGTGAGGCATTTAATTTAATTTTTGCACCAGGCTTCTCCACCAAAAAAGAAATTTCTGACGTGTCTGGCCGTGGTGTTGGCATGGATGTGGTTAAAACAAAAATCACTCAGCTTAACGGTTCGATCGATATCGAATCCAAATTGGGTGAAGGCACAAAAATTGTGATTAAAGTGCCGTTGACTTTGGCCATTATGCCAACTCTGATGATTATGGTTGGTGAGCAAGCCTTTGCTTTGCCTCTGGTCAGTGTCAATGAAATTTTCCATATGGACCTTACCCGTACCAATATCGTGGATGGTCAGGAATGCATCACTATTCGAGAAAAGGCAATTCCAATTTTCCATCTTAAACGCTGGTTGATTCGCAACGGCTATTCACATTCTGATCCGAAAGAAGGACATGTAGTGATTGTCACTGTGGGTACTCAGCGTGTTGGTTTTGTGGTTGACCAATTAATTGGCCAGGAAGAAGTGGTAATTAAGCCTTTGGGAAAAATGTTGCATGGTACTCCAGGTATGGCGGGTGCAACTATTACCGGAGACGGTACCATCGCGTTGATATTGGATGTCCCCAGTATGTTAAAACGTTACGCCGGAGCGGCTTAAATACATTAAGTCTCTGCGCATGAATGATAATAAATCGGAGGGGTCGTGCCCTACAAAGTTCTTGTCGTAGATGATTCTAGTTTCTTTCAAATGCGCTTGAAAGAAATCATCAGTGAACATCAGGATTTACAAGTCGTCGGTATTGCATCAAATGGACAGGAGGCTATTGAGCTTGAGGAAGAGTTACGTCCCGATATTATTACCATGGACTACGAAATGCCATTTATGGATGGTGTATCTGCTGTTCGTGCCATTATGGCTAAACGGAAAATTCCGATATTGATGTTGTCCTCAATGACCTATGAGGGCGCGCGTATTACCCTGGAAGCATTGGATGCTGGTGCTGTGGATTTTATGCCGAAAAATTTTGCGGAGGTATCAAAAAGCTCCGAAGGATTAAAAAAACGGCTCCACGAAAAATTGTTAACCTTTCTTAAAGGAAGCTCATTTCAGCCTGCCGCGACGAGTGTGAGGCCAAAGCCTGCTGTTGATACACGTCCATCGTTAAGGTCCACACCTTCTGCCGCTCCATTATCTCGGGGTGGGGCAGATGCTGCACCTGTTGCACCGAGCAAGTCGTCGGCTCGGTTTAAAGGAAAACTGAAGATAGTTGTCATTGGCGCTTCGACAGGAGGGCCAGTCGCTATTACGGATATTATTACCAAGCTACCGGCAAATTTCCCTGTACCTATCGTTATTGTGCAGCATATGCCGGAGAACTTTACCAAGGCATTTTCCGAGCGGTTGGATCGGCAATCACAGTTATCAGTTGTGGAAGCCGAAAATTCCATGCGCATCGAGTGTGGTAAAGTGTATGTCGCTCCCGGTGGAAAGCAGTTAATGTTTGACCGAAACGGCAGTTCAATAAAAATTGTTCCCGGCGATGAACGTGTTAATTACAAACCATCCGTGGACATTGCTTATGCTTCCGCAGCCAATGTTTTCCGTAACAGCGTGCTGGGTATTGTTCTGACCGGAATGGGAGCCGACGGATGCGAAGGTGCCCGCTTGTTAAAACAGAGTGGTTCCTATATTTGGGGGCAGGATCAGGCGTCCAGTGTTGTTTATGGCATGCCGGCTGCTGTTGCAAATGCGCGATTAACGGATGCTGTGATTCCGTTGTCTTCAATCGCGGAAAAAATGATTTCCGACGTCTAGAGGCATTTATTCTTATATGGATGTTTTAAGCGTTATTGGTGTCATTGTTGGTTTTGCCGCATTGCTTGGTGGGAACTTCCTGGAAGGGGGAACCCTGCATTCGCTGGCAAACGGACCCGCTGCGATTATTGTTATTGGTGGCACCGTCGGTGCTGCAATGTTGCAAACTCCCCATAGTTCACTCAAACGAGCACTGTCGTTGTTTCGTTGGATATTTCATCCCCCGCGAAGTCAATTTCAGGTCGGTATTGATCAAGTCGTCAAGTGGGCGGTATCTGCTCGAAGAGACGGTTTGCTGGGGTTAGAAAATATTTCCGAGTCGGAGCCGGATAAATTTTCAAGGAAAGGCTTACAGCTGTTAGTCGATGGCAGTGAACCGGATGTGATTCGCCATGTATTGGAAACAGATTTAATTATTATGGAGCAACGTGATCATGACGCTGTTCAGTTTTACGAAAGTATGGGCGGTTATGCTCCTACAATAGGCATCATTGGTGCAGTGATGGGGCTAATTCATGTTATGCGACATTTAGCCGAACCGTCTGAACTGGGCGCGGGTATCGCCGTTGCCTTCGTTGCCACTATTTATGGCGTTGCGTTTGCCAACTTATTTTTACTGCCTGTGGCAAATAAACTAAAAGCGTGCATTAAAGATCAATCTCAATATCGAGAGCTTATTATCGAAGGTATTATTGCTATCGCAGATGGTGAAAACCCGAAAGCAATCGAAATGAAGCTTTCCGGCTATTTACACTAGTCGACCAGTTTCGTATTAAAGGTGTTTAAATGATCAAACGACCTTCGATTGAGACCAAAATCAACCATGAGCGCTGGTTAGTTTCTTACTCTGATTTTATTACTCTGCTCTTTGCCTTTTTTGTGGTGATGTATTCCGTCTCCCAAGTGAATGAGCAGAAGTATCAGCAGTTGTCCGAAACCTTGTCTGAAACTTTCAAAACCGAAGATCGTATCAGACCAAATGAAAGCCAGAATGCTCAACAGGTTTCCCGCGCAGCAGATTTAAAAAAGATGGCAGCAGAATTGTCTGACGTATTGGCGGATCTAATAAAAGACAACAAAGTGACCGTCGAAGGCAACGAACAATGGGTGGAAATCGATGTTAACGCCAACCTGATTTTTTCATCCGGTAGTGCCGACCCGAGCCAGGAAGCGGAACAGGTTTTTACGGATGTGGCTAAGGTTCTCTCTGATTACGATAATCGTATTTCTGTTGCTGGGCATACTGATAATGTTCCAATCAAGAATGCACAGTTCCAGGATAACTGGGCGCTGTCAGCTGCGCGTTCTGTTTCTGTTGTCAATCTTCTTGCTCGTCATGGCGTAGCGCAAAACCGACTTTCTGCAGTTGGCTATGGAGAACATCAGCCTGTGGCCGATAATACTTCTGAAGAAGGGAAGGCTCGGAATCGTCGGGTGGTATTGCGCGTAGCCCAAACCTTGGCTCCACCGCAGGTACAGTCCGTCGATACTCTGCAAACAGAGGAAAAACCGCTATCGGAATCAGAGATTAGCCAAGAGCTAGAGAATGATTCCTCCAGCGATGGGGTCGAAGAAGCCGATGAACAAGCTATTCAGCCGTATAAATTAAAGGATGGTGGTTTGTTGTTTACCAGTGATCCTGATTCCCCCAGGCTTCAAAGCGAAGAAAATCGAGAGTCGAAATAATTGGCGCGAGATTTGCCTCTGTTTATATTGGAATAGATTTTTCTGCCGGTGCGGCAACAATACCTATTAGTTTGTTTATATATTCGTCAATCAATAGGAAGGTTTTCACCGCACGGCAATAAACCATTATGAGGCGCGTAGGTTAGTTTTTTGATTACTTGGACTGTAGCAAATCAGAAAGGTGGTGTGGGTAAGACCACAACAACTGTTGCTCTTGGTGGGTTAGCTACTGAGCAGGGCAAGCGGGTGTTGTTAGTCGATATGGACCCACACGGCTCTCTGACATGCTATTTTCGGTTAAACCCTGAAAATATCGAAGCCAGTGTTTTTACCTTGTTCGAGCAGCGTTCTCAATTATCTGAAGCACTTGTTGGGCAAATTCTGACTCCAACTCCCTATGCCAATTTGTGTTTATTGCCCGCTTCTATGGCTCTGGCAACTCTTGAGCGTAAAGCTATTGGTGATGGCATGGGGCTAGTGTTGCTGAATACCCTTGCGCAGATAAAGGACAGTTTTGACTTGGTTATCATTGACTGCCCCCCGCAATTGGGTGTGTTGATGATCAATGCGTTAGCGGCCTGCAATCAATTGCTCATTCCGGTACAAACGGAGTTTCTCGCTTTAAAAGGTTTGGATCGAATGTTACATACCTTGACTATGCTGGGTAAATCTCGCAAGCAAGAACTGAAGTACTGTGTGGTGCCAACCATGTTTGATCGACGAACTCAGGCTTCAGTATCCAGTTTGAGAACGCTGAGAAATGACTATAGTAATGTTGTATGGCCAGGAAAAATTCCGGTGGATACCAAGTTAAGGGATGCTAGTAAAGCCGGCGTGCCGCCCAATTTGTTTGATCCAGAGGGGCGAGCGATGGAAGCATACAAGTCGTTGTATAAATATATGCAGGAATAAATGATATTTGGTGTGGTAATGGTTTATGTCTGGAGATAGTGCAAAAACAGCGTTAGAAGATTACTTCGCGGATTTATTACGTGAGGATGATCCTGCTGCACAGTCGCAAGAGCTATCTCCGAAACCTTCGTTAGCTGAACACACCCCACCAGCGGAGATCAGTTCTCAGCAGGTAGTGCCGTCTGCCAAGTTGGCACCGAAGGTTTCCCCCAAGCCTCAGGCTGAAGTTGAGATAAAACCTGTTCAGGAAAAGCTGGAGAGGGAAAAGCGTGAGCAATTACAGGCGCTACTGAATACCCGGCCGTTGCAAATAAAGCCTCGGGTCGAGACAAAAATTAAAACAGAAGTTGTTGTTGAACCGGTTGTTGAAAAAATAACGGAAACGGTACTTGATGACCTCCACCATGTGAACCAAATGCTTGAGTGGGGTGAGAATGGACGCCCCATGTGGGCTCAGGGACGGTTCGATGCGCTGTTGTTTCAGGTTTCAGGCTTAACATTGGCGGTGCCCTTGATTGCGTTAGGCCAGATTCAGCCTTTAACCGATGAGCTGACGCCAATTTTTGGTCAGTCTGACTGGTTTATGGGGATCCTGCCGACACCCATTGGACAAATCAAAACGGTCAATACTGCATTGTTTGTGATGCCAGAAAAATACAACGATTCTTTTTTAAAAACGGCTAAATATGTTATGACCATTGATGGTTTACCCTGGGGATTGGCGGTGGATTCTGTCAATCAGCCGATCACGTTAAATACTGAAGATGTTAATTGGCGTACCCAGCGAACCAAGCGTCCATGGTTGGCTGGCACGGTGAAATCTGCCATGTGTGCCTTAATCGATATTCCTCAAATGGGTAAGCTTTTATCGGATTCCGAAAAGTCCAGAAAGCCCCATTGATCTTCCTTGTTTATATCAAATAGCCCGGTAAATTCCCTATTGGAGCTGGCATAAAATCTGCTCTTAACTATATTAATGATATATAAACTGCAGAAGAGTGGCTGATTTTTGACACGCCCCTGATCTGAATGAATGTGAGACTGTTGTGAGGACTCCTCTATGGCTGGAAATATGGCAAACAACGCCGCAAGTGATGACCCCGTATTGCAGTGGGTTACCTTTAAGTTGGCAGGGGAGACCTATGGAATCAACGTGATGCAGGTTCAGGAAGTGCTTCGTTACTCCGAAATAGCACCTGTTCCCGGTGCGCCGCATTACGTTTTAGGGATTATAAACCTGCGTGGAAACGTCGTTACAGTAATAGATACTCGTCATAGGTTTGGCATTGAACCTGGCGAAATTACAGACAATACACGCATTGTTATCATAGAAGCTGACAAACATGTCGTCGGAATACTGGTCGATAGCGTGGCAGAGGTAGTATACTTGCGCCAGTCTGAAATTGAGACGGCGCCCAATGTTGGTAATGAAGAAAGTGCCAAGTTTATACAGGGTGTATGTCACAAGAATGACGAACTGCTTATTCTTATCGAACTAGATAAATTGCTCACGGATGACGAGTGGGCAGAACTTGAGGGTGTTTAATTAATGATTCCAACGGTAAATCTTGATCCGGCCTCTTTGGTTCCTCTTCTTTCTATTATGGGTTGCTTTGTAATGCTATTTATACAAATGTACTCTTCTCGTAAGAATGAGGATGCTGTGGAGCGCTTGGAAAAGCTTGAGAAACAGCTCAACATCATTACTTCTGGCTCATTGGGAATGGGTCAACGTATGGTGGCTTTGGAAAACCGTCTCAGTGAATTAAAAAAACAACAAGAACAAATTTCACACAGCGACTCCGATTTTTCCTATACCCAGGCGCAAAAGCTATTAGCCCAGGGCGTATCTTTGGAAGCTATCGCTGCCAATAGCGGTTTATCCCATTCGGAAGTGAGTTTGATGGAGCTATTGCACCGTCACACACAAAAACAGGCGAATGGTTCTTCCAACGTTATGCCGATTAAACAAGGAATGTAATCGTGTTCGGAGGCGTATAAAGTCGTTATGTCTCCAGTCAAAACATTGCTTTATTCCTTTTTTGTAGTCAGCGTTATCGCTGGCTGCACAGTTTCTGATCGTGCCGAATTTACGGATAGTGAAGCTGAAATATCTGACGATTTCTTTGATCGCATACAAGAAAATGTGACGACTAAGCACTGGATTGTTTCTCAGTTGGGTGAGCCCTTCAGGGTGATTGAAGGTGATGATAATCAAGAAATCTATACCTATGAATTTACCAAGGCTTATTATCGCCGCGCAACGTTACTCATATTATTAAGGTATAGCGGTGTCAGTCGCGACGAATCCTATTTCCATGTGTTATTTCAAAAGAATGTGGTGAAAAAACATTGGCACTCGAAAGAGCCGGTTGCGGATGTCGGTCGCTTCTTGGTCAGTTCAAATGAAGATACTGTGGAAGGTGAGGTATCGTCAGAGCCGGCTTCGAAGCCAGATAATAAGAGTGCTGGGCCTTCTTCCACTGAAGGTGAAGGAAGCAAGGATTTGCCCCCTCCTGTTGATGAGGCAAAGCCCCAGTCCCAGCCAACCTCTACACCGATGATCTGACGTGTGTTATCTGGGTTGAGCGTCGAACTGTTGACCGTTGATAAGCTGACTGTCTTTACCCATCAAAAATAAATATCTATTCATAATATCTTCTGGTGTGGTCACTGTTGAAGGGTCTTCCGCAGGGTAGGCTGTTGCACGCATTTTGGTTCGTGTGGCCCCGGGGTTAATGGAGTTAACACGAATATTGGATGTTCCGTCCAGCTCGTCGGCAAGTACCTGAACCAGGTTTTCTATTGCCGCCTTTGATACGGCGTAGGCTCCCCAGTAGGCTTTTCCTTTTAAGCCAACACTGGATCCAGTAAATATGATGCTCGCGTCTTGGGATTTCTCCAGTAATGGCAGGAGAGATTTTGTCATCATAAAAGGAGCGGTGACATTTACATGCAGTATTTTTTCCCACTCTTCAACTTTGTAGTTGGCGATGGGGGTTCTTGCACCCAGTTCGCTCGCGTTGTGCAATATGCCGTCTAGTACACCAATTTCATTTTCTATGGCATCTCGCAGGGCGTCATAGTCATGCGCGGTAGCACCTTCGAAGTTCATCGGGAAAATAGCTGGCTGGGCACCACCTGCTGCTTCAATTTCATCGTAAACTGATTCCAGCTTGGAGAGTGTGCGACCAATGAGTATGACGGTTGCACCGTATTTGGCATATGTCAGGGCTGCTGCTCGGCCGATACCGTCGCCAGCACCAGTTACTATGATGTTTTTGCCCTTGAGTAGATCTTTTTTGGCCTGATATTGGGTTAAAAATTCAGAGTCAATGGTGGTGGTCACTGAGCATTCCTCAACTTGCTTGCACATATTTATTTATTATTGGCCATAGCTGGCTGGCGTGCTCAACACTGTGTGTTGCCCCCCAGCGTGTATGGTCTTGTTCATTACTTATATAGCCGTAACCGACTGAAATTGTACTGGTTCCGGCATTGGTGCCACATTCGATATCACGTAAATGGTCGCCAATATAAATGGCCTCTGATGGCTGACATCCGCTCTGTTCGCAGGCCAGTAATAGCGAGTCTGGCGCTGGCTTTTTGTGGCGAACATGATCCGGGCAGACGATAGTGCGTGGGCGACTGGCAAAATCGAACCTTTCTATTAACGGTTCGGTATATGCCCATGGTTTGTTGGTTACAATGCCCCAATCAATATTGCTATAGGTTAATTCTGAGATCAGCTCTTCTATTCCTGGATAAGGGCGGGTATGGGTCGAAAGATCTTCCAGATATAAATCGAGTAGTTGCTGGCGCAGTTCGGCAAAATTTTCGTCTTTGGGTGTGACATTAAATGCCAGTTTGAGCATGGCGTTGGCACCATCAGAAACGATTTCAGTAATCTTTTCCACTGGCAGAACGTCTATGCCTTTTTGATGTAGCAAACGATTGAGTGCGTGTGCTAGATCAGGTGCAGTGTCCAGAAGTGTTCCGTCGAGGTCAAAAAATACGGCTCGCAAACTCATAAGCTTTATCGTGTCGTTTTTGGGGAATTTTATAACGGCTTTCTTACATGAATAAGATAATTCACGTCCACGTCATCTGGGTTTAGCCGGTAACGTTTTGTTAAAGGGTTATAGGTAATGCCGGATACATCGTGAAGCTCGAGGCCTGCTAGCCTTACCCAAGACGCAAGCTCAGAAGGGCGAATAAATTTTTTATATTCATGGGTTCCTTTGGGGAGTAGCTTCAGCAGGTATTCCGCTCCAACAACCGCCATACCATAGGATTTAATATTTCTGTTGATGGTGGAGAAAAACAGGTGTGCGCCTGGTTTTGCCAGTTGGGCGCAGGCGTATACGACTTGAGCAGGGTCTGGAACGTGTTCCAGCATCTCCAGACAGGTCACTATATTGAAGCTCTCTGGTTGTTCTTCGGCTAATTGTTCAACGGTTTTTTGTTGATAATCGACCGTCACGCCAGATTCAAGGCTGTGCAATTTGGCCACTTCCAATGGGGCGGCCCCCATATCAATGCCTGTTACCATTGCGCCGCGTTGTGCCATGGCTTCGCAAAAAATGCCACCGCCACAGCCAATATCGACCAGTCTCTGCTCGGCTACTGGTGATCTGGCATCAACGTAATTGGCCCGAATTGGGTTGATTTCGTGCAGAGGTTTAAATTCGCCATTTAAATCCCACCAGCGATTGGCCATACGCTCAAACTTGCTGATCTCTGATGGGTCGACGTTAAGTACTTTTTCCTGGCTCATATCAGATGTTGTCTTGGTCGTGGGAACTTATTTCCGGTTAATTCTGCTATGCCAGAGTTGGGCTTTTTCGCGCAGACCGGCTTTAGATATCTTACTAAAACCGGTATTTTGATATAGCAATTTACCTGCAACCCAGGTGTGGCTAACTTGAGTACTTTTGGCTGCATATACCAACTGACTAAGTATGTTGTACATGGGCAAAGTGTTTATGGCTGACATGTCTACCGCGATCATATCCGCTTGTTTACCTGGAGTCAGTGATCCAATCAGCGATTCCATGCCTAAGGCTTTGGCACCGTTGATAGTGGCCATTTCCAGTACTGTTGTTGCGTCCACAGCAGAAGGGTTGTTTGCTTGTAGTTTACCGATAAGTGCAGTAGTGCGCATTTCTCCAAATAGATCGAGATCGTTGTTACTGGCAGCGCCGTCGGTTCCCAGGCAGACATTAATTTCCGCATCGATAAGTTGTTGGGTTGAGCAAATACCATTGTTGAGTTTCAGGTTGGACTCTGGGCAATGGATTATGTGACTGCCTGAGGCCTTTAATAGTTCGATGTCTTGTTCGTTGCTTTGGGTGAAGTGAACACATTGGGTATTTGGTGTCAGCAGTCCCAAGTCATATATCCTCTCAATAGGGCGCTTGCCATAGCGTTCGACTGACTCGTTTATTTCATGGGCGGTTTCGTGAAGATGAATTTGAATCGGAGCTTGTAGTTCCTCCGCACAAACTGCGACACGTGATAATGCTTCATCGGAAACGGAGTAGGGAGCATGGGGGCCAAAGCCAACGTTAATCAGGTCGTTACTTCGGTAATCATCATGGAGTTTCAACCCCTTGTGAATATAGTCGTCAGCTGTTTGCGCCCAGTTTGAAGGGAAATCCAGAATTGGAAAGCAGAATTGCGCTCGCATCCCCATTTCTTTAGTAACCGCAGCGGCTTCTTCCGGGAAAAAATACATGTCTGAGAAACAGGTGGTGCCACTGGATAGCATTTCTGCAATGGCCAGTTGTGTGCCGTCGCGAACAAATTCTTCACTTACCCACTGTTTCTCTGCTGGCCATATATGGTCTTGCAGCCAGGGTTCCAGTGCCAGATCATCGGCATAGCCACGCAATAGGCTCATAGCTAGGTGGCCATGCACATTAATTAGACCTGGAAGCAATGCGTGGCCTTTGAGTTCTATATGCTCTTTGGCTTGATATTTTTTTTCAACTTCATGGGTGGGGCAGATTGATTGAATAACCCCTTGATCAACAATGAGGCTACAGCCCTCTATGATTCTGCCGCGAGGGACGATTGGCACAATCCAGCGTGGACTGATGATAAGTTGAACAATTTGCCTGGATTCCATCTGGAGAGTCTGTACCTTTTTATGTCTGTGACGGTTTAATGCGCGAGTATACCCGCTTATAAGTCCCAGCAATACCGCCTTGCAGAGGGGGGCAGAGTCGGAATTACAAAGTATCGCTATCTAATTGATAAATTTGTTCTTTTTCAAGCCAAAGCCTATGTCTTTTTTGTGGTATGATTCGCTGTTTGTCGAAAAGCGGCCTTGGGGGTCTAACTGGCTGTTGTTTCGATGCTACCCGTAATTTTGTTTTACATCACCTTGACCGAAAAATAAGGATTGCCTTGATCTTATGGGCGACATAGCAAAAGAAATTTATCCAGTAAATATCGAAGACGAGCTCAAACAGTCCTACCTTGATTATGCGATGAGCGTAATCGTTGGGCGGGCTCTCCCCGATGTCAGAGACGGTTTAAAGCCTGTGCATCGTCGAGTTTTATTCGCTATGAGTGAACTCAACAATGATTGGAATAAGCCGTACAAAAAGTCTGCCCGTGTAGTGGGGGACGTAATCGGTAAATACCATCCGCACGGCGATTCTGCTGTTTACGATACGATTGTTCGTATGGCTCAGCCTTTCTCACTTCGCTATACCTTGGTGGATGGTCAAGGAAACTTCGGTTCTATTGACGGTGATGGTGCAGCGGCCATGCGTTATACCGAAATTCGGATGGAGAAGATTGCTCACGATCTTCTCGCGGATTTGGATAAGGAAACCGTTGATTTTGTACCTAACTATGACGGTACAGAGCTGATTCCTGAAGTGTTGCCAACGCGGGTTCCTAATCTGTTGGTTAATGGTTCTTCGGGGATCGCTGTGGGGATGGCGACCAATATTCCCCCTCACAACCTGCGAGAAGTTGTAAAAGGTTGTATTACTCTCATCGATAATCCGGCGATAACCATTGATGAGTTGATCGAGGTGATCCCAGGCCCTGATTTCCCCACCGGGGGGATTATTAATGGTCGTGCAGGTATTCTTCAGGCCTATCGCACTGGCCGCGGACGAATTTACGTTCGAGCAAAGGCCGATATTGAGACCGATGAGAAAACCCACCGTGACACCATTATTATTAACGAAATCCCCTATCAGGTTAACAAGGCTCGATTAATTGAAAAAATTGCTGAGCTGGTAAAAGAAAAGAAAATCGAGGGTATTTCTGAGATCCGAGACGAATCGGATAAAGATGGTTTGCGTGTTGTTATCGAATTGAAGCGTGGTGAGCAAGGCGATGTGGTGCTCAACAACCTATACGCACAAACCCAGTTACAAAGTGTTTTCGGCATCAATGTTGTGGCATTGGTGGATGGTCAGCCGAAGCTACTTAATCTGAAGCAATTACTGGAGTACTTTGTTCAGCATCGCCAGGAAGTGGTGACTCGCCGTACTGTTTATCTATTGCGCAAGGCTCGTGAGCGAGGCCATGTATTGGAAGGCCAAGCGGTTGCCATTGCCAATATTGATGAGGTGATTGCTGTGATTAAAGCATCACCAACACCTGCAGAAGCAAAAGAGGCGTTGTTGTCTCGCGGTTGGCCTGTCGGTGCTGTCAGTCAGTTCCTGGAAAGGGCTGGCGCCGACGCCTGTCGACCCGATGATATTGGCCCTGAATTCGGTTTGCAAGATGGTGGGCAGTACTACTTGTCGCCTGTTCAGGTTCAAGCCATTCTTGATTTGCGACTACACCGCCTCACCGGGATGGAGCACGATAAATTATTGGCTGAGTACGAAGAAAAGCTCGCACAAATCGCCGATTTTCTCGATATCTTAGGCCATACCTCCCGTCTTATGTCCGTAATCCGTGGTGAGTTGGAAGAGGTTGTTGAAGCCTACGGCGACGAGCGACGTACAGATATTCAAGAGTCCATGCAGGATTTAACCGTTGAAGATTTAATCAACGAAGAAGACCGAGTGGTGACGATCTCCCATGGCGGTTACGCCAAAACCCAGCCGTTAGATGCCTACCAGGCACAGCGTCGAGGCGGAATGGGTAAAGCTGCAACCTCGGTCAAAGATGAAGATTTTGTTGAACATCTTCTGATTGCCAATACCCACGACTATATCTTGTGCTTTACCAATGCCGGTAAGGTGTATTGGCTTAAGGTATATCAGATTCCTGTTGCGGGAAGGCAGTCTCGTGGACGGCCTATCGTCAACTTATTACAGCTGGAAGAGGGTGAGCGTATTACCTCTATTCTTCCGGTAAAAGAATTTGATGATCAACACTTTATTTTCATGGCAACTTCTCAGGGTACTGTGAAGAAAACGCCATTGTCCCAGTTTTCCCGCCCAAGAAGTTCAGGGCTGCGTGCCATTGAGTTGGTTGACGGGGATCACTTGGTTGGTACTGCCGTAACCGATGGTAAGCAGGATATTGTGCTCTTCTCTTCTTCTGGTAAAGCAGCGCGCTTTGCGGAAGAGCAAGTTCGTTCGATGGGGCGAGCCTCGCGAGGAGTACGCGGTATTCGGTTGAATGAAGATCAAAAAGTGATTTCGATGGTTGTGCCCGTCGAAAATGGCAAGGTATTGACTGTCAGTGAAAATGGTTACGGTAAACGTACTGATGTTGTTGATTTCCCCACTAAAGGTCGTGGATCTCAAGGGGTTATCGCTATGCAGTGTTCTGAACGAAACGGTGCTTTAGTTGGCGCAGTGCAAGTCCTTGATGGTGAAGAAATTATGATGATTTCTGATCAGGGAACACTGGTTCGAACTCGTGTGGAAGAGGTTTCGGTATTGAGCAGAAATACGCAAGGCGTTCGTCTGATTAAAGTAAGAGAAGGCGAGCATATTGTTGGTATTGAGCGCATCGAAGAGCCAGAAGAAAGTGAAGATGGCGACGACGGTGATGCACCAGTCGAAGATTAATTAATTCTCTTGTGGGACTACTGTGACAGACCAAAACGACAATATTTCTCTTGTTTCATTGCGTGATCAAATTGATGAAATTGATCAGCAAATCGGAGATCTCATTAGTGCCAGGGCACAATGTGCAATAAAAGTCGCTGAAGTTAAAAAGCGTGAGTCGGGCGGCCAGCCGATTAATTTTTATCGCCCGGAACGTGAAGCCCAGGTTTTGCGTAAAGCGATGGAGCGAAATCAGGGGCCCTTAAGTGATGAAGAATTTGCGCGGTTGTTTCGGGAAATTATGTCCGCATGCCTGGCCTTGGAAAACCCAATTAAGGTTGCCTATTTAGGGCCGGAAGGCACATACACTCAGCAGGCAGCATTAAAACATTTTGGTCACTCGGCAGTAGCTGTCGCTTTATCCGCTATTGATGAAGTGTTTCGTGAGGTGGAATCTGGTGCTGCACAATATGGTGTGGTGCCGGTGGAAAATTCTTCCGAGGGTGTGGTCTCCCATACTTTAGACAATTTTGTAAACAGTAACGTCAAAATTTGTGGCGAAGTGGTGTTGCGTATTCATCACCACTTGCTTGTGTCTGATGTAACCAAAACTGATAGCATCTCCCGCATTTACTCTCACTCCCAATCCTTGGGGCAATGCCGAAAATGGCTGGACTCTCATTTTCCAAAAGCAGAACGTGTTGCGGTAAGCAGTAATGCTGAAGCGGCGAGACGGGTAAAAGGCGAATGGAATTCTGCAGCTATTGCCGGGCAAATGGCGGCAGAGTTGTATGGCCTTACCAGTTACGCACAAAATATCGAAGACCAACCCGACAACTCCACTCGTTTCTTAATTATTGGCACTGAAGGTGTTGGGCCGAGTAATGCTGATAAAACATCGATTGTCGTATCGACTCGTAATGAGCCGGGTGCGTTGTACCATTTGCTCGAACCTTTCCATCAGCACAACATTGATTTAACTCGCGTGGAAACACGCCCATCCGCAAGTGGAACCTGGAATTACGTGTTCTTTATCGACTTTAAAGGGCATGCGGATGACGAACAGGTAAAAAGCGCTTTGGCTGAGGTAAGTGCTAACGCATCTGATATAAAAATCTTGGGCTCTTATCCTATAGGCGTTCTGTAATTCATGAATAATATTGTCTGGCATAATCATAGTGTCACTAAAGAGATGCATGCTGAGCTCAATGCTCAACGGCCATGCCTTTTGTGGTTTACCGGGTTGAGTGGTTCTGGAAAGTCCACAATTGCGAATGCTCTGGAGTTGGAATTACATAAGCTTCAGCAAAGAACGTATTTACTTGATGGTGATAACGTTCGCCATGGTTTGAATAAGGATTTAGGTTTTAGTGACGAGGATAGAGTGGAAAATATCCGTCGGGTTGGCGAGGTTTCTCGTTTATTTGTCGATGCGGGTTTAATTGTTTTAAGTGCTTTTATTTCTCCATTTCGTTCTGATCGACAAATTGCCAGAGATTTTTTCCCTGAGGGTGAATTTATTGAGGTCTACGTGAGTACGCCGTTAGCGGTGTGTGAAGAACGAGACCCGAAAGGTTTATACCAAAAAGCGAGGGAAGGAGTGATAAAGCAGTTTACTGGAATTGATTCACCCTACGAAGAGCCAGAAGCCGCAGAGTTAGTACTAGATACCAGTGTATTGTCGGTACGGGATTCGGTTGAGCACATTATTTCCTATCTTAGATCTCAGGGTCGCATAAGCTAATTTCACGCTTACATACAAACATTATGAATTTAACAACACCGCACATAAATCGCCTTGTTGTCATTGGTCTTGGGTTAATTGGCGGCAGCCTTGCAGCGGCTGCAAAAAAAAGAAATTTATGCAATCAAGTCATTGGTCTTGCCCGCAGAGAGTCCGTTTGTCAAAAGGCGGTGCAACTTGATGTCGTTGACAGTGCGTATTTGAGTATCGATAAAATTACGCCACCGTTGGGTAAAGGTGACTTGATATTTATCGCTGTGCCAACGTTATCCGTAAAAAGAATACTGCAAGATTTAAAGGGTAAAGTTTCTGATGATGTGGTGATCACCGATGGTGCCAGTGTTAAAGGTTCTGTTCGGGATAACGTTATCGATGTCTTTGGCCAGGAGATGCCAAATATTGTTTTAGGGCATCCTATTGCGGGTTCAGAACAAAGCGGTGTGGAAGCTTCAAATCCTGAGTTGTACGAACAGCACAGGGTCATACTGACTCCTCACGCAGGGAATACGCAATACGCCGTTGAATTAACCCGTGATCTTTGGCTTAAGGTGGGTGCTGAAGTATTGACTATGGGGGTGGATGATCATGACGCGATATTGGCGGCAACCAGTCATCTACCTCATGTTATTGCTTTTTCTTTGGTGGATACTCTGGCGCATGACAGTCAGAACGAAAATATATTTCGTTATGCCGCGGGTGGTTTTCGAGACTTTACCCGAATTGCTTCAAGCGATGCGATTATGTGGCGGGATATCATGCTCGCCAATAAAAAGTCAGTCCTAGATTCTATCGATCTTTTTACGGCAAACTTACAGCGTCTCAGGTCGTATATTGCGGAAGAGAATGAGAAAGAAATTACAGGTGTTTTTACTCGTGCCAAAGTGGCGCGGGATCGTTTTACAAAAATGTTATCGAATCAGGCATACAGCAAGACAATGAGTGAAAAAAATATAATATATAAAGTCGCCCCGGGCGGCAGTGTTAAAGGGCAAATTCGTGTGCCTGGAGATAAATCCATTTCCCATCGATCCATTATGCTTGGTTCTCTTGCGGAAGGTGTGACCCACGTCGAAGGCTTTCTGGAAGGTGAGGATGCGCTTGCAACGTTGCAGGCATTTCGTGATATGGGTGTGGTGATAGAAGGTCCGGTTGAAGGGCGCGTTACCATTAATGGTGTTGGACTCAAAGGTTTGGAAAAACCTGCCGGTGCACTTTATGTCGGTAATTCAGGCACATCTATGCGTTTGTTGGCTGGCATTTTGGCTGGGCAGGATTTTGATGCAGAGCTAACTGGAGATATTTCTTTAAGCAATCGCCCAATGAATCGTGTGGCTAACCCTCTGAGAGAAATGGGGGTAATTGTTGAAACAGAAGAAAATGGTCGCCCCCCGTTAAAAATAAAACGCGGTTCTGCAATTAAAGCGATTGATTACCAGATGCCTATGGCCAGTGCTCAAGTAAAATCCTGTATTTTGTTGGCGGGGCTTTATGCAGATGGTGAAACAAAAGTTTCTGAGCCAGCGCCAACGCGTGATCATACCGAAAGAATGCTTCGAGGTTTTGGTTACGATGTTAAACGTGAAGGCGATACAATTTCGCTTACCTCCGGTGGTAAATTGACCGCAACCAATATTGATATTCCGGCAGATATATCTTCTGCAACATTTTTTATGGTGGCCGCTGCCATTGCGCCAGGTTCGGATATTACATTGACTCACGTAGGTATTAACCCTACTCGTATTGGAGTTATTAATATCTTGCGCTTAATGGGTGCGGACATAACACTCAGTAACGAGCGTGAGGTTGGTGGAGAACCGGTTGCCGATATCCGCGTGCAATATGCGCCGTTAAAAGGCATCAACATTCCTGAAGATCAAGTACCTTTGGCGATTGATGAATTTCCAGCATTATTTGTCGCAGCAGCCTGTGCAGAAGGTAAAACGGTGTTAACTGGTGCCGAAGAGCTGCGAGTAAAAGAAACAGATCGTATTCAGGCTATGGCCGACGGTTTAACTACTTTGGGTATTCAGTGTGAGCCAACACCTGATGGTATTGTGGTGACTGGTGGTGAAATGAATGGCGGGACAGTGGAAAGTTTCCATGATCACAGAATAGCTATGTCGTTTACCGTAGCCGCACTGCGAGCCAATGCACCGATCACGGTGAATAACTGTGCAAATGTTGCTACTTCGTTCCCTAATTTTACCGAGCTAGCCAAATCAGTTGGAATAAGCTTAGAAGTCAACATTTCTTAGCATTTGAGTAAATCCCGAATATAATGCCGCCCGTTTGTGTCCTTACAAAGGTCGCAAACGGATTGTTTAACACAAAATGACAGGTTGGTTTGAATATGACAAATGAGTATTCAATGACTCATCTAAAGCAGCTGGAAGCTGAGAGCATTCACATTATCCGTGAAGTAGCTGCAGAGTTTGATAACCCCGTAATGCTTTACTCCATAGGTAAAGATTCCGCGGTAATGATGCACTTGGCAATGAAAGCCTTTGCCCCTGGTAAACCACCATTTCCGCTAATGCATGTTGATACTACCTGGAAATTTAAAGAGATGATCGAGTTCCGTGAGCAGAGAATTCGTGATCTGGGATGGGATCTGATTGTACATATCAACCAGGAAGGTGTAGCTCAGGGTATTAGCCCATTTGTACATGGTAGTGCCAAGCATACGGATATTATGAAAACCCAATCCCTTAAACAGGCGTTAGACAAATACGGTTTTGATGCTGCTTTTGGTGGCGCTCGTCGGGATGAAGAAAAATCACGAGCAAAAGAGCGCGTGTATTCTTTCCGTGATAAAAATCACCGCTGGGACCCAAAAAACCAACGTCCAGAGTTGTGGAATCTATACAACAGTAAAGTGGACAAAGGGGAGAGCATCCGAGTATTTCCGCTTTCTAACTGGACCGAATTAGATATCTGGCAATATATTCACTTGGAAAGTATTCCTATTGTTCCTTTATATTTTGCGGACAAACGCCCGGTTGTTGAGCGCGATGGCGTGCTTATTATGGTCGATGATGACCGTATGCCTATCGAAGAAGGTGAAGAAATTCAGGAAAAAATGGTGCGTTTCAGAACACTTGGCTGTTACCCGTTAACAGGTGCGGTGGAATCCGAAGCGACAACCTTGCCAGAAATTATTCAGGAAATGCTGTTGACCAAAACCTCTGAGCGTCAGGGGCGTGTTATCGATCATGATAGTGCGGGGTCGATGGAGAAGAAGAAGCAAGAAGGTTACTTCTAGGAGTTGGTTTACTTGCTCTGATGGCGTTGAATTTCGTTTCGGAATGCTCATTTATACTGGAATTAACTCCACTTGTTCAACGAAATTCGCCTAATCAGATCTGCGCCACCACACTCCTAAATACGAGATTTTATCTTCACTTGCTCTTTCAAAAACTGAAGCGAGTGTTAACAAGAAGATTCGAAAGAGTTTACTAACGAAAAGAATTTAATTATGTCTCATCAATCAGAACTGATCGAAAAAGATATTGATGCCTATTTGGCAGAACATGAGCAGAAGGAATTGTTACGTTTTTTGACCTGCGGTAGTGTGGATGATGGTAAGTCAACATTGATTGGCCGTTTGCTGCACGATTCAAAAATGATTTATGAAGACCAGTTGCAGGCGATTGAATCCGATTCCGCTAAGCACGGTACAACCGGTGAAAAAGTGGATTTGGCTTTGTTGGTTGACGGTTTGCAAGCTGAGCGTGAGCAGGGCATTACTATTGATGTTGCCTATCGTTATTTTTCCACCTCAAAGCGTAAATTTATTATTGCCGATACCCCTGGGCATGAGCAGTACACGCGAAATATGGCGACCGGAGCATCGACCAGTGATTTAGCGATTATTTTGATTGATGCTCGACATGGTGTTATGACACAAACTCGTCGTCATTCATTTATCACCTCGTTGTTGGGTATTCGTCATATTGTTGTTGCGATTAATAAAATGGATTTGGTGAATTTTGATGAAGCCAAATTTGAGTCTATCAAAAATGACTATCAGCAACTGTCTGAAACCTTAAATCAAAAAGACGTGTACTTCGTTCCTATTTCTGCCTTGGATGGCGACAATGTTGTGAACAAAAGTGAAAATATGCCTTGGTACCAAGGCCAGTCTCTGATGGAAATTTTGGAAAGCGTCGAGATTGCCGGCGACAAAAATGTAACCGATTTTCGCTTCCCTGTGCAGTATGTGAATCGGCCTCATCTGAATTTCCGCGGTTTCTGCGGTACGGTGGCATCTGGTGTTGTCAGTGTTGGCGATGAGATTAAGGTATTGCCTTCAGGAAAAACCAGCAAAATTAAAGAAATTGTTACTTATGATGGCAATTTGGAAAACGCCTTTGTTGGGCAAGCTGTTACCTTAACCACAGAAAATGAAGTGGATATCAGTCGTGGCGATATGATTGTGCATGTGAATGATAAAGTTTCACTGACGAATCATGTTAAGGCAAACATTGTGTGGATGTCGGAAGATCCAATGCAGCCTGGAAAGCAATACTTCTTTAAGTTCGCCAGTAAAGTGACCCCCGGAGTATTTGAACAGATTGATTATCGAATTGACGTAAATACCTTCGAACATTCGTCGGTCAGTAATATGCAGTTGAATGATATTGCTGTTGCCAATGCTCAGCTTGAGCAAGATGTCGCTGTTGATGTTTACGAGAAAAACCGTGCAACGGGCGCCTTTATTGTTATCGATCGCTTAACCAATATCACGGTTGGTGCGGGCATGGTGACAGAGGCGCTTGAAGAAGCATCCTATACGGCGGGTCAGTATTCTGAATTTGAAGTGGAGCTGAATGCGTTAATTCGCAAGCATTTCCCTCACTGGGATGCGAAGGACCTTTCCAAGCTGCTTAAGTAAATTTGTAGGATAAATCTCACAAGACGAATTAATGTATTCGTCTTTTTATCCGTTTCTTTTTTATGACAGAATTATCTCACTGGCATCGGATATGTCAGTGGGATAAATAATAAATAAAAAGGAAACAATTATGGATAATTTCAAATCAAACTTTTCATTTTTTCAAATCTCAAAAAAACTGCTGCAAACGCTAACGGCATTTTCCGTTGCTCTATTATTATTTGCTGGTTCAGATGCTTTGGCTGCAGGTAAACCCAAGAGCAGCTCTCCTGCTGAGATTTCAATCCAAAAAGTCAGCATTAATAAAGCGGATGCAGAAACACTTGCTGCTTCGCTTAAGGGGATTGGTCTCAAAAAGGCTCAGGCGATCGTAGAGTGGCGAGAAGCGAATGGTAAGTTCACGTCTATTGATCAGCTTACTGAAGTGAAGGGTATTGGTGAGTCGACTATTAAAAAGAATCGAGCGTTGATCACTCTTTAGTCTACTTCTGTGGTTTCTTTCACGGTATTGTCCGAGAAAGATAAATGCTAAACTCTCTGAAACGATTGCCGGGGCTTCTGGCAGTCGTTATTTAGTCATTTATGGCTATACAACAGTTTAAATGTGTTCAGAGATATCTATGACAAACCTTTCTCATGGCTCCCGATTATTGGTAGCTCTAGACTTCGATTGCGAAAAGTCCTGTCTTCAATTAGTCGATCAACTTGATCCAAGTACCTGCCGCTTAAAGGTGGGAAAAGAGCTCTTTGTTTCCTGTGGTCCTCAACTGGTGGAAAAGCTGCAAGGGAAGGGGTTCGATATTTTTTTGGATCTGAAATTCCACGATATCCCCAATACGGTTGCGAAAGCGGTTAAAGCTGCGGCGGAGTTGGGTGTCTGGATGGTCAATGTCCATGCTTCTGGCGGTGAAAGAATGATGCTTGCTGCCAGGGAAGCAATCGAACAATCCACTCATAAGCCCCTGCTTATTGCGGTGACAGTGCTGACAAGCATGGATGCAAGCGATTTGGCTGGTGTGGGATTAACTATCGAACCGCGTGATCAGGTAAAGCGTTTGTCTATGTTGGCTAAGCAATCGGGGTTGGATGGCGTGGTTTGTTCTGCTCAGGAATTGGAGCTGATAAAGGCGCATTGTGGCATGGATTTTCTTTGTATCACTCCAGGAATTCGACCTCAGGGTGCTGATATTGGTGATCAGAAACGAATCATGACTCCAGAGCAGGCGATTCAATCCGGCAGTGACTACATCGTGGTCGGAAGACCTATTACTCAGGCGACTGTTCCAGCGGAAGTTTGTCTGCAAATTAGCCAATCAATTCAAGGTTTATGATGCATCCAGTTATTACAATTGATGGTCCCAGTGGTGCTGGAAAAGGCACTATCGCCAGATTGGTCGCAGAGCGGACAGGGTTTCATATACTCGATAGTGGTTCTCTATATCGACTCACGGGTTTAGCCGCGTTGGGTGCAGGTGTTGATCTTGGGAACGAAGTCGAGGTGGCGGTTATCGCAGCGAACCTGGATGTTGAATTTATTATCCAGCAGCAAGAGTTGGTTATTTTGTTGGGTGGTGAGGACGTTACTCAAGCCATTCGACAAGAACGAATTGGAATGGCTGCATCCAAGGTTGCGGCACATAACTCGGTGCGTGATGCCCTATTAGAGCGACAGAGAGCTTTTGCTATGGCGCAAGGGTTAGTGGCAGATGGTCGAGACATGGGAACGGTTGTTTTTCCCAATGCCCAAGTTAAAGTCTTTCTAACGGCAACTGCTGCAGAGCGAGCTAAAAGGCGCGTTCTACAATTGGAAGAGTCTGGTGCGAAGGATGTCGATTACAAGAAGATTTTGTCCGACATTGAACAAAGAGATTATCAGGATGCAAATCGCGCAGTTGCTCCGTTAAAGCCGGCGGTCGATGCGGTGACGATTGACTCAACAGAATTGAGTATTGAGCAGGTTTGTCAGCAAATAATGGCTCTGGCTAATAGGGCATTTGATTCCAGTTCTGTGAGGGGATAGATGATAAGAAAACTGATCAAAATGATCCGGGCTTTCTTGATGGTTTTATGGTGCATCGCCATGCTTTTGTTGGGAGGCTTTGTTGCCGTTGAAAATCCCGGCGATGTGGCGCCTCAGATGTTGGGCATACCATTGCCTGAGCTGAGTTTGGGCTCCTACCTAGCTGTGTTTTTGAGTCTTGGGCTTATGTTGGGTTTTTTAACCAGTTTTTTCGCTGATCAGGCTAAAGGGTGGCGTAAAAGTAATGCACTTAGAAAAGCGCAGAAAGAAGTGGCCTTATTAAAGCAGAGCCAGGCTAAGGGATAACTCGTGCAGGATTTGGGGCTGTTCATTTTAATTTTGATCGGTATCGCTGCGGGTTTTCAGTTTGGCCGCTATTACCAGCGTAAAAAAATGAAACGCTTGTCAGCCAAGATCGCCGCATACCATTGGCCGCAAAAACGTTATTACCAAGGTTTAACTCAGCTTCTTAATGATCAGCCTGATGCGGCTATCGACACTTTTATTTCAGCCCTGGAAGTCAATGCCGATACTTTGGAAACGCATTTGGCTCTGGGCAATTTGCTTCGACGTCGTGGTGAAGTGGATCGGGCAATCCGGGTGCATCAGAACTTATTGGCACGTCCAAGCCTTTCCAAAAAGCAATCATTGGAAGCGCAGATGGAGCTTGCTGTTGATTACATGCGCTCAGGTCTTCTGGATCGGGCGGAATCCCTATTCAAAGAGTTGGCCGCGCAAAATGGTGCCAGCAAGCAGTTGCGTGATAAGGCATTAAAAAATCTTCTGGAAGTCTATCAGGATATGCGCGAGTGGCTGTCGGCCATTGATGTGGCGGATCAGTTAACCACGCGTAAGTTTTCGGCAAAAACCGATCTCTGGCGCGAGCGGCAGGCGCAGTATAGTTGTGAGATTGCCGAAGAGGCTATGGCGCATAATGATTGGCAGCAGGCGAGACGTTGGTTGCGTAATGCTGAACGATATGACAAACGCTGTGCCAGGGCATTGTTGCTGCAGGCAAAGCTATATTATGTTGATCAAGATTACGCGAACTCGGTTGCAACGTTAAAACGTGTGCCCGAAATTGATGATCGATACTTGCCGGAAGCGCTGGCCCAGTTTGTTGAGTCCTATCGCAAGCTGCAACTTAAAAAGACGCTTTTGAATGCGTTGATCGACTTGTATAAAGAGTATTCGCATTTGGCGTTATTGCGAGAAATTATTGCTCTGTCGCTGTTGGATGATGTTGATTTTGACAGTTTGCAGTTTGATGTGTTTGAGCAATTGAACAATCATCAGCAACTTCTTACTCATAAGAACCTGCTTTCTATCATTTCTCAATACCCCACAAGAGAAACCCTGGAGGCGATCCAGGCTCTACTGGATTCTGTTCTTCACTATCAGTGCATTCGTTGTGGTTTTTCGGGCGAGGTCATGC
This sequence comes from Teredinibacter sp. KSP-S5-2, assembly GCF_032773895.1. NCBI lineage: Bacteria > Pseudomonadati > Pseudomonadota > Gammaproteobacteria > Cellvibrionales > Cellvibrionaceae > Teredinibacter > Teredinibacter sp. KSP-S5-2. The sequence goes on along the minus strand of NZ_CP120416.1, from coordinate 2,995,262 downwards.
ATTGGCAGTGTCCGAGCTGTAAGAATTGGGGAACCGTTTTTCAGGTTTAACTAAGTCTATTCGTTTGTCCGTTTTTAATTGCTTTACTCTCCTGTTTCTGGTAGCCTCGCCAGCCTTTCAAGCGGTCGTATATGTTTTAACCCCTTGGATTCGCTAAAAAGGGTGATTTTAGCCAGCTCGACGCCATTTTTAGTAACGTTAACTGACCCGTGCTCTGGCAACACGGACTATATATTACAGGTAAACAAATGAGCGAAAGCTTTGCAGAACTCTTTGAAGAAAGTTTAAAAACCGTCGATATGGTTCCTGGAACCATTGTTACAGGCGTTGTTATCGATGTAGACCAGGACTGGGTTACAGTTCACGCAGGTCTGAAATCTGAGGGTGTTATTCCCGCCTCCCAATTCCTTAACGAAAAAGGTGAACTAAGCCTAAATGTAGGTGATGAAGTTCAGGTTGCATTGGAAACTGTTGAAGATGGTTTCGGTGAAACTCGCCTTTCTCGTGAAAAAGCTAAGCGTGCAGAAGCTTGGAAAGTTCTTGAAGCTGCTCATGAAGCTGAAGAAGTTGTTACCGGCCTTATCAATGGTAAGGTTAAAGGTGGTTTCACTGTTGACGTTGCAGGCATTCGTGCCTTCCTACCAGGTTCTCTGGTTGATGTGCGTCCAGTTCGTGAGACTGTTCACCTTGAAGGCAAAGAGCTTGAGTTTAAAGTTATTAAGCTTGATCAGAAGCGTAATAATGTTGTTGTATCTCGTCGTGCTGTTATGGAGCAATCCAACTCCGAAGAGCGTGAAGAGTTGTTGGCTAGCCTGCAAGAAGGTATGGCTGTTAAAGGCGTGGTTAAAAACCTTACTGACTACGGTGCCTTCGTTGATCTTGGTGGTGTTGATGGTCTTCTTCATATCACTGACATGGCTTGGAAGCGTATTAAGCACCCAAGTGAAATCGTTAATGTTGGCGATGAAATCGACGTTAAAGTGCTTAAGTTTGACCGTGACCGTAACCGCGTATCCCTAGGCTTGAAACAGCTTGGTGAAGATCCATGGGCGTCTATCACTAGTCGTTACCCAGAAGGTGCGAAAGTTAAAGCTAAGATCACTAATCTTACCGATTACGGCTGCTTTGCTGAAATCGAAGAAGGCGTTGAAGGTCTTGTTCACGTATCTGAAATGGATTGGACTAACAAAAACATTCACCCATCCAAGGTTGTTAACCTAGGTGATGAGGTTGAGGTTATGATCCTGGATATCGACGAAGAGCGTCGTCGTATTTCTCTTGGTATCAAGCAATGTCAAGAAAATCCATGGGATTCATTCTCTTCCCAGTACAGCAAAGGTGACAAGATCTCTGGTAAGATCAAGTCTATTACTGACTTCGGTATCTTCATTGGTCTTGAGGGTGGTATCGACGGTCTAGTTCACTTGTCCGATATTTCTTGGAACGAAGCCGGTGAAGAAGCGGTTCGCAAATTCAAGAAAGGTGATGAGCTTGAAACGGTTGTTCTTGCCATCGATCCAGAGCGTGAGCGTATCTCTCTAGGCGTTAAACAGCTTGAAGAAGATCCTTTCTCTGCTTATGTTGCTGAAAACGACAAGGGCGCTATCGTTAAGGGTATCGTTAAGTCTGTTGATGCGAAAGAAGCTGTTATCACTTTAGCTGATGACGTTGAAGCAACGTTGAAAGCGTCTGATTTGAGTCGTGATAAGGTGGAAGACGCCCGTAACGTACTTAAAGAAGGTGACGAAGTTGAAGCCAAGATTACTAACGTTGATCGCAAAAACCGTGCACTTATCTTGAGTGTTAAAGCGAAAGATGTTGATGAAGAGAAGGCTGCGATTAAAGAGCATTCAGCTAAGCAGGCTGAGCAAGCTGCTCCAGCAACGATTGGTGACCTGATTAAGGCGCAAATCGATAGCCAGGAAAATCAATAATTTGGTGGTTTTCTAAGCTGTATGCCTATGTAAATCAAGAAAAGCGGCTACCTAAGCCGCTTTTTTTATGAGTTTTGCGCACGAAACTGTGATTCTTAAAACTTATTGCGTTTAGTTGTGTAAAATGGCGAACTCAAACGATATCAAACACTTAGCGACCTAGCTCTGGTGTTCTCATTCAAAACTGTTTTGACTATGTAAGGAAAAGTGATGGACTTTGCTAATCCAGTGATTGCTGTTATTGGTATGGGCTATGTGGGCCTGCCTTTGGCTGTTGAATTTGGGAAAAAGTATCAAACGATAGGCTTTGATATTAATCCGGCTAGACTTAAGGAGCTCAATGATGGGCATGACAGTACGCTAGAAGTAAGTGATGAAGAGCTGGCTGAAGCAGAAAAATTGAGTTACACAGCTGAACTTGATGATCTTAAAGCAGCGAATGTGTACATTGTAACTGTGCCAACACCGATTAATGAGCATCGACAACCAGACCTAACACCTTTGATTAAAGCCAGTGAATCCATTGGTAAAGTGTTGAGTAAAGGCGATGTAGTGATATATGAATCCACGGTTTACCCTGGAGCAACAGAAGAAGACTGCGTGCCGGTTCTTGAGCGGGTATCGGGTCTTAAGTTCAATGAAGATTTCTTCTGCGGTTATAGCCCTGAGCGAATCAATCCGGGTGACAAAGAGCATCGTGTTACCAATATTTTGAAAGTGACTTCAGGTTCAACCCCAGAGGTGGCAGAGGGTGTCGACACTCTATATCGTTCTATCATTACAGCGGGCACCCATAAAGCCTCATCGATTAAAGTTGCTGAAGCGGCAAAAGTGATTGAAAACACGCAGCGTGACGTTAATATCGGTTTGATTAACGAGTTGGCGGTTATCTTCAATAAACTGGGCATTGATACCGAAGAGGTTTTGAAGGCAGCTGGAACTAAGTGGAATTTCTTGCCGTTCCGTCCCGGTCTTGTTGGCGGCCATTGTATTGGTGTTGATCCTTACTATCTTACACATAAAGCTCAATCGATCGGTTATAACCCGGAGATCATTCTTTCAGGGCGCCGTCTAAACGATAATATGGGTAAATATGTCGTTAGCGAGCTGGTGAAAACGATGCTTAAGCGTCGAATTCATGTGGCTGGGGCTAAAGTATTGTTGCTTGGTTTGACTTTTAAGGAAAACTGCCCGGATATCCGTAACACCAAAGTGGTGGATATCGTTGCAGAGCTACAAGACTATGGTGTTGACGTTGATGTCTGTGACCCGTGGGTGGATGCAGCAGAAGCGCAGCATGAGTATGGTATTACGCCAATAAGTGAACCCGCAAAAGGTGATTATGATGCGGTAATCCTTGCGGTTGCGCATAAACAATTTGCTGAGATGGGGGCTGATGCTATTCGTGCGTATGGTAAGGCTGAGCATGTTTTATACGATTTGAAATATGTGCTACCTTCAGACGCCGCTGATATTCGACTTTAAGTAAGGGATTATTGTGAGTAAGTATTCAGAACTTCAAGCAACTTTGCTTGAGTCTTCTAAAGTGTGGCTGGTCACCGGTGTGGCCGGCTTTATTGGTTCAAATTTGCTGGAAACCCTGTTGAAGTTGAATCAAACCGTAGTGGGGTTGGATAACTTCGCTACCGGCCACCAAAAAAATCTGGATGAAGTGCAATCGCTTGTATCATCGGAGCAATGGTCTCGTTTTCGTTTTATTGAGGGCGATATTCGTAACCTGGATACCTGTAAGCAAGCGTGTTCTGGCGTGGATTATGTATTGCATCAGGCGGCGCTTGGGTCAGTACCTCGTTCTATCAATGACCCGATAACCTCAAATGAAACCAATATTTCTGGTTTTTTGAATATGTTGGTTGCGGCCAGAGATGCAGAAGTAAAAAGCTTCACATACGCAGCATCAAGTTCAACTTATGGCGATCACCCCGCATTGCCCAAAGTGGAAGAGAATATTGGTAGGCCTCTTTCCCCGTATGCCGTTACTAAGTATGTGAATGAGTTGTATGCAGATGTCTTCGCGAAAACATACAACTTCAAAACTGTGGGTTTACGTTACTTTAACGTATTTGGTAAACGTCAGGACCCAAACGGAGCTTATGCTGCTGTAATCCCCAAGTGGACTGCGGCTATGATTGCGGGTGAAGAGGTTTTTATTAACGGTGATGGGGAAACAAGTCGGGATTTTTGCTTTATTGAAAACGCCGTGCAAGCCAACCTCTTGGCGGCTACCGCTTCAGATGAGGCAAAAAATGAAGTCTATAATGTTGCTGTTGGCGACAGAACAACGCTAAATGTGCTGTTCGATAGCCTTAAGGCTTCTCTAGCTAAATTAGATGTTGTTTATGGACTTGACCAAGTATATCGTGACTTCCGAGCAGGTGATGTACGACATTCCCAGGCTGATGTGTCAAAAGCGGCGCGTTTACTTGGATATCAACCAAGTCATAGAATTGCCGAAGGTATTGAAGAGGCAATGCCTTGGTACATTGCAAACGTTTAATTGAACTCTAAAGATAATTCTAAGCGGTCGATGACCGCTTTTTTAATTGGGGTGTAGATGTCCGTGTCTTTTGATAAGCAAAGCTCAAAAGTTATTCCTGTTATTCTTTCCGGCGGAAGTGGAACCCGCTTATGGCCTAAATCAAGAAAGGCATATCCCAAACAGCTTCATAAGTTGTATGGCGAATACACGATGTTGCAGCATACCGTAAAAAGAGTTGGGCATTTATCTGCTCCTATAGTTATATGTAATGATTCCCAGCGTTTTATGGTTGCTGATCAGTTAAGTCATGTATGTGTTGAAAAGCCGACTATATTGCTAGAGCCAGTCGGAAGAAATACTGCGCCAGCTATTGCTCTGGCTGCCTTTGCGGCCATAGATCAAGATCCTGGGGCAATTTTGTGTGTGTTTCCTGCGGATCACATGATTAAAGACGTAGAAAGCTTTAATTGTGCATTGAGTGCGGCGGTAGAGGTTGCCAGAGAAGAAAAAATAGTTACATTCGGTGTAATCCCTAGTAGTCCTGAGATCGGGTATGGGTATATTAGGTCTGAGAAATTGGATGTTAATGTCCATAAAGTGCTTGAATTCAAGGAAAAGCCTGATCGAGAAAAGGCGTGCGAGTACGTCAAAAGTGGGGAATATGCATGGAACAGCGGGATGTTTGTTGTAAAAGCAAAGTGTTACCTTGACCAGTTAAAAAAATATCACCCTGAAATAGTTGATCACGCCCATTCGTCTTATAGCAAAGCTGAATGTGATCTTGATTTTGTAAGGGTACCTTTCGATGAGTTTTCTCGATGCGAGGATATATCCATTGACTATGCGATCATGGAGAAGACTGATGAAGCATACCTTGTTCCGTTAGACTGTGGATGGAGTGATTTGGGGGATTGGAATGCTATGTGGCAAGTCTCGGAAAAGAGTGGCGATGGTGTCGCTAGTTTGGGCGATGTGATCTCTTTGGATTGTAGTGATTCTTTTCTTCACGCTGAAAAGAAACTCTTAGTCGCTATAGGTGTAAAAGATCTTGTGGTTGTGGATACAGATGATGCTCTTTTGATTGCTAATAGGGGAGATACCCAAAGAGTTAAAGAGGTGGTTGATAAGTTGGGGGCGGGCAATAGATCGGAGCTTGCTTCTCATCGAAAAGTTCACCGTCCCTGGGGAAGTTATGACTCTATTGATTCTGGTGATCGATATCAGGTCAAGTGCATAGAGGTAAAGCCTGGAGAGAGTCTTTCGTTACAGATGCATCACCATAGGGCTGAGCATTGGATTGTGGTTACAGGGACTGCGCTCGTACAAAAAGGAGACAAAGAGGTTCTTTTAACTGAGAACCAATCTATATATATTCCACTGGGCGAAAAACATCGCTTGTCTAACCCGGGTAAATTGCCTCTTCAGCTGATTGAAGTGCAAAGTGGGAGCTATTTAGGTGAGGACGATATTGTAAGGTATGAGGATGGCTATGGCAGAGTTTAAGTTGCATGATAAAAAAGTACTAACTTTTATAAGAGAGAACGACTTTTGATGAGAAGGATTAACAAGATTCTCATAGTCTTTGGTACTCGCCCAGAAGCAATAAAAATGGCTCCTGTGGTTAAACAGTTGGTCAGAGTTGAAAATGTTGATGTAAGAATCTGCGTAACAGCTCAGCATCGGGAAATGTTGGATCAAGTGCTAAATCTTTTTGATATTGTGCCTCATTATGATCTTGACCTAATGACCAGTAAACAAACGCTTAATCAAATAGTTTCAAAGGTTCTTTGTGGAATCGAAGAGGTGATTGCTGAGTTTAATCCTGATTTGATGCTTGTGCACGGGGATACAACAACAACCTTTTCGGCATCATTGGCCGCCTATCACTCAAAGGTTGATGTTGGGCACGTAGAAGCGGGTTTAAGAACAGGTGATATTTATTCCCCTTGGCCTGAAGAAATAAATAGAAAACTAACTAGCTCTATTGCGAAATACCATTTTGCTCCGACTGATTTTGCGAAGGAGAACTTGATTCGAGAAGGGGTGGCGGAGAGTTCAATCTGTGTAACAGGGAATACTGTTATTGATGCATTGTTTTATACTCTCGATTACTGTGCTGATGATAAGCGATTTGAAGATACTCTCCACGAAAAGTACAAAATTGACTTTAGCAAGAAGTTAATTTTGGTTACGGGTCATCGTCGAGAGAATTTTGGTGAAGGTTTTCAAAATATATGCAAAGCAATAGGGGATATTGCAATTAGGAACCCTGATGTTCAACTAGTTTATCCTGTTCATTTAAATCCAAATGTTCAAGAGCCTGTAAAAAGGGTTCTGGAAGGGTTGCAAAATGTATTATTAATACCTCCGTTGGATTATCGTAAGTTTGTATTTCTAATGTCCAAGGCATATTTGATTCTTACTGATTCAGGAGGAATTCAAGAGGAGGCCCCCTCGTTAAACAAGCCTGTTCTTGTTATGCGGGATACAACAGAGAGACCTGAAGCGGTTGAATCAGGAGCCGTTAAAATTGTGGGGAATCAAACTAAATCGATAGTATCAGGAGTTGAGATGTTGATACAGAATGCTGAAAAATATAGGGAAATGAGTTCTGCTGTTAACCCGTACGGGAGTGGGGATGCATCTCAAAAGATTGTTGATTATTTATTTGGTTAAATTTTTAGTCTAATGGCATATAAAATTCAGAAGGTGGCTATGATGACGAAATCAGAATTGATTGAACGAATTGCTGAGTCGCAAGACCAGCTTTCAGCAAAGGATATAGAGCTTGCTGTTAAGCTGGTTCTAGAATATATGTCTCAAAGTCTCGCTACAGGTGATCGTATTGAAATAAGGGGGTTTGGTAGTTTTTCCTTACATTACAGAGCCCCAAGAACAGGGAGAAACCCTAAAACTGGTGAATCAGTTTGTCTGCCAGGAAAGTTTGTGCCGCATTTCAAGCCCGGTAAGGAACTGAGGGATAGGGTGAATGAGAAATTATCAGGTGCATGATTGCATTTCTCTTGGTCGTACCATTGTTTTTCCTTTAAATTATGTCTTTTGGATATGAACTGTTGGGATACTCAAAAGTGATATATTTGGGTTCGGTTTTAATACTGTCATGCTTGCTCTGCTTTTTGATGATTAGAATGTTGTCTCCTATTTCAGTATTAATTAATCTGGTAGATAAACCTGGAGGCAGAAAACTTCATTCTGGAAATGTACCTCTGATAGGTGGTTTGTGCATTTATCTATCAGTAGGTTTGATCGCAGTCCTTTTTGTAGAAAGTGTCTTATTCACCCGAATATTTGTTGTTGTTGGTGGGTTGATAGTTTTAATGGGGATGCTTGATGATAAGTACCATTTAAGTCCAGGTTATAGATTGGTCGCGCAATTGCTTATTAGTTGTATCTTTGTATATGGCTTGGAAATACACATAAAATCTTTGGGAGCGATATTTGAGTGGGGCGAGATACAGTTAGGGATACTTGGATATCCTGTTGCTGTCTTGTCATTAATGGGGGTGTCAAATGCAATGAATATGATGGATGGTGTTGATGGTCTTGTAGGTGGTATTTCGATTGTTTCTTTTTTGGGAATGCTTTTTTTGTTTGGCCTATCTGGCGCAAAAGTTGATTATTTGATCTGTACATCATTTATAGGAGCTTTGTTTGCGTTCCTATATTTTAACTTGGTTGCAATAGGGGCAAGTACAAAAAAAATCTTTATGGGTGATGCAGGTAGTATGTTTTTAGGGCTCTCGATTGGAGTTTTTTGTATTAGAGGGTCCCAAGGGGAGGGGGCGTCATTTCCTCCGGTGGTTGCTCTTTGGTTAGTATTTCTTCCCTTTCTTGATATGGTGACCATAATTTACAGGCGACTTGTACGAGGTAGCTCTCCACTTTCACCTGATAGAACACATTTGCACCATATTCTTCTAAGGGCTGGCTATAGCCCAAGAGAGGTGCTTTGTATTATTTTGATTGTTCATGCATTACTCGTTACTTTTTCGATCATTTTGTTGATGCTTGGTGTGAGCGAAATGGTTAGTTTAGTGGCTCTCTTATTGGCCGGTGTTATTTATCAAGTTTTTATGTCCCGGCTTTGGTTTTTCTTTCGATTGCACAAGGCAAGAAGAAGAGCTCATGCATAGCCTTAACCGGAAGTTTTGCTAACTGGATCGTTTAGATATAGCCGAGTTTTCGAATAAATATTTGGGAGTTGTGGCAATAAATTTGATTTCAATGGCAAGCTGTTAATATTGGTACAATTTGATAATGGATAAAAATGAGAACCAAGTAAGTAGTGTGGGTGCAGTCTGTCATTCAAACGCTAGTTCAACAAGCAGCGCTATGTTTGAGGAAAATATTGATCTAATCAATGTTGATTTAATAGATATTGTTTCTTTATTGTGGGGAAACAAATACACAATTCTGATTTCAACTTTTTTGATTGTGGTATTAGTGGCTTTGTACTCAATTTATATTCCAAATGTGTATAAATCAGATGCGCTCTTGGCCCCTGCTGATACCGGGGATGGTTCAGGAATTGCTGGCCTGGCAGGTAATCTAGGGGGGCTTGCGAGCTTTGCAGGGATAAATATTTCAGGTAGTGGGGATCATAGAACTAGATACGCAATCGAAAAAATGGTTTCCAGAGATTTTATCGTTCGCTTCATAAAAAAACATCAGATTGGCGTCGATTTAATTGCTTCTAAATCGTGGGATAAAGACAATGATAGATTGATTTTGGATTCAAGTATATTCAACAAAGAAGGAAATAAATGGATTTCTAAGCCTCCAACAGATGAAGAGTTATATAAGGCATTTGTAGATAGACTTTCTGTTGACAAGAATTCGAAAACGGGGTACGTCTATGTGTCACTTGAGTTCTATTCCCCAGCACATGCTCAACGTTGGTTGACAATGCTTATTCAAGATATAAATACGCATGTCCGGGAAAAGGAGGTTCTAGAGGCTACAAGAAGCATTGAATATCTTTCAAGCCAACTGAGTAATACATCCGTTGCTGAATTAAGAGCTGCTTTTTATCAGCTAATTGAAGAGCAAACAAAAAAAATAATGTTGTCTGAGGTTCGAGAGCAATTTGTTTTTGATATGGTCGATCCGCCTAACACTCCAGACAATAAATTTAAACCCCGTAGAGCAGTTATGGTAGTGGTGGCTGCGTTGTTGGCTAGTATCCTCACTTCTTTTGGTTTGATTATTTTTTTTATGATTAAAGTAAAGCTTACTGGGAAGGTGCGCGATACTTTTCGGTGAGTTTAATAATGTCGTGACTTGTAGATAAGGATCTCAGAGTTGAGAAAGGTTAAGAATTATATTTTAAAAAAAATACCAAAAAAAATTAAGTATCGCCTAAAGGCCGATTTAGGGTTGTCCGGCTATCCAAGTTGGGCGAAAATAATTTCAAATTCTAGTTTGGAATGGGATAAGCTTGTTTTTGATGTTGAGAAAAGTGGCAGTAAAAGAATTTTAATTGCCACTAGTTCTGGCGGTCATAGAGCTGGAAATATTACAGAGAGTGCTATAGCTGCTAGTTTGATACAGCGTGGTGTTGCTGTAGATGTTCTCTTGTGTGATGCCGCTTTACCTGGTTGTATTATTTCTGAATACCAATACGTAAAAAATGAACTGGATGTTTTTTTTAGAGAGGGGCCCAATGGAGTAGGGCTGTGCTACGGTTGTCACAAGCAGGCTGCAAAGATGTGGTCAGAACTTGGGGTGAATGTTCTTAATTATAGTGACTACATTAGTGATGCTGATAGAGGTATATATGAGACTCTATCTAGAGAGTTAAGCTTTAGTGATATTCTGGAGTATAGGGATGATAATGGCTATTTTATAGGAGAACATGCTAAAAGTGGTGCTTTACGGTTTTTATGTAAAGGCGAGCTTCAAGAGGGAGATTATCAATCAGAGCAGGCTCTAAGGAAGTACTTTGTTTCTTCTCTGGTGGTGGCGCATGTTATGAAGACTGTTCTCGGAGAAAGAAAATATGAGGCGATGGTGTGTTTTCATGGAATTTATGTGCCCCATGGAGTTATTGGAGAGGTGTGCCGTAAAGAAAGTGTCAGGGTAGTTAATTGGAATACTTCATATAGAAAAAGAAGGTTTATTTTTTCTCACGGAGATACATATCATAAGACGATGATCTCTGAGCCTGAAGTCGATTGGAAACACTTCGAATTTACTGATAGCAAAAAGCAAGAGATTACTGATTATCTTGTGAGCAGAGAAAAGGGTACGGGTGATTGGCAGCAGTTTAACGAAAACCCAGAAGAATCTATTACGTCATCTGCTCAACTTAGTTCATTAGATTTTTCAAAGCCAATAGTTACTCTCCTACCTAATGTAGTGTGGGACGCTCAGTTGCATTATTCATCCAATGTCTTTGAAAGTTTAATTGAGTGGGCTTTGTATACTGTTGAGTATTTTCAGAAAAGGAGGGATGTTCAGCTTATTGTTAGAGTTCATCCAGCTGAGATTAAAAGGCATAGCCCCTCGCGGCAACCACTTGAACAAGAGATTAGAAATCGTTTTCCAGTTTTGTCGAGCAATATATTTATTGTGCCGGCAGACGATAAGGTTAGTACATATAGGCTAGCAGAGGTGAGCGATACTACGTTAATTTACGGCACGAAGACTGGGATTGAGCTAACTTCGAGAAGTCAAAATGTTGTTGTTTGTGGGGAGGCCTGGATTAAGGGAAAAGGTTTTACGACTGATCCTGTAACTCCAGAGGAGTATGAAAAAATACTTGATCAAATTCCGTTTGGTCGAAAGCTGTCGCCGGGTCAAACAAATGATGCGCTTAGGTTTGCGTACCATTTTTTTAATCGGCGCGCTATTTATCTTGACTTCCTTAAAGAGACAAAAGACTCGATGGCTTTTAACCTGAATATCAATGACCTGGAGGAGCTTTCTCAAGGGAGAAATAAAGGACTTGATGCTATTTGTGATGGTATAGTTAACGGAAGAAAATTTATTGTCGATGATTAACTTTATGGGGGTGAAATGAGCGACATTACTGCTATTATTCCTGCAAGAGGCGGGTCTAAGGGAATTAAGAAAAAAAATCTTTCGCCATTTGGTGGTGGTTCGTTATTGTCAGAGGCAATTGAAGAAGCAAGGAAAAGTCGATTTATTAGTAGGTTAATTGTAAATACAGACGATGATGATATCCAGAAAGAAGCGGAGAGAGTCGGTGCGGATGTGATACGGAGGCCTGAGGATATGGGGTCGGATATTGCAGAGGTAGACCCTTTGTTAAAGTGGACTTATAACCAGTTAGATGTAAAGCCGAATATAATGGTTCTATTATACTGCACTGCACCTCTGCGGACTTTTGAAGACATTGATTCCACTATTGAGCTGGTACAAAGTGGAAGTTATGATTCCGCACTTACCTTAGTTGAAGATCATTCTTACTTGTGGAAAAAAGTGGGTGATATTTTCGTTCCTCAGAATTATATACCAAAAAATAGGGCTGCTAGGCAGACTGAAAGCTGGAATCAGTTTGTAGAAAACAAAGCTGTATATGCATTTAAGGCCGAGGGTTTTATTGAAAATGACTGCAGGCTTTATGGACGAGTAGGGGCTGCTATGATGCCTGCATTCCGTTCGATAGACGTAGATGATATAGAAGATCTTAATTTGGCTAGAATGATCAGGCAGTGTTATGGCGAAAGTGCTGAAAATAAGTCCACTTGATAATGTAGGGGTTGCACTTGGTTCAATTAGCCAGGGTGAAGAGTTGATTATTGAGGGTGGGCATGTGAGTGCCAAACTGTTTTCAATATCGGAGGTTCCTGAAGGTCATAAAATTGCGCTACAGACTATTAATAAAGGAGGCTCCATTATCAAAATGGGTATTGATATTGGTTTGGCTTCAGTCCAGATTGAAACTGGCGTTCATGTTCACCACCATAACCTAAGTTCCAGATTTATCTAAAGCTGAGAATTATATTATGAATGTGTCGCTATATAGTTCTCCCGCGGATGCGAGATTATTTGGGTATAGACGTTTGCATGGGGGAGTGGGGTTTAGAAATTTGTTTCTTGTTGTTGCCGTAGCTCCTTGTGTGGAAGGGTATCTAAGGAAGCTAACATATAGCACTACTGTCAAGTTTATCTCTCATAGGGAGCAATGTACGAGTTCTCCAGAGTTTGTTAGTCAACTTGGTGGAATGCTTTCATCGGGGAACGTAATGGGCCTACACTTAGTTTCGATGGGGTGCGAAAGTATTGAAATCGACAAACTAGAGGGCATTGCATTAGCTCTTGGTATTGATGTACAGCGGAGCTCTGTTCAATCGTCTGGAAGTGTTGATCAGTTAATATTTGGAATAAGTAAACATATTCATTCCTTTGAAAGGTCTATCCAGAAATTGGAGAGAGAAGCAGTCGAATGGGGTGATGTGGTGCTAGGTATTAATTGTGGAGGCTCAGATTATACGAATAGTATTGTGTCTAACCCTTTTTTAGGGCGAGTGGTAGAAGCTATTATTAATCTGGGGGCGAGGGTAATTGCTAGTGAGCCAGTTGAGTTGATTGGTTTGGAGTCTCAGATCAAAGAAAAATGCTCTAACGATAAGGTATTTAAAAAAATTTTTAGTAAAATTCAGCAAGAACAGGAAGATCTTTTATTGAGTGGTCAACTGAACTCTGTAATGGTGGAAGGTAATTTTTCTGGTGGGTTGACAACAATCGAAGAAAAGGCTGCTGGTTCTTACTCAAAATTTTCGTCGTCAATTATCGTAGATGCTTTGTCTGTTGAAAGAGGTTACGCCGAAAAGGTCGGTAACAAACCTGGGGTTTATTTTCAATTGGGGACGCACCAGGAACCTCAAGTAATTACCTTAATGTCTGCCGCCGGGGCTCAAGGAGTATTGTTTTCTACTGGTCGAGGTGGTGTTTTTAATCATCCATTTTGTCCAGTATTTTCATTTTGTGGGAACAAAGAAACCTGTAAAAGTATGAAGGGAATGTTTGATTTTCCAGTAGTCTTCGAGGATTTGCATTCGACTGAGTCTTTAGATCGAGCTATAGGTATGATTGCAGAATGGTTGTCAGGGATCGAATCAATATCTGAGTCAAACTGCTTAGATAGTTTTGACTTTTATTATAAACGGTAAAGGTAGGCTGAATGATTCTCATTACGGGAGCCGCTGGGGTTTGCGGGGAAATTTTGCAAGAGGAGTTTCCCAGAGCTCGATATACTGACGCTTCAGATTTTATACTATTGTCCAGCAGTTCAGAGAAATATGTTGGGGATCTGTCTTGTAAGAAGTTTAGGAAGCTAGTTTTGGGGGGAGTAAAGATTCTTATTCATTTAGCTGGCGCGTCTAAAACCAACAGTAGTTGGGAAGATGTATATAAAAATAATATTGAGGTTTGTTCAGGGTTGTTTCTTGATGCGGTTTCTGAAGGAGTTGAGAAGATTATATTTGCAAGTTCGAACCATGTTGTAGGTCAATTTGAACTCAAGAATTCTCCTGATATCTACTTCGAAGATGTTGGTGTTTCGTTAAAAGGCCTGGAGCAGCCATGTCCAGACTCATATTATGGTGTGAGTAAGAGTTTTGGTGAATCTCTGCTGTCTTATCTGTCTTTTGAATTTGGAATCCAATCCATAGGCCTACGGATTGGTGCGGTGTTACCAAAAAGTGAAGACAGGGATACTGCGTATGCAGAGCGTTATACTAAAGATACTGAATGCCCTTCTTCAAATAGAATCAGAGAGTTGGAAAAAAGATTAAGTTGTTTAAGAGTTAGTAATGATCGCTGGAGGGCGGGCATTCGTAGTTTGATTGAGTCTGAATGGAAGGGTTATGTCACAAAAAACTGGGTTGGAGACGGATATTCATGGATGGAAAATGAGGTAAATGCATGAAGAACGTATCAGTTATTGTCAGAACAAAAAATGAAGAAGAGTGGGTATCTCTATGCCTTAAGGGGATTAAGGATCAAACTACAGAAAGAGAGATAGAGGTTGTTCTTGTCGATAATTTAAGTACGGATGCGACTGTGAAAAAGGCTGTTAGTGCGTGGCCTGGTTTAACTTATGTCGAAATCGATCAGTATAAGCCTGGAGATTCTTTAAATCGTGGTATCGCTAAGGCTAAAAATGAAATCATAGTCTGTATTTCTGCACACTGTATTCCTGCTAATAAATATTGGTTGGAAGCTCTGTGTTGCGAGCTGGAATTAGAGGGGGTTTGTGGGGTATATGGAAGACAGATTCCATTAGAGTCAACCGAAAAGAGTGACGCTAGAGATATGTGGATTACATTTGGATTGGATCGAAGGGTTCAAATCAAAGACCCATTTTTTCACAACGCTAATTCAGCCTTCTATAAATCTACATGGGAAGAATTGCCCTTTGATGCTCAGCTTACTAATCTTGAGGACAGGGTTTGGGGTAAAATGCAAATAGACAAGGGGAATAGAATTATTTATACCCCTGAGGCAGTTGTCTTTCATCATCATGGGATACATCAAAACGGAAACAATAAGAGATGTGACGGAGTTGTTGACGTAATGATGAATCTACACTCCAATGATGCTGAGTTTAATGGTTTTGAAAATCCTTACAAATATCAGAAGTCATTAATAGTTGTCCCTATATCAAAGAGATACGGTGTTGTTGATAAACTAGGTTTAGAGCAGGCCGCCCCAAAGTTGAAAGAGGAAAAGGGCTTCGACATTCTAGTGCTCCCTGATTCTGATAATGTTGCTGAATTCGCACAGAGTCAAGGGTTTTATGTGCCATATACCAGGAAGTACACCGATCCAGCAGTTGTTCCTCCGTTAATAGATGATTTAGCAAAATTACTTGAGCACTTGGAGTCAATGAACAAGTTTTACGACTATATTGCTGTTGCAGAGATGATCTATCCAAATAGGAGGGTTAAACTATTCACAGAAATGAGAAATCAGTTACGAAAAATCGGAGCCGATTCTATCGTGGCCGCTTGGCCGGAAAAAAGACCTATAATGGTTGAAAGTTCGACAGGGTTGAACCAGCGTTATGATGATTATAAGCATTCATACATGTCTAGGAGACCTGTGTATATAGGTGTTCCTGGATTGGGTGTAATTACTAAACCTCAATTGATCCGCGAAGGGCGCTTAATTTCTGAAGAGACAGCAATTTTTGAAGTTCAGAGTTGGTCAGAAATAAAAGAGAAGAAAAAGTAGTCAGATCTTGGTGCTTTTATTAAATTAGGAATTCAATTGAGTAGTGTATTAATTGTCCGCATTCTTGCGACTGGTGGCATTCAAATACTGAAGCTGGTAACTTTCTTGTTGTTGCTTAAGGCGCTTAGTAGTAGAGAATTTGAGTATTTTTATTCCACATTAAGCTTGCTTAGTATTGTTCAGCTACATGCTATTGGTTTTCCTGTGTATGCAAAAGATCTTTATTTAAAAAGAAAGTTAGAGTTGGACTCCTTAAAGCTAGGGCTATGCACAATATCTTTGATGATTGTTATCTTGAGTTTTTTGCTACTTAGCTTTGTGGAGCGCGAGTTTCCATACCTGGCAGTTGTTGCATTGCTATTGTTTGTTATGAGGGTTGTTGCTGGATATGTGGAGCTATTTTTAAATGTAACCCATCAATATGGTAAGTCTTTAGTTTTTTCTTTCTGTGTTGAGCTGATATTTTTATTTTTCGTGTTGAAAGTTAAAAGCTGGAGTGATATTCCGGGTTTTTTCTTTGGGTACAGTTATTTCGTGGCTTTATTAATATGTCTCTATTTTTGCGCTGTTTGGGTTCTAGTACATGTCTTAAGGAAGTTTCCAGTATTCCTCGATAATATTTGGAACTTGGCAAAGTTCTCGGTGATTGAGGTGTCAAGCGTTATCGCTTTTGGATTGGATTTGTTTTTCGCAAGCATAGTTTTTGATGATAGCGGCTTTATAGTTTATGCAACGATTGTCAGATTGTTTTCTCCAATTCCACAATTTCAGGGTATGGTAAGTCGGTATCTTTGGGCAGCGGGCTATAACAGAAATCTTGGTTGGGCGTCTTTAAACTATCAAAGTCTTATATCTACATTAATAAGTGTGGTTGGACTCATTTTGTCTGTGTTGTTGGCAAAGTACATTTTTGGTTGGTTTGATATTGAAGTCGATTTGGTTGATAACATTCCATTGGTGGTGGTTGTTTGTTTAACATATTTTTTTATTGTTTTAAGTCGGCATGCGAAAAATCTAGCAAACTCTAGAGGAATAACTCATCAGATATGGATGCCTTATAGTATTGGGGTAAGTCTTTTTGCTGTGGTTCCTGTGATATTATATTTTATAGAATTTGATGGTGCAGAGCTGGTTTACTTAATTGCTCGGGCTTTATTATTTGGATGGATATCATTGTTTATTTTTAATTTGGTGCGGAACAATAATGAGAAAAATTCTGGCGAAAAGGCTATTAGCTAATTCAAAGTTAAGCGTTGTGGATGTAGGTTGTGCTTTTGGTCCGTCTCACAAGTTTAATAAGGTACTTGAATATGTCGATTTTGTTGGGTTTGATCCGTTTTCAGATAACAGTAGGTTGGAGTGGAAAGGCAAAGAAAAGCTGAATTCCGTTAGAATTGTAGAAACAGCGTTGTGGCGAGAAGAGTCTAGACAGCCATTCTATGTAACCAGTAAGTCGGCCTGCTCGTCACTTCTAATGCCGAATGAGAGTATTGTTAATGAACTGGGTATGGGCAAGCAGTTTAAAATAGAAAAAACTCTGGATGTGAATACTCAGAGGCTAGATCAGGTTTGTAGTAGCTATGATTTCTTGAAAGTTGACGTGCAGGGTGGTGCGCTAGAAGTTTTACAAGGAGCAGAAGAGACTCTCTCTTCAGCTCTTGTTATTGAGGTGGAATCCGAATTTTATGAACTTTACAAGAATCAACCTAAAGTTGGAGATGTAGTGGCTTGGTTGAAAGAGCGTTCATTTTGGTTGATATCTTTTTGTGATTTAAAGCATTTGCCTGCTAGTGGTGGTAGTTTTAAGAGTTTGGCTTATGGTGATCTACTTTTTTTAAACAAAAAAAAGCTTGCTGACGGAGAAATTAATTCCCTGAAAAAGGCAATGATGTTGGGTATTATTGTTAATTCGCCAGAGCTGGTGTTAATTGCGGCAGATAGGTATAGAGAAGTTCATAGTGATACCCCCTTAGATGCTAGCGTTCGATTTTATTTAAGCTGGTTGGCGATGAAAGAAAAATTAATTAGATATGCTAAGTTGCTATAAGCCTAGTAATTTCTATACGCTGATTATATTGCTTTGTACTTTTTTGAGTGCTCTTAGTAGCCGTATTCTTATTACTTACGGGCGAATTACGGAGGATTTACAATATTACATCGATGTTGAGGTGGGCGAGCAATTTACTAGGTTGGGGTTGGATAAGTCCTATGTGTTTTATTTTTTGAAATTGTTTGATCGGCCTGAGGATCGAGTTGCAGTTCTTGTCGTTTTGTTAAGTTTTTCATTCTCTCTTGCGTATGCATTAGTGAAGGAAAAGTACAACGATAAGGCTTTTTTTGAACATTTGGTTTGGGGGGTGATGCTTGGTGCCTTTGTGTATTTTGCTCAGATAGATACTCATTTGGTAAGACAGCAGCTTTCAATTTATTTTGGATTTGTTGCAATACTTCTTGGTCTGCGTAACTGGTTTGTGAGTATTCCTGTAGCGATTCTTTCTTTGATGTTTCATGAAATCGCAATTGCTCTTTACTTGTCGTTGCTTACTATTCGTTTTCTCAAGCCTAAGCGGAAGTGGTTGTACGTTTTTAGTTTCTTTCTATTTCTTTCGTCACTATACGTGATGTTAAATAATCCCACGGGATATACCTATGTTCTGGTTGGGGTGGCAGGATGTAATTCCATACTGTGGGGGCGATCAGACCCTACAGTTGATTCAAGATATTCTGATGTCGTACTCTTTTTTATGCTCGTTTCTATAGCTTTGGCACTGGTGACAAGCGGAAATGCTGTAACTTTGGAGCGTTTTACTGTTCTCTCCACGGTATTGTTTTTATGGTTATTTATGGCGGTTAGAAACTGTTATATATTTAATATGATCCGGATTAATGTATCAGTACTATTACCGCTAATGTTGTTGGCAAGTATTTATTATTTTTTATATTTCTATGCGTATATTTGAATTACATACAACGTTGCGCCCATGTTTAAGTAACGATGCTGATCTTGAAGAGATGAACCCTTTACTTAAATCTGTTCCCAAGGGGTTTAGTGTCTGTATATATAATAGACCAGATGATTTGCCAATGGGTAGTAAATACCTTGGTAGTTTGGTGCAAGGGTTTGATA
This sequence comes from Teredinibacter sp. KSP-S5-2, assembly GCF_032773895.1. NCBI lineage: Bacteria > Pseudomonadati > Pseudomonadota > Gammaproteobacteria > Cellvibrionales > Cellvibrionaceae > Teredinibacter > Teredinibacter sp. KSP-S5-2. The sequence continues at coordinate 2,976,478 of NZ_CP120416.1, read as the reverse complement.
AGAAACGACCGAATCTGGGTGATTACATTAAGCGCGGTGGTAAAATCATTGCAATTGCTAACAGTGATATTGTTATTCCAGTTGATTTTTATTCAGCACTTGTAGAGTTTGAAGAGACTGATGCAATACTGGCTGGAACTCAGAGGTATGATGTTCCTGAAGAGCTGTTTGATGACCAGTTACTCAAGAATCAAGTGTTAGTTGGGCGTTATTTTAAACTTCAGTCAAAGAGAACAGTTGATCTATTTGCAATCCGAACTGAATTTTTTCATGAGCTTTCAGATACTTCACCTGGCACTGTCGGCTTTGATAGTGGATTATTGGCACATGCGTATAGTACCGGTGGTAAGGTGTTAGATATGTCCCGCAGATTTAAAGTGTATCATAAGCATCATGAAGACTTTCGAGTTCCATTTAGTAACAATTTTATTGTTGAGTTGAATGATCAGGCAGATTTCTCTGAAGGCAGAAAAGCAGAATATTCTAAACGCTGGTATGGTGGGTGCTTGAGTCGAGCTGACTATATGTTAAATGCTCAGCGAGGTAGATTAAAAAAGCGCCACTTTCCACATATTAGGCTTAAGCTCGAATCCCTAAAGATACGAACAGTAAATTATATTGATAGAGTATTGTTTTCCTTGAATAGAAGTATTGTGAGATTTTTTTTACGGTTTTCTACTTTATCTTCCAGGCCAGTTCAGTTAACCATTTTGTCGCTATTTAGGTATCGTTTTGTGTTACCTTCTTTATTTAATGCTCGGGGAGTTGAAATTACACCTGATAGCGGGGTTGAAGACTTAATGCGTAGTGTGGCAGCTTGTGAACTTAAATCCGTTGTAAGTGAAATTCGTCAAGTCAATCGAATCTGATAAGTTACTGAGTTTTTAAATGAGTACTTTTTCACCAATAATGGTTTTCGCATATAATAGGCCAGATCATTTAAAAAAGACTTTGTCTGCTTTAACGTTATGCCTAGATATAGAGCAAACGGAAGTTATTGTAGTGGTAGATGGCGAAAAAGGGGAGGTGGATAAGCATAAGGTGGCAGAAGTTCGGGATGTTGTAGAGCTATTCTCCAGTAAGTTCAGTAAATTTAGTTCAGTGATTAAACGATCAAATATGGGATTGGCACAATCGATAAGATCTAGTTTAAATTCTGTATTTGAAGATGTTGATTCGGTTATTGTCCTCGAGGATGATTTGCTTGTTTCGGAGGACTTTATACTTTATATGAACTCCGCACTTAAAACTTATTCTAATAACCCTCTTGTAGGCTCAGTGTCTGCGTACTGCCCCAAATTAACGATAAACTCAAAATACGATAATTTTTTTCATCCGCGACCAACGTCTTGGGGATGGGCTACATGGAAGGATCGGTGGAGCCGAGGTATATGGGAAATAGAGGAGAAAGGAGTGTTGTCTCGATTATTATTGAGGTATGGGTTAAATAAGGGAGGCCAGGATTTATATCGAATGTTGCAACAGCAGGAAAAAGGAATCATTAATAGCTGGGCTATTCTATGGGCATATACTCATTACAGGCATGAGTGGCTAGTTAGCTATCCATACTATTCCCGGATTCAAAACGTTGGTTTTGGAGAAGGGGCTACCCACTGTAAAAGTGAAAAAAATCCTTACCCGATAAGAATGGTGGATGCCTCACAAGTAAGAGATATATATGAGCTTAGATCGAGGGTCTGCAAGCAGGGAAATGAAGTAAGAAATGTAAATTGGTATTTTAGCAATGCTTTCAAGGTTTTAAGCAAACTTGGTTTTTTCTAATATGGCATATGAATTACTGGGTTACAAGGTCTCACGATCTTCTGTCGCGGACATCACTCAGATCGCATTGAATCAGCATGACTGTATGGTAATCAATACCATAAATCCTCATTCGTATGCTGTTTCGAAGCATGACCATGAATTTCAAATTGCATTAAATGAGAGTGATATCCTTATTCCCGATGGTATTGGGATTGTGCTAGCTGTGAGATGGTTGTGGCGTGATCGGATTGACCGTATAACAGGGTATGATTTATTTATTGAAATGGTTTCCACGCTGAACGGGTGTGGAAGTGGGAGAGTATTGTTTGTTGGTTCTACGCTTGATGTATTAGGGGCAATACAAAAAAAACTTTCCTCTGATTTTTCTAATATAACTCCTTACATATATTCGCCCCCTTACAAGGAATCCTTTAATAGCGATGATATTGAGAATATTCGAAATGAAATCGCAAAAGTTCGGCCTGATATAGTCTTCTACGGTTTGACAGCTCCAAAACAAGAAAAAATGATTAACGCTGTTGGTAAAGTAGATGGCGTTAAAGTTATGTCTGGAATTGGAGCTGTGTTTGATTTCTATGCTGGAAAGGTGGGAAGGCCGGCAGATTTTTGGTGTGCATTAGGTATTGAATGGCTCGTACGTTTGCTAGGAGAACCTAAAAGGCTATGGAAGCGAACTCTTGTTTCAGCCCCTGTCTTTATGTTTGATCTTGTCCGGGAAGTTTTTTCAAAAAGAGTGCTAGAACGATGAATGTGCTATTTTTAGGTCATCGTACTCCTCCCAGGCATGGCGCGGCTCTTGTCGGTGATTTTGTATATGCGTTGTTGGTGAAGTTTGGCTATAACGTTCGATGTTCGAATGTTTCTTTATCTGATGAGGTTGCGGACATAGGTGGGTTTTCAATAAAAAAAGTACTTAAGATTTTTGTGCTTTCTATCGGTCTTATACGGAGCTTTTATTCAGCCTCCCCCGATGTGGTTTACTTAACCCCATCTGTAGCGGGAGCGGCGATATTAAGAGATTTCGTTTTGGTTTTCCTAATAAAAGCTTTATCTTTTTCTGGAAGATCTAAACCCAAGGTTGTATGCCACATTCATATGAGGCCGAACCTCATATCAAGTTGGCTTGTTCAACGAATGTGCAAATTTGTTCTAAATGAGTCTAGAATTCTTGTGGCCGATAAGTCTCTTATTTCGGATTTGAAAAAGCTCGGTGTACAAGAAATACAATGCTCAGTGATACCTTACGCTGTTTCCCCCTTGCTCAGTGAAGAAAAGTTTGAGCGTGTGTTAAGGGAAAAATATAAGTCAGCAGACCAACCCAAAAACGTGCTCTATATGGCCCATATGCTCCCGTCAAAGGGATATCGCAGAGCTCTTGAAATTGCGAAAGAATGCTTGAAAGCTAGAAAAGATATTGTTTTCCATTTTGCGGGTGCTGTTGATGAAGTAGAAAGAGCTTTTTTTCAAAATTATATTGATACTCATAGCCTCTCTGAATATGTCCGTATCCATGGTAGGGTTGATGATGATGAAAAGGAGTCACTTTTTTCTAAAGCACATGCAATGATATTACCTTCATATAGCGAAGCATATCCATTAACTATACCTGAATCCCTTTCGGCAGGTGTCCCAGTTATAGGAACTAATACAGGTGCAATTGATTCGATTATTGGAAAGCAGTTCGGAAGAACAATAGATCAAGAGGATGAATGTGCTTACGTCAAGGATTTTGCAAAGTCCTTATTGTTTATAATGGACATCTGGGGGCTGGAGAACTCCTTAGTTGCTAGAGAGTATTATGAAAGTAATTGGACGAGGTCTATTTTTGAGGCGCGATTCCAAAAGTTCATTAAATCAGTGTAGATAAAACGTGGAGATCTTTTAATCGTTTTTAACGATGTATATGTTGAGGTCGTGTACCAAACTCAGATATAAGTCTGGTTGCTTGTTTTTACATGGCTGACAGAAATTCATTGGTTTTCTTTTTTGTTTTGATGGTTTTTTTAAACCGGTACAAGTGGAATATTGACATGACTAGAAGGGCGCTTATTACAGGTATAACTGGGCAGGATGGTTCTTATTTAGCAGAGTTCTTGTTAGGCAAAGGATATGAGGTACATGGAATTAAGAGACGGTCATCTTTGTTTAACACACAGAGAATCGACCATCTTTATGAGGATCCGCACGATGACCCGAGGTTGATACTTCACTATGGGGATTTAACAGATACATCTAATCTGACTCGTCTAATGAGGGAAGTTAAGCCAGATGAGGTGTATAATCTAGGCGCTCAAAGTCATGTTGCAGTGAGCTTCGATGCTCCCGAGTATACTGCAGATGTAGATGCATTGGGTACCTTAAGGCTGTTGGAGTCCATCCGGTTTTTAGGATTAGAGAAGAAAACAAGGTTTTATCAAGCGTCAACCTCAGAGCTCTATGGGCTTGTTCAGGAAACACCTCAAAAGGAAACTACTCCTTTCTACCCGAGATCCCCTTATGCTGTGGCAAAGCTCTATGCGTATTGGATTACTGTAAACTACCGTGAGGCGTATGGAGTTTATGCCTGTAACGGAATCCTGTTCAATCATGAATCTCCACTGAGAGGAGAGACATTTGTAACTAGAAAGATAACCAGAGGCTTGGCAAATATCGCGCAGGGCTTAGAGCAAACTTTGTACTTGGGCAACATGAATGCTTTGAGGGATTGGGGGCATGCTAAAGACTATATTCGTATGCAATGGATGATGTTGCAGCAAGATATCCCTGAGGACTTCGTGATTGCTACTGGGGTGCAAACTTCTGTAAGAGAGTTTGTTCAGATGGCTGCAAGTAATTTGGGAATTACTATCGAATTTAAGGGAGACGGGCTTGAGGAGATAGGAGTTATTGCACACGTGCAGGGCGATAGTGCTCCAGGGGTGACCGTAGGCGATGTAATTGTTCGTGTCGATCCTAGGTACTTTAGGCCTGCGGAAGTTGAAACCTTGCTAGGGGATCCATCTGCTGCGAAGTCAAAGCTAGGTTGGTCACCCGAAGTCTCTGTAGAGGATATGTGCGCAGAAATGGTGTTATCTGATTTGGAGAGCGCAAAACAGAAGGCGCTTCTTCGATCCCATGGGTATAAGGTGTCCGTCTCAAGAGAGCGATAATTTTTTAGCTCTTGATCAGAGAATGAAGTTCGGAGTTCGATAAATGAAAAATAAAAATGTTTTTGTTGCTGGCCATGGTGGGATGGTCGGCTCAGCAATTGTCAAACGACTACAGGGCTTACATGGCATTAACCTTGTGCTAGTCTCTAGAACTGATCTGGATCTAGTTAATCAGCGCTCTGTAGATGATTTTTTTAAAAAAAATGCCATTGAACAGGTGTATTTGGCTGCTGCAAAAGTAGGTGGGATTTGGGCAAACGATACTATGCCTGCGCAATTTATTTATGAAAACTTGCAGATTGCTAGTAATGTTATCCACGCTGCTTATCAAAACAACGTATCAAAGTTGTTGTTTTTAGGTTCTTCTTGTATCTACCCTAAGCTTGCTCCTCAGCCAATGTCTGAGGATAGTTTATTATCTGGGAAACTAGAGCCAACTAATGAGCCATATGCTATTGCGAAAATAGCAGGCATTAAATTATGTGAGTCGTATTGCAGACAGTATGGTTGTGATTTTCGCTCTGTGATGCCGACAAATTTATATGGTCCCAACGATAATTTTGACTTAGAAAACTCACACGTAATTCCAGCTCTACTGCGTAAGTTTCACGATGCGAAGGTTAATAATAGTGAGTCAGTAACTATCTGGGGAAGCGGGAGTCCTAAACGTGAATTTCTCCATGTTGATGATATGGCTGCTGCTTGTATTCACGTGATGAATTTATCTAAGGAAGAATACTCTCAATGTACTGAGGAGAAAGTGTCACATGTAAATGTAGGGACAGGTGTAGACTGCTCAATATTGGAGCTGGCGAATAAAATCTCAAAAGTGGTTGAGTACACAGGCGATATTAGGTTTGATTCAAGTAAGCCTGATGGTGCTCCAAGAAAGTTGCTGAAGGTAGATAGGCTAAAGAACATGGGCTGGGAAAGTAATATTCTATTGGATGAAGGCCTGAGAGATACATATCAATGGTTTCTTTCAAATATGGATAGCTTAAGATTGAAGTAAGTTAATTGTGTTTGCTAGGTTGTGTTGTTAAAGAAGTTTTGTTCCAGGGGCAGACCTCTTTTATAGCAGTAAGAGTTTGTATATTTAGTCTGATTAGATTGTTCAAAACAAAAGAAGGTGAAAAATGTCGAAGAAAGTGCTGGTGACTGGAGCATCGGGTTTTATTGGTAGCCATTTGGTTGAAGAACTTGTTAAAAATGGCCATCAAGTTCGAGCGTTTGTTCACTATAATTCAGCTAATAGCTGGGGAAACTTAGAGCATTTACCCAAGTCTGTCCTTGAGCAGGTTGAAGTTATTCTCGGTGACGTGGCGGATCCGTTCGCTGTGGAAAAGGCTGTATACGGCTGTCAACAGGTGTTTCATTTGGCTGCACTTATCGGGATTCCTTACTCATATATTGCTCCCTCATCGTATGTTACAACAAATATTGTTGGCACAATGAATGTTCTTGAGGCAGGTCGAAAGTATGATGTAGATCGCATTGTACATACATCGACGAGTGAAACATACGGATCTGCTCAATATGTTCCAATAGATGAAAAGCATCCGTTAGTTGGCCAGTCTCCCTATTCAGCTTCTAAAATTGCCGCGGATAAGCTAGCAGAAAGTTATTATCTTAGTTTTAATTCTCCGGTAACTATTGTGCGTCCTTTTAACACTTTTGGGCCTAGACAAAGTATGCGAGCAATCATTCCTACGATAATAGCTCAGGCGTTGACTCGAGATAGTATCGAGCTAGGAAGCTTAGACCCTATTCGAGATCTAACTTTTGCAAAAGATACTGCAAACGGTTTTATTTGTGCTGCAAAAAGTGAGCTCTCATTAGGCAAGACAATTAACTTGGGAGTAGGTTCTGGAGTAAGTATTGGGGAGCTGGTTAATCTTATATGTTCGATTCTAGAAATTGCCCCCAACGTATTACAAGATCCAAATAGGGTGAGGCCGGAGAAGAGTGAGGTTTCAAGACTAATTAGTAATAACAGTATGGCTAAAGAACTTATGGGCTGGGAGCCTAAGGTTTCCTTAGAAGATGGCTTATTGGAGACAGTTAATTTTATAAGAGCTAATATAGGTCAATTTAAAACTTCCTCATACGTTGTGTAGTCAATAGGAGATGTGATGAAAGATATCTCGCAAGAAATGGAGGCTGTGCTATTGGCTGGTGGGAAAGGCACGCGATTACGTCCATTGACGTTAACTTTCCCCAAGCCTCTTGTACCCTTGGGGCATAAGCCTATTATCGAGGTCTTACTTAATAAGTTAAAAAACTCTGGAATATTCGATGTAACAATTTCTACGGGGTATCTGCCAGAATTAATTAAAGCCGTATGCGGCAATGGGGATAAATTTGGGTTGAATATCCAATATTCCCATGAACAGCAGCCGTTAGGAACCGCTGGCCCCATAGGTTTAATGGAATTTTCAACAGAACATATCATTGTAATGAATGGGGATTTGTTGACTACGATGAGCTTCAAGAACATCTCTGACCATCACCTCCAAGAAGGTGCCGACGTTACAATCGGTGTTTATCAAAGGGAAGTTAAGATCGACTTTGGTGTGGTTGATATGGACGAAAATAGTAACTTTATAGGTTTTCAAGAGAAGCCTGTATTTAATTATGATGTGAGTATGGGGGTGAATATACTCTCAAAGAGAGCGCGAGATATGATCGTTCCAAATGAACGGCTAGACATGCCTGATCTGATTATGAAGGTGCATAATGCAGGTGGGAAGGTGAGTTGTTATAGGGAAGATTGCTACTGGTTGGATATCGGCCGAATGGATGACTACGCTCAAGCTCAAGAAGACTTCGAGAATAATGAACACCGATTTTTATGCAGTTAATTGATGCGTACAAACCTGTAGTACTAGTTACAGGGGCTACCGGTTTCATTGGGCGTTATTTATGCAAACTGCTTCGATCCAGGTACCCACAATCTCGCATAATCGGGCTTGGGAAATCTCCTTCTACCCAAGCTTCTGATAATGCAAAAACTAAGATATTAGATGAGTTTCATAGCGTTGATTTATGCGATATGCATTCCTCGATGGAAACCCTTTCCGTAGTGCCAGAACCAGATTATGTTTTTCATTTGGCGGGAGCGTTTGGAAATATAGATTTAGTTGACCTCTGGAGATTGAACTTAGGTCTGACAATTAACCTGTTTAGTTGCATGTCTAAAGTTGGCTTTTACAAATCGAAAATTATTGTGGCGGGGTCAGCTGCGGAATATGATTACAAAAAAACGGGAGTATATGATGAATCCGATCCAATAGGTGGTCAGTCGGGATATGGTAAATCTAAAGCGGCTGCTTCTATGGCAGCTTTGTTTTTATCGGCTCAGTATGGATTATCTACCACAATAGCTAGGCCTTTTAATGTAATTGGTTTAGGTATGTCCGATAAGCTTGTATTGGGTAAGCTTTCTAATCAGATACTTAGTGGTTGTAAAGAAATTAGGTTAGGCCGGTTAGACTCAATTCGAGATTTTATAGATGTTGAAGATGTTGCTGAAGCGTTTATACAAATTGCAATTAACGGGTCAACTGGTACGGCATATAATGTTTGCACAGGAAAAGGGATTACAATAGGATGTCTTGCTGAGAAAGTCGTAGATATATCACGTTCTAGAGTTCCAATTTTGTCAGATGTAGGTCCTACCCCCACTGGGGATTCGGATAAGGCCGTTGGTGATAATTCAAAGCTGTTTAATGAGTTAGGCTGGACTCCAAAAATCAGTTTGGTGGATTCAATTCAAAAAATACTACGTGTGTAGTTTTAGTGCGCCAGCCAGATTTATAATAATTTTTTCTTTGAGAGTAAAATGATATAAAAATAGAAAAAACGATAAGTTTATATAGTGAATCAGATTAGATTCGAGCTAAATTCTTTTCGGCCCCAACTGACTTGCTATCAAGCAAAGTTTTCATTGGCGTTTTGCCGCAGGATCTCTTCCCTTAATGAGTTCGTTCATTGGTATAGCATTCCGCCCAATCGTCCAGGTCTTTTGCAACTCCTCCAAACTGCGGCACAACTTCTTTCGGAAAGTGACTTGGTAAAACTCGTTTAGAATCGTTTTATGGATGAGCTGACAGATCCTCCCATTAGCCTGCGGAGACATGGTCTTGTGTCCACTTCCCTTAATATCAGACAGCGTTAATTCGAGTTTTCTGAGATGATGATTTACTCAGGAGGCAATAATGAAGAAATCTCGATTCACAGAAACACAAATTGCATCTATTCTCAAAGAAGCAGATGTGGGTCATGGCATTAGCAATGCCACCTATTACAACTGGAAAAGCAAATACGGTGGAATGGAAGCCTCGGATGTGAAAAGGCTGAAAGAACTTGAGGAAGAAAGCAACAAACTGAAAAAGATGTTTGCTGAGCTTAGCCTTGAAAATGCGGCACTGAAGGATTTGTTTGAAAAAAGGGTTGGTGACAGTAGAATGACGAGAGTCGGCTTTATGGCTTTTTGAATCAGGCTTGTCGAACTGGTAAACTTGGGCGAGCCAGTTACTACCGGGTTCCCAGAGATTGGCGAGCCGTCGATGCTGCAGTCATTGATGCCTTGAATGAACAACTCCAAAACTCCGCTAGAGCGAGGTTCTGGAAGTGTTACAAGCGTATTCGACTTTTAACCATAAACGAGCTTATCGTGTCTATTGTCGAATGGGGCTGAATTTACGCAGAAGAGCGAAACGTGTTCTCCCCAAAATAATAAGGAAGCCATTGGTGGTAAGTCAGTATCCAAATTGCCATTGGGTGCTTGATTTTATGCATGATGCACTGTATTGCGGTAAGCGTTTTCGTGCACTGAATGTGATTGATGAAGGGACGCGTGAATGTGTAAACACCCCATCATTAGTGGCACTTTAAATTAGAGGTTTTCGGCGATTGAGTTTTGGCCAGATATTCCCATGGCGTCAGATCTCCTAGTGAATCATGTGGCCGTTCTTCGTTGTACTCACGCATCCAGTTTTCAGTTAACTCACGAACCTGGTTAAGCGTTTTAAATGCATACCGATTTAAAATCGCTTCGCGGTATGTACGATTAAGCGTTCGATAAATGAATTTTGTGTCGGCGTTCCCGGCTTGATAAATTCCAAGCCAACCTGGTGAGGCTCAGCCCATTCCGCTAATGCACATGAAATAAACTCCGGCCCATTATCCATTCGCAGTTTTGTTGGGTAACCACGCCAAGCAATGATCCGCTCCAACACGCGAATCACTCTTGCCGCAGGCAGGCCCAAATTGACTTCAATGGCCAAAATTTCACGATTGAAATCATCAACCACATTAAAGGTTCTGAATCGACGGCCACACATCAAGGCATCACTCATAAAATCCATTGACCAGCAGTGGTTGGCCTTTATGGGCACCATTAATGGCTCAGGGTTTCTTGTTGGTAAACGCCTTTTTCCCTTGCGCCGTTTGTTTAAATTCAACTCACAATAAATGCGATGCACTCGCTTGTGATTCCAGTGATGCCCATTTGGGCGCAACATTTTCAGTAATTTGCTAAAACCATAAACGGGATAGCGCTCGCTAGCCTCCTGCAATGCAAGGATGACCGGGTCATCACGATGTCTGTCCGGCCGATAGCGATAAACAGAATCACTAATCCCTACGATGTGGCAGGCACGCCGTAAGCGATATCATGCTGTGCTTTGGTGTAATCCACCAGCTCACGCCGCACAGTAGGTGCTACAGCTTTTTTTCAACAATATCCTTCAGAATCTTATGATCCAGGCTCAGCTCGGCATACATTTGTTTTAGTCGGCGATTTTCTTCTTCCAAATCTTTAAGTCGTTTAACGTCAGACGCCTCCATGCCACCGTATTTTGTTTTCCAGTTGTAGTAGGTTGCATCCGAAATACCATGCTCTCGGCAAGCTTCCTTGGCCAACCGACCGCCTTCAACTTCTTTTAACGATCTGGGTTTCTGTAAAACGTAATTTCTTCATTGTGTGCTCTCCGTATGGAACAGTTTAAGCCGGAGAACTCTCTCTATTTTAGGGGATGGTTACATAGGGTTGTCTCTTTAATGGGGAAGTGGATAGCCCCTGTCTACCACTACACTCAGCCGCTTCTAACCGAAACTCCGGGGTAAATGTCCGACGGGTTCTTTTACTCATAGTGCTCACCTTATTATGTCTGAAGTGATAATATCACCTCTAATTAGGTGGCCAAATTCACTATACCACTACACGGCTTTTGTCTTAGTGTGGTCAATGTCATTTATAGCAAGATAAAGCTGGTAATCATGCTGCTCAACACGGCCACAATACTCTGTTCTTCTATCCGTCAAGATGCGCAGGATAGGAAGCTCTTGCTGTTCGAAAAAAGGAAGAGGGTAGTCTAAGTTATTTTGGGGTCGAATTTTTTGTCAGAAAAGCGCGCTAGTTCGCTCCGCAATGGGCTTGCTTGCCAGTAACCTCTAACTCTCTTCAGAGCCGGCTTTTCAATTAGTCTATACATTATAGTAGCAATACAAATACTTATCAGGGAAGGTGTTAATATAACACTTACACTATTTGCTAATTCATAATCTTCTAGTAGTTTTATTACTACATACCCAATATTTTGATGTGTCAAATACAAACTGTATGAAATGCTTCCCAAAAACACTAAGGGTTTAACAGCTATGAACTTAAGTAAGTTACAGGTAAAGAGAGTAAAGGTGGCATAAAAAGCGCAATGTAACCATATGCTTGTATCTCCGATATAGAGACCAATAATTAAGCTTAAGAAAGCGATAGATAATGAAATAAAGTTCTTTACTATCATAAACTTATAAAACATCATCCCTGCTATGAACAGGTAGCCGTGAGTGAGGAGCAGTGTTAGTTTGATTGCTTCATGTATAGTAACACCGGAGCGTGATTCTGCGGCGTACGCCGCAGTAATAAGTAGTAGCCATAGCAATGAAATCAGCTCTATTCTTTTTAACAAGTTTAACAAGTAGAGTGAAAACATAATCAAGTAAAACGCTAGTTCAATGGCCAGTGTCCAATAGACCCCGTCCACTGCGGGTATTCTTAACCACTTTTGTAGCATTGTCAGGTTTAATAGGGCATGCTCTATAGAAACCTCTCTTCCTGGAAGAGAAAAAATAGTCACAATACTAAAAGTCAATAAAACGGCTATCCAATAGGCTGGATAGAGTCTTGAGAGCCTGGATACTATGAAATCGAACGCACTTTTAGTTTTGTCGAGGGTTAAGAAAATCACAAAACCACTTACCATAAAAAATAGATGGACTCCGGTTTTTCCTAATTCGAAAGTAAATAACGGAATCGTTGTCGAATACCCTAGGGATTGGGCATGCCAAGTCGTGTAGTGGTAGAGAACAACCATTATTGCAGCTAACCCTCTAATCGCATCCAGCTCCGCGTATCTTTTTGTCATTATTTACCCGTCTTGTTATGAGTTAGGAGTCAACTGTATGTAAGGCTCAATAGATCAAAGTGTAAATGCTTTAACTTCAATTAAAAAGTGCTTATTCGTAAAGGATGTAGGTGGTTCTACTTCAATCTATAGTGGTCAAGTATTTTTGGCCACGGTTTTATAGTTAATCCAATACTGCTTTTCTTTTTCGTTCGGTGTCATTGTATTATTGTGTCTGTGAGGCCTTAGTTCATTGTAATACCGAGTGATATATTTGTTGATTGATTCTCTCACCTCTTCAAAAGATCGGTATCCATAGTTCGGAACCCACTCCGTTTTTAAACTTCTAAAGAAACGCTCCATCGGGCTGTTGTTCCAACAATTGCCTCTACGACTCATACTTTGTTCAATACGGTAGCGCCACAATAACTGTCTGAACTTTATGCTTGTGTAGTGACACCCTTGATCTGAATGGAAAAGAACACCACTCGGTTCGCCTCTAATTTGGTATGCCATCGACAAAGCCTTGCTCGTTAACTGGCTGTCTGGAGAAAGCGAGAATGACCAGCCAATGATTTTTCTTGAATACAAGTCAAGAACCACTGCCAAGTACGCCCAGCGTTTTCCAACCCATACATAAGTAACATCACCACACCAAAACACATTTGGCCGTTCCACACAAAACTTTCTATCCAGCGTGTTTGGTACTGTCAGATGCTCCTGGTTGGCCTTCCGATATCTGTGCTTGGGTGTTTGACAGCTGACTAGCGAAAGCTCTTTCATGAGCTTTCCAGCCAGGTAGCGACTCAAGCTGACTCCTTTAGCTGATACCATGCTCGCAATGGTTCTTGCGCCTGCTGACTGTCCGCTTTGGCCATGAGACTCCCGAACTAACGCTTTTAAATATACACGTTCTGGACGTTCGACCTGGGAACGGTGGCGCCAATATGTGTAGCTGCTTCGATGAACATCAAAGGTGTTGCACAAAAGCTTTACTGAATAACCCTCTCGTAAACGATCAACTAGCGCAAATTGTTCATCGAGTCTGACATCAAGAGAGCGGTAGCCTTTTTTAATATTTCATTTTCTGTTTCTTTGCGCTTGAGCTGCTGTTCAAGCTCACGAATCCTGCGTTGCTCTGGTGTCATTGGTGTAGCGGATGGTTTATAACCTGCGCGCTCATCTTTGAGCTGACGCACCCATTTATCCCTCGTGGATACCCCCACATTCATCGCCTGTGCTGCATCTCTTGTGCTGTAGCCTTTGTCTATGACTAACTCAGCCGCTTCTAACCGAAACTCCGGGGTAAATGTTCGACGGGTTTTCTTACTCATAGTGCTCAGCTTATTATCTCTGAAGTGATAATATCACCTCTAATCAGGTGGCCAATTTCACTATGCCACTACAGCTTCAGATGCACTGAGGTCACTGTCAAGGTGTATTCATGCAATATTTCTTGATAAGCGAGCGTCATGTTGGGCAATGGTGCTTGGCTGCTTCCTGTCTCGCGAATCGTAATCGCCGCCATGAGAAACCTGAAGCAAACGACATATCATTCTGACAGGAAAGGTATACGGCAGTGTTCGATAATGTGGTATTTCACTTGGGGTGCTTCGCGAAGTACGCTGTCGTTTCTCGTAAAAAATCCCGCTCTCGCTTTACTTCGGCTAACTCATACGAAGGTGAGTGACTTCCTCATCTCTTGGGTTGCCATTACTGGGGAACACGGTCTTAGTCGACCCTGAAAACTCTTTAACCCAATGCATGAGCAAGTTGTCATCAACGCCAAGACTATTGACTATATGGCTAATGCTTGTTTGGATTTATGTACAAGTACAATTGTTTCTTGTTTATACTCGCGAGTGTATTGTTTTCTTGTTCTTGTCATCTAACATCTCGTTAATGTGGATTATCCACTCTTAACCAAGTGTCTGTTATACCTGGGTAAAACCACCATTGATCGATTCCCAATGGTGCAAACCTTTTGTCCTTACTCTCCGTTATTTGTGTGCAGCAAAGAGCCTGATTACAAAAAAATAGGCACGTCGGTTCAATAATAGGTAATGGCCGCTTAAAGTGGGCCTTGCCAGAAGTGGCTACATTATTTATTCGAGGCAACGATTGCGCGAAAAAGTATTTGGAGAAATTGATAAACAAGTTTGGCTAGGGAAAGACGCTTTCTATTCTCGTGAATAAATTTGGGTGTGACGTGTACTATACTATATGATGAATCGAAACGATGTGTTTGAGATGAACCATTTCTTTCAAACAGAATAGGTTTTGAGTAGCATGTCAGAGCTTGCGTGTATAGCTGGTGGTACGGCGCTTAAAAATCCATAGGCAAAATCATCTGTCTAAGCCTTGAGCTCATTGTTTGCCTGATTTAAAAAGCAAATCCGTTCTGTTTTGATTAGACAATACACGCTACTCTCCTGACAACTAATTTGACTAACCCTTATCTGAGCAAGTGTATAACTGGATGCGTCAGTAAGCCCGAACCTGACCGAGAGTATCCCTGTAGTCATCCTACGGACAGCAAAGCGATCCAAATTCGTCCATCAAATTTGGATCGTAGCACTTAAACCTAAAAATGCCTAAGAAAACTGAGGTACAGACTCTCGGTAGATGTTTGGTGCCTAGCAGTCGAACTATTTTTATTAACTCTTGCCATGTGGGTGGGCGAGTGTTTTGAAAACCTATTAGTCTTTGACGGGTTCGGTTATATGGTGTTATGCCATTCCGGTGTTGGGGTTGCTAAAAAAGCTGGGGAAGCATTTTTCAAATACAAAAAACTACTTCAGGCAGTGATGTGGTTTTCTATTTGGCTCCGCCTGCTGGGCTCGAACCAGCGACCTAATGATTAACAGTCATTTGCTCTACCAACTGAGCTAAGGCGGAGTGATGTAAGGCTGTTGCCTTGAAAGAGCGCGTATACTAAACATCGTTTAGCTTGGTGTCAACCTTTTATTTCATTAGTTAACTCATTGATTTATAAAGAGTTAACTGGTAGAACCGGGCGGATTTGAACCGCCGACCCCTACCATGTCAAGGTAGTGCTCTAACCAACTGAGCTACGGTTCTAGCAAGCCTCTTATGCTGTGGCTATCATAAGAGGGCGCGTATTGTAATCATTCTTTTTTTTTCTGGCAACCTCTTATTAGTTATAGGCTAGCTATGGCTGCAACCCCAAGAGCAGCTTGGTACATAATGGTTGTTACACTGCTCCACATTGTTATAGGGTCGACCCTATCGGTGTCGACAGGAACAACAATAGTATCGCCGGGTTCTAAGTTATTGCCTTTTACTTTGAACCATGCTGAACTCTTGGGTAAAAACACCCTCCCATTTGCTTTTACTATGTATATTCTTTTTTTGTCTGCATTCTGTTTCGTTCCTCCGGAGCGTTCAACATAATCCATTGTGTTTAGCTTCCGATCAAAAAAATGGGATGTCGGATATTGTACTTCCCCTACTACCATTATTGAGGGTTTGTGTTTTGGGATTGTTAGCGAATCGCCGTCTTCAAGTGGGAAGTCGAAAGAGTTCGGTTCTGATAGAATTTTGGGAAGGTCAATTACCATACGACCGAGGGGTCTCACTTTACTTAGGTTTTCAATTATTTTTTGTGCTTCTTTGTCGTCGACTTTACCTGGCTTTAGGGAGCTTTCTGTTAAGTTTGTTGCGGCGATATCACTTTCTATCTTTGCTTTTAGATCTTGCAGTCTTTCTTCCTCTAGCTCCCTTAACTCAACTCTTGAAAAAACAGCCCCTGATGCATAGGCATGAGGTGTTAAGCCGCCGGAGCGATGTATTACGTCCATAAGAGTCTCCCCAGGAAGGATTGAGTAGGTTCCTGGATGCATGACTTCTCCTTGGAGGGTAATTGTTTCTTTTTCTTTCCACATCGGAACTTTTAGTATTCTTAGAGAGTCTCCTTCGACCAGCTGAGGGTTTTCTTGGAAAGGGTCAATTTTAAGGTGCATCACTGAGTTGTTTCGATTTTCGTCTAGTGTTCTTCGTGTGATTTCTGCTCTGGTTTCCAGTGCGTGCTCTAGAAGTCCTCCAGCAAGATGAATAAGGTCTTGAGCCTTCATGTTGTCCGCCAGGGGGTACTCCCCTTGAAATCGAACGCTGCCATCAACGCGGACTGTTTTTTCTCTTTCTTCAAAGCTTGCTTGAAGTTTCATTTGTGAAACTAGTTCTTTTAAAAGTTCGGTCCTGTCATCTTCGTAGTTGAAAAGAATTACTGAGTCTCGAGGGTGCAGAAGCGGGTTTTCCGCACTGCTGGGATTTCTAAATGCTTTTTTCGGAGAAAAGATGACAGTAGTTATTTTTCTAGTAAGCTTTTGTTCTCTTTTTATTAGGCCGATTTCTATGTCGGGGTTAGCGAGTAGCTCATCGACATCAGATACGATATCTGTGAATCTCATGTTTTGTCGCCAGGCAAATCCTCCTGGTCTTTTTACATGCCCGTCTAGCTTCACAATATCTCGCATTGTGTTGAGTGTAGAGAATATTTGTATTACATCTGCGTCTTTTAATTTAAAACTCTTTCCCTGAGGTGTTGATAGGTCTAAATTTACAAGGGTTTTTTCTCCTGCTTGAGTTATTCGTTCGATTCTTGATGCGGGCATATAGGCTGTAGGGAGTAATCCTCCAGCTAGTTTTAATGCATCTTCCACGCTCTTTTCACTTTTTAGTTCGTAGATCGCAGGCCGTTTTACGTCACCGGATAAGCCAACGGTTTTTCCTATTGGAGGGACAAATATTACGTCACCTGGTAATAGACGAGAGTCATCGCTAGTATCACCCCTAAGCAACAGGTCATATAGATCGAGGGTTGTAACAATTTTTCCGCTACGCTTTAGCTGTATATTACGTAGTGAACCTATTTTAGTAATGCCGCCGCTTGAAAATATTGCGTTGCTCATTGTCGATAGAGAGCCTATGACATAGGAGCCGGGGATTTGTACTTCACCTAAAACAAAGACGCGGATTGTACGTAATTCTGACATGGTTACGGAGCTGGTAACACCAATCATTTGTTTGGAGACGATTTCTTCAACTTTTTTTGATACTTGTGAGAAAGTTAAACCTGCAAGTGTTATTGGACCAATATCTGGCAGGAGTATGTTTCCTTCTCGGGTAATGCTAAGGGTTTCTGTTTGGTTTTTTTTGCCAAATAATTGGATAACAAGTGTGTCTCCGGGGCCAAGAACGTAATCTGAAGGGATGGGAATGTCTGTGGCTGGGGCAAAAGCTTCTCCTCCTAAATCAAATACGTTATACCCAAATAGTTCGATATCTTCGTCGGTAGTTTCGGGGCTTTCGTCTTCTTCAAGCGAAATGCCTTTTTCCAGATCCTTGAGCTGTTTTTCCAACTGTATTTTTTTTTGTTGTTGGATTCGATCTCCAGTGACTTTTTCTGTTGGAATGACTGAACTGGGGCTTGACCCACCACCTTCTAGCATGAATGCGTAGTCATCAAAATTGATACCAAGGCTCATGGCAAGTGCTTTTTGCTCCGCAGGTGGTAGTCGTTTGAACTTCTCAATTTGCTCTTTGCTTGGCATTTGTGCTTGCGTTGTTGTTGTAATACTGGCCAAGATTGCAGTGGCAAAAATAATACAAATTATCTGAGTGATTGTTCGAGTCATATGATTGCTGTTTTTATTTTGAGTAATATTAAAAACGAATGTTAAGTGAAGCGTGTACTTTTGATTCGGTAGCTTGATCCATTAAGCTGATTTTTTCGTCTACATAGCTGCCACCAACCCCAATTAGAGTGTTATCAGTAACGGGAAGCTTGAGTTCTATTTCGGCAAAATTATAGTCCACTCCAGTAGGGGAGAAGTTGCTGCCGCCTGGTGAGGCTCGATTTGAGTTGTCCCTATTGGATTCCACTTTTGCAAGCGTCCAGTATAGCGTTTGCCCCGACGATAATTCATGAAAACCGCTCAGGTTGATCATTCTTGAGTCGTTGTCAGTAGATGCGCCAATGGCTCTTCCATAGTGCCGGTATCCGCTTTTGTAGATACTATGCTCGTATACGACATTGCCTTTCCCTTCGCTTTTAAGTGCGTGAGTTGCGGTATCTGTGTATTCTACTGAAAACCGGTTGTTAGTGTGAGTGGTGGAAAAAGACACTTCGGTTCCCCAAAAGTCAATTGACTGAAATGGCATATAGTCTTTTTCATCGTCGCCAATACGTTGCTGGTATATTGCCCAGTTTACCCCGAAGAAGCTGAAATTATATCGCCAGTCATAACCAGCCAGCTGATTCCCTGGTTCGTTAGAGCCATCTTCATCTATGCCTGCTTCACCTTTATTGTCCTGCCCGACAGCGAGATTCCAAAGAGAATCAAGGTCTTGTGGTCGTCCTTTTCCACCCCATTGTGCCGTTCTAACGAGACCTACTTCAAACGATTTTAGAGGCTTTAAAGTTAGTCGTCCTCCAAGTAATTTTGCGTCTTTGATGTGTCGGTCGCTTTCCAACTGATTGCCGAATAGTTCAATGTCCCATGGGCCAAGCCATTTTAATACTGGCCAAGAGAAGGCTTTGCTTTGATTGCGTTTCAAAAAAAGCCCAGGGGCTGGACGTGCATTGTTGGATAGTATCAAGCTATTCTGCCATCCTGGGCCCCACCATCTATCAATTGCTCCCATGCCTAGAACCCAATTACCTGCGGTTACGGCAGCATAGGAACCGTCCATTCTGAACTTGTCGCTATCAGAGGGTTCTTGCACTGCATTACCCTGAATTTTTACCGCAAAATGATCGGTTAATCCTGTAGCAGATACGCTAATGATTGATTTTTCTCTGGAATCGGAAGAAAAGTTGGTAAGCGCAGGGTGGCTATTGCTGATATAGGTTGTTTTTTGAGCTGAGAGTTTTTTTTGGGCCCTTCTTAATTCATGCTTTATATATCGATATGACCACAGTTCCTGATCAGTCAGGTCCTCTATGCGCACTCTATCTAGAGCGGTGGCCACCCCAGACCACATCATAGGCCAAGTGGAGGTTGGCAGTTTTACTTTCCCTGAGTCTGCAAGCACTTGAATATGGTGCCGGGTTCTTTCATCCCCTGGCGATACCCAAGGATCCGCGAAGGTGTATTGTGCGGTTAATAGTGCAGTTAAGGTCACTATAAGCAGAGGTTTTAGCGGTTTTTTTTTCTTTGAGGACGCAAAAATAAGTGCTTTGTTGTGAAAGTGGTTATTTTCCATTCTGATCCTAAAAGCGGCGTGAAAAGCTGTGTAGAAGTATTATCCCCGAAGATGCAGCATCTTAGGCTATTTTCTCACTCAGTCAATGCTTTCGGGCTGATAGGAGTGTGACGAATTGTTACTGTGGCACATAAAGAGCGTGAGTTGTGAGTCGCTTACCTCTATAATCCGGCCCTTTTTAGCAGATATAACATTCAAGTGGCCTTTGGTAGGGGTCACCACTGATAAGGAGCCTTCTATGCCTAATATCACTCTTCCAGATGGATCAATACGTAATTTCTCTAATCCCGTGTCTATACTCGATGTTGCAACTGATATCGGGCCGGGGCTTGCCAAAGCTACATTGGCTGGCGTTGTGGATGGAAAACAGGTGGACGCATCCTATACGATTGAAAATGATTGCGAACTTTCCATCATTACGGAAAAGTCAGAAGAAGGTATTGAAGTAATACGTCATTCTACGGCTCACCTATTGGCTCAAGCCGTAAAGCAATTGTTTCCGGAAGCTCAGGTCACCATTGGTCCGGTGATTGAAAACGGCTTTTACTATGACTTTGCCTATTCGCGTGCATTTACGCCAGAAGATTTGCAAGCAATTGAACAGCGTATGTCGGACTTGAGCGATCAGGATATTCCTGTTTCCAGAAGAGTTTTGTCGCGCAATGATGCGGTGGATTATTTTAGGGGAATTGGTGAAGAGTATAAGGCTGAAATTATTGAGAGTATTCCTGTGGAAGAAGATCTATCGCTTTATAAGCAAGGCGATTTCGAAGATCTTTGCCGTGGACCCCATGTCCCTTCAACGGGTAAGTTGAAGTATTTTAAGTTGATGAAAGTAGCTGGGGCATATTGGCGTGGAGACTCGAACAATGAAATGTTGCAGCGTATATACGGAACGGCATGGGCGAGCAAAAAAGAACTCAAAGCCTATTTAAACCGCTTGGAAGAGGCTGAGAAGCGAGATCACCGCAAGCTGGGTAAGAAATTTGACTACTTCCATATCCAGGAAGAAGCGCCGGGCATGGTGTTTTGGCATCCTCGAGGGTGGACTATATATACAGCCGTTGAAGAGTACATGCGTAAAGTGCAGCGCGAAAACGGCTACAAAGAAATTAAAACGCCGCAAATCGTGGATCGATCCCTTTGGGAGAAATCCGGTCATTGGGATAAGTTCCGTGAGGGAATGTTCACTGTTGAATCTGAATCCCGTGATTATGCGGTCAAACCTATGAACTGCCCATGCCACATTCAGGTCTTTAATCAGGGATTGAAAAGTCATCGTGATCTTCCGCTTCGATTGGCTGAGTTTGGTTCATGTCATCGTAACGAGGCCTCGGGAACCTTAGCCGGGTTAATGCGTGTCCGTAACTTCGTACAAGATGATGCGCATATCTTTTGCTCTGAAGAGATGATTCAGGATGAGGTTTCGATTTTTACTGATCTCTTATTTGAGGTGTATCGGGACTTTGGTTTCAATGACGTGATTATCCGCCTATCAACACGCCCTGAGCAGCGAGTGGGAAGTGATGAGGTATGGGATAAATCAGAAAAAGCTTTAGCGGACGCCTTGAATGCGAAAGGCCTGGATTGGGAAGAGTTGCCTGGCGAAGGGGCTTTCTATGGTCCGAAAATTGAGTTTTCCTTGAAAGACTGCATTGGTCGAGTATGGCAGTGTGGTACGATTCAGGTGGATTTCTCAATGCCTGGTCGTTTGGATGCACAATTTGTAACCGAAGATGGCTCCCGTCAGACCCCAGTTATGCTGCATCGCGCAATCTTGGGTTCTTTTGAGCGTTTTATAGGCATTCTCATCGAAAACTACGAAGGGGCATTCCCTGCTTGGTTGGCTCCAGAGCAGGCTGTTGTGTTGAATATCACAGACAATCAGGCTGAATATGCACAAAAAGTCGAGAAAACCCTAAAAAACAAAGGCTTCCGGGTCGTTTCTGACTTGAGAAATGAGAAAATCGGTTTTAAAATTCGCGAGCACACCATTCAGAAGGTTCCATACCTGCTCGTAGTGGGTGACAAAGAGGTGGAGAACGGCACTATCGCTGTTCGAGCCCGTGGTGGTGAAGATCTTGGAACCCTTTCCGTTGACGACTTCGCTCAACACTTGGCTGATGATATTGCCAGGCGGGGGCGTAATAACGTCTAAACTCGTGTAAGTTAGGTCCTCACCCTAAGTTAGTGAATGGTAAGTTGGTTGCTGGCTTGAGCTGGATGCTCGTGAAAACTTCTAGTTGAGTGGGAGTGCCAAGTAATCAATTCAAAGAATTCGAATAGGAGAAAACAACTATCAATACCAGTGCAAATGCCAAAGGGCGTTCAAAAAAGCCGGCGATTAATGAGCAAATTGAAGCCAGTGAAGTACGCCTAATTGGAGCAGACGGTGCTCAAGTTGGAATAGTTACCATCGAAGAAGCCTTGTCACAGTCCAGAGCGGCCAGTCTAGATTTGGTTGCCATCGCCGTGGATGCAGATCCCGTTGTATGTAAAATCATGGATTACGGCAAGCATGTTTTCGAAGCCAAGAAAGCAAAAGCCGCTGCGCGGAAAAAGCAAAAGCAGCAGCAAGTAAAAGAAATGAAGTTCCGTCCAGGTACAGAAGAAGGGGACTATCAGGTCAAGCTGCGCAACCTCACACGTTTTATTGAGCATGGAGATAAGGCTAAGGTGTCATTACGATACCGCGGTCGGGAAATGGCTCACCAGGAACTCGGCATGGAGATGATGAAACGCATCGAGGTCGATTTAGAAGAAATTGCAACTGTTGAGCAGTATCCGAAAATGGAAGGTCGACAGTTGATTATGGTACTTGCGCCGAGAAAGCGTAAATAATCATAAACTGTTTGCAATGCCAGGCGATGAGTTTGGTATGCAAGCCAAAGACAGATGATGTTTTTGGTTCTGGGGCCGCCGGGCTTTTTAGCTGCCTAGGGGGCTTTCAAGTAACAACAGAGTGTTTCACTCGAAATTTTGGAGAAACAAAATGCCAAAAGCTAAAGTACACAGTGGTGCAGCCAAGCGGTTTAAAAAAACTGCTGCTGGCTATAAGCACAAACGCGCTTTCAAGAGCCATATCCTCACTAAAATGACAACCAAGCGTAAGCGTCAGCTTCGTGGTACCAGCGTTATGAATGCTGCAGATAAACCTGCAGTAGATCGTATGCTTCGTGCTAAGTAACCGTCAGTTTCTGTAAGAATTTAGAGAGGAAAAATCATGGCCCGTGTAAAACGTGGAGTTCAGGCGCGTCGTCGCCACAAGAAAGTTCTTAAGGCTGCTAAAGGTTACTATGGAGCGCGTTCTCGCGTATTTCGCGTAGCTAAGCAAGCTGTAATTAAAGCTGGTCAATACGCTTATCGCGACCGTCGCGTTAAAAAGCGCAACTTTAGAGCATTGTGGATTACGCGTATTAATGCGCAATCCCGTGCTGAAGGTTTAAGCTATAGCCGACTTATTGCTGGTTTGAAAAAAGCTGACGTTGCTCTAGACCGCCGAGTTCTTGCTGACTTGGCGATTCATGACAAAGTTGCTTTTGCTGCTATTGTGAATAAAGCCAAAGAGGCTCTTGCTGCTTAAGACTTTAACCGTAGGTTAAAATCTGCTTTAAACAATAGTTTAAGCAAATAAAAGGGGAGCGCCTCTTCTATCTAGAGGTTCTTCCCTTTTTTTATTTTCACGGTCATTGTGTTTTTATTTAAGCTGGCTCAATGCTGAATTAATACAATTGGGATAAAAGTGTCATAGGATTTTAAAAAACAAAATCTTCTGATTTAGAGCGAAAGAATAAGGTTCCTAATGGAAAATCTTGCAGAACTGACTCAAGAGGCTATAGACCTCGTAAAACAAGCTCAAGACTTATCTGGTCTGGATAAGGTCCGCGTCGATTACTTGGGGAAAAAAGGGCAAATTAGTGTTTTATTAAAAAACCTGGGCAAATTATCGGCTGAGGAACGACCAGCCGCTGGTGCGGAAATTAATAAAGCCAAAGTTGCTGTTCAGGATGAAATAAACCAACGTAAAATAGCGTTGGAAAATGAAGCGATTAGCAAAAAGCTTGAGCAAGAAAAAATTGATGTGACGCTTGGCGGGCGGAGTGGCGAAATAGGCGGTCGTCATCCCGTATCCAGAACATTACAGAGAATTGAAGCAATATTCTCTGCTGTTGGCTACAAAGTGGCGGAAGGTCCAGAAATTGAGGATGACTTCCACAATTTTGAAGCGCTGAATATTCCATCACACCATCCTGCAAGGGCAATGCATGACACCTTCTACGTAGATGAAAAACATGTTCTGCGTACACATACCTCTCCGGTTCAAATTCGTACTATGTTAAAGCAACAGCCGCCAATTCAGGTTGTGTGTCCGGGGCGAGTGTATCGCTGTGATTCTGATATCACTCATACGCCAATGTTCCACCAGGTTGAAGGCTTGGTGGTTGATAAAAATATCAGCTTTGCTGATTTAAAGGGGACGGTCGATCAGTTCCTGAAAGCATTTTTCGAAAAGGATGTGCCCGTACGCTTTCGCCCATCCTATTTTCCTTTTACAGAACCATCTGCTGAAGTTGATATTCAATGCTCGGGCTGCTCTGGTAAAGGCTGCAGAATCTGTAAAAATACCGGTTGGATTGAGGTCATGGGATGTGGCATGGTGCATCCGAATGTTTTTAAATCATGTGATTTGGACCCTGAGCAATATACCGGTTTTGCCTTTGGAATGGGGGTCGAGCGTCTGGCCATGATGCGCTATGGCGTAAATGACCTTAGATTGTTTTTTGAAAATGATTTGAGGTTTTTGCAACAGTTTTAATTTTTAACCATAGGAAAAATCTGTGAAAGTTTCTATTTTTGGTACAGGTTATGTGGGCCTTGTGACAGGCTCTTGTTTAGCTCACTCCGGTCATCAAGTGACATGTGTAGATGTCGATCAAGAAAAGGTTGCTCGTTTGACTGCCGGTGAAATACCAATCTATGAGCCAGGATTGGATAGCATTGTTAAGCAATCCGTTAAAGAAGGCCGCTTACATTTTTCTACCAGTGCTGAAGAAGCGGTTAATTTTGCAGAAGTCATTTTTATTGCTGTTGGAACCCCACCGGATGAGGATGGCGCTGCTGATCTACGTTATGTATTGCAGGTTGCTCAGTCTGTGGGTGAGCATATGCAGGACTATCGTCTTGTAATCAATAAATCTACGGTACCAGTTGGAAGTGCAGACAAGGTTAAAAACAAAATTGCGTCTGTATTACAAGAGCGTGGTGTGGATTACAAATATGATGTTGCATCCAATCCTGAGTTTTTAAAAGAGGGGGCTGCAGTTTCCGACTTTATGAAGCCGGATCGCATTATTGTTGGTACCGAGTCCGAGCGGGTGAAAAAGCTCATGCTCGAACTCTACGCGCCATTTAACCGTAACCGTGACAAACTGATGTTCATGACGGTTCGTTCAGCTGAGCTGACCAAATATGCTGCTAACGCGATGTTGGCTACAAAAATCAGCTTTATGAATGAGCTCTCTCGTGTGGCAGAAAAATTGGGTGCCGATATTGAGTTAGTACGTAAAGGTATTGGCTCAGACCCTCGTATCGGTTATAGCTTTATTTATCCTGGGTGTGGTTACGGTGGTTCCTGTTTTCCTAAGGATGTAAAAGCGCTGGTTCGTACAGCCAATTCCATTGGTGAACCTGCAGAGTTGTTAACAGCAGTAGAAAGTGTGAATGACTCACAAAAATTTGTTTTGGTGGAAAAGCTCAAAAAGCATTTCAATGGTGATTTGGCCGGTAAAACTATCGCCCTATGGGGATTAGCTTTTAAACCAAACACCGATGATATGCGCGAAGCGCCGAGTCGTGTGGTTATGGAAAGCTTATGGGAAATGGGCGCAAAGGTTCAAGCTTATGACCCGGAAGCAATGAAAGAAACCGGGCGGATTTATGGCGAACGAGACGACTTAGTCTTTTGTGAAAATGAGTATACAGCCTTGGAAAATGCAGACGCATTAGTGGTGTGTACCGAATGGTCTGCCTTCAGATCTCCAGATTGGGATACTGCTGCTCAAAAATTAAAATCGAAAGTTGTTTTTGATGGACGCAACTTATACGAACCTGACTTAATGGCGGATAGAGGTTACGTTCACTACGCGATTGGCCGACAACAAACCAACTAATAAATTACGCCTCCGTTGAAAGTGCTTTTGATATGGAAGCTACGTGAGGCATTTGACTTTGATATTAATAAAAACGACATTTGAAAAAGTACTATGAAATTTAGCGAAAAGTGGTTACGAGAATTAGTTAATCCAAAGGTCACAACACAAGAATTAGTAGACCAGCTGACAATGGCGGGTTTAGAAGTGGATGGTGTAGAAAATGTGGCCGGCGATTTCACTGGTGTCGTTGTAGGGGAAATTCTTTCCACGGAACAACATCCCGACGCGGATAAATTACGCGTATGCCAAGTCGCTGGTGGTGGCGATCAACTGTTGCAGGTGGTGTGTGGTGCGCCGAATGCGAGACCAGGGATAAAAATTCCGTTTGCACTTATTGGCGCAGAACTTCCTCCGGGAGATGACGGGAAGAAATTTAAAATAAAAAAAGCTAAGCTCCGGGGTGTTGAGTCCAATGGCATGTTGTGTGCGCAAACCGAATTGCAAGCTGGCGATGACGATGCCGGTTTGTGGGAGTTGGCGGATGATGCGCCTGTGGGCGAGGATTTGCGAACATATCTTGGCCTTGATGACAATGTCATTGAGGTGGATTTAACCCCAAACCGAAGTGACTGTTTTTCGTTGCGGGGGTTGGCTCGCGAAGTGGGTGTTTTAAATAGAGAGGACGTGAAACACGTTGATACTGCTCCGGTTAAAGCCGTAGCCTCTGATTCTTTTCCAGTAAGTTTGTCTGCGGGTGAGGCATGCTCGAGATATATCGGTAGAGTTATTCGCAATGTAGATATATCGAAACCAACGCCACTTTGGATGCAGGAAAAGCTTCGTAGGAGTGATGTCCGTTCTATTGATCCGGTTGTGGATGTGACCAACTATGTATTACTTGAGTTGGGACAGCCGATGCATGCATTTGACTTGGAGAAACTGAAAGGTGGAATAAATGTCCGCTTAGCATCAAGCGGTGAGAAAATTTCTCTACTGGACGGCCAGGAAATCGAACTGAATAACGATACGCTACTGATTACAGATGAGTCCGGTCCCATTGCGATGGCGGGTATTATGGGCGGGAGTAGCACAGCGGTATCGGAAGAGACAAAAGATATTTTCCTGGAAAGTGCGTTTTTCCATCCGGTGGCGATTGCAGGTAAAGCTCGTTCCTATGGTTTGCATACCGATTCTTCACACCGATTCGAGCGGGGCGTCGACTATGACCTTTGTAAATTGGCGATAGAGCGTGCTACGGAGCTCCTAATTGAAATTGTCGGTGGTACAGCAGGGCCGGTTATTTGTGAAGAGCTGGCTGATAAGCTGCCAGAAGAAAAAACTGTCGTATTAAACAAGGGCAAAATTGAATCTGGCCTTGGTTTTGCCATACCCGACAACGATGTTGTGGAAATACTGACCCGCTTGGGATTGACGTTACAGACTTCTGATAAAGACAGTTGGTCATTCAAGGTTCCGAGCTATCGTTTCGATATCGATATTGAGCAAGACTTGCTTGAAGAGCTGGCTCGTATATACGGATACAATAACCTGCCAACAACCGATATGCGCATACCTGCGCTGTTGCCAGTGAAAAGTGAAGCCGAGACGCCTGTTGAAGTGGTTACATCCATGCTTGTTGCTCGAGGCTATCAAGAGGCTATCACTTACAGCTTTATTGACCCAAAACTCCACAAGTTATTCGATGATGGGGAGGGGATCGCGTTGCTGAACCCCATCAGCGCTGATATGAGCGTTATGCGCACCAGTTTGCTTCCCGGGTTGGTAAGCACCTTGCAATACAACCTTAACCGGCAACAGCAGCGTGTGAGGCTATATGAGCATGGGTTAAAGTTTGTCCCAGGTAAAAAAGAAGGTGAAACCGAGCAAACTCCAATGTTGGCAGGTTTAATCTATGGTAGTCGTTATCCTGTTTCGTGGGCTGAGAAAGGGCAAGATGTTGATTTCTTTGACCTTAAAGGGGACTTAGAGGCAATCTTGGCTATTGGCGGAAAAGAGGTTCGATTCGAAGCTGCTCAATGCAAGTCTCTTCACCCCGGCCAAACCGCTAACGTATACGTAGATGGTGTGTTTGCGGGTTATATTGGTGCGTTGCATCCTCAGCTGGCGAAGAGTCTGGATATCGTCAAACCGGCTTATGTGTTCGAAGTTGACTTAAAAGCCGTGATCAAATCCAAAATTCCGAGTTTTGCGCCCTTATCCAAGTTTCCAGAAGTGAACCGGGATCTCGCTTTAGTTGTTGACAAACAGGTATCATCAGCCCAGCTTCAAGCAGAAATTGCTTTAGGCGCAGGCTCTTACCTCAAGAAGTTAAAGGTATTTGATGTCTATAGTGGCGAAGGCATTGATCCGCAAAGAAAAAGTGTCGCTTTTAGCTTGACGTTTCAGCATCCTTCGCGCACTCTTAAAGAGGAAGAAATCAGCGAGGCCGTGCAGAGTGTAGTAACCCGGCTAGAGGATGAATTTAATGCCAGTTTAAGGTGATATGACGTCAGATTCTTTAACCAAAGCGGATATAGCCGAAAAACTTTTCGAAGAATTGGGGTTCAACAAGCGTGAAGCAAAAGAGCTTGTCGAACTCTTTTTTGACGAAATCCGAATAGCC
This sequence comes from Teredinibacter sp. KSP-S5-2, assembly GCF_032773895.1. Taxonomy (NCBI): domain Bacteria; kingdom Pseudomonadati; phylum Pseudomonadota; class Gammaproteobacteria; order Cellvibrionales; family Cellvibrionaceae; genus Teredinibacter; species Teredinibacter sp. KSP-S5-2. The sequence goes on along the minus strand of NZ_CP120416.1, from coordinate 2,948,136 downwards.
TTGGAGAATAATGAACAAGTTAAGCTCTCAGGCTTTGGTAACTTTGATCTAAGAGATAAGAAACAAAGGCCTGGTCGGAACCCTAAAACCGGTGAAGAGATTCCTATCACTGCCAGAAGGGTGGTAACATTCAGACCAGGTCAGAAACTGAAAGCACGCGTGGAAGCCTATGCTGGAACCGAGTAATAACGACGAATTACCCGTAATTCCCGGTAAACGTTACTTTACCATTGGTGAAGTTAGCGAACTGTGTGCTGTAAAGCCGCATGTTCTGCGCTACTGGGAGCAAGAATTTCCCCAGTTGAAGCCGGTAAAACGCCGTGGAAACCGTCGTTACTATCAACGTCAAGACGTATTAACCATCCGTCAAATACGCAGCCTACTGTATGATCAGGGCTTTACTATTGGTGGTGCTCGTCAGCAAATGAGTGGGGACGGGGCGAAATCCGAGATATCCAACTTCGACTCCCTTGTTGACCAGATGATCCAGGATTTAGAAGAAGTTCTGGCTGTACTGAAAACTTAAAAAATTGTAAATTTTTCTTGAAATAAGGCGCTCAATTCGTATGATGAGCGCCTTATTTGTTTCCACAAATACGGAGTGTAGCGCAGCCTGGTAGCGCACCACACTGGGGGTGTGGTGGTCGTCGGTTCAAATCCGGCCACTCCGACCACTTTCTTCTTTAAAATCAATAACTTATACGTGTCGTCTGTATTTGTTCCCCATAAGTTCCCCATAACTTCAGTACTCCTCCGAATCTATTAGTTTTTTAATGGTGTTAGAGAGATTTGTTTCCCAATCAATATGGGGAAAAATCTACATTTTTCAGTGAAAGACTTGCTGATACTTTTATCTACATGGTGAGATTGTCCATGTAACAGGCATCTCAGAGAACAATAAGCGTTTCAGACGTTATGAAATGGATTGGCTTGACATATCAATTTTATTCTTGATTGCGGTTAGTTCGGGGTGCTGAAATTGTTTCTCCACTCTTTCCCTCTAGAACCAGCAAGTGGGATATGGTGAAGATGCTAACTAGTACAGACTATTCTAATTGAATAGCACAAATATGTTTTTTTGGGAGCATGCTAACGACACAAAGCCGTCATTCAAAATAATCCAGTTTCAAAACGACTGAGCAGTAAAAGCAGACATTAATTTTTATAAACGCACATAAACAGATACAGTCAAAATAGCTATATCCGATCCATTGGACTTACCGTACCGGCTCTTCTTGATCCAATAACATGAGTATATATTTCTGTCGTCCGTAAATCCGAATGCCCCAATAGATCCTGGACGGTGCGAATATCTGTGCCGCTTAACAATAAGTTTGTCGCAAAACTATGTCGAAAAGTATGGGCTGTCACACGCTTGTGAATACCCGATTTTCTTACGGCAAGTCTCAGTTGTTTAGAATAGGCCGTATCATGAATATGGTGACGACACTCATACCCGTCATATGGGTGCACACACCGAGTGGTAGACGGAAATAAGTATTGCCATGAAAACTGTGATAAAGAGTGCTGATACTTTCGAAACAAAGCCGAAGGCACCGAAGAAAGGCCAAATCCCTCGGACAGATCAATAGCGTGAATGGATTTCACTTTTTCTATCTGTTTTTGAATTGGATTGATCAGAGATGTCGGAAGCAATGTGTATCTGTCTTTCTGTCCTTTTCCCCGAAAAACAAAAAGTGATTTATTGTCAAAGTCGATGTCTTTAATTCTGAGTCTCAGCGCCTCATTCACTCTTAGTCCGCAAACATAAAGGATCGCAGTAATAAGCCAATACTTACCTGATAAGCAAGAAAGGACTCCATTGACTTCCGAGTGAGATAACACCGTGGGTAAATTTCTTGGGGGTTTCGCATACTCATAATTTAATCCCTCAATCTCCTGGTTTATTACATGCCGATACATGAACACGAGGGCACATAGGGCTTGGTTTTGAGTGGCGGCTAAATAGTTTAAAAACCGTTCAATTTCTGAATTCCCCATATCTTTAGGATGCTTCTTGTTGTGGAAATGAATAAAAAATCGAACCCAGTAAAGATACGTTTTTTCGGTTTTCAAACTGTAATGGCGGGTACGTAGTTCAGTTCGAATACGCTCAAGAAAGGGTGAGGGTTTCATAATCGTTTCAATCCATTGATCTGTATGTATATACAGTTATATTGAAAAATAGACAATTTTTCAATAATGGGGTCTAATGAGAAACGAAAATGAATTCTGTGTTTTTCCAAGCGTTAGAAAGTAAGTTGTTGAAAACCAAGGAAAAACTGTCTCCTCATTGAGTGCATAGAAGACCCGGAAAGGTCTGTTATGTACTCAGGCAGCTTTTCCCCGGCCAAGAGCCTTCTTCAACCTAGATTTCAACTTGTTAACTCATTGAATTTAAATAAGAAATTTTATGGGTGAGAATTGTTCTTATCCGGGTATATACGGAATTCCGTATAATATACTGATACACGGCCTCGCTCGCTGCTCAATTTTTTGTCGCAGATAATTGTTCGCGCAGTGCCATTAATTGAGAGAGAATTAATTTTAAACTAAGAAGTGGTTGGCGAGAATAAGCGAGCGCGTCCGCCTATCAATCTGCTCCAAAAGTTCACTCCTGCGGGGTGACATTGAGCACCGACCCGTTAGGTGGGTATTCGAACTTGTGCATTAAAAGAGTCGGTGCCAAGTTAGGTTAGTGCCACATATTAGAAAGAGCGTGGCTCATAATCTGGGCAACACTTTTAAACATCACTGTAGTACTTGGCAAAAATGTGCTGAAGTTAGCAGTGAAGAATTAAGGGGGCAAGCAATGCTATTCCGTTCGCTCTTTTATGTGAGTTTCAGGTAGTTTGGCAGTAAATTTATAGTGGTTAGTTGCGTAGGGCAGGTTGGGTTTTATTCTTCAACTATTCTATAGCGCGCGGCCACCTAACAAGGCCATGTTGCCTCGCCAGCAAGCTGGCTGGACAAATTTTCCGTGGTTCGTTTTGCGCTTTAACGCTACGCAAGCACAAAACGCTCCACTCCAAATTTGCCGCAAATGGCGGCGTTAGATAAGTTCACGGTATAGGATAAGTAAATATGAAGGAAAGTGGATTTTTATATGATGGAGATCATTGGGAAGAACACAGAGGTTTCTTAGTGGGAGACGAGGTTGGATTGAGAAAGCTAAGAGATGCTATCGATATAGCATTAGTAAATGGCGAAAGTGAAATAGAGAATGTATCTAAATATATTGGAGTAAAAAACATGCACTCTAAATATTTTGATTCGAAAGTGAGGTATGACGAGATCGATATTGAAATCAATAGTGCTGTTTCATTCAGGTGGGTAATTTTATTCATATCGCTTTTAACTGCAGCTTTATTTAGCACGAAATTCTTTTAATGTGTTGCGTATCTAACAAAGCCATCTTGCTCCGCGCTTGCTGCACAAGCGCTGGACAAATTTTCCATGGCCCTTTTTTGTGGTTTAACGCTACGCTACCACAAAACGGTCCATTCCAAATTTGCCGCAAATGGCGGCGATACACGGCCTCGCTCGCTACGCGACCTCGGCCATGTATCGGGTCGGTGCTCAATTTTTTTTCGCAGATAGTTGTCTGCGCAGTGCCATAAATTGAGTAATAATTAAATTTAAATTATGAAGTGGTTGGCAAGAATAGGCGAGCGCGTCCGCCTATCAATCTGCTCCAAAAGTTCACCCCTTCGGGGTGGCATTGAGCACCGACCCGTAAGTCGCTTAATATGAAGAAAACTTGGAGTATATTTTTCGGTACGTTGTTCTGGTTTTTTGCCTGTTACCAATTATATAGGGCTTTAACAACTGGTACTCTAATATCAAGGGTATCAAATGCGAGTATCTCAGATTGGTCCACGCCGTTTTTTGTTATCATCTTTCTGTTGTGGTTAGGGGTTTTCCTGTTTCCGTTTTATTTGGCCGCAGTAAGGTTCCACAAAGCTGTAATGTCGTACGGTGGTACTTACAACAAAAACACCATAAAAAGAGTAATAGTGGGGCCTAGAAAGTAAATGCAACTAACAAGCGACTGTGGTAAAAATCAAGCCTAAACCAACGTATCTCATTTAATAAATTCGGCTTCTTGCCATGCTCTCCTATCGCGGATCATGGCATTTAAAATAGTCATCATTTTTCTCATGCATGCCGTTAACGCGACCTTTTTATGCTTGCCTTCAGCGACAAATCTGTCAAAAAATATTTTCATTACCGAGTTGCATTGTATGGCGCTCAGCATCGCCATATAGAGCACCGTTCTAATCGGTGCTCTTCCACCTTTTATTCGCCGTTTACCTTTCATGGCACCGCTGTCACGGTTGTAGGGTGCGAGTCCACATAAAGCAGCGACTTGTCGATTGGTTAAACTGCCTAGTTCAGGTAACTCACCAAGTAATGTGAAGGCGACTCCGTCACCAATGCCTGGTACAGATAATAAAATGTTGTAAGTCGCTTCCCATTCAGTGACCTCAGAAACCTTTTTAGCTAGCCGAATATTGACCCATTCAATCTCCTTGTTCAGAAATTTCAATATTCTGTTGAGGGTTGCTTGAAGACTTTTCTGTGCCTTTTGTTGGCGGTTTAGCTCCTGCGTTCTCATCTCCATAAGCTGGCGTTTTCGAGCCAATAAGTCTCTGATATGTCTCACTTTTTTACTGCTTATTGGTCGAATGTCTGGCTTCATAACTGCGCCAAATTGAGCAATTATTCGTGCATCAATTTTATCTGTTTTTGCCAATATCCCCTGAGCCTTTGCAAATTGGCGAATATTCATTGGCTGAACTACCACCACTGGCATTTGTGCACCTGCCAGGGCTTCCACAACCTTTCTCTCATATCCACCAGTGGCCTCAACAACAATGCGGGTGAGGTTGAAGCGTTTAAGGGTTTTTACCAGGTCATTAACCTCATCAGTGGTGTTGTGTATTTGCCAATGTCGATCCAGTTCAAGGACATGAATATCCAAGAAGGTCTTTCCTACATCGATACCGAAATTTCTTTGTTGTTTAATGTGCGCTTTGGTAGTTGTTTTCATGACTCACCCTTGCTACATTCGAGCTCGAGGCTCATTCGACTGTTCGAGTTAAAGTAGGATCAGCATAGCGCTCCAGCTTGTTAACGGACTCGGTTATATCGGTGCCTGTCAGTCATCGAGCTACTATGCTGAATGTCTGTTGCTGCAGACATGAGCCTCACCTTATCGCTTTTTAACGGAAAGGGAAATTTGTGTTAAATTAACCATACAAGTCAAGCAACACGGACGGCGATAAAGCCGCCGCCGGTTCTTGAGGCGATACACGGCCTCGCTCGCTGCGCGACCTCGGCCATGTATCGGGTCGGCGCTCAATTTTTTGTCGCAGATAGTTGTCCGCGCAGCGCGATTAATTGAGAGAGAATTAATTTTAAACTAAGCAGTGGTTGGCAAGAATAGGCGAGCGCGTCCGCCTATCAATCTGCTCCAAAAGTTCACCCCTGCGGGGTGACATTGAGCACCGACCCGTTATGCAACTATGAAACTACTAGCTATTGCTCTCATACTAATTTTATCTTCATGCGCTACGGTCAGTGGAGATAAGAAAATAATTGGTTACTGGAAAGATGGAGTCTGTAAGAATGAGATGGATCATCTATACGTAACCCGCTTCATCGATAGCGATGACAAATTGAAAGAAATACTCGACGAGGAAGCATTCAATAAAGAGCATGCCGATGGTCTATATCGAAAGCTAGTTGAGACAAAGCTCAGCCAAGGTGGCAGGTATGTAGAGATTTCTGCAACACGTAAAGCTTGGCAATCGTTGTATGGGGCTTGGGGGTTTGGTGTTGTTAAGAATCATTGTATTGTTGAGTTTTCTCCTTTTATAGTTAGCTAAATAATGCATAACAAAGCCAGCCAAAATCGTGCGCTACGCGAACTGGACTCGCAACAAGTTGCTCGCCTTTGCTGGCGGCGATACACGGCCTCGCTCGCTACGCGACCTCGGCCATGTATCGGGTCGGTGCTCATTTTTTTGTCGCAGATAGTTGTCCGCGCAGTGCTATAAATTGAGTAAGAATTAATTTTAAACTAAGAAGTGGTTGGCAAGAATAGGCGAGCGCGTCCGCCTATCAATCTGCTCCGAAAGTTCCCCCCTTCTGGGTGACCTTGAGCACCGACCTGTTAACTGTCCAGGGAGAAAAATAAATATGAGATCTAGTAAGGTCGCTTTCACTCTAATTCTATTCTTATTGGCCTCAAGAGGCTCTTTTGCCGAAGATATTGATGTCACTGTGTGTAAATTACAGGTGAATGATAATGGAAATGCATATATGTCCCCTTGTGAAGGTTGGACAACTAAAAATAACTGCCCATCAACAGCTCCTTGGATTACATGGAGTCTAGATAGCGTTGCGGGAAAAGTTATGTACAGTACTGCATTAGTAGGGTTGACCACCGGAATGAAAGTGACGGTTCGTGTAGATGGTTCCACGTGTAATGGTTACGATGTGACTTCAATTATCAAAGTGAGTAAGTAAGGGTTAACTAGTGTAGTCTTGCGATATTTTTTCTATTTCGCCTTCGGCTACATTACAAAAATACGTAAACTATAGGCGATACACGACCTCGCTCGCTGCGCGACCTCGGCCATGTATCGGGTCGGTGCTCAATGTTTTGTCGCAGATAGTTGTCCGCGCAGTGCGATTAATTGAGAGAAAATTAATTTTAAACTAAGAAGTGGTTGGCAAGAATAGGCGAGCGCGTCCGCCTATCAATCTGCTCCAAAAGTTCACCCCAGAGCGGGGTGATATTGAGCACCGACCCGTTAGTGCTCAATATGAATCTGCTACTTAAGTGGAAAATTTCGAGAATTGAAGCAGCTCTAAAGAACCTTGTGAGAGCTGAGGGATTCAAACTGATGGTTTGGTCTATATTGACCCGAAATACCTCGTATTTGTTGTGGGTGTGCCAAGCGATACCGCTAAAGAAACATTAAAGTCCAATAGCACTTTTACTGCATCAATGAAAGAGTTACTTGAAGCATTCAACTGGCCAATACAAGCAAAGTCAGAAGTAGTTTTTGATGTTGAGTCACAAGAAACAGTAGATAGAGAAAATAATGGTAACTGGTGGTATCACTACAAATAGCACCAACCGATTATGCATAAGTCATGAGACAGTACATTAATTAAAGGGCCCATAAAGTAGAGCCCGGCTCCTAATTCTGATAGCTAAATGGTACTGTGTCGTTTTCAGGTAAATACATAAGCCTAGACCAGTTTAAATAGGCATTTCTAACGGTGGTAAATACACGGGCTTCTTCATCAATCATAAGCTCATGCAAAATTGCATTATTTAGCTGATGCCCGCTAGCAACGCCTGTAAAGTGTCCTATGACTCGTGCGCCAGCCAGTGCCAAGTCTCCCACTGCGTCAAGATATTTATGGCGTACAAACTCATCTTTAAAGCGTAAACCTTCCTCATTTTTCACTTTGTCCCCGTCTACGAGTATGGCATTTTTAATAGAGCCTCCTTTACCGTAGCCTAGTGAAGCCAGGGTGTCTAAATGTTCTGAAAAGCCAAAAGTTCGAGCTTGGGCAATGTGCCGATGAAAATGTTCTCGGTTTAACGTCATTGATATATATTGAGTTCCAATCGCTTTGCTTTCGAATTGTATGCCGATTGAAAGCTTGGTATGTCTATGTGGTGAAAGTTGTACAAATTTGTGGCCGTCTCTTGCACTGATTTTTTTTCGGATAACGATCGCTCGTCGCTGCTGATTTTGCCTGCGTGTGCCGCTTTTCTTAATTAAGAAGGCAAAGTCTTTTGCGCTACCGTCCATTATTGGTACTTCCGGTCCATCTAAAACGATATGTGCATTATCAACACCACATGCGTACAGTGCGGCAAGAAGGTGTTCGACAGTACTGACTCTGACACCCAGGCTGTTGCCCACTGTCGTACATAGCTTAGTGTCGACAACGGTGTTCCATCTGGCAACGATCTTTGCTCGTGAGGGATGAATATCGCGTCTAACAAACACATAGCCTGTATCCGGTTCCCCGGGTAACACTGACATAATGGTCTTTATTCCTGTATGCAGTCCTCTTCCCATTACGGTGAATGATTCTTTTAGGGTATGTTGGTATAAGTAACTATTTGCTTCATCTGTATAATCCAGCATCACATTATCTCCTCTGCACGTTAGGAGCTAATTTAGCGCTGATAATGCTTTTGGGCTTTTCTTATGCCGACATTTGTTAATCGTATACTTGTCTTTTTCCGCCAAGCTTTTATCCTAAGGTCTCATTGCTAACAAGATGCAATTATGAGTGCCACTACGTTAACATCATGGGCTTTACTTATATGGCAATCCCTTCAGAACACAGGGGTTGATGCGCAAACATTATTCCAGGAGTCAGGGGTGGACCTGGAGCTTCTCGAAGACCCAGATGCACGATATCCAACCACGGCGATTCAAGAGCTATGGCGACGGTCAGTGAATGCTGTGGGAGACGACAATTTTGGTGTTGATGTAGGGATGCAATGGAGTCCAACCACTTTTCACGCGCTGGGTTTTGCTTGGTTGGCTAGCTCAAGTATGAAAGATGGTTTAACTCGCCTGGTTCGCTACTCATCCATGGTCAATGACTGTTTGCGGACATCATTTGGTACTTACCAAGGCGGCTATGTTATCAAATTGTCTCTCATGGGAGGGGAGGCGAAGCCTCATTATGCATCAACCGATGCTTCCATCGCGGCGTTGATAAAAATGATCCGTTTACTCGTGAGTGAAACCTATTCCCCGGAAAGTATTCGAATTCATGATACGCCTTCTCCGAGTAGGCTTGCATTAGAATCCTACGCTCGCTGTGCTATCGAGTATTCATACTCAAGCAGTATGCCTGTCGATACCTGTTGTGATGTTGAAATGATTGTCGATGCAAACACTGTGGAGCGAAAGCTTCCATATGGAAACCCAAGTTTGGTCGAAATCAACGAAGCTCTGGTGCTCAAGTACCTTCAGGCTCTTAACTTGGGAACGCTTGTTGAGCAGGTGTCCAATCAAATTGTAAGGTGTCTACCAGAAGGTTCATTTTCTGAGCGGGACATAGCAAAACAACTCAATATGAGTGAGCGAACACTCCAACGTAAGTTACTTGAGAGCGGGACAAGTTATAGTGTACTTCTGAACGATTTAAGAAAAGAGCTTTCCGTTAAGTACTTAGCTAACCTCAAATTTGCAATTGGAGAGATAGGCTATCTTTTAGGTTTCTCTGAGCAGGCAAATTTTAGTCGGGCATTTAAACGTTGGTACCAGCAGTCACCAACGGATTACCGGCAAAAAATAGCTGGCTTAGCAAAAGCCTAGTAGACAACTTCTGGTCGTTTTACAGTGCTAATCAGGGTGTAGTGATTCCATAGAAAGCAGACTCTGGTTCATTTTTATCAAATCTGTTGCTTTCTTTCCAGGTTCCATAGGTCATGCTCAATTGGCCATTCACAGTATTTCGAAGCAATAAATCCCCTTCCACATAGATTGAAGTTAGAGGGGGAGTGCATAACGCCATTATTGAAAACCACACATACATTTGTGAGAAATCCTCAAAGTACAAGAGTACATCTTTAAACCTGAGGTTATTGCCTATTGCTTTGTATGCAACCGCTTTTTTAGCGGCACTGTAGAAGTGAGTTTTTCAACGATCTATATTTTTAGATATTCCAACGGAATTTCGGTTTGTCTTTTGTCTTGATTTGAGGCAATTTATTGAAAGGGGGCGGTCTGTATAAGTTTTAAATAAAATGCCTAGTGAAAAATATGATTTTTTCCGGTTCTCTCCTAACTTACTAATTGGTGTTCTTTGTTTGATTTCTATACTATTTATGTCGGATGGCGTTATTTTAGGAGGGATATTTATTTAATACCGTCTAGTCTGTATAAAAATGTTAAAAAAACGCAATGTTTTATGCCTTCCCGAGTATTTTTTATTTGCCTGCCTATACTCAAATTAGCATTACTATCCGTATAAAAATAGATTTTTGATGCCTGAAATAGTGACGTCTTGGGATGTGAGATTTGAAGCGTGATTATTTGAGGTTTAATTTTAAGGAAGGATTATTCGGGCTATCTAATTGGGCATTTTTTGTTCATTTATTTTGCATCTTTGACAGGGGCGTATTTTTAAATTCATATCTAAATCATTTCAATTTCTGTACGGAAAGCATAGCTATAGTCGGTCATATCATAATTAGCTCGTAAGGGATGTGAATGTCTTCGTATAGAAAATACCGTATTCATCTGAGTAAACGTTTCTATTTTTTATCTAAACCTCTTTTTATCGGTCAGTATGTCAAGCATGCTTGGTGTAGTGTGTTGTTGGTCGTGTTGTTCTTTGGTTCTTTGGGGGCAGTAGCACAACAAGTTCCTGATGCTGGTGCGATTCAGAATGAAATTGAGGACGTTGAGAAACCCAAAAATGAAGAGATTCCTCCAGAAGAGGCACCATTGGCGGCACCAACTGAAGGTTCTGGCCCGAAGATCAGCGTAACCGAGATTTCTTTTCATGGAAATACACTGCTTACCGAAGAAGAATTGTTAGAGGTTGTCGAACCCTGGAAGAATAAACCGCTTAGTCTGGCAGAGTTAAAATATGTCGCAAATTTAGTCGCAGTTCGGTACCGCGAAGATAATCACTTGGTCCGTGTTTATTTACCTCAGCAGGATATACGAGACGGACACATTATTATAGCGATCGTTGAGGCCAAGTTCGGTCAAGTCGTGGTTCAAAATAGTCAAAAAATCCAGTCTGAAATTATTTCTCCCGATTTTGTAACTCGTGTTATGTCGTCTGACCAAAAACGTGGTGACACCCTTAATTTGAAAACGTTGGAGCGGGCGACTCTACTTCTGAACGACCTTTCCGGTATTAACGCTAAAAATGTCTTAGTCGCAGGGGAAAGGCAAGGGGAAACTGATGTGTCCGTGGATGTGGCATCTGAGCAGCGTTATGCAGGCTCGGTGACCATTGATAATTATGGTGTCGATTCCACGGGGGAAACTCGTGTAAAGCCTTCGTTTACTATTGCTAATCCCTTTCACAGAGGGGACAAAGCGCAATTAATTGGTTTGTTTTCTGAAGGGAATCAATATGCTCGAATGAGTTACACGCACCCATTAACTGCGAATGGTTTACAGGCTGATTACAACACCTCTTATTTGTCATATAGCCTGGGGGATGAATTTGAAGACCTTGATGCAGAAGGTGATTCTTTCACTGTGGGCACGGGTTTGACTTACCCGCTAGTTCGGCAGTTGAAACGGAACATAAATATTTCTGGTCGACTGGAACAGCGAGAATACGAAAACTCGCAACTGGGTGAGACCATTTCCGATAAATCCATCACGACATTACAACTAGGTTTAAATGGAAATTTGGTAGACAGCTTAGGTAAAGGTGGTGTGAGTTACTATGGAGCGAATTTAGTTTTTGGTGATCTGGACCTTTCTGGCAATAAAGAAAATGAAGCTCAGGATGCAGCTGGAGCTAAAACTGCGGGAAGTTATTCTGTCCTATCCTGGAACCTTGGCCGTTTACAACGCGTTACCGAAAAAACCACTATTTGGACATCCCTGATAGGCCAATTTACGGATGACAAGCTTGACTCTTCCGAGACGATTTCTTTAGGTGGTCCAAACGGTATTCGAGCTTACCCTGTTCTAGAGGCCACCGGTGATACCGGTGCCATTTTTACCTTTGAGTTACGATATCAATTCGATGACAGTATTTTGCTAACGGGTTTCCTGGAAGCCGGAGAGGTCGTTCAAAAACAAACTCAAGTACAAGCAGAAGACTCTCATAGCCTAAACGGTTTGGGTATGAGTTTAGCTTGGACTCATTCAAGTAATTTCTCTGCAACTATTGATATTGCCCGAAGAATTGGCAACAACCCTCTAAAAGACCCCGTTACTGGTAACGACAGTAATGGCTCAAAAACACTTTGGCCTATATGGATCCGAGTGTCCAAGAAATTTTAATCCCGAAAACGAGTTTCCGGCAGGTATACGACCGAGTATTGAGGTTTTTGAATTATGAAGCGAGCATCATTAAACCATGTATTTCGCTGTGTATGGAACGCAACATTAAGAATTTGGGTCGTCGCGTCGGAAAAAACCAAGGCGAAGAAAAAGCATTCCTTAAGTGCGGCCGTTGGTGTCGTCGCTTCGTCTATTATCGGGGGCGCTCAGGCAGAGGCACGGTATGGACCAAATATTCAAATTCCGCCTCCACCACCTGGTACGTCTACTTCACGGGCAATTGATTCTAGTACTTTGCCGACAGGAGGAAGTGTTCAGTATGGTTCAGTGTCGGTTTCGGAAAATGAAAATAGCTTAAACATAAAGCAATCATCAGACAGGGCAATATTAAATTGGGAATCCTTTAGTATTGGTAGTGATGCAAGTGTTAACTTTCTGCAAAATAGCGAGTCCTCCGTTGCGTTAAATAGAGTTTTGGGTAATGACCCTTCACTTATATATGGTTCATTAACTGCAAATGGCCAGGTGTTTTTATTAAATTCCAATGGCATCACTTTTGGTAAAGGCAGTCGTATTGACGTTGGTGGCCTGGTTGCCTCAACAAGTGAAATTAGTGATGAGGATTTTTTATCCGGGAATTATGAATTTTCCAGTAATGGCAATGATAAGGGAATATTAAATGAAGGGAGTATTGACGCAGAAGGGGGGTACGTTGCTTTATTAGCGCCTACGGTAGAAAACGAAGGCGTAATAAGTGCCATGTTAGGCACGGTTGCTTTAGCGGGCGGGGAAAAGGTCACATTAAATATTGTTGGCAATGATTTAATTTCTATCGCAGTGGACCCTGGTACAGTCAACCAGTTAATTGCTAACAGGCATTTAATCCGTGCCGAAGGCGGCAAAGTATTTATGCTGGCTTCTGCCGCGCAAAGCCTTATTGAAAGCGCAATTCCCATTGACCAAGCCGAAGCAGATATCCTCGTTGCAAACGAAGATGGTTCATTTAGCCTGACATCACAATCTGGTTCTATCGTCGCAGGGGAAGTAGAAATTTCCAGTGGTGCAGGTGGCGTAACCCGGATTTCTGGAATGATCGATGTTTCCAGTGATGCGATTGGTGGTCACGTAGAAATAACCGGCGGTGAAGTTACTTTAGAATCCACTACTCAAATTGATGCTTCCGGTCGTGATGGTGGTGGTTCAGTTTTAGTGGGTGGAGATTTTCAAGGTGCCAATGCCGATGTATTAAATGCAGATAATACTCTCGTTGAAAGTGGCGCAACAATTATCGCGGATGCGCAGGTAAGTGGTGATGGCGGGCGTGTTATTGTTTGGGCAAATGACCACACAGAATACGAAGGTGATATTTCTGTTCGAGGTGGTTCCGAATCTGGCGATGGTGGCTTTGTTGAAGTTTCCGGTAAAGAAACCTTGCGTTTTAATGGCATGGTGGATGCAGGTGCTGATAATGGTGAAGGTGGTTCATTACTGCTTGATCCAAAAAATATTACGGTTGCGTCTGGTGGCGGTGCAGCAAGTACCGATGTTGATCAGTTTACTGATACGCCCGCCGGTGATAGCACTATTGATCCGGACACAATCACAACGATCACCAATGCAGGAACCAGCATTACTTTACAAGCCAATAACGATATCACCATTGAAGATTCCATTCTCAGTAATAACATGGGCGGGAATGGAGGTACTTTAACTTTCCAGGCTGGGCGCAGTATCTCTGTGCAGGCAACAATTTATTCTGATAACGGTAATATTAATTTTATTGTTAACGATGACGCCGCTGATGGCGGAAACCGGGATGCGGGTAATGCGTCATTCCAAAACTTTGGTTTAATTAATGCGGGTGTTGGCTCGGTTACGATTACCGGAGATAACTCTGTAGCGAATGACCTGATAACGATTTCAACCGGTAGCGTAATTGCCGACAATTTAACAATTACCCATTCAGAAACAGATGCCGGTGGCAGTATTACTCTCGGTGGTATCACCATAGGTAATTCCGGTATATTTAATGCTTCAACGGGTAATGTCAATATTACCAATACCACATCTGACGGTGCGGTACGTATTCAAGGCGCAACGACAATAACGACCTCTGGTGATGTCGATATCCAGGGCGACAGTACAGATATCGAAACGCTTCAGGTCACAGCAAATAATGTGACACTTTATGATAAAAAATCCGTTCAGTTAGGGGCCTCAGTAATATCGGGAAACTTACTTCTTGATATCGTTGGGCCTATTGGTAATACCGGAATTGTTACCGTTGTTGGTGATGCCTTTATTACAACAACAGACGGTGGTTTCGGCATTTCTAATTCAGATATTAATCTGGGTAATTTTGCGAATGATTTTAATCGGGTAATTGTTGATCAGGATAGTACTGGAGCCGTTGCGACTTTTCGAGATGCCAATAACATAATTATTGGCGGTACGGTTGCCGATGATTTAACTATTACGACTGCTGGTGATATGAGAGATTTTACAGACGCAGAATTAGCTGCGTTTGTTGACCCGGTTTTTTCCAGTGGCCGCACTGTCGATGTAAGTGCTGTTGGCCCGTTGACGTCAATTTCCAATAGTATGTTTTTGACTTTAAATTCTGGTGCAACGGGAAATATTACATTTGACCATGCCAGTAACGATTTTGGTCAGATAACTATTAGTAATGCAAACAACGTCGTTATTAATGATGTTGATGATGTTGCGATATATAACACAAATGTTCAGGGAAGCTATAGCCTGACCGCCGGGAGTACAATTCGGTTTGATGATAGCGACACCATTGTTGTGGGTGCGGGTTTTACTGTACATAATACCTCAGGCAATATTTACTCAGATAACTATGTCGATTTTACGGTTGGTGGTAATTTTTCTATTACCTCAGATCTAGGCGCTTTTTACACTGGATATGATTCTGATATTACCGTTAACGACGGTAATTTAACTATTTCTGCCGCTTCAACAATTACCTTTGGTGAAGACGCCAATATTGATGTAAATGACGTAGATATATCTGGAACCGATGGCAATCTGGATTTTACTGCGGGCGGTACGATTTCTCAAAATGGTAGTGTTACTGATGATGGCACTATTACTGTAGATGGTACCTCTGACTTTACTGTTACAGCCGCAACAAGTGATTTGTTGGTCGGTGAAAATGGAAATAATTTTGCGGGTACAGTCACAATGGATGCGACTGGCTTGGGAACCTATCGCGATGTAAATTTCCGAAATGCCAATGCAGGTAATGCTGTTCTTTCTGGTTTGGAAAGTGCGGGCACTTTACGTAACGTGACGTTATATTTTGATAATGCCACGTCGTTAAATTTGCCCGGCATGACCATTACACAAAATTTAATCGTAGATGTTCCTAATGGCGCAGTAACACAAGCGAATGAGCTTGTTGTTGCGGGTGATACCTATTTTGATGTCAATCTTGCAGGAAATATTACGTTAACCCATGGTGATAACGACTTTAATGATTTTATTGTTGAGCAAGCCAACGACGTTACTGTTGTTGATAAGGACGACCTGAATTTTTATGCGTACTACGATGTAAATACATGGCGTGGTACAGATATAGGTGGCAGCCTGACGGTAACTGCCGGTGGTGACGTTACCCAAACCAATAACCCATATGGGATTCGTGTGGATGGTTTGGCCAGTTTTACCCTGGGGGCAAACAATCTCGTTTTAAATAACACTTCGTATAACCAGTGGAACCAGTTGCAATTTGTTTCGGCAAATAATGTTTTGCTTCATACAGAAACAGATATTCAAATTTTAACGTCCACTGTGAGTGGTACATTTGAATTAATTTCCGGTGCAACCTCATTGGATATTACTCAAGGTGGCGGTACAACACTTACCACTACAGGTAATACAACTTTCCGGTATTTTGACAATATTACCTTAGCCAACTCAGGCAATAGATTGGGTGATTTGTATATTGATGATAATAATTCCTCAAGTTATTCCGGTACAACATCCATTACAGAAAATGATGCCATTACACAGTACGCGGGATGGGAAACCTTTTACGATTCCATTGTTCTGCACACAGAAAATGATCAAGGGATTACCTTAACTCAGACGAGTAATAACTTTGGCAATATTATTATTACGCAAACCAATAGTGGCGCGGCATCCGCTGGTGCAGTTTCTATTAACGAGAATAATCATATTACTCAGGGTGGAGCCTGGACGACGCACGGTAATACTGCAATCTCAACAACCAGTCGAGCCTATGATGTTACCTTAACCAATACTTCTAACGTATTGGGTGATTTACAAATATCAGCAGACGATGTCTATATCAACGAAAACGATACTATTGGAGACTTTGCTGCATGGACAACAGATATCACCACTTTAAATGCTTATGCATTAGGTGTTTCTGGTAATGGCAATATTGTTTTAAATGAAGCTGGCAATGTGATGGGTGACTTACAACTCACCGCACAAAATGCAACGATTACAGAAAACCATGCAATCACTGACTATGTTACACAATGGAATACACCGGGTACCGTCATTCTTAATGCCGGTACTGCTGCAATCACTCTCGATGATATTGACAATATTCTGGGTGATATTGATATTAATGGCTCTCCCTCTTCAGTATTAATTACCGAAAACCATGATATTACCCAGTCCGGTGCCTGGGCCGTAGGTACTGCACCGGTGACATTAAATTCTCGTGCGAACGATATTTTAATTACCGAAAGTGGCAACACAATGGGTGGTATTACAATTACCACCGTTGATGGCACGCCATCTTCTGTCACTATCACAGAAAACTCCACCATTACTCAAGCTTCCGCGTGGGTAATTGCCGGTGTTCCAGTAACGCTCAATGCTGAAAATAATAATGCGATTACCCTAACCAACTCGTCGAATATCATGGGTAATCTGATTGTTACGGGTGGTGCGGTCAACATTACCGAAGCAGACAGTATTACCGATGGTGCCGCATGGACGACCACTGGAACTACAACGCTTAATGCGGGTAGCACAGGCAGTACCAGTATTATTCTGGATAACGCCAGCCATGTATTAGGGGATCTGGCATTCGGTGGTATTCCTCAAGCCGTCACCATTACAGAGAACGACAGCATTACACAGGCTTCGGCCTGGAGTCTGGGAAACACGCCTATTGTTTTAGCTGTTTCTGACAATAACGACATCACGCTTAATCAAACAAATAATGTATTGGGAACGCTGGATTTAACTGCGGGGGGCACAGGTAATGTCACGGTTGTTGATACCAATGCGATTACCGATTCCGGCGAGTGGACAGTTGGAGGAATCGCAACATTAACGGCCAACAACGGTGGAACTCTGCAAGATATTGTTCTGGATGCGGCTGGGCCTGCGGGCACGATTGGAACTTTGCGAGTTGTGGAAGCGGCAAATGTCGATGCCAGCGTGGATGTGAATACGCTACAAGTTGATTCCGCAACCAACGTTACCTTAACCGATGCAGACGAAGTGGATATCAACACCTCTTTTGTCACTACTTTATTTGAAATTGATGCCGGTGGTGCAATTACTCAATCCGGTGCGATAAGTTCAAATCAGTTATTGTTGGTGGGGTCTGGTTACGCCACTTTGACCAATGCGGGTAACAACGTAACTAACCTGGCTGCTGCCTTTACCGGCGGTGACTTGCGATATACCGATGCGAATGATTTTGCTGTAGCCACAGTAAGCGGTACCAATGGTATTGGTATCGGGGCAAACAACATTACCCTTACTTCGATTGCAGGCACCGTAACCGGCCTGCCAGATATCAGCAACTCCTCTGCATCACTCACTATCAATACGGGCACCGCCCTTGTGTTGCCCAATATGGTAATTGACGGCGCACAAGACTATACCGCAGGCGGCTCAGGCATTACGCTCAGCTCAAGCGTACAAAGCACTTCTTTAGGTGCAATTAGTTTCCACAGTAATGTTACTGCAAGTGCAGACCTGACAATCCAAAGTACAAATTCCAATATTTCTTTTGATGGCACCCTCGATGGTGGCGGAAATATTCTTACCATTAACGCCGGAGCAGGAACCAACACCTTTACTGGTGTAGTTTCCAATATGGGCAGTGCCGGTGACGCGCAAACCGCGTTGAATTTAACTGCGGGTGGAACGGGTTCTACTTTTCTCAGCACCTTAAGTGCAAACAACGGGATAACTGGCACGGGCTCTGTTGTATTCCGGGATAACGTGACCCTTTCTGACGGTACAGTAGGTTCAACGTTTGCCGGTCAGGTGACGTTAGGTAAAGTCGGTGGAATGAACCTTTCCGGTTACGACACCCTGAGGTTTAGCGGTGGTGTGGTGCTTGAAAACGGCGCGGCGGAAATCAACTCCAACAATAGCCTGCTTACTTTTGAAAACAACGCGATTCAAGGGCCGTATGATTTAGTTCTGAACTCCGGTAATGCCCAGCTTTACGGGTTGGAGTTGGTCAACCCGGATTTAACTTCGCTGGATGTCACTGCTCAGCTACTCACCATTGAAGCAAGTGGTTTAGTCATCAATGGGGCGCAAACTTTTACCGCCACAAATGGAACCAATATTCGTTTGCTGGGTAATGTACAAAGCACCGCTGCTGGTGCCATTACGTTTAATTCTGCTGTGGATATGGGGGCTTCAGTCACTCCCGCCAGGGCTGTTACCAGCGTTGACTCCGCCATTAATTTTAACGGTGCAGTCGATGGTGCATTAGACCTTACTGTCAATTCCGGTACTGCTACTACAACCTTCGCTGGTGCCGTGGGCAGTACAACTGCCATCGGTGATGGCACGGGTGCATCTTTGATATTGCAGGGTTCAGGTAGCACGGTATTTTCTTCCACATTAGATGCCCGCTCAGGCATGACCAGTGTCGGCGGAGTAATGTTTAGCGATAACGTGACCCTGGCCAATGGTGATACTGCGTCCAGTTTAGGTGGCACAGTTATTTTTGATGGCATCACCTTTGATGGTTATGACGGCTTGACTGTGGCTGGTGCAGCCACACTATCAACCGGCGCGGTAACCATAAATACCAACGGCGGAAATCTGGAGTTACAGAGCACCATAGACGGCGCTCAGGATTTAACTGTTAACGCGGGTACAGGTGCCGTTACTTTTACGGGGGCAGTTGGCGGTGTAACAGATATTGGTGATGGTACCGGCGCGGCAATTAGTGTTGCGTCTTCCGGTGCAGTCGGTTTCCAATCAACCGTAGAAGCAAATAGCGGCATTGTTGTGAGTGACGCAACCGGTTCTGTTTCTTTCCAGAATGATGTCACTTTAGCGAATGGCGACACGGCCAGTAATTTTTCCGGTGATGTCGTCTTTGATGGTTTAACTTTCTCAGGCTTTGATGGCTTAACGATTGGTGGCAATACCACGCTTTCCACTGCGGCGGTGATACTGAACACCAATAATGGTGCCGTTGATTTCACCGGCACAACAGACGGTTCGCAGGATTTAACTGTTAATGCGGGTTCTGGTGCTGTGACCTTTACGGGTGCCGTGGGCTCTGGCTTGGGTACGGAGCTAGGTGACGGTACAGGCGCGGCCATTACGGTTGCCACATCTGGCCCCGTTGAATTTGCCAGTACGGTTGAAGCCAATTCCGGTCTTGTCGTCTCCAATGCGGCAGGCGATACCATTCTGCGCGGCGACGTTACTTTGGCCAATGGCGATACCGGCAGTAATTTCGCTGGAACCGTTACCCTGGATGGCCTGACGTTCACTGGTTTTGATGGCTTCAATATTGATGGTGCAGTGACGCTTGCTTCCGCTGCCGTTTCGGTTGATAGCAACGGCGGAGCCCTAAATTTTGGCAGCACAATTAACGGTGCTCAGGATCTGACTTTAGCAGCAGATGCAGGCTCAATTTCTGTGACCGGTGCGGTGGGGCAAACCACCGCCTTAAATAACATCACCATCAATGCTGCGGACGCAGTGACATTCAATGCCCCAGTGACCTCGGCCAGTTTTAACCAGGCGGTTACCGGCACAGGCGCTTTCACTCTAGGCGGTCTGCTTACAGCCGAAACCGGTGTCGTTGCACTGGATGCTTTAAGCCTGGATCTTAACGGCGGAATTATTACCTACGGTCAATTAATGGATTTGAATGCGGGTGTCGGCGGCATCGACTTGGCTGCCGGGCAAAGCGTAACAACCACAGCGACAGCGAATTCAGGGGCCACTTCCGGTGCGGTAGATATAGATAGTGTTGGCGGGGTGAACCTTGCAGGTGATATTAATACCCAAGGGGCCAGCCATATAGTGACTACAGGCAGCCACGGTGGTGCTGTTACGGTTGACGTAAGTGGTGGCGCATCAACCATCACGCTTGCCGGTGATATCACTACCTCCGGGGGAGCCACTACGGACGCCAATGCGGACGGTGGCAACGCCGGGAATATCAGTTTCAATACCGCGAGTGGCAATATCAATATACAAAACAGCACCATGACTGGAGCCGGAGGCATTCCCGCCGGGTTCGGTAATCAGGGTGCGGGAGCCAATGTCACCTTCTCAGATCCGGTGGTATTGCAAACCGGTGCAACGTCCATTTCTACCGGCGCTTCTAGCGGTAATATTCTCTTCACCGGCACGGTGGATGGAACACAGAACCTGACGCTGAGTGCAGGTACAGGCAATATCGACTTTGATGCGGCAGTAGGTAATAGCTCAGCATTAAGTGCATTAACAATTAATTCTGCTGCAAACACCACGCTGGATAGCACTCTGGATGCCGCCAGCTTTACCCAAACTGCTGGTACGGGAACCACAACGTTTTCTGGTGTAAGCACGCTAAGCGGAGCTTTTGATTACACCGGACAAAACCTCACTGTAAATGCCGCGATAAATTCTGCGGGCACTACCGAAGTGACCCAGGCTGGCACCTTTACTACAAGTGCGAGTGGTGACATCAGCGCAGATGCCGGATTTGTCCAAAACGGAACAGGTACCAACAGCTTGGCGGGTGATGTGGTTACCGCCAACAACGGAATTAGCTTTGCCACAGGCATTTCGTTAGCGGGTGACCTGCTAATGAACAGCGGTGCCGGGGCAGGCAATATTATGCTTAGTTCTACCGTGGATGGTGGTCAAAACCTTAGCTTAACTGCGGGCACCGGTGGTGTGACTCTGGGCGCTAATGTCGGTAGCAGCACCAAACTCGCCAGCCTGAATGCGTCAGCTGCAAATATCAGCCTGAACAATGTAGATACCACAGGTACGCAAACCTATACAGCCAGTGGTGCAATTACCACCAACAGTAGCTACAGCTCTGAAGGTGGAGCAATCAACTTTGCCGGTAATGTTATTGCTGAGGATGTACTCACTGTAAACACCACTGCCAATGCAGCGGCGGGGGCCAGCATTACCTTCGGCGGCACTTTGAATTCAGCCAATACAGAAACCAACAATGTCACCTTAACTGCGGGTACAGGCAATATTGATTTTGATGGCGCTGTGGGTGCAACTGATGCGCTGAATGACTTACTGGTAAATTCAGCGGCCAATGTCACTGCTGACTCAACCCTTAATGCGTTCAGCTATACCCAAAATGCAGGCAGCGGTACTACAACGCTTTCGGGTGCAACAACTTTAGGCAATAACTTCAGTTTTACCGGGCAACACCTCACAGTGAACGCCGCGCTTGGTACAACTAATACGACTTCAGTTGTGAATGCTGGCACCTTTACCACGGGTGCATTAGGCGATATCAACGCTGGCGCGGGCTTCAGCCAAACGGGAACGGGTACTAACACCCTGGCGGGCGATATTACTACAACCAATGATGATATCGGCTTTGCTACAGCAATCACCCTTACCGGCGATGTAGCGTTAAATACGGGTGCCGGTATTGGTGGTGTAACACTAGGCAGTACCGTGGATGGTGGACAAGCGCTCACTGTAACTGCCGGTACTGGGGATGCCACTTTAAGTGGTAACTTGGGTGCGTCCACAGCACTTGCCAGTGCGTCTGTATCTGGTGCGAATGTAAATTTGCACGATGTGACCACCAGCGGCGCGCAAACCTATACCGCCACAGGCGGTATCACAACTAACAGCACCTACTTAAGTGAAGGTGGTGCAATTACCTTTGCTGGTAATCTGATTGTCGAAGATGCCTTAATCGTAAATACAACGGCTAACGCCAATGCCGGTGCGGCGATTGCCTTTAACGGCACAGTGAATAGTGCAACGTTAGAAACCAATGCCGTTACCCTGACAGCAGGCATTGGCAATATCGACTTTGATGCTGCCTGGGGTGCAACCGATGCACTTGGCGCAGTAGCCATTAACTCCGCTGCAAACCTCACCCTGGACTCTACTTTCAATGGTGCAAGCCTGGTGCAATCTGCCGGAACAGGCACAACAACCTTTGTCGATAACCTAACCACCAGTGGCATAGCTGGTGTGAATATTACCAACACCAATATTGTGCTGGACGGCTTAACCGTTAACGCTGAAACCGGCAATGGTGTTGTGCGTATGGCGGGTGTCACCACACTGAATAATGATCTCATTATTACTCGTGGCACGGGTGCGGTTACCTTTGCATCGACACTGGATAGCCAAGTGGCAGAAGCCAACAGCCTGACAATAAATGGTACCGGAAGTGGTTCAGTAGCCTTTACTGGAGCAGTAGGTAACAACGTTGCTTTAGGTACTGTACTTATTCAAAGCGCCACCGCAATTACGGCGGGCAGCTCCATTGATGCTGCGAATTTGGGCCTTGAAGCTTCCAGTGATGTGACCTTAACCGATGCAGGCAATGACGTTGATATTTTAGCGGCGACACTTTCCTCTAACGCCGCGCTTAGCTTTGTTGATGCAGACGGTTTAACCATCGGTGATGTGGGTACGCTATCCGGCTTGAATGACGGAGCTGGTACCTCAAATGTTTCTTTGACTGTTAATGGTTTATTGAATCAATCCGTTGGATCGTTAATTTCTCTGGCGGGTAATTTAACCATTGATACTTCCGCGTTTAATGCGGGCAATGTTTCTGTTACCAATGCCGATGTTGGTGGTACAGAGCTGGGCAATAGCTTTGTCAGTGGCGATTTCACGTTAGATTCCGCTGGTGATATTACCCAAAGCGCGGGTGCGTATTTACGTGTGGGAGGGAATTTTAATACTCCTACGGGCACGTTTGTTGAGGGCGACACAAGCGATAATTTCTTTGCCGGAGGCGGAGGTATCAGTGCAGATAATGAAATTCGCTTAAACGGCGTGATTACTTTGGAAATGGTCGGTAATGACCTGCGGGCAACGGACCACAACGCCAATGTCCAGACTGTTGTTGAAGCCGATCTGGCTGGTGGAGTTTTAGTTGTGAGTGATGCCGGAGGTGAAAGCATTACCCCGGCTGCGGATGTGTCTGCGGTTATGCTCACCGAAAATAACCTGATTACCGGAGCCTTAAGTATTATTACGGACGGCACCTATACCTCGGGTGGGGCAACCAACGAAACCGGCATTCTGCAATCCTCTGCGCTGAATTTACCCGGTAATATTTCGCTGGTCGTACAAGAAAGTGCAGCCAACACAGACGGCAGTATTGTTGCCGGTGAAGGTCTGTTTGTTCTGGATAATGCCGCAAACGTTTTCGCGGGTAGTGTGAGCGTTGATGCAGAAAATATGGATGTGCAACTGGCCGGGGAAGGTGCTGGCGCGTCAGCCATTCAATTAGGGAACGTTAAAGCAGGCCAGTTCCTTCTTGATATTACTCAGGGGGCAACCCAAGCCGCGAACACGGCTATTCGAGCTAATGAGCTGGTTGTTCGCGGTGCCGGTGCGACATTACTGGACGGCGCCAATCGCATTGATGACTTTGCCGCAAATGTGAGTGATGCCTTTACGCTAAACATCGGTGCAACCTATACCGGTGCCGCCACAACAGAAGTTATTACCATTAACCCCTTTGATGCAGGTGGTGCGGTAGTCGGTTTAACAACAAGCGACGATGCAATCAATATCAGCAGCGGTATTGATTTGGATATTACCAATGCCATCAATTCCGGTGCGGCTCAAACCTCTATCACCGCAACAAATAATCTGAATATTAATTTGTGTAGTGCGGCTTCTACCTGTAACCCTGGCCTGACTATCAGCAACACCGAATTAGCTTTGGTTAGTGCAGGGGCGACTCGTTTTATTACTCAAAATAACCAAGACATTTACCTTTCTGGCGTAACGGAAGCAGGAACGGCCAATACAGGTTTAATTGAATTGGTGAGCGCAGATGCGATTGATTTTGCCACTTTAGCTGGTGCAGTCAGCCCCGCAGATAATTTGTTTACCAGTGGTGTAAACGCGACAGCGGTTGGCAGCGTCAATGTTGGCACTAACCGTTCGATTGAAACCAATGGCGCCGCTCTGAATCTGACTGGTGCTCAAGTCAATCTTAATAACGGCAGTACTTTAAACTCTGAAGGGGGTAGCCAGACATTAACCGGTAGCGTTCAGGTTGGTGGTACCGTTCTGCTTACTTCCGGTGCTGGGGCTGGAGATATCTCAATTGTTAATTCAGTTGATGGAGCCGCTGATTTAAGTGTGACAGCAGGCACTGGCAATATAGATTTTCAAAGTGATCTGGGCGCGACGACTGGGCTTTCCAGTATGACAGCCTCTGCCGCAAATATTGCTTTAAATAATGTGAGCACCAGCGGCAACCAGTCGTATACCGCTGCAACAGGCATTACCACTAACAACAGTAACTATGTGACTCAAGGTGGCAGTGTTGCCTTCGCAGGTAACCTAACCCTGAATAATGCTATGACCGTGGACACCACCAACAGTGGTGCCAACGCTGCCGGGGCAAATATCACTTTTACCGGTACGGTAAACAGTCAGGCCAGTGAAGCCAATGCGCTAACACTGACTGCGGGAACCGCTGGCAATGTAGATATGCAAGGCAACGCAGGGCAGGGAATCAACGGTGAGCTGGGTGCGGTTCAGATTGTTTCTGCCAATCAGGTGGATATGCAAAATATTGTGGCCGGTAGCCTGAGCGTGATGGCTACCAATATTGATTTGAACTCCACCACCTATGATGCCAATACCGGAGCCATTAGTCTTAACGGCACTGTTGATCTGGATTTAGGTGCGGCGACAGCAAGTCTTACCACCGCTAACCAAAATATTACGCTAGGCAATGTCAGCGATGCCGGTTCAGACAGTGCTCTCAGTTTGAATGCCGGTTCCGGCGTGCTTGCGGCCAGCGGTGTTTCTGGCGTTACCACATTGACTGTGACTCAAACCGGGGGCGCGAGTTTCTCCAGTAATGTTGCAGCAACAACCGTTACCCTGACAGATACCACAGGCGCGATTGTCTTTAACGGTGACTTAACCGCCGACACCCTGAACACCGCAGCTCAGGATTACAGTGTTTCACTATTGGGTGGTGCAACTGTTACCAATGATGCCACTCTCTTGAATACCGGTGCAGTGACTCTGGGCAATGCGGCTACCGATACCACAACCTTCACAGGCGGTCTGGATACCACCGCAGCTTCAGCGACAAACGTGGCGGGAACCCTTGCCACCACCAATACACAAATGGACTTGGGTGCAGTTACCTTAGGTGCTGATACCGCTTTAACTTCTGGCTCTGGCGCAATCAATATCGCCTCGGTTACCGACGGAGCAAGCAGCTACTCACTGGACTTGGGTAATGGTACGCAAACCGGTGCCATCACAGTCAGTGGTAACCTTACAGTCAGTGATTTGGATACCTTTACCAGTGCCTATGATCTGATTCTTAACGGTAGCTCCAATACGGTTGATACGGATACCACCTTGCTCAATACCGGTGCGGTGACCTTGGGTGATGCGGGTACGGACAGCTCAATATTTGCAGGAGGTTTGGATACTACAGCCGCTTCCGTGACAAATGTGGCGGGCTCCGTTGCCACCACCAATACACAAATGGACCTGGGTGCGGTGACTTTGGGTGCTGATACTGCATTAACTTCCGGCTCAGCAGCAATCAATATTGCTTCAGCCACAGATGGCGCAAGCAGCTACTCCCTTGACTTGGGTGACGGAACCCAAACCGGGGTGGTCACCATCAATGGAAACCTTACAGTCAGCGATCTGGATACTTTCGCCAGTGCTTATGACTTGACTCTCAATGGTGCATCCAACACCGTTGATACGGATACCACACTGCTAAATACTGGTGCGGTAACCTTAGGTGATGCTGACACTGACAGCTCTACTTTTGCGGGTGGCCTGGATATCACCGCTGCATCCAGCGCAAGCCTGGCAGGCACCATTGCTACTACAGATGCGCAACTGGATATTGGCACTGTAACCTTAACTGCCGATACCACCTTGGCTACTGGTACTGCTGACTTGAGTTTGAACAGTACTGTAAACGGTGCTTTCAACCTTGCTCTCAATAGTTCA
Organism: Teredinibacter sp. KSP-S5-2; assembly: GCF_032773895.1. Taxonomy (NCBI): domain Bacteria; kingdom Pseudomonadati; phylum Pseudomonadota; class Gammaproteobacteria; order Cellvibrionales; family Cellvibrionaceae; genus Teredinibacter; species Teredinibacter sp. KSP-S5-2. The sequence continues at coordinate 2,921,656 of NZ_CP120416.1, read as the reverse complement.
GGAATCACCACTCTGAATGGTATTTTGGGTGGGGTTAGCGAACTGGTTTCTCTTACCACAAATGCGGGTGGCACCACCGAAATTGGTGGCAGTCAGCTTTCATTTAGCGGTGCTTTGACCTTCAATGATGCCGTGACAGTGAATACCGGGACTGCGTTAACTGCTGGCTCCATTACTACAGGTTCAACCCTTTCTGCGGGGGTGAATAATCTCACCTTAACCACAGACGCCCTTAGCCTGGGCGGAAATGTTACAGGCTCTGGTGACCTGATTATTGAGAACGAAACCGCTGCCGCCACTATTGGTTTGGCCAGTGGTGCGGGTACTCTGAATCTGGATGCGACTGAGTTTGGTTACTTGCAAGACGGCTTTAATAGCATCACCTTTGGTAATGTGAACTCCGGTGCGATAACGCTTGGTGCGGGTAGTGTCAGTCTGGCGGATACCACTATTCTGAACTCTGCTGGTGCAGTGAATGCATCTGGCAGCCTTGTGTTGAACGGGGATTATCTGCAAGTAAATGCCGGTGCAAGTAGTGAGCTGTCAGGCAGTGTTTCCGGCACTGGTGACCTGCAAACCATTGGCGCGGGTGAACTTAACCTTGCTGCGGCAAACACCTATAGCGGCCAGACAACTATTGGTGCAGGCGCCTCTCTGAGCGTGACAAATACCAGCGCTTTGCAAGGCACTAGCAATGTTGCCAACAGCGGTAATTTGGATGTTTCCGGTGCAACTAATGTCACAATAGCATCCGTTGCTGGCTCTGGTGATGTGAATTTGGGCGGTGAATCCCTCACGCTAAGTAATAACTCCGGTGAAATCTCTGGCGTAATTTCTGGTACTGGCGGCAGCCTCGCTCTGGGTGGTGGTTCGCTTACATTATCTGGAATCAATACCTACACAGGCAGTACCTCTGTAAATGGCGGTACGCTCACTGTTACAAATAATGCGGCATTGGGTACTGCAGATGCCGGTACTACAGTGGCGGATGGTGCTACTTTACTGCTCGATGGTTCTGGCTCAAACCTTACTATTGCAGATGACTTAACTCTCGCTGGCACTGGTAATGCCGGAGCGGGTGCAATACGTAACCTTACTGGAGATAACACTCTAAATGGCAATGTGACCTTAACTGGTGATACTCAAATCGAAGCCGCTGCGGGAGGTATGCGCTTTAACGGTGCTATTGATGCCAGTATCGACGGAGCCAGCGCATTAACCATTAACAGCTCTGGCGCTGTTTCATTAACTGGTGCAGTTGGCGGTACAACAGCATTGACCAGTCTTACCACTGATGCCGGTGGCAGTACCAGCCTTGCCAATGTCACCACCACAGGAATTCAAAACTATGGCGATAACGTCAGCCTGGGTGGCTCTTACACCGCAACGGATGCCAACATAAATGTTGACGGAACCGCCACGTTAGCTGGTGCCACAGATATCAATTCTGGCAGTGGTAATGTGACCTTTACCGGTGCTGTTAACGGACCCCAAACCCTGGCTGTAAACAGTAGCGGCACCACTACCTTCAGTAGCGATGTAGGTGGCAGCACTGCGCTAACCAGCTTGACTACCGACGCGGGCGGTGATGTCAGCCTGCAAAATGTAACTACCACTGGAGCACAAAGCTACGGCGACAATGCCAGCCTTGCTGGAACCTATACCACTACCAATGCCAATGTGAGCGTTGGTGGTGCAACCACACTTGCTGGTGCGACCAATGTGAATGTGGGCAGTGGCGGTGTGAGCTTTACTGGCACAGTAGATGGTGCTCAAACCCTGGCGGTAAACAGCAGCGGCAGTACAACGTTTAGTGGTGATGTAGGTGGTACAACCGCCTTAACTAGCTTGAGCACAGATGCAGGTGGCAATGTCAGTCTGCAAAATGTGACCACAACAGGTGCACAGAATTACGCAGATAATGCGACCCTTAATGGAGCCTACACCACAACCAATGCCAACTTGACTGTTGGTGGTGCAACTACCCTTGCTGGAGCTACCAATGTGAATGTGGGTAGCGGTAATGCGAGCTTTACTGGTGCCGTAGACGGTGCACAAACATTGGCGGTAAACAGCAGTGGTACAACAACCTTTACCGGTGATGTGGGTGCAACAACCGCCTTAACCAGCTTAAGCACAGATGCCGACGGTAATGTCAGTCTGCAAAATGTGACCACAACAGGTACTCAGAATTACGCAGATAATGCGACCCTCAATGGAACCTACACCACAACCAATTCCAATCTTTCTGTGGGTGGTGATACCAGCCTGGCTGGAGCAACATCCGTTAATGTTGGCAGTGGCAACGCAACCTTTACCGGTACCGTGGACGGTGCACAAACCCTGGCAATAAACAGCTCTGGTAGCACAATCTTCAATAGCGAGCTTGGTGGTACTACAGCGTTAACCAGCTTAACCACAGATGCTGGCGGTAGTGTGAGTGCGCAGAGCGTAACTACCTCCGGGGCGCAAAGCTACGGAGAAGACGCAACCCTGAGCGGCACCTACACAACCACCAACGCCAACCTCAGTGTGGATGGAACAACCACTTTGGCGGGCGCAACCAGCATAAATACGGGTAGCGGTAATGCAACCTTTACCGGAGCGGTAGATGGTGCAGCAACTCTGGCCTTGAATGGTTCCGGCAGTACAACCTTTAGCAGCAATGTGGGTGAAACCACAGCCCTGACTAGCGTTACAACCAATGCTGGTGGTGATGTGAGCCTGCAAAACGTTACCACGACAGGAGCGCAAAGCTACGGAAATAACGCCACTCTAAATGGCAGCTACACAACAACCAATGCAAGTTTTGATGTTGCAGGCAATACCGGTTTAGCCGGAGATACCAGCATTACCACCGGTTCCGGTGACATTGCTTTTGACGGCACCATTAATGGTTCGCAATCACTGCAAGCCAGTACCACAGGTGCTGTTAACCTTGCTGGTGTGGTGGGTGGAACAACAGCGCTTACCAGTGTTGACCTTGCCGGTGGTTCTATCTCTGTTAGCGATGTGGATACAACCGGTACACAAACTTACACAGCCTCAACCATTGCAACCAACAGCACTTATCGCTCAGATGGTTCGGCCATTACCTTTGATGGTGATATGACAATCAATGGCGAGTTAATTGTTGATACCACCAACAACGCATCGGCTGGTGCCAATGTTCAAGTGACAGGCACTCTGAACAGCCAAGCCTCAGAAGCAAATAATGTGACTGTGACTGCTGGTACCGGGGCCGTTGAGTTCGCTGGTGATATGGGAACAGCTACGAACGGTCAACTGGGCAACTTGCTTATTACCTCCGCAAGCCAGACAGACTTGGCCAGCGTAACAGCAGCAAGCATCAATATTACGGCAAACAATATTGACCTGAATGGTACTGGTTACCAAGCATTTTCAGGGGAGATTACTTTTGCTGGAAACCTTGATTTAGACGCGGGTTCTGTCACCACAGCCATTAATACAAATAACCAGAACATCACCTTTGAAAATAGTGTAACCAGTGCTTCCAGCGGCGCTACATTAGCCGTGAACGCAGGTTCTGGAAATGTGGAAGGCCAGGGCGCGCTTTCATTCAGCAACCTGAATGTAACCGGTGGAACAGTTACCTTTAACCATTCAGGAAATGCAATTTCTGCCGTTACAGCCAGCGTTGGCGCTGGCGGGCTTTCATTACGCAACAGCGCAACATTGACTGTGGCTGCTGGAGGCGTAACCAGCTCGGCGGGTGATATTGATCTGCGCAACAGCGCGGGCAATATGGTGCTGGATGGTGCCGTCACCAGCACTGGTGCAGGGGATATCTTAATTGCCTCTACCGATAACTTTATTAACAACGCGGGTGCATCTGCGTTGCAAACCAATACCGGTCGCTGGTTGGTGTACTCCTCCAATCCTGGCCTGGATACCCGTGGCGGCTTAACCCCGGACTTTAAACACTACAACGCTAACCTGTTTACTGTGCTTCCCGGTGCAACCAATGGGCGAAACGGTTTTATATACGAAGTCTCTCCACAAATAACCGTCACCCTGACAGGCAGTGTTGGGCGTGTTTATGATTCAACTACTAATGCCGTACTAACGTCAGCGAACTATGATGCAACAACCGGTGCAATAGACGGTGATGTAATCACCCTTAACTATCCTGTAAACGGCACTTTTGATACCAAAAATGTGGGTGAAGGCAAAAACATTACCGTCAATGGCCTGCAAATTGTGTCTGTAAGTGAGGGCAGTGCAGACGTTTACGGTTACACCCTTACTTCCACATCTGCCGTTGGTGATATCGGTACTATCACCGCCGCCGACTTGATTGTGAGTGGTCTGGTTGCCTTTGATAAAGAATACGATGGCACAACCACGGCACAAATCAGTACTGCTGCCGCCAGTGCTGTCGGTGTTATTGGCTCAGATGATATTGCTTTTATCAGTGCATCCGGTGTGTTTGACTCTGTTGATGCAGGCACAGGTATTGGCGTTATAGCAACAGATATTCTGCTTTCCGGTAGTGACCGCAACAACTACCAGTTAGTGCCGGTCACCGGGTTGAGCGCAGCGATTACTCCGAAGGAATTAACTCTTAGCGCAAGCGCAGTAGACAGAGCCTACAACGGAACTGTGCTTGCTACTAACCAAGTGAGTTTAACTGCGGACCTTATCACTGGTGACGATGTTAACTTTACTTTCAACGCGGCTTACCTTGATTCCAGCGCAGGGCAAAACAAGTTTATTGATGTGACCGACATTCTTATTTCGGGTACGGATGCGGCAAATTACCGTGTGACTTCAAATACTCAAGCCTTTGCAGATATCTTGCCGGAACAGCTCACCGTCTATGTAAATAACGATGCCCGGTTTGTGACAGAAACGGATACTGTCGGGTACAACGGTGTGAGTTATGCCGGTTTTGTCAATGGTGAAAATACCAATGTCCTGTCCGGTAACTTAGTGATAACTCGTACCGGCAACCAAAGCACTGCGGGCAGTTATACCGATGTGCTCGTCGCTTCCGGGCTTGATACCGACAACTACCATATTGTGTACGAGCCAGGGGATTACCAGATTGTTGGTGCTGACACTTTGCTGGTTCGCATGGACAATGCCAGCGTTACCTACGGCGAAACCCCAAGCTATCAGGTTGCCGATGCACGCTATCTGGACGGGGGAAGCAACAATATTGTTGATCTGACTTCCATGATAACCGTGACCGGAAACAGCCTTAGCCTGAATGACAGCACAGGTGGCACAGCCTCTTTAACCTTGAGCCTGCTCAATACAACCAACAGCAGTGCCGGGGAAATTAACGCGGGTAGCTATGTTGTTGAAGCTGCGAATATTCAATCCGACAGTGCAAACTTTAGCGATGTTTCCTTAATTGGCAACTTGAGCGTGACGCCTCGGGCAGTCACCGTAAGCGGAATTACTGCGGCCAGCCGAGTATACGATGGCACAACCGATGCTGAACTGGATACCTCCGGTGCCGTCTTCAATAACATCATATTGGGCGATGACCTGTCCCTTGTTTCTTATGCTGAGTTTGAAGACAAAAATGCAGGAGCGGATAAGCAAGTAATCATTACCAGCGAATACTCCGGTATTGACCTTGATAACTACTTTATTACTGATCAGGCAACTGCTTTGGCAACCATTACCCCAAGGAGCTTAACCGTTGCCGGGGTGACTGCGGATGATCGAATCTACGATGGAACGACATCTGTTTCACTGAATACTGACAACATAACTTACACCGGACTTGTAGAAGGCGATATTGTTGCTCTAAGCGTGACAGGTGCCTTCCGTGACCGTAATGTTGGCAACAACCGCCTGGTTGATCTTACCAATACCTATACCGGAGCCGATGTAAATAACTACGCAATTAGCAGTCAACTAACAACAACAGCAGGCATTACCCCAAGGAGCCTGTTCCTTAGCGGCAGCGCCGGTGAAGACCGTACCTACAATGGCACCAATGTCCTGGCTGCGGGTTTGGGGTACGGTGAATTACTGGGTGTGCTGGTTGACGACGAAGTCAGCATTGTGGGCTTTGCTGAATACGACTCTGCCAATGCAGGTGCTCGCACCATTGAGCAGGGAACCGTTGCACTAAACGGTGGTGATAGCGGCAACTACTCTCTTCACTGGATAGATGGCAGCGGCACCATTACACCCGCGGACTTAACCGTCGTAGTGGGTAACGATGCGAAATTTGTGAGTGAAGCGGATACCGCGGGATACAACGGAGCAACCTATTTGGGGTTTGTAAACGGTGAGAGCATTGCTGACCTGGATGGTTCGTTAGCAATAAATCGAGTGAATTCAGAGATCAACGCAGCGGGTGTTTATGGTGATGTATTGGTGGCATCCGGTTTAACTTCAACAAACTACGCGATTCAATATGTTGCAGGGGATTACAGTATTGTTGGTGCGGACGAACTACTTATTAGCTTTAACAATACCGCCCACGCATACGGTGATGCCGCAAACTATGTGGTAACCGAGGCTCGATATTTAGATTCCAGCGATTCATCCATTATCGATTTAACAGGTAACGTGGTTGTTAACGGTAATCGTGTGAGTTTAACCGATGGCTTTGGTGGCTCTGCGAGTTTTGAGTTAACACCCATGAGTGCTCAGTTCAGTAACGCTGGTGAACTACAGGTGGGCAATTACGATTTGGGTGCGATTAATGTCGCCGTGACCAGCGCTAACTTTGATAGCGATATCACCGTAGTAGGGGGGCAGACTGTTACTCCGAGATCGGTATTTATTTCATCGGTTACTGCGGAAGACCGTATTTACGATGGTACTACTGCTGCAACAATCAGCCTTGTGGATACCGGTGGTTTATTGGCTGGTGACCTTGTCGATGTGAATTTCTCTGGTGTTTTTGCAACACGTAATGTTGGAACAGACCTGGAAGTATTATTGGTTGGTGAGTTCAGTGGTGTAGATCTTCACAATTATCGGATTGATGCCGTTTCCACAACCACAGCAGATATTTTGGCGAGACATTTAACTATTCGTGGTATTACAGCAGAAGACAGAGTTTACGATGGAACGCGCGATGCCACAGTGGTGACCACCGACATGGTATTGGATGGGTTGGTAATTGGTGATGACGTGAATGTGGGCGCCACCGGGGGTTTTGCCAGTCGTAATGCGAGTGCCGATATCCGTGTTGATCTTGACCTGAATTATTCTGGCAACGATGTGGGTAATTACATAATAACTGATCAAGCCAGCACATCAGCAACCATCACTCAGCGTCAACTTACCTTATCAGGCATTGAAGCTATAGATCGTGTTTATGACGGTACAACTGCGGTTGAGGTTGATGGTAGTCGTGCAATTTGGGATGGGTTGGTCGCGGGTGACGATTTAAATTTGAGTGTGACTGGCACACTGGAAACGAAAGACGCCGGTGTTGATCGAACTGTGATTCTGAGTTCGGCGTATACCGGTGCAGATCTCGATAACTACCTTATTACCAACCAACTCACGAGCACGGCGACTATCAGCCAAAGAGAGATTACGGTAACAGGTTTGGTTGCGGAAGACCGTATTTACGACGGTACAACCAATGCTTCTGTTGATGTAAGCCTTGCCAACTTCGAAGGTTTAATTTCCGGGGATGATATTCGTGTGACGAGTACGGGTGAGTTTGAAACTCGTAACGTGGGGAATGATTTGTATGTTGCGTTAACAAACTCATACAGTGGCAGTGATGTTGCTAACTACCATTTTGTTAACCAGGTTTCTTCATCGGCAGATATAAGCCAAAGAGCGTTGACGGTTACTAATGTGATTGCCGACGATAAAATCTATGACGGTACAACAGCGGTCACGATAAATCCTGAGTTAGCAAATATTACAGGGTTAATTGATGGCGATGACGTTACCATCGAACTGTTTGGTGAATTCTCAAGTAGTCATGTGGGGGTAGACATTGACGTGCTGCTTGATGGCAGGTTCACCGGTTCAGATGCCAGCAATTATATTGTTTCATCGGATTCGGTTTCCCGAGCGTCCATTACCCCCAGAACAATTCTTGTGTCTGGAATCACTGCGGCGGATAAATTATTTGACGGTTCAACCTCCGCAACTCTAGACCTTTCACAAATGACAATGGAAGGGCTGATTGAGGGGGATGACGTAACCTTAGGCGCTGCGGGTTACTTTGCAAATGCCAATACCGGGGTTGAACGCAGAGTAATGATTACGACTCACCTAAGCGGAAACGACCTAAACAATTACATCGTTGTCGCACAAGATCAGGCCTATGCGGATATTCTTCCCGGTGTGTATACCCAAGGTTCAAGAGATATTGCCGCGGTTGTTGAGGCTGCATTCCCTGTTCGCACCATCTCAAGTATTGGAGCGGAAACGGCCATAGAACAGAATGATGAACAACACCAATTTGCGGTTTCTACACCAATGGATTACACCCTTGCTGACACGCAAGAACCGATAAAACTCTCGGTGGCAGAATATGCTCCAGTTAGTTCATTGGTGTCGATGAACAAGCATGATGGGTTTATCAGCGTGAAGCACTTTAATCCGTTAACGGTTAAAGGTAATCAGCCATTTGTTATTAACTTACCGGAGGATACTTTTACACACGCGGGTCAATATACGGTTGAAGCGCAGCTTGTTGATGGAAGCCCTCTACCTCAATGGCTAGAGTTTAATGCCAAAGAACTGCAAATATACGGGGTTGCTCCCGATAATAAAACGCTGATTGAAATCGTGTTTATTGCGCGTGATAGTCTCGGCAATGTGGTGACCTCTAAAATGGAAATCACACTGTTAGCGATAGAAAACGGGATGACTTTGGTTTCGAATATGTAAGAAATTTTCTTTTAGGCTGCCAAGGATGGCCGTAGGTCAGAGACATGGATAGTGGAGTTTGGTTGGCCATGAATGACAACAATTCAAAAATGCCAAATTTCTTCTAAAAGAAACATCAGGAAATAAAATGGTCTTTGCTGTTTTTATTCTTTTTTCTTCAACTATAAATAAAAAAAAGGCGACCATATGGCCGCCCTTTTTATTTTATTAGCAAACTAGCTATTAAATGTCACAAACTTTAGTCCAAGAACCGTCGCTGCCTGGAACAGATTGAGTCCACCAGCTTGCGCGGTAAACCACACCACTGTTAGACATCATATCACCGCCAGAAGCATGGCTTGGGTTACCCGCCCAGTCGTTTTGCGTCCAGTTAGGGTAAGCATTTATTGCAGTTGCATCAATACCTTGGGCAGCACATCCGCCAGTTCCGCCAGAAGAGCTGGAGCTGCTTGAAGATGAACTTGAAGAGCTAGAGCTGCTTGAAGAAGAGCTGCTGCTTGAAGATGAACTTGAAGAGCTAGAGCTGCTTGAAGAAGAGCTGCTTCCAGTACAAGTTCCTGGAGCTGCTGCTGTCCAAGCGTAAGACCACGCCCAACCTACACCAGGTTCATAAGCACCATTGCCGTTTGAACACCAGCCACCAACGGTACAAGTGTAAGAACCACCTGCATTGGTTACGCTGTCGCCAGTTGCATAGGTTGCACCTAGAGTGAAGGCAGGGCAAGTGCTACCGCCGCTAGAACTTGAAGAGCTAGAGCTGCTTGAAGAAGAACTTGAAGAGCTAGAGCTGCTTGAAGAAGAACTTGAAGAGCTAGAGCTGCTGCTTGAAGAAGAACTTGAAGAGCTGGAGCTGCTTGAAGAAGAACTTGAAGAGCTAGAGCTGCTAGAAGAGCTGCTTCCACCTAAGGCCAAGCCGTCGTTTAGTGCGTTAGACATGCGTGGGTTGATACCAGTACAGATAGGCATCTTATCGGCACTGTGGCCGCCTACACATTCGATTTCGCCTTGAGCAACCCAAACAATCGCACCAGCAAGACCTTGGTTAGCAATGTACTCACCTTTAAGTTTTACGGAGCGCTCGTCGTCGTAGCTTAGGAAGAAACCATCTTTAGTTAAGTATGGAACCTGAGCTTGGGCATCCCAATGTTCAGTCCAGCCTTGGTTTTTAACTTGCTCAATGTAGCGGTACATTGGGGTACCATCAAACACGTCAAAGTTAGTTTTATCCATAGCGGAAGAAACAGGGCCGTCTGGCTGAACAGTGATGTTACGCTTGATCGTTGGTGTACCTAAATCAGTAGGTAGTTCGGTCTGTACAGAACGACCGTAGAAAGCAACACCCAAGTTAATTTTTTGAGCAGGAATACCTTGGCCAACCATCCACTTAGTAATGCCGTCTAAGTTGAAATGACGGTAGATATCTTCAGCAACAGGATCGCCATTGCCGTCAAGTATGCTCAAGTCATAGTCATAAAGAGGCGAGTTGTGACCAGCATGATTAGACCAACCACCGTGGTAGTCGTAGGTCATCATGTTGTAGTAATCCATGTAGTTGTTCAATTCGGTCCAGTTAAAGTTTTCAAGGTTGCGCTTGTCTGCCTTGAATGCCGAAGTGATTAGCTTGTCAGGACCAATTGCAGTACGGATTTCCTTCACCATGTTAAGGAAATTATCGAAGTCTGCTGGGCTGTTGTTTTCAATGTTCATACCGAAGTGACCAGGGTATTCCCAATCAAGATCGATACCATCAAAACCAAGAGCCATAAGACGCTTACAGTCTGCGATGAAACGAGCTAGTTTTACTGGGTCAGCAGCTACTTCTGGGAAGTGTTTACCCATGGACCAGCCACCCAAAGATGCCATAACTTTTGTGCCGTGTTGGTGAGCGTATTCGATGATACCTGGTGCTCCGCCAGCTTTACGAAGAGGAATTGGGTATTTTCCACTAACGCCAGACGCAGCGTGCTCCCATGAGGAAGTTGCGTTGTCATAAGTGATGCCTTGCTCGGTGAGACGCGCTTGCAATGCAGTGTCAGCATCGCCAACGTACTGGATTAGTTCCAGTTCACCCCACAGCATGTAGTAGTCCCAGCTGGAGTACGGGTCTGGGTGAAACAATGGACCAGATTCCTGTTGTACGCCTGCTTGGTAGATATTCTTATTACGCAAGTCGCCCGAGTGTAGGGAACCATCTGCAGCCACACCGAAGAATGACCAGTTAACGATAGAGTAGTTGTCCATCGCAACGTTCAGGTGGTTGAGAAGACCTTTGGCTTCAACGCCGGCTTTGGCGTCTTTCCATTGATCCCACTGGGTAACATAACCGATAACAGTCTTGTTATGCGCATGTTTATTCGCTGCGTTCGCTGTCATGGATAAGCCCATTGCTAGGCCTAAACCTGCCGCGAGGGCAGTTTTCGTAAAAGTCGACTTAATCATCTTTGGTCTGCCTAATTTAACTAGATAGATAGTTTCAAAGAAGGTTCGACCAATAACGTATGCATCGCAGCTATGAAAGGGGCTCTCTCCCAATAATCAGCCGATCAATCGGAAGTACTTCTTGCTACTTTTATAGCCTTTAGATACTGAAGTTATCAGAGTTAACACTCTGTATCTCTCACTTATTGTTATTGGTTAATACACTTCAGTTATTTAGTCCATGGGTGGACCCGTTGCCCTCGCGCTTTATTGTATTTTTTGGCGCTTTATGTGGGCAATGTAGAGACTAACCGATTTGGGTAAGGATGTGAAAGCCAAAATCCGCAAAAAAGCAAAAAATGAGAAATAAGGGAGTAAAAAAAGCAAATAAAGACTATAGCGTTTGAATTTAAAAAAAATATGTTTTTATAGCAATTCAAAATAAATGAAAAGTTGCATATGGCTGCAGGCCTTACCGATAAAGGGTGTTGTAGAAATAATAACGTTTACTGAAAAAACTCGCGCTACCAATTGCGGATAAAAAATGTTCGGTTAGAAAATTTTAAAACTGTGACCAATTTTGTTGATTGCAACAAATACTTCTAGTTGCTTATCGGTATGTTTATTGTCTTGATCTACATCTATGTATTTTTATTTAATATATCTATTCGGCTTGGTGGTTCTGTAATAGGCGGAAATATACATCTGAGTTCTCGGTGGGTTTTCCTGTGTATGCATAGGTCGTGGTGAATGTGACAACACATATAAGCTCACATGATCAACTCCGTAGTTCGTTTGAATAATACACGAGAGTCAGTGTGTTAAGTATTTAACATTAAAAAACTGATTTTCTTTTAGTTGTTGTTGGTGGTGTTGATATCTATCTGTAAACCTCCGTTAAGATAAACGCATTCATATTTAGAGTTCTTCAGCGTAGTCTCGGTAATAACAGAGAAAAAATGAAAGAAATAGAAACTCGCATGTTAGTTAAAAATGTCTACTACGAATAAAGTATTACTGAATTTGCCTGTTGAAACTCGAAAAGCTAATGCGGTGGTATGTGATTGCCTGATGTTATAGGTTTAGAAGTGCTAGAAGAAAAATAGATATCTTAACGTTGTATACGCAGGCATAGAGATAGAGAACGATATAAAGAAGCCAATAGTTTTTTGTTCGAAAACTTTTTCTCTTGATGGGCTACTCGATTATTTTTGTCTTTTTTATAAAAATCGAGATTCATTATGAGTGCTATCAAAAACGCCCCAAACATGGGGCGCTTTATTGATCGAATCTATTTAGATTGAATGTGCTTTCCGTTGTCTTATTGATACAGCAAGCAAGCCTAAGCATAGAAGAATAATTGAGCTAGGTTCCGGAACTTCCGCACTCATCTTACTGAGTGAGGTCAAAGTACCGAAAAGCGCATAATTGTGCTCAGAGAACCCACGACCGACGCCATCATAAAAACCATAATCACTTGCGTAAAGTCTTAGTAGTGGCGAGTCGAAATCTGAAATAAGCAATTCAGAAGGAATCTCGGTTCCGTTAAACACGGACTGTGTAAAATCATTTAACCCGAAATCCAAAGCCATATGCGGCCCAGCTTCGGGTAAGTTAGTATCCATAGCGTAGCTCTCACCCCAGGTGTTCACTGCAACTAAGTGAAAACCGTCGAAAGAATGGTAGTAGTAGTTGTTGAACACACCCATGCTCATACGGCCACTCTGAAAACTATAACCCGTTCCATCTATAGAGAACGAAAGTGAGTTGTTGGGGCTTGTATAGTCTCCATGAGTTGGGCCGAAATCCCATCCGGTGGTAGCTTCAGTATCGTAGGTGAATTGTCCTCTAAACGTCATTCCCTGTGGTGAAGATTCAAAAAAGTAATTTCCATAATCTGACACACTAGAGAAAATTCCTTCAAACTCATAGGTAATAGGAACTGCCGTAGCGGATATGGCAGTAAGATTGAGTATTATTCCCAATGCGAGGTTTTGTATGTTTTTAGTTATTAATGTACTACTCCTTCGTTTTTGTTTGTAAAGCGATAAGCTCAATGTTGCCAGGGGTAGCCATGGTCAAGTGCTGGCAGATTAACAGAGGCCTTGAAACAGAATATGGACTGAGGAGAGAATGCTTTAGAATTACGTGCCATTATAGCTAGGAGGCGGATGGATCTACTTGCTTCCGTGGCTTGTTATTTGGATATCGAAGGCTCTGGTATTGTGTTAGCCTATTTGATAAGGCGCAAAAAAATTCTAGTGCTGTTGTCGTATTAATAATATTTATATAGAAATTTTTATAGTGGTATAAAAGAAGGGTTACCCGCTTCCTCATTGAGTTAAAATGATGTGAACTTTAGACCGCTAAGTGGAGAGCAAGACTAAGCTTTCCTTAGGTTATTAATATTCTTAGGTGGGATACTTTGAACATTAGGTTGGGCATGGAAAATCAGGATGACCATGAATGGCGAGTCTGTGTATTAGTCATCAGTATTATTTCAATTCTATTTTTCTTCAGGTTACACATATTTATAACTATTATCCCATTCGAGTGTTGGAGTGTGAGTGATATATGGGAGCATAAACCCTATCTACTCAGTCCGTTTAGCAGTTATCTTCTAATAAGTTTGTTATTGATGATTTGGACAGTGGCGGAGGTTGTTATTGGATACATGGTTTCCAAGTCAGTTGTAGCTAAGTCTATCTCTATTGCTTCGATGATAACTATGATGGCTTTTCTTGTTGGGCTATTTCATTTTTGGCAGCACTTCAGAATAGTGGAAGGCAGTATGGATGCTGAAGAGTATCTGATTAAGCTGGGGAATATGACAAAACCCTATGTGTCTGAGCCTTATGATGATTTTCCTGATTGGAAGGAATTTGTCGTTCAGGAGCGATGTGATAAAGGAAAAGCAATCTCCACTATGACTCAAGAAGAAAAGTGGATGTTAATGGATAAATATGAAGAATTATCTATCAGGTATATGAAACAGAATTAGGATGGTTTTAAGTTCTATTCGGCCTCAAATAATTCTGATTGTGATTTTCCGTAGTAGATCACGCATAGATAAAGTTTGGATGAAATTGTAAGGTTTTCAACTAAGTATGTAGAAAAATGAATATTGTGGTGTGTTAAATTATTTTTATCGAATAGTTGCATAAGAAAAATATTTAATTCAATTAGTCGGTTGTTTTTAAGGAAAAAAGTAAGGTATATGTTTTTCATGTTACTTGCGGCGAAGTTCATGAATAGTATAGTCTGAGATGAGATTAACTCAATCGGGTGCTTCTGCGAATATAATTCGTTATTAAAATGCCTAACTTAATCAAGAATACTTTTTAGTGTTACTTTTGACTTGTTTTTTGTTGCGGATGTTTGTTTTTTCGTATTGTGTGGGAGATGCATGATTATGTATGCTGAATTGGGGCTTGATTAGGTGCTGTAGTTCTATGGCAGTAAACATGGTTGTTATTGAATTTAAGCTGATGAATGAATAACTCTGTTTGGTTCTTTAGTGTTCATAATTTTAAACTGATAGTTGATTTTTAAATGGAGTAATATGATATGAGTTCTATGATAAAAACTGCATTGTTTATATTGTTGTTAGTCTCAATGGATGTACTGGCCAGTCAGGAAACAGGAAGAATTGAGAGAATATTAATTAATAAAGATATTCCCAATGCTGTGATATTAAATGTTGCATCTGATGTAGAGCCAACTAAGGCAACCTGTGTTACTGGTTGGGAGTGGGTAATCGATATCTCAACTGAAACCGGGAAGGCTCAATATTCACTGGCCTTGGCATTATATATGTCAGGTAAGACTATCGTGATACAGGGGAATGACAATTGTGATGCTGGCTTGTATGGACACGCTGAACTTGTACGTTATATATATCCTAAATAATCAAAAGATCTCATGAAAGGCATTCTGGAGCGTTAATTGAATCTAGGTAATGACCTGAGTCCACACACTGTGAGTGTTCTGTCATTCTCTGTTCTATTGGAGAGGTATGGTAAAGTGTCGGAATGCTAGTCAATTTGGGCGTTCATAGCTGTTGCTATGGCGCCGTTCATATAGAAAAGCAGGTTTTCACAGCAACCTTGACTGGAAGCAGTCGTACCCTTCCGGTTTATCCTTCCTCACTCTACACTTTTTGTTGTGTAACCTTTGAAATTCAGTAAATAATAGCTAGGTTTTGTAGCGGCTAATGTCGATATGAATACTCGGTTATGGCCGGCTGTATTGTGACAGGGTAAAGGCCGTAGACGGTAGGTTCGTACCTGGAGGTTTGGTCGAAAACACGGCAAGCCCTGGTTGGAGAAGTCTCCCTTCGGGGAAATAGAATTCAGTATGAGTTATGTAGAGATTGTAAAATGGTAAAGAAGATTGATCCGCAAGTCAGTATGATCGATGATAGCTTGCATCGACTCGTAAGTTATATCGATATTTTGGATGCCATAGGGCCTCTGAACTATAAGGAACAACAAAAAGAGTTCTTTGCCAATCACTATTCTCAAGACCCTAAGTTTATCTATCGGCAACAGGATGTTTACCCGTTTGCGTTCAAACGCAACCTCTATAACTTACCGGTAGATGAGTTACTGGATGATGACTTACGTACCTTGTATAGCGATATTATCGACTCTTATGCTGATAAGGTAGACCAGTATAAATCCATTGGTTCCACGGATTTTTTCTACGATTCTCTGCGCTATTACGGCGAGCCTTCAGCGAAAGATATCGCTAACGCTCATTTCGTTTTGCATTTACCCGAGTCTGACGAGGCAGGGGAAGAGGTGTTATATGATGCGGAAGCTCTTCGGGTTTTACTTGAGCAATTTGCTGAGAAGGAAGGCTATCAGTATCAGCTGGTGACAGACGATTCTATGATTGCCAATGCCTTGGTGGCAGGTACAAAAGTGAAATTGAACAGCGCAGCACGTCTGAGCAAAATGGAAGCTGTTGCTCTGGCACATCACGAACTTGGCGTGCATTTGGTTACAACCTTAAATGCGCGTATCCAACCGCTCAAAATTCTGTCAGTAGGTTGCCCCGCGAATACCATGACCCAGGAAGGCTTGGCGTTGCTGTGTGAATACCTTTCCGGGTGTATGACCATCGGGCGTTTAAAAACTATGGCGTTACGTGTCCTGGCGGTTCGATCCTTGATTCGGGGCAATAGTTTTCGCAATACATTTTTGTTATTGAAAGAACAGTATCAGGTCAGTGATGAAAGAGCGTTTACTATCACAGCTCGTGTGTATCGAGGTGGAGGCTTTACTAAAGACTATTTATATTTGAATGGCTTCCATTTGATATTAAATGCTTATGAATCGGAACCGGATTTTCTTCATTTGTTAACGGGTAAAACATCCATTAAATATTTGCCGTTGATTTCCAGATTGGTAGAAAAAGGCTATTTGGTTCCGCCCAAATTTATTTCTCCTGCCTTAAGAAATCCTGCCCCCTGTAGCAATATTGATCAGTTTGTGGTCCATGCAATAAAATAACAGTACCGAGTGGCCTGAATGAGTGTTCAGGTCACCTTTTGTGTCTAGTTTTGTGGATGAGGTGGTACCGTTAGTAATCTTTTTTCCACTTTATTTCAGCCCCTTCAAGGCCGTTGCTTCCACCAGCCGAGCTTTCCAGGCTAATATTTGGAGTCAGTTCAATTTCCAGGCTGCCACGCCAGGGGTGAGTTGGGTTTGGCGTTCGCTCTACTTCCAGATACACGTTTTCGTTAAGGTATTTTCCCATACCGACATTCATACCACTTTCGCCTGAGTCTGTAGTGTCTGATTCAATCGATAGCGTGTCCACTTTGAGTATGTCTCGTGCGCTGCCAATCGGGTCAATGGCGTTGCTGCCACCTCTCAGAGTTTGTACGGCTGTCGCCAACTGTATGGCTTCGACAGGGGTAATATTTTGCACTGCTTTTCCAAAAATAATAAACGCCAGTATTTCATCATCGGGCAGGGCAGGCTCTGCACTGAGGGAGACTTTAATATCTTCATTGGTGCCTGAAATATTGGCAATAACTCGCTGATCCTTTTTATCATACTCTCCGGTTACATACAGGCTTATGGCGTTGTTTGCGAAGTCCACTAACCCTTCGGTTAAAGTGAATTTTTTTCCGAATACTTTAAATACACCGCGAACAGTACGAAATTGTCCGTCGTAGCGCGGTTTTTGCAGGTTTCCCTTTAAGTGAATATTTCCCACTAGTTCTGCTTCAAGACCGCGTCCACGTAAATAGGCCTGTCGCTTGGCTGCGAGAATAATATCCAGGTTGACGATCGGCACAATGTGTTTTTGTGTGTTTCCATTTGCGTTTTTCGATTCATCAATAGAGTGAACTCGCTCAACTTGAATTTTGGGTATGTTGCTGGCCGAGCTAGAGACAAGATGCACGGTTAATGGAGAAACGTCTAAATTACCCTGGGCGGTGAGTGTAGAAAAATCACCGAACAAACGTAAGGTGCCGCTAAGTTCACTTTCTATATCTGGACGGTTTATTAAGCTGGCTTTGTCCGCATCCAAAGTAATGTCCACTGCGCCCATCTGCGCTTTTGGTGGGGCAGTAATGTTGCCTGAAAGTTGATAGCGACCTTGATCGTCGTCTGTTGCATGACAGGGTGTCATCGTAAATGTTTGTTGTTCGATATTTATCACACACTGAATGTGATTGATGATGGTTCCGGTAATCGGGTTTTCATAGCGAGTATCATGAATATTTATAAAACCCTTTAAATCAATTTTGTTTCGTGTGCCTTTGAATTCCAGGTGTGAGTTCATGTTGCCGTATAGGCGGTGTTGTTCCGGGTCGAGAAAAAACGAGATGGTTTGCGCGTTGAGTTTTGCATCCAGAATGGCGGCTGTTGGTATTGGAGCATTGTCAAATCGTCCGCGGGTAATGTAATCCACATAGGGTTTTGCCGGAAGTTCGATCGTAACTTGTCCGGGCGGTTGTTTGTTTCGGAAAAATTCAGAGGTAAAACGAAACGCGTCTTCGTTATTGGATGTTTTTTCAGTTTTTATGTGTGTTGTCCACTGAAAGTCAATATCCTCTTGTCTGCCTTGATCGTTATAACCTGGAAGTTTGGTCTTATAGAATATTTCACCGTTGAAGCTTGGGGAGGTTTCGTTGCCCTGAGCGTGGATTTGAGCATTGAATTCACCGGGCGGTAGCGGCCAACCTACTGTAGAAAGCAATTGGGACGGCAGTTTTTGTGCGTTTAGCTTTATGTCATATGCCCCTTTTTCCAGGCTGCCTTCAAGGTTTAATACCTGCTCATTGTAGGCGTGTAAGGTTAGGGTATCTATGTCGATGTGTTGGTTTTGATATCCACCTTGGGCGTTTATCAGGAAAGGCATTTCCTGTAGGTGACCATAAAGTTTTGCGGCTCCTTTTATATTGGGTTTGTTTAAGTGACCGGCAATGGCAAGGTCACTGTCCAAATGTGCTATGAGCCCGTCGGGCAACGCGATATTAGCAAGCTCAAGTAATTGTAGTGGCAGCTCTCTGGAGTGTAATGACAGGTTGGCATCGTAGCTGCGTAAGTTTATTTGGCCACTGACGTTTGCTTTACCGTTTTTTTTTTGCAGTATTATTTCTGAGTGTTGAATAGCGATATCGTCTGCTGTTTTTTGTATTTGACCCGTCGCCTGGAACGTTTCCTGTTTATAACTTCCAGATGCCTGAAAGGTAAGGCTGCCATCCGGGTTGAGGATGTTTCCGGTTAGCAGGGCCTGGCCACTTTCGAGTTTTGCTTCGAGCGTTTCGGGTAATGTGATACCAAAAGTTTGTAAGTGCCCCAGTAGAATATTGGTTACACTCAGGTTGAGTTGGCTTTGCTTGCCAGTAATATCCATTTTCCCCTGGGCAGTGATAACGCCCTTATCGAGGTTTAACGTAAAGTGCTTTAAATCGATTTTGTCTCGTGTGCCGTTACCTTGTGCTTTCACTGAAAACGGTAGATTTTTATATTGCGAAACCGCATTGATATTCACATTGGCTGTTGGCTGGGTTGTCGTGCCCGCAACAATCACTTCTCCTGTCAGCTGGCCGGTTTGCACGGGAAGGTTAAAAGGCGAGAAAACATCGAGTGGAAACTGGCTTGCATTCAGTTTGAGGTAAATGTTGTGTGCATCTTTTGTTTTATCCCATTTGCCCGATATTCGATGTTGGGTGTTATCGATATTCACCACCAGGTCGGAAACTTCCGCCTGTTCAATAGTCTTTGCCAGAAAGAAAGAACCGGTTATGTCAACGCGCCTTTTGGCAAGTGGAAAAAGTAATTGTTCCAATTGCATGCGAATGCCTTTTGCCTCTGGTATTACGACAAATTGCGCTTTGGCATCAATAGCCTGTTTTATTGGGAGTTTTGCCAGTGAACCAATAATTCCGCGGGCGGGTTCTTTAAACGTACCAGTAATGTGAACAGGTGGTATTGTTTCTTGTGTTTGTGGCTCCTGGGATATAGACAAGACAATTTCAAATGCCGGAGCGGTATGGGAACGCAATGCCAAGTGGCTGTATAAAGGGGCGTCTTTATGGAGTTTTATTTCACCTGTCAGGGAAAGTGTTGGAATCGGTTGCGACTTTTCGTCAATAAGTAGCGAATAGTGGTGTACGTTCACCTGTTGGATATTCACATCGTCTACGGTTGTGTTCAAGCCAGGTGTGAATGCAGAAATATCTGTGGGTAAAGCCGCTGTATCCTTCTGCTTTGGTGTCTCTTTTTGTTCTGGCGGATAGTAGTTAATTTCAGCAGCATGTAGCTTGGTTATATGCAGATGTTTTTGCAGAAGTTGTTTAGGTTGCCAAGCTAGGTGCGCATTCTTTATATCGA
The DNA here is from genome assembly GCF_032773895.1 of Teredinibacter sp. KSP-S5-2. NCBI lineage: Bacteria > Pseudomonadati > Pseudomonadota > Gammaproteobacteria > Cellvibrionales > Cellvibrionaceae > Teredinibacter > Teredinibacter sp. KSP-S5-2. The sequence goes on along the minus strand of NZ_CP120416.1, from coordinate 2,901,527 downwards.
CAATGGTGCTGCTTTGGTTCGCCAGAGTAAGCCGTTCAAAAGACCAAACGGATAACTCTGGCGTAGAGAGGCTGTGTATATTTACCCTTATATCGGTTACGGTGTGCAGCGTGTTAACTGCAATGGATACTAGGCTGAGCCTGCCTTTTTCTGTGAACAGCAGGGCGCTGACACTGATTGCACAAACTACAACGCAAGTAGTAACCGAGAGCAATATTCCCAATGCTATGTGTTTTACATTTCGCTGTTGACTCATTTTATCTGCCACTAAAATGCCTGCCCAATACTGACGTAAATTTGAAATTCATCATCGACGTCCCGTCTTTTATCCAGTGGTACGGCGATGTCAAAACGAATCGGCGCAAAGCTGGTGTAATAGCGAATGCCCAGCCCTGTACCCCAGTGTAGATCTTCCCCTGCTTGCGGGGATTTTTGTTCATAGGCCATACCGCCATCAAGAAATACCACGCCTCCCCAATTTTGGCCCCAGCGTAAGCGAGTTTCAAAGGAAACTTCCGATAGTGACAGCCCGCCTACGGGCTTTTTATCGACAAGTGGGCTGAGAGATTGATAGGGGTAGCCACGTACCGAGCCGCCGCCGCCGGCATAAAAGCGTATATGGGCGGGGATATCCTCCTGGCTTGCCCCCTGAATAACCCCTGTTGCGGCACGAAGTGCGAATGTGGGGTGCCACGGCCAGTTTTTAAAAGTTGAGTAGGCACTGGCGGCCAAAACATTTTTAGAGAATTGCGTTGCGGTTTCATAGGCGTCCCAATAAGGGCTGACATGAGCCGAGACCACCCAGCCCTTTTGTGGGTCTAGCGGCGAATTTCGTTCGTCATATTCTATGCCCAAAGGAAGTGAAAGCAGGGCGTAGTTATCCTCTTGTTTATTTTCAATAATTTTGGCAAAGGAAACCTCTCCGCTTAGCGTGGTTTTGACGCGCCGGTTTAACTGCCGGGTCAATTCTGTACCAACGTCAACATTTTCAGACACATACGCATTACTTTCCAAATGTTCTGCTTTGGTATAAAAAGCAAACGTCTGGCTGGGGTGCATAAAGTGTGGCCATGCCAAATCTGTTGAGATGGATTGCAGCTTTTCGGCGACCTTTAAATCGACTTTCAGCCGTTGGGCTTTTCGCATCAGGTTTCTATGTTCCCACCCCAGCGATACACCGAGCCCTTCTGCGGCCTGATAACCCCCACCTACCGTTATCGAACGGTGTGCCCGTTCCCTTGCCTGAAAGCTCACGTCGACTTTACCGTCGTTTGGCGGTTGAATTGTAGCCACGACACTGCTGAGCAAATTGGTGCCGATTAAATCGATACGTGCTTTATCTACCAATGTGCGTTTGAAACAGTCACCGGTACCAATTGGCAGCTGCGCCATAAGGTATTCTTGGTCGACGGTGTGAATACCTTCGATTGTCACATCGCCGAAGACCACATGGGGTTCGTCGGCCACGGCAAAGGTGACATGACCAGCTTGAAGCGTTGTTTCCAGCAACACGCGATAGGTAACCTCCACCCGATAAAGGCAAAACCTTGAGGAGACCAGTTCGTGTAACGTATTTTTGGCTTTGAGTATGGTTTCCGCTTTGAGCGGCGAGCCTTCCTGAATGTCTAACAAATTTGGTTGTATTTGCACGTGTTCGGGAAGTTGTAGGGTAATGGAGCCAATACGATACTGAGCACCGGGTCGAACCAGATAATGAATGATTTTCTCACCCAACCTGAAGGTGACTTTTGCATCGTAATAGCCCTCGGCGTTCAGCCTTGTCTGTAGCAGCTGTTTTTCGTATTGGGCTATTTTTGTACGTTTGGTTGTATGCTGAAGTTTACTGTTGTACTTGCGTTGGGTCTCTATTTCTTTTTTTAGAAGTTTCATTAACTCCGGGCGTTGTTCCTTGCTGGCGCGATCCTGGCTTATTTCGAAGGCGGGTTCTCCCCCTAAAAAAGGAAGGGTGGAAGCAAACACATTCTGCCCTGTAAGGCTCAAGGTTATAAGCAGCATGGCGAATATATGCCACAGTGTTGTTAAGTGTTTAATAAAAATAACCTTTACTATATTTGTGCTGATGGCGTGCTTTTCGTTGTTATCGGTTTGTTGATGTTTTTTATAAAGCGTTACTAACGGTTCATTATTGTAGCAGGCTCTAATCTCCGGACTAACAGATTTTTTTGGCTCTAACGCTTTGATAGTTAGATTGTTTTATTGTTCCTTATTTACTTTTTACCAAATGAATATCATCCAGCTTGCCCGATGCAAAATTGTCAATATTCTGAATGGTGGCAGAGGCGATAGCGCTCAATGCCTCTTCGGTGAAGAAAGCCTGGTGCCCGGTTATGATGACGTTGTTAAATGTTTTTAGTCGAGCGAAAACGTCATCCAGTAATAGATGGTTACTATTATCATCAAAAAAAAGTTCTGACTCTTCTTCATAGACGTCCAATCCCAAATAGCCTATGTGTTTTTGTTTAAGAGCGTCTATTACTGCCCGTGTATCGATCAGCCCTCCACGACTGGTATTGATGAGCATTACGCCCTTTTTCATTTGGCCAATCGAGTTACTGTTAATTAAATGTCGGGTTGCGGGTACGAGGGGGCAGTGCAGTGACAGAATGTCAGACTCGCTCCAGATTTTTTCGATAGGCAGATATTCTATTCCAAGTTTTTCAACTTCCGGGTTCTTAAAAGGGTCATAAGCAAAAACCTTGCATCCCAGGCCTTGCATAATCCTGGCAAACGTGGCTCCTATCTTTCCGGTTCCTATTACCCCGACAGTTTTGTTATACATATCAAAACCCAGTAGTCCATTCAGTGAATAATCGTTCTCCCTTACCCGGTTGTAGGCGCGGTGTATGCTTCTATTCAAGCTCAGTATCAGGGCCAAGGCATGCTCGGCAACGGCGTGGGGAGAGTACTCTGGTACTCTGCATACGGTAATGCCACAGGACTCCGCTGCCTGCAAGTCGACGTTGTTAAACCCCGCACAGCGCATGGTAACCAGAGATATACCCGCGTTCTTCAATGCAACTAAAGTATCACTGTCTAAGGAGTCGTTAACAAAACAACAAACGGCTTCATAGCCTGATGCTAATGCCACAGTTTTACTATTGAGATGAGGTTCAAAAAACGTGATCTCATGAATGGAGTTTGCCTGGCAAATATACTTTTCATCGTATGGTTTGGAACTGAATACCGCGACTTTCATTTTTTCTCCCGAGAAATGGGCCGTAAATCCGCTCACAGTTTATCCGAGCAGAATACAGATCTACAGCGTTTTTCATCACAAATGCTAACCTTATGTCGTTTCTTAGCTGACCGCCTATGACGAACAAAACAGCAAAAAATGTGCTACGTTATATGAATAATATTTAATACGCGATGTTTCACGAATAAAAATGCTTTTGTTATGGATATTACATAAAAAAGGCTGTTCAACGCAGTACATTCATACTGTCCCGATCGACTTTTATTGGATCTAACACTCTCCAGATGTTTTTGATAAGGTTAATTTCATGGCAATAGAAAAAGTTACCGACGATTCTGAACATAGTTTACGTTTGCGCAATTTGCAGTTGAATGACTATGCCGATCTCAAGGAGCTGATGGACATTCTGTATCCCAATATGGGAGGAGCCTGGCCGGAAAAGAAATTTCGTGCACAGTTGTCAACTTTTGCCGAGGGGCAAATCTGTATTGAGGATCACGGCAAGGTCGTTGCTGCTGCATTTTCGTTGATCGTTGAATACGAAAAATTTGGAGACAAGCATACCTATGATCAAATTACCGGAAATGCGTACCTCACGACACATGACCCGAAGGGGGACACGTTGTATGGTATTGAAGTAGTGGTGCATCCTGATTACCAGGGAATGAGGCTCGGCCGAAGGCTTTATGAAGCGAGAAAAGAACTTTGTCAAAACTTGAATCTAAAATCCATTGTCGCCGGAGGCAGGATACCTAACTATCAGGACTATGCGGACAATATGTCGCCACAAAAATACATTGAACAAGTGAAGAAAAAAGAAATCTATGACCCTATCTTGACCTTTCAATTATCAAACGACTTTGAAGTTAAACGGGTTCTTCGTGGTTATTTGCCGGAGGATAAAGAATCCAAAGGTTATGCGACACTTCTGGAATGGAATAATCTATATTACGACAGCGAAAAAACACCGCTTTTCGGTGCGATAAAAACATCTGCCAGGGTGGGCTGCGTTCAATGGCAAATGCGACCTCTTCATAGTGTTCAGGAATTGATCCAGCAAGTAGAATTTTTTATTGATGCTCTGTCAGACTATCAATGTGATCTCGCGCTTTTACCTGAATTTTTTAACGCGCCCTTAATGGGAGTGACTGCGCATGACACATCTCTGGATGCGATTAAAGCGCTCGCCGAATACTCGACAGAAATTGTCGAGGAAATATCCCGTTTAGCGGTGTGTTACAACATCAATATTATTGCCGGGTCTGTTCCGGTTATAGAAGATGGCCAGTTATACAATGTTTCCTATTTCTGTCGTCGTAATGGCACTATTGAATCACAATATAAAATTCACCCGACGCCCCATGAAAAACGTGCCTGGATCATGCAGGGTGGGGACAGTTTAAATGTATTTGAAACGGACTTTGGCAAAATCGGAATTCTTATTTGTTACGACGTGGAGTTCCCTGAGTTGGCGAGGCTTCAATCCGAGAAGGGCATGCAGTTGCTGTTTATTCCGTTTTGGACAGATACAAAAAATGCCTACTTACGTGTGCGCTGCTGTGCTCAGGCCAGGGCAATTGAAAATGAATGCTACGTTGTCATCGCCGGAAGTGTTGGTAACCTGCCGAAGGTGGATGGTGCGGATATTCAGTATGCACAATCGGCAGTATTTTCTCCGTCCGATTTTTCTTTCCCCCATGATGCAATTATGGCCGAAACCACACCGAATACAGAAATGACACTAATCGTCGACCTTGACCTGGAGAAGTTGGATAAATTGAAAAACGAAGGGTCGGTGAGAAATTTTCTGGACCGACGACGCGATCTCTATGGCATAGACTGGTTCGGAGACTGATGTAAAGCTTGGGCTATCGGTTTTACCCCTTCGTTAGATGAAGGGGCTTCTATTTTTTGACCGATATCTAAAATTGGTTCGAGTTCTACCCTTTGCTTATTTTGATTGGGCTGTCCAACACACGTACCTCGCGTTGAGGGAAGGGGATGGTATAGCCGTTTTCTCTCAGTGTATCGAGTATGGAAAGCAGCAAGTCTCCGCCAACGCGGTTTCGTCCATCGTCGATCCCTTCCATCCAAAACTCGACAAACATATTAATACCCGAGTCACCAAAACTGCAGATTTCACAATCAGGTAAATATTCGAAAGGAATATCGCTGCCGCTGATTACCTGTTCGTGGGCAGAAACCGTTTCTTTAATCAGCGGTACAAGCTTGTGTATATCTGAATCGTATGCCACAGAAAAATCAACACGATAACGCTGCTTTTTATCCTTGTGTGTCCAGTTGGTAAATGTACTGGTAATGAACTTTTCATTGGGCACCACAATGTCCTTGCCATCAAAGGTTTCCAGTGTTGTTGAACGAAGATCCATTTCCCGAACAATGCCGCATTTTCCATCTTCGAATTCCACATAATCGCCAATAGAAACTGAACGATCTAATAGGATAATCACACCAGATATAAAGTTCGACGCGATTGACTGGAGGCCAAAGCCTAAACCAACACCCAAAGCACCACCAAAAACCGCCAATGTGGTCAGGTTAATACCCATTATTTGTAGGAATATAAATACAACACTGATAAATATAAATATCTCGAAGAGCTTGGCTGCAACCTCTTTGGTTCGAATGTCTAAATTCTGTTGTCTTCGAATGACGTTCTTGCCGGCCGTATTGGATGCTCTTCCCAGCCAAAATAGTAACGCACCAAAAATTGCAATTCGAAGCGCACCATATAAAGAGAACGAAATATTGCCGAGCTTAATGGAGATAGATTCAAGAAAAGTAATAATCGATGGTAAAGCGCCAACCAAATGGAAAAAGAGGATAGGGATAGCAATCCATTTCAGCGCAGATGCCGCGATTGAATTTTTGACCAACTCATTGATGATAACGTTTAATACAATAATTGCAGCAATAGTGTATGCCGTGTTTACCAACCAATGATGCTCAAAGTAATTGCCGGCAAACTCATTGGCTGCTTTTAACAGAACAATGGTAAGTACAGGGAAAAGAATTTTACAGCTATGATAGACAACCGAATTTTTTAAGTGCGTGAGTATGGAGGGCTCTGTGGTGGAACCGCCTCCCTCTTTCTGTGCATGTGCACTATAGGCATTCACTTTGTTCTGTATCGCACTGGATAAAATATATGCCAAAGCATAGATGAGAGCGATGATACCTAACTGCCAATATAATTCAGGTGACTCTAATAGATCAGAGGCTTTTTCTATCTGAACCCAAATGTTTTCGCGTAGTGATGAGGTATTCATAGTCTCAATGTCCATGCAAAGAAGCGGATGTACTTGTTATATCTGTTACGTGTTTCTCTGAAACTATAATAGCCTAACAGATGGCTGACTTTTTATCTGAGGAGCAATACTAAGATAGGTTCACCCCGATTCTTCCTCGCGCGCTTTTTGCCAGGGTTTTATCAGCGTGTCAATAAAAATTGACCGTCATATGTGGCACCTTAATAGTGCTGCGGATAATGTGGATTAAGAGACGTTTTAAGGTGAAAAAGGGTTTAAAAGTCGGCCATTCAACCATAAACGGCGAATGTAAAATTATTTCCTCCATCTGGTTTTATCTCAAAACTGACCCCATACTGCCCCTCCTTTGCTGGTTGCTGATGAAGAAAGCAAATAAATATACGCCAAATTCATTGGAGAAGCGTAATTCTTCAACTTGACTGTGATAGACAGGCTATTTTTTCAAAGACGGCGAGTGGTTGAAGCGAGCCTGGTTCAAAACGGAAAAAACGGAACAGTATATATGTCGACTCTTGTTACTTTGGGCATGGTGGCGATCTTGGGCTTTGCCTGCCAGTGGTTGGCCTGGAAAACTACTAAACCGGCAATTTTGTATTTATTGATGACGGGGATACTCATTGGGCCGGTAAGTGGCTTGTTGGATACCGACGCCTTACTGGGGGAGCTGCTTTTCCCCCTGGTATCCCTTTCTGTGGCGGTCATTCTGTTTGAGGGCAGCCTTACGCTGAAGCGTTCCGAGTTGAAAGATATCAGCGGTACCGTGCTTAACATGGTGACCTACGGTGCGTTGTTGAATGTGGTCATCGTGACCCTCGCCACGCATTATCTTGCTGGCCTCGATTGGCCCCTGGCTGCGCTATTTGGTTCCTTGATGGTAGTAACGGGCCCAACGGTTATTGTTCCTATATTACGCACTCTGCGCCCTAACGAAAAAATATCCCGCACACTGCGCTGGGAGGGGATTGTTATCGATCCTCTGGGCGCTTTATTTGCGGTAATTGTTTTTGAGTGGATTATCGTTCAGGGAAGTTCCACTGAAATCACAGCAGTGATTGGAGTATTTCTCAAAACCCTGGCTACCGGTCTGGGGTTGGGTGTGACATTGGGTTATGCCTATGGTTTGCTTTTACGCCACCATTTGCTGCCAGAATATCTGCACAATTTCTCCGCTATTGCCACCGTGGTTGCTGGCTTTGTGTTATCCGATACCCTGAGCCACGAATCTGGCCTGCTAACCATCACCGTAATGGGCATCTGGCTTGCCAATATGCCAGGGGTAGATACACGTGGCATATTGGAGTTCAAGGAAAGTCTGACCCTGATTTTTGTTTCCAGCCTGTTTATTCTACTTGCCGCCCGTATTGATTTTGCCGCTTTCAGAAACCTGGGTTATGGGGCTCTGGGTGTATTGCTTGTGATGCAATGCATTGCCAGACCGGCGAAGATTCTACTTAGCACACTCGGTTCCAGTTTTACCTGGCGAGAGCGAACTTTATTGGCCTGGGTCGGGCCAAGAGGAATTGTTGCCGCGGCAGTGACTGCACTGTTTGCATTACGCCTGGATCAATTGGGTTATGCCCAGGCGAGTTTGCTTGTGCCGCTGGCATTTAGTGTCATTATCGGCACCGTTGTTATTCAGAGTATGACGGCACGCTCCCTCGCCAAGTGGCTTGATGTGTGTGAAGACGAAAGTGCCGGCTATCTGGTAATTGGGGCGAATCCGGTGGCAATCGGTATTGCCTCAGCTCTTCAGGGGGCAGGTATAAAAGTTGTACTGTGCGACAACTATTGGGAGAACATTAAAGCTGCGCGCATGGCAGGGTTGTCGACTTATTATGGCAGCCCCGTATCAGACCACGCAGACTTGCATTTGGACACCACCGGCTTGCATGGTATGTTGGGCTTGTCACATCAAGCGGAACGCAATACCTCTGCTGCGCTGCGTTTTCGGGAGGAATTTGATCTCGGTGATATTTATACCTTGGCGATGCCGGGAGATCGGGAAAAATTTCGCACCAGTGAACAGCATGGCGGTAAGTTTCTGTTTGAATCATCAATCAGCTATGGCAAATTGGCTTCCTTGTTTTCCAAAGGTGCTGAAGTACGCAAAACGCGGTTAACAGAAAGTTTTGTCTACAGTGACTGGCAAAAGCAAAATCAGTCATCCTCGACAATTGAATTGTTTGCCCTGGACCCGGACAATAAAATTCACTGGTTTACATCCGACAACAAACCTCAACTGAATGCCGGTTGGATTATCTACGCGTTGAACCTGCAGACAAAAACAGAAGGGGAGTTGGCAAAAAATCAGACCACGCTGGTTGAAAATGTGGAAACGGCGAAATAGTGTTTCCGTAAATGTGTTAAAAATTATGGCAGTAAACTTGAATCTAAATACTATGCCTATGCTAAAACTTGCCTATAGGTTCATCGTTGTTTTGTTACTGTTTTTAGCTTCAGCATATGCTTTTGCCTGTAAGGTACTGCCGTTACCAAATGAATATCCAATACAAGAGCTTTCGTACCGTGATGAGTTGGTTGTGGTATATATCAATCGTGTTGCGAATGTACACTCTGAGATGTATGCATATACCGATAAATTTGAAGGAAAAATTGTTAAATCCTATCGTGGTACTTTAAATGTAGGGGAAAACATCGTCGCCAGCCATATGTTAGAAGAGGCTCAAGCTGCTTGTCCGGTTCATCTGTTAGAAGGTGAAGCTTATCTTATGGTTTTGAAACCAATTTCAGGACAGCTTAAATATAGTCGTTTTAATCTTTATGTTAATTCTAAAAGCAAGCTGTTTACGACTTATGTCAATGCGTTACAGGCTAATACTCGGGGTAACTAAGTGAGCGAAATAAATGTAGGAACATTGGTATTTTTCTGCGGAAAAATGGGGGCGGGAAAGTCCACGAAAGCACAGGAATTTGCTTCAGAAAGAAATGCCGTCTTACTTTCGGAAGATGAATGGCTCGAATCGCTTTACCCAAATAAAATTTCGTCGTTAGATGACTATATAAAATATTCCAGACGACTCAAGCCACAAATAAAAAAACTCGTTCAGTCAATATTACTCACAGGCACCGATGTGGTAATGGATTTTCCTGCTAATACCGTCTCACAACGGGCGTGGTTCAAAGGAATTTTTACTGAAGTTGATGCGCCCCACAGTTTGGTTTTTATTGATGTGGGCAATGCAACCTGTCTGGAGCGGATCGAAAAAAGGCGCATTGAACAACCGGAAAGAGCGGCAACCGATACGGTAGAAATGTTTGAGCAGGTTACCAAGTACTTTGTTGCACCGACCACGGAAGAAGGATTTCACCTTATCAGAATTTCTTAGGTTTTCTCCGTGTTTTTATGCACGGATAATATTGAAGTTTGTTCAACAAACAAAAACCATTGCCTCTCTGCACGTATGTCTTTGTTCGTTTGGGGCGATTTTCTTAGGTTTTCCGACGAAATCGTATGACTTTTGTCATCTATTTAATTTATGATTTACCGTCTCCAAAGATTGGGCGTGGACAAAAATAATAACGCCTGCTCGAGTGCTCGGGAACGAATTTTCAGCTATTTTCGTATTTCCGCATATTCATAACAAAATGACGTTGAAGTTGGTCACATGGAAAAATTAGCCTTTCTTATATTAGTAGTCTATTTACTCTTGGGCTCAAGCCTGGTTCAGGCCGCACCACCAACCGCGAACGCGGATGTGCGAACCATCCCGACAAATAGCAATATCACGATCAATGTGCTGTCCAACGACAGCGACCCCGACGGCGACGCGCTCACGGTAATATCCATTACCCAACCTGCGGTCGGTAGTGCCACATTAAATGCCGATGGCAGTGTGTTTTTTCAAGCTGACCCCAGCTATACCGGAGGGACACTAGCGTTTACCTACACGGTGATTGATGTCAACGAGGAACTATCGGTTGGGGACATTACCATTATTGTCCGCAACAGCGATATTGCCGAGCAGGTAACTGAAGGCAATAGCGAGAACATGGCGGAGACTCTGGATGGCTTGTGTAATGACTTACGTAGCCAGAGCGATGCGGAACTAGGCGCAGCCCAGGCTGAGTTACTGGCTCATTGTAGTCAACTGGAAACCTTGACCACCAGCGACCCGGAAACACTCGCCGTCGCTCTAGGCCAAATTACACCAGAAGAAACCGTTGCCCAAATGCGCATTGTTGCCGATTCCAGTCGGCCTCAAATCACCACCGTTTCCCAACGTGTGCAACAACAGAAGCTTGCCAGTCAATATGGCAACGCAGCGTACTCGCCCTATAGTTTTGCATTGAACGGCAGTCAGTGGCAGGGCACCAGTATTACCGGCGCAGCAGCGGGGGATGATGTGTCCAACGCCTTACCACGCTATGGCGTATTTGCGAGCGTTATTTTGGATGATGCCGATCGTGATCGTACTTCTCTGGAAAGCGGTTACGACTCAAGTGCAACGACATTGACTCTGGGTGGGGACCATTTCCTGAATACCCGTTTTTTAGTGGGTGCCACCGCATCGTTCAGCGATTCGTCGCTGGATTACAAAAACAACGGCGGCGAACTGGCAACCGAAGTCACTTCCCTGAGTGCTTTTGGAGCCTATTTTAATGGCAATTTCAGTATTTACGCTCAGCTAGGGCAAGGTTGGATCGATATAGATTCGACCCGAAATATTCAATATGGCAATCAAGATTTCACCGTTAATGAACAGGTTAAGGGCAGCACATCTGGAAGCCAAAGCATGTTCAACACGCGAGCTGAATGGACATGGGAGCGAGAGGCTCTTTCGGTGACGCCGTTTTTACGTGCAGATTATATGCTCAATAAAATCGATGCCTACGGTGAGCAGGGTAACAGCGCATTTGCCATGAATTTGGGCAAGCAGGAAATGGATCAGCTAAGTGTGGCGTTGGGCGCGCAGGCTTCTTACGTATTAACACCAAGCTGGGGCGTATTTATTCCGACAATGTCGTTTACTTATTACAGCGAAGCGGAATCCAACCGAGACCCAATGACCGCACGCTTTGCTTACGACATTAATTCATCCCGGTCATACATGATTGAAAACGATGGTGGCGACAGCGCATTTTACGAATTTTCGTTAGGTGGTTCTGCGGCATTTATTCACGGCATTTCTGCATTTTTTGAATATACCCAAACCGTGGGCTACGACCACTTAAACGCCTCCCAATTTCAGTTGGGTATTCGTTTCGACGCACTATAAGAAGCCAGATTACATTTGCCTTTTGTTAGTCATAACAGGGAAATAATAATGAACACTTTTTTTCGACACTTATTTTTTGTTTTTTTGCTCTGCGCGAGCTTTGTCCTCGTTAGTTGTGGTGGCGGGAGCAGCTCCACGGCCTCAGACGATAGTTTTCAGTCGCCAGTACCCCAAGGCTTTGATGAAAACGGTGAGCCTGTTACAGGTTCGCCCGGTGCGGAACCCTCCACTGACGAACAGCTTTCTCAGTTACCAAAAGTTTCTGCCGGGGAAAGGCAATTTTCTGACCCGAACGTGATTGTGTCGTTATTGGGGGAAGTTGAGCTGGTTGCAGGAACTACCCTGCAAAATGTGTACTGGCAACATATCAGTGGGCCGGAAGTTCGCATTATTAGCCCCAAAGAATTAACTACGCAAATTGTGGTGCCGGATTTACAGCATGAAACGCAAATTGGTTTTCGCCTGAGCGTGGAAGACAGCAACGGCAAAATTAATTCCGCCACAACATTTTTATATGTAACGCCTGTGCCAGCCTTTGTTCGTGTTATTGGTGATGTGGTAGAAGAAAACGATAAAGAAGCCATATTTACGCTGCGATTACTTGCACCCGCAACTGAAACATTATCTGTGGCCTATACCACATTGCCGGGGTCGGCAGAGGCGGGGTTGGACTATATGCCAACCAGCGGGTCAGTTATTTTTGAAGTAGGTGACATTGAGCAACAAGTCGCGGTAGCACTCATTAACGGTGACGCTAACGAGACAAGCGAATTTTTCAGCTTGCAAGCCACAATCAACACAGAGCAGATTCAAGCAACCAACACGGGTGTTACGTTAATAAACAACAGCCCTCAAGTGGTGACCTTTACGCAAGCGGTCACCACATTAAAAATTGGTGAAGTACTAAGTAACCCGGTCGATGAAACAACCATACCAGGTGTTGGTACACTAATCTATGAATCCAGTGACCCAACCATTGTTTCCGTAAATGCAGCGGGTGAGTTAACACCGTTACGCAGTGGTGTGGTCATTATCTTTGCCATATTGGTTAGCGAAAATGGTGACAGACAAATTGTGGGAAGTTATCAGGTCGTTATCGACAACCTTCAATTTAATCCACCACAGCTAGGAAATATCGCCTCACAGGTATTTGCTGTAGACGTACCCATTACGCCGTTAAGTTTCGCTAATAGCGGTGGCGGAAATCTGATTTCGTGTGATGTGGTTGGTGCAGGTTTACCCGCAGGTTTATTGTTGGGGGTGTCGGCGGATCTCTCTACTTGTGAAATTACTGGCACGCCTAGCGTGGTAGTTGCTACCGCCGATTACAGCATTCGTGCAACAAACGAAGACGGTAGTGCAGAAGCAACAGTAAATATTTCCACGGTATTGAATACGCCTGCGCTTGCGGATACCAGCCCACAGGTTTATACCTTTACACGAGCCATTACACCACTTGTCTTTTCTAATACCGGTGCCGGAAACCTGACGTCGTGCACTGCGGTTGATGTCTTGCCGGAAGGTTTAACAGTTTCTGTCACCACAGATTTAACTTCGTGTGAAATATCCGGGACACCTGCGCAGATAGTCGCGAGTGCTGGTTACACTATTCGTGCAGTCAATAGCGCCGGCTCCAGCGATGCTGTCGCGTTTATTACCGTTAATGATTTAACCTTTATCGATCCTGTCACGCTACCTTTTGTTAGCCTGCTCAACACTGCTTCAATCGGTTTGGCTTTGAACTCGGGTTATGCTGAGGTGGATTGGAATGACGGCACAACACCCACTCGAATAAATAATCAGGATCTCGCACAACTTACCTCGGCTGGTCGTGCAACACATACCTATGCCAATGGTGGTACCGGTATCACAGTGAGTTTTTCCGACGGTATCGGTTCTCTTACTGGTATTAACGGCATTGGTGTGGCCTATCAATTTGATACCAGTATTTTAAGTGGTGCCAATAATCTGGTTGTGTTGAATATTAATAACCAAGCGGTGCTGACCACGACATTTGCCGGGCTTGCAACCAATCACAGTGCATTGGAAGAATTAGTGCTTTCTTCACGAAGTGATGTGAATGGGGATGTATCTGAATTACCTGCAAGCCTTCGAATATTTACCCTAAGCGGTACTTCCGGCGGGCAGGGTAATATTACCGGCAACCTACAAAACTTGCCCTCAGGAATGACCCAGTTCTTAATGTACTACGCTAACGCTGTTAGCGGTGATATTGGTACTGTGCCTGCCACGATGACGAATTTAACCGTCTCCAATGGCAGCAATACTATTTCTGGTGATGTGCAAACTATTCCAACAAGCCTCGCTTCAATGAGCATTGCTGGACAAAATACATTAAGTGGCGACATTCAAAACCTGCATCCAAACTTCAACTACCTGAATGTCACGGGGCAAAACACAATCTCGGGTGATATAGGGTTGGTGCAAAATAATAGTACCGTTTCGTTATATATCTTAGGTAGAAACACCATTACCGGTGATGTCGGTTCGATACCAAACACGATCACAGCTTTATCCGTCTCTGGTAATAACACGCTGTCCGGCAACATACAAACGCTTCATCCAAATATGACTAGCTTTAACATAAATGGGGTGAATACCATCAGCGGCAATTTGGATCTTCTGACAAATAATGGATCGATTTACCTCAGTGTTGGTGGTCAAAATACTATATCGGGAACGGTTGCAAATATTCCTGCTGCTGTCAGGTCGCTTACTTTAAGTGGTAATAATACCCTGAACGGAAATGTTCAGGATATGCATAGCCAATTAACCGGTTTTAATATTTATGGTGTCAACACCATTACCGGGGATTTAGGTTTAATCAATAATTCTGTTCTTAGCCAACTGATGATTGGAGGACAGAATAGCATTTATCTGTTTACAGCCAGTGGCGGATGGAACCCCGTAAACCTGTATCAATTCTCTCTGACTGGCGGAGCACCAGAAGTGGGGTTTTCTACCACAGAAGTTGATTCGTTGCTGGTGTTTTTCAGTGGCGTATTATCTTCCAGAGTGGGGAGTACACAAGGTAGCGTCACTATTATGCGGGAGTTTGACGGTATTCCAAGCCTGGACGCAGCCACGGCTATTACGGATCTGGAAAATAAAAACTACCGAGTGCAAACCAATGTGGCAGTGCCTGTACCATAAAAGATATGGCGCATAGTGTTTGTGAATGAACATGACTTAACATATTTTTTGATAAAAAAACGCCAGCGACATTTGTCGCTGGCGAACTCAAAAAATAATATTTTTCGTGTATGAACTAAGGCATCAGCTTTTTAATTGCACCAAATTTACTCGGTATTTCCAGCTCATCCAAATTCAATTCCACACCATAGGGCATAAACTGTTCTTCCGGTGATTGGTCATTATATTTCTTGCCACGTTTAGCTGCTTTTTTGCTGTACTTCCTCAGCTTGCCGTCTTTCGCTTTCATTGCCGTATCGGTCATTATGGCTTGATAACGGCCACGACCACCGGCACGAACAAAATTCGCTAAATGACAAAGTGAATCCGCCAAAAATGGATCAATGGTATCCACCCCAAGCCAAACACGGTATGCGAGTATATCCAATTGCTGTTGGGTAAACTTTCTTGCTTTGTTATGCGAGAAAAACTGGATAATGCGTGGGTAACTCCAGTTCCATATTTCATCCACAATATATTGATCGGCAGAATCATCGGTTTGTATATCCGGGTAGGGCATCTTATAAGACAAGCGCCAAATACCGCGGGAGCGATAAAGCTGAAGCGCCCCAAGTTCCGGATACGTTAATAATAACTGCTGGGTACGGGTACTGCCGAAACGGGGTAAATCACGAATATTCACATCCGTACTTGAACCACCGGGATAACCAAATGTTTGAAATATGGTGGAAAGCTCTGTTTCTTTTTCTAACGCCAAAAATTCGGCTTTAAGTTCCGGTCGGTAAGGGATGCTTGAACGGCTACCAAAAATTTCCGCTAAGTGCGCTTCACGAATCTTTGCATTGGTCACATAGGGTTTAACTTCCCCGTCACCGATTAATAATAGCGCTGCCTGAATGTGCTTCTCCACTTTCGGTGGCGGGTTTAACGTTCGGGCACGCTCAAGAATAGAACGAAAGCGTTGGTCTTTGGTTTTGCCAAGTAATTTGGCTAACCACGCCTTGGCATCTTCATCCAAAATCGGGTTTTGCAAAGTATAAATAAGTTGGTCTGCCGCGAGTTTAGCAATAATGGGATCAGACTCCGGGGTAAAACGAATTAACCTGCCTGCCAGCCGTACTCCGTCGGAGGTGTTAGAGGAGAGAAGCAGGGCTTGAATATATTCATCATCGGTCAGTGCATGGACGGAGGATGAAATAAAAAGAATAAATATAAAAAGATACTGTTTTATCGACACGTGACTTTTCCATGTGCATGTTGAGTGGGGGCTAAGAATAGCATTTTTAAGGGATAGTTGTTGGCGTTTTCTTCATGTTTTTGAAACACGCTGTAAATACATCCCTGTACGCTCTTTGTCGGCATCCTGCCTCCAAAGGTTTCAAAAACAAGAATAAAACCCCTTCGGGTAAATTGCCTGACGATATGCTTTTGTTTAGACCAAGGGGGCTATATATAGCTGTTTGAAGTTGATCTTTAAAAATCGATTGTTCGGGAACGATTAATAATGAAGTTCATAGACGTATTTATGCGGTTTTTGGCAAACATGCCCTAATGTTTAAACCGTAATAGATCATTTTGTTTAGGTTACCTTTTTTACAAAAGGCTTGTTTAAAGAGTAAATATGTTATCAAAAAAGTACTCAATTCATTATAGGGTCGTGAGGTAGATAAATTTTGATAAACCATATGTTATCGCATTGTTCGAGGGGTTGGGGTAGCGTGTCAAAAATCGTCAATTCAGGGATGAATTGACGAAGCTACATGGATGTATTTATGCGGTTTTTGACACGCGGTCTAACCTCTCCCCATTTTTAGATTACCCATTTCTTTTCAAAAACTGCGGTAGAATACCCAACTCACCACTCAATAGTAAAAAGGTTATGGATACAAAAAACACAGTATTTGATGTCGAAGCCCTAATCTGCAAAGCCTGCAATGCCGATTCGGCCTTTGCCCTGGAAGATATCCAATCACTGTGGAGTGGCTACGGCGTTATCCGACGCTACGCCGTAAATGGCGCATCGGTGCCCAGTGTGGTGGTCAAACATATCGTGTTACCGGAACAGAGCCAACATCCACGGGGATGGAACACTGCCTTCTCCCACCAGAGAAAACTCAACTCCTACAGAGTAGAAAGCCATTGGTACCGAGACTGGAATCACTTGTGTGATCGCGGCTGCCCAACAGCCAAAGCCTACTGGCTGGAAGAGCGAGACAGCGAGACTATTATCATCATGGAAGATTTGGATGCAGCGGGTTTTGCGCTACGTAAAGACGATGCAAACCTAAACGATATGCAGCAATGCTTAAGCTGGTTGGCCAGCTTTCATGCCTGTTTTATGGTTGAAGCACCGCAGGTGTTGAATGTTAATGGGCTGTGGGAGCAGGGCTGCTATTGGCATCTGGCAACCCGCCCCGATGAGTTGCAAGCCTTACAAGATAGCTTACTGAAAAAAGCTGCACCGTTAATTGACAAGGCATTAAATGCTTCGCCATTTCAAACCCTTGTGCATGGCGATGCAAAATTGGCAAACTTTTGTTTTGCCGAAAATGGGAAAAACGTGGCTGCTGTGGATTTTCAGTACGTGGGTGCCGGTTGCGGAATGAAAGATGTCGCCTATTTTATTAGCAGTTGTTTAGATGAAAGCACCTGCGAGAAAATGGAAAAAACCTTGCTCGATTTTTATTTTTCTGCCTTAGGCAAAGAACTGGTTCGGCGCAAAAAAACGATTGCAATCGAAAAGCTGGAAGCAAACTGGCGGCCATTATACGCTTATGCCTGGGCAGACTTTTATCGTTTTCTAAAAGGTTGGAGTCCAGGCCATTGGAAAGTCCATCGTTACAGCAATAACTTGTGCAGACACGTTATACAACAACTCAATATAAAATAGTGTTTATACACCCCCTGAACTTTAAATAACGGAAAAAAAGAATTCCCAATGACACTCTCAACCCACGACTTGGATAACCTTCTTCAACACGCGATTGATGCCGCAGTCAATGCCGGGCAATTCATTTCTCAATTTAATCGACAAGAGTTGGAAGTAAACGCAAAGCAGGGCGGTGATACCTTAGCCTCGCAAGTGGTCAGCAATGTGGATATACAAAGCCAGAAAATCATCGAGCAATATCTACAACCCAGTTGTGAGCAGTATGATATTGCTTTGCTTGGGGAAGAAAGTGACAATGAAGAGGATGAAAAACAACATGCCCGCCACAGCAAAGCGTATTTTTGGGCGATAGACCCCATCGATGGCACGTTATCGTTTATTGATAATACTCCGGGTTATTCCGTGTCCATCGCGTTAGTCGCTCACGATGGTACACCTGTATTAGGCGTGGTATTTAATCCGGTCGACAACACACTGTATTCCGCGCAAAAGGGAAAGGGTGTGTTTAAAAACAATGCACCCTGGCAATTTGAAAACAACACATCGGGCAAACTGACACTCGCCATTGACCGCAGTTTTACCCACCATGCCTATTTCGAAAAAAGTGTTAAACAACTTACAGACTATGCCAAGCGCATGGGTTTACAAGGGCTGAATATAATCAATACCGGTGGTGCGGTAATGAACGCCATATGGGCACTGGAATACGCACCGGCCTGTTACTTTAAATACCCCAAAGTGAATAAAGGTGGCGGTGCAATTTGGGACTTTGCCGCAACCGCGTGTATCTATGCCGAAGCGGACGCGTATGTGAGCGATATCCACGGGCAACCGCTTAACTTAAATGATTCGCTGTTTATGAACCACTGCGGTGTAATTTACGCGAGCGATAAACACCTCGCAGAAAACGTTCAGACGCTATACCAAACCTGCACTACACCCTGAGTAAAACGGCATGAGTAAACTATTTATTGTCAGCCTGCCGCGTACCGGCACCACCAGTGCCTGTGCCTATTTACTCGAACTCGGTTTTACCGTTGCTCACACCGCTTATACCCGTAGCGTATTTGAACAGGCTGATGTCGTTGCCGATACTCCCGTTTTTATCGATTACCCAAAACTGCTTCAACAATACCCGAATGCAAAATGTATTTATCTGGAACGTCCAAAGGAATTATGGCTGCTTTCAATCCGGCGGTTACTAAAAAGCATGCGCAAACAATGGGCGCGAGATAAACACGTTTTTGAACCTGCGATACAGCGGTGTTTTCAAAACGCATTTCCTGATTTTGAAAATAAAACCGATTACAGCGACCACTACCTGAATCACTGCTACCAAACCCATCATGATGGGGTGATGGCATACATGTCCAACATGCCAGAGCGGTTTCTAACAGTGGACATCACAGAGAGCAATGCGGGTAAAATACTTCAACAATTTTGTTTGGGGTATACGTTGGAAAACGAAACCGGCAATCCGACATTCCCCCATGTGAATCAAGGGCGTCGGATAACCTATTGGGAAAGCATTACACACAAAAATAAAATCGAATCCAGGTTGTAATCGCGTCGTTAAGCAATTACAAATTAATCAGCCCAACAAGGTCGATAGATAACATGGGTTTGCCGTAGCGCCAACCCTGACCATAATGCACACCGAGTTTTTGCAGCAACTCATGTTGATCCGAGGTTTCCACACCCTCGGCAATAATTTTCAGATTGTACTTTTGCCCAATATCCATTATCTGCGGAATAATCGATTTTTTTAGCCCTTCGGTTTCAATATCTTTGACAAAAGAGCGGTCAATTTTCAGGTAATCAAAATGCATGCTGGTTAAGGTTTTTAAATTACTGTAGCCCGTGCCAAAATCATCCACAGACAGCGCCATACCTTCATTCTTCAACGCATTTAAATATTTATGGGCAACCGGAGTATCCAGATATTCATCTTCCGTCACTTCCAGGCAAACCTTAAAGCGCGTTTCTTTTAAACCTTTAATATCGCGAATACGTGCAACGGCACCGCGTTCAATATCGTAGGGGAAAATATTCAGCGATACTCGAAAATCATCGGGAAGAGGCTGGGCATCCAGGTCTTTCAGCACGTACTCAATCATTCTGGAAGTGAATGTCCAGGTTAATTGCATCTCGCGCAACATAGGAATAAATCGGTCCGGAGTGAGCGTGCCATACATATCCTGAAACCGGGCCAGTGCCTCACAGCCAATCACCTTGCCGGTTTGCATATCAACAATGGGTTGATACAACCAATAAAATGAGCCCTGAGTCAGGCCTTTGGTAATCCGGCTGCGGATCGAGCGGCGGTGGGTCATATTGATTCTGACGGCGACAGCTGAGACAAAACCAAGAATCATCGTCAGCAAGCTGTAGAGAACTAACTCATGACGGCGATAAGACAGCATTTGCTTCACATCCATCAGCACTGCCACACAGTGATTCTTATTAATGCGCATGCCTTCCACTTTGGCGCTCTGACTGCACACCAGCGCAGAACCACCGAAACGCATGGGGTGCGCCTTAACCGAGTCATATACGCCTTTGGTGCCGGCCAGGTTAAGCGTCTTGTCACCTCTGTCGTATACCGCCTGCCATTGCACATAAGGTACATCCAGAATATCCATTCTGGTCGGGTCAATCACCGTCTCAAATTGGCCACGCCTCACCAAAACGGCATCCATGGTGTAATTATCAAACAGCAGTAGATTCATATTCTCCCGAACGTAAACCTCGGAGTTATTCGGCCCCACATAATCGGGTTCACCCGTATCAATGGGCTTTTCCAACCTGCCAGTACCAGTAGTACACACCAGACGGTCATTTTCGAAAAAACCGATTTCGATTACATAAGGGGAAAGGAATATTTGCTGCTGCATTACCCGACGAGTGACGTCGTCACATTGGGTTAACCCCCGGTTGTTCAAATTGAACAGAATTTGCAGCGCATCAATTGCCATGTTATCCATGCGCTGAACCAGCTTGACCGCATAGCGTTCAGACTCGCTGCGGAGGGAAATACTCAGGAATAAGGCGGCCAGTAAGCCGGAGAGGACAAAAACCCCAAGTCCGGTGAGGAAGGGCGCTATGATCAGCTTGTAACGACCGCGCATGGCATGTTGGTTCCGTTTCCGTTGTGTTCACCCTACATAGGCAGCTAGGTAAAACAAGCTGTGCAGAGGCTATATATCGCTCGGTTGGATACAAACCGGCTACCTTAAAAGATAGCATGGGATAACGAAAACGGCGTAACAAAGGGCGATTCCGTGAGCTGAATCGTGACAGTGCAACCAAATAGACAACGGGGGCAGGTTCAAAAGCAGAGAAAGCGTGTTTGAGTTTGCCCTATAACAGTGCGCACTGCCCAATTAAAAAATTAACACCAGTTCAATCGGGCAGTGAGGGCTAGGCAGAGCATTAATCCACGTAAGCAATCGCTTCCATTTCAACCTTGCCGCGCGGGTCAAACAATTCCTTCACATCAATAATTGTCATCGCCGGGTATTCCGCACCAAAACGTGCGCTCCACAACACCGCAATTTCGGTTTTCTTAGCGTGGTAAGTTGGGAAATCGGTAATAAACACCTTGAGCTTGGCGATGCTGTCCGCGGTGCCGCCTGCGGCTTCAACCACCTTAAGCACATTATCCAAACATTGACCAAATTGTGTTACCAAGTCATCGCTTTCCAATACACCTTCAATATTTCCAGAAAGTTGCCCGGAAATAAACATCATTCTTTTTCCGTTAGGGACAATAACACCGTGAGTATAGCCACTGGGATTGTGGCGGGTGGGTGGGTTCACCTTGTCGAACATAGTGCTTACCTACTTTTCCAATTCAAATTAATGACATCAAAACATTCGCTTGATTGTGGCGCGCATGTTCCTCCGATTGGGCAGTGTGAGTAAGCTGTAAAAAGTGACAGTGAAAAAATGACAGTGAAAAAATGTGTGGGATAGGGTGTGTCAAAAAACTGAAATATTAAATCGCTCAGGTTAAGCGAAAATACATTTTATACCTTGTTCGATAGAATTAATAACGTGCAGAGCGCCCAGATAATCACGGCCACCGACCATAGTTGGGCGTCTCCAAGTACGCTGAAAGATTTAATGCCGTCTGAATAAGGGCCATATTTATCTGCTAATGCTAACTTCAACTCCTCGTGTATTCCCCGAAATACAAGGTAAAATTTTTGAATCCCCTGCGTTAAAAAATAAAGGAACCCACCGATAAGAAGAGAGTACACACATACCTCAATATTTGAGAAAGGCTCCTGGTTGGCATAACTCCAACCAAGAGTTAATAGTGGTATACCCATTATCATCTTCCAGTAGTTGAAAGATTGTTCATGCATCTTTTCCAATCTTTCTGACCAAAATGCATACTCCATAAAATTCTCCCCAGTTTTACTTTTCAGAATCTTTTACTCAATTACCAAATGTCTTCAATAAAATTACCGACATCCGCTTCAAATTTTTTGTACAGAGTTTTCACTTCCGCATAAAGCTGGCTAACTTCAACCAAGTATTCTTCGTACTCATCTCGGTTTCTAAGAGTTTCACTTTGTAAAAGTTGTTCGTTGTAACGAACAGCATCCCTCAAAGCGTGAACAAGAAGTGGTATTACTGCGTCAGATAGTTCTAGCATTGGGTCATCCTGGCAACAAAGGGTAAAGGAACTGGCTTGGTGTAATAATACACGCTCACTTAATACCCCCCACAGTCTCCCTGGCCCTGTAAGCAAGATTGCTTGGATTTATCCGGTGACAGGCAATAGGGCGATGAGAAATCCTTACACTTGTCTATCTTACCGCCGCAAGTCCAAAACCCTTTGTAGCTGCATTTGCACGCGGTATTGGGTACGGCGGCTTTGCTAATGGTGCAGCCGCCTTTGTGGTAATCACAATCGCATGTCACATTTTTATAGCCTTGGCAGTCACCGCCACCTTGTACGCAGGAATCAATCGATTTGTCGGGTTCTTTACAGAAGGGCGATTGATCGTCCAGGCAAGTCACCGTACTGCCTCCACATGTCCATGCGCCTTTATAACTGCAATCACAGGCATACCCGGCAGGGGCGGGTTTACTAATCGTGCAGCCGCCAGGGTGATAGTCGCAGTCACACTGCTTAATACCTCTAACAATATCGGTACTGGTGGAAGAGGGGATTAAACTCCCAGGGGCTGCTTTTTTAATCTTCTGTTTTTTCAGAATGTCATCCAGCCGGCCAGGGTGGTTGGTCATAATGCCCAAGGCGCCACTTCGAATGTACTTTTTCATTGAGCCCGCTTTATCAATCGTCCAGATATACACACTACCGACCACGCCCTGGCGCTGGTTGGCGTTACCCAAGGTAATGGCTTCGTAATATTGGCCTGCCGCACAGGCAGAAATGCCCGTGCCGTAAACCCGATTACTCGTGGCCGGCTCCAATGAAATTAACTTTTCTATAATGCCAACTGTATCGTCGCCACCCTGGTCAATACTGAAGTAATACCTCGCAGCATAAGAAGACTTTTGAGCCTGTAGTGCAGCCGCTTGTAAATACCCCAATGTGTCTGGCTTGGCCACACCAACAATCACATTGCCGGTAAAGCCCTTATCAAACAGCTCAGCGTCCAGAGTTTTAACCACGTTAGTGCCATAGGTATTTAAATTATCGGATTTAGAGACCTTGCTATCGATAACAACCAACGCCAATTGTTGTTTACTAGCAATATGGTTCAACAGTCGCTTGGCCGATTCCCCGGCCAGACAGCCACCTTCATTCGACAGCACCGTACACACACCTAAAACGCCACAACTACAATCACAGGGCGCGCCATGCCGGAATCGATCCGGCACACCGTTTTTATCAAAGCGCAAATCCACCTCAACACCATTAGCACCATTTTTTACGGCGTAATTCACCGCATTGGTTGTATTGGTCATATGGCCGATATTAAAGAACCCCGCTTCCGTATTCGCGCTGGACTGAATGGGAAGGAAGGAAAGAATTACAGCAAACAACGTAAAACTCAGTGAGAACAGACGGGTATTCCCATCCACTAATTTTCGATTGTTTAATTCCAGGTTAGTCGTCATATCTTCACCCTTTTTTATGGCGTAAGTTGTGATGAAATGGATTCTTGATTTGTGCGAATTAAAAAAATAACTTGGCAACGCTATAGATAGTTGGTGGAACAAGTACAACAATAATAAAAACACTCAGGCACCCACCGCGAGTATCGGCGGCGGTTTGCCTGAAAGGGTGGTCTTTTAACCATTGACTATGGCAGGTATAACAATAGAGTCGGTCATAGCCCCTGCGCCAGGCATTAATGGTGCGGGGGGAATACTTCTCCTGCTTATTGCAGCGTGCACAGGTAAAGGTTTCCGTGGGTGGGTTCTTTTTATCTTTTAGCAAAATAAATAACCCGTAAACAGATGCTAGAAGTAGGAAGATGTAGAATTCGTTGCCTTGCATATTTGCTCCCCCCAAAACTAAATAAACGAAGTCTCTAGTTATTTTTTCTACTACTTTAGTCTGTTAACGGCTAGTAGTTAACGTAGATATTTTTCGAAAACGAACGTTCTTTCTATAAATGGCGACAGATTACAATTTATTATTAATTAGATGTCTCATCGTTCTCAAGTTCAGCAAATTTTTCGGCCATCGTGGGGTTATTTTTAGTTAATTTCTTGAGTGTTAAGTCATCAGCTTTGTTGTTGGCTAGGCGGAGATTGTTTTCAGATCCAAGCAGAGCATCCTTAGTCTTTTGAAGATGATCGATAGTTTTATCAATTTCCTGTATAGCTGTTTTAAATTTCTTGGATGCTAGTTCGTAATTTCGAGCAAAACCCGACTTAAAGGTATCTAATTCGTTTTCGAAATTTGTAATGTCGATGTTTTGAGCTTTAACTATTGCAAGTTCTTTTTTGTATTTTAGAGAATTCTGCGAAGCGTTTCTGAGTAAAGTAATCATTGGAATAAAGAATTGTGGTCGTATGATATATGTCTTTTGGTGGCGGTGAGAGACATCAACAATACCCGAGTTATAAAGGTCGCTATCCGGTTCAAGAAGAGATACGAGAACCGCGTATTCACAATTTTTGTCAGTACGATCCTTATCAAGCTGTTTCAGGAAATCCTCGTTTTTCTTCTTGGTGGCTGTTTCGTCACTCTGATTCTTCATTTCAAACATTATTGATACAATTTCTGTATCGGTATCATCTAAGTCGCGAAATATGTAGTCGCCCTTGCTACCAGTTTGTGCGTCATTGTCTTTTTCGAAATATGCATTGGGGAAAGCGGTTGCACGAATTCGGTTAAACTCTGTTTCACAATGCTGTTCTAGGGTTTCACCAACCATTTTGGTAGATAGGCGAGCCTTCATATCACGGAGACGCTCAATTGCATCATCACGATCTTTTATTTGTGTTTCGTACTTATCTCTAAGGGCATTTTCAGCAAGCTGTTTTTCTAACTCCGCCTGTTTAATAGTATTTTTTAATTCGTCTCGCTCTATTTCAACTTTAGTTATCGCCTCTTTAATGGCTAGTTTTTGCTCTACATCTTTAGAGTTAAGTTTTTCCTCAGCTAGAGCCAAAACAGCTTGATGATCTTTTTTTGTGTTCTTGAGCTCATTGGCAAGTATATCACGCTCTTTCTCAACGGCTTTAAGCGCTTCCGCTACGGCTAGTTGTCGTGAAACCTCGCCAGCATCCAACTTTGCTTTCAGTTCCTTAATTTCAGCATCCTTGGTTGCAGCAGCTTCCTGCATATCATTTCTGACATTACTCTTGGCAAGTTCTACTTCCTTCAGTTTATCCTTTTCAGCAAGCTCAAGACGCTCATGCAGCTGTTGATCAAATTCACTGTCGCGAACCTGTTTTAAAATATCCGCGTACCCAGCTTCGTCAACTTTGAATGCTTTTTTACAATGTGGGCAAATTATTTCATTCATTATTCTTTTCCTTCAATAGAAAATCATGTTTTAGGGTGTAGCCCTAATCTTGTTCTGATGAAGTCTACGTATTATATATACGCGTAATTTTTTCTATCATTTCAGGTCGCAGAACAAAATCGCTTGAAGTAATATGATTTAGTGCTACATATGGCTTACTAGAACCTCCATTTGGCAGGCTAAGCTCTTCCTCAATATCATTTTCTAGAACAATGGAAGCGCCTATATCATCACGGATCTCATTTTCAATTTTCTCAGTTGATTTGTCTGCGCACACGATTGCATCAGCATTTTTGTGAGCTTGGTGGTCTTTATCATAAACTGCAATATACGGAATAGAAAACTTATTCATTAATGCAATGTATAATGGAATGTTGTCTTTTGAACCACAATCAATAAGGGTGTGTTCGTAGTTGAAAACACCCAACTTTTTTGCCAGGAGAGGAATAACAGTTTTCTCTGTGGCTCCCTCCAACAGAATCACCTTACTGGCAAAAAAAAGCTCACCTCTATCAGGATTTATCCAGTATGATAGATTAAAGTCCTTCTTAGAATCGCCTATAAATAATTCATCTGTGCATTGCTTGACTTTAGTCCCAGCATCTTCATTCTCTTTAGTTGCTATATATATAGATTTATATCTTTCAACATCAATAAGGCCACTAGAATGGGTACATAAAACAACCTGACTTCCAGACTCAGATAAACCCACGAATGAATCAAATAATGACCTTTGTGCTTGAGGGTGCAAATACAGTTCTGGTTCCTCAAATATGAAATATCTAGAATTCGATGATTTTCTATTGCTCTGATTTTCATCATCTTCGTTTCCAGCAGAAGCAATAGCCCTCTTAGCTACCACCTGTATCAACGCAACAGTTAGCGCCCTTTGTAGTCCATGGCCTTTACGTTTTATGTCTGTTCTAACGCCATCATCGACCCAGACTTGGGTATTGGCTTTAAACACGCTTTCAATGTCAGGAGCACTAACTTCGATATCTACTTTTGCACCCCAAGACACTAACTCATCAGCTAATTCCTTCTCAAAATCAATTAGTTGTTGTGGGCGCTCGATATTATCATTTCCTTCGTCGTCTTTTTTATTTAGCATGGAGAACAACTTTCCAAGCTTTGTTTTGGTATCTTTCCATTCGTCATTACTTTCTGACATTAAGGAGACAACATCAGCGTACATCTTCCCAAAAATACTAGATTCCTTTGAGGTAAAGTCATCGGATGCCTCTTTAACTGCGGGAATAAAGAAAACTTCACCAAATATTCCTTTTGCAACCGTTTTTAATCCAAGGAAATTGGTGCTTTCTAATTCAAACTTAAACTCAATTTCGTTAAAATTTTCCTCAATATATGAGTTTTGAGCATCTATGATATTTTGTTTTGTTATACGGCCTGAATCTGGAATAAATGGATAGAGCGGTAAGCTACTCGCAAGTTCTCGTTTTGTATAGGCTGATGCATTTACTTCTTGCAACCATTCTTCAGTTGGATTTTCAATATAACCACGATATTCAAAGCTACCACCTAAAAAAGCAGATTTCCTAACAATAACTTTTTCTTCAGATGTTAGATATTTTTTAAACGTCGTTTTGTCAGTTTCATCAATATCTCCAAACGTTAGTTCAACAAATAACTCTGTCGATCCGTGAAAGAAGTCTAAGTCTTGATGTTTTATTTCTCCAAAGAAAAATAAGATAGAGGATAGTATATTTGATTTCCCGTGATTATTCTGGCCAATAATTACCATTAAATCTTGTGCTTGTAGCATCTCTTCTTTTACTGATCGCCAATTTTTTATCCATATTTTTTCTATTTTCATAGTTTGCCTTTAAGACCAAGATCGGATTTTTTTTGCAACTCATCTATTCCTCCTTCCTTTGGATTTCACTTTTAAGTTGTTAATAGTCTAACGTAAGTGCCTCTGGTAATTACTGCAATATTTTGTTTTCTATCTTTAAAGTTGTATTCCAGTTAACGCTTGAAATTTCTTTATAATTAAAAAATACGCCACCTTTCCCAGTTGTAAATAGCGCCATATTAATAAAAGCAAATATTGGCACTGTATCGAATAAACTGACGTATAAATTAAAGTATGAATATGTATTAGAGGGAAATTTTTAATATCTTTTTGTACATTTTTCGCATTATCCCGGTGCGCTTTTAGTTAAAAAGTATTGGGATTTGTCGATATTGGCGCTTTAAATATCCGTCTGTATATCTACTTTGGTTTGTTTTTATTCTGCTTTTTATTTCGTATAAGAATTTATTGTGGCGCGCGAAGTTGTAACGTTGAGTTTGTTTTTGCTCGCCTTTCTGTATCGAGTTTTAGTGTTTTTGTATTCTATGGGTTCTTGTTAACGTTCTGTTTTTGTCGGATTGGCACATAAGTTTTGTATGGGGTGGGGGAATATCCGCAAAAAAATAAGCTGTTTTTTTGCGGGATAGCGAATTGAAATACTGATTTAAAATAAGCGCTTTGTTGCTAATTTCATTTTTTCTCATTTGTAATTATTTGTACAAGGGGTTGATTTTTAGATTTTGAAGTTGTTTTTCGAGCGATATTCAGTTTTTGTAGAAGTTTTTATGAATTCCATTTTTTAATTTTTCTTTTTAGTTGGCGTTCTATTTTGTTTTTGACATAAAAATTTAATTTTCGTAGTGTCCGCTCGCCTGTGGTGTTTAGGTAAAAACAGTTTTTCAAATTAATTAACGGAGTGTACGAATGAAAGAATTAGATTTCGAAAAGACAGAAGAAATTACTGGCGGTTTTGGTTATTCACCTTATGGCGGTGAAGAGGGGAGTGAAACCGGTGGCGGTTCTACTGGTGGTGGATATACCGGCGGCAATTACGAAGACCATGAAGGTTAGTCTCGCACTTAAATACTGGGTTTTTTGCTTGCAATAAACTCGGTGTTGTATTTGAGCAGCTTTCCTAGGTGGCTGCTCTCTTACAAAACAGTTTTTTTGTTCGTTTTAGTTTTGTTTTTTTGATTTTTTTGGTGAGAAAAAAGCGACCGTGGTTACGCTGTATAAAAACTGCTCTCTGGTGGGTTTTTCCTATTTGTGTATCGAACGTGTGTGAGTCGTTTTACGCTTTGTTTGGTGGATACGTAGAGTGTGTTTTTGCTGTATTAGTAGCAGTATTTGTTAATGTGTTTTTGTTTTTTATTTGAAAGAACGCTGTTTTTTTATACGCCTTTTGGCTATTGGCCGGCCTGTTTTTTAAACATTATTTGTTTTTCCAAGGGCGTTACCACTAAGGTCTAATTTACTTTTTTCTGATTGTTTTTTGCTCTTTTTTGCTGTGTTTTTCGTTTAATTTTGTTTTTTGTCGCCTTGATTTCTTTTTAGGGTGGTTGGTTTTTTACGACGATTAGGTATCTGTTTTTACCTTTGTGCCGGGTTGGGTTGTGTTAACGCGGTGCTGTGTCGGATTGGCGCATAAATTTGTAATTTGGTGGACGAATATTTGAAAAAAAAAACGCAATTTTTTCGCGAAAGAGTGAATTGAAATAATTATTTAAAATAAGCGTATTTTTTTTTATTGCCATTTGTGGCGTTTGTAATCGTTTGTATAGGGGGTTGATTTTTTCAATTTCTACCTGTTTTTCGAAAAAAAATAGGTGTTTTTTGGAAACCGCTTAGTTAAAAAAATTTCCAATTTGTGAGTTTGTTGCGACTTTTGGATTTGTTGACACTAAAAATTAATTTTCGTAGTGTCGATTCGCCTAACGCGGTTAGGCAAATAATTTATCAAATCATTTTTGATGGAGTGTAACGAATGAAAGAATTAGATTTCGATCAAGCAGAAGAAATTACTGGTGGTTGGGGCTACTGGAACACCGGTTACGAAAGTGGCGGCGGTGGCGGCAGCACCGGTGGCGGTTCAGGTGGTGGTACTACCGAAG
The DNA here is from genome assembly GCF_032773895.1 of Teredinibacter sp. KSP-S5-2. NCBI lineage: Bacteria > Pseudomonadati > Pseudomonadota > Gammaproteobacteria > Cellvibrionales > Cellvibrionaceae > Teredinibacter > Teredinibacter sp. KSP-S5-2. The sequence goes on along the minus strand of NZ_CP120416.1, from coordinate 2,871,834 downwards.
GCTAATGCCATATTGAAAATATAGAGCGGAATTAAAGTACGCTGGTATTTTCAATGTTGGGGCAGTTTTCCTAGGCCGCTGCTCCAACTCATTTTTTATGCAATTTTTTACAATAAATTACTAAGGGAATTTTTCTGAAGGAGCAGGGGAGTAATTCAATTACTATTCGTTAATAGTATCGGGGTGATTGTGTGATCACTTCCTTCGGTCAATTATTTATTTCAATGCGGGCTGTTTGAGCTATGGAAGAAGGTCTTTTCCGTCAGCAAGCTATTGATAACGCTTATGAGCGTTTGCATGGTGATGTCCTCGTCAAACCCAGTTTTTCCCATAGCCTGGTGATAGGCTTTTTGGTTATTTGGGTTCTTCTTATTCTTTTCTGGGCGTTTAATAGCCGCTTTGCCTTGCGGGAAACGGTTCAGGGCTGGGTGGAAACGCCTGACGGTATTGTCCGCGTGTATGCCAAAAATTCTGGTGTGATTACCTCCATTCTTATTGCCGAGGGCGATAAGGTTACCGAAGGCCAGCCTTTGCTGCTGGTCAGCAGTATTAAAACCATGGCCAATGGTGATTTGCTGGAAGACAAGTTACTGTCTGAATATCGCGCACAAGGTGTGATTTTGGATGATCAGCTCAGCAGTTCCAGCCGTATATACCAGCAAAAACGCACCAACCTGGATAAGCAAATTGCCTCGCTGGAATTAAGCCTGAGTTTGCTGGAAAAACAGAATAAAACACAGAACCAGATTTTTTCAATTACCACTTCGCAGCTGGAGCGTTATGAAGCGCTGAAGGCGGAAGGGTATGTGTCGGTGTTGGATGTGGACAATCTAGTGTCCAAAAAGTTAACCCTGGAAAATGATTTACAATCGAATTTAATTCAGCGGGTAACCTTAACCAATCAAATTGAGCAACTTAAGTCTGAGCGGGCGTTATTGTCGGAAGATAAACAGAATGAAATCGGCAATTACAAAAAGGCGCTAAGTTATAACGACCAGCAGATTTCCCAGTTGCGCAGTCAGAAAACCTATTTAATTAAAGCCTCGAAAGCGGGCACCATTAGTAATTTACAGGTGAAGCAAGGTCAGCAAGTGGTTGCTAACCAATCGGCACCGTTACTTAGCCTTGCACCGGAAAGTAACCGTTTATTAATTCATTTGCTGGTGCCTATTCGTTCATCGGGTTTTGTCAGCGAAGGGCAGGATTTATCGGTTCGCTATGATGCGTTTCCGTATCAAAAATTTGGTATGTCTACGGGAAAAATTACCCAACTGTCGAAAGCGACTTTGTTACCGAGCGAAGTATTAAACGCGCCCATTACCGTGAATGAACCGGTGTACCGGGTAACGGCCAGTATGGATAAAACCTATGTGGAAGCGTATGGCCGACAAATTCCGTTAAAACCGGGTATGACATTAAGTGCGGATATTACATTAGACCAGCGCTCGGTAATGGAATGGCTGCTGGCACCGGTGTATAGCTTAAAGGGGCGGTTGCGATGAGTTTTTCCACCTCTTTAATTCGACAACCGGAAAGTTTGCTGAATTTTAAACTGAGTAAACGTGTGCCCACGGTATTGCAGGCGGAATGCACCGAGTGTGGGTTGGCTTGCCTGGCGATGGTGGCCGGCTATCACGGTTACGATGTGGATATGATTGCCTTGCGCCGACGGTTTTCGGTGTCGAGCCACGGCACCAGTATGCGCCAGATTATTTCCATGGCCGGGCGTTTGCAATTGTCTTCCCGGTTGTTAAGGCTGGAAGTGGAAGAAATACAGCACTTGCAATTGCCGAGTATTTTACATTGGGATATGAACCATTTTGTGGTGCTGACCAAGGTGAAAAAGAATTCGGTGGTGATTAATGACCCGGCTTCCGGTGAGCGAGTATTAACTAAGGAACAGTTTTCGCAGAGTTTTACCGGCATTGCATTGGAGCTTTCGCCTACAGATGCCTTTGAAAAAAAGAAGGATAAAACCGAATTAAAAATATCTCACTTCTGGACGCGCATTGTTGGACTTAAGCGCAGCCTGTTGCAATTGTTTGTGTTGTCTCTGCTATTGCAATTGTTTGCCATTATTACGCCGTTTTATATGCAAACGGCGATTGACGATATTGTGTTTCGTAAGGACACCAATTTGTTATTGGTGCTGGCTTTTGGTTTCTTTTTACTGTTGATGATACAGGTGGCCACCTCCACCCTGCGGGAAGTGATTATTTTAAAGCTTTCCACTCGATTATCGATGCAGATGTCGTCTAACCTGTTTCGCCACCTTATTCGTTTGCCATTGGATTATTTTTCCCGCCGCCATATGGGCGATGTGGTTTCCCGCTTTAGTTCGCTGGCCAGTATTCGGGATTTGTTAACCACCAGTTTGATTTCGGCCATGGTGGATGGCTTTATGGTGATTATTACCTTGTCGGCCATGTTTTTTTACAGCGTCAAACTCACCGGTATTGTGCTGATTATTGTGTGCGTGTACGGCGCAATTCGCTGGGGGTTGTATCGACCGTTTCGTTTGCTTTCTGAAGAATTTCTGGTCAGTGAAGCAAAAGAAAGCAGCCATTTTATGGAATCGGTGCGGGCGATTCAAACCATTAAATTATTCCAGGGGGAAAACCTCCGGCAAAATGAATGGCAAAACCGCTTAGCGGATTCGATTAATAAAAACATTCGTATCTCCCAGTGGACCATTGGTTATAACACCATCAATGGGGTGTTGTTTGGCCTGGAAAATATTCTGATTGTTTATTTTGCCGCGATAGCGGTAATGGAAAACAGTATTTCGGTGGGGATGCTTTTTGCCTTTGTCGCTTACAAGACCCACTTTATTGCCTCAGCCGATAATTTAATTACCAAGTGGATTGAACTCAAAATGCTGGGGCTGCATTTGGATCGGCTGTCGGATATTACCTTTACCCAAGCGGAAGATGTGGACAGTTATTTGGATAAGGAACTGTCGCTCGACCAGAACGATGATTTGGTAGCCAAGGTCAGTACTGCCCTGGAGGGGAGTATTGAAGTGAAGAATTTAAGTTTTCGCTACAGTGAGTCGTCACCATTTTTATTTGAAAATCTGAATTTTGTGATTGAGAAAGGTGAGTCGGTGGTGATTACCGGCCCAAGTGGTTGCGGTAAAACTACCTTGCTGAAAATTATGATGGGCTTGTTGCAACCCACCAGCGGCACCGTGTTAATTGATGATATTGACGTTACCAAATCCCGTCGTTATCGCAGTCAAATTGCCAGTGTGATGCAGGATGATGATTTACTCTCGGGCAGTATTGCCGACAATATCTCCTGTTTTTCCGCCAGTGCGGATATGAATAAGGTGATGGAATTCGCCGACATGGCCTGTATTCATAACGAGATTATGCACATGACCATGCAGTACAACACACTGGTGGGGGATATGGGCAGCAGTTTAAGTGGTGGCCAGAAACAGCGAGTAATTTTAGCGCGGGCACTGTACCGCACACCGCGCATTTTGTTTATGGATGAAGCTACCAGTCACCTGGATGTGAATAACGAAATTGCGATAAACAACAATATTAAAAACTTGAATATTACCCGCGTCATGGTGGCGCACAGAATGGAAACGGTGAATTCCGCTGGCCGTGAAATTGCTTTGGCTGCGGAGTAAGTATTCATTGTCTGACCACAAATTGTCTGACAATAACATTGTTGGATCACAAGTAGATTGGAGGGAATATGAATAAAACGCCCAAGTTGAGCGTGATTGTGCCAACGTACAATCGTGCGGCGTTATTGCAGTTAACGCTCCGGTCGCTGGTTGAGCAGACTATAAACAAAGACGACTTTGAGGTGATTGTTGTCGATGACGGTTCCTCTGATAACAGCCCGGATATTGTTCGTTCTTTTTCCGGTAAGTTGAATATTGACTACCTGTGGCAGGAAGATAAAGGCTTCCGCGTGGCGGGTGCGCGAAATAAGGGGGCGTTGTTAGCGAAAGCACCTTATTTGGTATTTATTGACAGTGGTGTTTCGTTAGCCTCATCGGCTTTGGCAAATATGCTTAACGCATTTTTAACACCCTTGGCAAAACCGAAAGCCATTATTGGTTTTATTCACGGCTTTGGCGTTGAGGATGAATACACTTTAAATCAATTTCGTCATTTAGCACGCGGCAGTGCTGACCACTGTATTCGTTGGTTGAAAAAACACAGCTTATATGACCCACGAAAAGTGCAATACGATGAGTTGGGTTCGGAGATTGATTTATGGCCTGCGCCTTTTGATATTTTTTGGGGCGGCTTAATGGGCGTTGAGCGAAAACAGTTTCAAGAGTTGGGTGGGTTTGATCAGAGCTTTAACAGTTGGGGCGGGGAGGATGTCGACCTGGGTATTCGGTTGTTCCTTCAAGGTTGTCAGTTTGTGTTAGCCGAGAAGGTGGAGTCCTATCATTACCCGCATATTACGGATTCCAATATTCAAAAAGAATGTACGGCGTTAGCCTGCGCCAAAAAACTGCATGACAAATACGGTTTGTGGCAAACGGATTATTACAACTACAACCAAGACGATGCTGTAATGACCCCGTTAAATCTTATGATTACACGAATGAAGGCACGCCTTGTTCGCCAGGAGTATGTAAAGGTCAGTCAGAATGCCTAATTACGATAATTTGAGCCAGCATACGTTTCTCCCTTTTGAGGTACATAAAATCACGACCGCCAAAACATTTTGGGTGAATTATGATTTGGTGCGAGAAACGTTTACCCAATGTAACACCATGAACGATGCGCAAGTGGATGACTTCCTGATTGATAATTTTGCGTACATGGTGCCGCCGGAAGGTGTGGATTTCGACAAGCATTTTAGCCAACAAACCCAAACCTTTTATGCCGAACGTTATGGCAGCCACAGCGAACGCAGCAATGGTGGTGGTGTACGTTGCGGGAACCATATGGGGGTTCAGATTAAGGGTACCGGTAAAAACCTGTTAGCCAATGGCTGGATGGATTTTTGGCATACCCACGGTGGGGCTTCGTTGGAAGAGGGGGTTCGCGAAGCCATATGGGGCGAATTTTTCCATCAGAATGCGCCCTTTGGTGCGGCGAGAATTTTAGCGGTCATTCGCACCGGAATGGATATTGATTTTGATTACAACCTGGAATCGAAAGAAGACAACAAAGCGCCGGGCGCGTTAATGCTACGGCAACCGATTGTGCGACCCGCGCATTTCGAACGGGCGCATTTTTTCCATAATGAATTGCCGTTTGATTTTTACCGGGTTCAGGATAATTGTGAAAAGCTGAATCAAATTACCGGCGAGACGGAATCGAAAGCCTTTATTCAGCGGCAAATTGCTTACTTTTCTTACCTTTCCGCCTGGCTGAAGGTGAAGCGGATTGCCCACGGTGCGATTACCACCGGGAATATTGGTGTCGATGGTACGATGATTGATTTTGGCACCACCACCTCGTTTCTGGACCATGCCAATTATTTGATTTCTCGTGGCTTTCCGCCGTTTTGGGGCGACCATGTATATTTTTCTAATATTTTGTCCACCATGAATTTCTACTTGGGCAAATACCATTCTGAGTGTTTTGATAAGCCGAAAGAAATCGAAGAATTATTTTTTGATAGTTTTAATCGCTATTTATCACAGTTTTGGTTGTACCAAACCGGGTTTGATGGGGCCTTTTGTAAAATAGAAACGCCGGTGCATAAGCGTTTTTCGGCGGGCATTAACTTGTTAGCTAAAGCCTGTGAAGAAACCCAGCACACACCACAAACCTTCAGGGTGCCGTTGGCCAGGTACAATGTGGTGAATATTCTCAAAATTTTGGCCGAGGAAAAGCAAGGTATTACGGTTGAACATTTAAAAACAGAAATCCCTGAAGAGAAATACGCACAACATATTGTTGAACGGTTTCTGGATGTGCTTGCTGCTTACGATGAATGGCAAGCGGCAACAGGGCAAACCGGGTTAAAGCCCTTGCAGGTGGCTTGTGAAGAACGCAATCGCGATTTAATTCGTCTGACGCGTAATGAACTGTTTAAAGACATTACTAAAAAAGTGGAACAGGACGACGATGTGCGTGGTTGGATTAATGAAATTTTGCAGGACTCTAAATTAGAGCCGGATAATTTGCCGTTTGAGTTGGAGGCCTGTTAATGCTGACATTAAAAAGCGAAAACCACTTAAATAATAACGTTGCCCGAATATTGGGGTTGGGGTTACAGGTTTTTCCCGATTCGGATTATTTTGTGTCTAAAGCAAATGATGTTCGTAAAGCCGTATTGCATGACCAGTTAATGATTACTTACGAACCTATTCAGCAAAACCCACAGAGCTTTGTTTGTTGGGCGCTGGTGAATGATCAAACCTTCGATAAAATTAAGCAAGATGAAAAATATGTGTTAAGTGGCTGTGAATGGTTTGAAGGTTTTAATCTGGTAATTTATTGTGCCCACCTGCAGAAAGATAACCCTCTTGATATTAAGCGGGAGATTCTTGACCGGGTGAAGAAGAAAATCGGCGACAATAAAATAGGTAAGGTTTTGGTGATGAAAGGCAAGGATAAAACACCGTTTGAATGTGATTTATCCAAATTCTCCAGGTTATAACGCGGTTCACTTCACAAACTAAGTATTCACACGTCTTGCTTTGCTCTGGCATTGGCTTAGCCCTTCTGGTATAAATGCCGCCTATTGCTTTACTCGGTCTGTAAGTTGTTACGGAAAAACGAAATAACCATAAAAAGCGAAGGCAAATAGAAGATGCAAACCGATTTCCTGTCACAGGTTTTTTTACCTCTTTCTTTATTTATTATTATGCTGGGTATGGGCTTGTCCCTGACTCTGGCGGATTTTTCCCGTGTATTAAAAGCCCCCAAAGCGGCATTGATTGGTATTTGTTGCCAGATGTTGCTGCTGCCCATTGTGGCTTATGTATTAATTATTGCGATGGGTATTTCCGGTGAGCTGGCAGTTGGCTTAATGATTTTGGCCTTTTGCCCCGGTGGTGTCACCTCGAATATGTATTGTTACTTGTTTAAGGCCGATGTTGCGCTTTCTATTACATTAACTTCCATTGTCAGTGTGGTCACACCGTTTACCATTCCGGTGCTAACGTTGTTGGCAATGGATGCATTTATGGGGGATCAGCAACAATTTACCATTTCTGTAGGGAAAGTGATTGTGCAATTGGTGGTGATTACCTTGGTGCCAGTTGCGATTGGCATGTGGATTTTTAACCGTTACCCACACTTTGCCCAACGCTTGGAAAAAGGCGTTAAGCCGCTTTCTATTGCCTTGTTGGTGTTAATACTTGTGCTGATTACCATAAAAGACTGGGACAATATTCCCATGTACGCTGCGCAGGCAGGCATTGCCGCGTTTAGCTTGAATGTGGTGACTTTAGCCCTGGGCTACCTTATTGCCAAGCTTGCGCGGTTAAACCGGGCAGAGGCGATGAGTATTGGTACGGAAGTGGGGTTGCAAAATGGCACCCTGGCGTTACTGGTTTCCGGTACGATTTTGGGCAGCTCAATTATGACGATTCCCGCAGTGACTTATAGCTTGATTATGTTTTTTACCGGCGCGGCGTTTGGTTGGTTGATGAACCTGGAAGCTGGGCCTGTGAATTCAGGTTCAGAACAGAGTGCTTAGTATCCAAATTATTATCATGTATCGCACCTTATTATCCCTGTAAGGTTAGTGGTCATAAGCTTAAGTGACCAAGTGAGATTACTTCATCACTTAAGCTTGCTGTTTAGTCGTTAATTCTGTCGTCAATGTATTCAATGGCATCTTTAAACGCTGGTAGAGCAATTTGTACATGCGTCAGATGACGTTCTTTTAAATGGATTTGCAGCCCCGGCAGTTGGTATGAGTTCATACGGTTGTAGTATTTTTCCACTTCAAACACTAATCCGGCTGCGCTTGCAGAATCCAAAAATAGATTTACACCAGAACCCGACCAGCTGGGTAATAGTGCTTCCTCAACGGCTATATAGTCCGGTTGAAAAAGCTGGTATGCACCTTCGGAAGAAATATAGTTTTGGAAGGAGGGGGTTGTGTTGTGATCGTAGAGGAATGAAGAGACAATTAGGCCACCGAGTGAAGCCCCTTGAACTGTTCTATTCTTATCTGATATTCGATATTGGCTTTCGATATATGGCATAAATTCTGTTTTAAAAAACTGGATATAATCGTTAGCCCCGGTGATTGTATAGTCAATAATACGTCTGTTGTTTGGCCCCTGCTCAATCGCAACGAGTATGAAATCGTAGCCTTCCTTATCTATTTCTCTTGAAAAGTCCCAGAAAACCCATTGTCCATCAGTTGCGTAAATAACAGGATATTCTTTGTCAGTGTCATAATTCTCTGGAAGGTAGACCCTGTATGGATAACTTACTCCGGTTATTTGAGAAAAGTAGGTTTTTTTATCAGCAATTGTACCCTTGTATTTATGATTTGTTGGTGGGTTGATAAGGGTGTACGTGAAATTTCCGGAGATGCTTGCTTCACTACCTTCTTCGGTCATTTTCCATATGCCTGCGCGCATATTCTGGTAGGTAAACGTTAGCGTATAGTTTAGATTTGAATGTGGAAATTTGACATCTAGACTAGTGGAATTGTCTTGTTGTCTATTTTCTTTGTATTTTGCTTCGTACTCCCATTCATCATATTGCTCTGAACGAACAAAAACTTTATTTTTACCGAAATAGTGATTAAGCATTTGATCAAAAGGTGGCAACCCTTCAACAGGAAAGCCTGGATCTTTCTGTGTGACTACCATGCTAAATCCGTTATTTTTTACTGTTTCTGGTGCCAACCCGGTAAGATCGGTTTCTCTGATTGAAAAGGTACCTTTCATGGCACCTAAACCATTGCCCAAATCATACACAAAGGTTCCCTGCTTGCGACTTGTAAAGGTGAGAACATTTGTGCTGAATTCACTTTTATAGGTTGCTGTACTTTGATTGAGAACGGTGTAGGTGTATTCGGAATAGTAATCGATAAAGTGGACATCAAAACCTCTGGATACGATGTACTGCTCATCAAATCGTTCTATCAATGTTCCGGGTTTTAAATAATTTAGCGGGAAAGGTAGACCTTCTTCGGGGGTTATTGTTTTGACTTCGAGGGTAAGTTGTTTTCCGTATAGTGTTGCTGGCGGGGAGAAGTTTGAATGCTCTTTATCGTACTTAACTTTCTCTGCAAAAGCGTGGTTTATTGTAAAAATACTAATTATTATAAAAAGTAGGGTTTTCATGTGTCAGATCCTCTGATATGTATTTTCGACCTTTCTTTGGTCTATATACTAAAACGTATTTGCTATCCACAACACGACATATTATTTAATTCTGTAGTGATTTTTTTGTTGCCCTGATGATTAAGGGTTACCGTTGCGTTTTAATTTCAGGCTCTCTTGCCATCTATTAAAACCGGTAACCCTTTGTTTATACAAGAAGGGGTTGGTTTTGGCCTGACATAGTCCGCATCAACGGATCGTCAGTAATATACCTTCGAAAAAAACAGGTAGGTTATTCCACCACTTTCAAAGTTGGGAATGCATATCCGCCTTCTTGTATTTCTTTGCTTGGGCCATACATACGCAAAATGATATAGGCGTCTTTTACTTGGGAAGCAGTAGTGTAAAGATTACTCTAAATCCCCAGCCTTCCGGTGACTGTTCAGTGGATTCTGCCCAGTAGCGAACACCAGCACCCACACTGATGAGTTGATTATTTATTTTGGTGACTTTGCTCACCACTGCATTGACGGGAACATTCCATTGTTCTCCTTCCCAATCGTAGGTACTTTCTGTATTGATGGTATAGGTAACCGCACTGGATGTGGTGTAGGAAAGAAAGGGTTGTAAAAAAGTGGAATCAACATCTGCCCGATCACTATCACCGGCAATGGAGACAATATGGTTAGCCAGTGCACCGTAGGTCCAGCCACCATCTTGCTTTAATGCGACGGCGGTTGGCCCAATGCCCCATTTGCCTGCAGAAAGTGCATCTTCCGAACCGGTTTTGAGAAGAAAGGCCGGGCCGACACCGAGAATCCAGCCTGATTCTGTTGGTTCCTTGGGTGATAAAAATAAACTCTGTACAACATCACCAATACCGAATTGGCTTTCGTTGGAAATAACATCGTCCTGAGAAATGACCGGCAGTATGGTTCGGGAGATCAGGTTCCAGTCGGAATTAATTTCCATTGGTACAACCGGCTGAACGTTTAACGTCCAGCGCGAACCGTCGTCGGCCGGGCCAATATTTTCATCGTAATTTAATTGTAGCGGTACGCTAATAAGTGCAGCAACGGGGTTGGCAAGTTGTTTGGCGAGCCCGGCTGCGCCTTCGTCTGACCAACTTGAAAGCGGCAGGGCAGCAAGAGAAAAACCCATCAAAAATAAACGATAAAATGGCATAGTAACCCCTTTAATTTATAATTTGATTTTTGTTATTTTCACTATTCGATAGTGTTTTCTATTGTTTTAGATTCGAACTGTTTATTGCCTGGTAGATTACGTTCAAGCCTTCGCCAAAGCACCCATCACCATGAAGCGGTGGTTTACCGTTAATAGTTTCGTGGTGGCTATGGTCATGGGTTTTTGAATTTTGTAAAAAACCAAATACGGCGGGAGAGGATATAGCGCTCACATTTGCCGGACGCTGGTAGATCACGTTGTCTTCTTTTATGGTTTGAAGAACTTTAATGTTTGCCAGTTGCTCTTTCGGAATTTTCATTGGGTTTTCCGATAAAACAACAAAGTCCGCGAGCTTGCCAATTTCGATGCTGCCTTTGGTTTTTTCTTCAAAACTTTGCCATGCAGACCAGAGAGTCATAGCTTTAAGCGCTGTCATGACCGGAACCCTGTGGTTAGGGCCGAGTACTTTGCCACTTCTGGTGGTGCGCGTGACGGTAGCAGATAAAATACGCATGGAATCTGGCAGGGCTACCGGGGCATCGTGGTGGGTTCCGAATTTCATACCTTCCTCTAATACCCAGCCGGTGGGGGAAATATCTTCCGCACGCTTTGGCCCCAAGACGGAATCCCGATGCCAGTCACCCCAGTAATAGGTGTGCATTGGAAACAGGGAAGGGAAGATCGATAACGCTTTTAATTTGGTTACTTGCTCACGTCGTAACACTTGCCCATGAATTAACACGGGCCGGTTATTTAGTTCTGGGTATTTTTGTTTTGCTTTGGTGATGGCTCGAATAAGGCTATCACTGGCGGCATCACCATTGGCATGGGTGAGTATTTGCCAGCCGTTGGCATAGGCTTTTTCCACCGCATTATCCACGGTTTCCTGATCCACTGCGGCGTAGCCCCGGTAACCTTTGCCGCGCCCTTCTGGGGAAATGTAGTAGGGCTGGCTAAGCCAGGCGGTTTTGCCCTGTGGGGAACCGTCAATGGTTAATTTGGCTCCGCCCACACGAAAGCGCCCGCTGTATTCCATAGAAGGCTGAATATTTTCAACTTCGAGAATGTCTGGGTAGGCCACCAGATCAATATTTAATTTGCCGGCTTTGGCGACCCGCTGCATAGCTTCCACTGCGGGGGCTGTGGCTCGCCCTTCTTGCCCCGTGGTGTAGCCGAATGAGGCGAGTTGCTTCGCACCGGCTAGAACAAGTTCTTCGTTGATTTGGTCATCGAAACGTGCGGCGAGTTGCTTGACCAAATAGAAGAAGGCGTATTCTTCGGCTACGCCATTCGGTTCTTTACTGCCAGGGCGATGACGGAAAACACCGCCTTTGGGGTTTTCTGTTTCTGAGGTTACGCCTGCTAGTTCGAGCGCTTTACTGTTGGCTACACCAAGGTGCCCGGATTGGTGAATGATTAATACCGGGTATTCGGTGGAAACCTGGTCCAGGTCATCCCGTGTGGGGTGCCGTTGTTCGGCTAGTTGCGAATCGTCATAGCCGAAGCCGACAACCCAACCGACTTTCTCGATGGATGCTTTATTGTTGGCTGCCCAATCTTTAAGTAAAGCGATAAGTGTTGGAATATCGTTACCTGTTCCATCCGGTGCTGGAAGCAGGTTGGCGGTGGTTGCCTGAATACCTTGTAAGTATGCGTGGCCGTGGGAATCGACAAAGCCAGGAATGAGTGTTTTTCCTTGCAGGTCGACCGTTTTGGTTTCTGGTCCGTTGAATGAATTAATGTCAGCGTGGCTGCCTACTGCAATAATTTTGCCGTCTTTAACGGCAATGGCTTCTGCTGCGGGTTGAGCATCGTTAATTGTAATGATGTCACCGCCTTGATAAATGGTATCTGCACTTACTGCGGGTTTGGTTGTTGCTTTGTTATTGGGTTCTTTGTTTGAACAGCTGGCAATAAACGTGGAAATTATTATTAAAATGAAAGGAAATAGAATACTGGCTTTCACAGCTTGCCCCCTAAAAAAGTGGAATCAGTCGAAAATCAATATACATCTGCCTCCGAATATAATGAGTTTACTCATTTGATTGAAGAAAATATTACAAAAACATGTCACTTTGGCATGTAAAAATACTTTTTTGGGGAATCTGTACCGAATTAAATGAGACGCTGTTCTGAAATGGGGGATTTTATTGACAGTGTCGCATAGTTTTTTTATGACTAATCGATTTATATGAAGGTTGGCTAATTGATATTTAATTCAATAATGGTAAAAGTATGATAATACTATGTGATTGCTATTACATTGAAAATAAACTGCTACAGCGGTTTTGATTTTTTAAGTTCTTCGTTAATAAAGGACGTTTTGCGCAATTGCATTTTATACGCTTCGTATTTGGCTTCTTCTTCCGACATAAATAAATCTTTATGCTGACTGTTTAATTGGGATACGCGATCTTCTAAATCGTTTTGCGTTTCTATTTCGCCATTATGGTCTATGTGCAACAACTGGGTTGGTAGTGTTAATTCGGGGTTGTTTTTCTGCAAGTGGTGAGCGAGGTAGTAACCAATTAATAAACTTCTATGGCAAGTGGCAGGGTCTTTTTCTGCACACATTAACGCGATATTAAATTGTTTTTCGACACCAGCGCTTAAACGTTCCAGACCTTGTTTAAAAAGGTCAGACATCATCAGGCGGTCGAATTGTACTTGTCCGCATTCGTCATAGTGCGTTTCATCTTTTGAGCGTGGGCCCAGTTCATCTCCGAGATACACATATCTAATTGCGTGTTTTTTCAATTCGGCAGCAATATTCTCTTTGTGGTAGTCGTGAAAGATTTTGCTGTAGGGAACAGACCGAACGTCCGCCACGGCATTAATGTTGTATTGCTTTAATTGAGCGATAAAGCTGGTCAGTGGTTTGGTTGCATAGCCAATGGTGTAAAGTTGGGGAGATGTGGTCATACGAAATATGTGTTATAGATTTGCTTCCGGGTGTGTTGTGTTAACCACATTATTCTAAAAGTAGGGAGTTAGTGGCGTTGAGATTTCAACAAGAGAAGGCGTACTACTTCGAAAACCACTGTTTGGAATTAAACGTTATTCTGTTTTCTATATAAGGTTTGACGTGATACACCAAGGAGCTGAGCAGCCTTTTCCCTATTTTGCCCCGTGACCTGCATTGCCCGGTTTACCATTTCGGATTCCAATAAACGTTTTGCTTCTTTTAGACCTAATGCTGGGTCGGCAAAAAAACGGCTTAACTCCTGCATAGATTTCCATTCGTCGGATCTGGGGACTTTTGCTAGGAGGTGGAATACGTTTTCTTTTTTCTCTGTGTACATCAACGCCCAAAGTGTGACGCAGACTGCAAGAGACATAAATACGGAACCATTTATACGAACTCCCATTTGCATCATCGTGATAACCAGTAATGCGGTAATGATGCACGGCACAATGGAAAGCATAAATACTAGAGAACGGCGTTGTTCAGTATGTTCTTTGGCGTTTTTGTATGTGGCATAAAGGGCAGAAAAAGCGAAAATAACCGATGACAAGAGACCAAATTGAATAACAAAGTAATATTTACCTGGAATACGAGTAATCGAATAGCCAATGCTTTCAACCCCAGCTAGCCCTGCGTTGGGTATAAAAATGGCTAATACTGTTGGAACTAAGCATATTGTTACTACGCTTTTGGTTAACCACTTAAGATCCTGAAACGCGGACATTCCATATGCCGCCATGGATAGAGCGGAGGTTAAAGCGAAAAGATAGTACAAACGCAACAAAAGCATATGGTGTGTTTCGTTAGCGTAGAAGAAGTAAAAGATCTCAACGAGATTCAATGCCAATAGACTACCGAAGAACGCCTGTACTGAGGTACGGGCGTTTTTAAATGAGCTTCCATTTGCTGCTAGTAAAAGCACTTTCAGAGAAAGTGCCAGTACACTCGGTATAGCGAAAATTGGCATCTAAAATTGAAAAGCACTTTGGCTTACTGTTGCGCCACTCCCGGCTCCCAGAAGAAGTACTTTCTCTCCCTTTTTGGGTGGATTTAAGCACATGTTTACAGCGAATGTTGCACTAGTCAAGTTCCCAAACATGTCATATGTCTTAGGAAGTTTTTCCACGGGTTGTTTTGATACTTTAGATAACTTTTTGTGGGGTTTTGCGCCAATTTGGTGGCAGTAAATCCTGTCGACGGTGTTGGGAGTCCATCCCGTACTTTCGTAGGTTTGGTTAATTAGTCGTTTATGAAGGTCTATCATGACGCTGCTTAGTTCTGTCATTTTCATTTCAAATTCGACCCCTTTGTCTGAGGACTTAATATAGCAAAGGTCTTTGTACTCGCTGGCAGTCAAAAACTTGTCATAAATGCAACCTTCCTGATTGTTGGACTTAGATACCACAAAAGCTCCCCCCGCATCGCCAACAGTAAATGCACCTAAAAGCTTCTTAAATATTTGCTTATCGTTGGAAACTCTTAATTGGCGCATAATCTCCTTTGTTAGTGCGCTTGGTCTTTCTCCTGTGCAGACCAGAACATTCTCAGCAGATCCCGACTTTATGAAAGCTGAGGCGATTTGAAGACCATTTAACAGTCCTATGCAGGCATTACTAACATCGAGCGCGCTGGCATTTATGGCACCCAGCTTGGATTGAATGTCGTGTGCTTGAGAGGGTTCGTATAAATCCCGGTGTATACCGCAGAAGAGCACCCAATCCAGATCTTTGGGGTCGATACCCGCATCGCGAATGGCGACCATTGAGGCCTGGACGGCCTGGTAGGAGATTGATTCCTGGTCGTCAGAAAACCGGCGTTGGACAATGCCGCTTGCGCGCTCCAGGAAGGACTCTGGAACACCAAATTTTCTGGAGTTGACTTCATGCATTAGCTCATTAGTGGTTACGACTGTTTCGGGAAGGTATGCACCAATACCAGAGATTTTTGATTTAAGTGAAAACATTTTTGTACCTCTTAAGATGTTAAATGTCGTGTGAGAGTTTAATAGGATGGTTAGCTTGAGTAACGATTAAAAAACGTGCGGTTTTGTAGAAATCCACAGCATTTCTGGGTTAAATATTAGATGGTACTTAATGTCGTCACATTCAATATGTTTATTTTTGCGACAAAAGATGAAGAGGATTTTGGTTGAGTTGGTGCGGGGAATAGGGCAAACAATTATGCCGGTGAGCAGCGCTACAGTTTTTAAAACAATTAATTGTTGGTGTTTAAGGTGGATTTTTTATGAGAAGTAAAAGCCTGTGTTTATTGGTTGGTTATTAATAAATGTGAAAAGGCTTAATACGTTTAAATAAACCATGCACCCTTTGGGGTGCACAGTTGGTAATTTCTCGTTTAGTCTGGTTTTGCCCAGTACTCAGATTCCAGTTCTTTGTTAACCGTCGTTCCTGTGATATGGCTACTGTAGTTGCTCAAGGTTTTTAAGGTAACACCGAGTACAACATCCAATACTTGTGCTTTATTAAAACCGGCATCGATAAAGCTCTGAATATCTTCTTCTGCCAGCCAGCCTCGTTTTTCTGCAACTTGTCGAGAAAAAACAGCCAGGGCTTCCAGTTTTGCATCCGGTAATGGCGTGTTGTTTCTCAATGCTTCAACAATTTTGCTGTCGACTTTAACAAACTGTTTGGCGATGACCGAGTGTGCTGATACACAAAATTCACATTGGTTGTACACGCTAACGGCAAGTAAAACCACTTGCTGTTGTTCCGGGGTTAAACTGCCTTGCTCCAATAATCCACTAAGGGTGACATAGCTTTTTAATGCCGCTGGGGATTCAGCCAAATAGGCGTATAGGTTAGGAACAAAACCGAGTGCTTTTTTTGACTGTTCCAATAGTGGCTTTGCGGCCTGTGGTGCTGTTTCGATCGAGTAGTGAGTAAATAATCCCATGGTATATCTCCTGTTTCTGTGTTGCTAAATAATGTGAGGAAAATATACCGGACCTGATTTGGTGAAATACGTCGTATAGTCTTTGAGTTCGTGCCGATCGTATTTTTTGTGTTTTTTAAATCTACGCCTGTGCCTGTTTTGTCCGTAAAGAAAAAAAACAGACCTATATGTTGGTCTGTTTTTTTCGGTTTAGCGCGCGGGTTCGGTACGCATTTTTATTATGCTGATTAAACCCGCGTTAACGTAAGTTCACTTTTGGATACCATTTAATTATTTAATGGCATATTCCGAGTGAATCCCATGCATACTGCCATGCCCAACCAGTACCGGGTGCATAAGCGCCACCGAGAGAACACCACCCACCGACTTTACACAGGTATTCAGTATTCGATCGCTGAACTTTGTCGCCCGTACTGTATGCGCTGCCTTCGTTGTAAATTGGCGAGGCACAATTATTGCCACCGGATGATGAGCTGGAAGAATTGGACGAACTAGAACTGCTGGAGGAACTGCTTGAGCTTGAGGAGCTGCTCGAACTGGACGAGCTACTTGTACTTGATGAACTGCTGGAGCTCGAGCTACTGGAGCTGGATGAGGTGTTGCCGCAGTCTGTGAGTTCTGTCCAGGCGGTTTGCCAGTAAAGACCAGTACCGGGGGCATAGGCCCAGGTTGCTGATGAAGAACACCATCCGGCTACATCACATCGGTATTCGTAGCCAGTGTTTTGAACTCGGTCGCCAACTTGGTATTGCGTACCGGTCTGATAATTCGGGGATATACAAACTGATCCACCGGATGAACTGGTGCTACTTGAACTGGAACTGCTCGAGCTGCTGGATGACGAACTGCTGCCTTCTTTTTCCAATGTCACATCCAGTACGGTTTGAGTTTGGTTGTTTGTGGTAACTGTGCGAGTGTGAGAGAGGTAACCTGGAGCGCTCACGGTGACGGTGTAATTACCTGTCGGAAGCAGCCGGTAGTAGCGACCAAAAGTGGCTCGGCTTTGGTAAGCGTTGCGTGCACCGGCAGTGTCGATTTCCTGAACTTCAACGGTGGCAACGATAGGGGTGTTGGTCTCTGCGTCCTGCACTATACCTGTAATCGTGGACTTTAATGGTCGAGCCAGAAAATCCAAAGCTGGTTGCAGGTTAGATTGGCACAGGTTTTCTGTGACTGATGCGCTGGGGCTGTGGGATGTGCCCAACTCTTCTCCCAGAGCAATTATGCCGTAGCGGCCGTATTCGTAATCGAGGCTGCCGCCGAGTACTCGGCCAAATAAATCATTAATGGATGCGACGCGGTAACCACCCATTGCATTGCCAATTTGATTACCCAGTTCGCGAAAGACCGCGATGTCCTGAGGGAGAGAAGCGCTATTTCCCCAGGGGTACATCACCATTTGACCATAGGTGTGTAAATCCAGCCCGAGCACAAAATGATGTTGTTCCAAATTATTTACGATGGCGCGTGTCTCCGGTTGGGATGGTGCCGGCGTCTGACCGGGTTGCCAGCTTTGTGGAAAGCTTCTGTTTAAGTCGACCCCATTATTATTTGTACGCCGGTTGGCGTTATGGCCATCGGGGTTGGTCATAGGGATAAACCACATTTGCGTTTCATCGACCAATTTCGTGACTTGTGGGTTGGAACCATAGTTTTGTGCGATATGGTTTAACACATAAAGTACGACTTCCGGGCCGGGACGTTCGTTGCCGTGTATTCCTCCTGCTATGTACGAAGAGGGTTCGTCTTCTTCGCTGTTTACGTTGTCGGATACTTTTATTGCCCATACATCGGTTTGTCCGCTGGCGGCTTTACCAAGGCTTACGACTTGAATAATGGAGGGGTATGTGGCGGCGAGGTTTTGTATTTCCGTTAACATGGTTTGATAGGTGTGGTAGCTGAAGCCACTTTCAGAAACGCTGGTAAAGTTTTTTTCCGCTTCTTGCGCCGTTAGGGTGATTTCTATTTGGCTGCTCGAACGTGTTTTGGAGTCAAACTTCGCTACAAGTGCTTCCAGCTTCTGGTATTCCAGTTGATCGTTAATGTAGATGTCTATTGCTTCTGCACTTAAATGATCAGTGGTAAAGGTGTTTGCCAGTATTGTCAGGTTGTGTTCTGTGGTGTGTACTCTGACGCTTGCAGGGAAGACATGTTCATTTTTTTCTGCCGAAGCAGATAAGGATAGAAGGCCAAAAAGTAAGATGAGGATGGCGTGTCGCATTGTATTTTTCTCGAGTGAAGGCGTTTACATTATTGTTGTGCTTAAAACGTTATTGCTCATCATGTAAACGGCTATTTGTGCAAAGTCCTCAATATGGCGTTGAATTTTTATTCCCTATTAGGTATGCGTTGCATTGTGGCGGGAGCTCTTTTGGTAAGTATCTATGCCAAGGGAAGAGAGTGGTTAGTATGGGTGGCTAGCATTGACTATCGAGGATGTTAAATAGAAAAGTAGGAATAGGGCGGCGTCTAATCGCTACTGTATTGAATATTTTAATATTCGGTGAATGCGAAAAACGTACATCGCTTCTTAAGGGGAAAGTGGTGTTTCTTCTGTTGATTTGTTTTGGCACTTCCTGCGCACGGTATGGCGTGATACACCGAGAATTTTTGCTGCCTGTACCAGATTGTTCCCTGAAAGCTCCAATGCTCTGCCTGCCATCTCAGCTTCCAACAATTCTTTTGCCGGTTTTAAACCAAGAGAAGGGTCTTGCAGGTAATTACAGATTTCCCGGAGTACTTTCTGTTCCCGAGTGTTGGGAACGTGACACATAAAATAGAAAAGCCGTTGGCTGTTGTCGGTATACATTATTATCCATAGGCTAAGGCATACGGCGAGGCTGAAAAATATTGTTGCATTTATTCCCATGCCTAGTTGCATAAGTACAACTACGGAGAGAATGGACAAAAACATTGGGAGTACGGAAAGTAGCAAAGCCAACATTTTGGCACGGAGGTCTGCATTTTTACCCAGTATGGCGCAAGTTGTTGTAATTAGCAGTGAGCTGACTAAGGGGACAACTAAACCAAACTGAACAATAAAGTACGCTGGGCCTGGAATTCTTGTCAACGAATAATTGATGCTTTCTACACCAGAGATTCCCACTCCGGGTAATAGCAGTACGCATATAGGCAAGAGGTAAGTTGGTAATACCAGCGGAATGGTGTAGGAGTTCCACAGGTTTGCGCTTTGTAGTGTAAAGACTAAAAACGAATTTAGCGCGGTTATCACGAAAATGTAATAAAGCGTCAGCAGAATGAGGGAGAACGAATTGATGCCTGGAAATAAAAAGCTATAGAGTTCGATCGAGTTTGCACCGAGTATGGCAAAGAAAAACGTCAACACAAAGTTGTTGACGTTTGGTTTTTGCGCTTTAAATAAAAGAATTATTTTAAGTGACAGCGCGAAAATGCTTGGAATAATGTAATACTCGATCATTAAAATTGAAAGGCTGCTTGGCTCCACGATGCTCCACTACCACCTGCCATAAACAGCACTTTATCTCCCTTTTTTGGTCGGTTTAAAGACATATTTACAGCGAAAGTTGCGCTAGTCAAGTTCCCGAATAAATCATAAGTCTTAGGCGCACATTCTGGCGTAACTTTCGACAATTCAATCATTTTTTTGTGAGGTCGCTCGCCTACTTGGTGACAATAAATTTTATTTACCTCATTTGGTTTCCATCCAACTTTGTCGTAAGTTTCATCTATCATTTCTTTGTGTTTGTTAACCATTACGCCACTTATTTCTTCCATCTTCATTTCAAAATCGATTCCGTATGGCGTGTGTTTGTAATAACATAAATCGCGCAATCCGCCATCCGATCGAGTATTGATGTACATGCATCCTTCGTTAATTTCTGATCGGGAAATTATCATGGCACCGCCCCCGTCTCCAACCGTAAACGCGCCAAGTAATTTTCGAAATAAACTTTTTTCTTTGGATTGTTTTAGCTGTCTTATCGCATCAATGGAGAGCTGGCTGGGTTTTTCTCCTGTACACAACAAAATATTTTCAGCTTTTCCTGCGCGAATAAATGAATCGGCAATTTCCAAACCACTGATCATGCCGATGCAGGCGTTGCTGATGTCCAGGCATGCGGCATTCCACGCTCCGATTTCTGCTTGAACTTCGTGTGCGGTGGAAGGTTCAGGTTTATCTCGGTCGATTCCGCAAAATAAAACCCAGTCTATGTCCAGTGGGTCTATTGATGCGTCGATTAATGCCTTGCGTGACGCCTGAACAGCGAGGTAACCGTATGTTTCGTCTGAATCAGAGAATCGTCGTTGAATAATACCGCTGGCGCGTCCTAAAAAGTTTTCTGATACGCCAAATTTTTTACTCTGTGCCTCACGCATCAACTCTTCCGTTGTTACAACGTTTTGAGGTAGAAAGGCGCCGACACCAGCAATTTTTATTTGTAGATCTTTTTGCATTTTTTTTTCCTCATAATTTTAATTTTGTCGCCTTGTTTGTCTAATTACTATAAGTGTATTTTTTGGGGTGGGATGGAATCGAAAGTTATATCTGAAGTTTTTTGTGGCGATTTATTTGGAGAGAGTGTCGTTACTATTTGCTGTTTGTCATGTTGTTTATGGGGACTGTATGTGATTTATACTGCAAGTAATTGTGTATTTATTTTTATATTTATTAACAAAAACAAGGAAAAAAAGCGCTTTTTTAAATTAAGATAAAAAGTTTTTAGGCGTTATAATTTTTTTGTTTTTTAGGCGAAATATTTTTCGTATTAATTTTTGTGTTTATGATCTATATCACAATTATTTTTTCTCAATATTTTGTCTGGTCAGTTGAGGGCTATGATTATTCTCCACAAAAAGTCGTGTAATTTTTCTTGTGGGTAAATAATGATCTTTATTGTTGTTTTTTATTATTAATAAAATTTATGCGAAAACTAAGGCGGTGAATTCAAATATTGTATTGATTGTATTTTTCGAAAGTGAAGGTGAGGAGTTTGCGTGGTGTTGGTTAAGCTTTTGAATTTTCGTAAACCGATACGCAGTTTTTGCTGGACCTTTTGGAACGGTATAGTGCTTCGTCCGCTCGGTCCAACAAACTGAGCTCGCTGTCAGAAAGTGTCACCAGTGTTAAACCGAGGCTGACGGTTATTTTTTGGCTTACTGAAAAACGATACGATTCTATCGATTGTCGAATTTTTTCAGCAAAAATTGTTAGAGATTCAATACTTGTATCACTGGCTATGAGAATAAATTCTTCTCCACCCCATCTGCCAAGTAAATCACTTTCCCGAATTTGTGACTTTATTAATTGGCTCAGCTCGACAAGAACCTTATCACCAGTGTTGTGCCCATATTGATCATTTATTTTCTTAAAATCATCAATATCGATCAGAATTACACCAAAAGGGCGGTGTTCTCTGCGAAAGCGTGCCAGCTCAATTTCGATAAACTCCTGAATGCGATAACGATTCCATAATTGGGTTAAGGCATCCAGTCGATAAAGCTGTTCCAGTTCGTTTTTGCGTTGTTCAAGCAGTGCTTTGCTTTTTGCTTTTTCCAGCCCAAAAATAGCAACGATGTAGAGCACGAGAGAAAAAATGGAGCTGAACATTTGGAGTTTCAGCAAAGCGATATGTGACTCATGTTCTGCAAACGGACCTTTGTTAAATGCCGTTGCTACGATCGCCACCGAAATAACAACAACTTGAACGGTGAAGGTTAAGCGCTGGCTGGAGTTGAACAGAATAAAAAATAATCCGGGCAAGCCCAAAAATAGGGTGTATAAAAAGTAATTGCCTGGACGAATAATATCAAAGCTCAGGGTGGCTAGAATGAGCGAGTAGATTACGCAGGCAACGAAGGTTAAGGTGGATTCCCGGGCGCTTTCTCTGGGCGTTAACCAGGAGTAGATCAATGGAGTGAAAAGCAGGGCCCCCGTTGCATCACCGATTAGCCAGGTAAAGAAAATGGAGGTCGCTTTGTGCCCTTCTATAAAACCGAAAATCGATAAGCCTCCTACACCAAACACGGCACTGAGCGTCGGACCGACAACCACACCGAGCACAAAAAAGCACAGAAGGTTGTTTAATGATTCGATGGGTTGTTCTTTACCTATTCTCGATTTTATTAATATTGCGATACCGGGGAGAGCTAGGGCGTCGCCTATCCCGTTAAGCGTTGCTGCTGCGATGGCGCTTGTGGCAACAGTCAGGGAAGATAAGGAAAAGTACGCCCATATATTACCGAGAAATGCGCCCAGAAATATGCCGGGCCATATCTGTGGGCCACGGTATAGTGCAAGCGCGAGCATGACGCCGGATGGAATCCACACTGGTGTGACGTTTGCGGGTTCAATGGCGAACGATTGTCCAATTCTGGCGGTGATGACATAGAGAACCGCCACCCAACAGATTTCTCTGAGGCGAGCATTTTGGAGGCTGTTGGAGAAAAATATCCTTATCTTACTGGATTTCATTCAAGTATTATTACGCGAAATGTACGTTTATAAGGTTAGGCTAGTTCAGCGCATAATCAAATAATAAATACATAAAATAATTTTTAGACTCTATGGGAATATCAAACATAAGTATTAGTGGTGTGGATGCTCATGCCTGGTGCTTATGCTTCCCAAACCATAAGCCAACATAATTAGACGGTTAACTGCTTCAACCCCTCATTCGCCAGAGCAATGCGAGCTATAAGAGGGCTCATGATGAGGTGTTAGCTGCATACAATTGACGGAAATCTGTAAGGACAACACTATGGCCGCTGGCAGCTTACTGACGCTACTCGATGACATTGCGACGTTACTGGACGATATTGCTGTAATGTCGAAACTTGCTGCCAAGAAAACCGCAGGTGTTTTGGGGGATGACCTGGCAGTGAATGCCGAACAGGTACAGGGTGTGCGTGCAGAGCGGGAGTTACCGGTTGTTTGGGCGGTCGCTAAAGGGTCATTTGTCAATAAGTTGATTATTGTCCCCGTGGTGTTGTTGGTCAGTGCTTTTCTGCCGTGGTTAATTACCCCGGTGTTGATGATTGGCGGTGCCTACCTGTGTTTTGAGGGCGCGGAGAAGGTGAGTCATTTCCTTTTCCATCACAAAGCCAAGGGCGATTCGGTGCTTCCTTCTCCTGAACCTGTGCTTGATTTGCTTGCTCTTGAAAAGGCAAAAATCTCGGGAGCGATCCGAACGGACTTTATCCTTAGCTTGGAGATTATTGTGATTGCGCTTGGCACGGTGCAGAGCCAGCCAATGATGACTCAGACCCTGGTGGTATCCGTCGTCGCAGTGGGCATTACGATAATGGTTTATGGGTTAGTTGCGGCTATTGTTAAGCTGGATGATTTAGGTTTACACCTGATAGAGCAAAATCGACTGCGTTATGTTGGGGAGTTCCTATTATGGTTGGCTCCAGTGTTGATGAAGTTTCTTTCCGTTGCAGGCACTTTGGCTATGTTCCTTGTGGGGGGCGGTATTATTACCCACG
The DNA here is from genome assembly GCF_032773895.1 of Teredinibacter sp. KSP-S5-2. Classification (NCBI taxonomy): domain Bacteria; kingdom Pseudomonadati; phylum Pseudomonadota; class Gammaproteobacteria; order Cellvibrionales; family Cellvibrionaceae; genus Teredinibacter; species Teredinibacter sp. KSP-S5-2. The sequence continues at coordinate 2,848,078 of NZ_CP120416.1, read as the reverse complement.
GCTTTGATTCTTTTTTTCATCACTTGCCGGAATTATTTTTGCCCGACAGTGCATCGGCTTGGTTGGTTTCCAGCGTACAAATCCTAATTAGTGGTGTGGTTGGTTTATTGCTGGGCTTTGTGGTAATTGGCTTGGTAAAACTTGTGCAACTGGTTAGGCACCGGGTTATGGATAAAAAAGCCGACTATTCGTTTGACGGTGAATAATTCCTGGGTGTTACACTCTTTCAACCTTGTTGGCCATAACATACTGTGACGTTCTGATACAATACTGGGCATGCCTTTTGGTTATTATCTGGCAGATGGCCATCGAGGGGTGACGTTGAGCGTTTACTGTGCAGTGCTTGAATAATATGAGGCAATGTTTCTTTGCCAATACTCATGCTGCATGGGCGGTCATCTCGAAAGGTTATAGTGCAATTTCTTTTTGCGCTAATGGCATTGAATAATTCGTTGTGAATAGTGTTCAACTTAGTTGAAGAGTAAACACAGGCTTATCAGCAGTCAGTTTATTTATGGAGCATATTATGTCAGCCAAATCTTTTCTCACTTCTATACTGCTCACTTGTTTACTTGCCGGGTGTGCAACGACCGAATCCCATAAGGTATTAGATACACAAAAAGTTGATTCCTACGGAACAGTGTATACCGGCAGTAAGACTACTCTAGTTGTTGGTAAGTTTAATAACCGATCAAGTTATATGCAGGGATTATTTTCTTCTAATACAGATTTGTTAGGTAATCAGGCAAAAACGATTTTAAAAACACATCTACAGCAAACCAATCGATTTAAATTGGTTGATCGCGAGAATATGAGTGAAATTGAGCAGGAAGCTAAGCTATTGGGTAAAACACAGACCCTGAAGGGTGCTCGTTATGCTGTTACCGGTGGTGTGAGCGAGTTTGGACGTAAAGAAGTTGGTGATAAACAATTATTTGGTATTGTTGGTTCAGGTAAAAAACAAATTGCTTATGCCAAGGTCTCTTTAAATGTGATTGATGTGTTGAACTCTGAAATTGTGTATACCACTCAGGGTGCTGGCGAATACTCGTTAAGCGAGCGGGAAGTTTTAGGTTTTGGGTCCAATGCGGGCTATGATGCGACCTTAAATGGCAAGGTGTTAAATCTGGCAATTACCGAAGCCGTCAATAATTTTGTTCGCGACCTCGAACAAGGGGTATTTGTTATTAACCCATAGGCCCGGTTAGTAGATTATGCGTATGCGATCTTTCAAGGTGGTTGTTCTAATCGCGAGTTTTACGGTTTTGCAAGCATGCGAAACCGTTCAGCCGTTGTATTATTGGGGAAATTACGAAAGCCTTATTTATCAAATGTACCTGATGCCAGGCAAGGCTCCACCCGAAGTGCAAATTGAACGCTTAACACAGGATATACAGCGGGCTGAAGGCAGTGGCTTGCGTGTTCCTCCGGGTTTATATGCTCATCTGGGAATGATGTATGCCATGCAGGGAAGTGTTGCCCAGGCTGAGGCTGCATTTGCAGAAGAGGTCAGGCGTTATCCCGAGTCAGAGGTTTTTATTCAGGGCATGATGACAAGAGTGAAAACTCAAAACATCCAAGGAGTAGCTCTGTGATAAATCGTCTTCGCTCGTTTTTTTTGCATTGCATGGCCATTTTCGCTATTGGTAGTATTCTGGCTGGTTGCAGCAGTATACAGACTCAGAACAACACCGAATTAGTGCAAAACCGCCCTCGTTCAATTTTGGTGATTCCGCCATTGAATAACTCTGTCGAGGTGAATGCGCCTTATACTTTTATTTCAACCATCACGCGACCACTGGCAGAAAAAGGCTACTATGTTTTTCCTGTTGCAGTGATTGATCACTTCTTTAAAGAAAATGGCTTGCCAACACCGGGTGAAATGAATGGGGTTCCTCTGGACAAAATTCGTGAGCACATTGGTGCCGATGCGGTGTTATATACCACCATTGAGGACTGGGGGCAGAAGTACCTTTTGTTTAATACCGTAACGGTGGTAAATGCTAAATTAAACTTAGTCGACACACGTACTGGAACGGTGTTATGGACGGGCAGGGCCAGAGCTGAACGATCGCAAGGGGATGGGCAATTACTGCAAGCCATTGTCAGTCATATTGTTGAATCGTTAACGGATTCCACGCCGGAACTGGCGCGAGAAGCAAATCGTTCGGCAATAAATGGCTCTGGTTCCGGGTTGGTTGATGGCCCCTATAAGGATGTGCAGGTAACCCCCTGACGTTTAATTATTGATTTTACGTTTACGGTTCTTCTTTATCCTGCGTTGAAGAGAGTATTGCGAGGATGTGATCAATTTCATTTTCAATCGCGTTGTACTCCTGTTTTAACTGATGCCGTTCATGTCGAATACTGTGTAAATCCAAAAATTCTTCTTTGAAAGAATTGATGTAACGATGCAAGCTTAAGTTGTAGTTGTTTTTTCTAACTTCATCCCAGCTAGCTATGTAAGACACGTCTTCCTCCTGCTGCCAACGGTTATAGATATTAACCGTATCTGAGATCAATTGATCCGGAAAGTGAATGGACATCTTTTTCGCTGCCGTAAAATTGTTGCCGTCGATAAAAAGGATATCCCGTTTTTTTCGACTTTTCCTAAAAAGCAAAATTACTGTTGGCGATATTCCGCTATGGGATAGTTTTTCCGGTACGCCTATGACAGCCTCAAGCAGGTTTTCATCAATGAGTTTTTTGCGAATAGTCCATTCCGCTGCTTCTCGAAAAAGTGCGCCTTGAGAAATGTGAATTGCCATTCTTCCTGCGGGTAAGGCAGTGCTCTCAATCATATGGAGTATTAGCGCCCAATCGCCTTTCCCTTTGGGCGGTATTCCTCGCCGAAATCGTTTAAATGTATCTTTTTTGGCATGGGTATAGTCCCAGTTTTCAATCGAAAATGGGGCGGAAGAGAGCACTATGTCAAAAGTCGTCAGTTGATTACCGGAATGGGTATAGGATGGTGCACCAATATAATCGCCATACTGAATTGCATTTATATGTTCACCGTGTGTATGCATGTTCAGTTTAGCGATCGCCCAGGTATTCGGGAGTGCTTCCTGGCCATGTAACTGATAGTTGTGGCTGGAAAAATTATGTTGGATATGCTTTCCGCAGGAGATTAAAAGATGCGCGGCGCCACACTTAGGATCGTATATTGATTCTCCAGGGTGTGGATCGAGAAGCTCGGTGATTAATTTCGATATATTGGGGGATGTGTATGCAAAATTCCGGTTATTCGTTGTTTTGTTGTATAGCTTGTCGAGCAGCTGCTGAAATAGCCGGTATTTTGGCTTTTCCGTTTTAAGGGCTGAAGATGTTGAATGATGTATTTGTTCAAGTAGCCCCTCTATAATTTTATTTCGTCGTGTTCGACTCAATCGCTTTTTTGAATAGGAAACGATACTGCTGAAACTGCCCAGACTGTTTTGCGTAAATATATGGGGATTATGAGATTCCAAATTGAGTAGAGCGGTATCAACTAAATTGCTAATGTCTGGGTGGTGTCTAGTGCTGTAAAGTGCAAAGAAATCAGTTTCTATAGGATGTAGAATTTCAGCAGTTCTACCTTGGATTGCTGTAAAAGCAGATTTTACTTCCGGCTTTGTGTGTTTGCTTCTTGTAATGGTTTTATTTTCGCTTAAGTAACGTAAGAAAACGAGTGCGAGCGTGTACTCTTTAAAACTATCAAGTTCAAATTCGTTATGAAATATATTCTGAAGCTTGTCCATTATCGTGTAAATCTGATGGTACGAAGTTGTATTCTATATGGGGGTAGTTGGTTTTATTCCGGGGTATTTTTTATGTCCAATAAGGTATTGAATACGCCATGTATTTGTTTCTCCCGGTTTTTTTGTAGATTTTTTTGACTGCACTGCTCTTTTTCCCATAGTTGCTGTATATGGATGATTTTTTCCTGGACTTCAATGGGGGGAAGTTGAATAGTTAATAACCCTAGGCTGTTTTTACTTAGCCTTGGTATTTTTGTGCCTCGACTCTCGGTATAAAGAAAGTGTTGTGCACCTGGTTGATTGACGGCCCAACATAAGTATGCGGGATTCACCTGTTTCTTTTTAATGGTAACAACCAAAATATGACTGGTGGGCAGGACTCCGGTGTTTCCTAAAAAATATGCAGATTGGTAGTGATCCCCTCGTGCTGGTACCACAATGGAGTTTGGAGGGAGTAGGGTCTTATGGTTGCCATGCCAGTTTATTCTGGGTAACCTGTGAGCCATTAATTGATTTTGTTTGTGTTCAATGAGCTGCTTTCGTAGATCTTTTATTTGCAGTACGTGAACGTTGCCATTGGCGGACTCATTTATTTTCTCGCGAAAAGTATAGCCGTTGCGAATATGCGCCAGATTTTTGAGTTGAGTAAGCATACTGTTTTCCCTGGTATTTGACTTCAGGGCGCATCCAAGTGTGGAGTTGCGCCCACAAATTATGCGTCGTTATCACGCATCTGATTATTCATCCAGGTTGCGGAGTCTGCATCAATACCTTGCCAAGCGGCATCGCCATGGAGGCGTGTGACGAGTAATTGGTCATCATCACCCAATGCTTTTATCAGTTCTGCACGAAGTTCCATCACCCCTTGAGTGCTTGTAATAATCCATGTTGATTCCAGCGGTCGGCACCAGTATCCGCACGCATTTATACGCTTAAACAACGGTTCGAAATGGCTTTGGTTTCTAAGTTCATAACTGATTTGATATACTTTCATAGTTCATGATCCTTAATGTTTGAACTCTTACTTCACAATGTTAATGTCATGAATCGCACGGCAGGTGGCCGCCTGCCGTGCTCTTTTATTCCTTCCCTGTTAATTTTTCCCGCCTTTAAAGCCCTGCACGCTTTTGTTCTTTTAATGCAATTTTTGAAATTTTTCCGACGTATTAACCGGACAATTTTCGGCTGATAAAAGGTGAAAAATACCTACGGGGATAGGCAGGGCGGGACTTTCGCTTTTCTGAAAATTCTTGTCAATACTGTATAAACAGTAGAATGTCTACTGCATTTAAGTGTTTAGGTTGCCGAAATAATGATATTGGTGACAATTTTAAATTGTCTTCTATGTATAATTTGCCAAGATGGCTGATCTTTGTTTTGAGCGGAAGAGAATGTGATATGCGAGGCGATATAACACGCTGCATCTGTGTGAGCAGTATCGGGGTTTTATTATTGTGATTTTGTATTTGGTGGTGGGATCATCTTATGTCCTTCAGTATTAATTTAGATGTTCTCGTCGAGTAATAAATGGAAGGTTATGGTTAAGACAAGCTTCGAGCTAAGCCAATTTTTTCGTCTAGCCTTATCGATCACTATTCCTTCTTCGTTGAAAATAAAACTTCGACCGGGCGTTCTGTGATTAAAATCTAACCGCAATTGAGTTCTGTTCTCAATAAGATGTGCTTGCACTGTTTTGTTAGCGAGAGGGTGGCGGAGAAGAATAGAATCAAATTTGCCATAGGCAGGCATAGTGGAAGTAGAGGGATGATATCGCATTCTGTATGGACAAATAACAAGGAAAACTTCAAAAATACTGGAGGCACGAAGTGTAGTGGTCTAATAAACCTGGACACACCTTTAGGTGATAATATTGCAAATCACTAGAGGTGAGATATGACAAGAAAACGAAGAACATTGGCCGTTATAAAGTTCGTCATTTAATGAGAGAGTGCCATTTAGTATCAAAGCAGCCAGGGTCTCACAAGTATAAGAAGGCTGTTACTGAGCATCCTACGGTGCCGAACCATCTCAACAGAGAATTTGACGTTGATAGGATGAACCAGGCTTGGAGTGGAGATATCACATACATATGGATAAATGGTCAATGGAATTATTTAGCGGTAGTTATGGATCTATATGCTCGACGAATAATAGGCTGGAGTCTATCGACAAGAGCAGATGCTGCACTCGTAATTAATGCGCTGGATATGGCATGGGAAATAAGAGGGGAGCCGAAAAATATTATGTTTCACTCTGATCAAGGTAGTCAGTATGGTAGCAAGGAATTTCGTCAGCGGCTTTGGCGCTACCGCATGAAACAAAGCATGAGTCGCAAAGGTAATTGTTGGGATAACGCACCAATGGAAAGCGTTTTCAGGAGCTTTAAGTCAGAAAGAATGCCAAAAACTGGTTATCCCAATACCAGCATCGCAAAAAAAGATATCAGCAATTATTTGATGACGTATTATAACTGGCGGCGACCACATCAGGCGAACAGCGGGTTGCCACCAGCAGTGGCAGAAGAAAACCTTAAAAGTGTGTCCGGTTTTTGTTGACCACTACAGACGGTAATTATGGAGAATAGAGAACTGGATATGTGGGGTTTTATATGTGCAAAAATAAAAATTTGAAAAAAATATCCTCTGTTAAAACAAAAAATATCTTATGTAAGCATTAAGTAAGTAAAATATATATTTAAATAAGATAAAAAGTAGATAATTATTCAGGATTGTTGGGTGGTTGTGTTCGATATGGGTGGTAATTTATAGTTTTAGACGGCTAACCAATAATTTATAAAATATATGGCTAGCGGTTAAGTGTTTCTAAATTTATACGACTTTACGATGACCTTAGTTTCTGCGTTATTCGTCGTTAACCATTGTTGTTGCTTATCAAGGAGAGTTTATGAAAACAAAAAACATATTTGTGTTAATGCTGGTGCTGTTATCTGCTGTTTCCATGGCTGATACCACCAATAACGCTGAAATCCGACAGATAAATTATAACGCAGCGGATGACTATCTTTTCTTTTTAACAAACGGAAGGTGGGAAGTGAAAGCCGCCGATGGTAGTATTTCCTGTAATCCTGTCTATGTTCAAGTTAATCCTGACTTGAAAGGGCGAGATAAATTATTGTCTATTGGGCTTGCTGCCAAACTGTCTAAGTCTGCTGTTAGGTTTGTTGGCTCATGTCGTAGCGATAATCAAGATTACTTTATTACTACTTATGCAATTATAGAGTAATTCGAAAATTGGATAATTCGGGTTTGGCAAGGCTGCTGTCCTTTTTATCCTAAAAATTCTCTAATCTCACGAGACGTCAGCGTGCGGTGACAGGCAATCCTGCATACTTCGTTTCTTCAATCACGTATCAAATTGGGTTGTTCAGAATTTTAACGTCAGCTACTCGTGCAGTTCCTATGTATTTTGGTTTTTGCGTAATCGGTACGTTCAGTTTATGTGACGCTGGTGCAAAATGTATGCGAGAATTCTGTAATTGCATTTATGTTGTGGAGTGGTAAAGTATCAAAAATAGCCATGTCCAAGTGGCTTAGCACCAGGGAGTGTGCGAAATCAAACTCATTCTCGTTCATTCTCGTTCATTCTCGTTCATTCTCGGTGCCAATAGCATTAGCTGTCAGCGGCACATTTTAAACTTTATTCTTGATGTGTCTCTAGGTGAAATATGCTTGGGGGTAGCTCAAATTTATTTCTTAAATTGCCTGACTTCGTTGGTGCTGTGTAACTTGTGTCCTAAATAGGTAAGGATAAATTTTCCGGTTTTCTGGCTGTTATATTAAACGGGGTGGTTAGTGAAGGCTTTTTACGTAGTATTTTTTTCGTTGTTGTTAATATCTTGTAGTGAAGGTCAAATTGAGGAGTTTGTTTTTAGGAAAACATTAGAAATTTCTCTGGTGGACTTGTGTGGTGAGGAAGATAAAGGATGTGTCGAAGCGGTGAAGTCTCAGGTTGGCAATTGCATGGAGACGAGTAATTGGCGGATGTACATGGAAAATGAAGATAATCAGGATGAATTTAATCGCTTCATTAAGGAATTCTATTCTTGTATTGTTGATGAAGATGGAAATCCGTACTTTGAACCCAGTGAGTAAATATCTAGCATTAGGTCGTCGTTATTTCTACTGCTTAGAATGCCCAAAAGCATTGATTTTTTTCTTCATTCGGAGGTTGATATGTCTGATTTGATACTGAAAGTTAGTGTGTTCCTGAGTAAATTGACCAGTAAGATTGCTGCATTGATTGTTATTGTTATTTCACTTTTTTTGGGTGTTCTCGGCGTTAAGCAATTAGTGAGTTCAGTGTTGGCGATTATGAATTCGAAGGAGGTGAGTGGTAGCTTTGAATATGGCGTTGTGTATGGGGGGATAATTGCTGGCCCGATACTTTTATATGTGGCTTATAGGTTCCTAAGGTACGCCTTTAAAGCATTAAAAGTATGATGAGTGTTGTTAGTCTTGTGCAAACAGTGCGTGCAATTGATAATCGATTTGGCTGGGTGGTGGTTATGGGGATACTATTTAATTCAAATGGTAATGAAAGAACTATCCTATTTAGAGGGATAATTTTCTTTGGATGGTTTATCTTGGCGGTATTTATAGTAAAAATTTTAGCTATAGGGATTGTTAGTGGAATAGGAGGCCTAATCCTGGCATTCCCAGAATATTCCATTGAGCAAGCTTATAGAGCTGGTGCTATAGCTAGAATGCGTTATTTTAATCCATATGAATTTATCGTACCTTATGTGTCGTTTTTTCTGTGTCTGGTTCTTCATTTTTTTGGCATACTTCCATACACAACAAAGTATGAATGAAATTATATGGAAATGATTTTTTCTTTATATTTTGCTTCTTTAAGAGTGGTATGACTGTTGTTGGATATGAGGATAAATTTTCATGCTTTGTGTGTTGCTGATAACGACGCTCCGTATATATACCGATTTTCGAATAAAATATATCCAAATAAGATATCCGAGATGCATTTGGATGTGACTTTTTAAGAATAAATTCTATATTAACTATTTTAGTTTGTGATTAATGTGAAGTGTGTCTGCGTTGTAGGTAGATATATTTTGTATTTGTTGTTGTACTTTTTTGTATGTTAAATGGATTGTTATATGCGGTCAATATTGTTGAGTTTTTTGTATGTTTTCTAGATTTAGTCTAAGTGCCTGCCGGATGTCGTTTTTTATATTTGTGTTTTTGTTTAACGGATGTGATAGGGGGAGTGAAGGTGATGTCACCGTTACACATAATATAAACAACAAAACATATAGCGCACAAATTCTATGTTTGAAAAGCAAAAGTACATGCTATTTGAAGGTTAAAAGAATCGACAGCGGCCAGCTGGTTCTTGAAAAAAAGATGGATCTTTTATGGGGATACCATGATCCTGTGGTAACTTTAACATATATGAGTGATCGAACTGGTATTAGAGTTAGAGTTGATCATGATTTTGGGGATGGAGTTATCGAGAAAGTCTATGAGTTTTAGATAAAGATGTACCAGTTAAGTGAAGTTATAGTTTAGTGGTTCAAATACGTTATATGAGATTCTGAACGTGTCATGGGATTTTTGGAGGACGATAGATAAGATGGTGTTCTCGGATAAATACGTATGAGCACCGGTATAAACTGGAAGGTGAATAGGATTTGTTTTGTCGTAAATATTAGGTTTTGTGTGTGGTATAGGAATGAAGATTCTTTTTTTGGCTATTGGAATGTTTGTGTCGATTAATGGCTATGCATGTTCGGTTGCTTTGCCAGTTATTATTCCTCCAGATGATGCGTTCGGTGAATTTACATATGTTCCTCCTCCCTCAGAAAATGATCTAGCCATTGAAGCTATTTCAAGTGGTGTCGATGTGGCCGTCGTCAAAGTGAGTTTAGATTGGCACCAAGAAATACCTCCATATAATGCACTTACACAAGTTGAAGTGCTATATGGTTGGGGTTATCAAAATTCGAAAGTGGTTAAGTATTATCGATATGCCAACTCATGTGGTAAGCCAGATGTGTTGTTGGAAGGAAAATGGTATATAGCTATTATGGATAAAGGAATACCAACGCGGTTATTGCTGTATAGTGAATTTAAGGATAACTTGGCCGGTAAAGGTAAGCCTACTTATGTTTATAGTAATATAGGTCTGCTTAAGTAAAGGTATTGCGGGGCTTTAATATGAATATGTTGAGTTGGCAATGTTCTTTATCTAAGTTGCCAACTGCTCTTAAGTATATGTTAAAAAAAGACTGTGGTGATATTTGGGTATAGTGAGTTATGAAGACAATTGTAGTTATAAAATATATTTTTACGTTAGTGGGTTTAGGCTTATTGTTGGGCGCTTTCTTCGTGTATAAAAATACACAAGATTTTATGCGGGATAGTTTAGCCGCCGAGGGCGTGGTTGTGGATTTGGTGCGTTCGAGATCAAGCGATTCAACAACCTACCGACCTGTTGTTCAGTTTGAGACTCGAGATGGCACTCTTGTAGAATTTACATCTTCGATGGGCAGTAATCCCCCTAGCTATTCCAGGGGCGAAGTCGTTCAAGTTCTGTATCAATCCTCTTCTCCGGAGCAAGCTAAAATTAACGGATTCTTCTCGTTGTGGGGAGCTGCAGTTATTTTAGGTGGGCTGGGTGCTGTTTTTTCTCTTGTGGGAGCTTCAATTATTGTTTTTGGGAATCTGACAGGAAGGAAAATAGAATATTTAAAGCAGAATGGTGTTCGTGTTAAAGCTAAATTTCAGAGTGTGGAAAGAAATAAATCACTATCTGTTAATGGTAGAAACCCATATAAGATATATGCTCAATGGAAGAATCCTACTACAGGTAAATTGCATGTGTTCAGTAGTGAAAATATATGGTTTGATCCAACGGATCATATTCATACTGATGATATCTCTGTTCTAATCGATAAAGGTAATCCCAAGAAGCACTATATTGATATCTCTTTTCTCCCCGAAGTGGCTGATTAATCTTGGTTTGGAAAATACCATTTTAAAACTGATATCCGTGAGAATGTAATAGTTCTATTCTGTAGCTTTCAGTTTTTACGACTTTGTGTGGTTTATCGTGGCTATAGGAATACTATTTATATAGCCGGATTGCCGGTATGGTACGGGGAGCTAGTAGAGTTTAAAGCTTTACGATTCTTTTCGCTCGCTTAACAATAATTAACAGTTGTTTTGGTTAGTATTGCTGTCAGAAAAACATCAATCATGATATGAACTGTTAATTCTATGTTAAAACTTGTTTTTTTTACTCTGGTGTCCTTTTTTGTTGTTGCTTGTGCTAACCATCGACCTCCGAAACCCGTCAGCGGTGAATTGGTGACTGCTATTTACCCAAATGGGATTAAGCAATTTCAATTTCGTTTAACTGGCCCCGACTTTGACGGTAGACGTCCTGGTGCTCGAGGACAAGGTGATCCCAGGGGAGAAAAAGGGAGAGGTGGCCCTCCGCCGGGTGGAGGAATGGACGGACGGCGTGCACCGGGTAAGCCCAAGCTAAACAATAATAAGCAAATTGAGCAATTACTGAATCAAGCTATAGCGGAATCTCAGTACTGTCGGGAAGGGTATATACTCTACAAAGATGGCGCGACGTCTGGTCGCCCAGTTGTCAGGGGAGAGTGTAACGAACCTGCAACCGAGCAAGATAGGGAGAACTTTCCGAATAAAGGTAAAACACCTGGAGTGGTGACAATTGAAGACCTGGATGACTTGTAGCCATATATTCAGCTTAAAGGGATTTTGTTCTTTGCGTAATGTTAATATGCCTTGATCTAGCGAGTTAAAATGCTCTGGCTTTGATGAATATAATCAGTTATGGAAATTGATAAAAGGCAAGTATTTGTATAAACACATAATATTAATAATCTTCTCTGTATTGTTTTTATTTGGGTGTTCTAAGTCTAGTGAGAATAGATCTATTCAAATTGAGGACTATGTCCTGGGTTCTCCGTATGAAATTGTTCTTGTTGATGGCTCTCCTCCATACAGAGCGGAAAGTAGATTTTTCGTACCAATAGTACCTACAGTATTGGTATCTGAAGGAACTCATATTTTGACTGTAAGGTTAAGCAATCTATACATAATTATGCATGGTGAAACTTTGCCCCAAGACCGCTCTCCAGTTCAGTTGCGTATTAATGTTTCTCCAAACCGTACCTATCGAATAGTTGATTTAAATGGTAATCCCAAACTTATTAAAATTGGTAAGCGGTGAGCTTTAAAAAAGCATCTAGACATAGGAGGCACTTTGCACGGCCCAAATCCTGATGATAAAGAACCTATGAAAGGGTTTCCTCAAGTTGGATATCTGAAAAACTACATTTCTTCTGACAATATTATTGTTGGTGATTACACCTATTACGACGACCCGGACGGGCCAGAGCGTTTTGAAAGCAATGTCCTGTATCACTTTCCGTTTATTGGCGATAAGTTAATTATCGGGAAATTTTGTGCCATCGCCAAAGATGTCAAATTTATTATGAATGGCGCAAACCATAAGATGTCTGGTTTTTCGACTTACCCATTTCAGATATTTGGTCAGGGGTGGGAGAAGGTGATGCCCGAGGATGGTGAGTTGCCCTATAAGGGCGATACGGTGATTGGTCATGATGTCTGGATTGGCTACGACGCAACGATTATGCCCGGTGTTGAAATTGGTAGTGGCGCGATAGTGGCCAGTAAGTCGGTTGTGGTTAACGATGTTCCTGCTTATAGCGTTGTGGGGGGGAATCCGGCCAAGGTGATTAAACAGCGATTTGACGATGAGGTCATTCAGCAGTTGTTAGATATTGCATGGTGGGATTGGAGTGCCGGGAAAATAACGGAAAATCTGGCCGCGATAGTGGGGTGTGATCTTGTTGCTTTGCAAAAGGCGAGTGAATCATAGGCTGGGCAGTTAAAGGCACCCGCCGCAGCTACCGCAACGCCAGTCTTCTTGATTCACGGCTTGATAAAACCAGCGCATATGTTGTTCGTCGATGAGGATATCGTTGAGTAAAAAACATTCAGCCAGCCACTCGGCGTTGTCGACAATCCATTCTTCTTCTTCCTGTCCTTCGGCAAAATCCGGGTCGTCATCATAAATAAAACTGTAGATGCCCCAGGTGCCCATATCGTCGCTTTTTCGTTCTTCGGGGAGTTCGACAGGCATACCTAGGTAGGTTATTTCCCAATGACCCAGGCACAAAGTATGCCCCTTGGCTGTCCATTGGGCAGAAAAAGGGGAGGTGTCTATTTCTTGTGCAACTAAAGCACGAACGGTCATATCCATCACCTAACTTTAAGCGCCATCGGTTCTAAGAGCACTATCTCCGTGTGGGTATTTGAAGTCTCTGTTGACTCAGGTCAATTTGGTCTTTCCTTTCGAACGTTTTAATACTACCCTTTACAAAAAAGCACAATATATGGGGTTGAAGTATGGAAGGTGGCACAATAGATAGTGATTCTACTGCTCAAAGTTTGGACAATGTGGGAATGCAAGAAGCGTCCAGGGATATATGGGATAAGAAGTATCGTCTGAAGGACAAAGACGGTAAAGCGATAGATGATGATGTTGATGCTACGTTACGACGTGTTGCCAAGGCGATCGCCAAGGTTGAGGGGAAGAAGTCTGCAACTTGGGAAAAACGCTTTTTCTATGCCTTACAAAATGGAGCGATTCCGGCGGGAAGAATTATCTCTAACGCCGGTGCAGAAGAGCATAAGCCTGCGACCTCCACGATTAATTGTACAGTTTCCGGCACAATTCAGGATTCCATGCGCGATATTCTGCAGAAAAACCTGGAAGCCGGTTTGACTCTGAAAGCTGGTTGCGGCATCGGCTATGAATTTTCTACTTTACGTCCGAAAGGGGCGTATGTTTCGGGTGCGGGTGCGCACACATCTGGTCCACTTTCATTTATGGATGTGTTCGACAAGATGTGTTTTACCGTATCGTCCGCAGGCGGTCGCCGTGGGGCGCAAATGGCCACTTTCGATGTGAACCACCCGGACGTTTCAGAGTTTATTCGTGCTAAACGGGAAGATGGTAAGTTGCGTCAGTTTAACTTGTCTCTATTGATTACCGATGAGTTTGTTGAAGCGGTTAAAAAAGAGCAGGATTGGCCGTTGTCATTCCCATTATCCAAGGCGGATGTTGAGCGGGATAATATCGACCTGACTAACACTGATACCGTTGTTTGGCGGAGAGTGCCCAGTGCGGAATCGTATGTGACGAATGAGTCTGGTTTAACGGCGTGTTTAATTTATAAAAAAATTCCTGCTCACCGTTTGTGGAATCAGATCATGACCTCCACTTACGATTTTTCTGAACCCGGTTTTATTTTGATTGATCACGTCAATGAAATGAACAACGCCTGGTTCTGTGAGAATATTCGGGCAACTAACCCATGTGGCGAACAACCCCTACCGCCGTATGGTAGCTGTCTTCTTGGCTCGGTTAACCTGACCAAATTTGTTGAAAAGCCTTTTACTGAAGACGCTGTTTTCCAATGGGAGAAGTTCCGCGAAGTGGTGGGGATCTTTACTCGCATGCTGGATAACGTGGTCGAAATTAATGGCTTGGCGCTACCGGAGCAGCAGGCCGAAATTTTCAGTAAGCGTCGTCACGGAATGGGCTTTTTGGGCTTGGGTTCTACGTTAACCCTGTTAGGTATTCAATACGGAAGTTCGGCGTCAATTGCGTTTACAGAGCAGGTATCCCGCGAGCTTGCTTTAACTGGTTGGCGCGAAGGTGTTGCGCTAGCTAAAGAAAAAGGGGCGGCACCTATTCTGGAGCAGGAATTTGATGTAACGGCAGAAATGCTGCGCCTTCGTCCGGAAATGGTGAAAGACGGTATTAAAGTGGGAGATAAACTGGCCGGTAAGCATTTGTTGGCCAAATACAGTCGTTATATGCAAACTGTTGGCGAGGAAGCGCCAGAAATTATTCAAGATATCGTGGAGCATGGTTGCCGGTTTACCCACCATTCTTCCATTGCCCCAACCGGAACCATTTCTTTGTCTTTGGCAAACAATGTAAGTAACGGTATTGAACCGAGTTTTGCGCATCAGTATTCGCGAAACGTGATTCGAGAAGGGAAGAAATCGAAGGAAAACATTGCGGTTTATTCCTATGAGTTATTGGCCTACAGAACTTTGGTTAACGCCGAAGCTGGAGCGAATGACGTACCGGATTATTTTGTGGTTGCGGATAGTATTACGCCAAAAGAGCACGTTGATGTGCAGGCGGCAGCGCAAAAGTGGATTGATTCCTCTATTTCAAAAACTATTAATGTACCTACAGATATTTCCTATGAAGAGTTCAAGGGCATTTATTTGTATGCATACGATAAAGGGCTGAAAGGTTGTACCACCTTCCGTTTTAATCCAGAAGCGTTCCAGGGCGTATTGGTGAAAGAAGAAGATCTGGCCGCGACAACCTATACCTTTACGTTGGATGATGGCAGTACAGTTGAACTAAAAGGGAATGAAATGATTGAATATGATGGAGAAGAACATACTGCAGCCAATTTGTACGATGCGTTAAAAGAGGGTTACTACGGTAAATTGTAAGTTGACCAAAGGTTTTAAGATAAACACCTGTTAACCGTACCCTGAATGCCAAACATAAAAGTAAGATAAAAAAGAATTTGAGAATACGATTATGTCTATGACAAAAATTGAGAAAAAAATTGTTGGTTACTCGGTCAAACGAGAGAATGAGGAAGCCAAACCAGCTGTTGAAGAAGAGCTGAAAATTCAGCATATGCATGAAGACGTGAACCGGCCGGAAATGTTGGTCGGGGCAACCTATAAAATTAAAACGCCTTTATCTGATCATGCGCTGTATATCACGATCAACGATATTATCCTGAATCCAGGAACGGAATACGAACAGCGAAGACCATTTGAGATTTTTATTAACTCAAAAAATATGGATCACTTTCAGTGGGTTGTTGCGTTAACGCGGGTTATTTCTGCGGTATTCAGAAAAGGTGGGGATGTCACCTTTTTGGTTGAAGAGCTTAAAGCGGTATTTGACCCTAAAGGCGGTTACTTTAAATCTGGCGGTAAGTTTATGCCTTCTCTGGTTGCAGAAATCGGGGATGCGATTGAAACACACTTAACCACCATTGGCCTGCTTCAACCAGAAGAATTGAGCGATATCCAGAAGCAAATTCTTCAGGAAAAGCTGGATGAGTATAACCAGAAAAAAGGTAAGAAAACTGAAGCGGGTGAGTTCCCTGAAAGTGCACAGTTGTGCATGAAGTGTTATACCAAAGCCATGATTTTGATGGATGGGTGCATGACCTGCTTGAATTGTGGCAACTCCAAGTGCGGATAGTATAGATTACTCTTTATCGATATTTAAAAGCGCTATAGCTTCTTGTTATAGCGCTTTTTTTTGCTTGGTTATTTCGGCGGTATTTACATTGAAATTTGATCTGGTCGAATCACAATCAAAATACGTTTTCTATAATTGACACCGTTTTTTGCTGTGGGTGGGGTAAGAGAATGAAGCTTTGTCGGTATCTGATTTTAATGGTGATGGTCTTTTCTCCTTTGCTGCTCGCGGAAGAAGCCAGCAAGCCCGCTTTTACGGTGATGTTTTCTGATGCAAGTGCATGGAATGGCAACACTGTACCACAGGGGCAGCAATGCCAACGCTTTGGTGGTGCGCCCAGTACACCAGCATATGTGGTAGAGAATATTCCTCGCGGCACCTATATGCTGGTATTTGAATACAGCGACCGAAACTATCCGCCGATGGATAATGGCGGTCACGGAAGAGTAGGGTTTCTGGTAAAAGAAAGCATTAAACACGTGGCCGTGCCCTCGTTACCTGGGCACAGTTTTGATCTACCGGAAGACTTTCTGTTAATTGCGGAGCACAACGGTGCGGGTTGGGATAAAGCCGGTGCATACATGCCACCCTGTTCCGGTGGCAAAGGCAACGAATATTACGTCACTGTAAAAGCAGTGAAAAAAGTTAAAGGGCACTCGAAAGATAAAATTCTTGCACAGCAAGTCGTTGAGTTGGGGCGTTATTAACTTAGAGTATTTATATAGATGCTGGCCAATATTGGTTGACTGGATTGGTATTGGCCTTTCTATATATAAGTCGACCCATGACGGCAACTTAGCCAAAACTGACACCAGAATCGCCAGTAAGAGAAGTGTGTTGTCCTGTCCATTAGATTGAGCTGTGAATGATTGATTTTGTCCAGCTATCAATCTTATCTACGACTTTCTCTTCAATGGTTGTCTCTATTTCCCAGTATTCATATGGGCCTGTACCTTTTTTTGCCGTTTGAAATAGATGGTTCAAACCGTCATAGGTAAGTGCTTCCGATTGTGGATTTATCAGTAGTTTCCGGACAGGTGCTTCATTGATTGACGATGATACCAGTAGGTCTTTTGAGCCAAATAAGCTTAATATTGGGCCGTCATAGCTTTTTAGTAATGCGATAGGGTCCCGGCGTACTTCTTTGTACCACCAATTAGTAGCAAAGTGATTAACAAGATTTTGTATGTTCTTTTCATTGTCTACGCCAGAGTTCACAGCATACTCGCGAATATTTTCCCTTGCTTCATTTAGCGTGTTTGAGTTTTGAAGAATTGCGATAATATCGGTTATTTCCCGACACATTTGGTCTATCTGTGTTTGGTTCATTCCCTCATGTTTATTTAACGTTTGATTTTGTCTAACAAATAGTTCCGTGGACGTTTCTACCCCTAAGCCAGCCAGTGCGACAATAAAGTCAGGTTTTTCATGTGAGGCAGCAAGTAAAGCTTTCACGCCACCTTGTGAATGCCCGAGAAAACCTGTTAATGAGAGTGGTATATTGGATTCTTCCCGCAGCCACTTCAATGCTGCTGCAGCGTCTGATGCAAATTCATCATCCGAAGCCGTAGTATAGTCACCTGAACTTTTTCCAACACCTCGATTATCAAAACGCAATACAGCGTAACCGCGTTTGGTTAATAGGTCTGAAATCACTAGAAAATACTTGTGTCCGGTTATTTCGCTATTCCTGTTGGCTGGTGAAGCGCCGTCTTCATGACCGGAAATTAATACAAATGCGGGGAAATCATTTCCTGTGGATGGGTAGGTTAACTCACCGGCTATTTTGATTCCGTCTTGGGGGTTGTTAAATTCAATTTCACGAATTTGGTAAGGTCTTTCTTTGGGGGCTTGTGGTCGTGGCACAAGGCTGATAATCATGTTGTCAAAGCTGTTGCTGCACGCGGCAAGAATGCCTATAGGGACTAGCAGAAGTTTTTTTAGATGTGAGAACATAAATACCTTCAGATGTATCGTAAAACTTTCTTTGTTATCATCACTACATTGGTATATGGGTGAGTTCGGAAAACAGTATAAAGTTGTTTTAATTCTTTTTACGCTACATTATTTGGTGAATAGGTTATGATTTGTTACTCACCAATAACAATAATCCTATTTTTCAGGTTTACAAAAGATGTCAATGTTTGAGGGCTTCTCCAAGCATGCGGTTACTTTTCTTAATGAATTGGCAAACAATAATAACCGCTCCTGGTTTCATGAAAACAAGTTGCGTTATGAGGAGCATATTAAACAACCTAGCACAGAGTTTGCTGAGTTAATGGCAAATGAATTGTCTATGATGGCGGGTTGTCAGCTCTTGCCTAAGGTGTTTCGCATTCATCGTGATGTCCGCTTTAGTCGGGATAAGACACCTTATAACACCTGGATACATATGGCGTTTTTCCCCTATACAGAAACAGGCAAACCTGAGCCAGGGTTTCGTGGCTTTTATTTTGGTTTGGAGTTGGATCACTTATCCCTTGGTGCGGGCTGTTTTGAAATGCCGAAGAATAAACTGGCTCGATATCGACAGAAGGTGGCCTACACAGATTTTGCCGCAAACTTGACGAATTTGATGCAACAATACCGCCAGCAACCTAACCTGGAAGTTGAGGGGCCGGACTTGAAACGGGTTCCCTCACAGTTTGATGGGGAGCATCCCTTCGCTGACTTGCTTCGGTATAAACAGGTTTTGAGTTTTCACCGGGGGCATATCCCCTCGGAGTTACATAGTGATTCATGTGTTCACTATGTGGCAGATATTTACAAGCAATTCGTTCCTTTATTTGAGCTGCTAGGGGAATTGGATTGAACGGCGTGGTTAATAATTGCGCTTTTTGGATGCTTAATAGGCCAAGCTAGGAATCTAAATCAAGTAAATAGGCTCTGTCTGCAGGTAAAGTGCCGCCGTCGGAGTATATGGGCGGGTATGTGTTTATACCCGGATAGTTCAATAGCAAAAAATAGGAGGTGCGGTATGTATTTTAACCAAAATAAACAATTTAATGGTCAGGTAGCAAACTAACTGTGAAATGACTAGTTCGTTCATAACGGTTTGTTGCCTGAAAATACATTTATTCTGGTAACAAAATATGTACGACTTTTTAAATAAGATAAACCAAAAACCAAAGGTATTTGAATTTTATACAGCAGAATCCCTCTGGGCGGATGAGTATCGTTCAGAACAGATGCTTCAATATCATTTGCATGAGTCTCTTGATATTTCATCAAGAAATCATCAGTTTATTGAGTCATCTTCAGCATGGATTATTCAAAACTTTTCTTTGGCTGAAGGAAAAAAAGTATGTGACTTTGGCTGTGGCCCAGGGTTATATACATTGAAGTTTGCTCAGGCAGGAGCCGATGTTACTGGTGTGGATTTCTCTCGTAATTCGATTGAATACGCCCGGCAACAAGCTGGTGAGCACGGTTTGAATATTCGCTATTTTCAGCAGAATTATCTTACCTTTACCAGCGACGATCAGTTTGATTTGATCACCATGATTATGTGCGATTTTTGTGCATTAAGCCCGGAACAACGTAAGGCGTTATTAAGTATTTTTAATAGCAGTCTTAAGCCGGGTGGGAAAGTTTTGTTAGACGTGTATACGCTAGCGGCTTTCGATGCAAAAGATGAATGTGCTGTATGTGAAAGGAATCAGCTTAACCATTTTTGGGCTAAGGAAGATTACTTTGCCTTCTTAAATACGTTTAAGTATGAGGAAGATAAAGTTATTTTGGATAAATACACCATTTGTAATCAAAACGGTGATGTTGATCAGGTTTACAACTGGCTTCAATATTATTCGGCAGAATGTTTAACTCGGGAATTTACCAATGCCGGGTTTACTGTTAGCGCTATGTATTCTGATGTTTCTGGAACACCTTTCCAGGACGGTCGGAACGAGATGGCGATAGTGGCAGAAAAGCCGAACCATGGATAAAACCGTTAAGTGTATGATGTTATTGATCATTACCCTTTCGGTTGGAAGGTAATACTTTCGTAACCGTTAAACGGTAGAAAGAAAAAGGGGAGGTATCACCGTTAGGCGACCCTCCCTTTTTGTTGTCTGAGGATTATGCTTTTACATAGTCCTGATCTGTTTGATTTCCGTTTTATCGATATTTAATGATTCCAGAAATCGCTGGTGTTCTTCGGGCTCCATTTTTTCAAACTGTCGATGCCAGTTCTGCATATCATCCTCATTCAATCCAGCGGCTTGCATGATTTCAACCCATCGTTGTTTAGTCATCATTGTTTCCTCTAATAAATTTGGTTGTTGTAACAAAGACACAATCGCTTTTTGCTGCTTTTTCAGTTTTTGAATTTCTAACTCAAGGTTAGAAAACTGTTCGCGCAAAATATCTTCTTGTGACTTTGTTCCCGTTCGATTAACAATGACGTGAATATCTGCAACTGCCAGTCCGTATGAGCGATAGGCCAGTATGGTTTCCAGCCGTTTTAGCTCTGTATCGCCATACCAACGATAACCATTCTCTGAACGGTATTTGGGGAGAAGCAGCCCCTCACGCTCGTAATAGAGTAGGGTTGATCGGGAGACATTAAATTGTCTGGCGAGTTGTGTAATTGTCAGCATTATCCACCTCTTTGTAATCGAGTCTTGAGTGTCAACCCGGAACTGGTAGACAGGTCAAGACTCTTCACAACAAAAAAGTTACAGAGAACAACAAAGTATAACTCAGGGCTTACAGCCATTTTTTCCCCATTTGTTGATACTGTCGACATCACATTAAGACAGTTTGAGTCAGCTTTCTGTCAATAAGCAAAAAACAATTAGGGAACAGGTATGAATATTTTAAAACAGTCGGTATTACCTTTTTTGGTTGCAGGTCTTGGAATTGGTCAGGTTGCTGTAGCAGAAGACGCCAACGATTTGTATCAAGGGTGGTTTGTTGGTGGTCAGATGGGTTACACCAGCTTCGATATTTCGCCAGAGAATACGGATATTGAGAATGACTATAACTCGGGATATACCGGCGCAATTTTCGGTTATCGTTTTAACCGAATGTTTGCTGTAGAAGGTAGTGTCGGGGCGAGTGGTGAAGATGAAGAGCAGTCTTATTATATTGTGTCAATTTTACCCAAATTGATTTTGCCACTGTCTAAACAAACTGCCTTATACATTAAAGGTGGTGTGGCATCCATGACTTATGCAGATGATTCCTCAGATCGAGACTTTGATTGGGAGAAGGATACTTACTCTGGCATGGTCGGTACTATTGGTGCGGGTGCCGAATTCGCTTTTGATACTGGTTTGGTAACCCGTTTTGGTGTGGACTATTTCAATGGTGAACTGGAGGACAACGATGATGACCGTTTCCGACGGGATCTGGATGCATCAGTTTACCAAGTCAACTTTGGTGTGTATTACCAGTTTTAAGGAATAGAGGGATGGTCAAGGACGGCCCTTAATTACGGAGCAGGCATGTTCTCAAACGTGCTTGCTCTTTCTTTTTTTTCGCTTTTTTTCGTTATATTAGTGACTACAAATATCTTGTTAATAGATAAAAAATAATTTCTCTTATCTCGATTTGTTCTATCGAGCCATTGTGTGTTTTCATTTTTGATTCGTCATAACTACGAATTTTGATGTCTGTTACTGCGCATATTGCGCGCGTGGCCATCTTGTTCTTTGTTTTCTTGAAATAATAATAAACAGGTGAACTTATGAAACTACCATTTGCAATGGCTGGCTTAGTGCTTGCGATATCAACTGTGTCACAAGCTCAAGTATTAGACCAATCCGCAGGGGTGACTATTGCGGCGTATAAAGATGTGAATTATACGGTGGGAATAGGTAACGCTTCCATTGAAACACGGGATCTTCAAGACAATGTGTTAACACTGGAGCAAGAGATATACCGCCCTAATGCAGGCTTGATTAAAGTGTATTTTTCTCATTTCTCTCTACCTGACGGTGCTTATGTTACGGTCAGTAATCCAGATGGCAGTGAAAGCTACCGTTATGGTGCGGATGTCAATGATCGGGATGATTTCACTGTAAATAGTGATTTTGGTGAAGACGGCAACACTAAGTTTTCTGCAATGTCGGTAGAAGGGGACAAAACAATTATTCGTTTGGTTGTACCCGATGCGGCTTTGTGGGATGACGCTGTTCACGGTATAAAGATTGATCGAATTTCTGAAGGTTTTTCTAAAGAAGAAATTGCTGAGCGTTTATTGCAAGAACAATATTCCAGTCGTTCATTGTGTGGTTCGGTGAATTCAAGAAAAGATGTTGCCTGTTATGAAAACAGACCATACGAGTATGATAGAGCTAAATCCGTAGCTAAATTATTTACCGGAACCAGTTTGTGTACGGCTTGGCGGGTGAGTGATCAAAACCGTATGTTGACCAATGAGCACTGTTTGGAAAATGCTTCGAAAACATTAGCGTCTGAATCGCAGTTTGGTTATCAGCGAACTGGCTGTGGTACTGGCACAACGCTTTCCGGTATAAAAAAAGCTGCTGGTTCACATTTGAAAACAAATGCGACTTTGGATTACACGCTTTATACCTTGCGTGATTTGAATGGTATTGAGCAATACGGAAACCTGGGCTTGGATGTTCGTCAGGCGAATGATCAGGAACAAATATTTATTCCTCAGCATGGTGCAGGAAACCCGAAAGAGTTGGCGATTGAAAGTGATACCAACACGGGTGGTGTATGTCGAGTCGATGCGACAACAACACGTACCTACGACATTGGTTATCGTTGTGATACTACTGGCGGAGCTTCAGGTTCACCGGTTATTTCAACATCAACGGGTAAGGCGATTGGTCTTCACCATTTGGGCGGTTGCGAAAGCAGTTGGAATAGTGGTGTAAAAATCAGCCTTATTTGGCCTGAAATTCAAAGTTACTTTAATGGCGTACCTCAAGGTAGCTGGGGTAACGGTAGTTCCACCTCAAGTAGTTCTTCCAGTAGCTCTTCTTCATCAAGCAGTTCTTCTTCGAGTTCATCCTCAAGCTCTTCATCCAGTTCTGGCGGAAGTTGTTCGTCTGATCAGTATCAAGCCGGCACAGCGTATGCGAATAATGCGTTAGTGCAAAATCTGGGTGACGAGTATCGTTGTAAAGTCAGTGGTTGGTGTTCCTCTTCCGCTGCTTGGGCTTATGAGCCTGGAAAAGGTTTGTACTGGAAATCTGCTTGGGAGCTATTAGGCGCATGTGGTACTTCTTCAAGTTCCTCGTCTTCATCTAGCAGCAGCTCATCTTCGAGTTCTTCAAGCAGCTCTTCAAGTTCGTCAAGCAGTTCAAGTTCTTCCAGTTCCTCCGGCGGTGCAGCTTGTTCTGGTTTGACTGTTTGGAGTGCTTCCGGTGTGTACACCTCGGGTAACGCGGTTCAATACAATGGCGTGAAGTATACTGCGAATTGGTGGACGCAAAACGATAACCCTGAGTCTAACTCCGGTCAGTGGCAGGTTTGGACAAATAACGGAAGTTGTTTGTAAGTTTTTTCTGAACTGCACAATAAAAAAACCACCGTCATTGACGGTGGTTTTTTCGTTTTACTCTCCTTCAACTTTTTTCTGCCACACCGTATTTCTGTTTCCTCTGCTTATTCACATCATATCGCTGCGTCTTGTGAGGTGATCATCTACAATGAATTAATCTATTTAATGTGGTCAGGCCTTTTCTTTGTGTTGGGGTTGGGGTATATAGGCATTTTATTTCAACCGTAGCCTGTTACATTAAGTGTGGAAATAATGGGCGAGAAGGGGAAAACTATGATGGAAGCCACACCCCCCAATACGCCCAAAGTACGTTTGCACTATATGGATAACCTTCGAGCTTTGGCAATGATGGCCGGAGTATTGTTTCATTGTGCTTTAGCTTATAGTCCATTTCTTCAGGATGTTTGGCTTACTGCAGACATTAGTAAATCCAGTGTTGTAGATGTGTTTGCTTTCTTTATGCATCTATTTCGTATGCCGTTGTTTTTTGTCGTTGCAGGCTTTTTTGCTGCGTTATTGGTTGAGCGGCGTGGTTTGAGGGCGATGATAATAAACCGCAGTAAGCGAATCCTGCTGCCGTTTGTTATTTTTTTGCCTCTGTGCACAGTTGCTGTTATTGGGCTGTCGCTTTGGGCATTGGGCGTGGTTGAAAACCGTTCCACGGTATTAGAGCGAGTTTATCAAGCGACCATGCATCCTACCGAAGATAACCAGATGCCAATATCCACTATGCATCTTTGGTTTTTGTATATGCTCATGTACTTTTATTGCATATACGGATTGGTAAGTCGTTTTGTTCCAGCCTCTTCGCGAGCGGCGTTTATTTCTATAAAACCCCGCATCATGATTGTCTCAGTGTTTTTTATTCTATTGTTATGTTTTTTCGTAACCTCGGCTCCGCACTCTACACCAGAATCGCTGAAGCCTAATATATGGTCAATGAGTTTGTATGGTACATTTTTTGGGTTTGGAGTCTGGTTTTATTTTAATTCTGAATACCTCGAGACATTGAAGCGATATTGGTTGTTATTACTTATTGTGAGTATTCTGGTTTATGCCGTGCTCTTCTTTTTGTTCCCGGAAAAAGCTGTATCCCGAGCTTCATTGCAAGTGGATTATACATTTAAGCACGCATTTCTAGCTATTTTGGAAACGATCGTTTCATTAAGTATGACGCTTACCTGTATGTATTTAGGGTACAGGTATTTATCACAACGAAACCGAGTATTGGCTTTTATTTCTGATTCATCCTACTGGGTTTACCTAATTCATATCCCAATTATTTTTGCTATTCAATATCCATTAATGGATCGAAACTGGGGTGTGGTGAATGAGTTTATGTTAACCACACTATTGACTCTGATAGTCTGTTTTAGCTCCTACATATTATTTGTACGTTGGACGCCGGTAGGTCTGTTGCTTAATGGAAAGCGACGACCGTTTTTACGCTGATGTGTTATTTGGTTTTTATGTGAAGTTAGAGTGAAAAAAAATGCTTTTTGGGCTGTTAGTACTACCCAGCTCTTCCATGAGTTGGGTGAGGTGTCTTTTGTTCGATGGTGACAGTTTACCAGCTGCCGACACTTTCTCTATTACGCCATTTGTCCGATGGGGGCAGGGCGTCGCCTGCTTGTAGCAACTCAATGGAAATACCATTTGGGTCTTTAATAAATGCCATATGGCCATCTCGCGGTGGACGAAGAATGGTAATGCCGGCTTCCTCCAGCCGCTCACATAGCTGATAAATATTGTCTACTTGGAATGCAAAGTGCCCAAAGTTATTGCCTTGGGTGTACTCCTGCGTATCCCAGTTGTGAGTAAATTCTATCTCTGGTTCACCTTCCTCTGTTGCGAGGTAATAAAGGGTAAATCGCCCTTGGGGGTAGTCTTTTTTGCGTAATAGTTTTAAACCGAGTAGTTCGGTATAAAAATGTAAGGATTTTTCTACGTCGGTAACACGGATCATACTATGAAGAAATTTCACGGTTTATCTCCTGCGAGTTCGGAGCGACGATGTTATCGACGCCGATTTTACTCAAATGTATTTTTAGCTAATAAATAAGTTTCACTTATTTTATACCGGCTAGTTTACATAATGTGTTTTTAGAATGCTAAGTGGTATAGGGTATGGTTTGGCGTAAAAATATCCTCTTTTTGCTGGTCGTCAGCGTCTTATCTATAAATTCTTACGGTGTTGATATGTATGAAGACAAGCCCGGAGCGATGATGGAGAATGGTCGCTTCCAAAATAGTGATATTCGTTACCAAACCAGCCTCGCAGATTTTGGCAAAATAGTTAAACAGTATTGGTCAACAAAACGACAGAGTCCAAAGCCTGCGCAGAATTTGCCTATGCAAATCTTAACCCCCGAAATTTTTCATGAGCGTGAAACTAAGGGGCCAGTGTTGTACAGGCTTGGTCACTCAACTGTTCTCATCCATATTGATAATCAATACATACTTACGGACCCTGTTTTCAGCCAGCGAGTGTCACCTGTTCAGTGGTTTGGTCCAAAACGCTATGCCGAAGCGCCAATAGCGATAAGCAATCTTCCCCGAATTAACACCGTTGTTCTGAGTCATGACCATTACGATCATTTGGATAAAAACAGCATTATTCAGTTGGCTCACAAAGTTGATCGCTTTATTACTCCGCTCGGTGTGGGGAAGCACCTGAGAAAGTGGGGTGTCAGCGCTGAGAAGGTTGAGGAATTTGATTGGTGGCAGAGTATAGAAGTAGGTTCTATAAAATTTGTGGCAACGCCTGCCCAGCATTTTTCCGGGCGTGGAATGGGCGATAGAGATTCAACGTTATGGTGTGGCTGGGCGATATTGGCGGAACAAGGGCGAATATATTTCAGTGGCGATTCTGGTTATTTTCCTGGATTTAAGGAAATTGGTGATCGCTATGGGCCTTTCGATATCACATTATTAGAAGCGGGCGCTTACAACCGCCTGTGGGAAAGCATTCATATGTTACCCGAGCAGACTATGCAGGCTCATATTGACCTTGGTGGCAAAGCATTATTGCCCATCCATAATTCCACTTTTGACTTGGCCATGCATGATTGGTTTGAACCGTTGGAAAAGTTATTACATTTATCAAAAGAGCAGAGCGTAAACCTGCTTACCCCGGTGCTTGGCGAGCCAGTTTCCATTACTCAGCCACAAGAATCTGTGGCTTGGTGGCGAGAGTTTATGCCAGAAAATACAGAGCGGCTTGCTTTCAACTTATCTGAAAGTAATTCGATTGCTGAGTAAAAGGTAGTATGAGAAAGGATGACTCTTAATAGGATGAGTTACTAAAATGTCATTGATAAAAAAGCCACCTGAGTAGGTGGCTTTTTTGTGGAGATTTGTATTACTTAAACGTTATAGGTGGTGGAGGCAGTATCGCCACCTTTACCTGTCCAGTTGGTGTGGAAGAACTCACCGCGTGGTTTGTCGGTACGTTCGTAGGTGTGCGCACCAAAGTAATCACGTTGAGCTTGTAGCAAGTTGGCTGGCAAGCGTGGATTACGGTAGCCATCGAAGTAGTTCAACGCAGAACTGATCGCTGGTACGGGAACGCCTTGCAGTGTCGCCGTTGCCACAACTTCACGCCAACCTTGTTGTGCGTTTTCAACGACATCTTTAAAGAATGGGTCTAGTAACAGGTTGGATAGCTCTGGGTTGTTATCGTAGGCTTCTTTGATTTTGCCTAGGAAAGAGGAACGAATGATACAACCACCACGCCACATGAGTGCAATCGCGCCGTAGTTTAGGTTCCAGCCGTATTCTTTTCCTGCTGTTGCCAATAGGGTGTAGCCTTGTGCATAGGAAACGATTTTAGCCGCGAAAACCGCATCTTTCAGTGCGTCGATAAATGCTGCCTTGTCACCTTTGAACTCTGGCGTTGGACCACTGATGATTTTGCTGGCTTCTACTCGCTCTTCTTTGATGGCTGATAAGCAACGACTGAATACGGCTTCGCCAATTAGTGTAAGAGGGACACCCAGGTCTAGGGCATTGATACCGGTCCATTTGCCGGTGCCTTTTTGGCCTGCTGTATCTAGAATTTTTTCTACCAGTGGCTCGCCGTCTTCTTCGTAGCCCATGATGTCGGCACTGATCTCGATTAGGTAGCTGCTCAGGTCACCCTGGTTCCAGGCTTTAAATACTTCGTGGATTTCCTTGGCGGACATGCCAAGTAAGTCTTTCATAATGGCGTAGGCTTCGCAAATAAGCTGCATATCACCGTATTCGATGCCGTTGTGCACCATTTTCACGAAGTGGCCGGAACCGCCTTCGCCAATCCAGTCGCAACAAGGAGAGCCATCTTCTACTTTGGCTGCGATATCCTGGAAAATAGGTTTGACTGCTGGCCAGGCTTCAGCCGCGCCGCCAGGCATGATAGATGGGCCATTCAATGCGCCTTCTTCACCACCGGATACACCAGTACCGATAAAGTGAATGCCTTTTTCTTTCAGGGTGTCATAGCGACGGTTGGAGTCTGGAAAGTTGGAGTTACCACCATCGATGATGATGTCACCTTTCTCTAGATGAGGGACTAGCTGATCGATAAAGAGGTCAACCACTTCACCGGCTTTGACCATTAGCATGACTTTTCTTGGAGTCTTAAGGGCGGCACAGAATTCTTTAATGTCAGCATAGCCAGAGATATTCTTACCTTGCGCACGTCCATTAAGGAATTTTTCGATTTTCTCGGGGCTTCGGTTGGATACGGCTACATGGTAACCACGGCTTTCCATATTCAGAACAAGGTTTTCACCCATGACTGCCAGGCCGATCAACCCGATGTCTGCTTGCTGAGTCATTATTTTGTCTCCAGTTGCTGCTAGCTCACTGCTAATAGTTCGATTTCTTGTCAGAGGCCCTGAGGAGGGGCTTTTTTGAGGGGGCGTAGTATACGCATAACCCACCCCATAAAGTCCATAGTTTCGGCAATAAACATGTACTTATATTGGGGGAGAAGGGTATATGGAGGTGATTGATAGGAAATTCAATTTATGAGGAGCTGGTGATGCTTTTTTCATTCGGCAGGTTCATCGGCACACTGTAAACCAATAACTCGAATGCATCCCCGTATCAACCCCTTCGGGCGTAGACTGGGTTCAAAATGATCCCTTCATGTTGTCCGTGGGGGCTCGATCACCGTATCCCTGCAGCTCACAGTCTATGAATTTACTACTGAATTCCTGAAGTCGGAGTACTTTTATTTGCGGCGAATAATACCCAAACCGAGTAGGAGCAGAGCGTAAAAATAATGCAGGCTGCCGCCGCCAGAGCTGTCGCTACCTGGTATGGCGTTATTTTCGGTAACGCTTTGTTCAGTTGTTCCTTCGTTTATTTCTAAGTTCGTTGAAGGCGCTTCCTGTATGTTCAGTGTGGTGGTTAGGTTTTCGCCCTCCGCGGTGAAGACAAGTTGTCCGTTATTTACCGTAACAACAGATGAAGTATCCACATTAAACTGAAGTTCTCCCACTTTTATTGCGTCAGCGATGAGTTCGCCAGATATTGAGATGGTGCAGGCCGATGGTGTTTCAACCGTAAGGTTTTCTGATCCAGAGGTCAGAGTGGCTGAAGATTCGGTGCTATTGCAACTACCGGTGTTATTTCCAGTTGTCCCTGAGTCTGATGATCCTTCAAAAAAAATCGATGAGTTTGCCCCACCATTAATTGACCCATCAAACGAGGTTGTAAGGTTGAATGCGTTTGCTCCAGTGCCGCCCGTGAGGTTTTCAATGTTACCAAGTCTGGCGACTATTTCATTTTGAATGGAGATTGTTACTACACTTGGGTAGGTTTGTTCTGAGATAAGCCATGGATCGGTGTTCTCCGCCGGTAGCGCTATTTCCCACTTGGTATCTACGTTAGGCCCAATCAATTCGTCGCTGCCTGCGCCACCATTAATGTATACCACCGAGTTTTGATTGGCAGTGATACCGGAGAAATCGAAGCGGTTGTTGCTGCTGTTGCCCAGGATTTTGTATGCACCGTTGAGCAAAATATCCGCGGTGATATTGGCGATTGGCGTTTTATAGAAATAGTAGGTGTGTGGAGCGTCCCACTCGTAGGCGGCTTTGAAGCTAAAGGACGAATTTTGTCCATTTAACACGATCTCGCCACCAAAGGAGTCGATGCTGATGGCTTGGGTAAAGTTGGTTAATAACACACCAAAACCCAGCCCTAGGGTGGGAACTTGCTTGTCCAGAATATCGATGACTTCTGTGTTATTTGAATCGTTAATGGTGATATAGACAGATTCCCCCAGCACACTGGTGATACGAACGCCGTAGTATTGACTTGGTTGTGCTGATGAGGAGTGAAACAGTTCGATTGTGGGGGCTTCAAAACCGAGAACGAGGCTGGCGAGTAAGTTGGCGTCGTCTTCGGTCATTCCGTTGGAGAGATACAACGGTTCCGAGGTAAGGTATTCCGTGATAGTGAGATGGCTTGCGTTGCTTTCCAATGAATCCGTGGATTGCGAGCAAACCGTGTTAGCGAGGAGCATAATCGCCAATAATGCTGCCAGCTTTTTAATTGGAAGTAACATGTCGATCCCTGCGATGTATTCTTAGAACCACGCATTATAAACAAAAAAGCCCAAACCTATGTAGGTTTGGGCTCATTGAGATTGTTAAATTATGTAAGAGTTCAACGTTTGTCTTTCTTTTTGTTCGCCTTTCGGACTTTTTTGTCCTTCTTTTTCGGTGGTCGACCATCAAACTCTTTTGCTTCTGCCCGATTGGAGTCGAATTCATCGCGCTCAATGTTCAATGGCTTCTGGCAAACCCGTGTCTTTTTCAAGGTCTGGAAGACTTCTTTGGGCATACCCGCTGGTAAATCCACGATAGTGAATGAGTCGCGGATTTTGATCTGGCCAATATGTTTGCCTTCTATCCCTGCTTCATTGGCAATGGCACCGACAATTTCCCGGGGGGTGACTTCGTCTTTGTGGCCAACATGGATTTTGAAGCTTTCCATCGGCACACCGGTTTCGTTTTTACGGCCCTTTTTATTCTTGCCTTTGCGCTCATCCTTGGAGTTATGTACACGTTCGCCTCGATCTTTTCTGTCTCTTCGATCACCTCGATCGCGATCATCAAACCGGTCCTGCTTGGGTTTGTTGAATTTCTCGGGGGGTGGCATTAATGGGCGTTTTTGCTGCAGCAAGTAAACCAGCGCGGTGGCCACTTCTTCTGCTGAGGCTTCGTTGTCGTGACAGATTTCGGTCACGATATTCTGGAAAAAAGCTCGCTCTTCCTGATTTGCCAGGGCGTCGACCACTTGCGCTTTAAAGTCCTGCGAACGTTTGTCGATCAGGTCTGCGCGGCTTGGTAAGCTCATCGGCTCGATTTTTTGCCGTGTGGTTTTTTCAATCGAACGCAGTAGACGTCTTTCCCTCGGGGCAACGAACAGAATGGCTTTACCGCTGCGTCCGGCACGGCCGGTACGACCGATACGGTGGACATAGGCTTCGTCATCGTAAGGAATGTCAAAGTTCATTACGTGGCTGATACGCTCAACATCCAGGCCTCGTGCCGCTACATCCGTCGCAATCACGATATCCAACTGACCGCCTTTTAGTTGGTCAACGGTACGTACCCGCAATTGCTGGTTCATATCGCCATTGAGTGGTGCGGCTGAGAAGCCACGGGCATTAAGTTTATCCGCCAGTTCAACGGTGGCCGTTTTGGTGCGAACGAAGATGATCATACCGTCGAAGTCTTCTACTTCGAGAATCCGGGTGAGAGCATCCAGTTTGTTGGTGCCAGAGACTAACCAATAAAACTGTTCAATGTTTTCGTTAGTGGTAACCGCCGTTTCTATGCGAATTTCTTCCGGGTTGTTCAGGTATTTTTCGGCTACCCGGCGAATTGGCGCTGGCATAGTGGCTGAAAATAATGCTACCCGGCGATCGTCCGGGGTTGCCTGAAGAATGGTTTCGACATCGTCGATAAAGCCCATACGAAGCATTTCATCGGCTTCGTCCAAAACCAGGGAGTCCAGTTCGCTTAAATCGATGCTTCTGCGTTGTATGTGGTCAATCAGTCGGCCTGGAGTGGCAACGATGACGTGAACAGTACGCTGCAGTGCACGAAGTTGGGTGCGCATGTCTTGGCCACCGTACAGTGGCAAAACGTGAAAGCCTTTCATTTGTGAAGCGTAGGATTGAAATGCTTCAGCTACCTGAATGGCAAGTTCGCGGGTCGGGCAGAGCACAAGTGCTTGGGGCTTTCTTTTCTTTAGGTCAATACTGGCTAGTAACGGTATGGCAAAAGCTGCGGTTTTACCGGTGCCAGTCTGGGCCATACCAACAACATCTTTACCTTGCATAAGCATAGGGATGGTGGCCGCTTGAATTGGGGAGGGTGTTTCGTAGCCCACAGCGCTTAACGCTGCTAACAGGGGCTCAGGCAGATTCAAATCAGCAAAGCTGAGATCTGAGGTATCGGACATATAAGCCTTCTTAAAAATAGAGAGAAAATCCGGTAAGGGATGTTAGGGTATAACCGATTCTGCTCTACTTTCGACGGGTTACAGCATGGCCTTAAGGCCAATTTCATAGATAAACAGCACAAACGGGATGTTGTTGTAATAACAATCCCTCGGAGAGCCTCAAATCGGGGCGCGGACTATACCAGACTTATGGTCGAATAACGAGCGAAATTAGCACTGAAAACGTCGTACACTTCGCGCCAAATCATCACTGGCGATAGACACTTGCTCTTTCGATTCTTGCACCCGAGTCATCAGCTCGCCATTTTGCTCCGCAAGGTGGCTGATGTGGCCAACATTGGTGGTCATATCCTGCGTCACTTGTGCCTGCTCATGAGCAGCGCTGGCCAGCTGTTCATTCTTCTGGGTAATTTCGTTTAATTGCCGATTTATCTCTAGAAAGTTACTGCCCGCTAATGCAGCCGCAGAAACGGTTTTCTCCAAAATAGTATGTGCCTGGTTCATGGCCGCCACCGAGGAGTCTGAGCCCTGGCGTAAGTTGCTAATAATATTTTGAATTTCTTTGGTGGAGTCCTGAGTGCGTTTGGCCAGGGTTCTGACTTCATCGGCCACGACGGCAAACCCTCTGCCTTGTTCGCCTGCTCGTGCTGCTTCAATTGCTGCATTCAGGGCAAGAAGGTTGGTTTGCTCGGCAATACCACCAATGACATCGAGGAAGGTAAATATTTCGTGGGATTGATTAGCCACTTCTGAAACATGCGCAGCGGTTGTTTGTAAAACCTGGGCAAGTTCCTGTGTAGATTGTTCGTTATCCTGCATGACTGCCAGGCCTGCGTCGGCTTGCTCTTGTGTTTTTTCACTGGCGAGCTGATTTTCTTCGACGTTTTGTTGCAGGATTTGCGACGTGGTTGAAAGCTCTTCCAAAGCGGTAGACATAGAGATAGTCATTTCTCTTTGCTTATTTGATGCTTCAGCGACTTCCACCACACTTTGATTAAGTTGATCGACGGAGTCGGTCAGCGTAGATTCGGTTTTTTTCACTTGTCCGAGTACTTTACTAAAGGCATCCAGCATGCGATTAATCGCGGCGGACATTTGACCGATTTCATCCGGTGAAAGAGCGTTTTGAATTGTCACGCGTTTAGAGATATCCAAAGTATTAGATATCTCCTCTATTGTTTGATGGGCCTGAATAATTGGGCGAGATAAATAACGCCCGAGCATCCAGGCAATAAAAAAAGCAAATGTAAGGATGGCCACGGTTAATACCACAGAAATCCAGCGGAGCGTATCAACCAGTTGATTGGATTGTTCAAGCGCTTCGGACTTATCCATTTCGCTCAGTATTCCCCAGTTCAAGCCGGGTAAAGTTACTGGGCTGTATGCGGAAAAAACCTCTTCATTTCGATAGTCTTTAATGAGTTCAAACCCTTTTTCACCCTTAAGTGCTTTTCTTGCTCCGACAGTTTGCGTAGGTTGCAAGCCGATAGCGGAGCCTTTTGCTTCGATCTCCTGAATGGTGTGTTCTTTGATACCGGCTTTTTTTAAGCCTTCAATGTAAAGCGCTTTGTTTTCGATAATAAAACGGCTTTCGCTGCGAATGGTTAAATCCGGGCCGACCAGATAGGTTTCTCCTGAATTGCCCAGCCCAGCTTCACGCCAGCGTTTGTCATAGCTCATGATCGAATTGATTCGTTCGATAGGCATTTGAAAAATCAAAATGGCCTCGTTGTTAATCGGTGTGGCAATAAATGATGCTGCGCTTTCATAACTGGGAGTGTAAGGGGCAAAATCTGTGAGATACACTTCACCAGGTTGCAGAGACAAGCTATTTTGAAAGGCTTTTCCCAAGCCTGAGTTAGCGTATGGGCCGCTGCTGAGTGAGGTGGCGTAGTCTAATTCTTTAAAAACGGAATACACCACATAGCCTGTTGACCGATCAACAATAAAAATATCGTAATAGCCAAAGTTTCGTAGGTATTTACGATACAAGGGGTGAAACTCTTTGTGTGTCTGATTGTAAAGTGTGTCTGAACCGATATCGTTAAGTTGATCTTTTTCGCCGAGAGGATGAGGATTGTTGGCGATAAGAGAAAACTGGAGTGCCTGACTTTTTTGATTCAACGAGTTCAACAAGTTCTGCGTATCAATATTATCTCCCGGGTTAAGTTTTCGATAATTCTCTGCAAAATGGTTGCTGTAGTAGTTTTGCAGAGCATTTTGTGCAGCAAAATCACCTGTTTGGCTTGGTAGTTGATAATCAATAAAACCCTGTCTAAATGCCTTCTCCGCTCGTTGTGTCATGCTTGACGAAGCGAGAGTAGTAATTTGATTTTCAATAAATTTGAAGTAATGCTCTATTTGTTCTCGTTTAACATCTCGTAGTGCAGTAAACCGTTGTTCGGTTTGATACAAGAGGGCGGATACGGCTTTGTCTTGCGCATATTCTGTGAGTACCAATACTAAAAGTAATGAAGATACAAGGACTAACGCGCTAAATGAGAGCGCAATTTTTTGTTGAATACCCATGTGCAGCCACAAATTAATGGAGTTTGTAATAAGTTATAGCGTGAATATAACTAAGGTGTTAATTACCATATTTATTAAAAAATAATGTGCTTATTTCTTGTCGGCTTTTTTCTGGGTGAAAATATTTAGAATTAAAAAGAAGAGGGCGACAAAGAGAGTCGCTATGCGTACCGACCTGAAAAATAGTGACGGATAAAATGTGGTTATAGTGATTGAAATCATAAAAAAGATTTGGCACACATATTTAGAGTGTTAAATAGCAAATGGGAAATGAAAAAACTATTCAGTATGAGTTGATGCTAACCGGTTGTATTAATGGATTGCCGCGTCCTTGCGGTTTTTTATTCCTCACTTTTTATCTTTGCATTGTTTTTTTGTGTGAGATAACGTGGGAAAAAATATTATTCCGCGAGACACGCACCGACTTCTTCCCAGGCATAATCCCAGAACACGCCAGTGGCTGGTGCATAAGCCCATCCTCCTAAAGAACACCAGCCACCTTGCAGACAGGTAAATAGACGGTCATACCGCCATACTTGATCGCCGGTTGAATAGGTTCCACCATCCTGAAACTCTGGTGTTATATCCTGACAGGCATTTCCCGGAGGTGGTGGTTCTGCAGCACAGGCACCGAGGTTCACCCAAGCCACTATGCCAAAGGGTTCTTTGCCTGGGGCAGGCATGCTACAAAAATCCACTTCTTCACATTGGTAGTCATCGCCAAAGTACTGAATAATATCGCCATTTTTATACGCAGTACCGCGAATAAAGGGCGGTGCCCAACAGGTTTCATCACCTTGCGGTGCAATTTCAATGTTTCTGACGGCTTGTCCTTCTCCACCTTGGTTATCTGTTACCGTCAGGGTGACAGAATAGGTTCCAGGGCTTTGATAAACGTGAGTGGTATTTTCAGTGTCAGCAAACTGTGCATCACCAAAGTCCCAATGGTATTGGGTAATACTACCATCGGCGTCCGTGGATTCGGTGCCGCTGAACGAAATGGCTATGCCGACAACACCGCCGAGAGGAGCGTCAAATTTCGCCGTCGGTAATAAGTTGTAGTCGGTGTTGGTGTTGCAATCGCCTAATTGTTGCCAGGCAGTATCGGTATTCCAACCAGCACCAGGTTCATTTTGATAAGCGTCTGCACTGGAGCAATATCCGCTCAAGAGGCAACGAAAATCCTGTCCACCATTTTGCACAACTTGTCCGGTTGTATAAGTGGTGCCAGCAAGGTATCTCGGGGCGGGGCAATTTGCATTGGGTTCAACGCTCACCACCGCTTTGCCTTCTTCTGTGTCGGAAGCGCCCATGTCATCGAACACGGTTAATTGAACATTGTAAAACCCTGGGCCTGGGTACTGATGTACCGGGTCTGCTGTGGCTGCGGTTGTGCCATCGCCCAACTCCCATGTGTATGTGACTATGGTGCCGTCCGGGTCGCGCGCGATACTTGAACCGTCGAACTGAACACCTTGTCCTTCCAGTCCATGATAGGGGCCGGCCGTTAATATATAGGGTTGGATATTACTGGCGCCGCTACTGGATGATGAGCTTGAACTGGATGACGAAGAGCTGCTAGATGATGAGGAACTACTGCTTGATGTTGTCGCAGTACATTCACCGTCGTGAGTCCAGGCATATTCCCACGCCCAGCCAATACCAGGTTCATAGGGGCCGCCAATTTCACACCATCCGGGTACGGTACAGGTGTATACGTTTTCATTGTGAACGACTAATTCATTTTCTGCATAACTTTCGTTGGCAACAAAAGAACGCATTTGGTCACATTGTTCTGCGGAGTATGTTGTGTATGCGGATGCATTTGTCGTTAACCCTATTATAAAACCTAGAGTAACGCCTGTATTAAACAATGGTTTTAATTTCATAACTGCCTCTTTAGATGACAAAGATAACCGTGTATAGATTCTTGTAGCGGGTTCAATAAAAATATCGAATTTAGTTGCATGATTTATTCGGTTATCAATATGTGATTATTTTTTTATGCAGGCGGTATGCTTGGCTTTCCTTTTCCTGCGTTGTCAGAATAAAGAGAAAGAGCGGCTATTCGAAATATCAAATTCAAATAAGTTTTACTTGATGTTATTTGAAAAAAAATTTTCTGAGTGTGTATTTTTTAGTAAATAATTTGAGGTTGGATTGTGCTGAATCAAATGCGTGCCTGTGTAAAAACCGCATTTCTAAAGAGGTTAATTGTTTTCTAAATTAGCGCGGTGTTGTATTATTTTTGTTGCGTATTTATTAAAGGTAAGGGCGGCCACCGATGAGTGGCCGCACGTATGTGAGTTAATCGTTCTCTGAGTCTGAAACTTCGTTATTTTCTGTAAAATCCGTTTTATTGGTGTTGATAATCCCGTCAGCTTCGTAACTGGATAGTTCATATAATTCCTTTTGGCCGTATCGTTTTATGTAAGTTGTCTCGTTGACTGAATAAAACGCATAGTCCACTGAAGTATCGTTGTTGCTTAAACTCACTTTCAAGATTGGATTTTGTACGGTAATTTTTTCCGCTTCATCCTGAGAAAGAACTAAGCTTTTTACTCGTAATGATTGAAAGTGATTTAGCCACGTATTGGTGTGATCTTCATTGGCGGATACTGATCGTTCTCCTTCTTTAAATGTCCATATGTCGTCGACTTTTGTTAATAAAAGCTTATCGTTCTCCCAGGTAATAGACGCACTCTCCGGTGACGGCGCAAACTGCATGATCGTATTGTCGAACCAGGATGCTGCATCAGCGGAAACATCATGTTGCCCGAGGTTAACCGCGTAGATGTTTTTATCACCATCCATACGAACGTGTAACCGTTTATACGCAGGGCTGGTCCCTAAATACAGTTTTGCCAGCAGTGTGTCGCCGTTATAAAACGCCAGTGTTTTTTGGCTGTTGGTATCATCAACTTCAAAGCGTTTTGCCGCGGCTTCTGTAGTGGCGACAGGCCAACCTATTTTGAGTTGTTTTAATTTATCTAAAAAGGTGTCCATTTTTCTGCTGGCGACAGATAGTTGTCCGTAGTTTTCGAGTGTCCATGTGTCGCCTTGCTTGTTTAAAACGGCTTTATCCTCTTGGCCTGTTATTACTAGTTTGTTTGCCGCTAATAACTGTTCACTGATTAGTGGTGCGGATGCTTTAGGTGTACTCGGGGACGAGTATGACAACCAAAAGCCAAGAGCCAGTACCCCTTGAATAACCAACGCAATCAATAAAATAGAGTTTGTTTTTTTCATTGTATTTTCCTCCTTCCTTTATTGCTCAGTTGGTTTGGCCAGAATGGCTCGATAATGCGCTTGCTTTCTGGCGTTGATGGTCAATCGAGCGAGATAAATAATGAGTAGACCAAATAAAACCAAACCGTAATTCACAAACTCCCAGAACTGACGACTCTCAATCGACTGCGGTGGTAATGTGCGATTGAAATGACTTCTGGCTCGAATACTTAACAGCCCTTGGTCTTCCAGACTCCATTCCGCTGTGCTGGCAAGTAATTGAAATGGTGCAGCATATTGGTTGCCTTGCATTGAACTCATGACGCCGGTTATACGGTCTTCGGCAAAACTGTTGGATGCCAGCACGATTATTTTTGCCGATTCAGAAGAGTGTTTAATAATGCTGCTAATCACTTCTTCCGGTTTATCGGTTTCGTCATTTTCTTCGGTCGTCTCTGTCTTTGCTTCTTCTTTCGCTAAAAGAGGGGACTCCTTATCGGTGTAGTATGAGTTAAAGCTACCACTCACCATCGCCGCAAGAACTTGCTCTCCTTTTGCTTCTCCGGGGTTGAATTTACTGAGCCCGTTTTCGCCGGTATCAGGGCCGATGGCCATATCGTCGCTTAACCAGCTTGACGGTGAACTCTTGATCCATTCTTCAACGGTACGTTGCGCATTTTTATCGGCATTGATGCTTATCGGACTTGCCCAGGGAATGGTTATTTCCGGCGTGTTTGCTGTAACAGGGTTGTCAGCATTTAAGCCTTGCTCCCGTACTTCAACGAAGTAAGGGTAGTCCACCATAGCCATTTCCTGAACGGTAAACATACCCACTTGGCGATTCACTGGAACCGGGAAGGCGGTGCTTTGTGTGTCCAGAACAAACTTGGGTTCCAGAGTGATTCCGTGATGTGCCAGCCATGGTTCAAGGCCCGAAGTGATACGCGATGCATTTAGCCCCTGTTGACTGAAGGTCGCTTGAAACGGCGAGCTGGCGATAACCACTGTGCCGCCTTGCATTAAGAACTGGTCAATGGCGAATACCGCTTTAGGGGAAAGATTTTCCGGTGACATGATCGCTAGCAGATCAATATCTTCAGGTACTTTGCCAGACGAAATATCGGTATTTTTCACCGTCATATTTTCGCTTAGGCTTTGTTGTAATACCTGAAAGCTTGCTCCGACAGGTTGTCCCATTTGTGCGGCATATGGGTTTACTTGCGGTGCCACAAGGCCAATAGTTTTGGTGAAGCCGGATGCAAAGCGTTTTAATCCGGCTTCTAGTGTGCGTTCGAAACCTTCTTTCGATAAGTCATCCGGTAAAGGGATTTGAATATTCAAGTCGCCGTTACTCAATACCAAATAAAAATAGAATGTATTGGTATCAAATAAACTGGACGCCATAGGTTGAAAACCAAAATCTTCCTGAATTTGTGTGGCAACAATGCCGCCATTTGCATCCGGGTCAATAATATCGAAACTGAATTTATTTTCGCTTTCTGTTTGTGTGGCTAGCAGTGTTTGCTGTAAATCAGGAACAAACTTGGCGAGGGATTCCGGTAAACGTTTGGGTTTGGATATGTAACCGGTAAATTGGATATTGTCTTGAATACTGGTAAATAAATTCCCACCGGACTGATATGCGTAAAGCACTTGCTTAATCGCATTGGTGATATCGTATTCCGGGTTACGCAGTTTAACTTCGATATCGGTTGTGCTGCCAGATTTCACCTCAATTAAATCACTGAAGCTCAATACTTTGTATTCATCGCCATATTGAATCAACAGGTTAAAGTAGGAGTTCACTACGGCGGCCTGATACCGATCCGCGACGCGGAAAGGCGTTGGGCGAATACCGTATTTGCTTCCGGCTTCTTCTTCGGCTTCTGCGTTTTTGGCTGGGTCAATAAACTCAATGCGAATATTGCCTTTTGCTTCAGCTTGATATTCTTTGAGTAAATCCTGAACTTCAGGTACGAGAGGAGCCAAAAGAGGGTGGGTTTTGGCACTGAAGTAACCGCGAATCAGTAATGGTTCTTGTAATTGTGCGAGGTAATTCCGTGTTGCATCGTTAATGGAAAATATTTTTCCTTCGGTGGTATCGATGCGAAGTTTACCCAAGGGCGCTAACCAGACATTCGCCACAATAGCATTTACGATGATAAGGCCAGCATAGAGTTTCCAGCGAGTGTGATGTGCTTTGTCACCATCCGATGCCCATCGGTCTTTTTCCAGTGTGTAGCGGTTTAGTGTTAAAAAGATAATGGTAATTGACAAGTAGTACACCAGGTCTCGAATATCAATTACCCCGCGGGTAATGGATTCAAATCGTGAGCCTGATCCAAATGCGCGTAATAACTCGCCGCCTTCATTACCGAATAATCCGGTAATTGTGGGTGATCCAAGCATATAAAATACGCCGCAAACCAATACAGTAATAATCAAACTAACAATTTGGTTGTCGCTGCGAGAGGAAACAAATAAGCCAATCGCTAAATAGGATGAGCCCAATAAAATGGTTGCGATATAGGCACTGATCACTGGCCCCCAATCTAAATTGGCCATTAAGGAAACGGTAATGGGTAAGGGCAGAGTGAGTGCCAGGGCAATGACAAGTAGTGTCTTACAGGCGGCAAATTTACCGAGTACAAATTGCCAGGGGTTCACGGGAAGTGTGATGACATGTTCCAGCGTGCCGCTACGTCTTTCTTCACTCCACATGCGCATGGTTAATGCTGCACTCAGGAGAATAAGTAGTACGGGCATCCATTCAAACATCGGGCGAACATCAGCAATGTTTCGAGCGAAGAAGGACTCTCCCCAGAAAAACACAAATAAGGTGATGGCAACAAATACACCCAGGAATAAGTAGGCGATTGGGGATGAGAAAAATAAATTGAGTTCTTTGCGTGCAATTTTATTCAGGTTGGAATTAAGCAGCATCGTTTAACTCCTTTTCTTGGTGACTATTTCGAAATACCAGTTCCAGGTCCCGTTGGATCGGGTTAAGTGAATAAACTTTATGGCCGTTTTGAATCAGGGTCTCTGCAATGTGCGCGCAGAGGTCTTCAGCGTTGTCACCATTATTCAGTTTAATCTGATAGTGATTTCTCTCTTCTTCCTCCAGAATGTCAATTCTGTGATTGTCCAGGTGAGAGGCAAGTTCTGCAGGATTGATATCGGATACCAGTTGGATTTTGTCGGAAATGCGTAAGTTTGCAAGGGATTCATCGACTGCGATTTTTCCATTTTCCAGAATAATCACTCTGTCACAGAGGGCATCGACCTCTTGCATAATATGTGTGGATAAAATCACCGTTGTTGTTTTTGCTAATTCGCGAATCAGGTCGCGCATAGCACGTGTTTGTTGCGGATCCAAACCATTCGTTGGTTCGTCGAGAATGAGTATTTTGGGGTTGTGGATCAATGCTTGTGCAACACCTACACGCTGTTTATAGCCTCGAGAAAGTGTGGCGATTGGATTCAATGCTTTCTCATGCAGTTGGGTTTTATCAATAACATTCTTTACTTGTTGATCAATATTGCTTGAATCAATACCACGCATTTGTGCACAGTAAACCAAGTAGTCGACCACGGTCATTTCTGGGTAGACAGGTAAGCTTTCCGGCAAATAGCCAATACAGGATTGCACTGTTTCGGCTTGGTTTTCGACATTATTGCCGTCGACTTCTATTACTCCCGAGCTGGGTTCCAGGTATCCTGTGATCATTTTCATGATCGTGGTTTTTCCTGCGCCATTATGACCGAGTAAGCCAACAATTTGACCGTGGCCTATAGCAAAGGAAGCGTCCTCTACCGCCACAAAATCACCGTAGCGCCGGCTGACATTTGTTGCTTTTATCATTGATAGCTCCTAATGCGTTGTAATAATTTTTCTTATCAACTTGGTTTTTCTCCGAGCGGTTTGATTACTGAAAATGCTATATTGTTCCGTAACTTAACCGCAAAAAATATAAGATTCTTCAGCTAAATTTCAAGGTTTGCTGACGATGCTATCTATACTCAGAAAATGA
Source organism: Teredinibacter sp. KSP-S5-2 (assembly GCF_032773895.1). Taxonomy (NCBI): domain Bacteria; kingdom Pseudomonadati; phylum Pseudomonadota; class Gammaproteobacteria; order Cellvibrionales; family Cellvibrionaceae; genus Teredinibacter; species Teredinibacter sp. KSP-S5-2. The sequence goes on along the minus strand of NZ_CP120416.1, from coordinate 2,806,250 downwards.
TTCCTCAAAAGTTTCACTTTTCCAGGAAAACAACCCTGATTGCATTGTTGTTTTTTTGTTCGATATCGGCTCTTGGCGCAACAGGTGTGCGCTTACTCATCGATTCTGCCCAATTGAGCGCGGTGGAAGCTCTGTATGGCGAAGAAGCGAAACATCGTGTTGCGAGTTGGGGTAATTTGATGCAAGCGGATCGGCAAAATAGCGAAATCAAAGAATCCTTAAAGCTCAATCACGCGAATACGTTTTTCAATCAGGTGGAATGGGTGACCGATCTGGAGCATTGGGGGGAGGAGGATTATTGGGCGACTCCAATCGAAACTCTCGCGTCTAATGGTGGAGATTGCGAAGATTTTTCTATTGGTAAATATTTTACCTTGCTGGAAACTATGGTCGACCCGCAGAAGCTACGCATTACCTATGTTAAATCGAAGACCTATAACCAGGCGCATATGGTGTTAGCCTACTATGAAACGCCGGGAGCAGAGCCACTTATTCTGGACAATATTGATCAATCCATAAAACCGGCCTCGCAGAGACAGGATTTAGTTCCCGTATACAGTTTTAGTGGCAGCGGCATCTGGCTGGCGAAAGAGCGGGGCAAAAAGCTGAGTGCAAATAGTATGAACAGCTTGCCACAGTGGAAGCGGGTGAACGACCAGCTAGCGGGGAAGGCACCTTTAAGGCAGGCAGTTAAAAAATAAGAACAAAAAAAACCGCGCATTAGCGCGGTTTTTTAGTCATTGGCTTTGAAAATCAGAAGCTGGTCTCGTGGCTTTTACGTGAATCGATAGGCGTTAGATCACGCTTAACTTCACCCGTATAAAGCTGACGAGGACGACCGATACGGTAGCCTTGAGTAATCATTTCGTGCCAGTGAGCGATCCAGCCAACAGTTCGGCCAGTGGCAAAAATCACTGTGAACATATCAGTAGGAATACCGATCGCTTTCATGATGATACCGGAATAGAAATCCACATTTGGATAGAGTTTCTTCTCGATGAAGTACTCATCACTCAATGCAATTTCTTCCAGACGCTTGGCGATGTTCAACAATGGATCATCAGTGATGCCAAGTTCAGTCAGTACTTCGTCACAGGTTTCTTTCATCACTTTGGCGCGAGGGTCAAAGTTTTTATATACACGGTGACCGAAGCCCATCAAACGGAATGGGTCATCTTTGTCTTTTGCTTTCGCAACAAACTTGTCGATATTGCTTACGTCACCGATGTGCTCAAGCATGTTCAGTACCGCTTCGTTTGCACCACCATGAGCAGGGCCCCATAAGGTTGCAATACCGGCAGCAATACATGCAAACGGGTTGGCACCTGAAGAACCTGCCAAACGAACAGTAGACGTTGAAGCATTTTGCTCGTGGTCAGCATGCAATAAGAAAATCTTATCCATTGCTCTGGCAAGAACGGGGTTAACGTCTGGTGCCGAGCAGGGGGTGCCAAACATCATGTGAAGGAAGTTTTCTGAATAGCTCATGTTGTTCTGAGGATACATGAACGGTTCGCCCTTCGAATGCTTGTAGCACATTGCAGCGATGGTCGGGATTTTAGCAATTAAGCGATGAGCAGAAATAATGCGGTGGCGGGGGTTATTGATGTCTAGAGAGTCGTGGTAAAACGCGGATAAAGCGCCTACAACACCACACATCATTGCCATTGGGTGAGCGTCATAGTTAAAGCCCTTAATAAAGCGGCTAATTGACTCGTTCACCATGCTATGAGTCGTAATAATTTCAACAAACTCATCGTATTCTGCTTTGGATGGGAGTTCCCCGTGGAGTAGAAGGTAGCAGGTTTCAAGGTAGTTTGATTTTTCTGCAAGGTCATCAATGGCATAGCCACGATGAAGGAGAATGCCTTTGCCACCGTCGATATAGGTAATGGCTGAGTCGCATGATGCGGTTGACATAAACCCCGGGTCGTACGTGAAGTAGCCTTTTCCAGTAAGAGCGGTTACATCAATGACATCTGGGCCTAGGGTGCCAGAGTAAACTGGCAATTCAATGGATTCGTCCAAACCATCGACCGTAAGGGTTGCCTTCTTATCAGTCATTAGGGACTCCTGTTACGTTAAATAAATTGTTGTTATTTGAGCCACCCTAACCCCTTTTGAGGGTAGGACACCACGAAGGATAAGCTCTTTGTAAGATTTGGGTGCGCAAAACTATACGAACCCAAGGATGTATGTCAATCAGACATACGTCTAGTTGCACAGAGACGTATTATAGAGTGAACTATTCGCCCGGTGCAGCCCTGACAACGCTTTCGATTCGATTTAAGGCAAGCAAATCATAAAAAAAATGCGATTTCTGGCTAAAATTTATTCGATTCTGCATAAAAAATACTCTATGCATAAGAGCTGTTTAAAAACTGTACTACGTGAAGGGGGAAGTTTTGGCAAAAGTGGACGTAAGCCCTTATGGGTGTTTGTAATTTATAGACCGCGTCACTATAATTCGCGCGTTCTGAGTTGCCCAATAACTGTGCATTTACGCGCAATCCGACCCAGATTTTGTTGCGTAACCCTTCACAAGTTTAATAAATTCTATCTGTAGTGATCGAGTATTCGTTAGATCGAATGCTTTTTTGCAAGGATTGTTTATGCTAACAAGCGAAGAGTTTTGCCGAATAAAAAAAAAGGTGAGATAAAACCGTGAATAAAAACAGACCTGTTAATCTGGATATCTCCACTATCAAGTTACCCGTTACAGCCTATGTGTCGATTTTGCACAGGGTGTCTGGCGTTGTATTGCTTGCTGGTGTACTCATCCTTTTATGGATGCTTGATACGAGCCTTTCTTCTCAAGAAGGTTTTGATTCATTAAAAGAAATTTTAACTGCGCCTTTCGCAAAAATTATTTTGTGGGGTGTTTTAGCTGCTTTGGCATACCACTTTGTGGCTGGTGTTCGACACCTGATCATGGACATGGGTATTGGCGAGTCACTGGAAGGTGGCAAATTGAGCGCCAAAATCGCCTTGTTCTTCTCCATTGTACTTATTGTTTTAGCGGGGGTATGGATATGGTAACTGCAGCAACAAGCTTTAGCCGAAGCGGTCTTTCCGACTGGATTATTCAACGTTTTAGTGCTGTCGTATTGGCGGCATATTCTGTTTTCATCGTTGCCTTTATTGTGACAACACCTGAGCTGACCTACGAAGTGTGGTCCGGCCTGTATTCTCAACTCTGGATGCGTGTATTTAGTTTACTCGTATTAATAGCAACAGCGGCTCACGGCTGGATAGGTTTGTGGGGTGTGCTCACAGATTATGTCACCGAAAGAATGATGGGTGGTAAAGCAGTAGTGCTTCGAATTATTGCCTTATCTATCTATGCATTAGTGACATTTACCTACCTCGTTTGGGGTGTTGAAATTTTGTGGGGGCTGTAAACAATGGCGAATATGAGAACAATTTCTTTTGACGGTATCGTCGTTGGTGGCGGTGGTGCAGGTATGCGTGCAGCATTGCAGTTGGCGCAATCCGGCTATAAAACAGCGGTAATTACCAAAGTATTTCCAACTCGCTCACATACAGTTTCTGCCCAGGGTGGGATTACCTGCGCAATTGCCAGTGCAGATCCAAACGACGATTGGCGTTGGCACATGTATGACACGGTTAAGGGATCGGACTATATCGGCGATCAGGATGCAATTGAATATATGTGTTCTGTTGGTCCAGAAGCGGTGTTTGAACTAGAGCATATGGGGCTGCCATTCTCCCGTACTGAGGAAGGTCGAATTTATCAGCGCCCATTCGGTGGTCAGTCTAAAGACTTTGGTAAAGGTGGTCAGGCGGCTCGTACTTGTGCTGCTGCAGACCGTACCGGTCATGCACTTTTGCATGCTCTTTATCAGGGCAATGTTAAAAACGACACCGTGTTTCTGAATGAGTGGTTTGCGGTTGATATCGTCAAAAACCAGGACGGCGTTGTGTGTGGTGTGGTTGCCATCAATATGGAAGACGGTGAAGTTGTTTTCATTAAATCCAAGGCAACAGTATTTGCTACAGGTGGTGCCGGACGTATTTATGCTTCTACAACCAATGCTCACATTAATACGGGTGATGGTGTTGGTATGGCGTTGCGTGCAGGCTTCCCTGTACAAGACATCGAAATGTGGCAGTTCCACCCAACCGGTATTGCTGGTGCTGGTGTATTGGTAACAGAAGGTTGCCGTGGTGAAGGTGGTTACCTCATTAATAAAGACGGCGAACGTTTTATGGAGCGTTATGCTCCCAACGCGAAAGACTTGGCGGGCCGTGATGTGGTTGCCCGGTCTATGGTTTTGGAAATACTGGAAGGTCGAGGTTGTGGCCCCAATGGCGATCATGTTTATTTGAAGCTTGATCATCTTGGAGCGGAAACTCTCAATCAGCGTCTGCCTGGTATTCTTGAGCTGTCCCGTACCTTTGCTCACGCAGATCCGGTGAAAGAACCTATTCCCGTTGTACCAACCTGTCACTATATGATGGGTGGTATTCCAACCAATGTTCACGGTCAGGCGCTGACGTCTGATGAGAGTGGCGGTGACAAGGTCATTGACGGTTTCTACGCCTGTGGTGAGGTAGCATGTGTGTCTGTTCACGGGGCCAACCGTTTGGGCGGCAACTCATTGCTTGACCTGGTTGTATTTGGTCGTTCATCCGGTATGTTTATCGAGAAAGCTTTGCGTGAAGGTATTGAAGCGCGTGAGCCTTCTGATAGTGATATCGAAGCGGCGATGTCTCGTCTGAACAAGCTGGAGTCAGCAGCTGAAGGTGAGTCTGCTGCAGCGGTAAGAAAAGATTTGCAAAATATTATGCAGAACCACTTTGGTGTATTCCGTAAAGGTGAGTTTATGCAGCAGGGTATTGAGAAATTGGCTGCCTTGCGCGAGCGTGTCGACAATTTGTGTCTTGCTGATAAGAGTCGTGCATTCAATACCGCACGAATTGAGGCGCTTGAAGTCCAAAACCTATTTGAAGTGGCAGAAGCTACCGCTATTGCTGCTGAGGAACGTAAAGAATCTCGTGGTGCCCACGCTCGTGAAGACTATCAAAAGCGTGATGATGAAAACTGGCTGTGCCACTCACTGTATTTCCCTGGTGAAAAACGAGTGGGTAAGCGCGCAGTTAATTTTGCACCAAAAACTGTTGAAGCTTTTGAGCCAAAAGAGCGTACCTATTAATTTATCGGTTAGGGTATAAATAGGTACCTCGGGCTACTACGAGAATAATTGCGAATATAAAGCTCTCACAAAGAGTGATAGGGTAAAAAAATGCTAAAAGTAGAAGTGTATAGATACAACCCTGAAACAGATTCTGCGCCTTACATGAAATCCTATGAATTGGATACGCAAGGCAAGGACCTTATGGTGTTGGATGTTCTTGAAATGCTAAAAGAGCAGGATCCAACACTCACTTACCGTCGTTCCTGCCGTGAAGGCGTCTGTGGTTCTGACGGATTAAACATATCAGGAAAAAATGGACTGGCGTGTATTACGCCGCTGTCCGATTGTGTAAAAAACAATAAGTTGGTATTGCGTCCGTTACCGGGCTTACCTGTGATTCGAGATTTAATTATCGACATGTCACAGTTTTACGCTCAATACCGCAAAATTGAACCATTCCTGCAAAACGATACTCCGGCTCCGGCTATTGAGCGCCTCCAGTCACCTGAAGACAGGGAAAAACTGGACGGCTTATATGAATGTATTCTGTGTGCGTGTTGCTCAACTAGCTGCCCATCTTTCTGGTGGAACCCGGACAAATTTATTGGTCCTGCTGGTTTATTGCAGGCGTATCGTTTCCTGGCTGATAGCCGTGATACTGCAACAACTGAGCGTCTGGCAAAACTGGATGATCCTTTCAGCGTATTTCGTTGTCATGGGATTCAAAACTGTGTAGATGTGTGTCCAAAAGGTTTGAACCCAACCAAAGCGATCGGACACATACGCGGAATGCTACTTCAGCGCGGCACCTAAAAGTTTAAACACGTTAATAGTGTTAACAACACCACGCTAAGGGTATACTCGCTAGAGCTGGGGCTCAAAAGCTGGCAGGCTTACCAGCGATTAAATAGCAGCACTAAGGAAGTGCGTTTCCGCATATGCTTTGTTTTACCTTTTGGGTTAGCAATGGTTGTGGAATCGCGCTTTTTTGGTGTGTCTGGATATCTCCTATACTGAAAGGTGTTTTTTTCAGTACAGAGAGAATTTAGTAAGAACTAAAAGCTCATAAATACTACTAAATAAGAGCTTTGTTTACGGTGGGCAACAATGCAAGAAAGCATTATGGAACAATTATGGAGCACCTCACATATATCAGGAGGTAATGCTGCATACGTAGAAGAGATGTACGAGGAATATCTTCGTGATCCTAATTCCGTTTCGGAAGAGTGGCGTAATTATTTTGACCAGCTGCCTCGGGTAAATGGTTCTGTTGGTAATGACGTAGCTCATTCAGAAATTATTGAGCATTTCGAACTAATTGGGCGTAATCGCGCTCGTCCTGTGATTGCACCAGGCACGGGTTCCGGTGACATCGCTCATGAGAGAAAGCAAGTTGAAGTTGTTCAGCTGGTCAATTCCTATCGTCTTAGTGGCCATCGTAAAGCCAATATTGACCCGTTGGGATTGCTTGAGCGTGTAGAGACACCTGACTTGCGTCTTGATTATCATCGATTAAATGTTGCTGACCTGGATTCTGTATTCCAGACAGGTGATTTGTCTTTCGGATACAAGGAAGCCAAGTTAGCGGACATTATCAAAGATCTTGAAAAAACTTACTGTCACAACATCGGTGTTGAAGTTATGCACATCAATAATTTTGATGAGCGTAACTGGTTATTACATCGTTTTGAGAGCACTCGGTCGACTCCGGACTTTACTCAAGAAGGTAAGTTAAACATTCTTAACCGCCTGACCGCAGCTGAAGGTTTGGAGCGTCACCTGGATACCAAATTCCCTGGTACTAAGCGCTTCGGCCTGGAAGGTGGTGAAAGCTTAATTCCATTGTTAGATGTGTTGATTCAACGTGCAGGCCAATACGGTGCCAAAGAAATGGTACTGGGTATGGCGCATCGTGGGCGTCTTAATACGCTGGTGAATATCTTTGGTAAAAACCCGGTTGATCTATTCGACGAGTTCGAAGGTAAAAAGCTGGTTGATACCTCAGGCGATGTTAAGTACCACCAGGGTTTCTCATCCAACGTGATGACGCCAGGTGGTGAAATGCACTTGGCCATGGCCTTTAACCCGTCGCATTTGGAGATTGTTGCTCCGGTTGTCGAGGGCTCTGTGCGTGCCCGCCAAGACCGTCGAGAGGATGCGAAAGGTGATCTGGTTGTGCCTGTGGTTATTCACGGTGATGCTGCGTTCGCAGGTCAGGGTGTGGTCATGGAAACCTTCCAGATGTCACAAACCCGTGCCTATAAAGCCGGCGGAACTGTCCACGTCGTGGTGAATAACCAAGTTGGCTTCACTACGAGCAAGAAAGAAGATGCGCGTTCAACCATTTACTCTACCGATGTGGCGAAAATGGTTGAAGCCCCGATTTTCCACGTTAATGGCGATGACCCCGAAGCTGTTGCATTTGTTGCTAACCTGGCTGCGGATTACCGTTACCAATTCAAAAAAGACGTGGTCATTGATCTGGTTTGTTATCGTCGTCGTGGTCACAACGAAACAGATGAGCCTTCTGCAACACAACCGCTTATGTATAAAGCGATTCGAGCACATAAAACCACTCGAACAATATATGCCGAGCAATTGGTCGAAGAAGGTGTGTTAACACAAGAAGAAAGTGACACCCTGGCTAACGATTACCGCTCCTCTTTGGATCGCGGTGAATATGTTGCCCGAGGTTTGGTCAGTGAGCCGGACTCTTCACTATTTGTCGACTGGTCTCCTTATATTGGTCACGATTGGGTGACGCCAGCTGACACTGGTTATGACTTGAGTGACCTGCAGGCTCTGGCCGATGAAGTCAGCCATATTCCTGACGGTGTTCAGGTTCAACGTCAGGTAGCGAAAATCTATGATGACCGTCGCAAAATGGCCGGCGGTGCATTGCAATTAAACTGGGGTGCTGCAGAAACTCTGGCTTATGCCACATTGTTAAAGCAAGGCTACCGTGTTCGAATTACCGGTCAGGATGTTGGTCGAGGAACCTTCTCCCACCGTCATGCAGTCGTGCACAACCAGAAAGATGGCGACTACTATATCCCTTTACAGCATGTCGAAGAAAATCAGCCAAACTTCGATATTTATGACTCCTTCCTATCTGAAGAAGCAGTACTGGCATTTGAGTATGGCTATTCCACAACTTCACCAAATGGCCTGGTCATTTGGGAAGCGCAATTCGGTGATTTTGCCAATGGTGCGCAGGTTGTTATTGACCAGTTTATTACCAGTGGTGAGCATAAGTGGGGCCGTTTGAGCGGTTTAACCATGTTGTTACCTCACGGCTATGAGGGCCAGGGGCCAGAGCATTCATCCGCTCGTCTTGAGCGCTTTATGCAGTTGTGTGCTGAACACAATATTCAGGTTTGTGTGCCAACTACACCAGCCCAGGTGTTCCATATGATTCGCCGTCAGGCTATTCGTCCTATGCGCCGTCCATTGGTTGTAATGAGTCCTAAATCATTACTTCGTCACAAGAGTGCGGTGTCTTCTTTGGAAGAGTTGGCAAACGGTAAATTTGAAACCGTGTTGGCAGACGACTCTGTCGAACCAAAAGACGTCAAGCGTGTTGTTTTATGTAGTGGTAAGGTTTACTACCACTTGCAGGAAGCGCGTGATGAACGTGAACAGAAAGATGTGGCAATTCTCCGAATTGAACAGCTTTATCCGTTCCCGGAAGAAGATCTGAAGGCAGCGCTGGAACCCTATTCTCATGTAACCGATGTCATCTGGTGTCAAGAAGAACCGATGAATCAGGGTGCATGGTATACCAGCCAGCATTGGATGAGACGAGTAGTCGAGCGTGTGAGTGGTGATGATGCATTCTTGCGTTATGCCGGCCGTTCGGCGTCTTCAGCTCCGGCAGCAGGTTATATGTCGACGCACTTGGATCAACAGCACAAGTTTGTTGATGCCGCGTTAGACACTACCGTGTAGTTTTTATTTTAATTAAAGAATTTAGCGAATTTAATTGAGCCTTAAGTAGAAGGACATATCAGGAAATGACAATAGAAATTAAAGCACCCACTTTCCCAGAATCCGTTCAGGATGGCACGATCGCCACTTGGCACAAACAACCAGGTGAAGCCGTTTCTCGTGATGAATTAATCGTTGATATCGAGACAGATAAAGTTGTTCTTGAAGTTGTCGCTCCTGCAGATGGCTCGATTTCTGAGGTTATTAAGGGCGAGGGCGATGTTGTTCTCAGTAACGAAGTGATCGCCAAATTTGTTGAAGGCGCCGCTTCAGCTCCCGCTGCAGGTGCTGCTTCCAGTGAAGCCGCTCCCGCAGAGAGTTCTGATTCCGGTGGTCAGTTAGTTAACCCTGCAGCGGCTAAATTAGCTCAGGAAAGGGGCATTGATATTGCCCAGGTACCTGGTACAGGTAAGGGTGGTCGTGTCACTAAAGAAGACGTCACCAACTTTATTAAGAATGGTGCACCAGCGGCACCTGCGCCAGTGGCTAAAGCCTCCACTCCTGCTGCGGCACCTGCAGCTAAACCTGCGCCTGCGCTAGAGCTTCCTGCGGGCGAGCGTGTTGAAAAGCGTGTGCCAATGACCCGTATGCGTGCACGTATTGCTGAGCGTCTGTTGGATGTGACCCAGTCTACGGCAATGTTGACAACCTTTAACGAAGTGAACATGGCACCGGTTATGGAGCTTCGCAAAAAATATAAGGATCAATTTGAGAAGTCTCATAACGGTACGCGTCTTGGTTTTATGGGCTTTTTCGTTAAAGCGGCTGTGGAAGCGCTTCGTCGACTTCCTTCAGTAAACGCTTCTATTGATGGCAACGACATCGTATACCACGGCTATCAAGATATCGGTGTTGCAGTATCCACTGAAAAAGGCTTGGTTGTTCCAGTGTTGAGAAACGCTGAGCACATGAGCCTGGCGGATGTTGAGTCCGGTATTCGTGATTTCGGCTTGCGTGCTCGTGACGGCAAACTAAGTATTGAAGAAATGACAGGCGGAACCTTCACCATTACTAACGGTGGTGTATTTGGTTCGCTTATGTCGACGCCTATTTTGAACCCTCCACAGGCAGCCATTCTTGGTATGCACAAAATCCAGGAGCGTCCAATGGCGGTGGATGGTGAAGTAAAAATACTCCCAATGATGTATTTAGCTTTGTCATACGACCACCGTATTATTGATGGAAAGGAAGCTGTTCAATTCCTGGTTGCAATAAAAGATATGCTGGAAGATCCTGCTCGAATCTTGCTGGAAATCTAATTTCGTCTCGAGCTGTATTAATTAAATTTGAAATGAGCTCTCCGTTATACCGAGAGCTTCGCTAAACACTTTGGGGATGCACATATGTCCGACAAATATGACGTTATTGTAATCGGTTCTGGGCCAGCGGGTTACGTGGCAGCGATTCGCGCTGCACAGTTAGGTTTAAAAACTGCCTGTATCGAAAAATGGAAAGACAAAGAAGGGAAGGGAGTAAATGGTGGTACTTGCCTTAACGTCGGGTGTATCCCATCAAAAGCCTTGCTTGATACTTCTCACAAATATCACGAAGCTCACCAGGCATATAAAGGCCATGGTATTTCCGTTGGTAAAGTGAGTATCGATGTGCCAGAAATGATTGCTCGTAAGGACAAAATTGTTAAACAAATGTCTGGTGGTATTGCTGGTTTGTTCATGTCCAACAAAGTGACTGCCCTATACGGGACTGGTAAATTGCTGGCTAACCGCAAGGTTCAATTTACCGATAACGAAGGTAAAGAAACTATCCTGGACGCGGAGAACGTTATTCTCGCTTCCGGTTCTGTGCCTGTTGATATCCCCGTTGCAAAAATCGACCACGACACTATCGTTGATTCAACCGGTGCATTGGAATTCCAGGAAGTGCCTAAGCGTCTTGGCGTTATTGGTGCAGGTGTAATTGGTTTGGAGTTGGGCTCCGTATGGGGTCGTCTGGGTTCTGAAGTTGTTTTGCTTGAAGCCATGGATTCTTTCCTGGCGATGATGGATCAGCAGGTAGCAAAAGAATCGCTGAAAATCTTTGGTAAGCAAGGTTTGGATATCCGTCTAGGGTGTCGCGTAACGGCTTCTGAAGTAAAAGGTTCTGGTAAGAAGAAAGAAGTTGAAGTGACCTACATGGACAAAGATGGTAATGAGTCCAACGTCACTTTCGACAAACTTATTGTTTGCGTTGGCCGTCGCCCATTCACTGACGGTTTGTTGGCTGAAGACTCTGGTGTGAATCTGGATGAGCGTGGTTCTATCTACGTTAACGACCTTTGTTCAACCAGCGCACCTGGGGTATGGGCAATTGGTGACGTGGTGCGTGGTCCTATGCTTGCGCATAAAGGTTCAGAAGAAGGTGTGATGGTTGCTGAACGTATCGCCGGTCAAAAGCCTGTGATGAACTACGACATCATTCCTAACGTGATCTATACCCACCCTGAAATCGCTTCCGTAGGTCGTACCGAAGAACAAATCAAGGCCGACGGTGAACCCTACAACATTGGTGTTTTCCCATTTATCGCTATCGGTCGAGCGGTTGCTGCTGACGAAGCCGAAGGTATTGTGAAGATGATTGCTCACGCTGAGACAGACCGCGTATTGGGTTGTCACATTGTGGGTCCTAATGCTGCGGACTTGGTACAGCAAGTTGCGATTGCTATGGAGTTTGGTTCCAGTGCGGAAGATATCGGTATGACAGTATTTGGCCATCCAACGTTCTCTGAAGCGGTGAAGGAAGCGGCACTTGCAGTTAACGGTCACGCGATCCACATGCCAAACCGTAAGCGCAAAAAGTAATTCTTTCATACAGTTTTAATTTTTATGGGGCATCTTTTGCCCCATTTGCATTTTATAAAACTCCATTTTTGGAGCGCTTTGTGTAAAATGCAGCTCGAAAAAGTCCTGCTCTTATCAAGATCAGGCTAAGGGTTGCGCTAAAAATCGTCGTTCTGTCAGGTAGTCGAACCACATTTTTAGGGCCGCCCTTAACGGTTATCCTCAGTAATCAATCATTACCGGGGGCAAAGTTCGTGGCTTAAGGGTTTCTTTTTGGTGGAAACTCCGGTCATTTCAAATTACAAATTGTTCAATACGGACGGATTTGACACATGAATTTACATGAATACCAAGGCAAACAACTATTTGCCGAGTATGGCTTGCCAGTATCAAAAGGCATTGCTGCTGAAACTCCTGCAGAAGCGGCGAATGCAGCCGACATTTTGGGCGGCGACAGCTTCGTTGTTAAAGCTCAGGTTCACGCAGGTGGTCGCGGTAAAGCGGGCGGTGTGAAACTGGTTACTACCAAGGCAGAAATCGAAGAGTTTGCTAAGCAGTGGCTAGGCAAAAATCTGGTTACCTATCAAACAGATGAAAATGGTCAACCAGTTAGCCGTATTTTGGTAGAAACATGTACCGATATTGCACAAGAGCTATACCTTGGTGCGGTTGTCGACCGCTCAAGTCGCCGTGTTGTATTCATGGCATCCACTGAAGGTGGTGTTGAAATCGAGAAAGTTGCGGAAGAAACGCCTGAGAAAATTCTGAAAGCAACAATCGACCCGCTTGTTGGTGCACAGCCTTATCAAGCGCGTGAAATGGCCTTTAAACTTGGTTTGGAAGGCAAGCAAATTAAGCAGTTCACTCAGATCTTCCTTGGTTTGGCCAAAATGTTCCAGGAAAAAGACCTGGCTCTATTGGAAATCAACCCTCTCGTTATCACACCAGAAGGTGATCTTCACTGCTTAGACGCGAAAGTTAACATCGATGGTAACGCGCTGTACCGTCAACCAAAGCTAAAAGAAATGCACGATCCATCTCAGGAAGATGAGCGTGAAGCCCATGCGGCTAAGTGGGAGCTTAACTACGTAGCATTAGATGGCAACATCGGTTGCATGGTGAACGGTGCCGGTTTGGCAATGGGAACCATGGACATCGTGAAACTTCATGGTGGTGCGCCAGCAAACTTCCTTGACGTAGGTGGTGGTGCGACTAAAGAGCGTGTTGTGGAAGCGTTCAAAATTATCCTTTCGGATGAAAATGTAAAAGCCGTATTGATTAATATTTTTGGTGGGATCGTTCGTTGCGACCTGATCGCCGAAGGTGTTATCGGTGCAGTTGAAGAAGTCGGCGTAAAAGTACCTGTGGTGGTTCGCCTTGAAGGTAACAACGCAGACTTGGGTGCAAAAGTTCTTGCAGACAGTGGCTTGAACATTATTGCTGCAAACAGCCTGACTGATGCTGCTGAGCAAGTTGTTGCTGCAGCAAAAGGCTAATAGCGCTCGTTTAGCGAACGCTTCAACTGAATCGAATTTGAGGAATTTTTAAATGAGCGTATTGATTAACAAAGACACTAAAGTGCTTTGCCAAGGCTTTACCGGTTCACAGGGTACCTTCCACTCTGAACAGGCTATTGAATACGGTACAAAAATGGTCGGTGGTGTTACTCCAGGTAAGGGTGGTCAAACTCACCTAGGTTTGCCTGTGTTCAACACCATGAAAGAAGCGGTTGCCGAAACTGGTGCAGACGCTTCTGTTATCTATGTACCAGCACCTTTCTGTAAAGACTCCATCCTTGAAGCTGCGAACAGCGGCGTAAAGTTGGTGGTATGTATTACTGAAGGTATTCCAACGCTGGATATGTTGGACGCTAAAGTACGTTGTGACGAATTAGGTGTACGCCTTGTTGGTCCAAACTGCCCAGGTGTGATTACTCCGGGTGAGTGTAAAATCGGTATTATGCCTGGTCACATTCACAAGCCAGGTAAAGTTGGTATTGTTTCCCGTTCCGGCACCTTGACTTACGAAGCGGTAAAACAAACTACGGATTACGGTTTTGGTCAGTCTACTTGTGTTGGTATTGGTGGTGATCCGATTCCTGGTTCCAACTTTATCGACATTTTGGAATTGTTCCAAAATGACGAGCAAACCGAAGCCATCGTAATGATTGGTGAAATTGGTGGAACTGCGGAAGAAGAAGCGGCAGCTTACATCAAGGAGCATGTCACTAAGCCTGTTGTTTCCTACATCGCTGGTGTAACTGCGCCTCCTGGAAAACGTATGGGTCACGCGGGTGCAATTATTTCTGGCGGTAAAGGTACTGCTGACGAGAAGTTTGCTGCATTAGAAGATGCTGGCGTAAAAACTGTTCGTAGCCTTGCAGACATTGGTAACGGTTTGAAAGAAATTACCGGCTGGTAAGTTTTATTGCCAAGTAGTTTTTAAAAAGGCGAGTCCGAAAGGGCTCGCCTTTTTTATTATTTGTTTAAATTAGCTTGTTTTGAACGTAGTGGGTGTTAAATCGAAATCACGTCTGAATATGATTATTTGCTCAAGAGCGGTCATGTTTTTTTAGATATACAGAGTTATCGGTTTATTCGAGTATCTCCATGCCGCTGGCGTTCACTGTTTCTATTTAAGTCATTAGTATGAGTTTGGTTGGGAATCGAATAAAAATATAAAGATGAAGACTATAAACGCTATGTTATCGCGTAGACAGTGGCAAATCATGGGATATACTTTTAGCGTCTACTAATAATCCATTGGGGTGAAACCATGAAGGTGAATGTACTTCTAGTCCTGGCTGCTGTCGCAGCGATGCCACTGAATGCTTTAGCGAAAGATGCGCATTCCAGCGGCCATAAATCAGTTTCAAATAAAGTTATCGCCGAGCAACGTGAAAAATTGGCAAAGAATACTGAAGGTAAGGGGTTTGGGCCTCAGTCTCCGAGAAATATCGATTCTGTGAAAGGGCGTAACCAAATAACTTTTAACGAGGCACCAGCCTATTCGGATATGAACTTATGTAATATACACTTTCATAAGAATGCCGAACACAAAGGCGGTGAGTTTACTAAATATGCCGGTAATGGAGATGGACACGGATATCTAAGTGGTTACAAATATTCAGGAAAACTGACAAAGGCAGAGTTATCTCCAGTTAAAAATGAAATTTGCCCAAGTGAACATGGTGGCTTATACCCCGGGGATACGATTGAAGTGCACTATGTGCATTCATCGGCACAGATAAATCCGGGGCCAACTTTAGGTGCATGCCTCAGTGACTCGATTAAGAATCCACAATTAAGGGTGGAGACGCAAGTATATGTTCTGGTGAACGATGAAAAGGCTGGTGATTTTATTCAGTTAACTCAGCTAGGAAAAAAAGACGGCTTGCATCAGGCGTTAAATATTCCCAGCAATACGGGAACACCTGTTGAATATGCGGGTTCGACCACTGGACCGGGATATAACGAAAAGGGCTCGCCTTTTCAGGTGACCTGGAGTGTTCGTCCAAAAGTTATCAAAGTGAATATCGATTCCGTTGGCAAATGGTGTAAAGGAAATGTGTTCGACGAAGATCATGCTCATGGGGTAAGAAATCTGGTTAAAAATCCTGATCTGCTTTCGAAAATTAAATGATGTTTTATGCTTCTCGATGTAATCATGAGCAGCTGTTTTTACGTTAGCGGGTTTTTATTTGATTGAGTTTTGATGAACGGGTGAAAAGGGATTTTCCCAGTTATCTATTGAAATAAAAAGGCATATTTTCACTGGGAAACAATATGCCGCAACATGTAGTTAGAAAACCCTTCGTCTCATGTATAAATAATTAAAAGTTTTATTCAATAGTTGGAATACGAAATGGTTCATTATGTTCCAACTATATTAACAACTTCTCTCGTGTCTTTTCTTTTTTGCCCGACAAGTACATGATCTCAATATTATGGTGAGGTTAGGATTGATTGTTCGTTATTTTATATTTGTTTTAATCGGCTTTTTGGGTCACAGTGTCACTGGAGTGACTCTTCCTTCGAGTCCCCGAGCTGAAAAATCAATTGAGCAAGTCAGGCCTTCTTTAACAAAAACATTACACGAGCGGGGTTTACAATACGGTGCACCAGTATTTATTCGGGTGTTTAAAGATCCCGGTTTACTTGAGCTTTGGGTTGAATCTGCTTCAAAAAAATTTGAGTTGTTTAAAACCTATGATATCTGCAGCTTTTCTGGAGAGCTTGGGCCGAAAGTACGGCAAGGTGATAATCAAGCTCCGGAAGGTTTTTATTATGTTAACCCTGATCGTTTAAACCCTTGGAGTCGTTTTCATTTGTCATTTAATTTGGGTTATCCCAATACCTATGACAGATATCATGGGAGAACCGGTGATTACCTGATGATACACGGAGACTGTGTATCCATCGGATGTTATGCCATGACCAATACCTACATGAATGAAATTTATGCTTTGACCGCTGCAGCATTGGAGCAAGGTCAACCTTTCGTTCGAGTACATATATTCCCGTTTATGCTTGAGCAGGAACGCCTTCAAACATATGCTTCACATGAGTGGTATGGGTTTTGGTTGAATCTGAAAGAAGGGTATGAGTATTTTAATCTGAATAACGTTCCGCCCAACGTCGAAGTGAGCAATGGTCGGTATGTTTTTAATTCTGCTGTTGATGATTAATTTATCGCCTCAGTTTCATCTGTTTTGAGATATAGATAAGGTTAAAATATAAACAGCTTTTCCGTGTGCAGGTAGTAGTGTAATCGAGTCTATGACTTCGGTTACAATTCCCACCCTTAGTACGGTATCCAAAACTCCATTCATCCAATCAAAGAATTCATTTTAATGTGGTTTAAAAATCTCCAAGTTTTCCGTTTTACTCAACCCTTCAAATATTCACCCGAAGAGCTTCAGGAGCTTTTGGAGAAAAAACCATTTTCTCCATGTTTTGGCCAGGAGCTCTTTAGTTATGGCTGGGTGTCGCCCCTGGGACGTAATGGTAATCTGTTGGTTCACGTGTGTAATGGCTACATTATGGTGTGTGCCAAACGTCAGGAGAGGGTATTGCCCTCGGCGGTGGTTAAGGAGTATGTCGAAGAGCAGGTAGAGCAAATAGAGCGGGATGAAGGTCGGAAGGTAGGGGGCAAGGAAAAGCGCGATATGCGTGATGAGGCGACTTTCACTTTGTTGCCTAAAGCGTTTACTCGGTCGTCGTTGCAGTTTGCCTATATTGCACCCAAGGAAGGCTTACTCGTGATTGATGCCGCTTCCGCCAAGCGTTCTGAAGAGTTAATGAGCTGTCTAAGGGAATGCTTGGGGCGTTTATCGGTTCTCCCGCTGGCTTCCAAAAACTTACCTCGTCAGGTGATGACCGAATGGTTAACCCAGTCCCATGAGCCGGAGCACTTTGAATTTGGTATGGAATGTGAGTTGCGTGGTCTGGGTGAAGACTCCGGTATCATCCGCTGTAAAAACCAGGATTTGGTTGCGGAAGAAATTGTCAGCCATCTAAAAACCGGTATGCAGGTCAGTAAGCTGGCCCTGGCCTGGGAAGGTGGAATCGAGTGTGTTGTCGATGAGCAACTGGCAATAAAACGATTAAAGTTCACGGATATTATTCAGGATAAAGCTGATGACGTTACTGTCGACAGCGCAGCAGATCAGTTTGATCTGGATTTTTCCATTATGGCTCCAGAGGTTTCCGGCTTACTTCGGGATCTGGTTGCGGCTCTTGGTGGTGAAAGTGATATAGATACCGATGATGAGGAATAATCCGTCACACTGACTGCAGATTGACTATTATGTTTTGTGAGGGTTTATTTGTAATTACGATCTAAATCTGACCAAATTGGGGGAAACAGTGAAAGCTGTTGTAATGAGCAAGTACGGATCAGCGGATGATTTAACAATAAAAGAAGTGGAAACACCAAACCTGAAAGACAATGAGGTGTTGGTTAAAGTTAAAGCCACATCGGTAAATGATTGGGACTGGAGTTTACTCACAGGTAAACCTTTCATCATTCGTTTACTTATTGGTTTGTTCAAACCCAAAAAAGTGACAATTCCCGGTGTGGATATCGCTGGTGAAGTGGTGAATATGGGCAGCCGTGTGACTCACTTTAATCTTGGTGATCGTGTTTATGGTGATCTCTCTGAAGACAATTTTGGTGGATTTGCAGAATTCGTTGCCGTTCCTGAAACTTCTTTAACGCCCATACCAAATAACATGTCCTACGAGCAGGCCGCGGCTATGCCTCATGTATCAATGCTTGCCGCTCAGGGTTTACGGGATGTTGGCGGTGTGCAGCCTGGTCAAGAGGTGTTGATTAACGGCGCTGGCGGTGGAGTGGGAACAATTGGTGTTCAAATTGCCAAAGCCATTGGGGTAAAAGCCATTACCGGTGTGGATAGTGAAGACAAATTTCCGGTTATGGCATCAATCGGTTTCGATCATATGCTGGATTACCAAACGCAAAGTTTTATCCAGCAGGGAAAAGAATACGATTTAATTCTCGATAACAAAATGAGCTGTTCTGTGTTTAGTGCCATTCGTGCGCTTAAACCTAATGGTAAATATGTTGTTGTCGGTGGCTCCCTATCATGTATGTTGATATTGATCTGCGCTTCATTTTTTATTCGTTTTTTTTGTCGCAAACATGTGCATATTTTAAAACTTATCCCGAACAAGAATATGAGATTAGTTGGGGACTTGTTTGACGCAGAAAAACTAAAGCCCGTAATAGATGGCCCATATCCATTTGACGATGCGATCAAGGCAATAGAGCATTTTGGTAAAGCAAAGCACGTGGGAAAAGTGGTCATCACCCTAGATTGAGATGTTGTGTTACTGCGTAGAAAAAGAAAAGCCACTTGCTAGCAAGTGGCCAAAAAACCTTCCCTGAATGAGAGCCCTACCAAAACTCTCACAACTCCATCGCTTTGAAACTTTAGCTTGCAGATGACTCTTGCTGAGTCAGGCTTGCAGTAACCACTTTATTTCTGCCTGTGCGTTTTGCCTGGTATAGCGCTTTATCTGCACGTTCAAATAAACTGTCGGTTGTGTCTGTTTGAAGTAGCTGACTGATGCCTAAACTGATGGAACAGAACTGTTCTTCATCCCGAATAAAAATGGGCGTCATGGCAACTTTCATTCGAATGCGTTCTGCGGTCAGACGACCGGATTCCTGATCCGTTCCATGTAGGAGCACAACAAATTCTTCACCGCCAAAACGGAAAATCTGATCCGTTTCCCTCAAGCTTTCACGTATGCAATGCACAACATGTTTGAGTACTTTGTCGCCGTTGGTATGACCCAGGTTATCGTTAATTTGTTTAAAGTGATCAATATCAATTAATAACAGTGACAACGGTTGTTCATGACGATGGGCCAGTTTTATTTCTCGTGCGTAACTCAGTTCCATTGCTGCGCGATTGCCGATACCGGTAAGC
Source organism: Teredinibacter sp. KSP-S5-2 (assembly GCF_032773895.1). Classification (NCBI taxonomy): domain Bacteria; kingdom Pseudomonadati; phylum Pseudomonadota; class Gammaproteobacteria; order Cellvibrionales; family Cellvibrionaceae; genus Teredinibacter; species Teredinibacter sp. KSP-S5-2. Next base: position 2,786,871 of record NZ_CP120416.1, on the reverse strand, counting down.
GTATCGCGCATGGAATTTTCCAACGCTTCGCGATAGAGAAGGGCATTACGCAACGGATAAAACAGAACGCTGATAAACATTTCCAATAGGGCGAGTTCACCTTCGAGGAAACGTTTGCCCCGGGTGAAAAGAATTGTGCCCAATTGGGATTTTGACGAGGCAATTTTATATTGCGCCTGGTGTTGGCACTGGCGACCGAGACAAACCTCCAGGTCTTCTGTGGGATGCAAATACGTTAATCCTGAAACCTTTACCGCATCCTGAATGTTGTTAAAAAAGAGTTCCAGTGCGGTTTGGATATCCAGCGTGCTTTGCAGGTTATTGGCCAGTTTGAATTGCAGGTCCTTTAGTTCATTTTCTCCGGGGAAGCCGTTCACACGATGTTCTTGCATTCGTTTAATATCGGCTTCATTACGTGATGAGGCTAAAGTAACCATAATTGCTAACCCGTTTGTTCTATCGCTTGAGTGATGACCGTTTTTTGATCTAGTTCACACCTTTATCATGCCTATAGCTAAAACTGTGCCAAATAATATGGTTATTAAAAAGCGATACAAAACAATAAGTTAGCTGTGTCTGGAAATGAGTTGAAAAAACGCCGGCAAGAATTTGACGCCACGACAGGTAGTTTTTAGCCGAATTCCATATTTAGTCGGCGATGGTTTGCCTTCTCTCATAGAATTTCCGGCAAGATATTGAGACAATGCGGCCCGGTTTTGGTAGGCGTACGTAGTAAGTTTAAGTACGTCGTTAAAAAATAGATTAAGCGAGGTTGTGGTGGCAGAGATAGGCCTATTTTTCGGTAGTGATGAGGGAAACACTGAAAGTGTGGCGCACCGTATTCAGGAGCGTTTTGGAGAAGATGTCTTGGATGTGAAGGATATCGCGGACGCAACTCAAATGGATTTTGCACAATACGACCGACTTATTCTCGGTATTCCCACTTGGGATTTTGGCCAGATACAGTCTGACTGGGAAGAGTTTTGGGATGACCTGAACGAAATCGATTTCAGTGGTAAAACCGTGGCGTTATACGGTTTGGGAGATCAGTTTGGTTACGGAGATTTCTTTTTAGATGCCATGGGGATGTTGCACGAAGTTATTGTGCAGAACGGTGCAAATATTGTTGGGCGATGGTCGGCGGAAGGATATGAATTCGATGCCTCCAAAGCCTATATGGAAAATGAAAATGTATTTGTCGGCTTGGCAATCGATGAAGATCAACAGTCTGAACTTACGGCCTCCCGCTTAAATACGTGGTGTAAACAAATCGCCAAAGAATTTGGTATACCAATAGAACCTGAAGAGATTGATGACTAATGTCCGAACAGCTTTCACCCGAGAAGGAAGAGTTACAACAGGATAGCGCCATACCAAACCATAAGGGCTTCACGCGTTTTCGAAAAGCCGCTTATTATTCATCTAAAGGATTTATCGCTGCGTATCGCTACGAAGAAGCCTTCCGCCTTGAGCTGTTTTTTTCCCTGTTTCTTGTTCCGGCGGCTTTTTTTCTTCCCGTTACCAAGCACGAACGTATCGCTATGGTCGCGACCATTATTATTGTCCTTATTGTGGAGATTCTGAATACTGGAATTGAAGCGGTGGTCGACCGTATTGGTTACGAAAAACATGAGCTTGCCGGACGGGCAAAAGATATGGGTTCTGCGGCTGTGTTTTTGAGCCTTGTACTGTGGGCATGGGTGTGGGGCAGTATCTTATTTATGTAAGCTAGAGAGGGTGCGGAGACGCACTCCTCTATGACCAAGACTTCGGCTAAGCCATAAATACTATGGCTTGGTCGCAATAAATATACCCCGCTTTGGTGCCGGGTGTCCTTCCGCCGTCAAACTCATATCTTCTGGATCGAGAAAGTTTTCCAACGATTGGAATTGCATCCAGTCTGTTACCCGTTGTTCTTGCAGGCTAGTGGTATTGATGTCCACACAGCGTGAGTTCTTGAATCCACACTTTGTTAACCAGGAAACCAAGGTGTCCGCGCTGGGTAAAAACCACACGTTGTTCATCATGGCATAGCGGCCTTCTGGCACTAATACTGTTCCGTTAGGGCCATCGACGATTAGCGTTTCCAATACCAGTTCGCCACCGGGTTTCAGCGTATCTTTGAGTTCTCGTAAATGATCCATGGGCGATCGGCGATGATAAAGTACTCCCATGCTGAATGTGGTGTCGAAGGCTTCCAGTTTTTCCGGCAAGGCTTCGATGCCAACCGGGAGTAAATCAACGGGTGTGCCTGCATCCAGATATTGCTTTAGCATGTGGAATTGGACAACAAACCGGGGAGAAGGGTCGATGCCAATCACTCGGGCGGCGCCAGCGTCGTGCATTCGCCAGCAGTGGTAGCCGTTGCCGCAACCTACATCCAAAACCTGTTTGCCGGTTAAGTCTGATATGTGCGGAATTAGGCGATCCCATTTCCAGTCTGAACGCCATTCGGTATCGATAAATGTATCGAAGAAATGATAGGGGCCTTTTCGCCATGGAATAAGCGCCTTTAAGGCTGTGACTAACTGTTCCCGTTGTTCATCCGTAATGTCATCCTTGCTACCCAGTCGTATGCTGTCACCGATTTCAAACACCGAGGGGCTGACCTTTGGCATGGCATCCATTGCGGCCAGCCAGTCGGGTAAGTCGCCGTAACGCTGGGTGGATAAGCCCTGGGCAATCTGTTCGGGCAGAAGCTCGGCCCAACGGCGTAGTCGGGAAGGCGTAATACTATCGATAAAAGGTTGGTAATCTATCATGAGTGTTTTATTTAAATGCGAGCAGGGAGGCGAAGTTAAAGCATTGAAACCACAGGTCAACGTTATTAAAACCGGCGTTGATCAGCCGTTGTTTATGTGTGGCCACTGTTTCCGGGATAAGCACATTCTCTAAGGACTGGCGTTTTTGCGCAATTTCCAAATCACTGTAACCGTTGGTTTTCTTAAAATAATGATGTAACTCTGTCATCAATTCATTGTGGTGCTGATCTTCGAAATACAGCTTTTCGGACAGTACCAGCACGCCACCCGGAACCATGCCTTGGTAAATATTTGTGAGCAGAGTTTCCCGCTGTTCTATAGGAATAAATTGCAGGGTGAAATTCAGGATAACGACCGAGGCATTTTCGATGTTCACATTATTGATGTCGTCACACAAAAGGGTGACTGGTAACTCACTGCTATCGGCATCAATTACCTGCTGGCAGCGATTTATCATTTGTTGCGAGTTATCCACCGATACGATGCGGCAATTGGCCGCGCGAATCCTATGGCGCATGGCGAGCGTTGCGGCCCCGAGAGAGGCACCCAGATCGTAGCAGTGGCTGTTTGCCTGTGCGTATTTTTCAGCCAACTGGCCGATCATATGAATAATCGTAGAATAGCCGGGTACGGAGCGCTTGATCATGTCCGGAAATACGTCGACTACTTTTTGGTCAAACGCAAAGCCACTCACTTCTGCCAGGGGGTGGGCGTAAATATCGTCTTTGTTATTGCTTGTTTTATCCACATCAATATCACTTTGGATGGTTCGAGGGTGTGCATTTTAGCTTTGTCCCCACCCGGTCACAATCAACTACACTTTAAATTGGTGCCTAACGAGGCGTATTAGGACGGTGAATGGCCGAGTTAAATTACAAAGATTTGTCCGTACTGGTTGCTGACGACTTCAGTAGCTTTCGCAGTATTGTCAACGGTTTGCTACAAAGCCTGGGGGTGACCAAGGTGGATATGGCCTCGAGTGGTGAAGATGCCATATCGCTTTGCCAGGAAAAACCTTACGACGTGATTCTTTGTGACTACAACCTCGGACAGGGCAGGAACGGCCAGCATGTACTGGAGGAGCTTCGTCATCGCAGTCTGTTGGGTAAGGAAAGCATCTTTATTATGGTTTCTGCAGAGGCGGCACGGAATATTGTGATGTCCGCTTATGACTGCGAGCCAGACGATTATTTGATGAAGCCCATTACTGCCCGGTCGCTGCAACAGCGTATGGATCGGTTATTGCGGTTAAAGCGGGTGATGAAACCCGTATACCAGGCCCTTGAACAGAGTAATGTCTATGGCGCAATGGATAGGTTGACAGAAATGTCCCTGGCGGAGGACCGATACTCTCTTTACGCACAAAAAATGCTGGGCGAGCTTTTTATCCGTGAAGGTCAGTTGGACAAAGCAGAGCGTTTATATACTCGTGCGCTGGAAGTGCGTCAGGTCGATTGGGCCAGATTGGGTTTGGCCAGAGTAAAACAGTTAAAAGGGGATCTGGATTTAGCCGAAACCTGGCTTGAACGCATTGTGGAAGATAACCCTCTGTTCCTGCCTGCCTATGATGTACTGGCAGAAAACTGGGAGCAGAAAGGCGAGCGTCTGCATGTACAGAGTACGGTACAACGGGCGGTCGATATATCCCCCATGTCGATATTGCGGCAGAAGCGTCTTTCCGATGTCGCGTTACTGAATAAAGATTTTGACACGGCCATCAGTGCGTTACGTAAGACGGTGCGTTTGGGTGAGTTGTCCTGCCATGGCAAAGCTGAAGACAGTATTGATTTTGCACGCCTGGTTTCATCCACCATAGAGCAGAAACTGAATGTGGCTGGCGTTTCAATTGCTGAAGCGCTGGAGTATCTCGATGCGGCGCGAGATCGATATGAACTGGATGCAAACAGGCAAGCTCAATGTAAGCTGTTGTCAGGTCGTATTCATGCCATTGATGGCAATGCTGAAATGGCAGAGCATTTTCTGGAAGAGGCCAATATGGTGATGGATCTGGATGCTCTGGATATTGACTTAGACCTCGACCACGTTTCGATTTTATTAGCCCTGGAAAAAAACAAAGAAGCAAATGCGCGCCTGGATGAGTTAAAGGTCAAATATATGCACGACCAGGATGCCTTACAAAAACTGGATGAGTTCCTGACCGAACCGGTAAGCGACGCGAACCGAGAGATGATTGCCGAAGTGAACAGGGAAGGGATCGACTTGTACAAACATGGTGAGTTCGATGCCGCTCTGGCGTGCTTTGAACGGGTTCGGGAGCTTTTTCCAAAACATGTCGGTATTCAATTAAATATTGCGCAAACCTTAATAGGTAAACTCAAATCCGGCCAGGCTGACGATAAAGTGGTGAATCATTGCCAATCGTCATTGGATTTGGTGGCGAGTTTGATCGATCCAGATCACCCCCAGTACAGTCGTTACTGCCAGTTACGGCGAATGGCCATAGCGGCATAACCTTACTGAAAATGAAAAAACTGTTGGAATGTAACAATGACCGATAAAAACGACGATATAGATTTTTCTATGGTGCTTGCATCCAGTGTCCATGATATGAAAAATTCGGTAGGGATGTTATTAGCTTCTCTGGAGGGAGTGATAGAAGAGACGCCTCCCACGTCTCCCGCTCAGGCACATCGGTTCAGTACGTTGCATTATGAGGCATCGAGAATTAATAGTGAATTAATTCAGTTGTTAACCATTTATCGAATGCAAAATGATTTTCTGCCCGTGCGTATTGATGAGCATTTTGTCTTTGATGTAATTGAAGATCAAGTTGCGAGAAATCATATCTTATTGGAAACCAAGGGAATCAATCTCGATATAGAATGTGATGATACCTTGAGCTGGTATTTCGATCAGGATTTAATTGGCAGTGTATTACACAACGTTATTGTTAATTGCGCGCGTTATACAAAATCGGCAATTTTAGTTACGGCAATGATCGAGGATGAAATGCTGGCGATGACCGTTGAAGATAATGGGCCAGGTTATCCTGATGCTATGCTGCGACGTCCGGCCGGTCAAATAAATGACAGTTTGGTGAATGAAGGACAAACTCATTTAGGGCTATTCTTTGCAGATAAAATTGCATCATTTCATAAACAAAGTAACCGTTGTGGGTATATTCAATTGAATAACGAAAGTAAACTCGGAGGAGGCTGTTTTAAACTGGTTATTCCATAACGGTGTATGAATATAATTGCAACGTATAGATGATTCATTTATACGACGTAACCATCTAAGAATAGACGCGAAAAATCTAATCTCGTCACACAATTTATATTCTTCGGTAAATATATACCGGTTTCTCTATTCTATAATTTAGTTATAAACTCTAATTTTATTCACTTTGTTTGCTGAAAGTGTTCTTGATTGATTACGAAGGGTGATCAGTATGAATAGTCGATTGCAAGCAGTATCACTCTATGCCGGCCCTGTTCTGGGGTTGTTTTTTTATTATTTGTGTTTGCCCTGGGGGCACGAAGTCGGCATTGCCGCAGGGGTTGCCTGTTTGTGTGTTGCCTGGTGGTTGTTTGAACCTGTGCCGATTCCGGTCACGTCGCTTGTGCCACTTGCGGTGTTTCAATTAACAGGGGTTCTGACGAAAGATCAAGTTGGTCAGGCTTATGGTAACCCTCTGGTTCTGCTCATGCTGGGTGGTTTTATTTTATCAAAGGCTATGGAAAAGAGTGGGGCACACCGGCGGTTGGCTTTTTTTATGATTCATGCTTTTGGTGGACAAAGCAGTCGTCGTTTGGTTTTTGGGTTTATGGTCGCTTCGGCATTTTTAAGTATGTGGATTTCCAATACGGCCACATCGCTGATGCTTTTACCTGTTGCGCTTGCCATTCTAGACCACAATGACGATAAAGCTCTGGCCGTACCTTTAATGCTGGGGATTGCCTATGCGGCAAGTATTGGTGGTATTGGTACACCCATTGGTACACCGCCAAATTTAATTTTTATGCAAGTCTATGAACAGCAATTTGGTGTGGCGATAACCTTTTCCCAATGGATGAGTTTGGCGGTTCCGGTTGTCATTATTATGCTTCCCGCTGCAGGCTTTTGGTTAACCCGTTCTTTAAAAACACATGGCGGTTATCGGGTACCGGAGGTCGGGCACTGGACTGCAGAAGAGAAGCGTGTATTAACTGTGTTTGCCGTTACAGCGTTATTGTGGATTACCCGCAAGGAGCCTTTTGGTGGTTGGAGTGCGCTGTTGGATCTTCGTTCTGCCAGCGATGGCTCTGTGGCACTGCTCGCGGTGGTCGCAATGTTTGTGATTCCCAGCGGAAAAGAGCGCAACGAGAAATTACTAAATTGGCAAGTAGCCTCTACAATTCCCTGGGGCGTATTGTTGCTATTTGGTGGCGGTATTTGTTTAGCCAAAGCCTTTAGCGCCTCCGGGTTAAGCGAGCAAATAGCCAATCAACTTAGTCATCTCGCTGTTTTCCCTATTTGGTTAATTATTTTCGGTATATGCCTTGGCGTGACTTTTTTAACGGAAGTGACCAGCAATACAGCAAGCACAGTTTTGCTCATGCCGGTGCTGGCATCAACAGCAATGGGAATAAACATCGACGGAATGCTGTTGATGGTACCTGCAGCCATGAGTGCGAGTTGTGCATTCATGATGCCGGTGGCAACGCCACCCAATAGTATTGTGTATGGTAGTGGTTACGTAACAACACGGCAGATGGCAAGAGCTGGATTAGTGTTGAATCTTATCGGAGCATTTGTTATCGGTTCGCTTTGTATGCTTCGTTTGGGGTAACGTTGTTGATTTTATAGAATACGCTGAAACGCCTGATATGTTGCTAATTAACACAGGTAATTTATGCGCATTATCTATTACAATTGGGATAGCTGAGTTTCTCCGTATATTTATGCTTGCGGTTGTAACGAGTTTTCCCATTTTTCCCCAAGTATTTTTCTTTCTTCTTCGATAAACACTTCCCAGTCGATATTGTGCTCTCTCAGAGGGAAAGGGCTGGGAGGGATAGGGCTATCCGATTCCCATTCAATATGATATTCGCCATCTTCTCCGACCCTTGCTAATCTCACCTTGCGCCATACATGATTGTTATTTTCATCGAAGTAGGCAATGCCTCCGGGGGCTATCAAGGAAATACCTTTCATGGATTGAATAATTTCGGATGGTGTAAATGATCCTGACTTTTGCACGGCTTTTGCCCAAAGATGAACACCGGTATAAGCCGATTCCATATACCCACCTATGCGAGCATTTTTACCAAATGCATGTTTATATTTTCGTACAAAGTCTTCGTTTATAGGGGAATCAATATTTTGAAAGTAACTAAATAAGGTATAGACACCGACGACATGATCGGTTGGGATCTCACATAAATCATTCTCCGATAATACCAATGACAGTACCGTCAGATCTTTCGGTGAGATATTTTCTTTATGTAACTCTTTAAAGAAGGCTTTATTGGCTTCAAGGCCTACCAGAGTAATAATCACCGTGTCAGCATTACTGTGTTTAATTTGTTTGACCACCGGTGTGAAGTTCGTTTCTCCTAAAGGAACATAGGCTTGATGCACTTCACTTGTATCGTGTTCCTTGAGTCGGGCATCAATCAACTTATTGGTTACTCTCGGATAAATGTAATCTGAGCCGACCAAAAAGAACTTGCGGTGATTGTTCTGCAGTAACCAGTCGACAGCGGGTAAGGCTTGTTGGTTTGGGGCAGGGCCAACATAGGCAATGTTTTCCGATGTTTCTATGCCTTCGTATTGAAATGGGTAAACCAGAAGTTGTTTTGCCTGTTCAATAATAGGCTTGACTCGTTTGCGCGATGATGAGGTTGAGCAGCCAAAAAAACTGACAATGTGTTCGTCATCAATCAATTTTTTAACTGCATCTTCGAAGCCTTGGGCATTGGAACCGCTATCCTCAATGATAGGCAGAATGGGTCTGCCTAATAAACCGCCATGATTGTTGATTTCACTAATAGCCAGTAGTGTTGCTCTTAATACACCTTCTTCTAACTCTTTTAAAAAGCCGCTGAGAGAGTGCAGTATGCCAACTTTTACCGGTGACAGTTGGCCCGATTTTTTATTTGCATAAGTTAATTCTTTTGACGAAGAAAGTGTGAGTTTTTCCAGTGTTGCCTGATAGTCAGGTACAATCGCTTCACTGCAGTCTTCGTGCTTGCTGTTTTCTATTGCGTCAGCTATCTGTTTTAATCTGTTGCCTAATTCTTCCGATAGAATTGCTGCGTATTGACCTTGGGTCTTTTTAATTTTCTCATCTGCTTCGGTTTCTCTACCTGCGGAGAGTAGGGCAGAAGCTAAAGCGATTTCAGATTCGGCTTTATCTTGATTTGTCTGCGCAATTTGATGCGCCTGTTGAAAAAGAGTGATTGATTTTTCAGCTAAATCCAAACGTTGAAGAATAAACCCCTTAGTGATGAGAAGTTGGTACTGTTCCTGGGGGGATTTATTCAGGCTTATGGCTTGATCAATTAAATTGAGTGCATCGGAATAGTTGCATGTTTTTAGGAAGTTTTGTGCCGCGTTTGCCAGAGCTTCCGATGCGTTTGTGTGACGCACTTTGGATAGATGGAATGCGTAATTGACAGGGTTTCTGTCTTTGAACCACTGAGCTAATCGTTCATGCCAAAACGATTTCAGTTGTGTGTCTATTGAATCATACACCCCTTGGCGAATCAGTGCGTGACTGAATCGAAAGTCGTTATTTTCAATGGGGTAGATAAAGTAACTGTTAATGAGATTTTCAGTATTAAATTCTTTTCTATTTAACGTGTAGGCCAGTTCATCAAAAGAGAAACTGTCGCCGATAACGGAGGCCGCGCATACGGCTTCTTGATCTGCGGGGGATAAACCCTTTAAGCGGGTAATCGTTAATTCTGTAATAGAAGATGGGGTGGCACCCAACCTTTGGGGGTAATTAAATAGAAGTTGTTTCAGAAACAGTGGATTACCTTCTGCCAGATTAATACATTGTTGAATGTATTTTTCGTCTTCTATCGGGTGTGCTTTGGTTAGGCTTTCAGCATCCCTTGGTGTAAGCGGAATGATATCCATCGTAAAAAATGGTGTGTTAATGATGCTGCTGCGCCATATGGAATCCAATGGATCGTTTTCCATACGTGAGGACAACAAAAGAAGCGCACGATGTTTATTCAGATTTGCGCATAAATATCGGAGGGTGAGTAGAAGTTTGCTGGATGCCCAATGAATATCTTCTACTACAAGAACAACAGTTTTATTGGTGTCATCTATCAGTTTTAGTAATATCTTGTTTTCATTTTCCGAAATGGAGAAATAAGACATTTTGGAGCAGCATTTCTTAATGTGCGAAGGCACGGGAATATTTATCAGGCTGAATATGTGGAAGATTTCACCTTGATTAAACCCTTTATTTTTTAGGGTTTTTTCCAGTTCATTAATGTCGCGCTCAGTATCCAGTGGCAAAGTTACGTCTAATAGTGATGTTAATATGTGTGCAAGCGTTTCTGTCCAGTTACTATTTTTATTTGAGCTTAAACAGATTGTGACGGGATGAAACTGTTCGCAGGGTAGTTTTGCCAAAAAAGTGTTAATCAGGTGTGTTTTTCCAATACCTGCAACACCACGGATATACACGACACTACCAGACTCGGCGCTCTCGACGGTATTGGCTACCTGTTCTAGTTGTTTTAATTCGAAACTTCTACCAACAATGTTGGCATTTAATTCATCGTTCGGCATAGATTGAGTCGTTTTATCTTCCGTGTTAACAATAATGTCTTCTAATGTTGTATTGTAATACGACGCCAGACACTTCGCAGTTCTATATAGAATAGGACGACCTAGCTCAGCTCGCTTAATTGTTGCCAAAGATATTTGTTGTCCTGCAGCGAAACAGCGATTGGCTAATGCCTCTTGACTCAATCCACTCTTTTTTCTCAGGCTTTTTAATTTTTTTGCATCTAATTGAAGTTTACCATCATTCATGCTTTTACCTGATGACACGAAAACGCGTAATTCCCTACACATGGTAGACCAATTGATACTGAGATGACACTAAATATCAGTTCGTCGTAGTCAACAATTTAGTTTGCTAATTGTTTAGAAGTTTTAAGCGCCGAATATCTATCTAGTACAAAAATCTACTACGAGGAAAGGACGTGAGTATTCATAAATCAACGATTATAAAAAAACAGCTTTTAGAACTGGCAAAACAGAACACATCGGATAACCCTTGGGTTTGTTCCTTCCCCAATGTCGCTGACTTTAATTTTAATTATTACACGTTACTTAATAATGCTAAGGATACTGGTATCGCTATGAATACCAATCCTGGGTACAGGGTGGCGGTCATTGGTTTGGGCGTGGCGGGCTTAACTGCTGCGCGAGAATTATTTCGCTCGGGCTACACCAATCTCGATATGTATGAAGCAACGGATCGCATATCCGGTCGAACTTACTCCATTCCTGCTAAAGACCAGTACACCACGTTTGAATTAGGCGCAATGCGAATGCCATTTTTTACCGAGGTGGGAGATGGGCAATGTATTCTTGACTATTTAACACAGGAATTTGGTTTAACTGTGCAGGATTTTCCAGACCCCGGATCGTCTGTGGCGAATACCGGAATTTACATGAACAATGGTTTGGGGCCAGATGACAATCAGCCTTTCCCGGAACCAGAGTTAATGATTTGGGAGACCAAAGGGCAGGACCCCGTGCCGCCGCCGCCCAATGAATTATTGCAAGATGTATATGCGAAATGGGAAAAGTTTGCGGATATGTTTACCACGCAAGCAGCTCAAGTATATGGCACAGACCAATGGGATGCTTTTTGGAAGCAGTTTGTTACCTATTATTGGAACCTGAATTTTCGTGAGCTGGTTGTATTGGATGCGGTTGATCAATACGACCCAAATAAACCGGCATATTTTGGTGGCTTGGGGATGTCTGAATCAGAGGCGAGACTGTTTTACACCATTGGTGCTGGTGATGGCAGTTGGGGAGCCTTTTATCAAATTGGGGCTTTATATCCAGTAAGAACATTGCTCTTTGGCTTTGCAAGTAATCACAAGCTGATACAAGGACGTTTTGATGGTAAGGGTGAGCATAACCCCGGACCGTACAGCGGACAGAGTGTTTACGACAGTTTTGGTCGGGCTTTTGAGTCGCCAAAATATTTGGGCGTCCAGTCCTATGGAGAATGTTTGATGTTTAATGCGGTTTCATCGCATGACAAAGACGTCAATGGATGTTCGCTTTACGACTCGGTGAAATCGGATAAATTTGATACCAATCTCTATATGTACACCTCGGTAAACCGATTATCAAAAAACTCTGACGGTACAATTACATTAGGTACAGAACAATTTAGCAAAACCTATGATGCGGTGATTCTGACCGTGCCAACCTGGGCGATGCAACTAAGTATTAACTTCGAAAACTTTGACTACGCCATGTTGCCACCGGAAGTGCAGTATGGGCTTAAGTCTTCCCATTGGATTACCAGTTGTAAAGTGTTCTGTTCGTTAAAGGAGAGATACTGGGAAACTACCGATATTCCACAGCTCATTAGTACAGATACGTATTTGCAAGGAGTATATGGTTACGGCGTGGACATTAAAGATGAGCAGGGAAATATTGTTAAACAAGACCCCGGCGTACTTTTATTGAGCTACACTTGGGAAGACGACGCAAATAAATTTCTACCGGATTTGGATGATGATCAACTGGTAGATAAGTGCATTGCCAAATTGGATTCCATTTTGGAGAACTGCACTAATATTGGTCAGGGAATTTCACAGTACGTGAACAGGGATGAACCTGCTGTTATTCATTGGTCTCAACAGCCTACGTATAGAGGGTGTGCCAAATTATATCGGCAGAGCACATGGAGTGAGAATTTTGCATTGCTATCCTATAATCAAGATTATAGCCATGCGTCAAATTTATATTTTGCCGGCGAAGCATTTTCGTTGGAAGGTGGTTGGACGGAACCTGCACTGCGATATTCAATTGATGCCGTATTGAACCTGGTAAAAAACAGCGGCGGAAAATTTCTCAATGGATTTGATATGGAAACCATGTATCCCACGCATGAGAATTGGATCCCAGGGTAGATAACGGATTTCGACGGGTATATCTGCCTAATGGATTCTAGGTTAGTAAGGGAAAAGCCAGGAGGTAAAGGAAAATAATTAGGGAAAGAAAGATCAGGGAGAGAGGCGTACTAGGGATAGATTTGTCAGGCTTGCCTGGTAGATCTCTATTGCCGCCACAATCTATTCCAGGATTGTGGCGGCTAGTGAGACCAAGCAGTTTATTGTTTCTGCCATTCCTGTTGTTTTACTTTCTGAATAAGTTTTTTATTTTATTCGTATGTAGCAGTTCTTTAGTAATTGTTGCGCGTTTAGTATTGAGTAACAATTTTCTCCAACAAGTCCCGTGTTTCTTTGGGGATCTCAATCGTTTCCTGTGTTTTGTAATCGTAGAAAGCCGCAACGGTTGTTCCTTCTGCAACCAAGTCGCCGTTTTGCCAGGCTTGATGAGAGAAGGTCATTGACTTGCCTCCTAATTTGCTTACTATCGCTTTAACAGTAACGGCGGCGCCCATAAATATTTGTTGTTTGAACGACACTTCGTAATGCGCCAGAATCAGCGGCCACTTACGTACGCTTAAACTTGGGTGAATACGTGTAAAAATTGGGCCACGGCTGTGTTCAAACCAAACGGGTAAAACGGTATTGCTGACATGTCCGAGGGCATCAAGCTCGGAAAAACGAGGTTCAATTTTCGTTTCAAAGATCATTTTTTATTCGTTTTTGTGATGGTTAATCTGGTCGAACAGTGTTGCTGGATATAAGGCGTTAGTCAACCGTTTAACGTGTGTATTCAAAATAATTATTTTATTTGGAGGAAGGTGATTTCGTGAAAGTGGTATTTGGTATTTTAGCTATCCTTTTTTTGGCGCTTATTATCATAGTGCCCCTAGTGGAAAAATATGGAAAATCCTACTCTCAAGAAGAAGTGAGTAAAATTTCTCGCTGGGTTTTACCATTGGTTGGGTTACTGCTTGTTATTCAACTATTGGCGTTTATCTTTAAATAGCGTTCTTTAAATAGAAAAATGATAAACAAGAGGGGATTTTATTATTTGGAAGTAGTACGAAAGTATTGTGTGAATCAAGCCAGTTAATGCTTAGAAATTCTGATGTTTTGTTGCGCGCATCAAGTCTTCCAAACATTTACTGGCGATAACAGTTATATTCGATTTATATAATATTGTTTTTTAACCCACTAAATTTCCATAATATCCAGTTGAAGTTTTTCCGCTATGCCCCGTGAACTGGTGTCACAGATGATTGCACAGTTTGCTTTTTCCGGTTGCAGATATTGGCCTGCTACGCGAGCGAGATCCGAATAGGTAACCGCCAGAACTCTTTCTCTAAATTGTTGACGTTTTTCTATCGTTCGTCCATGTAGCGATGCATAGAAACAACGCTTAACACGTCCCGCTGGTGATTCGGATTTGTCTAGTGAACTGATTGTTCCCAGAATGGCTTCCTCGATACGTTGCCAAGGTTGTTCTTCCGCTAATAGCCATTCTACTGCCCGATCAAAATCGGTTAAGGTGTCTTCAAGTCTTGGATCGCGATAGGAGTAAAAACGGAATGCGCCGTTGCTGCTGTCCTGGCTGGCACCGCCGCCATAAGCCCCGCCTTGTTCGCGAATAGTCTTATGTAAAAACCCATTGCGTAATACGCCACCGAGTACGGTTAGTGCGGCGGCGTCAGGGTGTTCGATTGGTACCGTTTGGTAAGCTTTGGCGCAAAAATTTACGCCGCTGTTTATTAACCAGGCCTGACGAATTTTTTGCTCATGTTTTTGCAGTTCAAAAACCGAAGAGGTTCCGGCGGCTTTTTGCGGTTGAGTTTCCTCTATGACGTTGCAGAACTCGTCGATATATTGTTGTTCGGCAATGAGTAAAGATTGATGTTCGTTGGTGGTAATCGCTTGGTGAATTGCGGCCAACTGATCAGCCAACTCTATACGAGCATTGTTCTCCTTGAGTTGAGTATCCAACGCTTTGATCTTACTTATTCCACCCAAGCCACTGGTCATATGTGTCAGGTTTGCAGCGGCACAAATACCGGAGGTAGCGGCAATCATGGCCAGAGAGTGTCCATTACCCGGGATGCTTTGTTCTTTTCGCGCTTTAACCTGAGCCACCAGCTCGGCTATTCTGCTGTGTTCGTCAAATCGCAGGCTGTTTATTGTGTCGCTTAACAGCTCCGTGAGTGCTTTCTGATTACGATTGAGCGCTCGCCCGGAATAGATAAAGTAACCACTGGTGGTATGAGGGTTATCCGGCGTCGTGCGTATAGAGCTGAAGCCGGAAATACCGCCGGTAACGCTAGCTTGTTTTCGTTGCACGTCCAGATAATTCAGTTCGCCCACACCCAGTTCACTCACGCACTGGCTATACAGTGGCAGTATCTCCAGCTGTTGCTGGTTGAAATCAGGCAATGCATAAATATTTTGTTGGTATACCAAACCGTTGGTGCCGGTTGGATAGCAGGTAACGGATTGGCGTTTTTCACCTGTAACATCGACTTCTTCTTTTGGCACGTCAGACAAGGTTACTTTCGGTAAAATGGACTCGTCGTCCTTTTTATTTTGTCGTTCTTCCAGAGCTTTACTTTGTTCGATAATGTGTTGGACATCACTGTCGGTTAACGCTTGACGAATTTTATCCAGTCGGGCTTTCTCTGCAGCCTCTTTACGTGACGACATGTCTTTATCGGGAGAAAGCATTAATCGCACACGGTGAGGGTTGTCAATTAAATACTGCTGCGCCAGTTTCTGAATAAAATCCGGGTCCTGGATATCTTGTCGCAGTTGTTTCAGTGCCGCTTCAAGATTGAGCTGTTGTACCGGGTCACCGTAGTGTGTGGCGGCGGTAAGTGCGGTGAGAATTAATTGTAAACCGTAGGGGTAACTGTCACCGCCAATTTCCCGTTGGTGTAATTCCAGTTGGTGCAAGGCGGATTCAATATCTTCCTGGGCAATGCCTTCTTCAATAACCTGACTTAAGGTTTCAATTATCAGTTTTTCAACATCGTCCACAGCATCTTGGGCACAACCTTCCAAACCACACATGAATGACAACTCTTTTTGAGAATCGTCCAAACCGCAGAGAGGCGAGGGAGCCTGGCCCAGTTCTGTGGATTCCAGCGCGTGCATTAGTGGTGTTGCACTGTTGTCTAGCAGAACGCTGGAGAGTAGACGAAGACGCATAGTTTCGGTCAGGTCTGTAGTGTGTCCGAGCAGCCAGGCAACGACGACATGGGTTTTATTCTCCAGATTGTCTTCATTGCACGGGTAGCCTTCTTGAACCGAGATCGGGGAGTAATACCGTTTTTCGTCGGTGACTACGATTTTTTTATCCAACTTTTTAAAGTGCTGTAAAACCTGGCTTTCGAATTTCTCTTGATGAGTCTTTGCTGCAATATCTCCGTAGGTCATAAATATTGCATTACTTGGGTGGTAGTGGGTTTTATAAAACTCCACCAATTCTTCGTAACTTAAATCGGGGATGCAGTCTGGCTCGCCACCGCTATTAAAGTGGTATGTGCTGGTTGGGAATAGGTAACGGCTTAATGTGTGCCAAAGTTGTGAGGGCACAGAACTCATCGCACCTTTCATTTCATTGAATACCACACCTTTAAAAACCAGAGGTGAACTGGGATCATCCGCTTTTTCAAATTCGAGACGATGTCCTTCTTGAGCAAAGTCGAGTGGATCAAGTCGGGAGAAAAATACAGCGTCCAGATAAACGTCGAGTAAATTGTTAAAGTCTTTTTTATTTAGTGAGGCAAACGGGTATGCAGTCCAGTCTGAACTGGTGAAGGCATTCATAAATGTGTTAATAGAACGCCGGGTCATCATAAAAAACGGGTCGCGTACCGGGTACTTTTTACTGCCACACAAGGCTGTGTGTTCAAGAATGTGGGCAACACCGGTTGAATCTTCGGGTACGGTACGCAAGGCCACTAAAAAAACATTTTCTTCGTTGTCCGTTTGCAAATGAATGTGTTGAGCGCCAGTTGCAATGTGTTCGAATTCCTGAACAACAACGTTTAATGATGCTATGGATTCTTCTTTCACTAATTTAAACGTGGGGTGACTGGCCGTAGACATTTAAACCTCAATAATAAAAATGTGTCTGTTGTGGGGTGGGTAACTGGCTGAGTTATTTTTCTAAGTGTTTCAGCAAAACATCTTTTGCCTGATTGACTCGTGAAGCCAAATAGTCGTTACCGCCTCGATCTGGATGTAGTTTTTGAATGAGTTTACGATGTGAGTGTATTACATCTTGCCGGGAATATCCTTTATTTAACCCTAAAACCTGTTCGGCTTCTTGTATGGAAGGCGCGCGTACGTTGGAATAATCCTCTCTGCTGTGCTGCTGAGTACTGCCTGCCCGTTGTTGGAGCACACGGATTAAATAGTGAGATCGAAGGTCTTTGTCTCGATAAAACTCGACGAGTTCATTAAGCTGGTCTGGGGTTAGCTCGGAAAAACATTTCCCCGAATGTGGGCCGGAAAGAATGCTTCCGGATATTTCTCCGGTTTCAATATTGATTTGGGCTTCCAGGTGTGGCGTTGAAAATTTTGGGTTGCCAAAGGTGCCGGTGCGGCGTAAGAAGCCGAGCATAGGCAGTAGGCGTCCTAAGTTGGATAGGCCAAACTTGGCTATACCGAACAGTGCGGCTACCGCTGCTCCGAGCCAATGGAGCCTTCCTGTGAGCACCGCTGCAATCAAAAGAATCAGTATTGCCCAGAATACATATTTGAACAGCAGGGCTTTGCGTTTTTTTGGTGGAAGTTTTTTAAGCTGGGCATAGCCATAGAAGAGTGTGGTGAGAATTAATCCGGCAAGAATGATACGAATGATCATTGAACACCTTTAACTTGTAATTCCAGACCAATATTTTTCAGGCTGCTGATTTCCTGTTCCAGCCCGGATTGCGTTAATGGGTGAGCATCGAGCCAGTCCTGGTTAAATGTCAGTACAATTTTTTTGTCTTTGATACTCAACGAGGGAAGCTCTTCGATATCTTCCCTGTGTCGATGTAATTTTACGGACAGGCGGAGGCACAGAAGAAGTGGAACAAATGCTGCCACAGCATGTTTATCCAGTTCGTCAAAACGGATAAGTGACAGCTTTTTCCTGTGTGAGCGAACCAGGTTTGCAAGAATATACTGTTCATAACGACCAAAGCCCGCCAGGTCACTGTGTCTGAGTATGTAGTAACCGTGATGGTGGAACCCGGTATGGGAAATACTCAGGCCTATCTCGTGAAGTTCTGCTGCCCAGCGTAAAATTTTGGTCCTTGATACGCCGGGCAGATCGGGAGCGTCCAATTGTTGCCACAACGATAGTGCGGTTTTACTGACCCGTTGTGCCTGGTCATCATCAATTTCATAGCGTTGTTTAAGTTGGGCAATAGTTGCTACACGGGAGTCATGATCACTGAACCGGCCAATGGTGTCATACACCAAACCTTCTTTCAGCGTTGCATTTGCAACGTGTATTGTCGACAGCTTGAGTTCGTCGAATATCGCTTGTAATACAGCGAGACCACCGGGCAGTACATCTTGTCTGAGTTTGGTAATGGCATCGTTGTTGACGCCGCCGTCCTTGATGACTTGTTGAATGACGGCTTCCAGTGATTCTTTGGTGATCACTGCGCCGCCATCACGCTCGGCAACCAGTTCAGCAATAGCTCGCATGGTTCCAGAGGTTCCGTAGGCGATGTCCCAACCTTTTCTCAGGTAGTTTTTACGTATTGCTTCCAGTTCATTGCAGGCGGCCAGGTATGCGCGTTTCATACTGGCTGCGGTGAGCGTATCGTCACGGAGTCGGAAGCTTTCGCTGTAGGTAACACAACCCAGAGGGAGGCTTTCCAGCATGATTGCGTCATAGGATTTGCCAATAACGAACTCGGTGCTACCACCGCCGATATCGATAACTAAGCGCTGATGGTCATCATTGGTTACAGTATTTGACAGCCCGGTGTACACCAGACGCGCTTCCTCGTAACCGGAAATAATTTGAACTGATGTGCCTAAGGCTTCTTCCGCTCTACGCAGGAATTTTTTTGCGTTCTTGGCGGCTCTCAGGGCTTTGGTTCCCACTGCTCGAACCTGTGCGTTGGGGATGGTGCGAATGCGTTCAGAGAAGCGGGTCAGGCACTCCAAAGCTCGTTGCTCTGCGTCTGCATCCAGAGTGCCATTTGCCTGCATGCCGCGGGCAATTTGCACCATTTCCTTTTCCCGGTCGATAATGTCGATCTTGTCTCCATTTAAACGGACAACCAGCATATGAAAACTGTTTGATCCTAAATCAATTGCGGCAAAATAAGGGGAATCGAAATCTGGCATGGACGGTGCTGCGCTATGTTGGCCCGAAGGCAAAGTCATTTATTAATAAAGATAGATTATCCTGGCATTATGCCAAGCAATGTTGTCATTGCAAGTTGCATTACATGTCTGAGTTATTTTTAATCAATGGGGGTTGATGAATGTCGGATATACCGATGAACAAGTATGAACGCAGTGCATTTGGTTTGCGTATATTGCAAAACGGTCACACGGATATTCGTCGTTTACGTCGCCAAACTGACTCGCCGAAAATTCATGGGAACAAAGTGTGGAAATCGAGTTTTCTATTGATGGATTATTTGAACGAATTTCCTCCGGAAGCTGGCTGCAAAATATTGGAAGTGGGGTGTGGTTGGGGGTTGTCCGGGATTTATTGCGCCAAGCAATTTCAGGCGCAGGTAACTGCATTGGACGCGGATAGTTCTGTGTTTCCCTTTTTGCAGCATCACGCAGAGATCAACGGCGTAGAAGTAGAAACCTGGAAGTGCCGTTATGAGAAGGTTCGCAAACAGGATTTGGCTGAGTTTGATATGGTGATTGGTGCGGACATTTGCTTTTGGGATTCCATGGTCAACCCGTTGTATAACCTGGTGCGTCGGGCGTATCAGGTTGGCCATGTGCGGGTGGTTTTGACCGACCCAGGACGGCCGACGTTTCGCGAAATGGCGGAAAGGAGTGTTGATAACCTGGAAGCGGTGTACGAAAATTGGGCGGTGCCGGCACCTTACAATGCCTCTGGTATTGTATTGGATATACCGGTAGAAGCGTAAATACAAAGAACAGGTCTGGAGACATAAGAATGTACAGAAAAAAAACGGTTATGCCTTTGCCTGATCAGTCATTACCTGGTCGAGCGGACCCGATTAACACCGCAAGTCATCATTTTGTGCATCAGCATTCTATCCATCCTCCTTTTCCTGAAGGCATGCAGCAGGTGGTGTTTGGGTTGGGTTGTTTCTGGGGCGCGGAACGAAAATTCTGGCAACTGGACGGTGTATATGTGACCGCGGTGGGGTACGCCGCAGGCTATACGCCAAACCCCACCTATGAGGAAGTCTGCTCCGGTTTTACCGGTCACAATGAAGTGGTCTTGGTGGTGTATGACCCCGAAAAGGTAAGCTTTGCTGATGTGTTAAAAGTGTTTTGGCAGTCTCATGACCCGACACAGGGTATGCGACAGGGCAATGATGTTGGTACTCAATATCGATCAGGGATTTATTATTCGACAGAAGAACAAAAAGCAGCCGCTGAAGCCTCGCTTAAACTGTATCAGTCTGTTTTAGTGGAGCAGGAGTTTGATTCAATCACCACCGAAATTTTGCCGATAGGTGAATTTTATTATGCTGAGGAATACCACCAACAATATCTGGCAAAAAATCCAAACGGTTACTGTGGTTTAGGTGGTACAGGAGTGATATACCCTGAATAACTTTAGCCTAGCCAGGATAGCGTTATGGGCAAAGGCATTATTGCATCTATTGTGTTAAGGGTTTAGTTGTGTTGCTAATGTTTATTTTATTATGGGGTGTGCTGTCTTTGCACCAGTATCATTAGTTGGAATTGCTCAGGTCTGTGTGTGCTAAAGGTTTGGTTAAAACATTTTTTTCAGCAAAATAAGTACTACGGTTTGGTTGTGGTACTTATTGTGGTTGTGTCTACCATTGAATGGTTTTCTCACAATTTATTAAATTATCAGCGACAGGCAATTGCTGATGGCGAAGTATGGCGTTTGTTGAGTGGGCATTTTGCGCACCTTAATACTATGCATTTTTTGCTTAATATGTCTGTGTTTTTGTTTTTTCCTTTTGTGTTTTCTGTTTCATCCAAAATTTGGTTTTATACCTCATTGTTATTTTCTTTGCTGGTTGGTATGTGTTTGTATTTATTCTCGCCAGGGGTATCCAGTTATGTTGGTTTTTCTGGAACTTTGCATGGCCTGCTTGTGATCGGCTTATTTCACGAATTTGGTCAGGTAAAAGGGCGATTGAAATGGGTATATGTTTTTGTGTTGCTTTTTGTCATCGGAAAAGTGGTGCGAGAGCAGCTACCGGGTTTTGATGCAATGCATCTATCCAATGTGATTGATGGAGCTGTCATCGTTGATGCGCATATGTATGGCTTGATTGTAGGGTTGGTTTATTGTTGTGTGGAAAAGCTAATAGGTTTTTCCAAGGTCAAGTTGTAGTTTATAGGCAAAGGCAATGATGTGGGCGACTGCAGTGTAAAGCGAATGGGGGATGCTATCGCCTAACTCCAGTTGCGCCAGAAGTTCAACCAGCGCCGCGTTATCACACAAGGGAACATCATTTTCCTGGGCGACTTTTATTATTTCTTCTGCTGTTAACCCTTCGCCCTTAGCGGATACTACCGGAGCCTCTTTCCCGTCATAAAAGAGTGCAACAGCTTTGCTGAGTTTGTCTGGTGTTAAATTCATACTCATGTGGTGATATCTACCAAGTTGTGTGTGATTTCGTAGTTTGGTTTCTTAGGTGGTATGCCATCCAATACTTGAATGTCTTCTACCTGAATGCCGCTGTCGACCAGCTTTTGTTTGAGTTCATCCAGACGTTTTCTGGCCGCGGTTTTGGTATCGTCTTTTTCTGCCCACATTTTGGTTTTTACTTTTTCATCCAATGTGGTGACCTCGCACGAAAACCAGCCAATATCATCAAGGTCAAACTCCATAAACAAGTTCCATTGTCGCCGTCTTTTATTTGAATTTTTTTTGTCTTTTTTATCTTCTTCTACTTTTTCATCTTTTGTCGGTGTTTCGTATATTGCCAGCGATAGCGGAATTATGGCCTCGCCAAATCTTAACGGTAATTCAATCTGTCCACCGATTGGGGCTTGACCTTCGCTGAAGGAGGATATGATTTTCTGTATTTGTTGCGTTGTGATTTTGGCGATGCCCGCCTGGCTTAATTGGGTGAGTGCGCGGAGTACAAGGTCTTTTTTACCTTCAACTGATGATTTGGTGTTGGGTTTGCCAAATAGTAGTAACAGGTTGTTCAGAACTTTGTCGATGGCATCGTTGCTGGTTGTTAAAGTGGGTCTGCTTCCGATGTTATGTTGGCTGGTTTGTAATGCTTCTTCTGTCACTTGAGTCAAACGAAGTAGTTGGGCTTTTAAATCCTGGTCGAGATTTTTGTTTTGTTGCTCTGTTGAAGCTCGAGTAATTGGGCGATTTAATGCTTCAGGTGATGGCTGATTGGATGGCAGCAGAGCCCGGCTTGTTCTTTGCGCGATGTGGGTGCTGAGCCCTCGTTCAAGAAAGGAGCCACTGGTATTTAGTGCCTGCTTTACGTTTTCTGTGGCCATTTCCTGTTTGGCATTTACCAGGCTGGCCAATATTTTTTCGACTTGTACGGCAACTTTAGGCGGAATAATGTTGCTTTTGCCTAGGTTTGTTAGTTGTGGTGCGGTTTTTATTAGGGTGCTGACTAAATGGCTTAACGGTTGTTGCTTTGGCATATAGCTTTTCAGTGCACCTTGTAACTCATTCATGCCGGCTGAGTTTATTTTTAACGTGGATGGTGGGGGAGCATTCGGATTGCTTTGTTGCGTTACTGAGTTGGCTGCGGCTTTTCCCTGCGTGGTGTTCAATAGTGGGTGTCCGGTTGTTTTCGGTTGTTGTACCGCTGGCCTATTAGTATCCAATAATTGAAGTTGGCCAGACTCTGTAACCTGTAGTTTTACTTTATGCTGGGTGGGTAACGGCGTTGGTGAGATAGTCAGTATTTGTTTACGGCCGACAAGCAATTGAATGGCGTATAGGCTTTGTTTGGTTGTGATTAACGTCTGCAGATCCTTTGGCGCACCCGGTTCTGCTGTGGTGTTTCCTGTCGAATTAGTTGGTAATAAGGATGTTGAGCTTGTTGTGGTTGTAGAGGCCGCTGTTTTTGTGGGTTGTTTCAGTAAATTGCCCAAATTATTGGTTGCCGCTTTGGCAATTAAGTTGAGCAGTGTTTGTTGCTCTTCCGCAGAGAGTTTTTGTACCTGGCTAACTATGGCGTGTATCTGGGTTCCGGCTTTTGCTGATAGCGCTGGATCGTTCGCTACAGTGCTGGTTAGGGTTTGCAATGCATTTTTAATTGAAGGGGTTAAATCCATACACTTAGCTTAGTTAATTCAGTGTTACTTTTCAGTTTGGCACGAGGTTTCATGGATTATCGGCTTTTTATGAGAAAACCTTATTCCCCTCGGGTATAATGCCGGCCTTTATTGCCAGTGGTGTATAACTTTTTTGGATCCGATATGGAGTTAACCCTATCTAATTTACGCTTTGAGCGGGATGATTTGCCGTTGTTTTCAGGCATGAATGCTCAGTTTAAGGCGGGCAGCGTTGTCCAAATTGCCGGACCAAACGGTGTTGGCAAAACGACCTTGCTGAAAATTATCGCGGGCCTGTTAACACCTACAGATGGTGAGGTTTTGTGGTGTGGTGTGCCAGCATCAGGTTATGAATTTCGTTCGTCGATGTTATATCTGGGGCACCATCCAGGAATCAAAGTGTCTCTTACTCCAATGGAAAATCTGAGCTGGTATTTCGGCATTAACGGTGTGGTGAAAAGTGATGATCCGTCATTATTTCCCCGAGCATTGGAAACCGTAGGGCTGCGAGGCTACGAGGATATTCCCTGTCAGCAGATGTCTGCCGGCCAACAGCGTCGTGCAGCACTGGCCAGACTGTATTGCACTGCTGTGCCAGTTTGGATATTGGATGAGCCTTTCACTGCAATTGATGTGCAAGGCGTCAAGAATCTGGAAGAATTAATTGGCCATCATACGCAAGAGGGTGGCATTGTGCTTATGACTTCCCACCAACCAATATCAATCGATGGTCTCAGTATCTTGAATGTCGCAGATTTTCTGGCAGGTGATGAAGTAGGGGAGGAAGTTTATGTCGGATAAGCACTTCCAGACCATGCCGGGAATTGGGCAGGTCTTGGCTCGAAGTTTTCGGCGTGAAGTACTGATTGCTTTTCGCAATCGCGGAGATATTGCCAACCCGCTGATTTTCCTGTTGACGGTAACCATGTTTATTCCTTTGGGAGTAAGCCCTGAATCCAATGTGTTATCCGGTATTGCGCCAGGAATGATTTGGGTCGTGGCTTTGTTAGCGACCCTGCTATCCTTGGATAAGCTATTCGAGGGGGATTATGACGATGGCTCTCTTGAGCAGATGATGGTTTCCGGTCAGCCATTATATTGGTTAGTGTTGGTGAAGGTTTTAGTGCATTGGCTAATGACCGGGTTACCCTTGACTTTGCTTGCCCCGATACTTGGTATCATGATGGCCTTGCCAGATGAGGCTTACTTTGCTTTATTGGGCTCGCTTTTATTGGGGACGGGCTCTTTAAGTTTAATTGGGGGAATTGGGGCCGCTTTGACGGTGGCGTTGCGTCGAGGTGGGCTGCTATTATCGCTCATCGTTATGCCTCTGTATGTGCCGGTTTTGATTTTTGGTTCTGGCGCTGTCCGCAACGCGGTGGACGGTTTTCCTTTTTTGGGACAAATAGCCGTACTGGGCATATTTTTTTGCGTATCTTTAATGCTGGCTCCCCTGGCTGCGGCCGGGGCTCTTCGTGTAAGTAGCCAATAAATGTGCCGGTATCAATCGATTTTTGGGGATAATAATTAGACATGTCGTGGCAATGGTTTCATCGTTTGGGGTCGCCCAGATGGTTTTACGAAAAAACAGGTGCCTGGTTACCTTGGCTGTCAGTCGCTTCCATCTTATTGCTTGCTTTGGGCAGTATCTGGGCATTGGGTTACGCGCCGGCAGATGCTAAACAAGGCAACAGTTACCGTATTATTTT
This sequence comes from Teredinibacter sp. KSP-S5-2, assembly GCF_032773895.1. Lineage (NCBI taxonomy): Bacteria > Pseudomonadati > Pseudomonadota > Gammaproteobacteria > Cellvibrionales > Cellvibrionaceae > Teredinibacter > Teredinibacter sp. KSP-S5-2. The sequence continues at coordinate 2,761,830 of NZ_CP120416.1, read as the reverse complement.
TATTCATGTTCCCGGTTCTTTTCTTGCCTTGGCGGGCTACTATGTTATGGCCATTAATGGCGCTATAGGTTTGATATGGCGAATGAAGTTGCCGTATATGATGATGCGCTGTGCGGCCCAGATCGGAGCGGTATTAACCTTTATTTGTCTATTTACCGGCTCGTTATGGGGTAAGCCCACTTGGGGTGCATGGTGGGTCTGGGATGCGCGTGTTACCTCTATGTTGGTATTGTTTTTTCTGTACTTGGGGATTGTCGCTTTACAACAAGCATACGACAACCAGGAAGCCGCAGACAAAACCTGCGCCATTCTCGCTTTGGTCGGTATGGTCAACATTCCTATTATTTATAAATCTGTTGACTGGTGGTACACCTTACACCAGCCAGCAACCCTGAAACTGACGGGAGGATCGACAATTGATCCAAGCATGGCTTACCCGTTAATTTGGATGATAATTGCATTCTATGTGACTTATGCTTGGTTGCTTATTTTACATACCAACGCTGAAATTTTACGTCGTGAACGAAAAACACGCTGGGTTCAGGATTTGGTGGTAGGAAAATAATTATGATCGATGTGATAACCAATCTGGTTTTTCAGTTTCACTCTTTATCCGATTTACTGACCATGAAGGGGCATGGTTTTTATGTGTGGGTCAGTTACCTGGCAACTTTCCTGGGGCTTGGTTATCTGGCTATCCAACCTAAAATAAAAACAAAAACATTTTTTAAACAACAACGGGCAATTCAAGCTAGATTAGCGACGACATCCACCCCTGAAAATTAAAAAGGTTTTATTTTCCCTATGCACCCGGTAAGAAAACAACGACTTTGGATTGTGATTTTTATTATTTTGGGCAGTAGCTTGGCTATTGGCTTAACTGTTTTCGCGTTAAGAGAAAACATCAATTTATTTTACCCCCCTTCAAAACTGGTTAACGGTGAAGCGCCTCACGGTAAAACCATTCGGGCAGGGGGTTGTGTTGTACCCGGAACTGTAGAACGCTCCAAGGAAAACCTGGATGTCGCGTTTAAAGTTACCGATGGCGCTGAAGAGATTGTGGTCTACTACTCAGGCTTGTTGCCGGATTTATTCGCTGAAGGTGAGGCTGTGGTGTTGACTGGCAAGTTGGAAGACTCTGGCGTATTTACCGCGAGTAAAGTGTTGGCCAAACACGACGAGAATTATACCCCGTCAGAAGTCAGTGACACCGTGCAGGTAGATGAATCTTATAAGCAAGGCGAGCAGCATATGACGGTGTGTAAGGGGATACAATATGATACCTGAGTTTGGTCAACTGGCTCTGATACTCGCATTATTGCTGGCCTTTTGCTTAACCATTATTCCTTTGGCCGGAACATATAATGGCAAGTTGGTTTGGATGTCATCCTCGCGCCCCTTGGCGTTGGGGTTATTTGTCTTTGTTGCCATTGCTTTCGGCTTTTTGGCTTGGTCTTTTTACGTTGATGATTTTTCTGTTGTCTATGTGGCGAATAATTCCAACTCCCTGTTGCCCCCTGAATATAAGCTCAGCGCGGTTTGGGGTGGTCATGAAGGCTCGCTGTTATTGTGGGTACTTATTTTAGCCGGTTGGACACTCGCTGTTAGCGTATTTAGTCGTGATTTACCTTTAGATGTTCTCGCCCGAGTGTTATCCGTAATGGGCTTTGTGGCGGTCGGTTTTCTTTTATTTTTGATCTTCACTTCGAACCCGTTCGAACGTTTTCTACCAAATATCCCTCAGGACGGTGGTGACTTAAATCCGTTGTTGCAAGACCCCGGACTCATTATTCATCCTCCAATGTTGTATATGGGCTATGTGGGTTTTTCTGTTGTGTTCGCTTTTGCCATAGCTGCGTTACTTTCCGGTCGTTTGGACAGTGCATGGGCGCGTTGGTCCAGACCGTGGACGAACCTTGCGTGGGCATTTTTAACTATTGGTATCGCACTTGGAAGTTGGTGGGCCTACTATGAATTAGGCTGGGGAGGCTGGTGGTTCTGGGATCCGGTTGAAAATGCATCTTTTATGCCTTGGTTGGTGGGAACAGCATTAATTCACTCACTGATTATGACGGAAAAGCGCGGTGTATTTAAAAACTGGACTCTGTTACTTGCAATATTTACATTTTCGTTGAGTTTGCTGGGCACGTTCCTGGTTCGTTCGGGGGTATTAACCTCTGTCCATGCATTTGCCGCAGACCCAACTCGAGGTGTGTTTATTCTAGCTTTCCTTGCTGTTGTGGTGGGTGGATCCTTAACTCTTTTTGCTCTTCGCGCTCCGGTATTAAAAAGCACTTCCGGTTTTGGTCTGTTGTCTCGCGAGGCTTTCTTGTTGGTTAACAGTATTTTGTTCGTCGTTATCTGTGCTTTTGTTTTACTTGGAACAATTTACCCGTTAATTACAGAGGCCTTGAATATCGGGAAAATATCTGTTGGCGAGCCTTATTTTAATTTCTTTTTCGTTAAGTTGATGATTCCGGTCGCGTTGTGTATTGGTTTAGGTTGCATGCTGAACTGGCGTAAAACGCGATTTGAAAAAATTCAAAAGTGGCAGCTTTATCCTCTGCTTATCAGTATATGGTTAGGCTCGTTTATTCCTGGCACGATTGAAGGCGATTATTCCATTGCAGCCGCTATCACTATTGCGTTGGGCAGCTGGGTTGTGTTTGCTTCCATTTCTGATGTGTGGCGAAAGTGTCAAAATACAGAAAGTATTTCTTACGGTTTAAGACGCTTGCCTCGCAGTTACTATGGGATGATTATTGCCCACATCGGTTTTGGTATCAGTTTGTTGGGCGTGAGTCTAAACACGATCTACAGCGATCAGCGAGATGTTCGCTTAACCATTGGCCAGCCCTTGGTTGCCGCTGGTTACCAATATGAGCTTGCGGACGTGACTCATCAGCGTGGTCCTAACTACGTTGCTGATAGAGGCACGATGATAGTAAGCAAAAACAATAAAGTGATTGTTGAGTTGCACCCGGAGAAAAGACGTTATTTCTCCGGTGGCAATATGATGACAGAGGCTGCGATTGATGCCGGCCTGTTTCGTGATATTTATGTATCGTTAGGTGAGAAATTAGATAACAACGACTGGGCGGTGCGTATCCACTATAAACCTGTAGTTCGCTGGATATGGTTGGGTGCAATTTTTATGGCGTTGGGTGGTGCCATCGCTGTATTTGATAAGCGTTATAAGCTCAGCCGTAAAAAACAAACTCAATCGAATGATGAATCTGTAGATTCTGATTCTGCACCCGCCCAGGAAGATCTTAATCAAGAGGACGAGCAGGGGGATGAGGTTACTCAACCACCAAACGATGATGAGATATCTAATGAGCAGGGGCTGGGTGAGGAAGTAAAATGAATCGGTTAAAACTGTTCATTCCATTAATCGTTTTTGCTGTTCTTGCGGTTTTTCTCGGGGTTGGGCTAAAAAATGATCCTTCGGAATTGCCTTCAGCATTGATTGGCAAACCCTTACCCGAATTTTCCTTGCCAAACTTGCTGAACAAAAGTCAGATGGTAAGTGACAAGGATTTTCATGGGAAACCATATTTGTTAAATGTATGGGCAACCTGGTGTCCCAGTTGCCGGTCTGAACACCCGTTTTTACTTGAGCTAAAAAAGCGGGGCATCACTATTGTTGGTGTTGACTACAAGGACGAGGATGCTGCAGCGAAGGAATGGTTAAATGCATTGGGCGATCCTTACGCTGTTAATATTGTCGACGCAGATGGCAAATTCGGTTTAGATTTAGGGGTTTATGGTGCGCCTGAAACCTATGTTGTTGATTCTAAGGGCATTGTGCAATATCGCCATGTCGGTGTTGTTGATGAGCAAGTCTGGCAGCAAATACTTGCGCCTCTTATGCAGTAGCCTGTAAGGGGATATATGGCGAACGTTTTATTGCCAGAGTGGAATAGTTGTAAATCTATTTTACTTGCCTGGCCTTTTCCAGGTAGTGACTGGAGTGACAGTGAAAGCAAAATGCAGGCTGTTGACGCCTGCTATTGGCAAATGCTGACTCAGTTTACTCAGTATTGTGCGGCCAGTAATCCAGAGTTTGTGGTGACAGTGTTATTACATCCCAATATGGATCAATCTGCTTGGCTGAATAACTTAACTGCCTTGGGTATTCCTGACACCAGTGTAAACGTTATTTCCCACCTTTATTACAACGACACCTGGATTCGTGACTACGGCCCGCTATCCTGTTCTTCCGGTTACAAGAGTTTTGTCTTTAACGGGTGGGGAGGAAAGTACTCAGCAGAATGTGATAATAATGTTGCTGGTGAGCTATGTCGCCATATGGGTGTAGGTATTGAATTGAACGAATTTGTTCTCGAAGGTGGCGCGCTTGAAATAAATTCGCGGCGTCAGCTACTTGCGAATAAAGAGTGTGTAATTAATGACAACCGCAACTCAGGTTATAGTTGCGCTCAGGTTGAACACATTCTTCAATCAGAGCTGGGTGTTGAAGAAATATTATGGATTGAAGATATTCAATTGACCGGGGATGATACTGACGGTCACATTGATACTGTTGCACGGTTTGTCGATGATGAGACTATTGTTTACAGTGGTTTTAATGCTCAACACTCTGATGTCGCTGTGTTGCGATCGTTAGAAGAACAAGTCACACGAATTGCAGAAGAGCAAAACTTTAAAACGTGTTCTCTTCCTACCCCTCAAATACATAGCCAGGAAGATGGTCGACCATTACCGGCGACCTACGCCAACTTTTTAATCACTAACGGGTTTCTATTTTTGCCGGTATACGGTGTTGAAGAAGACTCGTTGGCAATCGATATACTCAATAAATGTTGCGGCGATAAATATACCATTGTTCCAATTCGCTGCGAGGCCTTGCTCGAGCAGCATGGAAGTTTGCATTGCGCAACTATGCAAATGGCCTGAGTGTTTTTTCAGTAAACAACTGTGCAGCCGCTCGGTTTGCATGTTGTATTCGATAAATTGTTCATAATAATTTAACACTTGTAAAAAACTGGTTTAATTTTTGGTGATGACTATGTCCGATAAAATTGTTGCTGCAATTGTTCAGCACGCTGTCAGTGATAATGATAAGCAGAAGAACCGTGATCAATTGGCTTTCCATGTCCGTGATGCTGTTGCTCAAGGTGCCCAGCTTGTGGTTCTGCCAGAATTGCATGATACGCAATATTTTTGTCAGGTTGAGGACACAGATTTATTTGATCTCGCTGAACCGCTTGACGGAGAAACTTACCAGTTCTATGAGACCTTGGCGTCCGAGTTGGATGTGGTTTTGGTTATCTCGGGGTTTGAAAAACGAGCACCGGGTTTGTACCACAATACCGCACAGGTGATTGATGGATGCCGGGGGCGGGCTGGTACATTTCGTAAAATGCATATCCCGGATGACCCAGGATTCTATGAAAAGTTCTACTTTACCCCTGGTGATTCGGATGCCGAGCTAAACGGTTTTAGACCTGTTCAGACCAAGCTGGGCAGACTCGGTGTAATGGTGTGCTGGGATCAATGGTATCCCGAAGCTGCTCGCTTAATGACGTTGGCCGGCGCCGATTTGCTTATCTATCCCACTGCAATTGGTTGGGACCCCAATGATGATGCCGATGAGCAGCAGCGTCAGCAAGAGGCTTGGGTTACGGTGCAAAGAGCTCATGCCATTGCAAACGGTATTCCGGTTATTGTGGCGAATCGCACCGGTTATGAGGCGTCTCCAGTTGATGAAAATGAGGGCATTGAATTTTGGGGCAGTAGCTTCATCGCTGGCCCACAAGGTGAATTTCTCGAGACAGTTTCTTCAGAAGAAGTCGGAGCCTTTTGTACCGTGGTCGACATGAAACGTTCTGAAGATGTGCGGAGAATCTGGCCTTATCTTCGTGATCGACGTGTCGATGCCTATTCCAACCTGACCAAACGGTGGCTCGATCAGGATTAGTAGATGTTGCTATGCAGCATAATTCTGCTATGCTCTAACTAGGCCTCTTTTCACCGATCTACTGTGTTCTAGTTCGGTCCTTTATGGGAGGGCAGTTATGCTGTATCACATTTACGAACTGAACCACGCGTTTATTTCTCCCCTGCGGGAAATGGTCGGGCTGAACAAAAGGCTCATACAGTCCCAGTACAATCCTTTCCCGAATACATGGGCCAGCAAAAACATGCTGGCCGCCTGCGATCTTTTTGAATCTGTCACCCGGCGTTATGGTAAACCCGATTGGCGGATATCCGAAACTGAGATAAAAGGGCAAGCTGTTCCTGTAGAAATCAAAAGAATCTGGCAAAAAAGTTTCTGTAACTTATTGCACTTTAAGCGGGATGTTGAGGTTCTTGACTCTGTTGACCCAAAAGCCGCCAATGATCCAAAGGTACTTTTGGTGGCTCCAATGTCCGGTCACCACGCGACGTTACTTCGGCAAACGGTAGAGGCGTTTCTGCCTGATCATGATGTATATGTTACTGATTGGATTGATGCCCGGGAAATTTCGGTAAGAGTCGGCAGGTTTGATCTTAACGATTACATCGATTACCTCATCGATATGCTTGAGTTTCTTGGGGGTGGGGTAAATGTTGTGGGAATTTGCCAGCCTGGCCCACCGATATTGGCGGCAGTATCGATTTTATCTGCTCACCCTTGTGATTTTCTTCCTGCTTCGATGATTTTTATGGGATCGCCGATTGATACCCGTCTCTCACCGACTATACCCAATGAGGTGGCCAAAGAGCGCAGCTATGAGTGGTTTAAAAATAATATGATTTACACCGTGCCCTGGCCTAACAGGGGCGTTGGGAGAAGAGTTTATCCCGGTTTCTTACAGCTTGGGGGGTTTATCACGATGAACCAGGATAAGCACATTGATGCTCATAGCAATTATTTTGATCACCTGGTTGAAGGGGATTGTGACAGTGTCCAGAAGCATAGAGAATTTTATGATGAATACCTTGCGGTGCTTGATCTTACCGAAGAATTTTACCTGCAGACGATTCACGATATTTTTCAAGAACACCTTCTGCCTCGCAACGCATTCTATCATCGAGATGAATTGGTGCGGCCGGAAAATGTGACTCAGGTAAGGCTAATGACTGTTGAAGGTGAAAGGGACGATATCTCCGGTGTTGGACAAACCCAGGCGGCACATGATTTGTGTTCGGGTATTCCATCTGATTGGCGCGTGGATTATGTTCAACCCAATGTTGGTCACTACGGTGTCTTTAGTGGTAAGCGTTTTCGAACTGAAATCCAGCCTGAAATACGTAAATTTATACGTGGTATTTCTCAAAAGTGAATAAAAACGGATTTATTTCGGTTGGATAAATCTCGTCGAACTTCAAATTATTAATGTTTCAGTAATTACTGAAAGTATATATTTTTCTATTGTTTATCATTCTGAATAAATACGATTCATTCATCAATCCGACTCAATCAAGCATTTTTCCAGATCTAAGTATTCTTTATTTTGTTTCAGAAATAACTGAATGATTTTAAGTTTTTTGCTTTGCTTGACAACTTGCCCATCATTGACTTTCCTTAAGCATTAATTTGGTCAGTTTTCCTGATATTTAAATATTTTATTGATGTAATAAATATGTTTTATATATGCCTTTGTTTGGGGATTTTTCTAAAAATATGTGGCGGCATGTATAACCGACCTTCGTCTAATGGACACAAGATCAAACAATAATTATTTTTATGTGAGTTTTAATTCTTCTTTTGGCGTAGAAATTACCAAAAATAAAAAATATATAAGCTGATGTGTGAATGTTTACCCTGATCATTGTTACAGAAATAATGACTGTTATATCCGAAAAGTATTTCTATCGAATTGAAAAGTACGCAACTAAGAAGCTGCGAGGGATATAGTGCCGATAACGTATAAATTTGTTTTTTGTAAAGACACCGTCCCCTTGTCTTTTGCGGCGCCCCTTAAATGGGGTGCCGATTTATTTTTTGAGGGAAAAGCAAAGATAAAGTGGTGAGATATAGAATTCATGTCTGATTCCGCTAGGAATTGGGAAGTCTCTGCAGGTGGGTTTCGCATAAAGACATGAAGCCTGCATATAAAACAAGATATAAAAACTATCATGAGGATAATCCAATGGGGTTAAAACCAGAGTTCAAGAAGAAAATACTTGCTTCTAGTATCTCTTCAGCGTGTTTGTTTTTGACTATGGGTGCCGTAGCTCAAGATCAAGCTGGTATTGAAGAAGAAGTAATTGTTACGGGTATTAAAGCTTCACAAGCCAGCGCAATCAATACTAAGCGCGATGCGGTTTCCGTTGTTGATGGAATTGCTGCTGAAGATATTGGTAAGCTTCCAGACGTTACTATCTCAGATTCGTTGCAACGTATTCCTGGTATTCAGGTAAACCGTACAGCTGGTGAAAGTGGTGGTGTACAGATTCGTGGTTTGGGTAACGTTGGTACCATGCTTAATGGTGAGCAGTTCTTAAGTGCTACTACCATTGATCAGGCCGCTGCAGACTTCGGTGACTTGCCTTCTCAGCTATTTGCCGGTGCCTCTGTATATAAATCACCAATTTCCACATTACCTAGCTTGGGAATTTCTGGTGCTGTAGATTTAAAAACTCGTCGTCCATTTGATTTGGATGAGGGCTTTACTGTTTCTGGCGGTGTTGAAGTTGATAGGGGGTCAATCAGCGATGAAACGGATCCAACAATTAACTTGTTGGGTAGCTGGCAGAACGAAAAAATTGGTATTTTGGCTGCAGTTGTAACGGCAGAGAAAACACTGGCTACAGACTTTAATGGTTACTTCGATACTTCTGAAAATGGTGGTATTGGTGCAGCAAATAACAACCATTTAAGTTGGGATTCGGCGGATACAGTAAATAACGATATATACCATATTGTTCCTCAAGGCTTCGCTGCTTTCCACAAAGAAGAAGAGCGTCAACGTGATGGTGCGAATCTTTCTTTCCAATGGGATATTGGTCAAGGTTTTGAGTTAACTGCGGATTACTTCTACAGTAAGCAGGAGCGTTGGAATCGTCGTGCCGGTGTTTCTCAAAATAACCGTTGGCAAGGTTTTAACAATTATGCTCGTCCATCTAACTGGGGAGCTAATGACTTTACTGTTCAGGTAGATGACGGTGAAGTGCAAAACTGGAGAACCGTTACAGCCTACAATGCTGAACCTTGGCGTTTACAATCTTTTGCTCAAACAAACAAAAATACTGAAGTTTCTCAGAACTCAAACATTGAGCTGAACTATGATAACGACGGCGCTTTGACTGGTCAGGTTCGTATTACACGTGCCAGCGCTACTGCAAAAATGCGTCATGGTTATACTGAAGGTGATTTGTTGAGTATTGATTCTGGTTCTGTGGTAACTGGACCTGGTGGTCTACTTCCAGCTCAGTACTGTGATGAATCTCGTGGAGATATCATTGTTGGTGATAATGGTGGTTGTTTCGCAGCATATTCTGCAAACGGTATAGAAGACTCTGATTTTGTAATTGGTTATGATTCTTCTCCTGAGCATCCACACTTTACTGGTTTTGACCAAACAGTAACTGGCGGCAAAGGTCCGCGTACTGTCGCTGAGTACATGGCGGATATCGACTCTTATCATGTTGGTGCTTTTTCTTCTGAAGGTAACACTGATGATAAAGCTTCAATGGATACTTTCAGCACTCGTTGGAATTACGAGTTTGAAGATACCCCATTTATTTCAAGTATCGACTTTGGTTTACGTCAAAGCGAGCGTGAAATCGAACATCGTCAGTTCTCTTACTTTAATGACTTCCCGTACACAGGTTGTTCTGCTCAGTGGAAAGCGGTAGACCAATTTGCTGGCTCAAATGAATGTTTGCCGTATGAGCTTCAAGAGCAGTTGGCTAATGGTGATATCCCTGAAATTACTCAAGCCATGATCGATGAGTATCAAGGTGAGTATGTGACCGGTGTCGATCAGGAAGGTACAGCGTATAACAATGAATTTGTTAACTACACTTTGCTTCAACCAATGCGCATTGACCAAGCGAATAATGTAATCTGGATTGACGACTTTGGTGGTGTAACTGGATTGCCAGGTGTATGGGTTGCGGATCCAAAAGATTTTGACGATACATTTGCGTTCCAGGAAAGAACTTTTGGTGCTGGTACAACAAAGAAAGTTTCGGATCCAGGCCAATCATACGATGTGACCTTGTCTGAATTTAGTTACTACTTGCAGGGTAATTTCGAAATGGGTCCTGTTAGCGGTAACCTTGGTATGAAGGTTGTTGAGACTGACCTTAAGATTCGTCAGAATGAAGTTGGTGCAGGTATTCCACACTCTGGAGCAAGTGTAGACACTGGTGACGTTGTTACTACTCGTGAATACATTGATTACTTACCGTCTTTAAACCTTTCTTACACTATTACTGAAGATTTGACCGCTCGTTTTGCCTGGGGTAAAACAATGCAGCCAATCAATCTATTGGATTGGGGGGGTGGTAAATCTGTTGGTCGTGTATTTAATGACGATTGTCAATGTATGCGTGTAGCTAACGGTAGCTTTGCTGGTAACCCTGCATTGAACCCAACTCGCGCGGAAAACCTTGATTTGTCGTTTGAATACTACCTTGGTGATGCCACTATGTTTAGTATTGGCTACTACAACATCGACGTAGAGAGTTTCGTTCAACCTGGAAGCGTTTGGGTAGACGAGCCAGATGATGATGGTGTTAACCGTGGTCCGTTCTTGTTTACTTCTCCAGTTCAGGGTACCGGTGGTGAAGTTTCTGGTTGGGAAGTTGGTGCTAAACTGGCCTTTAGTGATTTGCTTGATGCGCCGGTTATCTCTGACATGGGTCTGGACTTGAACTACACCTACTCAGATAGTAGTCAGGAAGCCATCGGTGACGGTGCGATTCTAGTAAATGGTTCTCAGAAAGAATTACCTTTCATCAATAACTCTAAAGATACTTACAACTTCGTAGTTTGGTACGAAAATAGTCTTGTATCTGCGCGTGTTGCTTATAACTTCCGTTCAGAGCGTTTGATGACTGAAGGTAATCCGGCTACAGGTTATCAAGGTCTATATGAAGATGATTATGGTCAGCTGGATATGAACGTAACTGTAAATGTTACGGATCAGGTTTCTGTTTACCTTAATGGTCTGAATGTGACTGAAGAGTATCAGCAAGCGTACCTTGAGTATAAAGATCAAAAAGCTTTCCAAAACATCTACGAAGCTCGTTGGTCTCTTGGGGCACGTTTCACTTTCTAATAATAGAAAGCGAATGTTCTCATGATGTTAAAAGCCACTGCATTTGCAGTGGCTTTTTTCGTTTTTCACTGGCAAAATTTAAAACTATGAAAAGAGTAAATAACATTGTGATCGCCGGCGGCGGTACATCGGGTTGGATGACTGCTGCAAAATTAAGTCAACATTTTTCCAAGACTGATGTTCAGATTACATTAGTTGAGTCATCCCAGATTGGAACGATTGGCGTTGGTGAAGCAACGATTCCAACGCTGAGACGTTTTTACCAGTCATTGGGGTTGGATGACCTTGAGGTTATTCGAAAAACGCAGGCGACAGTAAAGCTTGGGATAGAATTTCAAGATTGGCGTGAAAAGGGTAGTGCTTTTTTTCACCCGTTTGGTGTCTTTGGACAAAATGCAAATGGCGTTAGATTTCATAATTACTGGCTCAAGCTCAATCAGCTAGGGCATAAAAGTAAGCTTTCAGAATATTGCCTGGCTTCTGAGCTTGCCAAGAAAAATAAGTTTACATTCCCTTCAGAAAAACCTCGTTCCTCTCTTTCTGTATACGATTGGGCGCTTCATTTTGATGCAGCGCTTTTTGCGGAGTTAATGGCTACCTATGCCCGTGAACACGGTGTTAACCGAATTGATGCAAAAATAGAGAATGTCAATCTGGATAAGTCGGGTGCTATTAAATCGTTAACGCTCAGTGATGGCGTGATTCTACCAGGCGATTTGTTTATTGACTGTACAGGGTTTCGCAGTTTGCTTTTGCAAGGATCTTTGGAAACGGGTTATCAGAATTGGAGCGATTGGTTATTTTGCGATAAGGCTGTTTCAGTGCAGACCACTCGGCAGGGGGCACCATTAGTTAAAACTATATCAAAAGCACATTCTGTTGGCTGGCAGTGGAAAATTCCATTGCAGCATCGTCAGGGGAATGGTTATGTCTACTCAAGTCAGCATATTAGTGATGGTGAAGCGAGTAATTTGTTAATTAAAAATGTGGATGGTGAGCTGATCCATGAGCCACGCTTTTTCTCATTTACTCCGGGTAGGGCAAATAAGGCCTGGAATAAAAATTGTATCGCAGTGGGACTGTCATCAGGGTTTCTTGAACCCCTTGAGAGTACCAGTATTGCCTTGATTGAGACTGCAATCGAGAAAATATGTGGATCCTTCCCTCGGCCTGGATACGACGAAAGTATCGTAGATCGCTTCAATGAGGTTACCGCTATCGAATATGAGCGAATTCGCGATTTTATTATCATGCATTACAAATTAACCCGACGAGACGATAGTGAGTTTTGGCGGGCCTGCCGGAGTATGAATGTGCCGGATACCTTGGCTGAAAAAATCTCAACCTATAAAGAGACGGGAGAGCTTTTACACTGGTCTTGGGAAATTTTTCACCCCGATAGCTGGCTGGCGATATACGATGGGTTTGAAGTTTATCCTAGTATTTACGATAGAAATGTGGATAGGCTAGATGATGCATATCTGGTTACCAGCCTTTCTGATATGAAGTTCTCTGTTAAAAAAGCAGTTGAGGCTGTGACAACCCATGAAGAGTTTTTAGCGCAACACTGCGGTTACCAAGCTGGAAAAATATAATGTCACTGACGCAAGACCCTATATCTCGAATCGTCATTGTCGGAGGTGGTACTTCTGGCTGGATGGCTGCAACCATGTTGTCTTCAATTTTAAAGAAAACCAATACTCAAATTGATTTGGTTGAATCATCAGAAATAGGGACTATTGGTGTTGGTGAAGCGACTGTGCCGCCTTTCCTTGTTTTTTTGCAGTCTGTTGGGATTGATGAAAAGGATTTTATCCAGAAAACCTCGTCAACCTTCAAGCTGGGGATTAAGTTTGATAATTGGTTGAATAAAGGTCATAGCTATTTTCATCCTTTTGGCCAAATAGGGCGCAATATTGATGGTCACGATTTTTTTCATCTCTGGTTGAAAAACAATCGTACAGGGAATAGTTCCTCTCTTATGGATCACTCTGCTGCTGCGGTAATGGCTAAGCAAAATAAATTTATGCCTACTGTTAAGCTGCAGGGAACACCGCTAGAGCAATCTTTGTATGCGCTGCATATTGACGCAGGGCTGGCTGCAAAATATTTACGGGATGTGTCAGAGAAAAATGGAGTTCGAAGAGTCGATGCAAAAGTAGATAAGGTTCATTTGGCCGATAACGGCTATATTAAAGAGTTGGAGCTGGATAACGGCGATCGTATGTCCGGTGAATTATTTATTGATTGCACTGGGTTTAGAGGATTGCTAATTGAGCAGGCAATGAAAACAGGTTATGAGGATTGGAGTCATTACTTGCCCTGTGACAGAGCGGTCACTGTGCAAACCTCATACGACGATGAGCCGCCTGTTTATACAAATTCAATTGCTCAGGACGCGGGGTGGACGTGGCATATTCCCCTACAGCACAGAATGGGGAACGGGTACGTGTATGCGAGTCGCTTTATGTCTGATGATCAGGCGCGCGATACCCTCATGAATTCAATATCTGGAGATTGTATTAACGAACCAAGATGTATTCCATTTTTAACTGGAAAGAGAAAAAAGATATGGAATAAGAATTGTTTGGCGTTGGGCTTGGCATCGGGCTTTCTGGAACCGCTTGAATCCACCGCCATTCACCTTGTATTTAAAACCTTGTCTTATTTTATTCGATACTTTCCCGATAAAGATTTCGATACGGCATTGCAAAATGAATTTGAGCATAAAATTAGTCAGGAATATCTCAAAATACGTGATTTTATTATTCTTCACTATGCGCTTACTCAGCGAGAGGATACTGAATTTTGGCGTTGGTGCAAAACTATGTCATTGCCTGATTCGTTAAAAGAAAGGGTGGATAAGTATTGCTCTAATGGAATCGTTGTTAGTAAAGAGGAAGATTTTTTTCGGGCACCTAGCTGGTACTCTGTATATACCGGGATGGGCGTTTTACCCAAGAAATATAATCCGTTAGTTAATGCCTTGGATGATGAGGCATTGGCAAAATCAATTGCATCAGGGCAAGCGGCAATAAAGAATACAGTTGGTCAATTGCCAGCTCACGGAGAGTTTGTCAGAAAGATGTGTCCTGCGATTAAGTAGTATTATTATGCGGCCCGTGATGGCGGGCCGCATAATGCTGTTAATCGACAATGAGTTTGTGAGTGTTCATGAATTCTGTATGCAGCGGTGCTTCACTGGCAGCATTGGCAATTGCAGACCTCATCGCATTTAATTTGCTTTCTATTCCTTGTATAGGAAATAAATCTGCCCGGTTGTCATGATGTTTGGGGTGAGCATCGAAGCCGTGAAATAACGTCAGCCAGCTGGATTTTTCGAATGCTTCTGGTAAATATTCAACGATTTTCCCTGTGTTTTGAAATAGTTGAATTTTATGTTCCAGTGTTCTGGGAATGGGGAGCTTTTGACAATATTGCCAGAAAGGCGTATCCGTTCTGTTTGTTAATTTGTAATGCAGGATAATAAAATCCCGAATGGATTCCATTTCATGCTGGTGTCGGCGGTTAACTTCATCTTCCAGAACTTTGTCATAGCCATATGCAGGGAAAAAGTTAAGTAGATGAGCGATTCCTGTTTGTATCAATGAAATACTTGTACTTTCTATAGGTTCAAGAAAACCAGAAGCAAGACCCAGAGCGTAGCAGTTTTTATTCCAGACCTTTTTCCTACGGCCAGCTTTAAACGTAAAGCTTTTTATATTGCCGAGTAAACTCCCCTCAATGCTGTCTTCGAGGACACTCTTTGCTTCATCATGAGAAGTAAACTTGCTACAGAATACATAACCGTTACCCATTCTATGCTGTAGTGGAATGCGCCAGCGCCAACCTGAATCATCAGCGATGGATCGGGTATAGGGCAGAGGGGCTCCAATCGCTTCGCTTTGTACGGCAACAGCTGAGTCGCAAGGAAGGTATTGGCTCCAGTCAATATAGCCTGTCTCCAGTGCTTTCTCGATTAATAGGCCGCGGAAACCTGTGCAATCAATAAAGAAATCCCCTTCCAGCTGGGAGTTGTCTTCCAGCGTTATTGAGCAAATAAAACCCGATTCGGGGTCGAGGTTAACCTCTGCCACATTTGCGTCGAGATGTTCTACACCATTGGCTATGGCTATTTGTTCCAGGTATTTCGCGTAAAGGCCTGCGTCGAAATGATAGGCATAACCAAAATCGGCAAGAGGTGAACTCGAGGGGACCTGGGGTTGAGCAAACTTATTGGATTTTGCCAGTTGACAGGCTATGGAATAGTCTTCGAGTTGGCTGTCGGAGTTTAATTCTTTTTTCAGACGATAGTAATAATGATGGAAGTCTACATCTTCATTCGCTACACCGTAGTCGGAAAACGGATGAAAAAAACGACTGCCTTTTGTGTTCCAGTTTTCAAATTCAATGCCGAGCTTAAATGTTGCCTTGGTTGATTGAATAAAATCTTTTTCATCGATTCCAAGTTGATGATTGAAATTGACTATGCTGGGAATGGTGGCTTCGCCAACACCAACAGTGCCAATATGGCTTGAGTCGACCAGCGTGATTTGAATATCCAAATGCTTCAGATGTGTGGCAAAACTTGTCGCTGCCATCCAGCCTGCTGTGCCGCCGCCTACAATAATCAATTTATTAACTTTTTTCATAGTCTTGTCTTATATAAAAACACTTACGGTTAGTAAGATTATAGAGTTTATCTGCCATGATGAGAATAATAGATTCGACCTTAGTCTAAGTATTTGGTCTAACTAAATAGCGTTGCGCTATGAATATGTCATGATTCTAGGTATATTGACGCTGTCAATAGAATTGTAAAAAGGCTTTGATCAAATGCGTGTTCACTTCATCTTGGTGTTTTTATTTGCCCTGTTATCTTCCATCAGTTTTTCAGTTTATTCTTCTACGGAAGAGTTGATGTTGATGCCATACCCGCAATCGGTTGTACAGGGAGATGGGTATTATCAATGGCGCACTAAAGTCAAATTAAAAATTCAATCTGAGAAAGATAGGGAGCGTATTGCTTCAATTGTGAATCGCTATAAAGCTCAACTGAATGCCTATGCTGTGCGTGAATCAATCGAGCTGAGTAAGGGCTATTCAAAAATCAAGGTGTATATATCTGAGGGGGGAAATTCAGATTTATTCCCTGATGAACGTTATAACTTAAAAATAACACGGCGTGGTATTTCGATTAAAGCTGAGTCGGTTGAAGGGTTAAATCGTGCGTTGTCAACCATGCTTCAGTTGTCTGAAAAACGTGAGAATCAACTGTATTTCCCTTATGTGGAAATAAATGATGCACCAAAATATACGTGGCGTGGGTTGCTGTTGGATACCTCCAGAAATTATTTTTCAGTTGCAACAATTAAGCGTCAGTTGGATGCAATGGCTAGTGCAAAATTGAATGTTTTTCACTGGCATTTAACTGATGATCAAGGGTGGCGACTGGAGTCCAAACGCTATCCTCGTTTAACTTCGGTGGCATCTGAGGGGCAGTATTATACGCAATCTCAAATTCGCGATGTGATTGCCTATGCCGCTGATAGAGGTATACAGGTGTTACCAGAAATTGATTTTCCTGGGCATACGAGTGCTTTTGCTGTTGCTTATCCAGAGTTGATGAGTAAAGACATGGAATATTCCATGACTCCAGAGTGGGGTGTGCATAAACCACTTTTAGATCCCACAAATCCTGCTGTCTATGAATTGATTGATGGTTTGGTTGAGGAAATGACGGAGTTATTTCCTTTTCCCTATATTCATATTGGTGGTGATGAGGTTAACCCTGCTCACTGGAGGGAGAACCGTAAAATTCAGCAGTTTATGAAAGAAAATAATATTGAGGATTTTCATGGTCTTCATCTCTACTTTAATGAGCGTGTCGCAAAAATATTTCAGAAACATAATCGTAAATTAATTGGCTGGGATGAAATTCTTCATGATGATTTATCCAAAGAATTTGTGGTTCAGTCCTGGCGAGGGCATGATTCGTTAATTGATGCAGCATCCAAAGGCTATAAAAGTATCCTGTCTACCGGTTTTTACTTGGATCAGCCTCAGTCAGCGGCGTACCATTATCGAAATTTTTTAGTTCCTGAGAAACAGCCTGTTCCGTCACTGTTGCCGGAAAATTACAGTTATTGGAGCTTTAGAATTCCGCGCAAGCGTGGTTCTGCGGTAACGGGGAAATTGGCTTTTTCTGATGATAGTGCAGACCCGGTAATAATTGAATTTCGCAATAAGCCTGCTGAGGTGGCCAATCAGAGCGAACATTTTCTCGGTATGAAAGTGTTTTGGCTTGACACATGGATGGGGAAGACCGAGTTCAGGCTCAATATGGTTGAGGATAAAAGCAAAGGTAAAGTGAAGGTGGGTAACGCTTTTTATGATATTCATCTCACCAAAATTAAACCGGAGAAATTCCGCATAAGAGAAAATGTTGTAAATACGCAACTGCAGAAAAACGTGATTGGTGGTGAAGCAGCTTTGTGGACCGAGCTGGTTGATGAAAACTCCATTGATAATCGTTTATGGCCGCGAGTGTTTGTTGTGGCCGAACGTCTGTGGTCTGGTAAAAACCATGTTGACGAAGAATTTATGTATCGACGGCTAGAGCAGCTTGTCCCGTGGTCTGAGGCTATGCTTGACCTAAAGCATTTGAAGCAATCTGAAAACCGTTTGCTGGATCTTGCTGGAACGGATTTGCTTGCTTCTCTTCTCATGTTGCAGAAAGCGGTGGAGCCAGGTCATTACTACCATCGGCATCACGAAAAAAGCGTATATCACACCTACTCGCGCCGTGACACACTTGATCGGTTTGTCGATAGCCTGCCGGCGGAAAATTTATATCAAAAAAGGCTCCGAGAGCGATTGATTAGTTGGTTGGGTAATAAAAATGAGCAGGACATTCGTGTTATTCGGCAGTTTTTCAATGATGCAATAAAAAATCAGGAATACTTGTCTCAACAAACAATAAAAGGGCAACGCTTCGCCGAAGTGCTTGAAATTTCGGGTAATGCGGCATCAGTTGCAAGAATGGGATTGAATCTAATCGAGATGATACAAAAGGGGGAAGAAGTTGATCATCCCCGTATCTCTGCCTTATATAAGCAAACCGTAGAGCAAAGGAGGTTGTTAGGAGAAACGGTTTGCACGGCGGCTGAGTTAAATGAAATACTGCTTAAGTACATAGAATCAGAGTTGTTATCGCATCAAAAATAAAAACGACAGTAGGAAATGATGTATTCAGTCTGTATTAATCTGCGATAAGATAGCTTTGTTGTGTCGAGGTTTGGGTCATTCTGGAGGGGAAAATGACGCCTGTTCGTGCTTTATTGCTTATCTTATCGTTTCTGTTTGTGTTGAGTGGTTGTACTCAAAGCCGCTTGAAAAGCCAAGGAAAAAGCTTGTTGGAACTGGGGCGCTACGAAGAAGCCAAGGATAAGTTTGAGCAAGTTATTGAGAAAAACCCGGAAGATGAAAGTGCCCTTGCTGGTCGAGCAATGGCAAGCGCCGAATTACAGTCATGGATTCCTGCGGTTCAGGAAAAAGCAGATCAAGCATACAGCAAAGGTCAGCTAGGCAGGGCCTTGCTGTTGTATGGCAAGGTAGCACAGCTTACTAATAACGACGAAGCTGTCAGTCGATATCGCGAATTGTATCGGCAGCTTCGACAATCCAATTTAATCCACATAAAGATGAGTTACCCGGAATCGACGTTAGGGCCGGGGTTGGGAGCCGATATATCCGGTTTGGTTATGGTTCCGTCTGGTGTGGAGCTTATACAGGAAGGTGGACAAATTGAAGTTAAGCTGTCTCCCGTTACTGTTACCAAAAATGTTCAGGAAGTCATAAAGTCCAAGCAATATATCAGCGGTTATGAAACGGTTGAAAACCCTTCATATCGAATGATTCTTGATGAAATTAATATGATTTCAATGGATAGTGAGCATGTTTATGCCAGCCTGGAAAGCAAAAAAAATGCGGAGCTGCAGTTTAGGCGAGAGTTGGATAGTGGGAGAAAAGAGCTTGAACGTTTGCAGCTAAAAAGAGATTCTCTTGCTTCGACAGATCCAAGCTATAACGATTATGTAAACCGCTATCAATCTCAGAAGAATAGCGTAGCGCAGTTGAACGACAAGGTGGCGAAAGCACTGGCTAGCGTGCAGCGTTTAGAGAAAGTTGCAGCGGACAATAGGCTAAAGGTGAATAACCTCCGGGTAGAACTGAGTGCAATACAGCCAACGGTGGAAAGGCCTGTACACGAAGAGTATGAGTATTCGGTTTTTGAACATTTGCATCAGGCATCGTGTCAATTAACGCTAATAATAGATGGGAAGCCCAAACAGCTGACATTGCTAGCCTCTGATTCAGATCAGAGTAATAAGACCCATGCTTTGATTGATTTGCCTGCAAAAGAGGCAAAATTGAAAGGTGCTGTTGATTTTGAGAAAGAAATTTATCAGCAGGCTGTTTCTCATGTGAAACAGTTTTTAACTCAATATGTTCAAGAGCAAAAAAATGGCAAGTTAAAGCAGGCGGAAGTGTCACGAGAGCAGCTTTGGGTTGAGCATGGCTTAACTGGAACTCCGGGTGTTTCTGGAACCTTGGAGTCCAAAATACAAAGTTTCTACGAATTGGAGTTGGGGCGGGTTGGCGTAATCAGGATGAATGAATTACTCGCTTTATATTAAAATTGCCCCTTATCAAATTAAAGGTTAATACCAAAATGCGTTTTTCTGTGAGTTACTTAGCTGGGCTTTTGTTTGCTGTGAGTAGTTGTTTCGTGTTGGCGGAGTCAACGGAAGAGTGGGCCAAAAGAGAAATGTTGGTTGATCCTTATTCCACAGGCGAAGAGGTTGTCAGTGAGTGGATGGGGGGAGAGTGGCGACATAAAGGCTTAAGAGGAAAGTACCGTTTTGTTATTACAAAATCCCTTCACGCTAATTCCCATAAATTTTACATCCAGTGGTTGCGAGCACTAGAGCAGGGCGATGAAGAAGTTGCCTACTCTTTGGGGGTTCGTGAAATCAATATGGTACCTAGCTTCCAGTTGTCAGATGTTAACTGCGTCGAAGGTGATACGTGCCGTATTGTTCAGCTTAAGGCGACGCATTCGGAGGAGTTAACCAGTCGAGAGTTGCGTCTGGATTTATACGAGCTTGGACGTTATAACCTAAGTTTCTGATAGTTACAGAAATTGCAGGCTGGCTCCAAAAACAGTTTGATTTTGATCAATATGGCGAAAAAACAACCTTGATACTGTGGGGTTAGAAGGGGGCTCTTCTGGCTCCTGTCTGACCAGTGAGGTTGGTATGTATTTAGACGATGTTGTCATTGCCGGTTTGTTTATTGTGGTGGCTACCTGTGTCTTTATGGTGTATGCAACCAAATATATCTTAAAGCACATGAGAGAAGATGAAGAGAAGGCTGCGCATAAGTAGCTTGTTTCTTCATCTGCATATCTTTTTTTGCAGCGATCCGAATGTGTCGCTACGGTCTCTTTTATCTCTGATTCTTTATTGAGAACCCATTTCTCGGGTTCTGCGTCCCCTATGTTTGAGGTAATAAAAAAGCCCGCACTTTGCAGTGCAGGCTTTTCTGAATATGGCGACCCGGAAGGTGTTTACTCGGTTCTTCCTGAACCTCGGCCTTCGGCCAGATTGCGCTGTGCAAAATTGCTCCCGGCAATTTTGTGAACCCTCTTCTCGGGTTCTGCGTCCCCTATGTTTGAGGCAATAAAAAAGCCCGCACTTCGCAGTGCAGGCTTTTCTGAATATGGCGACCCGGAAGGGACTTGAACCCTCGACCTCCGGCGTGACAGGCCGGCATTCTAACCAACTGAACTACCGGGCCGCGGTAGTTTTACCAAAACCCCTAAGAATTTTGGTGGGTGGTACAGGGGTCGAACCTGTGACCTACGGCTTGTAAGGCCGTCGCTCTCCCAACTGAGCTAACCACCCTGGAAAGGTCGGCTATTGTAACGATTTTCTTAGTGCGGTCAATACTTTATGACAAAGGAATTTGAAGATTAAGTATTTCTAGTGATTAAGTGAAGGATTGCTATAA
Organism: Teredinibacter sp. KSP-S5-2; assembly: GCF_032773895.1. NCBI lineage: Bacteria > Pseudomonadati > Pseudomonadota > Gammaproteobacteria > Cellvibrionales > Cellvibrionaceae > Teredinibacter > Teredinibacter sp. KSP-S5-2. The sequence goes on along the minus strand of NZ_CP120416.1, from coordinate 2,740,516 downwards.
TTGCCGGTCATGGTCAATGAGAGAATAGTCCTGGCCACGGGGGATAATATGAATAACGTACAAAAGCTATTTTTCGCGCTATGTTTTTGCTTTATTGCCGCAATGAGCGGACGCGTATTTGCCGAAGTTGATGTCTTTGATTTTGATACGGATAGCCAGCGCTTGAGATATCAGGATCTTGCGGCTGAGCTTCGGTGTCCAAAGTGCCAAAACCAAAACTTAATCGACTCTAATTCCCAAATATCTGCTGACTTGCGCAAAGAGGTGGTTCGCCTGATAAAAGAAGGCAAGAGCGATCGAGAAGTTAAGGCTTATTTAGTACAAAGATACGGTGATTTCGTTTTGTACAAACCACCATTTCAAGGCAATACACTGGTGCTTTGGTGGGGCCCGGTATTTTTGTTGTTCTTGGGATTGTTGGTTTTTGTGGTGATTATTGTTCAAAGACAAAAACAGCCAGCAGAAGAGATAGATACCTCACTAGACGAGTCTGAGCAAGAGGTTCTGGCCTCTTGGGTTGCTGATGAGCAACAAAACGAACATCATTCAGAAGATAGTAGCCAACCTAAAAGCGAATAATTAAAGAGGAACACCTATGGAATTTTGGCAAGGTTTTTTGGGGTTGAGCTTGCTTGCATCCTTTTTTCTGTTGTGGCCAACATTGTTTACCAAAGCCAGGTTGCGCGCTTCCGTTGGCGACGATGAGCGTGGCGAGGCCAATGCCAGAGTGTTTCAGGATCACTTGGAAGACTTGGAGGCGACGCGAGATCGGGGTGAGATCGAAGCTCAGGAATTTACTTCCTTAAAAAATGATCTGGAAAAAACCTTTGTTTCTGAAAATGAAGCATTTCGGTCAGAGTCTGAACAACCTATTGTGGCCAGCTTCCGTAGCCGAATTCCGGTTATTGCACTTGTTTTTACTGTGCCTTTGGTGGCTTTATTGGTCTACTCCCAGATTGGGGCGAAAGCCGATTGGCAGATACATGAGCTTTCTCAGTCCATTATGTTTGAACAGGATGCAGACAAGCTAAGCCAGGGGCGTGCGGAATTAATTTCCAAATTACAAAACCGATTGGACAAGAAGCCCGGTAATGCTCAGAACTGGTATTTGCTTGCAACAGTGGCAATGCACCAAGGAGAGTACGACGAAAGTGTGCGAGCTTATCGCAAGCTGCTTGAGCTAGAACCCAGCAGCGCGCGCGTTATGGCCGAGCTGGCGCAAGCACTGTTTTTACGTGCAGGCAACACCATAACCCCAGAGGTGCGTAATTTTACTCAGCATGCATTAAGCCTTGATGCAGGTATGCCCACAGCCTTGGGGTTGGCGGGAATAGATGCATTTCAATCCGGTGAGTATGAGCAGGCTATCACACACTGGCAGAAAGCCGTGCATATGCTTGACCCTCAATCGGTAAGCTCTCAAGTGTTTGCACAGGGGATAGCCAGTGCGAAATTGGCTCTGGAACAGCAAGGCAAGGATGTGCCAGAAGATTCGACCAAGGCGGAGACTGGCGTATCCGTTGATGTTCGAGTATCGATTGATAAGGCCATCCTAGAAAACGGTGATATTACTCCTTCGGACACGGTATTCGTTTATGCCAGGGCGTGGCAGGGACCGAAAATGCCTTTGGCCATTCATCGGATTTTGGTCTCTGAATTGCCGAAGAAGGTGACTTTAGATAAATCGATGTCCATGGCGCAGGGAATGGATTTGTCCAGTTTTCCTCAGATTGAGATTGTGGCGAGGGTGTCCAAAACCGGCAGTGCGATTGGACAGGCAGGAGATTGGCAGGCCACAGCCGGTCCAGTGATTCTTGGTGACCAGAAAAAACCGGTCAAATTGAAGATTAAAGAACAGATCCCCTAATTCGGTTAATGACGATCTCCTTAATGATTCATCTTTAGCAAAAGTGTAGAATCACCCGTTTGCTCAATTGGGGTAGCGGGTGTTTCACCTATTGTCGACAAAACCACCCCTCCAGAGTGTGGTAAACGTACAGAAATAAAATACTAGCGATCAATATCTATGCGGCTTAAGTGTATTAAATTAGCGGGCTTCAAATCCTTTGTTGACCCAACAACGGTCACATTCCCAAGCAATCTTTGTGCTGTCGTTGGGCCAAATGGATGTGGTAAGTCCAATATCATTGACGCCGTGCGTTGGGTTATGGGGGAGTCCTCTGCGAAAAACCTTCGTGGTGAAGCCATGACTGACGTTATCTTCAACGGCTCCGGTGGTAGAAAGCCTGTTGGCCAAGCTTCTATTGAGCTGGTGTTTGATAACAGTGATGGCACCATCACTGGTGAATACGCGGGTTATTCGGAAATTTCCGTAAAACGTAAAGTGACCCGCGAAGCGCAAAACTTTTACTATCTTAACGGCAATAAATGTCGTCGCCGTGACATTACCGATATCTTCCTTGGTACGGGCCTTGGGCCTCGAAGCTACGCGATTATCGAGCAGGGAATGATTTCCCGTCTAATCGAAGCAAAGCCGGAAGAGCTGCGTATCTACGTTGAGGAAGCGGCGGGCATCTCCAAATATAAAGAACGTCGTCGCGATACAGAAAACCGTATGCGGCGGACGATGGAAAACCTTGAGCGTCTGACAGATATTCGAGAAGAGCTGGACAGGCAGTTGATGCGCCTGGAGCGTCAGTCTCAAGCGGCTGAAAAATATACGATTTTCAAAAAAGAGGAGCGTGAGCTTAAAGCCAAGTTACAGGCGCTTCGTTACAGCATCCTTCAGGAACAATCCAAGCTAAAACACAGCACAATTGTTGAGCTGGAATTGAAAGTTGAAGCGGGGGTAACCGATCAGGTTCATCAGGATTCCGAAATCGAAAAACATCGAACTTTGTATACCGAGTTGGGTGATAAATTTAATGAAGTACAAGGGCGCTTCTATTCCATTGGCGCAGAGATCGCGCGGGTAGAACAGTTTATTCAGCATTCTCAGGAACGTGAGCGTCAGCTTAAAGTCGACCTCGAACAGACTGAGAGAGACTGCAAAGAGGCTGAAGAGCACTTGGCTTCGGATATGCAAAAGGCTGAGGGTTGGGAAGCCGAGATCATGGAGATCGAACCCGATCTCGAAGAAGTAAAAGCACTGGAAGAAGAGTCTGGAATGACCCTGCTCGAAGCTGAAGAGGCGATGCAGGAATGGCAACAGAAATGGGACGGCTTTAACCAGAAAGCCGCGGAGCCACGCCAGCAAGCGGAAGTACAGCAGTCTCGGATCAAGTATCTTGAGCAGGTTCAGCAGCGTCTCTTGGAACGCATCGAGAAGCTTGAGCGTGAACGAGAGGGCTTGGTTGTCGGTGAGGTCGAAGAGGAAATTGCCGAACTGGACGAAGAACTGGCAACACTGGAATTAACGCTGGAGGAAAAAAACCAAACGGTTGATGACCTCAGTGAATCGGTCAATGAAACCCGTGAGTTACAACAAGAGTTGGCTGAAAAACGGGACGAACTAAAAGACGCCTATCAAACCAGAAAAGGTCGCCGGGCTTCCCTGGAAGCGCTACAGCAAGCGGCTTTGGGGCGTGGAACAGGCGCAATCAGCGACTGGCTGGAAACTCAGGGCATGTCCAACTATGCCCGGTTAGCTGAGAGTGTCACGGTTAAAGATGGCTGGGACAAGGCGGTTGAGACGGTTTTGGGCAGTTCGCTACAAGCGGTTTGTATCGATGACGACTTGAACAGCGTCTTTGACAAGATTGATAGCATTGATGCGGGTCAGCTCACCATTCTCAGTAAATCTGCCTCCGCCAATACTGTGTCTGGTCAAGTAGGGCTAGAAACGTTGGCAAGTAAAGTCTCGGCCGATGTGGAGGTTTCAGCGCTTATTGCCAATATCTATATTGCGCAAGGGCTTGATGAGGTGGCTCAGCATCGCAACCAGTTACAGGCGCACGAATCGATTGTGACCAAAGATGGTATCTGGGTTGGACCGAACTGGCTTCGCGTAATCAAAGAAGAAGACAGTCAGTCCGGGGTAATAGCTCGTCAGCAAGAGCTGGAAACACTGGAGGAAAGTATCACTCAGGATGAGGCGGAAATCGAAGACATCAACGACCGCTACCAGCAAGCAAAACTGAAGTTGGTAGATGCTGAAAAGCGTCGTGATGAAACTCGCCGTGAAGTGGGAGACTTATCGCGTAAGCTTGGTGAGCTCAAGGCTCAAGTAGGCTCCCGTAAAGCCAAGGTCGAGCAGGTGTTGGAAGGGCGTGAGCGTGCTAATCGGGACATCATTGAAGCCAAGGAGCAGATGAACCTTGAAGCCGAAAACCTGGCTGATGCGCGTTCGTTGTTGCAGGAAGCCATTGATGCTATGGAAACAGACACAACGGAGCGAGAGTCATTACTGAGTCAGCGCGATTCCATTCGTTCCAAATTGGACGAGGCGCGACAAAAAGCACGGCATGACAAAGATAAATCCCACGAACTGGCGATGCGCTACCAAAGCGTGAAAACTCAGCTTGAATCCATTCGTCAGGGCGTGCAACGGTTGCACGACCAAATGCAACGTATGCAGGAGCGTCGAGAGCAACTGCAGCAGTCGCTGACAGAAAACACCGAACCTGTTGAAGAAAGTAAGCTTGAATTGGAAGCCTTGCTTGAGAAACGTGTTGCGGTGGAAAAAGAATTGTCGGAATCACGTAAAGCGGTGGAAACCGTTGAAGCTGCGATGCGAGAAGCGGAGAAATTACGTCACCAAGCGGAACAGGGGCTTTCTAGTGTACGCCATAGCCTGGAAACAGCCCGGTTGGAGGCTCAAGGTTTAGATGTAAAATGTGAAGGTTTGAAAAAAGCATTGGAAGAGGAAGAGTTCGAGCTGGATCAGGTCATCGAGCTGCTTTCCGAAGATGATACCGAAACCGCTTTCGAAGAAGAGCTGGTGAAAGTGGGGAATCGTATTTCCCGATTGGGGCCAATCAACCTGGCTGCAATCGAAGAGTACAAAACTGAGTCTGAGCGTAAAACCTATCTGGATTCGCAAAATGAAGACTTGCGCGAAGCCTTGGAAACACTGGAAAACGCGATTAAGAAAATTGACCGTGAGACTCGCACACGTTTTAAAGAGACATTTGATCAGATTAACTCTGGTTTACAAGAACTGTTTCCCAAAGTTTTTGGCGGTGGCCATGCCTATTTGGAACTTACCGGCGAGGATATGCTCGATACAGGTATTGCCATTATGGCTCGTCCACCAGGTAAGAAAAACAGCACAATTCATCTATTATCAGGTGGTGAGAAAGCGTTAACGGCGATTGCATTGGTATTTTCAATTTTCCGTTTGAATCCTGCGCCATTCTGTATGCTGGATGAGGTGGATGCACCGCTGGATGATGCCAACGTTGGCCGCTATGCTCGAATGGTAGAAGAAATGTCTTCTCAGGTGCAGTTTATTTACATTACCCACAATAAGATCGCTATGGAAATGGCTCACCAGCTGATGGGGGTCACCATGCACGAACCTGGGGTGTCGCGTATGGTTACTGTGGATGTGGAAGAAGCTGCTGAATTGGCAGAAGCATAACGTTAAATGTATTCAGGAGATTCGGGGGTAAAAAAACGCAATGCGTGATTGGCTTACTGTAATCATTGTTTTGCTTATTGTGGGGATTGTGTTGGATGCGGTGCGCAGAATGCGCCAGGCACGTCGTGAACACCTGCAGTTGTCAAAGAATGCAATTAAGGCAGATCAGGAAGCGGTAGGAGCGAGGTCCAGTGACAGCGAGTTCCCATCCGGTGGTCCGCGTGTAGTCGGTGTGCGTGATGAAAATCACGCGAAAAAGGTGACTCAGTCTCTCAGAGAAAATTTTGAATCCAGTAAAACTACGCGGGGAGCACCACAGCGTATTCCTGAGCAAGTGACGTTGAACCTGGAAGAAGCGGTGCCCATGCTTATGGAATCTGTGGAAGAGGAACTGGAAGACGAAACACCGATTGAAGAGGAAATAGAACAGCACATTGAGCCAAGTTTGGGTGAGCTGGATGAACTGCAAGATGATATTCCAGAAGACTCTGGCGTTCCGGTTAAAGCAGAGCCAAAAGCACAAGCACTTGCCTCTGAAGATCTGGATGAGCCGGCACCCGCTGAACCGGACGAAGTTATTGTGTTCAATATCATGGCTAAGTCAGGAACTCGCTTTTCCGGGGCTGACTTACTCAACACGTTAATGACCGAGAATATGAAGTTCGGCTCGATGGATATCTTTCATCGCCATGCTCAGCCAAATGGTGATGGTCCGGTGTTGTTTAGTTTGGTCAATATGGTCGTGCCAGGAACCTTTAACCTGGCAGCCATGAAAGACTTTGAAACGCCTGGTGTCAGCCTGTTTATGAGCTTGCCAATAGAAGGTGCCAAAGACGGCGACAGTATCGATGCCTACGAGCTATTGGTGGATACCGCCCGTAATCTGGCGCGTTCGCTCGGGGGCGAGCTAAAAGATGAAAGTCGCTCGGTGATGACACAGCAGACAATGGAACACGGACGTCAACGTGTAATGGAGTACGAACGCAAGCGTCGCCTTGCTGCTGCCCATTAAGTTTCCTTTCCTACCTGATTTCACATATAGAGTTTTTGAATGGCGGATATTTCTCAGCAGATTATTGATCGCGTTGAACAATTAAAAACAGAACTGACAGAGCACAACTACCGTTACTACGTGCTTGATGACCCGGATATCCCGGATGCTGAATATGACCGCCTTTTTCACGAACTCAAAAAGATTGAAACCGATTATCCTGAGCTTTTAACCTCCGATTCGCCAACCCAAAGAGTGGGAGCTACGCCGCTTACGCAATTTGATTCTGTTGCCCATGAGCTGCCGATGTTATCCCTCGATAACGCCTTTAGCACAGAAGATATGGTGGCGTTTGATAAGCGAGTGCGGGACAGGTTAAAGAATATCGATACCATCGAGTATGTTTGTGAGCCCAAATACGATGGCATTGCTGTGAGTCTATTGTACGAGAACGGTGTACTGGTTCGCGGTGCGACTCGGGGTGATGGTACGACAGGGGAAGATATCACCCAGAATGTGAAAACCATTGGCTCTATTCCCTTGCGCTTGCGACAGTCCGGACATCCTGAGCGCCTGGAGGTTCGCGGCGAGATCTACATCACCAAGCAAGGTTTTGAAAAACTGAATCAAAATGCTACAGCAAAAGGTGAGAAGACATTTGCTAACCCGCGTAATGCCGCTGCAGGCAGTCTGCGGCAGCTGGATTCCTCGATCACCGCCTCTCGTCCGTTAACCATGTGTGCCTACAGTGTTGGATTGGTGGAAGGCGGAAGCATGCCGGATAACCATTGGGATATGCTTCGCCAGTTGTCTGATTGGGGGTTTTTGACCAGCCCTGAAACCGCTCTGGCCTCTGGTGCAGCGCAGTGCGATGCGTTTTATGATCAGCTCGAACAAAAACGTGCAGGGCTACCCTATGACATCGATGGCATCGTCTACAAGGTCAATAGCCTCACCTTACAAGAACGCCTGGGATTTGTTTCCAGAGCACCTCGCTGGGCGATTGCGCGCAAGTTTCCCGCTCAGGAAGAAATGACCCTGTTAAAAGCGGTCGAGTTCCAGGTTGGTAGAACTGGGGCTGTAACACCTGTGGCAAGGCTAGAGCCAGTATTTGTGGGTGGCGTGACCGTTTCCAATGCCACGTTACATAATCGAGACGAAATCGAACGGTTAGGGGTAAAAATCGGTGATACGGTCATCATTCGCCGTGCCGGTGATGTGATCCCACAAGTGGCATCTGTGGTGTTATCAAAGCGCCCTAATGATGTGCAAGACATTGTGTTCCCCTGTGAGTGCCCTGTTTGTGGTTCTCCAGTTGAAACCATCGAAGGGGAGGCGGTTGCCCGCTGTACAGGTGGTTTGGTGTGCGAAGCGCAACGAAAAGAAGCGATCAAACACTATGCCAGTCGCAAGGCAATGGATATTGACGGCTTAGGGGACAAACTGGTTGAACAGCTGGTCGATGCCAAGCTTATCGCATCGGTTGCCGACCTGTATAACCTGGTACAAGGCGATGTGGCCAAGCTTGAGCGAATGGGGAGCAAGTCAGCAGAAAACCTGATTAATGGGATTAACGCCAGCAAAGCCACCACCTTGGCCAGATTTATCTACAGCCTGGGTATCCGTGAAGTGGGTGAGGCGACCGCGCGTAATTTGGCTCTTCATTTTGGCTCGCTGGATGCGCTTAAACAGGCATCAGCCGAGCAGTTGCAAGAAGTTGACGATATTGGGCCTGTGGTCGCACATTTTGTGGAAGAATTTTTCCAGCAGGAGATAAACCTGCAGATTATCGATCAGATCCTCGCTGCCGGTGTGAAATGGGAGCAGGAACAGGCGAAATCGGTCAGTGAACTGCCATTAAACGGTAAAACCTATGTCTTGACGGGTACACTAGAATCCATGAGCCGGAGTGAGGGCAAAGAGAGGCTGCAAGCGTTGGGTGCCAAGGTGTCTGGCAGCGTGTCAGCCAAAACGGATTGTGTGGTTGCTGGGCCTGGAGCTGGGTCAAAACTGAAAAAAGCCCAGGAGCTGGGAATCGAAGTACTTGATGAAGACCAGTTTGTTGATTTGTTAAAGCGTTACACAACTTAGCCGCCGTTGGAGGTCGGATGTTAACCTGGACTAAACACCCGAAATGCCTAATTGCCTGGAGCAGTTTTTTGATTCTCGTTGGCTGCGCCAGTACTCCACCTAAACACCTGGATAACATATGCAGTATCTTTGATGAAAAGGACGGTTGGTACAAAGATGCCAAAGCCGCATCGGACCGCTGGAACATCCCCATCGCCACCAATATGGCGTTTATCTACCAGGAATCCCGCTTTGTACCAAAGGCAAAACCGCCGAGGACGAAAATTCTATGGGTGTTTCCTGGTCCGCGTAAAAGCAGCTCCTATGGCTATTCCCAAGCTAAAGACGAAACCTGGGATACTTACCGAAAAGCGACCGGTCACTGGGGAGCTGACCGCGATGATTTCGACGATGCAATCGACTTTATTGCCTGGTATAACCGAACCAGTGTTGAACGAGCACGCGTTTCTGCATCTAGCCCGTACCATCTGTATCTGGCCTATCATGAAGGTCAGGGTGGTTACAAAAGAGGCACCTATAAGAGCAAAAAATGGCTAATGGGTGTCGCTAGAAAGGTTGAGCAGCGTGCCAATCGATACTCGACACAACTCGCAAAATGTGAAAAGCGTTTAAATTCTTCTTGGTGGTGGCCATTTTAAATCGGTATTATTCTTGATTATTCACCGCCAAATACGAGATTAAGCAAACAACAATGGATCAAGAATCAATCGTCTATGGTTGTATCAAAGACGTTGCCCAGTTCGGCAACGAATCTCAACGCAAGCAAGCTAACCGACGTGCTATGCTGAGCTTGCCAACGGCAGATGAATGGCCTTATCTCTGTCAGGAAATGTTCGCCTTGCCGCGAGTTGAATCTGCCACTGACACCTATCAGACAGAAGTAATGCATTTCGGTGCTTCATATAAAGCCATTGAGTATGAATGGGAGCACTGGATGAAAAAATTTGAAAACTTGTTGGATAGTATGTATTGGGTGTCAGCCGTTGTACACTTGGAAACGGAGCTTTCGGGTACCCACACGTTTGTTTGGGAAAGCTACAATAACGGTCACGAACCGGGCGCAGGAATACAGCAAGTTCGTTGTGAATGGACCCATGAAAATAGTTTTACCGGGTAAGTTGTATTGAAATTAAAATTTAAAATAAAAAAACGCACAAGTGTATTTATAACGATCCTTGCGTGTGCTGCGTCCATATGGATGATGATAGATGTTTTTGCGTTTCCCGTAGAAGAGGTTGTAAGATTTTTCTGGATATGCATCGCTTTTCTCATCATTATATTGCTGATTACGGCACCTCTAGGATTGATTTTACGATGGATAATTTCACGTAAAAACAAATGAATAGTTAAGCGATAACGTGGTGAATAACGCATGAAAAAATTTGGTCAATTAATCTTTGTCTTGTTGTCGGTTCTATTCATTGCTTCCTGTGCGTCTCAAAAAACCACAACGGATTATCAGCCTGGCTATGAATTTAGTTCGTTAAAAAAATATTATCTCCTGCCTAACCCTGAAAATACTAAGGATAATCCAAAAGTCTCTCAGCTTGATTTAAAACGTATTGAGTATGCACTGGAAAATACGCTTAATACTCGTTTCGAGAAAGTGGAAAAAGAACAGGCTGATTTCTGGGTGCGCTATCATTTACTGGTTGAGGAAAAGTCAGACGTGCGCAGTGTCGATGTCGGCTTTTCTCGTAGAAATAGCTGGTATTACTGGGGAATCCGCGATGAAGATGTGTATACCGTGCATTATCAGGAAGGCAGTATCATTGTAGATTTCCTTGATGCAAAAACTGAGGACGTAGTGTGGCGAGGGGTTACCAAAGGTAAAATCAAACCCAAACTTAATCCATCAGAACGACAATCTAAAGTTGTTGAGGAAATTAATAACTTATTGCAATTATTTCCGCCAACTCCATAACTGTTGCTAAACAGGGAGGTTAAATCAAATGTGTCTACTGCTACCAAGCAATCCATTTCAAGATCTATTAACGTATTCTTGTTAGAAGACGTGACTTGCCCTGCTAAACTTAATAAAAACCGTACCTTGATATTGCCGACGACTTAATTGCTAAATTCTGAGCACATGCTAGATCTTCATCGGAGGAGTGACACATGGCGGACTACAAAGCCCCTATCAGAGATATCGAATTTACACTGTTTGAATTGCTTGGTTACGCCGAGCACTGCCAGCAGTTGCCCAATGGTGAAGACACAGCACCGGATGTCATCAGCGCCATCTTGGAAGAGAGCGCCAAGTTTTGCGAAAACGTTATTGCTCCACTAAACAGTGTTGGTGACACAGAAGGGTGCCAGTGGGTTGATGGCGAAGTGACCACACCCAGCGGCTTTAAAGAGGCATATCAACAATACGTTGACGCCGGCTGGCCAACCATGAGCCACAGTGTCGAATATGGTGGACAGGGGTTGCCAGATTCTCTTGGTCATGTGCTCAGCGAACTCAATGGTTCTGCAAACTGGTCCTGGTCTATGTACCCCGGTTTATCGCATGGGGCGATGAAAACCATAGAAAGCCACGGAACCGAAGAGCAAAAATCCATTTATTTAACCAAGTTAGTTGAAGGTGCATGGACTGGAACCATGTGTCTCACCGAGTCCCACTGTGGTTCCGACCTTGGAATGCTGAGAAGTAAAGCGATTCCCAATGACGATGGCAGTTACAGTATTACGGGAACCAAAATTTTTATTTCGTCCGGTGAGCATGATTTAGCGGAAAACATTGTTCATATTGTTTTGGCGCGCTTACCAGATGCACCTGAAGGCACTAAAGGCATATCCCTTTTCATTGTTCCCAAGTTTTTGCCTGATCAAGCAGGTAATGTTGGCGACCGAAACGCAGTCAAGTGCGGCTCGCTCGAACATAAAATGGGGATTCATGGTAACGCTACCTGCGTTCTGAATTTTGACGGCGCTAAAGGCTTTTTAATTGGCCCGCCTAATCGCGGCTTAAATTGCATGTTCACCTTTATGAATATCGCGCGAATCGGCACTGCGATACAGGGGCTATCCCATGCTGAAGTGGGGTATCAAAAATCTCTTGCGTATGCCAAGGATCGATTGCAAATGCGATCATTGAGTGGGGCGAAAAATCCTGATGGTCCTGCGGATCCCATTATTGTCCACCCTGATGTTCGCAGAATGCTCCTAACGCAAAGAGCCTTTGCTGAAGGTGGCCGTATGCTTATTTATTACGCAGCGATCCTGGTGGATGTGGAAAAACATGGGCAAGAGGACAAACAACAAGAAGCCAACCAATTACTGGCACTGTTAACCCCTATTGCAAAAGCTTTTTTGACTGAAGTGGGTTTCGAATCTTCCAACCTGGGAATGCAGTGTTTTGGTGGGCACGGTTATATTCGTGAATGGGGCATGGAACAAAATGTACGTGATGCCCGCATTGCGATGTTGTATGAAGGGACCACCGGTATTCAAGCTTTGGATTTATTGGGGCGCAAGGTGTTAATGAGCCAGGGAGAAAATCTTAAGGTTTTCACCAAGCAAGTTCATTTATTCTGCAAAGCAAATCAGGAAAATGAAAACGTAAAACACCTTATTGAACCACTCGCCAACGCCAACAAAGCCTGGGGTGATTTAACTATGCACGTTGGTTTGAGCGCATTGGAAAATCAGGAAGAGGTAGGTGGTGCAGCCGTTGATTATTTGATGTTTTCCGGTTATGTGTGTCTCGCCTATTTTTGGGCGCGCGCTGCAGTACTGGCAAGCCAGAAACTTGAAGTTGAAGCGTCGGACTTTTACGCTGGAAAACTAAAAACAGCAAATTTTTATTTTGCCAGGATTCTCCCTCGTGCCTATGCGCATGATGCGGTTATTCGCTCTGGTGTTAGTTCATTGCTCGATATGACAGAAGATCAATTTTAAATAAATAACAATAATGACTGGGAACAGGAACCCAATGATTAAACACGTGCAACGTTTTTCTAATGCTGTTGAACTGTTAGAGCACTCTTTTAAGGCTTACAAAAAGAAACCCGCATTCACATGCATGGGGCGAACGCTCACTTATGGTGAATTGGATAAACTCAGTTACCGATTTGCCTGTTTTTTACAGCATAGGTTGGGGTTTAAACCCGGTGATCGAATAGCTGTGCAGTTGCCCAATATACTGCAGTATCCTATTGTTTTTTATGGTGCAGTAAGAGCGGGTGTGATTGTGGTGAATACCAACCCTTTGTACACACCGAGAGAAATTCGACATCAGCTGAGAGACAGTGGGGCCAGGGCAATCGTGGTGTTATCCAATATCGCCCACAATGCAGCCAATATTGTAAAACAAACCGATGTTGAAAATGTGATCGTCACAGACATTGCAGATGTGCACACTTTTCCCAAAAGGCAACTGATAAATTATGTGGTAAAGCACGTAAAAAAAATGGTGCCTGATTTTAATTTCGATAATCAAATACCTTTTCGTGCAGCCTTGAAGAAACCAAAGAAGCCGCTGGTTAAACCGGATATTTTGCCGGATAGTACAATGTTCTTTCAATATACTGGCGGTACAACCGGAGTGTCTAAAGGCGCTATGCTGACTCATCACAATATGATGAGTAACGTGTGGCAAATGATTAACCATATGCCTAGTGCATTTGATGAAGCAAGTGAAACATTTGTTTGTTGTTTACCGCTTTATCATATATATGCCCTGAATTTACATGGTTTATCGGCAATTTGTTGTGGCGAACATAATGTACTGATTCCAAACCCTCGGGACCTGGATTCGTTTGTAAAGCTGTTAAAACCACATCAAATGACTATTTTCGTGGGAATCAATACTCTCTATAACGCGTTGTGCCGTCATAAAGGTTTCCGTGAAGAAGTTGATTTTTCCAAACTGAAAATCGCCTGTGCAGGTGGTATGGCGCTTACCAATGATGCGGCTGCCGCCTGGAAAGAATTGACTGGCCTGGACATTATTGAGGGGTATGGTTTAACAGAGACATCTCCTGTGGTGTGTGGTAACTACGCGCATAATATTCGTCAGGGGACGATTGGCCCGGCATTACCAGAAACAGAGATAAAAGTTGTAGACGATGACGGTGTCACTTTGCCCTCTGGGCAGGCGGGAGAGCTATGTGTGCGTGGTCCTCAGGTGATGAAAGGCTATTGGAACAAGCCGGAGGAAACCGCCAAAGTATTTGACGCTGAGGGCTGGTTTAAAACCGGTGATATTGCTGTTATTGAAGAAGATGGTTATGCTCGAATTGTTGATCGAAAAAAAGACATGATCATTGTTTCGGGTTTCAACGTTTATCCGAACGAAATAGAAGAAGTTATCGCACAAATGGATAATGTGTTGGAAGTGGCGGTGATTGGTGTTCCTGATGCAAATACGGGAGAAGCGGTGAAGTTATTTGTTGTGCCGGCTAATGAAGATCTTACCGAAGACGATATATACGATCATTGCTGTGAAAAACTGACACGTTATAAACTTCCTAAAATTATAGAATTTAGAGACAGTCTGCCTAAAACTAACGTGGGTAAAATATTACGACGCGAGTTGCGGGAGAGCTAATCGGGGATTCGGAATAATTTGTTTATATTATTTTTAGTATGTGCAGTAATGGCCTCAATTCTATTACCAGAATGGTGGGTCAGTCATATATTAAAAAAACATCATAAAACATTGCCTAATATGCCGGGCGACGGAGAATCGCTCGCTCGACATCTTATTGAACGTTTGCAGTTGGACTGTGATGGTATTGATTCTGCGGATTCTGGATATGGAAGCTATCTGGCATCTGAAAAACGCTTCATTTTTAATCGCATTTATCTAAAAGGTAAATCACTTAGTTCAATTGCGATTATTACCCACGAAATATGTACTGCCCTTCAGCACCAGAAAAATGAGTTGATATATCAGACTAAGATAAAGCATTTTAATCTGGCCCGGCAATGCCAAAAGCTGGGAGCAACGACATTGCTGTTTGTGCCTATTGTGGCGGGGTTAATAAAGGTGCCTCAGATCCTGTTAATTTATATTTTAGTCGGCGTGGGCTTTATGCTCCTTTCAGTGGCGGTTTATTCCTACATGTTGCCCCAAAAACTGGATGCGAGTATGAACAAAGCGCTTCCTATTTTGGATAAGGGAGGGTATCTTCCTAAGGCTTATGTGGAGAATATTCGTTACATACTTATGGCTTACGCCATATTGGATGTTGTAGAAGCTCTGGCCGATATTCTTCGGTTCTGGCGGTGGTTAGGCCTGATTAATCAGCCGAAATAATGCCATGCTTCTCTTGGGAATTTTTGTTTAACAAATTGGGGGTATTTTGGGATGTTTGAATATAATTTTGCAGCGATTGCTGTTTTGGTTCTTGCCGTTGTCACGGTATATTCCGGCTGGAAGAGTGTACCGCAAGGGCAGGAGTGGACTGTCGAGCGTTGGGGC
The DNA here is from genome assembly GCF_032773895.1 of Teredinibacter sp. KSP-S5-2. NCBI lineage: Bacteria > Pseudomonadati > Pseudomonadota > Gammaproteobacteria > Cellvibrionales > Cellvibrionaceae > Teredinibacter > Teredinibacter sp. KSP-S5-2. Next base: position 2,725,462 of record NZ_CP120416.1, on the reverse strand, counting down.
AAATTCACTCGCGTTCTGAAGCCGGGTTTCAATTTGATCATTCCTTACATGGATAAAATTGGTAAAAAACAAATCGTGATGGAACAGGTTCTGGATGTTGAACCGCAGGAAGTCATCAGTGCGGATAACGCCATGGTGACAACGGATGCAGTGTGCTTTTTCCAGGTAATTAACAGTATTAAAGCCTCCTATGAAGTGAACGATCTTGAGCGCGCTATGCAGAATTTGGTCATGACCAATATTCGTGCTGTATTAGGTTCTATGGAACTGGATGCAATGCTTTCCAATCGTGACCAAATTAACACCGAGTTGCTGGTGAAAGTGGATGAGGCAACTAATCCCTGGGGTATCAAGGTCACGCGTATTGAAATTAAAGATATTACGCCTCCCCGCGATCTGGTCGAGGCGATGGCGAACCAAATGAAAGCAGAGCGTGAAAAACGTGCACAAATTCTTCGTGCAGAAGGCGAGCGGGAAGCATCGATTAAGGTCGCTGAAGGTGCCAAGCAAGCTGAGGTATTAAGAGCAGAAGGTGCGCGACAAGCGGCATTCCTGCAGTCTGAAGCGCGTGAACGGGAAGCCCAAGCTGAAGCCAAAGCAACTTATATGGTAAGTGAGGCAATCAGTAAAGGTGACCCTCGTGCAATTAATTACTTCGTTGCCCAAAAATACGTTGATGCTCTCGGGAATGTTGCTTCGGCAGATAACAGCAAGGTGATTATGATGCCGCTTGAAGCCAGCGATGTTATTGGTTCTATTGCTGGAATTAAAGAGCTGGTAGCCGGCGCTAAAGGGTAAATATGTACATATGCGCACTTAGCGTTTTGAGGGTAACAATGTGAACTATTTTTTTAGTTTGGGTGCCTGGGCCTGGGTTATTCTAGGTGTGGCATTATTAGTCATAGAAGTTTTGGGAGCGGGAGGCTTTTTGCTTTGCGTGGGATTGTCCGCGTTGGTGATTGCTTTGATTACCTCCTTTGTTGATATTTCATGGCAGGTGCAGTTAATTGTTTTTGCATTTTTGTCTGTTATCTCAACATTCTTTTATTGGAAATATTACAAACCAGCTGATATTAAGTCCGAAGATCCAATGCTTAACAATCGAATGGAAAGATTGGTTGGAACCAAGACTGTACTTATTCAGCCCATCATAGCCGGAGTAGGTAGAGTTCAAATATCTGATGCACTTTGGACTGTTCACTGTGATGAAGAATTGGAAAAAGGAAATATGGTTGAAATTATCGGTTATGACGAAAGCACTTTGATTGTTAAACCGATTTAAATATTGAATTATCACAAATATACAAAGCCACTTTCTAGTGGCTTTTTTTTCGATCTGAAATCACGCCTCTAAGGGAGGTGCCAGTAGTCAGAATAGGAAATATGTGAACGCCAACTGGCACACAGCTGGATTTTTATATGGTGGAATTCAACAGAATTCGCGTCCATACTGAAAATGACGAGAGTTTTTTACGGAGATTCGGCCCCGATACATGTCAACGAATGCATTAATACTTTCCGGTGGGGGTGCTCGTGCAGCGTATCAAGTGGGAGTTCTACGTGCTGTAGCGGATATATTGCCCAAACTCCACAACCCATTTCCCATTATATGTGGTACCTCCGCTGGTGCGATTAACGCAACGGCTATGGCCGCCCACCCAGGGGAGTTTCGTACTGCAGCGATCGATTTGGCTGACACGTGGCGGTCATTGGAGATCGACAATGTGTTTAAAACCGGTTGGGTCCCATTATTAAAAGGAACAACGAGTATTGCCGCTTCGTTGTTTAATCAAGGGGTCGGACAAAAAAAACCTTTATCATTACTCGACAACTCTCCACTTCGAGAGTTACTGAATAGTATTTTGCCACTGGATAATATTGATCGTCGGATAGAAAAAAGAGAGCTGGAGGCCCTATGTATTACTGCTATGGGCTACTCCACAGGTGAGAGTGTCAGTTTCTTTCAGGGCAACCCTTCTCTAAGAGGGTGGCGTCGATTTCGCCGAGTGGGAACACCGGCTAAGATATCGGTTGAGCATTTGCTGGCTTCGTCTGCAATTCCCGCTATCTTTCCTGCGGTTCCATTGAACAAAGAATATTTTGGTGATGGTGCCATGCGTCAAATGGCACCGATTAGTCCTGCTCTTCATTTGGGAGCCGATCGTATTTTTGTTATCGGAGTGAGTGGAAATAGAAACCCGCTTCACTGGAGTAACAGAAAAAAAATCCCAATCAAACACTCCCCGTCAATGGCACAAATAATTGGCCAGATGTTTAGTAGTGCTTTTATTGACTCGTTGGAAGGGGATATTGAGCACTTGGGACGAACCAATCAATTGTTAAATATGTTGAATGATGAACAGCAGCAGGAGGCTGCTCACCTTCGCCCTGTTGAAACCCTGATTATTTCCCCCACGAAACAACTGGATCAGATTGCCGGGAGGAAGGTTCGAAATTTATCACCCAGCTTACGTTTTATGATGCGTTGTACGGGTGCCACTCGACGTGGAGGTGGTGCTACCACTGCGAGTTATCTTATGTTTAACCATGAGTACTGTCATGAGCTGATTGAGTTGGGGTATCAGGACGCAATGTGGGAACGGGATGCCATCGAAAAGTTTTTTCTAATGGATTAACACCTATCCGTTTTTTCCTCGAATAAAAAAATGTTAATGTGGCGAACCCAGAGTACTGCCGTAGATTCATAATTGACCGTTGTTATTCAAAAATAGTTTTTCGGGGCGGAGTGGTTTTCCTTCAAGCTTTATGAAGCAAGTACTCTGAAATAGGGCTATATATCTTCTATCAAGAAGTGCGGGTCAGCACTTAGAGTCAAGTAATACAATAAGAACCAGATATCAGGAGAGTGAGTCATGAAAGTGATTAAAGTCCTTTTATTCGTTGTTGCAGCGCTTGTAGCAACTTTCTTTTTGGTGGGGTTCCTGTTACCACCATCTACCTATGTGGAGCGTAGTATTGAGATTAATGCGCCAAAGTCAGTGGTATTTAAGCTGGTTAGTGAACACAAGCAATTTGTACGTTGGTCTCCCTGGCAAAAAATATCGTCAGATATTGAGATGACATACGAAGGACCTGAAGTGGGAGTGGGTTCCACTGTACGCTGGTCAAGTGAACATCCTGAGGTGGGTAATGGCAGTTCAACATTCACCGTGTATGAACCCAATGCGCGCGTGGCTACGGAACTTATGTTTGATCAGGGTGGTGGTTTGGCGACTTACGAGTTAAGTGATACAAATAATCCGGATTCCGTCAAAGTAACCTGGGGTTTTAATACAGAACATGACAGTGTTGTTTCAAGGTATTTCGGTTTGATTCTTGATTCGTTACTTGGGCCAATGTACGAAGAAGGGTTGGCTGATTTGAAAACATTGGCGGAATCTGAACCTGCAATTATAACCAAAGAAGTTAAATATACCGTAGATGGGGTTGAGCTGACGGGTTATCTCGCTGCACCAGCAAAAGAGGGCGTATATCCAGGGATTGTGATCGTCCATGAATGGTGGGGGCACAACGATTACGCAAGAAAACGCACAGAAATGTTGGCCGAACTAGGTTACAGCGCGCTGGCTTTAGATATGTATGGGGATGGCAAACTAGCCAATCATCCAGAGCAGGCTACTGAATTCATGATGGCGGTGGTCAGTAACCAGGAGGTGGCTCAGGCTCGCTTTCAAGCCGCTGTGGATTTACTGAAAGAACAGAGTAAAACACAGGAGGGCAAGCTGGCCGCAATTGGATATTGTTTTGGTGGTGCTGTTGTATTGAGTATGGCACGCAGTGGTTTTGAAGACTTGGCTGGTGTTGTTAGCTTTCACGGTGCGTTAGGTGGTGTGGCTCCTGTAGCGGATAATGTTCAAGCCAAGTTCCTGATATTAAACGGTCAAGATGATCCATTTGTTACCGACGAGCAAAAAGACGCATTTAAACAGAGTATGGATGCCGTAAATGTCGACTATGAGTTTATCGATTATCCCGGAGTGAAGCACAGTTTTACCGTTAAAGATGCCGATGAAAAAGGAGCAAAATTCAATTTGCCTTTAGCATACAATGAAAAAGCAGATAAAGATTCCTGGTTGAGAATGCAACATTTTCTGCAGGGGATTTTTGCGGACTAAATAATGGCAACTGCACGAAATCGCCCGTAAACTGTAAACACTTGTTTAAGTATTTGCCGTATTGAGTGAATGGCCACCTGTTAGTAAGGTGGCCTTGCCGATAAATAATAAATTTATCGGTTTTGGTTTTTCATAAAGCTGTTTGTATTTCGATTTTTCTGATGCATATTTGACCTCTGGTTTGACTGTGTACAAATACCGCCAATACAAATTCGAATAGTATTTAGTTCTGGTGACAGTTCCGTTTTTGAGTGATTTTATTTTGCCTAAGTCCCAGTTAGTTCCCGCATGTATTCTCATTTTCGCCTCGATTCTTTGGGGGTTAACCTGGCTCCCGTTACATTTTCTGAAGGCGTTGGGATTAGATGGCATTCCTCTTATTTTTACTTCTCAGGCTATATTGGCAGTTCTATTTTCCGTAACCGGTTGGCGAATTCCTATAAATAAGCGCAACCTGTTGTTAATACTTGGTATTGCTCTGTGTGGTGGCGGCGCGATCCTGTGTTTTACCTACGCCTTAACTTATGGTGAAGTGATTCGGGTTATGGTCTTATTTTATCTATTACCGGTCTGGGGAGTGTTAGGGGGGAAGGTTTTTCTTGGTGAAGAAATAGATCTGTGGCGTTGGCTTGGGGTTGCTATGGCGGTTCTGGGGGCATTTATTATTCTGGGAGGCTGGTCTGTCTTTCAAACACCACCGAGTTGGATTGATGCCATGGCACTGGCATCAGGGATGTTGTTTGCCGGCAATAACATGTTTTTTCGGGGCGCTACGAATATCTCTCTCAGTTCAAAGCTAATGGCGATGTGTCTGGGGTGCTCCCTCCTGTGTGCCTTGGTTCTTCTTGCCCCTAGCATTAACTGGTCTCAACAGGCGTCCACCACGGCTTGGTGGTGGCTGATTGCCTACACTCTGGTGTGGTTGTTTATTGCCAACATTGCTTCACAGTGGGCGGTAATTCATATGGAGTCAGGGAAGTCGTCCATTATTTTGATTATGGAGTTACTTGCCGCCGTTGTTTCGGCCATGCTGATTGCTGGAGAGCGTTTTACAGCCATTGAGTGGCTAGGTTGCGTGCTCATTGTTGCTGCGGCCATCATTGAGTCCTGTCGTATACCTGAAGTCTTACCCGTTGAAGAGAAAAAGACGGCAATCAAGTAAGAGATATCTCACACTCAATTCGGTTAAGAATGGCATTCAAACCCAATTCCCTCGCGTAAAGTTCGCATCATAGAGCTGTAGTTCATTAATACACAAAAAACAAACAACTGTTCTGGGAGTCAACCATGGGAACTATTGAGGGAAGAGTGATTGCGTTGGATAAACAGTCTCTTCTGGCCGCTGTCGATATAGGTTGGGGGCAAGCGATTGTTATGGAGTTCAATCAATTTCATGCCTTATCAGAAGGTGACTGGCTGGAAAATTTACAAAACGGGTATGGTTCTATTCAGTGTTATAACAGCTCCCAGCAGAACTTCCTGGAAGTGACTGTACTCTCAGGAAGCGTACCAAGTGATACTGCATTGTTTGTAATTAATTCGAGACAAAATGTCGCAGATGCTGCATAAAAAACAGCAAATATTTATTTTTTATGACATTTTTGTTAAGGGAAAGAAAGGGTTATTCCTTTAGTTTATTTCTTGCGAAGGTTTTCATTTTCTGCCGCTTTAGTAATGATCTTGGTGTATAAGGTCATCAAGCGGGCGGCGAGATCCTGATATTCAGGGTGTTTGTCTATAATAGGCTTTATTTTTTGTCCGTCTCTTACAACAGACTCTAGAAATTCAAGATCAAATTCATTTAATACCTCGCCGGCATCCACTTTTTTTTCTAGACTAAGTGCATGGGGAAGGCGTTGTTTAACAATTCTTTCCAGAACCACTTCGATTACGCCTAATTCTTTTTCAGCAGGTGTCATATTTTTCTCTTTAATTCTTTAGCTGTTAAGGCAGTATGCATTGCTTCATTATGCAAGTTAGACAAAAAGCTCGCAAAAAAAAAGCCCCATTTAGGGGCTTTTTGATCTGTATAAAGAATTAAAGGCCAACTTCCTTATTTTTTACCGAAGTCATAAGCTTTTGTGACGATGGTTGACAATTATCATTTTGTTTTCGTTAAAAACAGCTCCGTAGAGTAGCTAAGGTAAAAGTAGTGTTTCCCAATTTCTCTTTTGAATAAATGCCTTTAGTGTTGTGCCTAATATGATGGGGTCTCCGATAGGGTAGTGTTTACGTTTTTTACCCTTAAACTTATATCGTGAGTCGTTTCGTAATATCTGCTTTATGCCATAGTGATAATTTATGAAGACTCTCAATTGAGTAGCGAAAATTGGATAAAAAAAAGCCTGACTCATACTGAGTCAGGCTTTTGCGATGTTTTATTGCGTGAGAATTAAACTTTTACTTCTTCAATTTCCACAGCAGCGATACGCTTACCTTCTTCTGCACCTTTCTTGAATGAATCAAGCTGATCGAAGCTCATATAACGGAATATCTCATCCGACATGGAGTCGATCTTTTGAGCGTATTCCTGATACTCCTCAGGAGTGGGGAGTTTGCCCAATATACCGCCAACTGCAGCAAGTTCTGCTGAGGTGAGGTATACGTTAGCGCCAGCGCCTAAGCGGTTAGGGAAGTTACGCGTAGAAGTTGAAAGTACCGTTGCGTTATCCGCTACACGGGCTTGGTTACCCATACACAGAGAACAGCCTGGCATTTCCATGCGAACACCAGCACGACCATAGATGTTGTAGTAGCCTTCTTCCATCAAGGTGTGGGCATCCATCTTGGTCGGTGGCGACATCCAGAAACGCGTTTTCAGGGCTGTGTTATTGGCTTCGAAAAGCTTACCAGCAGCTCGGAAGTGGCCGATGTTGGTCATACAGGAACCGATAAATACTTCATCAACACTGTCCCCAGCGACTTCAGAAAGCAGCTTCGCATCGTCCGGGTCATTTGGACAACACACGATAGGCTCGTTGATTTCGTTCAGGTCGATTTCGATTACGGCTGCGTATTCCGCGTCCGCGTCACCTTCCATCAGGCTTGGGTTGGCCAGCCATTCTTCCATTTTCTGAGCACGACGCTCAAGGGTGCGCTTGTCGCCGTAACCTTCGCTGACCATCCAGCGTAGTAGGGTGATATTGGAGCGCAAGTACTCTGCTACAGAATCTTCTGGAAGCTTAATGGTACAGCCTGCTGCAGAACGCTCTGCAGATGCGTCAGAAAGCTCGAATGCCTGTTCTACGGTCAGGTTGTCTAAGCCTTCAATCTCAAGAATACGGCCAGAGAAAATATTCTTCTTACCTTTCTTCTCGACTGTGAGTAAACCTTTCTGAATGGCGTAGTATGGGATCGCGTGAACAAGGTCGCGCAACGTGATACCGGGTTGCATTTCACCCTTAAAGCGGACCAATACGGACTCAGGCATATCCAGCGGCATCACACCGGTTGCTGCGGCAAACGCCACCAAGCCAGAACCCGCAGGGAAGGAGATACCCATAGGGAAACGTGTGTGGGAGTCGCCGCCTGTACCTACTGTGTCGGGTAGCAACATACGGTTCAACCAGGAGTGGATAATACCGTCACCCGGGCGCAGGGAAACACCACCACGGTTCATAATGAAGTCTGGTAGTGTGTGCTGAGTATCAATGTCTACGGGTTTTGGATAAGCCGCTGTGTGGCAGAACGACTGCATAGTCAAATCTGCAGAGAAGCCTAAACATGCCAGATCTTTCAGTTCGTCACGGGTCATTGGACCGGTGGTGTCCTGAGAGCCTACAGTGGTCATTTTTGGCTCACAGTAGGTGCCTGGGCGAATACCTTGACCGTCTGGTAATCCACATGCTTTACCGACCATTTTTTGCGCCAGGGTAAAGCCTTTGCCTGTGTCTTCAGGAGCCGCTGGTATACGGAACAGGTCAGATGCTGGCAAGCCTAAAGATTCACGAGCCTTGGCGGTTAGACCGCGGCCAATAATCAAATTGATTCGGCCACCGGCTTGCACTTCATCCAGTAAAACCTCAGATTTCAAGGCAAACTCAGAGATGACTGCACCGGCTTCGTTCAGGATTTTGCCATCATATGGACGGATTTCGATAACGTCACCCATGCCTAAATCATCGACCGGTGCTTCGAATACTAATGCGCCAGCATCTTCCATTGTGTTGTAGAAGATCGGTGCAACTTTACCGCCGATACAGATACCACCACCACGCTTGTTGGGTACACCGGAAATGTCTTCGCCGAAGTACCAAAGTACGGAGTTAGTTGCCGATTTACGGGAAGAACCTGTACCTACTACGTCGCCAACAAAAGCAACTTGATAGCCTTTGGCTTGTACTTCTTCAATTTGTGTTAGAGGGCCTTTTACGCCGGGCTCTGCCGGGGTAATGCCGTCACGCTCCATTTTGTACATGGCCAGGGCGTGAAGGGGAATGTCAGGGCGAGACCAGGCGTCTTGCGCTGGGGACAAATCATCGGTGTTTGTTTCGCCTGTTACCTTAAATACAGCAACTTTGATGGACTCGGCGACTGCGTCACGGCTGGTAAACCATTCTGCATCGGCCCAAGACTGCATCACCGCTTTAGCGTTGTCGTTGCCGGCTTTGGCTTTTTCTTCCACGTCGTGGAAGGCATCAAACATAAGCAGGGTGTGTTTTAGCTCTTCAGCAGCCAAAGCACCTAACTTGTCGCTGGTGAGTAAATCAACCAGAGTTTCGATATTGTAACCACCATGCATATTGCCCAGTAGCTTTACTGCAGCTTCTTGGCTAATTAATGGAGATTCTGCTTCTCCCTTAACGATGGCGGATAAGAAGCCGGCTTTTACATAGGCTGCTTCGTCCACACCGGGGGGCACGCGGTTACTGATAAGGTCAAGCAAGGTTTCTTCTTCACCTGCCGGTGGGTTTTTTAGCAACTCTACTAGCGCTGACACTTGCTCTGGTGATAGGGGCTTCGGGGGAATCCCTTGAGCTTGGCGTTCAGCTACATGTTGACGATAGGCTTCAAGCACGTTGATTTTCCTCTATTTTTTTGGTTTTAGTGCGGCAGCGCTGGGATCTCGCATACGGTGCCATTTCGGTGCCCTGAGAGCTCGTAGCCGCAGGGCATGAATTCGGGGCGCAAATTCTACACGATTGCCTTTTGCGTGTTAAGGAACCTCTGATTAATTCCCGTTCATACTGATTTTCGGCATCTTTAGCCGCCTAATTGGACGGTTTTGGAGTCAGTTTAGCCAATAATTAGAAGTTCTTATGAAGAATTTGGGGCATTCCGGTATGATGGCCACCTTTGAGGGTATTGTTCATTGTGGTGTTAAAACACAATATCCCGTCTGAAAAGGCCCAGATTTCTCCTGTATATAGTACCTAAGCAATTTTTGAGCGTTTCTGTGGTAAAAAGTGTCGTAAAAACTCCCTGTATTGGTGTGTGTTCCACCGGAATCGGTGATGATGTTTGCCGAGGTTGCAAACGGTTTACCCATGAGGTAATTCACTGGAACAGTTATTCTGATCGTGAGCGTCGCATCATCTGGCAGCGTCTGGATCAGTTATTGGCTCAAGTAGTGAAAGCCAAGGTACTGATATGGGATGCAGAGAAATTGCTGGGGCAGATGAGCGCACAACAAATAGACTTTGATGAGTCTCGCAACCCTTATTGCCTGTTTCAGGAACTGCTCAAAGCTGGGGCGAGCCAAATAAAAAATCTGAGTGAGTATGGGTGTCAACTCACTTCCGAATATGCAGCAACGCCGTTAGTCAAGCTACGCATATTAATCGATGCAGACTTTTACACATTATCGCAAGTTCATTACCAGCGATATTTTATTATGCCGGAACACATGAACTCTTAAACCTTGTGCAAGTAGAATAATTAAGCATGTCAGTTGATATTTCAGAAATTCAATCTTTTCTTCTTTGCGAAACACCAGCAGCCTGGATTGATGTAGCAAAACATCCAGATAATTTACCTATGTTACTGATCGATCATGCCAATTGCGAGAAAAAAGCGGCGAGTACCGCGATGCATTTAATGTATCGATACACCGATGATTTTGACTTGTTAAATAAAATGTCCAGATTGGCTCGGGAAGAGTTGCGCCATTTTGAACAGGTGATCGCCATTATGGAAAAACGGGGTATCGAATATGACCCTGCTAATGCTTCGCGCTATGCCTCCGAATTGAGAAAACCCGTTCGTACCTATGAACCGGCCAGAGCCATAGATACATTAATTGTTGGTGCAATTATCGAGGGGCGATCATGTGAGCGATTTGCCAAGTTGGCACCGTACCTGGATGAAGAGCTACAAAAATTTTACCTGTCTTTATTAAAGTCAGAAGCCCGTCATTTTAAAGATTATTTAACCCTGGCAAAGAAGTTTGCCGGCGGTGAATCTATTGATGACCGTATTCAAGTGTTTCTTGAGCGGGACAAAAAACTGGTTGAAAGCGCTGATTCGGAATTTCGGTTTCATTCAGGGGTTGTTAAATAGCCTTCTATATACATGGCAAAATTATGAGTGTATAAATGTAAATGAGGTAATGTCGTACTTTATGTGTCTTTTAAGATAAGGAATTAGTGTTTTTTATGTCCTTATATGGGGTGGCTTTCTCGACGGGAAGATAGTCGTGATGGGGTATGAGTAACTGGTTTTATTTGATTTTTTCTACTTCAATTTGTAAAGGGAATAATTATGTATAGAAATGTATATTTGATGAGGTTTTTAAGTCTTGTTTTTACCTCGCTTCTTGTTTTTACGACGTCAGCTGCTTATGCTGGTTGGATAAAATTTTCTCTTCCTGATCCGAGGGATGTTATTCCTGAGCTGGATGGCCTTCTAGATGGTGATATATGTGCTGCAACACCTGGGTGCAGTGCTGTTGATTACAACGTTCGTTCGTGCATTATTAGCTTTGATGAGAATGCTTGTGCAACCTCTATTCTTCTTCCTAATTTTATTGATGATTGTAAAAAGACAGGAGGGTTGGTTTCCACGATCTATGAGAATCTGGTGGAGCAAAAACTAACGGATGTGGTAGAGCTTCATGGCTTATATGGCGATGTTGTGGAGATTTTTGAGGTTAGATTGAAATCTCCAGGTTTTGCCCAGTTTGTGCGTGATAATGTTGATCATTATGTCGTGTCTCGCGGTTTCTTAAGCGGAGAAGGTAAAACTTCAAGAACAACTATTTACTACGATAATTATAACCCTCCAGCTGAATTGGTTATGCATGAGTTGGTACATGTTTGGCAGTACTATAAATATGGAATGACTACTTTATCCGAGAGTTATTGTGAAGAAACTGCGGAAAATGGGGCTTTACCTACATACAGGTTTACTTTGGACTCAAATAAATCATTTTATGAATATGGTCGAGAGCAGCAAGGTGAGATAATTGAAGAGTTCTATCGAATTGTATTAGCTGGAGAGTTACTGTTTTGTGATTCGGAAGATAATTTTCTTAATTGCGCATCCTATTCAAATGTAAATGATATGAAAGATGATTTTGTGGCTGTAATAGGTAATACTCCTGTTGAAATGGTTTCTTGGCTTATTCCGGTATTAAGCTTATTAAACTAATATTGTGTTAATGCTGGCTATAGAAGGGCTCTAGTCAGCATTGTTTTTTCTATGCTCAGCAGTCGCAACGTTTTTTGTTCTGTGCGGGCTGGTTAATAAATGCTTTTCTGTATCCGTTTCTTTATTTTTCTAGTTAGAAACACATTTTATATAAATGTTTATATGCCTATACGTATCTGGAGGCTGCAATTTTTGTTTGTTGTTATCGTTAAATTTAACTTATCGTTTTTGAGAGGGGTTTTCTTTGTTGGTGTAAATTACGTTGTTCGTTTTTTATGGGAACCCGGTCAAGTGTTTTTATTAAAAAAGTACTAATTCAAATCATAGGTCAAATCGATTTTAATGCTTATGATGACAATCGGATGAGTTTGATGTGAATGGTAAAAGTTTTTTATAGCAAACTCGCTATTGAAAACTACGCTTTCATTTACATCAATCAAAAAGGGTTTCTAATGAAAAACTCGTCTGCTAACGTATTATTACGTCTTACTCATCTGTTCATCTTCTCTATCTTATTTTTATCGTATCAGACTCAGGCTTATCAACCATGTCCTGGTAATCAGCGAACTATGACCGTTGCCAATTCCAGCAGTCAGGATATTTGGTTGGGGGTTGCTGGCGGTACCATTTCCTGTTTATCCGATTCAGATTGCCCAACCGGTGCAGCCGGGTCTTGCCAGGGAGCAAATCCTCCCACCGCGGGCACCTGTTCCTGCGCGACGGATTCCAACGCGTGTGGCAGTGTCTCCCAATGTAATACCAACAATAATTACTGTTACTGGAATTTGCCAACCAATGCGGGCGTAAAAATTGATGCAAAAGGTGGTTTGCAAACGCTATGTTTTCAGGAGCCTGATGGAAGTAAACCGTTTCAATGGAGCGGCAATATGTTTGCGCGAACAGGCTGTGATGCTAACGGACAAAACTGCCAAACAGGGGAGTGTGGGAATGCCGCGAACAAGCCTTGTCCAACGGGTACCGGAGGTAATCCGCCGGTTTCGTTAGTGGAGTTTACGCTAAGTAATCAGACCTCAGCAGCAAGCTCACCTGGACCGGATTTCTATGATGTGAGTATTATTAATGGCGTGAATCTGGCTGTGCAAATGGGGCCTGCAAGTGAAACCTATGCATCCGCCAAGAATGACCCGTATTCATGCGAAACTGCTGGCGCAGCTAACGGGACAAAAGGCGGTTTAAGCGGCTGTAATTGGAAGATCAATCCAACCATTGCCGGTAAGGACTACAGTTCAACCATGCAGAATGTTCATCCCAGTCTTTTCTCTGGAAAAACCTGCCCAAGTGGCAAGGCACCTAACTCTCTGGGTTACTGCGAGTGCAGCACGGCAAGCGACTGTAGTGGTATTTCTGGATCAGTATGTGGCTTAGCGCAGAATGCCGTAAAAGGAGAAATACTGGGCAATGTCTGCGGTGAAGCGACCGGATGGTGGTCGGCGGATCAAATTTGTGGCATGGACGGCAGTTTTGGTGCGCCAATACACTGCGGAAAAACAACCAAAGGTGGTCAGAGCTATACCGCTTTATTAGGTTGTACGGGAGTGGCTTCGTGTTATAACAGTGCGGCAAAAGCTGATTGTTGTGGTTGTGGTACGAGCAAAAAAGCCGATGGGAACTGGCCTAAAGTTCTTGGTCCGGGTTATGGAGGCAGTGACAACGGTTGTTACTCCAATAATCCCGACTGGGTGTCGGATATTCAGCCCTGGTTATCCTATTTAAAAACCGCCTGCCCAACGGCCTACGTTTACCCCTATGACGATGCGACCAGTACCTTTACTTGTGCGGGCTCCAGGATAAATGATCCAAAAGGGAAGAAAGTTGGGCCACCTGACTACAATGTTATTTTTTCTGATTTGAATTAGGCGTTAAAAGCAGGGCAGGGGTAACACCTTGTTCTGCTATTTGATATCGAAACTCACGAGTTCTAATTCGCCATTTTCCGCTTTGATGTACCAACCTTTATCACCCCAGTCGCCCAGTACATAACGTTTTGCCTTCATACCTGGCATTTCTATGGTGTGTACATCGGGTCGGTGGGTATGGCCGTGAACAAGGGTAAAAACATTTTTTGCGGCAAGTAAGTTAATAACAGTATTGTTATTTACGTCCATGATGTCTTCCGCTTTATTGCTGTTCATGGTCTTACTTTGATTACGCATCTGTGCAGCGATAGCTCGGCGTTGTTCCAGAGGCATGGCCAATGCTTGCTGTTGCCAAAGTGGATTGCGAACCTGCGCACGGAATTGCATATACTCGAAATCATCGATGCAAAGGCTGTCTCCGTGCATAAGCATCAGGGTTTGGCCTTCAATTTCAACGATGCTTGGGTCTTCCAGCAAGGTAACACCTGTTTGCTGGGCAAAGGTTTCGCCCAGCAAAAAGTCCCGATTGCCGACCATAAAATAGATAGTTAATCCGGCATCGGTATACTGTTTCAATTGCTTCTTAACCGTTTGGCATATTTCAGAATCATCGTCATCGCCGACCCACGCATCAAAGAAATCACCGAGTATGTAGAGTGCATCCGCGTCCTTGGCGATGGAATCGACAAATGAACAGAATGCCTCGTACAGCTTGGGGGTGGCTTCGGAGAGATGTAGGTCGGAGATGAAGTATGTGGTCATAGTGTTTCTACTAACGATCCTGATTCTAGACAAGCCTTAGGCTACGGAGACTTTTTCAATAAGTACGGCTTCCACAGGAACGTCTTGGTGTCCTGCGCGGCTGCCTGTCGCAACTTCTTTGATTTTGTTAATTACGTCCATGCCGTCAGTGACCTTACCGAAAACACAATATCCCCAGCCATTCATATCCTTGGATTTGAAATTGAGGAAGTCATTGTCTTTTACGTTGATAAAAAATTGAGCTGAAGCGCTGTGAGGGTCCATTGTTCGCGCCATAGCGATAGTGCCAACGTCATTGCTAAGGCCATTGTCCGCTTCGTTTTCGATTGGATCGCGAGTGGATTTTTGGCTCATGTCCGCGTCGAAACCACCACCCTGGATCATGAAGTTATTGATCACTCGGTGGAATATGGTTCCATCGTAAAAGCCGTCTTCTGCGTATTGTTTGAAGTTTGCCGCAGTTTTCGGGGCTTTGTCGAAATCAAGTTCAAGCGTGATATCACCAAAATTTGTATGCAATGTAATCATTTAACAGCCTTATAGTGCGTTATCGGTCTAAGAATGTGTAATTCCACTGTGCAGACACAAGGAGGTCGCTATAATACGCCCTTTGCTTTGCGGACGAAACCGCTCAAATAACCATCGTATAAGTTAAGCACTTTCTATGAGTAATGATTCTACTGCGGCAGCGACCTCAGAAAGGCCGCTAAATTTTCTTGAACAAATTATCAAGAAAGACCTTGAGGACGGCGTGCACACAAATGTGGTCACTCGATTTCCACCTGAACCTAACGGCTATTTGCATATCGGCCATGCTAAGTCCATCTGCTTGAATTTTGGTCTTGCCGAAACTTTTGGCGGTCAATGCAACTTACGTTTTGATGACACCAATCCCGAGAAAGAAAGCCAGGAATACATTGATGCCATCCAGAGCGATGTGGAATGGCTTGGCTTTAAATGGGCTGGTGATATCCGTTATGGGTCGGATTACTTTGACACCTTCTATGAATGGGCTCAGCACCTGGTTCGCGAAGGTAAAGCGTATGTTTGTGATTTATCACCTGAGGAAGCACGTGAATATCGTGGAACCTTAACCGAGCCGGGGAAAAATTCGCCTTATCGTGATCGCAGCGCAGATGAAAATCTGGATTTGTTAGAGCGAATGAAAAACGGTGAGTTCGAGGAAGGGGCGAAAGTATTGCGTGCAAAAATTGATATGGCCCACGGCAATATCAATATGCGTGACCCGATTCTTTATCGAATCCGTAAAAAGCATCACCACCAAACCGGTGATAAATGGTGTATTTACCCAAGTTACGATTTTGCTCACGGTCAGGAAGACGCCCTTGAAGGGGTGACACATTCTATTTGTACTCTTGAGTTTGCCGACCATCGACCGCTGTATGAGTGGTTTATCGAAAATCTGCCTGTGCCCAGCAAACCAAAACAGTATGAGTTTGGTCGATTAAACCTGAACTACACCGTTACATCTAAACGAAAACTGAAGAATCTGGTCGATGAAGGCGTGGTGGAATCCTGGGACGATCCGAGAATGCCTACTATCGCGGGTTATCGCCGCAGAGGGTATACCCCGGCATCGATTCGGAAGTTCTGCGACATGATCGGCGTGACCAAATCTGATGGCGTGGTGGATATTGCCATGTTGGAGCACGCTATTCGTGATGACCTGGATAAAAACGCACCACGAGCAATGTGTGTGCTTAAGCCATTGAAAGTGGTGTTGACCAACTATCCGAAAGACAAAACCGAATTGCTCTCTGCGCCTGGTCACCCCAACCGGGAAGATTTGCCTGAACGTGAATTGGCATTTGGTCATGAAGTGTATATTGATCAGGAGGATTTTCGGGAAGAAGCCAATAAAAAATATAAGCGCTTGGTGTTAGGTAAACGGGTTCGATTACGTAACGCCTATGTAATTGAAGCGGATGAAGCGATTAAAGATGACGCGGGCAATATTGTGGAAGTGCGTGCACGCATTATCGAAGGAACCTTGGGTAAAAACCCGGAAGATGGTGTAAAGCCAAAAGGTGTTATTCAATGGGTTGCCGCCCACGATTGTGCAGAATTTACCGTTCGGTTGTATGACCGTTTATTTACTGATCCAGCTCCAGACGCGGGTGGTAAAGATTATATGGCCTGTATTAATCCCGAAAGTTTGGTGACCTTGCAAAACTGTAAAGGAGAAAAGGGATTATTAGCGGCAGAGCCAGAGCAAGGTTATCAATTTGAGCGCGAAGGGTATTTCTGTCGTGATGCCAAAGCCGAAGGTTTGGTTTTTAACCGAACCATTGGGTTAAAAGACAGCTGGACCAAGGAAGAGAATAAATAGAGGCCAAATACATACAAGCAAACCCTTGGCTTGTGTAAATTGTGTTAAGAAATATAAAAGTATAGAGCTAGGTTTAATCAATGAGTAAGTCAAACGCAGTAGATTTTTCGTTATACAACACCTTGTCCGGTAAAAAAGAAGTGTTTAAACCTTTGGTGCCAGGCAAAATTAATATGTATGTGTGTGGCATAACGGTGTACGACTACTGTCACATTGGTCATGCACGTGTTCTGATTGCGTTTGACTTTATTACTCGCTACCTGCGCAAGCAAGGCTGGGATGTAAACTATATTCGTAACGTCACGGATATTGATGACAAAATATTAAAACGTGCAAATGAAAACGGCGAAGAGTTTTCCGCGTTGGCTCAGCGTTTTACTGAGGCGATGGTGGAGGATGAAACTCGTTTGGGAATTATTCGTCCCAACAGTGAACCTCGTGCCACCGCACATATGGACGATATTCTTGCTCTTATCCAGGCATTGGAAGACAAAGGCTATGCCTATCAGGCTAAAAATGGTGATGTGTATTATCGTGTCGCCAAATTTGAAGGTTACGGCAAGTTAACCAACAAAAACTCTGAAGAATTATTGGCAGGCGCGCGTATTTCCGTTGAAGATGCAAAAGAAGACCCGCGAGATTTCGTGCTTTGGAAATCCGCGAAAGAAGGTGAGGCTTATTGGGAGTCTCCATGGGGCAAAGGGCGTCCCGGTTGGCATATTGAATGTTCCGCAATGAGTAAAGCCTGCCTGGGCGAAACTCTGGATATCCACGGTGGCGGGCCGGATTTGCCTTTCCCTCATCACGAAAATGAAATTGCCCAGAGCGAAGCGGCAAATGGTTGTCAGTATGCCAACTATTGGATGCATGCTGGCGCGTTGCGCGTGGATGGCGAGAAAATGTCTAAATCGTTAGGCAACTTTTTTACCATTCGTGATGTGTTGCAAAACTATCATCCAGAAGTTGTACGCTTCCTGTTAATTAACAGCCACTATCGCAGTCCGATTAATTATTCGGAAGAAAATCTGATTGAAGCCAAAAATGGTTTGGAGCGTTTTTATAATGCGCTACGTGGTTACGATTCGGTACACGCTTTGGATTGGGCTGCAGCCAGCCAAACCACAGAAGGTAAAAAATACATTGAAGCCATGAACGATGACTTCAATACCAGTATCGCTATTGCCACCATGTACGAATTGGTTCGAGAAATCAATTCAGCTAAAGACAGTGCAGAAGCCGAACCTAAAGTGGCTTTGTTAAAAGCGCTTGCTGAACCTTTGGGAATTTTGCAGCAAGCTGCGGATGACGTGTTACAGGCCGCCACTGGTGACGAGATCAGTGCGGAAGATGTGGAAGCACTTATTCAGGCGCGCCAACAAGCCAAACTGGATAAAGATTGGGGCAAAGCGGATGAAATTCGTGAGCAACTCACTGCTGCCAATATTATTTTGGAAGATTCAAAAGAGGGAACCACATGGCGACGCGCATAGTCTATATTGCCTTCGCTTCAGTCTGTTTGTTCGGTTGTTCGGAAAAGCGAATGTCGGAAGAGTGGTGTGACAGCATGATCGACAAGCCAAATTCCGAATGGACCGAGCAGGATTTCACCTCATTTAGTCAAGACTGTTTGTATAACGAAAAGAAGTCATAATTCTATGCAAGCCAGCCAAATCGTCCGAACCTTTGCCGAGGTTCGTTCTAACCGCCTGTTCGAAACATTTGTTGTTTCTGTCATTATTTTTTCTGCCATTGTTGTTGGTGTAAAGACCTACGATATCCCGGAAATTGTGGCACAAATCGTTCATATTCTGGATTGGTTAATTACCGTGATTTTCCTTGTGGAGATCACCATTCGTTTTATCGGTGAAGAACGAAAACGGGATTTCTTTAAGAATGGCTGGAATATTTTTGATACCACCATTGTTATTGTTAGCTTAATTCCTATCGATAACAGCGAGTTGGCGGTAATTGGTCGTTTAATACGTATTTTCCGTGTGTTGCGGATGGTTTCTATTATTCCCGAATTGAGGACGCTTCTGGTTTCCCTGATCAAGGCCTTACCTCAATTGTTTTATGTTGTGCTGCTCATGTTTATTATTTTTTATATCTATGCGGCAGTGGGCAGCACCTTCTTTAGTGAAATCAACCCCGAATTATGGGGGGATATTGCGGTTAGTCTTCTTACTTTATTCCGTGTTATGACTTTTGAAGATTGGACGGATGTTATGTATGAGACAATGACTGTTCACGGATGGAGCTGGGCATACTATATTACGTTTATCTTTTTTACCGCGTTCGCATTTTTGAATATGATTATTGGTATTGTGGTGAACGTTATGGAGCAGGAGCACCGGGAGCATATGCAGGAAGGGTTTGAGAACGAGCATAAAGAACTGGATACTATCAAAAACGAACTCGCGGAAATTAAACTACTCTTACAACAACAGGCTAATCGTCAGGCCTAGCGAAATACGTGCCTGACGCCAAAACGACAGGTGCGTGCTATCACTGCTTTTACCCAGACACACATTCTCCAGACGTTTTCCCGCATATATGAGATGCTCAAGGAAGTTTCTGAGCTAAAGGAA
This sequence comes from Teredinibacter sp. KSP-S5-2, assembly GCF_032773895.1. Lineage (NCBI taxonomy): Bacteria > Pseudomonadati > Pseudomonadota > Gammaproteobacteria > Cellvibrionales > Cellvibrionaceae > Teredinibacter > Teredinibacter sp. KSP-S5-2. Next base: position 2,706,162 of record NZ_CP120416.1, on the reverse strand, counting down.
TACGACTTAATCCAGACATTGTGCGATGACGATCTGTACCCGTGGTCGAAGGATGTTCTACTTAACCTGTTTCAAAAACACTTCTATATCCGCCATTGTCTCTATGGTTTGCAAACTGAGCTTTTTGAGAAGGGCGAACGTTTAGATATTACGCCATCAACTATTCGTTTGTCTGTTGTGCCGGAGGGCGTAGGGTCTGACTTAAGCGAGTTGTCAGCAGAAAAAGCGTTAGCGGAGTATTACCTGGATTGGCAGAACTTCCACTGTGCAACCCCGGAAAATGTCAGCCAGCTTATGGCGAATTTCTGGACACGCTACCATGCGTTGGATGAACGTGCAGAATCTCTATCGATTTTAGGTGTTGAACAGGATGCAAGTTGGCAGGACATTCAACAAGCTTACCGAAAAAAAATTGCTCAGGCTCACCCGGATAAAGGGGGAGAAAGTGAAGACTTTCATGCTGTACGTCGAGCCTATGAGTCATTGTTAATCTCTACGAAAACAAAGTGACAATATATTTTTTGCTAATACAAGGAGTTTTCTACTATGGCGTATGATGCAGGTTTAGAGGAAAGAATGAATGAGTATTTTTTCGGTCGTAAAGATGTGCAAGTAAAAAAGATGTTTGGTGGACTCTGCTACATGGTAAACAACCATATGTGCTGCGGTATTCTTGGCGATACATTGATGGCTCGTGTAGGGAATGAGCGTTATTCCGAGTGTTTGGCTCAAAAACATGTACGAGAAATGGACTTTATCGGTAAAGTGATGAAAGGGATGGTTTATGTATTGCCGGAAGGTATTGCAAAAGAGGCGGATTTAACGCGTTGGATTACAGTATGTGAATCGTTTGTTCAAACACTGCCGCCAAGAAGGAAATAAATCAACACTTCACGTGACTAGGCAGTCTAGAATGCATAGTCAATTCCATATTCTATGTCGTTGATAAGTTTAGGAGAGCTGGTTATGAACGAACATGAAAAATTAAACTATGTAGAGTACCCTTCGCGAGATTTAACCGCTACAAAGACATTTTTTCAATCCGCGTTTAATTGGCAGTTCGTTAATTACGGCCCTGAATACACGGCGTTTTCCAACCAGGGTTTGGATGGCGGCTTTTACTTGGCAGACATGAAATCCAGAACTGAAAATGGTGCGGCACTATTGGTCTTCTATAGTCAGGATCTGGAAGCAACGCTTGAAAAAGTGAAAGCATCCGGAGGGGAAATTGTAAAATCGATATTTTCCTTTCCGGGAGGAAGACGTTTTCATTTCTCTGAGCCTAGTGGTAACGAGTTTGCTGTTTGGTCCGACCAGTGAGACAACGCATATTATTTGCTTCAGTAATATTACTATGAGAGCCTGGCACACTCACTCTATAGCGCCTCTCCTTATGAGGCGTTATAAAATCTTTTCTGTATCTTTGTTTTGTACTTCTGTCATTGAAATAGCACTCTTTCTCATTTGTTTTAAAAAGCAATATATCAACACCTTCACAATGTATAAAAATTTGTTTTAGTGCATAGATGCTCGACAGATTTTGATGAATACTTTTACGTGTAAATGGTATTTCAGACAATGGAGTAGGTGAGCGTAACTATAATGATTGAACGAGTTTCACCGGATAATCTTTCCGAATTGCTGCCCTTAATTCGACAGTATCAAGAGTTTTATCAAGTACAAAACATTTCTGATGGACGAAACCTGACGTTCTTTTCTCAGCTTGGCAGTGGCAGTCCGTTAGGTTGCCAATTTCTCTATCGCCACCACGGAAAACCTGTCGCCTTTGCAACGGTCTATTTTACTTATGTTTCCTCGATCACCTCGAAGGTAGCGGTATTAAATGATTTATATACTTGCGAGGCTCACCGGGGAAAAGGTTTTGCTCGTCAATTAATTGAATGTGCAGGGGAGTATGCCAAGTCTCAGGGGGCTGCCAGGTTACAGTGGTTAACGGCACAAGATAATATTGCCGCTCAAAATCTATACGATAAATTACAGGCTAGAAAAAGTGCCTGGTATCTATATTGTCTGGATTAGTTGTAAAGAGTTTTAATTTTTTGATTTTCCTTTAATGCCTGTGTTATTGGCGCTGTAATATTCTTTTCACGCAAAAACAACAAAATCACTGCTATCTTTCGTTTTGTTTCATTATTTAAATGCATTTAGCAATTCAATTAATGGGAGATAAGAATGATCAGTGCTTACGCAGCGAAAGATATGGGCGGCGAACTCCAGCCTTTTGAGTACGACCCAGGTGAATTAGGCGAGAATGAAGTTGAAATAGATGTCAAATACTGCGGTATCTGCCACAGTGATTTGAGCATGTTGGATAATGATTGGGGAATGACTTCTTACCCATTGGTGCCGGGCCATGAAGTCGTTGGTACTGTTGCAAAGGTTGGTAAAAAGGTTACCAACTTGACCATCGGGCAAAATGTCGGACTGGGTTGGCATGCCGGCTACTGTAACCATTGTGCTTGTTGTCAATCCGGTGATCACAATTTATGTGCGACAGCAGCAGGGACCATCGTCCACCATCACGGTGGTTTTGCCGATAAAGTTCGTGCTCAGGCAAACAGCGTTATTGCTATTCCTGAAGGAATGGACCTGGAGTCCGCCGGCCCATTGTTTTGCGGTGGTATTACTGTGTTCAATCCGTTGGTGCAGTTTGATATCCCCCCAACCGCTAAAGTTGGGGTGATCGGTATTGGAGGCTTGGGACATATGGCTGTCCAGTTTCTCAATGCATGGGGATGTGAGGTCACAGCGTTTACCTCGTCTGAAGCCAAAATAAAAGAGGCCTTTGAACTCGGTGCTCATCACACACTGAACTCTCGTGATGAAAACGCCCTTGAAGCGGCTGCTGGCCAATTCGACTTAATTATTTCCACGGTCAATGTGAAGTTGGATTGGAACCTCTACATCAATACGCTTGCCCCGAAAGGGCGTTTGCATTTCGTGGGGGCAACATTGGAGCCTCTTGATATTGGGGTATTTGGGTTAATTGGGGCGCAAAGACAGGTTTCCGGCTCACCCGTTGGTAGCCCGGCAACGATTGTCAAAATGCTGGATTTCGCCAAACGACATAATATTCAACCGGTCGTGGAAACCTTTCCTATGGCAAAAGTCAACGACGCGTTGAAACGTTTACGAAGTGGTGAAGCAAAGTATCGAATCGTATTAACAAATTAAGTGTGAGATTTTACCGGGCAGGGAATACTTGCCCGGTAAACCCTTTTTTATGCTCCGTATTTAGCATGAATGGTCGAAAAGTGAGGGTCGTATTCGTTCGCGCTGTTTACTTCCAGATTATCTACATTTTCATGATGCATTGAAGTGAAATGGGGTTTGTTTTCGTAGAGTGAAACAAGTTGGCGACTGATTGCATTTATGGCTTCCACTACATCCGGGTCAAATTGAGTCCCCATATTACGATTAATTTCTGAAAGCGCGCGAACAATCGATTTGTTGTAGTTTCTATCCGGGCGTGAATGGGTCAGTGAATAAAATGTGTCGGCAATGGAAAGAATTTGTGCTCCAGCGGCAATACCTGAATACTTAAGACCCGCAGGGTATCCATCACCGTTAAACCATTCATGGTGCTGCAATACCATTTGTGCCGCGTCCTCAAAATCCGGAATACAACTAAGTATGTCATAGGCGTAATTCGGATGATTTTGCATTAGCATGGTTTCTTCCGAGCTGTATTTTCCTTTTTTATAGACGATGGAGTCGGGAAGTAACGCCATGCCAATATCGTGTAGATACACGGCAGCAGTTAGTTGGCGGTGATCTATAATTTCACCCAGGCTGGCATTAATCAGCAAACAGGTTTCCAATATTGTTTCTGTTCGGCCTCGCCAATGAGGAAAACGCATTTCCAGAGCGTCTGCCAGATTACAAAAGCGCGTCAGTTCCGCACTTTCCAGTGAGCAACTTGTTTCAATATTGGCTGATTGGATTGGCTGGCTGAGCTTTTTTTTGTTTGCGTCTTCGAACGCATTATAGACTACGTCTTTTTTAACCCGAACGGAATACTGTAGTAAGGTTTCGTTGAGTAACTCGTTTTTTTGTTCCTGGTCTGCAATATGAATTTCATCCATTCGACGACTGAAGGCATTAAGCAGGTGAGAATCCAGTACACGGATTTTAACCATGTCCTCTGCAGTCGTTCTTAAAATATCTATCATCAACAGAAAGACTTCTATGGCTAATTCATTCATTTGTAGATGTCCGGAGCGAAATCCGGAAATTACCATTTCTGCTTTGTTCATAAAAAGAATTAGCGGATCCCAGCAGCCTATGCGGCAGGCCACACCTATTTCCTGAATGGAAACAAAAACTGCATCCAGACGTTGCTGTTTGTCTGTCGCAGTATGGATTAGCATTAGATTGGATTCGATATTGGCAATTTCTTCGTGAATTTGCTCAATAAAGCTGTTCAGGAAATCTTCGTCGTAATCATTGAGTATTTTTGAGAAGGTATCCATCTATAATTCTTTCTACTAAATAATGAGTTTATATTCAGAAGGATTCTATGGCCTGGTTAGGCATACCCCGATTTCTTCTGTCGCTAGAACAAGCAGCCTCAAATAACAATAGCAGCTTTTGGATGTCTCGGGATTATTTTCTAATGCTTTTTTACTAATTGTGCATGCAGTCTAAAAAGTTAAACAAAAATATCCAAAAAGCGAATAGCAAAGTCTGAAATAGATATGGTGGGGCCGTCGAGGCGTGCAATAAAAATATTTATATCATTATCTGGCGTAGTAAATGAGGTTTGTTTTTTGTGATGGACGATGAGTGTGATTCCGGGTTTATTTTTGAATGGGCCTTCAAATAAAGACAGTTATTTAGTTGTATTAGCGATTTGATTTTTAATTGATAAGGCTGAGAAGGGCTCAAATCTATCGACCCGTTTTTTTGATAGAGAGTTTTTTGTAAAGGCTTTATTGCCAAGAAACGGGCGAGTAGCCAGAAGCTTCCCTGCTTAAAATAGAGCATGTGGTAAATAAACTAATCTGATTTTGGCTTTGAACGAATTAGCTATTCAGTTCTTCCCATTGTTGTTTTAGGTAAGCGACTTCATCCTTAAGTTCGGCTACTTCTTTTTCCAGCGATTCTATTCGTTCCAGATATTGATTTTTACTCATTACTGAGGTGCCTACGGCTTGCTTTTCCTGTTGCGAGGATACGTATTGATTAAAGCTTTCTTCATCTCCCAATAGATGCATGTAGCGAAAATCCCGTTTTCCTGATTCTTTTTCTAAGCGAACAATCAGTGGGTCTCCGTCTCGTTGCATTAGTTGCTCCAACGTGTTTTCCACCTGAGATACATCTACAAACCCGTATAGTCGGGTTGTTCGCGTCCGCAGTTCTCCTGTGCTTTGCGGGCCGCGCAATAACATGATGCATATGCAGGCAAGTTCTTTTTTGTTTAGTTGTAGTTGGCTGAATTCGGTATTGCAGAAACGATGTTTATATTTTGGTACCCGACTGCCAAAAACCACTTCGCTAATTAAGCCTTTTTTATTTAGTTCATCCAGAACTTCCTGTACGTCGGTTTCAGTCAAACTCATTACCGGTTCCCGGCTGGTCTTCTGGTTGCAGGCAGTGGTAAGTGAATTGAGGGTGAGGGGGTACTGGTCTGGAGTGGTAATTTCTTTTTCAAGTAGTGAGCCAATTACGCGAGCCTGAGTAAGCGTCAGTTCCATGTGTATTACCTTGTAGAGTTTGTCTTGAATTATGTATGCCCACGAATATAACGGAATTTTGGTGACGTCGTCTAGATGTATATCAGTCGAAGTTAGTGGAGTTAGTCATATGGAGCAGGAGGATATTTTTTTTAGTTTTTCGATCGCTTGTCATCGTTGTGATTGCCGTAGAGTCAACCCCAAAAACAACTGGTTGAAGTTAATTTTTTATCAAGAGGGGGCTTTTTTTAAATAGATCTTAAACGCTGCTAATTAGGCTCTATACTTTTTTGACTGCTGAAGAAAAAGGAAAGCTCTGGCTTGAGGTGTTAAATGAAGGAGAATATGATGTTTCTGCATGATGTACAGAGATATGTCGTTGTTTTTTTCTATTTCTTGTATGAGCATATCAAATGTGTGTGCATAGATGGTTATATTTTTGATAGGGGGTATCTAAGTGATAAATCGCAGAGTGTGTGTATGCAAAGTGCTTTAGTTGCTGCAGCTATTATTGCTGCTTTTGTCGGGTGTGTGCATTCAATTCTCGGAGAGATGCTTGTTTTCAGTAAACTGCGTAACTTCGGTGTTATTTCTGGTGAGGGTGTTTTTCCTCTGAAGCCAGGTAGTGTAAGAATTCTTTGGGCTACATGGCATTTGGTTAGTGTATTTGGGTGGACTTTTTCTGCGATCCTTTTAACTATTGCATTGGATATTGGTTCAGTTCGTTTGGTTGTGCTAAATGCAATAGGAGTGGCATTTTTAGTCGGTTGTGTTTTGGTGCTTGTTGCGACAAAAGGGCGACATCCCGGATGGTTTGGATTGCTAATCGTGGGAGCATTAATTTTTATTTCTCAAACGTTTTAGTTGTATATAGAAAAATAAAAGTGATTTATTGAGAAGAAAAATTATGAGAAAGGAACCCCACACCGCTAAATAGGGTGTGGGCATGGGCAGAGGGGTTACTGACGTGCTTTGCCTGAAGCTCGTAAGGCTATTTCACATTTTGCATCATCACGGCTTTCGCCTGTACAAACTGCTTTAGCGTACTCTTCGAGAGACTTGTCTTGATATTCTGCGAGGAGAGTTTTTTCTTCTGCCTCGTATCGTTCGTTGATTAAGCTTCTTACTACCGCGCAGCGAGGTGTTTTTCTCTCGATCATAGAAGTTAAGCATTTTTTTGAAAGCTGGTAGTAATCGCGAAATTCCATAGCTCGGAACTCCTTTTCCCACTCTTCATTTTGTTTGGCTTTTGCTGCTTCGATTTCAACAGGGCTGATCTGTGTACCGTGGTTCGAATCTGTCGCGGGTTGCCTCGGATCATTCGATGGGGGAATAGCCGGAGAAATTTTTGATTGGTTAACGTGCCGAGCATGGGCTTTGTTCGCTAGCATGCATTGTTCGTCGTTAGTGAGCCGGTTCATTTCTGCTTCATTGCGAGCGGAGATGGCTGCATGTAGTTCATCCAGGCATTGCTGGGTTTTCTCTTTGGCGGCCTGAATGTCATCCATATACGGATTGTTGTTCTCTGAACAGCCGGTTGCGATTACAACTATCGCTAAACCTAATAATATCCTGCGCATATCAAGGTTCCTATTGATTATCGTTATAGTGAGGTAGATTGTAAGTATGCTTGTACCAATGTAACAATCAAGCACTGTCGCAGACAAGATTAAAAGATGAAAGAAAATGTCATCTTACTTAGTTTTGGGGTGGTTTTTTCTGGTTAGGTTTATTGATGACAATCCATCGGTCTGTTGTGCTTTGTATGGTCCCTGACTCTCTGTAGGCCTTGATCACTGTCCCTTGGGAATGAAGTATATCCAGGCCCTTATTCAAGTAGGATAACGTCATGCTTCCATAGGGATGCTTGCCACTGGTTACCCAATGCCGTTTTCCCAGTAAGGCAATTTTAATTCCCGGCACCGGAAATAGGGTAACTTCATCTGTTACAAATCGCATATCGGGCGTGTTTTGGAATGGTGCCATGGTAAATTGCGAGCGCCCTTTTTTCAGCATTCTCAATATCAATTCCCAGCGGTCGGCAGAATGTAGGCAGGGGAGTTCCATTGCCTGGAGGGTCTTCCAGTCTGCTACCCATAGATTACTTGAGACTACGCAGTATTCGCGGAGTTTGCTCAGAGTTCTAGGAGAAAGCAATTGAAGGTTTTCTCGGGTCGTGTATAAGCCAACATAGTAGTTGCTGTCATATACCAAAGGTTCGGATTTTAAGAGGTTTTGTTCCTCCTCAATGAGGGAGTCTGGCAGAGTGGTTGCCCAGGCTGCGTATTTACCCTGTGAGAGCTTTCTCAGTGCGCGCCTTATGTCCGCTTGTGTAGAGAATTGGATCGTTCCTTCAAAGCCCCCCAGGCGCAGAGCCTGGTGAAATAAAATGACTTCCACAACGTCCCGTCGTGAGTATTTACCACCAAAGTCTGTGATACCAGTTGCCGGAAGTTTTTTCTCTGCCAGAAAACGTTGGACATCACTAGCGACATCTTCGGCGATAATCACCGTAAGTACTTTCGATGAGGCACTATCAGGTGTTTGCCCGTATGTTGCAGGGCAATGTACAAATAGGGCGACAAACAGTGGCATAAAAATACAACGCATACCAGCTTGTTCTGTTTAGAGGTGAGGGGAAGCCATAAAAGACAGTCTTTAAAGTTTGATAATAGACATAAAGTTGGGGATAGGAGATGAGTTTTATCAAACTATTGGTTGGAATGCTTTTACTTGTCGCTGTTGGTGTGGCTGGGCGGCTATAGGTGCGCGCCTACATTGCGGAAAAGAATATGAATGTCGAGCACATAAAAGAAAAGGGCTTATCTATTTCTAGATAAGCCCTTTGATATATGGCGGTGGGGCAGAGATTCGAACTCTGGGAGCTGTTACACTCAACGGTTTTCAAGACCGCCGCTTTCGACCACTCAGCCACCCCACCGGAGGCAGCAGATTATACATAGGATTACGCGAGGAACAAGTCATAAGCCTATGTTTTTTCGATTTTTTTTGATTTATTCCTGATTCCCAACCTCTGCTGGCATTTCACTTGTATCCGCTGCTGTTTGTGCGCGCGTTCTTGGATCATTTGCTGCGCGGGTAAACGGACGGGGACTACGTGTAATCTCGGCCGGCTTGGATGTATCCAGTGGTCGAGTCATCGAAATTGGGTACTCGATACTGGTCACTAGGGTAGTTGATACAGGCTTAGGGGCTAAGCGAGGATCGTTTGCTGCTCGAGTATAAGTCTTCGGTTCCTTTGCGACTGGCTGGGCTTCTGTTGGTGTTTTCTCTACTTGTACTGCTTCGGAAGTGGAAGAAGGCTCATTTTCTGAAACCTGAGGAGCTTCTTCTTGTACCTGAGGTTCATCTTTCAGTTCTTCTGCAGCAGCAGTAATAGGGGCTTTAGCATCTTTAGTGGATACCTCAACTACAGGGGCGTCGGCAACCTGTTTTTCTCCCAACCTCTGACTTTCATCAGTAGTCTCTATTGCGGATTCAGTGCCTGCTTGGTTGGTTACGGCGTCTGTGATTTGCGGATTAACCGATGTGTCACTTACCGCCATGCTTTGCTCACTATGCTGGTTAGCTTGTGGCTTTTCTTCGGCATGGTTGGAAGCGGTGTTGCCGGCAGTATTTTCTCGTTTCTCGCTCTCAGCTTTGTGAGAATCCGCAGTATCAATCGCCTGATTTACCTGTTGGTTCAAATCCTGTTCAACTTCCGTTGGCAAAGGCTTGCGCTTGCGCTCTTGAGGACGTCCCTTGCGACCGGCAGGACGCCTATTTGGACGGCCTTCCTGTTGAGGTGATTGTGAATCATTTTGTTGTTGAGGTTGTTCCTGGTTACGGTTGTCCTGTTGATTCTTGCGGCGTGATCGATTGTCACGCTTGTCATTCGGTTTTTGCTCGCGCGCGTTAGTTCTGGCTGTCTGAGGCTTGTTGGTCAGATTATCCGTTACCTCATCATCCTTTCTGCGACGGTTATTTTTTCTATTACGCGTCTGTTGATTTTTGTTACGTGGATCGACGCGTCGTTTCTGATGGCCGCGTTTTCTTCCTTTGCGCGACTGTCTGTTTTTCTTGTCACCACTGGATTTAAAGAATGAAGCAATAGCTTTGAAAAGCTTGCTGATAATTCCAGGCTCATCCGGTGCGCTTGGCGCCGGTTGAGATGGCGCAAGTTGTTGAACAGCTGGTTTCGGTAACTCAGCAGGAGATTTGAATTCCTGGGTGTTTTCTTCTTTTGTCTCTTCGTGCTGAATATCGATTTTGTAGCTGGTGGCAACGCCGTCGATATCGCCTTCACGTAAACGTTGGACTTCGAAGTGTGGTGTTACCAGCTCTGCATTAGGTAAGATGACCACTCGAGTCTGATGACAAGATTCAATCTTTGAGATCGCTTTACGTTTTTCATTGAGCAGGTAGGTAGCAACGGGTACTGGCACAATTGCACGAATTTCCGCGCTGCTTTCTTTGTTTGCTTCTTCTTGAACCAGGCGAAGAATAGATAGCGCCAAAGATTTGGTTCCACGAATAACGCCTTGACCGCTACAGCGAGGACACACCTTGGATGTTGTTTCACCAAGAGAGGGGCGAAGTCTCTGACGGGACATTTCCAACAGGCCAAATTTAGAGATACGACCCAGCTGTACTCGGGCTCTATCCATCGCCAGGGCTTCTTTCATGCAGTTTTCTACTGCTCGTTGGTTGCGTACAGGCTGCATATCAATGAAGTCAATGACCACCAAACCACCGATATCACGCAGACGTAATTGGCGAGCAATTTCCTGCGCGGCTTCCAGGTTGGTCTGTAGTGCCGTTTCTTCGATATCACCACCTTTGGTTGCCCTGGATGAGTTGATATCAATACTGATAAGTGCTTCAGTTACGTCAATAACAATCGAGCCGCCTGATGGCAGTTTTACTTCTCGCTCAAACGCGGTTTCGATTTGACCCTCAATTTGGAAGCGGTTGAAAAGAGGGACGGTTTCCTCGTAATACTTCACTTTACTGCGGTAGTTCGGCATCACTTTCTCAATGAAGTGTGCAGCAAGGTCGTATGCTTCTCGGGTGTCCACGATCACTTCGCCAATGTCGGGGCGGAGGTAGTCTCGAATCGCTCGGATAATGACGTTACTTTCCTGGAATAGGAAATGAGGTGCATCTAACTCGGAAGACGCCTTTTGGATTGACTCCCAAAGTTGTAATAAGTAGTTCAAGTCCCATTGGAGCTCTTCCGCACTGCGGCCAACGCCGGCTGTTCGGACAATAATGCCCATGCCCTGAGGGACTTCAGTCTTGCTTAACGCATCTTTTAGGTCGGCGCGATCATCCCCATCGATGCGGCGGGATATACCGCCCGCTCTGGGGTTGTTAGGCATGAGCACTAGGTAGCGACCGGCGAGGCTGATAAAAGTGGTCAAAGCAGCCCCTTTATTACCACGTTCTTCTTTATCAACTTGAATAATGACTTCCTGGCCTTCCTTTACGACATCCTTGATACGAATGCGTCCATCGATATCTTTCGGTTGCTTGAGGAAGTATTCTCTGGATATTTCTTTGAGGGGAAGGAAGCCGTGGCGTTCTGCACCGTAGTCTACAAACGCAGCTTCTAAGCTGGGCTCGATTCGGGTGATTTTGCCCTTGTAGATGTTTGCTTTCTTTTGTTCTCTTAGTCGGTTTTCGATGTCCAGATCATACAACCATTGTCCATCAACCAGTGCTACACGCATCTCTTCAGGTTGAGTTGCGTTAATAAGCATTCTCTTCATATTGTAGTGTTCTCATTGTCGACACAACTAATACGACAACGCCAGAGCAAGCCTCTGGGGAAACAAAAGACAGGTTCAGAAAATTAAAACGCATTCCACTGAATTGGGTCTCAATCAGCGGAATATGCGACGCAACCAGAAGTTACCTGCATAACCCATTTATTTGGAAGAGCAGAGTTCTGTGTGTAGTTGAGTTTTTGTTCTTTTCCTATGCCCACAATTAGTGCGGCATTTAACCTTATCCAATGTACTAGGTTGTTAACGGAAGGTATGTACATGGAAAACCATGTTTGTGCGAATGCAGGTGAGCTAATAACAGAACCCAAGCTAAATACTTGGTATATGTGTTTTTCAGCGCACCAATTCAGGCCTTCTGGGCTGCTCTGTATTTGAGCTTTTGGTGCTATTTTCTGTCTTTATACTTCTTTCTACCAGCGCAGACTAAATTGCGCTAAAACCTGACATTATTCGTCGCAGTTAGGCTTACTAGTGTGTTCAGCCTTTTTCATAGAGCACGATATACATTGTTACTCTTAGCCCAAAGCTTAGTATTGGCTTTGGGTAAAAATCCTTCCGGTAGCTACCTGCCACCCTTGGTCTTACCTCTTGCACAGTCATGTTAGTGTGCTGTGATTGTCAATATACGCCCAGCTGTATAATTACTGAGCACCATAAAAAACTGTACCTTAACGGGACTTGGGCGTGACCTTTGTGTGCCTTTGTCCTGGTTTAGGTCGTCAAAATGCTAAACAACTGTTTAAAAACCACCGGTCTCGGGGTAAGCATTGACTAAGGTGGAATATAGCACCCCAGTAATTGCCTTTCAATTCAGCGGCTTAGATAATTTTGCTGAAAGGGGCTTTAAATGCTGAGAAATGGGTTTATCGCCGTCAATCCCTGTTATCATGCCGGTTTTTAGTCGAAACAGACAAAATCAGTAAAAATGAGTTCAGAAGTCGTATTTCACACCATTTCGGACGAAGAGGGTGGGCAGAGAATAGATAATTATTTGATTGCCCGGCTAAAAGGTGTGCCCAAATCTCTTATCTACCGGATTATTCGAAAAGGTGAAGTCAGAATCAATAAGGGACGAGTCAAGCCAGAGCGAAAACTTGTTCCCGGTGATGTTGTACGTATCCCACCTGTTCGGGTCTCAAGCAAGCCGGTCGTAGTGGCTGGTGAGGATTTATTACAAGTCCTTACTGACAGAATTGTGTATGAGTCACCCAGTTTATTAGTGATCAATAAGCCAAGTGGTCTTGCGGTTCATGGCGGTAGTGGTGTGAATCTTGGTTTGATCGAGGCGTTGCGGCAACTGCCAGGTCAACATAAATCACTGGAACTGGTCCATCGCTTGGATCGTGATACTTCCGGGTTGGTGATGGTGGCAAAAAAACGGTCGATGCTGAAGTATTTACAGGATCTGCTTCGCCAGGAAGGTGGGATTGATAAAACCTACTTGGCGTTAGTAAAAGGGCATTGGTCAAAACGTAAGACCTTGGTGGATGCGCCGTTGAGAAAGAATGAGCTTATCAGCGGTGAACGGGTGGTTAAAGTTGCCTTTGACGGTAAGCCCTCGAAAACGGTCTTTAGTGTTGTTCAGCAATATCAGCAGGCAACGCTAGTGAAAGCCAAGCCCATTACTGGTCGAACCCACCAGATCCGTGTTCACGCCTTACATGTAGGTAATCCCTTGATTGGGGATGAGAAGTACGGTGATCGGGAGCTTAACAAGGCGATGAAATCTCTGGGCATAAAACGTCTTTTTCTTCATGCGACCTCGCTTAATATACCGTTACCGGATGGTACAGCTTTGTTTTTGGAGGCGCCTTTGCCAGAAGATCTAGCCCCCGGTTTAGAAAAATTAACGGTAGTTTAGAGGTATAGAGTGTTATTTATATTTGATTGGGATGGCACGATTAGTGATTCTGCAGCCAAAATTGTGCGCTGTATGCAGAGCTCCGCTGAGGATGCCAAAGTTGAAGTGTTGGACGATGAAACCATAAAAAATATTATTGGTTTGTCGCTTCCTAAGGCGGTTAGAACCTTGTATCCGAATGCGGATCAGTCTAAGTGTGATGAGATTAAGGAAGGCTATTCTTCACATTTTTTGTCTGCAGATACTATTCCTTCACCATTCTTCCCCGGTGTGATGGATACTCTGGAAGAGTTAAAGGCTCGCGGTCATAAACTGGCTATTGCAACGGGTAAAAGCCGAAAAGGGCTGAATCGGGTGTTGAATAACCTGGATATGTCTGAATTCTTTGATAGTACTCGTTGTGCGGATGAAACTGCATCTAAGCCACACCCTCAGATGCTGAACGAACTTTTGACCGAGTTTGAAGTCAGTGCTGCAGAGGCTGTGATGATTGGTGACACCGAATACGATATGGAAATGGCGATGTCGATAGACATGCACCGTATTGCTGTAAGTTACGGAGCGCACCATGTCGACCGGTTGAAACCCTATTATCCTAATATGTGTATTGATCGCTTTGATCAGCTTTTATCCTGGGATCTCAGTGCATAAAAATCAAAAGGGGAGTTTATGCTTGGTTTTAACGGTGACAAGAATTCAATAGACCCAAACGATAGCCAAAGAGATTTTAAGTTAATCGAGAAAATTGTCTCAGATGCTTTTTCGGAACAGAAAAAGGCGCGTCTTTGGGGGAATGTCTTCAAAGGTCTGACATTTCTATATTTGTTTTTGGTTTTAATTCTGTTTTACCCCGGGATGCAAAAAGCAATTTCTTCTGGTGGAGGCAATAAGCCCCATACCGCGGTGGTGCTTTTACGTGGGCCGATTATGGATGATAAGCCAGCTGTCGCCTGGCGGGTAAACGCTGCGTTGCGCAATGCATTTGAAAACAAGCATTCTAAAGCTGTGATTTTGGCAATTAACAGCCCCGGCGGAAGTCCGGTTCAATCAGCGTATATATACGATGAGATCCGTCGTTTGCGAACCAAATACCCCGATAAAAAGCTCTACGCTGTGATTTCAGATATGTGTGCGTCTGGAGGGTATTACGTTGCATCCGCAGCAGACGAAATATATGCCAATAGATCCAGCCTGGTTGGTTCGATTGGGGTAACAGCGTCCGGATTTGGGTTCGTTAATTTACTGGAGAAACTGGGTGTAGAGCGTCGTCACTATACGGCGGGTGAGCACAAAGCTTTTCTTGATCCTTTTTCACCAAAGAATGAAGAAGAGACCGCATTTTGGCAGGAAGTACTCAATCAAACCCACGCCCAGTTTATCGATGCGGTCAAACAGGGAAGAGGCGAACGTTTAAAAATAACTGACGACATTACCAGTGGTTTGATATGGAATGGGGAGCAGGCAAAGTCATTGGGGTTAATTGATGGTCTTGGTAGTGCTTCCTATGTGGCTCGAGAAGTCATCGGTGAGGAAGAAATGGTTTCCTACAATATTCCTGAATCGCCGTTGGAGAAAGTGCTCAAGTCGTTTGGGGTTTCTGTTGGCGAAGGTTTTGCTGGTTACTTCATGAAGCAAAATAGCGTTGCACCATATTCAAATCTGTAAATATTATTGCACTGATATCTTTAGCTTCGCATAGAAGTATCGACCACGAATATCGTAGGTTCGTGCGTCGAAGTTATCGTTAAAGGCCGTGATGGAAAAGGGCGGCTCGGTGTCCAGAATGTTGTCGACGCCGAGAAATAATTTGACCTGATCGGAAAACATCGATTGTTGAAATTGGATATTGTGTATTAGCCAAGAGTCGATTTCTCTTTTTGGGGTAAATGCTGTTGGGGTTTCTGTCATACTGTCTACGTATAAATTTGAATAGGCAATTTGGCTGCCTTTGTAGCTCAGTACCAAACTTGTATTATGTTTCCATTTGGGCAATGCTCCATGCCCTCCTGAAAAAACATCAACATATTTACCCGATAAATCCGTGTCGAAGGTATCCACTTTGGAGCCAACAGTGTATTTGTCTATATAGGTTGTGTTAAAGCTGAAGCGGGTTGTAAAGTCACGATTTGAGTATTCAAAACCCAAAGCTGCATCATAGCTTGTTAGTTCCCGGAAACCAAAATTAAAGTAGGTTGTGTTTACTTTTATCAGTTCACCAATTTGATTCCTTTCCACTAGAGGCACATCTGCACCAATTGCGTTTTGGTAAACAAGATATTGTGGATTGATGGGGTGGATCACGTTGTTCTGATCAATATAGTGATAATCCAGTTGAATGAAGAAAGAATTCAGCCCTCCGTTACGCCACATTATTCCTACGTTTGTACTGTTGGCGTCTTCAGGTTCCAGATCAAGATTACCGTTGGATTCAACCAGAACCTGATTAGAGTTTGAAAACGACTGAACTCGACACCCAGGTAAACGACCTACATTCTCAGCAATAGCGCAAGGATCCGAAATTTTAAAATAGGAGTTTCTTCCTTCGGTATAAAGCTCCCGCAATGATGGCGCATCAAAGCTTTCTGAATAACTGCTGCGAAGAGTAAGGTTTTCTGTAGGGTTAATACGAAGACCAATTCTTGGGGCAATGTTTTCTCCAAAGTCGTCGTAGTGTGAATAACGGAAAGCAAATTCAATGGCTGTACCAATCTCGTATGGCAGTATTGACGGTGAGTACTCCATTTCACCATAAAGTTCGCGAATATCCCGTTCTCCTTTCTGGTTTGGAATGACATTTTCACCAATAATAAAACTGGTCTTTGCATTGTGTTGGGCTTCAATAATTGATTTTTCTTCCCTGAACTCAAAACCTGTGGCGAGTAATAGAGGAATATCATGATCTTGATTTAGATCCCAGCCATAATCAAAATTTAAGCTTTGTAATATGCTTTCGCCGGTGACGGTAGATGTGGTTCCTATATAGCTGGCTTGTTCAGGCGTGATTGAGCCTGGTCCGCCAATAAAATTAATTGGTACACAGCCGTCGATATCTATTCCCTGGCACCCACTCGAAGGGCCAATGCCACGTTGTAGTTTGAAACCGTCAACCAGATTTGTTGAATATTTTTTGCTGTCCGTCTCGCTGTAATGATAAGCAAGACTCCATTGTTGATTATCCAGTGTTTGCGACAGCGATACTTTTACAAAATCACTCAATGTTGAATTGAACTGTTCTCTATTGGATAGTTCATTTATTCGTCGGGTGACTTTCCCTAGGTTGGCCTGAAATATATTGTGAATATTTTCAGCTGAAACAGTTAAAGGATACTGTTCTTTCGAGGTGTTTACCGGGACGGGCGAGAATTCAATGGTGCTTTTAGAACTCATATGAAAATAACTCAAATCTGCAGAGAGTTCTGGCGAGATTTGAAGTGAGTTGTAAGTATAAAAACCATACCGGTCTGACGGTGATGTTGACGTTGTGTCCTTATGGAAATTATATAAATCGTCTGCTGTGGTATAGCGAACATTAGGAGGGTCGTATTGGTCTTCAACCAGAATAGACGAGCCATCCACTAGATAAATAAAGCTGTAAGGCGTAAAAACGGAACGGTTGTCTCTTCCGCCTATATCGGTTGTGTCGGCGCTGGATGACAGTTCTCTATCCTTGCTGTATATCGCTTCCTGATCAAAAGTAAACGCCGATGCGTAGAGACTGATAATGTCGTTATTAAATCCGGCCTTAATGGTGGTCGAATTGGTTTTCATATCTTCACGGCTTGTTTCTCCGTAATATTGTTCGATATCGAAGCCGTGTAGTCTTTTTTGCAAGATGACATTGACTGTTCCTGCAATGGCATCTGAACCGTATATGGCCGAAGTTCCGTCTTTAAATATTTCGACGCTTTCAACGGAGAAATAGGGAATGGAATAAAGGTCAACCAGTTCGGACTGTAATGCTCTCGGTGCAATCCGCTGTCCATCAACCAGAACCAAGGTCGTATCAGCAGGTAAACCACGTAATGTTACTGAGGCGCTGCCGTCGCCACCGTTACTTACAGATGTACTCGTTGTTGCGCCTGTAACAACCGGGTTGTATTTCAATAGATCATGTAATGATGATGAACTGGTTGTTTCAATATCGTTGTGATTGAGCTCAATTAACGAGCTGTTGTTGTATGTACCTTGTCGAAAAAGGTGTGACCCGGTTTGTTTTACGCCAGTAATTACAATCTCTTCTATAACCGCGTCGTCTTTGTTAGAGGTGTCGTTTTGTTTAATGGTGACAACGAAAGCATTTTTGCCGGTTTTTTTTATTTCGCAATCGCAATATTGCACCGCAATATCTAGTGCTTCACTCACTGAGTAGCTGCCATTTATTTCGCCTGATTCAATGTTTTCAATTTCCTTGTGGGCAAAAGCGATAGTGCTTTCCGTTATCTTTCCTATCGCAAGAAGCATATCTGGTAGGCGCGTGGTTTTGAGTGTAAACGAATATTTTTGTGCTTCGCCTGATTCTGCATAACTCGTAGTACCGGATAAGAGCAGGACGAGGGACGCTGTGGGAAGTACACAGACTTTAGCGTATTCAGTAAGGGATTTTCTTAAGTGAGAGCTGATTGCTACTGCAAGGGTGTACACTGTCCGTTTGCCTTCATTTGATTGTTATTATTGTTCGAATGCAAGTGTCTTAATAGATAGACATATTTTGTTGGTCTAATTTAAGGGCGTTACTGAGTAGGAGTGCATTGAGTGCATCTTCAGGGGCACTTAAATCAAATGTCCCCGATATTTTTACTTGTTTCATCGCGTAGGCGACATCCCGAACCGGGTCGTTCAGGTAGCGATTGAGTTCTTTAATTACATCTTCAAGTGGTTGTTGGTCAAAAGCCAGATATTTTTCTTTCCAGGATAATAAGTACGGTTTTTCAACTTTACTAATATCGGTTAAGCCGTTTCCATCAAATTCTATCTGCTCGTTGACGGTCACTTTTTCTTCAGCCGGTTCAAGGTTGGTTCGGGTTTTGGCTTCCTCAACTTTTACCGTTCCTTCCGTAACCACAATACTGGCTAGGTGTTTTGATTTCCGAATGTTAAAAGCAGTACCAACAGCCGTTACTGTTCCTCGGTCAATATCGACAGAAAAAGGGCGGTCTGGGTCTTTCGCTACTTCGAAGTAAGCCTCGCCTTGCTTTAAGTGCAGTGCTCGCTCGCTCTGTTGGAAATTCACCTGGAGCTTAGTTGCTGTGTTTAGGGTGACGATGCTGCCGTCAGATAGAGTGACAGACTTTTGTTCACCAACCGATGTCGCATATTCTTCGATTTGGGGTTTTCGGGTGTGCTCCCATGCGAAACCGACAATGGCACAGATAAAAATAAAAGCTGTGGCAAGGCCATAGCGAAAGAACGCGTTATACATTCGGGGAGCGGGTTTGGCCGGCGGCGGGGCAAATTGGTTTGGATCAATCTCTTTTGATAGCTGACCGAGGGCTTTCCAATCCTGCTCGACATTGTGAAATTCAATTTTATGGGAGTCGTCCAAGTGATACCAACGCTGGAATTCTTCCATTTGGTGTTTATTCAGGGCTCCAGACTGAAGGCGCACAAACCACTCTTCAGCCTCAATTTTAGCCTTGTTTAACGGGGCCTTGGTCATAGACGATCTTTCATGAAAACAATTACTTTCTTACAGCTTCGCGGCATGATCTAAGCGCATGCAACATGTACTTCTCTACAGAAGAGACGGATACGTCCATCTTAACCGCAATATCATTGTAAGATAAGCCATGAATTCTATGATAGATAAAGGCTGTTCGGCAATTTTCGGGCAAGCGCTCCAGGGATTCCTGCAACTTGCCTAGTTGGCGCTGGGCTTCCACGGCTTCCTCCGGAGCATTCGACTCAATATGCTGCTTATGATGCTTTTGACTCTCTAAATACCTCTCCTTAACTTTTTCATGGCGAATATGGTCGACGACCAGATTTTCAGCCATTCGGTAGAGGTAGCCGCGAAGGTTCTTAATGTTGCTGAGGGTTTTTTCATTGGACAGGCGAGCAAAGGCCGTTTGGGTAACATCCTCTGCCAGATCATAATTCTGGTACTTTCGAGTGAGAAAGTTCAAAAGCCCAGGGGCATGGTCCGAAAATAGCTCCTGAAGCAGGCTTTTACTATTAGATTGACTCATGTGACCTAATCTTTATTTTTTTATTTTGTTGTTATTTTTAGCCTTGTCCTGGCTATTTTGTGAGCCGCTAAGCTAACAAATCTGACTAATACTATCAACTGATCATAATGTCTAATACTAGGCACTTAGTATAGCTATTTGGAATGCATGTCTCTTAGGCGTAGCACACAAATTTGTCATCTCGTTGATCTTATGTGCAGCTGGATTAACTTGATTAGAGTCTGCAGAAAAACATGCAGACTCCTGATTTAATAGAGTTTAGTTGGGGTAGAGGGGGGCAAGTTCGTCTGTATTACTTTCTTTATTTTGTTGTTGACCCCAGGCTTTTAGCGCTTCCATTAAAAGATTTCCGTTCCAGCCTTCGTTCCCTTGCTTGCCATACAGGCTGGCATCGAGTGCCAGAATCTGATTGGTCAACACAGGATCTTGCGTTTTCTGGTTAATATCTCGGAGTGTTTTCGGTGGATTTGAAGGCCATATGTAGGAAGCCCATATTAATAAACTATCGCGGGCAGCTTTGGCATCATTGGTTGTGCAGGCGTGTTTAAGGTTTTGTAACGCGCGCTTTTTGTTGTTAACGGACTGCCCAGCAGATATGCGTTTTTGTTCTGCTACACCTTGACTGAATTTCCACACAAAATAGAGGCTGATAACCCAAAGAATAACAAGCACTGCTGTGATAATTTGCCACAGGCGTAATTGGGCTTTAAGTGCTTGATATTCATCATTTTCCATTCCGCCATTACTTGTTTGTATATCGGCGCTTGATGAATCGATTTGTGGATCTGTTGTATCCGTTTGCGCAGTACTTCCCTGCAAGAAAACTGTATGTTCGGGTACTTCAATGTAACGTAAGGTATTTTGCGTTGTGTCCCACCAGGGAATGCGTATTCCAGGGATAGTAATATCACCAGGTTTGGTTGCCACTACAGCAGCAGCTTCTGTTTTTTCTGACAAAATACCTTGCGCAGTTTTTTCGTCGTTAAGTTTGGGTTGCTCAGCATAGACTTTCAATTTATCTGAATTTATTGCTGAATGGGCTTTATTCAATACTTGTGGTAACTGCGAAGACATAAGGTTCTTCGCAGTTAAGGTAATGGTTCGGGTAATTGGCTCACCAATGGTTAATTGGTCAGGTGCTTTGCTCCAGTTTTCCGTGACTTGTAAATCTGAGGCCGGTAACCATGTTTGGTCGGTAGGGAACTCCTGAGGTACAGGTCTAACTGTAATGCTTTTCTGTTCTGTTTTAAGACGTTTTAACTTAAAACGGCCTAGGCGATCAAAAATACTGCGGCTACCACCTTGTGTAATACGCAGCTTCCATTGTCTCTCTGGAATGTCAAAGTTGTCGCTGGATTGTGGGAAAAGTGCGTAATTAAATTCTGCCACCAAATACTGGCGACCATTAATGTTTTTTCGATAGCGGCCATCGGGGAGTTCTTGAATAACCACATCGGGAATATCCAAGGGTTCAACATCTTCCAGTTCAATATTGACGGAGTAATAGAGGCGGTAAGTGACTTTAAGCTGCTCTTGTACATATATGCTGGATTTGTCGACGATGGTTTCGATGAAAACATCCTGAGCGACGCCTGGCGGCGGGGCGGTAGGTTCAGAAACTTTGACCTCAATGGCATCACTGTAATTATTGTCTACATTAAATGAGGGGATTAACAAACGTCCGGTGTTTCGAGGCATGAGCACATAGGTCCACTCCGAATATGCAGAAAGATTACCGTTTGTATAACGATATTGATTGCTCTTGTTCTGGGTAATAATATCGAATTGAGCTTCAATCTGGGTTAAATCCGGTTCCCACTTCTTATTTGTACCAGTGTATCGAATTGCCAGGGTCAGGGTTTCTTCAATAGTGATTGAATTTCTGTCGACATTAACAGAAAGCTCATTGGCATTTGCTTGAGAGGCAAATAAAACCAATAACAGTAACCAGGCATGTGAAATAAATCGATTCATTGTCATTGCTTTCTACTCTAATGCGTTACCAGCGTTCGTTCGCTTTATTTTCTGGCGCTTGCCAAGTGCCCTGACGTAACTCTCTACGACGTTTTAGGTATTCGTATTCAAATTTTTTCTTTAATAAGCCGCTAGGGTCGTCAGGAATTTTACGTAACCATTGTTCTCTCGCTTGCTCCGATTCCAGTTGACTGCGGTCTATCTGCTGCGAGAGTTGGGCGCTGTCAGACTCTTCATTTTCACCTTGCTGGTCATCTTCAGAAGGTTGCTGCTGAAGCTGCTTTGTTTGTTGGTTTTGCTCTTGATTC
Source organism: Teredinibacter sp. KSP-S5-2 (assembly GCF_032773895.1). Classification (NCBI taxonomy): domain Bacteria; kingdom Pseudomonadati; phylum Pseudomonadota; class Gammaproteobacteria; order Cellvibrionales; family Cellvibrionaceae; genus Teredinibacter; species Teredinibacter sp. KSP-S5-2. The sequence continues at coordinate 2,684,349 of NZ_CP120416.1, read as the reverse complement.
TGTTCCTGCTGCTCTTTTTCCTGTTCCTGATCTAGCGCAGCATCTTGTTTATTTTGTTCGTCAGCAGGTTTTTCCTGAGCGTTCTGATCAGCTTGTTTACCGTACGTATCTTCCAGTGCTTGTTTCTGCTCGTCAGAGAGCTGCTGTTCCTGGGGTTGTTGTTCGCTGTTTGCGTTTTGCTCTTCGGAGCTTGAATTTTGTTGATTTTGCTGCTCAGAAGACGATTGACTATTTTGTTGATTGTTATTTTGCTGCTCAGAATCTCCACTTTGATTTTGTTGTGACTGGTTTTGCTGAGCATTCTGGTTTTGTTGATTCTCCGCATTTTGCTGATCTTGATTCTGCTCTTGCGAATTGTTTTGTTGCTGCTGTTGCTGTTCCTGAAGTGCTTTCAAGGCTTTGGCAATGCGCAGATTATCTTTAGCGGCAGTATAATCCGGGTTTTCTTTTAATGCTTTTTCGTAGTTTTCAATTGCTGCGTCGTAATTTCCCATTTGAGTTTGCGCATTGCCAAGGTTTAATAAATCTTTTGTTTGTTCCCCTTTGGCAAACCCTTCGGCAGCACCCTTAAAGTCTCCAGCGCGATATTTGGCAACCGATTGCCAGGTTTCATCTTTAAACCTATTTGCTGCTGTTTCTGCATCCCCTTGTTTCAGGGCTTTCATTGCTTGTTGATCTTGGGTCTGCCAAATGTCTTTCCATTCCAGGGCATCGGCTTTTGGCGGTAAGCAAAATAGTAAAGGAAGGCATATCAACCAGCCTTTACGGAATGAAAAGGCAACTAGGGGGAGTAAAAGAAACAGTAGCCAAGGGCCTTGTTCATGCCATTGATCGAACTCTTTGAGCGTTTCCTGCATATTATTTTTGGGGTTGACCAAGCCGTAGTTTAATACTGTGCGGATATCCTGTTCAGTATTGGTAAAGGGTACATAAAAACCACCGATATCTGCTGACAGCTCGTCCAGATACCCCTCGTCAAGTTTAGCCAGAATAATTTCCTGGTTGGCCTCGCGGGCAAAACGCCCGTTGCCGAGTGGAATTGGCGCACCTTGTTCTGTACCAATACCCCAAAACGTAATTTTGTGATTATTGTGATCTGCGATGGATTGGATTTTGCTTTGTGCACCGGGATCGATGCCGTCAGTCAGTACCACTATGCTACCGCGGTTGATACCAGAGTTCTTTAATAGGTCGCTGGCTTGTTCCAGAGCCATTTCAATATTGCTGCCTTTCACCGGCATAATTCCGGGGTTTAAACCAGACAAGAAGTTGATAATGGTTTTTTTGTCTTCTGTTAACGGAGAAACGACATGCGCATCCCCCGAATAGGCGATTAATCCTGTTAAGCCTTCATTGCGAGCATTGAGCAGGTCAACAATTTTTAAGCGTGAGCGAACCAAGCGCGAAGGAGTGATATCTTCTGCATTCATGGAAGGGGATAGATCCCAAACAATCACCATGCCGGAAATATCCTGAACTACCGGCTGACTGATTTTTTGCCATGTCGGGCCAGCCAGTGAGATGCTGGTGATTGTCCATATGAACGCAAGTAAATAAAAGGGCCAACGTGATGTTTTCTGATAGGCACCTTCAATCAAGTAGGGTAATAACTTTTCGTTGATGACATTGGACCATTGTCCCGCGCGGGTACTGTTGGTTGCTGAAAAAAAACATATCGCTAATGCGGGTGGAATAGCCAGAAGCCACCACGGGCGCAGAAAATGAAAGTTCAGTAGAAACTCGGTCATATTTTATTGCCTCCCGCCAATCAGTTTTTGTACGGGCAAGAGGTAGTAAAGTGAGAGAGCATAACTCAATAGCAGTGCCAATCCTAACGGCCAGTAATAGAGAGCCGAAATAGGGCGGAATGTTTCAGCTTCCTGTTCGATAGGTTCAAGTTCATCCAACAGTGCGTAGATTTCCTGCAGTTCTTTTGGGTTGTGTGCCCGGAAATAGCGGCCACCCGTTTTTTCGGCAATAAATTGCAAGGTGGTCTCATCAATCTCAGATTCCTGGCGACCAAATATACTCATCTGATAGCCGCCCAAGCCGATGGTATAGATTTTTATGCCTTCTTCTGCAGCCAGTTCTGCGGCCTGCCTGGGGGAGACTTCCCCTGCCGTGTTAGCACCATCGGTTAACAGAATCATGATTCTCTGTGATTCAGGGCGTTTACGAAGCCGTTTTATGCCTAAACCAATTGCATCGCCAATCGCGGTTTTTTGTTCTGCGAAGCCTATTTGTGCTTCCTGTAGCAGTTGGTTTACGGTGTCTCGGTCAAAGGTGAGGGGAGCTTGCAAATAGGCGTGTGAGCCAAAAAGAATTAAGCCCAGTCGGTCGCTGGTTCTGCGTTCAACGAACTCACCGACGATGTATTTCACCACCAGTATTCGGGGTATCTGCCGGTTTTGAATCACCATATCGTCGGTTTCCATACTGCCTGAGATATCAACCGCCAATAAGAGATCCCTGCCACTCGGTGGCAAAGAAACCGCTTCGCCCACCCATTGAGGGCGTGCGCCAGCAGATACCAACAGCAACCAAATAAGCAACAACACAACCATGTTAATTAATGAACTTGTATTAGTTCCCTGATTTGTCTGGCCAGTCATGGATTCAAGCTGTGAGAAAAAAGGTACCTTTAATGAGGCCAGCTGTTGCTTGGCAGCAGGTACCAGAAAATACACCAGCGCAGGTAGCGGAGCGGCGAGAAACACCCAGGGCCAGTCAAACTCAAGCATGCTGTTCTCCTTGCTGTTTGAATGCTGGGCCACGTTGTTCCTTTGGCAGTGTTTTATGGTTTTTCAGCCAGGTGTGGCAAAAGTCGATAACCTGTTTTTTGTCGACTTGTGGATCTTTTTCATACAGGGCTTGATGCCAATGCTCAATGCTTTGTTCCGACAGCTGATGGCCCGATGATAGTTTGTTCAACAGTTGATACCAGCTTCGACCGTAGAGGTTGGCAATGTATTGCCGATGTGACGGATAAGAAGAAAGCAAAACCTGTTTCAATAGCTTGGTGGTTTCCTGTAATACGTCCTGGCCAGATAAGTGGTTATTGGTCGCAATCGCATTTAGCTGTTTTAAAGCTAAAGTACGTTGAATACGCTGTGATTGATTGCGTTTATATAGCGTATAAAGGCCCGCGCAGGCTGCTATGAGCAGCGCGCATAGCACCCACCAACCAATAGCGGGTGGCCAAATGCCAACCGGATTTGGGGTCTCTATGTCATGTAGCTGTGCAAGTAGAGCCTGTTTTGGGTCGGGCTGCTGCGGGGCCAGTGATGTGGCATTGGTATTCGCGGGAGACATTAGTTTCTCCTCCCGGACTTCTTATTGTGGTTGTTTGATGTGAATACATCAAAAATAAAATCGGATATCGGTGTTCCACATTCCACGCTGGCCAAGGGAGCGCCATATTTAGCGCATGCCTGGGTGAGATACTGAATGTGGCTTTGGTGGGCTTGCATAAATTCGCTGTTGAGTTTACTGGATTGACCCGAGACGATTAGGCGTTTTTCGTTGTTAGTAATGCTCAAGTTCGGCAGCTTGGGCAATTGGGTTTCCAGTTGATCATAAATATTAATCAATGTGATATCGGTGTGCCGTGAGAGCAGGGCGAGGGATTCTTCACATTGACGATTAAAGTCGTGAAAGTCACTAATCACAAAAACCGAACTGCCGGGTTTGGCTATGCGATATGTATCCAGCAACATGTTTTGCAGCGGCTGCATGTTCTTGCCAGGTACGGGGGAGTTCAGGCTTTGATTGTATTTTTGCATCTGGTGAATTAATGCCAGTACTGCATGCTTGCCGCGTTTAGCGCGTATATCGTGTTGTTCTGTGTCGGAGAAAACCAAACCACCTATTCGATCATTATTGCTGGCAGCTATCCAACTGATTGCGGCTGCGGCCTGTACTGCAAACACCGATTTAAACACGCGGGTGCTGCCAAAAAACATCGGTGACCTCTGGTCGATCACCAGGTAAACAGGCCTTTCTTTTTCTTCCTGGAATAGTTTGGTATAGGGCTTTTGGGTTCTGGCCGTTACACGCCAATCAATGGAGCGAATATCATCGCCGGCTTGATAGGGCCGAACTTCGGCAAACTCCATTCCGCGTCCGCGGAAGTTGGATCGGACACTTCCTTCCATTATCGCAGCGGATTTCTTCCGCTGTTCCAGAGTCAGGTTCTTAGCCAGGAACCTGAGTTGGAGGAGAGCCTCAACAGAAATGTATGCGCCAGTGGCTGAATTAACCATACGAGGTGCTGCCGGATTAAACTACAGGGACTCGAACAAGTAACTCGTCAATAATCTTGTCCGGTGTAACGCCATTGGCTTCGGCTTCAAAGCTCAGCAGAATTCTGTGGCGGAACACATCGTGGACTACAGCTCGAACATCATCCGGGCTGACAAAATCTTTGCCTTCTAACCAGGCATGGGCTCGTGCGCAACGGTCAAGGCCAATGGTAGCCCGCGGACTCACGCCATACTCTATCCAGCGTTTGAGGTCGTCGCCGTAGTTTTCCGGCTTACGTGTTGCCGCTGTAAGTTGCACAATGTATTCCTCTACCGCTTCGGCCATATGTATCGCTAGAGCAGATTCTCTGGCGGCAAATAGGTCTATCTGGCTGATCTCTTTTTCCGGTTTGGGGACTTGTGTTTCGCGACTGGCTTCAGAACGGTTGAGTCGAAGAATCTTCCGTTCCGCTTCTGCATCGGGAAAGTCAACTGTCACGTGCATGAGAAAACGGTCGAGTTGAGCTTCCGGTAATGGGTATGTGCCTTCCTGTTCAATCGGGTTTTGGGTGGCCATGACCAAGAAGAGTTCGGGCAGTTTGTATGTGGCTTTACCGACACTAATCTGCCTCTCGGCCATGGCTTCAAGTAAAGCGGATTGGACTTTGGCGGGTGCCCGGTTTATTTCATCCGCCAATACCATGTTATGGAAGATTGGCCCTGCCTGAAATTGGAATTCTCCGGTTTCAGGGCGGTAGATATCTGTTCCGGTTACATCGGATGGCAGGAGGTCCGGAGTAAACTGAATACGGTGAAAGTTGGCTTCTATACCGTCTGCCAGAGTTTTGATCGCTTTGGTTTTGGCTAACCCGGGGGCGCCTTCAACAAGGAGGTGGCCATCGGCAATCAGGGCAATTAACAGTCGGTCAATGAGTTTTGGCTGACCCACAATCTGACTCTCTAACCAAGTTTTAAGATCCTGTATTGCTGTCAAACTCATAGGTCTACTCTCGTTTTTGTTTCTATTGTGATCAGGTTGTCGTATTCATCAACACTTGGGTGGTTGTTTAATATACAGGCTAAGAATGTTTCCCAAGTTTTTGAATTATAAGTCTTTATTGGTTGTCCTAGACAAGCGCATTACGCGCAAGTTCCCATAGTGCCTTGCTGGCTTGGTCTATCCTTAAGTAAGGCCGCATATAGCGAAATCAATAGGGGCAAGGCCGAAAAATACCTGGAGAGGAATATCTTGTGTCGAATACCGATAGCAACCGCATGGCATTAATTTCTGAAGTCAAAGATCTCGCCGCGACGAAATTTAAAGGGGCTGAGTTGATTGCATTTCAGGATTTCCTGGATGTGTATCTCTATCAGTTTCCCTTGGAGGAGTGGGAGGGAAGGCAGTCATCGGATTTGCTTGGGATGTGTTTTGGCTTGTGGTACTTCATGAAAGAACCCCCCAATGGGGAGCCCAGAGTTTCAATTTTTAATCCGAATCTGGATGTTCATGGCTGGGTGTGTGGTCGGACGGTGATCACGGTCTTACAGAAGGATATGCCTTTCCTGGTGGATTCGACCCGAATTGAATTAAACGCCCGCGATATTCCTTTACATGTCATTAAGAGCACCGTGTTGCCTGTAAATCGTCAAGGCGAATATTTGGATGTAAAGCAATCAAGCAAAGAGAATATCGAAAAAGAAGCGCTTATATATATTGAAATCAGCTTGCAGACTCAGGCTTCAGAGTTGGCCTCTTTGGTGAGTTCGCTCAAAGCGGCTTTGAAAGATGTGAAAACGGTGGTGTCCGATTATCAGGCGATTCGGGAAAAGCTCAGTCAAGCGAGGGAAAATATTGCTGAACAAAACCTGGAGCATTCCGAAGAACTGGCTTTTCTTGCCTGGTTGCCTGAAAGCCATTTTACTTTTTTTGGTTATCGGGACTTCTCGTTTATTGAAGAAAAGGGAGAACGCTTTTTAAAAGAGCATATTGACGAACGTTTGGGTATCTTCAAAAAAATTAGTCGGGAAGATGTTTTGGTGGCGGAATCCACTTTCAGCCAGGGCATGCAACAGTTTTATTCTGGCGATGAATTAATCTGCTTTTCTAAATCCTCGACACGCTCCAATGTTCACCGTGCTGTATATCCAGACTATGTCGTGGTTAAGAAATACAACGACGCAGGGGAAGTCTGCGGTGAAGTACGCTTTTTGGGCTTGTTTACCTATTCCGTATATATGTTGACCCCAACCTATATTCCACTGTTACGGAAAAAATTCTCCCGCGTTGTTCAGCATTCCGGTATAGACCCGGAAAGTCACGATGGAAAAAGCTTATGTCGCGTGATGGAAAATTTCCCCCGCGATGAACTCTTTCAATCGGATATTCAAACTCTCTATGACAACGTACATACCGTGACCAGCATTAACGAGCGGCATGTTGTTCGGTTGATTATGCGGCGTGACCCCTTTGGTAATTTTGTGTACTGCATGGTCTTTATTCCCAAGGATGTTTACAACACGCGCATTCGACTTAGAGTGCAGGAGCTATTAAGTGAAGCTTTGGGGTCTGACGATCTGGATGTAACTACCGACTTTTCTGAGTCGATTTTGGCTAGGGCACGTTTTGTCTTTCGGGTTGACCCAGGGAAAAATGTTGATGTTGATACGAAAGAGCTGGAAAGAGAAATTATTGAGATAACCCGTAACTGGGACGATCATTTACGTATTTCGTTAATTGAACATCTGGGTGAAGCCAAAGGTTTAAAACACTACTACGAATATAAAAATGCTTTTTCCGAAAGCTACCGAGAACATTTTGATGCGCGTACCGCGGTGAATGATATTCGCATGATCGAAGATATCTCCGGTGAGCCGGGTATTGCGATGCACTTTTACCAGCCAGTGGGCTCTGCGGCAGACAGTATGCGTTTTAAAGTCATGCACAGGGATACACCACTGGAACTCTCCGATGTGATTCCTATTCTGGAAAACCTGGGCTTACGGGTATTAGGTGAGCATCCCTACCAGATTGTTGCCAAAAATGGTGATTGTGTTTGGTTACACGATTTTCAGCTTAAATTTGGTTTACATACCCAGGTAGACGTTAACTCAGTGCGCAATTTGTTTGAGTCTGCCTTTTCTGCGGTGTGGTCCAAGGAATCAGAGAGCGATCAATTTAATCGGCTTGTTTTAGGGGCAAGATTAAGTTGGCGGGAAGTGTCTATGTTAAGAGCTTATGCGGCGTACATGAAACAAACCGCATTTGTCTCCACTCAGCAGTTTATTGCCGATACTTTATCCACGCACCTGGAAATTACACGCAATCTGGTGGCACTTTTTAAAGCCTGTTTTTCGCCCCGTATTAATAAAGGGGCAACCAAAGACGAAGAGCGTATTGCGCGCTTATCGGTGAATGTGCTTGAAGGTTTGGATAACGTAGAAAACCTGAATGAAGACAAAGTCCTAAGGCGGTATCTGGAATTAATTAAGGGAACGTTGCGCACTAACTTTTTCCAGAAACAAAGTGACGGAGAGGGGGAATCATTCAAGCCCTATATATCGCTTAAACTAAGCCCCAGGAAAATCCCGGAGATTCCAGAACCTCGGCCGATGTTTGAAATATTTATGTATTCACCGCGAGTTGAGGGCGTCCATTTGCGGGGCGGAAAAGTTGCCCGCGGTGGCCTGCGTTGGTCTGACCGGTTGCAAGACTACAGAACAGAAGTGCTGGGCTTGGTTAAAGCGCAGCAAGTTAAGAATGCGGTGATTGTACCCAGTGGCGCAAAGGGTGGTTTTGTTGCCAAGCAAATTCCGGCAAACGCCACCAGGGAAGAGATTTTTAAAGAGGGCGTTGAATGCTACAAATTATTTATTCAGGGCTTGTTGGATATTACCGACAACTTGGTCGAGGGTAGTGTTCAACCTCCTGTTGACGTTGTGCGAAGAGATGACGATGACCCATATTTAGTTGTCGCAGCAGACAAGGGAACCGCGACTTTTTCTGATATCGCCAATGCGATTTCATTGGAGTATGGCCATTGGTTAGGTGATGCCTTTGCTTCAGGTGGCAGTCATGGTTACGACCACAAAAAAATGGGGATTACCGCCAGAGGTGCCTGGGTTTCGGTGCAACGGCATTTTCGGGAAAAAGGTATCGATATTCAAAACGAAGATTTTACGGTTTTGGGTATTGGTGATATGGCGGGCGATGTATTTGGTAATGGCATGCTGTTGTCTAAACATATTCGATTACTGGCCGCGTTTAACCATATGCATATTTTTATTGATCCTAATCCAGACGCAGAAAAAAGTTTCGTTGAGCGCAAACGGCTTTTTGAAACAGCTGGCACCAGCTGGCAAGATTATGACAGCAAGTTAATTTCTGCAGGGGGCGGTGTGTTCTCCCGTTCAGCGAAATACATTACGATTTCTGCCGAGATGAAACAGCTTTTGGGAATTAACGCGGAACGGCTGTCGCCCACTGAATTAATACATGCCTTGCTTAAAACCGAAGTGGATTTAATCTGGAATGGAGGCATTGGAACCTACGTTAAATCGTCGAAAGAATCCAATGCGGATGTCGGTGACAAAGCAAATGATAGCCTGCGGGTGAATGGACGAGAGCTACGTTGCAAAGTGTTTGGCGAAGGCGGAAATTTGGGGATGACCCAATTAGGTCGGGTGGAGTTTTCGCTTAATGGCGGTGCCTGTAATACTGACTTTATTGACAATGCGGGCGGAGTAGATTGCTCTGACCATGAAGTGAATATAAAAATTCTGTTGGATGAGTTAGTTGTTAACGGTGACTTAACCGAGAAGCAAAGGAATAAATTACTGTCGGATATGACCGATGCCGTAGCGGATTTGGTGTTGGAAAATAACTATCGCCAAACCCAGGCACTGAGTGTGGCGGAGTTTCAGGTAAAAGCCCGGATTAATGAGTATCGTCGATTTATTACCTTTCTGGAAAACACCGGACGCTTGGATCGGGCCATCGAATACCTTCCCTCTGACGAAGAAATAGCGGAACGATCCGCTCAGGGGATGGGATTAACCCGTCCGGAATTGTCGGTGCTTATCTCTTATGCCAAGGTTATGCTGAAAGAGGAGCTGCTGGATTCAACGCTAGCTGACGATTCCTATGTTGGCAGGGCGGTAGAAACCGCATTTCCTGAAAAAATTCGTAAGAAAAATAAGAAAGAAGTTCATCAGCATCGTTTGAAAAAAGAAATTGTGGCAACGCAGATTGCCAACAATTTAATTAATTTCATTGGTATTACCTCATGCCACAGGCTACTTGAATCCACTGGCGCGACTTTAGGGGATATTGCTAAAGCCTATGTGGTATCACGGGATGCGTTTCGTCTGGAGTCATTTCAATCCGTTGTCGAAGGGTTGGATAATCGTGCACCGGCGGCTTTTCAATCGGAAATCATTGCCAATATGATCCGTCGTGTACGACGTGGTACGCGTTGGTTTTTACGTAATCGACGTTCTGGTATTGAGCCGCAAAACGAGATTAATGTGTTTGCTCCTGCACTGGACGAAGCACTCAAATGTATTCAGCTGGTTATGGAAGAGGCTGAAAATGAAGAGTGGAGAATGCGTAAGCAGCGCTATGAAGAAAGGGGCTTGCCAGAAGAGTGGGCCTCCAGATTGGCGATGCCGGACAACATGTTTTCCGGTTTGGGCGTGGTGGAGGCTTCATTGATTTCAGGTGAATCAATTGAGGCGGTCACCAAGATTCACTACATTTTGTTGGATCGGTTGAATTTGAGTTGGTTTGCCACTCAGATTTCGGAAGTCACCGTAGAAAGCTATTGGCAGGCTATGGCCAGGGAATCCTATATTGATGACCTGGAAGCGCAGATACGTAAGTTGTGCGTGAATATACTGCGTCTGGCGGGGCAGAGACCAATCGAAGACGCGGTGGAGATGTGGCACAAACAGCATCAGTACTTGATTGATCGATGGCGAACTATGGTCAACGAAGTGCAGGGGACACAGGTTACGGATTATGCAATGTTCTCAGTGGCGATGCGCGAACTGATTGATTTGGCGCAGGCAACCGCCCACTGTAGTGATCTGACCCACTGCGAGATTTAAAGTGCTATGCATAGCAATACCGTGATCGTGGATATCCAGATTTCTGCTGAGGAGTATCAGAAGATGTATGCAGGCACAGCAAAGAATGTTCTCTGTGTTGCTCGCGATGGGCGTCGGATTCGTTTTCCGGCGCCGATCTTACGTCCTTTTGTTACACGCCAGGGAATTTCCGGTGCTTTCCAGATTTATTTCGATCAGAACAATAAGTTTGTGGGAATCGATCGACTTGCCTAATCTTTCTCTGTATCCTCCGCCACGTGAATTTCAGCCGTATTACTTGTTAAACCTGATAAAACCACTATGTACTCAATTGCCCAAAAAATTCTCTTCGCATTAAACCCTGAAACTGCTCATGAACTCTCCCTGGACTTTATGGGTGCCGCAGAACGTCTCCATCTACTTAAGCCTTTTGTTAAAACCGTACCGGCACAACCGGTTGAGGTTATGGGCCTGACTTTTCCCAACCCGGTGGGTTTGGCAGCAGGGTTGGATAAAAATGGGGACTATTTTAATGCCCTGGGTCAGCTAGGGTTTGGCTTTATTGAAATTGGCACTATTACGCCGGTTTCGCAGCCGGGCAACCCAGAGCCTCGCTTGTTTCGCTTGGTTGATGAGCAGGCCATTATTAATCGTATGGGGTTTAACAACAAAGGTGTGGCGCACTTGGTCGAACAAGTGAAGCGCAGACGCTATAACGGCGTTCTTGGTATCAATATCGGTAAGAACAAGGTTACACCTGAAGAGAATGCGCTGAGCGACTACGAAAAGTGTATGGATGCTGTATACGACTGCGCAGATTATATTGCCGTTAATATTTCCTCACCCAATACACCAGGCTTACGTAACCTGCAATTTGGTGAGTTGTTTGACCAGCTATTAAAAGGCATCAAAAACAAACAGGCAGCCTTAGCTGAACAGTATGGCAAATATGTGCCTGTCGCGGTCAAAATAGCACCAGATATGACCGATGAAGAGTTAGAGAGTGTGGTTGAAACACTTGTGGCCAATAACATTGACGCGGTCATTGCGACTAACACGACGGTTGGACGGGAAGGTGTGGAGAACTCCACCCACGTTGACGAAGCCGGCGGTTTAAGTGGTGCCCCCTTAACGGAAAAGTCGACGCTAGTTATTAAAAAGCTTGCCAAATTATTGGATGGCAAAATGCCCATTATCGGTGTAGGCGGCATTATGGACGGCGAAGATGCGGCGGCTAAAATTGCGGCTGGTGCCAGTTTGGTTCAGCTTTACAGCGGTTTTATATACCGTGGTCCAGAATTGATATCGGAGTCAGTGAAAGCCATTAAGGTGGCAAAGTCAGTCGTAAGTGACTAATTGGGTAAAACGGCGCCGTTTAATACGGTAATGCATAAAAGACAAACCCGGAGCAATTCTCTCCGGGTTTGCTTTGTCAGTAATAAACTGACAAGGAATACTCCTTAAATAGGAGTATAGGGAAACTACATGTTGGCTATTTTTTGCACCTGTGCCAAGGTGTTATAACCGTTCCAGTGGTCCTCCCGCGCTTCTCGCCATCCCATAAGCCAAGTTTGCCTGGCGTCACCTGTTTCATAAGGGCATATGCTCCGTGATTTTCCGGCCATAGCTGCAGAGTAACCGCGAGCAAATGCACGTTCTGATAGGGTTCTTTTTTGGCTTTTCATAAGGTAGGAACCTCGCTTCTTTCAGTTTATAGAATGGCAAGGTCACAACTCTGATTCTTGATTGTGAAAGGAATGTTTTCGAAAGAGTATGAATTGTGACCACTGGCCTCTCATTGGCGTTTTTTCAAAAGCGGAGATCCAGTCTCCCAAAGCGAGGGGCAAATGTGAACGAATTATTTCTTCTAGCCAGCGCTGCCTATATGGCAACATCGAATAAAATACAGAGAATTTTGTGCTAAGCACCATAAGAAAATGAAAGATCAAATATCCTTTTTTGCTAGTTGCCCCAAGGGGTTAGAACAACTTCTTTTCACCGAGATCGAGTCTCTTGGCGGGCTGCAGTGCAGGCAGACCGCTGCTGGCGTCTATTTTCAGGCGGATCTAAAAGGCTTATATAAAGTGTGCCTTTGGTCACGTTTGGCAAACAAAGTGCTTATGCCACTGACAGAAGCTGACAGTAGGAATACGGATACTATCTACCGGGATGTGAAGCAGGTCGCCTGGGAGAAGCATTTTTCACCGGACTGCACGATGGCAGTGGACTTTATTGGCTCCAACCGGTTAATTCGCAACACCCAGTTTGGTGCGCAACTGGTGAAAGATGCGATTGTTGACCGTATTCGCGAACAATGTGGAGCGCGGCCGGAAATTGATCGTAAGACCCCGGATGTGCGTATTAACGCAAGACTGACCAAAGGCAAGGTTATCGTTAGCCTGGATATGAGTGGCGACAGCCTGCACAAACGAGGCTATCGCAAACAGCCGGGTGGCGCGCCTTTGAAGGAAAATCTGGCAGCGGCCATTTTAATTAGAGCTGGCTGGCTGGAAATCGCGCAGGAAGGTGGGTCGTTGCTTGATCCTATGTGTGGTTCGGGAACCCTGTTAATCGAAGGTGCCTTGATGGCGCTGAATATTGCCCCGGGGCTGGCCAGGGCAACTCGACATGGTGTTGGCTTCGGATTTGAGTACTGGAACCAGCATGATGACAAAACCTGGCGAGAAGTGATTGAGGAAGCAAAGCTTGCAAAACGAGATGACTTCGTTGATGAAGGGTGTGAAATTCGAGGCTATGACATTTCCAATAAAGCGATTGGGGTCAGTGAAGCGAATATCGAGCGTGCAGGTTTGGACAAGTTGGTGCGGGTGAGTAAGAAGCCGATGCAGGAGTTTGTGAAGCCGACGCATAAAGAAATCAACCCTGGCTTAATCATCTGTAACCCGCCATACGGTGAGCGTTTGGGTGAAGTTGAAGCTTTGCGGGCAGATTACTTAAGCCTGGCTCAGGTTATGAAGAAAGAATTACCAGGCTGGACTTTAGGCGTGTTTACCGGTAACCCAGAACTGGGCAAAGAAATGCGCTTGCGGCCCAAGAAAAGCTACAAGCTGTTTAATGGCACCATTGCCTCCGAATTATTACTGTTTGATTTGCTTTCCGGTGATGAAGCGCAACTGCGGGAAGGCCCTTCCAACCGGGAAGTGATTCCAGAAGTGAATGAGCAAGAGCGGATTTATACCGAAGAGGTGCTCACCGAAGGCGCAAAAATGCTGGCCAATCGTTTGCAGAAAAATTTACGTAAATTAAGAAAATGGCAAAAACAGCAAGGTATGGATTGTTTCCGTGTATATGATGCGGATATGCCTGAGTATGCAGCAGCAATTGATTTTTATCAGGGCGATATTCACATACAAGAATATCAGGCACCGAAATCCATCGATGCGGATAAAGCCGAAAAACGTTTTGAGGAGATTCTTCAAGCGTGTTCTTATGTGTTTAACACGGCTTACGGTCAATTGTTTGTAAAAACCCGCAAGCGCAATCGAGGCAAAGAACAATACGAAAAGTTGGAGACAAGAAGAAGCGAAACCCGTGAAGTGCGCGAGGGGAGTGCTGTTTTTAAAATTAATCTCACGGATTATTTGGATACCGGGTTATTTCTGGATCATCGGCCATTGCGTTTACGCATTTATCAGGAAGCCAAAGGCAAGCAGTTTTTAAATCTATTTTGCTATACCTCAACGGCGACAGTACATGCGGCACTGGGTGGAGCAACATCGTCGGTCAGTGTTGATATGTCGAACACCTATTTAGATTGGGCAAGAGATAACTATCGGTTAAACAATATTCATGAAAGCCGCCATAAATTAATACGTGGTAATTGTTTGGATTGGTTAAAGCAGTGTCGACAGGGCTTTGATTTGATTATGCTCGATCCACCGTCTTTTTCTAATTCGAAGAAAATGGAAGGTGTGCTGGATATTCAAAAAGATCACGCGAAATTGATTCAGCGGTGTATGGATATTTTAAACCCTGGGGGTACGCTGTATTTCTCCAATAATTTACGCAGTTTTAAACTGGATGAGGCAATTAGCGAGAAATATACGGTAAACAATATTTCCGCCGAAACCATTGATATGGATTTTAAACAAAACCCGAAAATCCATTATTGTTGGCAAATTCAGCACTAGAAGAGACGCTATGTCTAAACCCTTTGTTGTTAGAAGTAAATTTGAACCAGCAGGCGACCAACCTAAAGCCATAAGTGGTTTGGTTAATGGGCTACAGTCTGGCTTAGCTCATCAAACTTTGCTTGGCGTCACCGGGTCTGGTAAAACCTACACCATTGCCAAAGTTATTGAACAAATGCAGCGGCCAACTTTGGTGATGGCACATAACAAAACGCTTGCCGCTCAGTTGTATGGCGAGTTTAAGGAGTTCTTTCCCAACAACTCTGTTGAATACTTCGTATCTTATTACGACTATTACCAACCGGAGGCCTATGTGCCTTCGTCAGACACGTTTATTGATAAAGATGCATCGGTAAACGACCATATCGAACAAATGCGTTTGTCCGCTACTAAAGCATTAATGGAACGGAAAGATGCCATTATTGTGGCCACCGTCTCGGCCATTTATGGTTTGGGTGACCCTGACTCCTACATGAAAATGATGTTGCATTTGGTGCGCGGTGATCAGATTGATCAACGGCAAATACTCCGTCGTTTGGCCGAATTGCAGTACACACGAAATGATATTGACTTCCATCGTGGCACATATCGGGTGCGTGGTGATGTGATTGATATTTTTCCTGCGGATTCCGAAGCAGAAGCTTTGCGAATCGAGTTGTTTGATGAAGAGGTCGATAACTTATCCATTTTTGACCCATTAACTGGCGAAGTGCTGGGTAAGGTTGCACGTTACACTGTTTATCCGAAAACCCACTACGTGACCCCGAGAGAAAAAATTCTGGAATCAGTGGACTTTATTGAGCAAGAACTCAAAGTTCGCCTGGAGCAATTGCGTGATAACAATAAGTTGGTTGAAGCGCAACGTTTAGAACAGCGAACCAAGTACGACATGGAAATGATGCGGGAATTAGGTTACTGCACCGGGATTGAAAACTACTCTCGTTATTTATCCTCACGCGAAGAAGGGCAACCGCCGCCCACATTATTTGATTACTTACCCAAAGATGCCCTGTTAGTGATTGATGAATCCCACGTAACGGTGCCGCAGATTGGAGCCATGTATAAAGGTGACCGATCGCGAAAAGAAACGCTCGTGGAATACGGTTTCCGTTTACCTTCAGCATTGGATAACCGGCCAATGCGCTTTGATGAATGGGAAACCATTGCGCCGCAAATGATTTTTGTGTCTGCTACACCGGGCAAATATGAAGAAGAACATCAGGGTCAAGTTGTGGAGCAGGTGGTCAGGCCCACAGGCTTGGTCGACCCCGAAATTGAAGTTCGGCCTGCGGGTACACAAGTGGATGATTGTCTGTCGGAAATTAACCGGCGTGTGGGCAATGACGAACGGATATTGATTACCGTATTAACCAAACGCATGGCAGAAGATTTAACGGAATATCTGATGGAGCATGGTGTGCGCGTTCGCTATCTGCATTCCGATATCGATACTGTTGAACGGGTAGAAATTATTCGCGACCTACGTACAGGTGAATTTGATGTATTGGTCGGGATTAACCTGTTACGTGAAGGCCTGGATATGCCGGAAGTATCCTTGGTTGCTATCTTTGATGCCGATAAAGAAGGCTTTTTGCGTTCAGACCGTTCTTTAATTCAGACCATTGGCCGCGCGGCACGAAATGTAAATGGTAAAGCCATTCTCTATGCCGACAGAATTACCGGTTCAATGCAGCGTGCACTGGATGAAACTGAACGACGACGCACGAAACAAATAGAGCACAATAAAAAACACGGAATTACACCAAAAGGCATTCGTAAGAGTGTGGCGGATATTCTCGAAGGTGCCACAGTGCCGGGTGCAGGACCAAACCGGAAAAAAGTTGCTGAAGGCCGTTCCAAGTACACTCTGGATATCCCGGACGGCAAAGATACCTGGCAGCATATTCAGGATCTGGAAAAAATGATGTACGAAGCTGCGAAAGATCTGGAATTTGAAAAAGCGGCAAATTTACGCGATAAAATTCAACAGCTAAAAGCGTTAGGTTAACTTAAGAATAATCCATGGAAAGAAATTCCAGGGACGGTATAGGTATGAGTCATATTCAATTACTGGCTTTGTCCGGCAGTTTACGTAAAACATCGTATAACACCTATGCATTGGAAGCGTTAAAAGAGATTGCAGAGCCCTACGGTGTTGACATAACCCTTGGTCGTATCGATCAATTACCACTATTTAACCCGGACCGGGAAGGCGACAATATCCCGCCTTTAAACACATTAAAAGCACAATTAGCTTCAGCAGCCGGTTTAATTATCGCCAGTCCGGAATACGCACACGGCATCAGCGGACCGTTAAAAAATGCGCTTGATTGGTTGGTGAGCGGTGATGAATTTCCCTACAAACCCGTAATGCTAATTAATACCTCCCCCAGAGCACACCATGCGTTGGATGCCTTGAAAGAGGTGTTGACCACTATGTCTGGGCGTATTATTGACGATGCCACGGTTTCCATTCCTTTGTTAGGCAGTGATTTGGATAAGGCTGGAATTTTGCAGCACAGAGATTTGTCCAATGCATTAGCCGCTGGCTTGAAGGTGTTTTGCTCAGAACTTCAATAGGTATTCCTTATTCCTATGAGCGCTGTTGCATAACAACAGGGTTTATTGAGGCAGGAAAAATACATGCCATGGAAATAGTTGTTTTCATACAGCGTAAGAATTTATTTATCTGATTACCTTAATCCTATATTCCTTTCCAGATTAATCGTTAACGGATTATCACTAAACGCCCCCACCAGACTGATCGTCTATTCTTAATACGTTGCCAACAACTATTTCTGTCGATTCAGCGCAAAAATTCCATAGGGGGCGACCATGCCTAGCATTCAGGAGTTGTATACGGCGTCAGGCGATGCTTTCAGCCTTGATGACATTAAGGCGAGTATTCGAGCTTCTTACCTATTATCTGAACCGAGTCTTGTTCATGAATTGAAGGGCATGCTTATTGATGGTGCGGCTAAGCTTGAGAGCATTCAAGATGATGCTCGTCACTTTGTAAATACGGTTCGGTCTGACTCCTCGGTCAATTCATCGTTTAATCAAGTACTACAGCATTTTTCTCTGTCAAATGAGGAAGGACTGGCGCTGATGTGTCTTTCTGAAGCATTACTGCGCATCCCGGATAATCAAACTCGAATAGAACTAATTAAGGATCAGCTGAGCAAAGGCGATTGGCAAAAGTTTATTCTTGATAATGATCATTACGCATTTCGAGTTGGTGTTTGGGGGTTGATCCTAACGGGGAAATATATCAAGTTGGGATCGTCAACAGCCAGGGGCCTTAAAGAAAACATTGTACAACTATTACATAAGTACGGTGACCCTGTAATGGCTAAAGCGGTATCTATGACGATGGCGGTAATGAGCAAACATTTCGTTATGGGGGAAAGCCTTGAAGAGGCATTAAAAAATGCGCAATTAAAAGATGGCAGTCAGTACTTATATAGCTTTGATATGCTGGGGGAGGCAGCGCTATCAAAAAAAATGGGCGAGCGATATAAAAATACCTATATTTCTTCGATAAAAACAATCGGTAAAGAAAAGTCGGTTAATCACCGGGGTGTGATGCCCAGTGTATCGATCAAACTTTCTGCGCTTCATCCACGATATGAATACCAGAAGGGAAATAGGGTACTACAGGAACTGTCAGACAGTGTTTTGGAGATAGCCATTTGTGCAAAACAGTATGATGTTTCGCTAACTATTGACGCCGAAGAAGCCGATAGACTGGAAATATCTCTGGATATTTTTCAACGTGTTTATGCTTCAGACGTAATGTGTGGTTGGGGAAAATTGGGCTTGGCAGTGCAAGCCTACAGCAAGCGGGCGTTGCCGGTGTTGGCCTGGATAAATGCTCTGGCACACCAACAAGGGGATGAAATTCCGGTTCGTTTGGTCAAGGGGGCATACTGGGATTATGAAATCAAACGATGTCAGCAACAGGGTTTATCTGACTACTCCGTATTTACCGAAAAGGCAGCAACCGATATTTGTTATCAGGTTTGTGCGCAATATTTATTGTCCCCCTTAACCAGAGGAAATATTTATCCGCAATTTGCCACACACAATGCGTATACCATCGCCTATATTCAGCACATAAGCGAAGGAAGGGAGTATGAGTTTCAACGTCTACATGGGATGGGGGAGAGTTTATACGATGAAGTTTTGAAGCGTTACTCTGCTCCCGTTCGTATCTATGCTCCAATCGGGCCGGTTAATGAGCTGCTTCCGTATTTGGTCAGACGTTTACTGGAAAATGGTGCAAACAACAGTTTTGTCAATCAATTGCTTGATCAGAAAGTCACGGTAGATGAATTGGTTTCTGTACCGGAAATTTCTGAACGTGATGGTGATAGTGAGTTAAATATTCCTCTTCCGGAAGATATTTTTCAGCCCATAAGAAAAAATTCGTCGGGCTTAAATCTATCGATATCCGAGCAGTCTGAAAAACTATTAAATAGCGTGGCGGAATTCGAGAATAAAATTTGGCATGCGGGTTCGATTGTAAATGGGGTCATGCAAAATAACGGTGAGGTAATCGTTATCCATCCCCCTTTTGATCCTGCAAAAAAAATCGGTGAGGTTCATTGGGCTAACCAAAGTGATATTGAAGACGCGGTACAGACGGCTTATGAGTATTACCCCATATGGCGGGATACCGATGTCGAAAAGCGCGCGCAATATATTGATACGCTGGCGGACTTAATGGGACAGCATAGGGATGAGTTTATTGCCCTCTGTGCTTATGAGGCGGGAAAAACCTTGCAGGATGGAATTGATGAAGTCAGAGAAGCGATCGATTTTTGTCGATATTATGCCGGGCAAGCCAGGGAAAAATTTTCTCGGTCGCTGTCATTAAAGAGCCCTGTGGGCGAATCCAATGAGCTATTGCTGCAGGGTAAAGGTTTATTTCTGTGTATTAGTCCCTGGAATTTTCCGCTAGCAATATTTACCGGGCAAATTGTGGCTGCGTTACTCTCGGGAAATACGGTTGTGGCCAAACCTGCAGAACAAACTAATCTCATCGCAGCAAAATGGGTGACTTTGGCACATTTATCTGGTGTTCCAAAGCAGGCTCTCCAGTTATTACTCGGGGATGGGGAATCGCTAGGCGGTGCTCTGGTTCAGGATGCTCGTTTTGCTGGAGTGTGTTTTACCGGTTCAACCGATACGGCCAAGTTAATACAAAAAACATTGGCTAACCGACCTGGCTCTATTGCAACGTTTGTTGCTGAAACTGGCGGTCAAAACGCGATGATTGCAGACAGCACCTGTTTACCCGAGCAGTTAGTCAAAGATATTATTTCCAGTGCTTTTTACAGTGCCGGGCAAAGATGCTCTGCATGCCGCGTGCTATATGTGCAGGAAGATATAGCTGATCAAGTGTTTATGCTTCTTTCGGGAGCGATGCAGGAGCTAACTCTCGGCGATCCGTCACAGTTGGAAACGGATATTGGGCCGGTTATTGATGACGAAGCAAAAAACGCATTGCAAGATCATATTCTTCACATGCAAAGTACAGCGAAAATCATTTCACAATCTCCACTACCAGATTATTTAAACGGCTTTTTTATACCGCCACTAGTTGTGGAAATCCAGAGTATTCAGCAGTTGGATAAAGAACACTTTGGTCCGATATTACATGTGATTCGCTTCCATCGTAGCGAATTGGAAAATGTCATCAGGGACATAAATCAAACCGGTTATGGTTTAACGTTAGGTATTCATACTCGTAACCAGCATCTGGCGGAGTATATTTCGGCTAAGGTGAATGTTGGTAATGTGTATATCAATCGTAATCAGGTCGGTGCTGTGGTGGGTGTTCAGCCTTTTGGTGGGCGAGGGTTATCCGGTACAGGGCCGAAGGCTGGAGGCCCGAATTACCTTATGCGCTTTGTTACCGAGAAGGTGATAACCCGAAATACTTCGGCTATTGGGGGTAGTGTTGAGCTTTATCAGAATAATAAATAGATAAGTTTTGGGGTTGATATGAGATGGGTACTTTTTTTCCGTAAATAAATTTGTTAATGCTTAAGTTTTATTAGGTGGCGATTTTGGTATGAATACATCTTTATTCAATAACAATTGGTTGATGATGGCAGTTTACTTTTGGAATGAATTTATGTTGCGGATTTTGTCTGATTTTTTTGCGCTTATTGGATGTTGTGTTGAGTAAAAATTAATTTCGGATATTGTATATTTGTTTGTTGAATGTTTTTCGACGTTCAATTCTTTTTACTGTAGAGCAATTCTTTAACGACTTTTTGTCTTTTCTTGCGGTTTATGTACAGCATTGAAAATGTTGCGTGTACATGGTGTTCTAAACTTGTTGAAACTACATATGATGTTCGGAGAATTGTGTATGCGTAAAATGTTCGTGTTTTTTCTGGCTTTTCTATTTGTTTTTTCTTATAGCGCAGTGGCGTCAGAATATGATGAAAACGCTCTAGCAGCAGACCAGCTGAAAGTGGCTGAAAGAAAAGCGAGTATGTTTGCTGCCAAAGTTAAATTGGCTAAGGATTTTTTTGATAAGAATAATCTGTCGATGACTCAGAAGCGTTTAAATGAGGCAAGTGGCAGCTATGAGCAAATCGCTGAACCATATCGTCTTCATCCTCAAGTGGTGGCTGATAAATCTTCTTTCGACACTCTCACTGAGGCTCTCGCCAAAGCCAATGCGATTGAAGATGCAGATAAAAACAAAGACCAGTATATAAAGAAAGTAGATGATGCGGAGAAATATCTGAAAAGAAGGGATGTAAAGACGGCTAAGGCAAGGCTTTCCAGCGCGTTAGATGTTTATGGCGAATTGCCGGAGAGCTATAAGGTAAAGGAAGAAGTTGTTGCGGCAAAAAGTAAGTACGAAACACTTATAAATGAGGTGGGTGCGCCAGAAGAAAAGAAAACCACGGAATCGGGTTCGACAACTGCTGACTCTTCTACTGAAACATACGGATTGGATCGTGCGGAACTAACTAAGGCAAAAAATAGTGCCAGCAGGTTTAAGAAAAATTTAAATAGTATGGTTTTCTATCATGAAAAGAAAAACTATAAAACGGCATACCCACTTGTTGCAAAAGGAAATAAAGAATATAACAAAATTCCCGAGGCTTATCGAGTAGAGCCCGGTTTGGTTGCGGATAAAAAACTGTTTGATGAGATTTCTGAGTTGGCCACAAACTTCTATATTGCGGATGGTAAGGCCAGAGAGAAAAGTCAAATGGAGTTTGAGCTTAGAAGCGGGTTTGATTCAAGTATACGCAAGCTTGGGAGCTTTCTTCCTTATTTGAAAGATGGGAAAGAACAAACCTTTGATGGTTATCTGTATGAGTTGGAGAGGTTTCTGCTGAATTACGAGGCAGGTTCTGAGCATGCTGTGAAATTGCTTGAAAAATATGAAGAGCATCTTGGTGATGAGGGGATTATTAAGGCCGAGGGCTATAGTAATGCAGAAATCATTGATTTAATTAAAAACCGAGATGTATATCGAAATGCTGCTGTCAAAAAGGCAATCGAAAAAGATTTGGCTAGTGTAATTAAATCTCAAGAGAAAATACTAAAAGACTTGGATGAGAGACGGATAGCCTTTAATGTTGATTTGGTTAAGCTTGAAGAAAAAGATTATAAGATGAGTTTAAATGGAGTAAAAGACATAATCGAGGTAAGCGAAACTCTAGGGATTCCTCTACCGGAAGAGACGTTTAAAGAGCTTAATGCATATAAAGGCAAAATTATAGCGCATTTGGAAGAGGCTGCTGATAAGGGCGAATTCGATGAGTCGGAGTATTCTGAAACCTCCAAGGATATGAAGCTCAGTGCAGAGAAGATTGGTAAAGAGCGAGGCTATGCGCTGATTTATGCCGGCGTTAACGAGGATGAAAAATGGACAATTGTTAAAAATGCACTCGGAATACCAACCCATAAATTTATTAGAGGTAAGGCTTTATATCATAAGGAAGGCGAGGATTTTTATCGTGCTATGGATGCCACGTTCAATGCTCAGTTTAATGGCACCGGATATGAACCTGTGAGTTGGGTACGTCTTGAGTCAAGAATAACAATTTATGAGCGATAAGCTGAGAAACATTTAGGCTCAATAGCAAAACATTACCCCAAGTACACCGGGGTAATGTTTTTAATTATGTATGTCCAGGGTAAGGAAGATAAGCGAGAGGTATTCTTTGTAATAGATCGATTGGAAACGGACCGATCTATATCTTGATTTTTTAGCCAGAGTGTTGATATGTCTGCTCGTGCGAGCTGCCGCTCTTCGAGAGTGTATGTGAGAGTAGTATCTGAGTTCCAAAAGCATCTTTCACTGCTTTACGTTTACTTCGTGAAACCGGGATTTTACTTCCGGTTGATGTAAGGCAATAGGCCTTGTCACCATTTATATGTAGTTTACTGACATGTTTATACGCCACCCAGTGAGATCTATGTACCTGAATGCCTTCATTTTGAAATACTTCTGCAACGGCTTTTATGCTGCCTAATATTAATGCTTTTCCTTTCGCAGTTTCGATGTTGATATAGTGTAAATCGGAACTCACGGAAACAATATCGCGACCAATTACTGATGGTAGTTTGTCCAATAGCACTTTTTTGTTTTCATTTTCTTTTTGTGAGTTGTATGATTTTTGTTCGGTTTTTTCCACCTTCTCGTTGGAATATGGCGTATTTTTTCTGGTGAATAGCGGTATGTTCATAATAAACCAGGATGCCAGGAATATCGGGCCCATTTGGGTAAATTCTTCTAGTAGTGCCCAAGCTGTGCTTTCTTGTCCTTTATTACTTAACCAGCTCATGGATGCTTTATCGACACTTGGAAAGATGACGTCAAACCAGGTGTATATCGGGGCACATATTACAGCGCCTATTAATCCGCTGATGCTCACTAATGTGAGAGGAGAGAGTTTACTGGTCACTTTGTTTCTGATCCAGTAACTGGCTAGATACAGTATTACCAATCCCGTGCCGATGTGGCATGTCCAAAAGAGTAGGCTCATGGCAATGCCATAGCGTGCAGTTTCATCGGGCTCTACAAGTGTAAAAAGTACAATTAGCGAAAGGGCTGATACCAAAAACGTCTTTTCTCGAGTCATATCATAATCTTTAAATTTCGAGATGGTTTTCGTCATCATTTTACTTGTACCTCAGTAGTGAAAAACGCCGTAAATCAACCAAATTGCACGAGTGGTGGGTTTTATGTATTAACGGTTGGTGCAGAATTTTAACACTTGATTGGTGGCACGCTCCATTTATACATGTTTTCCATCACTTGGTTCATTTTTACTCGTGGGTTGTTAGAAACTGCGTAGAGTTCGGGTCAATGAAAGATGTTTTCTTGCAACGCATTGATTGTCTGTTGCAAAAAAACAGTTGGATGAATTATCAATACTGGAGCTTTCGGTTATGACCGTAAAACTTATTAAATGGGTCTCAGGTGGTGTTATGGCCCTCAATCTGTCCTTGGTTCCTCAACTCAGCTGGGCGGATGTTTCCAATAACACAGGCCTTAGGGTGACAACCGTTTCTGAAGAAACACTGAAGAAATTGGGCCAGGTGACGATCACATTGCAATCACGCGAAGGGGATGAGCGTGTGGAGTTAACCCCTGGTGAAGGTAGTCTGTTGCTGACAGAGCTCTCTCCGGGATTATACGAGGTGGTCGCAAGTAAGGATGGTTATCTTGCTATTCGTCTGCCAACTGTTCGCGTGATTGACAGTAAGATTACCCCATTGGTTATTAAGCTGCCGCTATCGCAAGGAGCGATTGAAGAAGTGCTTGTGCTTGGCAATGCATCCGCCAGGGGAATGAACTCGGTGGGTGCTTCATTACTGGATAGGGAAAGCCTTCGCAGCGCTGCGGGTAGCGGAAGTGATGTTCTAAGGGCTCTGGATGGTTTACCAGGGTTATTTTCCGGCGGTGAGTTTTCCAGTTTTACTGTTCGCGGTGCTGGGCCTCGAGACAACTTGATATTAGTGGATGGTGTGCCTTTCGATAATGTCATTCACTTTAGCGACAGTTTTGGCGAGAAAGAAGAGTTAGAGGGGGGAGGTCGTTATTCGATTTTTGCCCCCAACATCATCGGTGAAGCGGAGTTTCAACCTGGAGGCTGGACACCTGCATATGGGGGTAAATCGGGTTCGTTACTCAAGCTTGATGTGGCAGAAGGTAACCGTGATACCGCTTCGTATACTGCACGCCTGGATTTGGCTGGCGTGGAGCTGGGCTATGATGGACCAAGTCGAATTCATAGTGGAACCTCCGTCTTGTTCTCCGCCCGTGATTATAATTTTGGTCAAATGTTTGAATTTATTGGCCTTGATGATGAAGGGGAGCCGAAGCTCACTGACGTCGTTCTTAAAACCAGTACAGATCTTCCCGCTGATGGGAAATTAAATATTCTGGCCATTTATGCTCCAGAATCCTTTGTTAGGGATATTGACCATGTTCTGGCTTCTGATGAGGATGAGCCTGGTAACTACACGGACGTTGAACTATCAGACGTCGAAAAAGATAACCAGTTATTCAGTGCGCATCTTCAATCATGGCTTCCCAGAGACTGGCTGTTGGCTAATCGAGTTTATCATCGGTTGTATGAAGAGCGCTCGATTAGTGGTGAAGGCTATCCGGATTTGGTGCCCATAGGAACGCCTGCCGCGGCTGTTCCTCAGCGACCAGATATACTCCGATCTTTCCATAACGAAACTGAATCTGGCTACATGTTGGATCTGACAAAAGAGCTGTCATTCGGAGAATTTAGTACAGGGTTACATGTATCACAAATCGATTTGGAAATGGATTTAAAACTTAAAGATAATTGGATTCAGTACACATTTGATGACGGAGACTCAAGGCCGAGTGAGGCGCAAAAATACATTGAATTTACTCCTGAATTGATGAACAGCCATTATGAGCGTTCCGAGTCAAATATCGCAGCTTACATTAATCAACAACTTAATCTGGGCGATTTTGACATTCGCTTCGGTGCGCGTTGGGAGCAAGATAATTTTGCAGACCAAAGTTTGTTTTCACCCCGAGTCGGTGCCGCATGGACTGCTTTCGATGATATGAGATTGACGCTAACGGCAGGGCGGTATTACCAAGCACCTAATTTTGATGAGAGAGCCTCTGATCCATCCAATGAAAATTTGGAAAATGAAAGAATTGACCAATTTAGTTTTGGTATGAACTATCAGTTTCATCGGAATTTGGCCTTTTTCTTTGAACCTTATTATCAGAAACTCAATAATTTGATTGTTGAAACAGATGGTGTGGATCGTACTTTTGCCAACACCGGTAGCGGTAAATCCTGGGGTGTCGATAGCGCACTCACTCGAAGTTTTGACAATGGCTGGTCTGCGGATATGAAATATTCATACAATAATGCGGAAATCAGAGATTTCGATCATTCACCATTGTATAAGGCTGACTTTAATCGCGAGCATTCTTTCAGTATCGGGAGTGTTTGGGAAATTAATGATCGCTGGAAAATATCCTCACGTTGGAAGTGGGCGTCAGGTCAGCCAAAAGATTCCGCAATCATTCATGCAAACGTATTGGGGGATGGCCAACCTCTACGCTATTCCAAAGAATACATCACAAATAATACGGAACGTTATGATGATTATGCATCAATAAACTTACGGGTGGATTACCGAAGAAGTATTGGCGCGACGGATATTATTGCCTTTATTGATATCATCAACCTAACCGGCTCCGAAAATCCAAGTTCAGACGAATTTAATGAGCGTAGTGGAAAAGATGACGTTAACGATGGGGAGATGCTTCCTATTTTTGGCTTGAGGCTTGAGTGGTAAGAGCAGTATTTTCTTCTAACGAAACGCTTCTTTCTACGTAGTTTGAGATTACTGGATTTTAGGAGGCGTTCGACAAAAAAATGCCGCTTGGATAAGCGGCATTTTTCGGCATATTCTATTTACTGTATGTGACTGACTTTTCCTTTGGAGTCAAAAGTCACGACACGCTGACCAAATTTGTTCCTCCAATATGTCCAAGTGTTGGAATCCAGAGTTGGGTTGGCGTGCTTTGGGGGACGCCCCATTGCCATTAGTACGCCTTTTTTACTCATCCCCATAACCGGTGTACCTTGTTTGATGCCTTCCTGATCGGCTTTGCTCATTTTTTTTATGTCATTCGGGTTGCATTTGCTACCGAAAAAATCCTGCAGGTGAATTTGAACTGAGTCGATGCTGTGCTTTGGAACATATTTATAGATGTATTCTCTTCCTCTATCTGGGACAAAAAACACCAAGCCTTTCTTGCTGATTTTCTTCAGTTCAACTTTAGTGCATCTGGGAAGAAGGGACGGAAGTTGGTAGTTTGTGGAGTAGAGAAGTCCTCGTGCTTCGTCTGGATGTAAATTCACCAAAGTGTAGACCTTGTCGCTTTTGAAAAGCTCCACCCCATCCTTATCCAGCAAGCTCTTTTTCCCTGCCATAGTGAGTTGAGATAGGAGGAGTAAGCAGATGAGTGTAAGTGTGGTTCTCATGGTCGGTATCCTTTTCTTGTGTTAGACGATAGTGGCGCTTGAGTTGTGAGTTAATCTGTTAACGCTGGTGCCAGGGTATGGTGTATGTTTCTTACTATGATGCTGTCCTGTCAATGCTGTGAACCCAATGTTGCTGCTCCCTAGTGTAGTTTACTCCATGCTTATTACCAGCGTAGTTTGGAGGCTCTATATAGCACAATAGTATGGCTAGTTGGTTTAACTAGTGCATATTATTGTACTAAGCTGTGTTTTTTCTCGTTCTGTGGTTGTGCTCATGTTGCAAATTAAGCTGTTTTCGTACTTGGTTGTTGTTCTTATCGCTGTAGGTTGTTCGAAAGACGAACAAATCTATAAAAAAGAGGTGTTTGTTCGGACTGATACAGATGCCAATACTCTGCAATCCCCGATGATTCAGATGGCTCAAAAATACCCTAAGGATGTGTTTATTGAAGGTCGTGGTTCGTCGAAAAGGGTTGCATTGACATTCGATGATGGCCCATCGCTTAATTCGCTCATTGTTAGTGATATTTTAAAAGAACAAAATGCTAAGGCGACCTTCTTTTTAATTGGTAGTCAACTCTTGAAGTATCCCGATATAGCTCGTTATTTACAGGAAGAGGGTCATGAGTTAGGTAATCATTCTTTAAACCATGACCATGCGGGCGGTTGGAGTGTGGATGACTTTTGGTCTCGGAGTACTGGAGAAACGCAGAATATTTTTAATAAAACGTTCAATCAAATTCCTGTTTTGTTTCGTCCTCCATTCGGTGAGATAAGTGAAGAGCAAATAGTTTTTTTAAAGGCTAAAGGTATTAAAACAATTTTTTGGTCGATTGATACTAAAGACTGGAACACATCTGTTATGGATGAAAAAAAGTTGGGGGAAATTGTTGAAGAGCATTTACACAATGAAGCCATTATTTTAATGCACGATAGTGGGGTGAATCGACAATATATGGTGGCAGCATTACCTGAAATTATTAACTACATCAAAAGTAAGGGATTTGAGTTGGTAACGGTGAGTGAGTTGTTGAACTAATTCCGGATTTTTATTAAAAAAAAAGTATCCTTCGATAGGCGGTGTCAATTAGGTGAAATATTCTGTACGACTTTATACGAAATAACATTAGATAATCGAAATAGAATTAATGGAAATATTGCATTTTAAGTAATGGAATGTTTCTGAATATCGGGCTGAAAGTAATCGGCCCACTATTGATTATTCAAGGGATTAATTTATCTTTGCGGTTTGGCAGATTGTATGTTTAGTTTTAGCCGTATAAACATATAGAAAACGAGATATATTGAACCAACTCAAAAAAATGCCGGTATAACAATGATAAGTCGGCGATGACCAATGAAATATCCGCAGACGTATTACTTGCTGCATGATTAGTTTCCTAGTGTAAGAGCTATGCTCTTGCACAGATAGAATGTTGGAAACAAGCGTTGCTTGTTTTCGCATGTTTGCTCTGGGAAAAAGATGTTTCTTTTAAGGTAGAAAGAAGTACGTCGTTTTGGCGTATGCGGAAGTACTATTCTCAAGAGCTCATATAGGCAGTTTATTCTGTTTATTGTGGAGTAGGCTGGCTAAATAATTACAATAATCAGTTGGAGATTTATCTCAATGGCTATTTCTAAGACAGCAAAGTACTCTGTAGCTTTGTCTGCGCTGGCCGGTTCATTATTTGCTATTCAGGCAAACGCTTACGATTGTTCGGGCGTTCCTGCATACGCTGATGGATCTGCATACGCGACAGGCGATATTGTGCAAAACGTTAATGAAGCATTTCAATGTACAGTCGGTGGATGGTGTTCCGTTGGTGGACCATACGCTCCTGGTGAAGGTTGGGCTTCTCAATATGCTTGGAGCAGTTTGGGGGCGTGTACTACGTCAAGTTCATCTTCTTCAAGCTCTTCAAGTAGTTCATCTTCTTCAAGTTCTTCAAGCAGTTCGTCTTCTTCAAGTTCTTCAAGCAGTTCGTCTTCTTCAAGTTCTTCAAGCAGTTCGTCTTCTTCAAGCTCTTCAAGCAGTTCGTCTTCTTCAAGTTCTTCAAGCAGTTCGTCTTCTTCAAGTTCTTCAAGTAGTTCGTCTTCTTCATCAAGCTCTGGTGGCACCACTCACGAAGCTTGTCGTCCAGACGGTCTATATAAAACACCAAATGTAGACACTCCGTACTGTACTGTATACGACACTGAAGGCCGTGAAACTATGGCTATCAACCGTCGTATCATCGGTTACTTCCCATCTTGGAGAACCGGTAAAGATGGTCGTCCTCCATACTTGGTGAAAGATATTCCTTGGGACAAGATTACCCACATCAACTTCGCGTTTGGACACATTGAGAATAATCAGTTGTCCATCGGTAATCCCAGCGATCCAAATAACGCTGCTACCGGTATGGATTGGCCAGAATATGCTGACGTAACAATGGATCCAGAATTTGCTTATAAAGGTCACTTTAACCAGTTCAGCAAATTCAAGAAGCAATATCCAAATGTTAAGACCATGATCTCTATCGGTGGTTGGGCAGAAACAGGTGGACACTTTGCTGATGGTACTCGTGTTGGTGATGGTGGTTTTTACACCCTAACCGACAGCTTGGGCAATATGGAGATGTTTGCAAACTCTGTAGTGGATTTCTTGCGCACATATGGTTTTGATGGTGCGGATATCGACTATGAATATGCGACTTCCATGAAAGATGCGGGTAACCCTCTTGATTGGCCGATTGCTAACGCACGTCGCGCTCAATTGATGTCTGGTTATGTTACTTTGATGAAAACCCTACGTAACAAGCTTGACGAAGCCGGTGCACAAGACGGTAAGCATTATCTGTTGACTGTTGCCGCACCTTCTTCAGGTTATCTGTTGCGCGGTATGGATATGTATCAAGTTACTCAATTCCTTGATTACGTAAATATCATGTCTTACGACCTACACGGTGCATGGAACCAATACGTTGGTCCTAACGCTGCGTTGTATGACGATGGTAAAGACAACGAGCTTATTCGTTGGAGTTTCTACAGTGCTTACGGTATTGGTTACTTGAATACGGACTGGTCATATCACTACTTCCGTGGTTCATTGCCACCAGGGCGTATCAACATCGGTGTTCCTTACTATACTCGCGGATGGCGTGAAGTGGTTGGTGGTACCAATGGTCTATGGGGTACTGCGCCTACAACGACTGGTTGTGCTACCGGTCTAACTGAATGTGGTAAGGGTGCAATCGGTATCGATAACCTATGGCATGATGTTGAAAACCAAGCTGAAGTTCCTGCTGGTGCAAACCCAATGTGGCACGCTAAGAACCTAGAGCGTGGCATCATGGGTAGCTATTCTGAAGCCTATGGACTTGATCCAACAAATAACCCTGAAGATCAATTAGTCGGTCAATACGTTCGTCACTATGATTCAACCATGGTCGCTCCATGGCTATGGAATGATCAGAAGAAAGTCTTTATCTCGACTGAAGATGAGCAATCTTTGGCTGTGAAAGCGGACTATGTTGTCGATAAAGGTATCGGCGGTATCATGTTCTGGGAGCTTTCTGGTGACTACGCATGTCCTACTGATGTAACCAAAGAGTGTACTGTGGGTGAAACTCTCACAACTGTGTTGCATAGCAAATTTGCTAACGCGCCGGCTTATAAAGCGGTTCGTGCAGAGCGTCCTATGCCTTCAGAGCACCTGGATGTTTCATTCGAGCTTGGTGGATATCCAGTGGGTGATAGCAACTTCCCAATTACTGGTAAGCTGACTTTCACTAACAATTCGCCAATCACTATTCCTGGTGGAGCAGTGTTTGAGTTCAACTATGCAACATCTGATACCGGTACCATCGGTGATCAAAGCAGCTTAAGAGTAACCACTGTCACTGATGGTCATACTGGTAATAATACTGGTGCGCCTGGATTGGATAGTGATTACCACTTGGCGAGCTTTACTTTGCCAACGTATCAGTCACTAGCTACTGGTCAAAGCATTACCTTTACCTTTACTCAACAGTTGCCAACGTCTATGTACTCTAACTGGACTGTGACATTTGGTGGTAGAACTTACGGTCTAGGTTTTGATTACACCCGTGGTTCTGTACCTGCAACTGGTTCTTCCAGTTCGTCTTCTTCTAGCTCCTCTTCATCAAGCTCTACCAGCTCGTCTTCTGGTGGTACTGGTGACTGCGCAGCAGCAGGCGTTAACACTGCAACTGTTCCAGCATATCCAAACTGGCCACAAACTGACTGGGCAGGTAACCCAAGTTATGCAACAGGTGGTGACTTGATGTCTAATAGTGGTTCTGTATACCGCGCTAACTGGTGGACTCAGTCAGTTCCAGGCAGTGACGGTTCTTGGACTTTCGTGTGTAACTTATAATTAACCTAGGTTAATTATTAAAAGAAGGCGGCCAATAGGCCGCTTTTTTTGTGTCTGATGGTTTTGTTGTATGTCGAGAGGATGGTTTATTCGCGGGTATAAAAATATGGTGGAGTAGAAAACATGGGAAATTAAAAGCTAATTTTTGTTCCAATCAAAAACCTTCGTCCGTGTTCGTATATGCTTCTGGTAAGCCCCGAATTTGTAAATGTTACAACTTTTTCATTTGTAAGGTTTGTTGCGTCAATGTATAAGCTGATTTTTTCAGACTGGTTGTAATTGATTCGAAAATCGATTTGAGTGTAGGGATTTGTTTGATCTTGGTGGTCTGATTCCGGTTCCAGATATGACTTAGATCTATAGTTGCATGAAATTCTAGTGGAGATTTTTTTGTTTTCGTAGAAAAAAGAAAGGTTTGCCTGTTCCCTTGAGTTCCCCGGTAGTTCAAATGTTTGGCCTGAAGGTAGTGAGATTGTTTCGGCGTTGGTATAGGTATAGTTTGCGGTATAGCCGTAGTTATAGAAAAATCGCTTTGATAAGCTAAGTTCAACCCCTTTTAAGTTAAGTCCTGGACCATTGAGAGCTTGAGAATAGGTTATGTACTCATTGTCGACAAGCCTTGTTGATCTTTGAGTATAAATAAATGTCGAGATATCCTTATAAAATAAGTTTAAGTTAAAACTTGATGCGTTTTCTCCGTACCATTCAATGGCAAGTTCTGCCTGGTTAGCTCGATACGGGTCTAGATTCGGATTGCTCTCGTGTATGGTGCTGGCCTCTATGTTTACTTCCTTGTGTGGAGAGAGTAGATGATATGCTGGTCGTGCAATTGCTTTTGATAAAGATGTTCGAAATAACCATTCATTGTTAATGTTAAATTTAGATGAGATAGACGGTAAAAGGTCTAAATAACTTCTGTTATGTGTTGTTATATCGTTCACGTTGTAGGCTTTGGATTCCTGATTGGTATAGGCAGCCCTTATTCCCATTTCTGACTCCACTCTGTTCTGTTGAAGAGAGGCTGTGATATAAAAATTTGTAATGTCTTCTGTTAAATCAAAATAAGCATTTTTGTTATACTGATATTCAAACTGGTTAGCTTGTTCTTGGCGTCTTATCTCAGTTAGAAGTAGGTCTTTATCTACCTCTGCATATCTGGCGATAGTGTATTTGGCAGGAATACTTGGGTGTAATCTTGGGCTTGTAGAATTGGATATGTTTTGCATTTCAAAAACATCTCCCTGTCCAACATACACGCCTCGCTGAGATTCTTTGCTAAGACTATGATTTCTATGCTTTATTCCAAATGAAATTTGGTTGAAAAGGAATAAGTCGTTATTGTATGTGGCGTCAAACTGTATGTGAGCCGCAGAATCCTGGTTTTTGTGAACCTGATTTCTCAGCGCAGAAAAGTTGTTAATACTGTATGGGTCAGTGGGGTCGATATCAATTACTGATGTATAAAGGTGTTGATCCCGTAAATCAAAATTGAATAATGCTCTTCCACTTTGTAACAAATAATACTCATGATTGTTTCCTCCTTTAGAATGGGAATATCCTAGTTGTGATGTGAGAAGCCAATCTGAGCTAAAGTGTTTTAGTTTTAAATGATAAAAATTGGTTTCGGTATAAGCGTCACGAAGTATCACATCATTATATATGTTGTCGTACTGTAATGAATCTATCTCTAGATTGTTGTCTAGTTCCCCTCCAGCCAGAATGACTTGATCATTATTTTTAATGAATTCTGGATTATATATCACATGTTTTTTTTCTGGTGGATATAGATAAGCCCACATATGAGTTTGAAGTGTTTGGTTTTTATTGTCCGCCTCAATGGAAGACATCAATGTATTAAATTCTATTAAAATGTCATCTCTGGGGTACCATTGAGTCACGATGTTTCCTGACAATCGTTTTCTTTTGTGAATGTAAAAGGCTGATCCAATAACAGATGTTGGAATTTTTACATCTGTATACGAATTGCCATATTGATCGTTAACGCTATACAAGTCCTCTGAGAAAAAGAAAGCCTCCATGCCATCTCTTCTGGTTTCTCTTTCTTCAAAAGACAGTGCGATAAAAATACCAAACTCGTGTTCTTTATTAAGCCAGTTCCCCAAAATGGAATATTGGGGAAGCCCTTTATCTGCAAGTTCTACATGTTCATATTCCAGATAGGCTGTTACCTGGTTTTTGCCTATTTCAAATGGCTTATAGGTCTTCATGTTTATGGTACCACCCAGACTTCCTTCTTCTTGTTGAGCTAGGGGGCTCTTATTCACTTCAATGGATTGGATTAGACGGGAAGGGATTAGGGAATAGTTAAATCCACGACTAAGGTTGTCGCTGATCCACCAATATGTTGAGGCTATATACTGGTCTTCAAGCAGAGTTCGGTTGACGTCTTTAGAGGTTCCTCTAACACTGATATCACGACCTTCGCCCCACAGTCGGTCGACTGAGATTCCTGGAATTCTCTGCAACGAATCGCCGATATTTCGATCTGGAAAGCGTCCGATATCTTCGCTACTAACATGTTCCTGTATTGAAAACCCCATGCGTTTTTTGTCGATACTTGCTTGGAGGCTGTTACGTAAACCTGTTACATATGTTTCTTCCAGTTTTCCTGCGGGTTGTTCAATGCTATCGACCTTAACAAAAGGAGGGTCACTTTTTCTCTTTTTTTGGAAAATTGCTATGGAGTGGTTTTTCCCTAGTGAATAGTCCAGATTTGTATCGGCTATTAGTTTTAAGAAAACTTCAGATGCGAGTAAATTTCCTATGAATGGGCCGACCTCTCGTTTAGGAATTTCATCTTCTTTATATAGGATCTGGTATCCGCACTGTTCCGCAAAATCTTTTAACGCTTGGTGAAGTAGCTTGCTAGGAATGTCGAAACTACATGTCTCTTCGTTGGCCAGGGATAAGGGTGAGATTCCTAGAACTGCTATTCCGGTTAGTAGCGTGACAAGTTTTCGCGAAAAAATCATATTTGTTGCTCGGTTTTCACGATATTCCAAGAAGGTTTCCTACCGCATGTATGGATATTTCTATCTATTTTGGCGTTGATTGGCACAATAATACACTATTAGGTCAGTTTGTGTCGGGATGAGTGTTCGGAGTGCGTATTTGGGAATACTAGGGAGATTTATGACCTGGGTGTTGATGGAACCCAAAACTTTTGTATAGTGTGGTAGAGACATAAAATGCTGGGAATTCAACGAATTATGGCTGATGAGCACTGTGAGAACGATGAAAAAACGCTCGTTTCTCTCTATAAGGCCAAGGATGAGAAATCCATTCAGGCAAGAAATAACTTTATCCAGGAACTCTATCATACTCATCGTGCTAGTTTGCAGAGCTATATTGCCGGGCTATTACCAAATGGCTACCAGGATTCTGGAGAGGTTTTAAATGAAACCTATATCCGCCTCCTAAGGATGGACTCTCCAGAGCGCCTGGACAGCAACCCCAAAGCGTATATTTATACCATTGCCACCAATATTATTCGTGATGAGATACGGCGCAAAGTAAGCCGCAAACACGATGCTCATGTCGAGTTCAATGAAGAAGAGTGTTCTCCAGATGAATCTCTCAATCCCGTCAATAACGTGAGTTTTAGTCAATCAATGAATCGAATGAAAGAGGTGTTATTTCAGTTACCGAAGCTCACCAGGGATATATTCTTGCTAAGTCGGTTTGAGGAGATGACTTATCCTGAGATTGCGGAATCTCTTGGTGTCAGCACAAGAACGGTTGAACGTCATATGAGTAAGGCCTGTGGCGCGCTGCAAGCGTCTGTAGGAGGCAGTCATGAGTAAAGTCGTATCTATTAGTGATCAAGCAAACGTCAAAGTGGCTTCTGACTGGTTTGCAAAAATTGTGCAAGACTCGGCTATTGAGTCTTCGAAGGAGTTCAAGTTGTGGCTTGAAAGCTCTGAAAGTAACCGGCTGGCCTATGAGCAATGTAAGCTCAGTTGGGAGATGATGTCATTGATGGCAGAGGATGCCGACGTATTGGATGCACTGAATGACTTAAGAGGCTCCCGGCAATCAATCGCACGACCGTTTTATCGGCGCTTTCGTTATTCATTGGCGGCTGCGGCTTGCGTGTTAGTTGCGGTTACTGCTTTCATGCTTAATACAGTGGCTCCAGATAAAACGGATGTTTATATTACTACTGTGGGAGAGCAGCGAAGCGTGGAACTGATGGATGGCTCCAGTATACAGATAAATACAGACACCCGTTTAGAGGTTTCTTATACACCAGAGCTTAGGAAAATTCGTCTGGTTTATGGCGAAGCCTATTTTGATGTGGCAAAAGACAAGCAGCGTCCATTTGAAGTTTATGCAGCTGCTGGCGTGGTCAAGGCAGTTGGTACGGCGTTTAATGTTTCTTATTTAAAAAAACGGATAAAAGTTGATGTTGCCGAGGGAATAGTAGAGGTTTCTAAACCGTCCTATACCATGGAAGGTGAGAGAGCATCATCTGGTGTGTTGGCCGAACTAGGTGTTGGCCAGGCCGCGGGTTTCAATGAGCAAGTATCAGATTTGACGAAAGGAGAGGCTCGCCTAGATAAAATTGAGGCTTGGAGGCAAAATAAAATCTATTTTGACGACGATCCGTTAGATGAAGTGGTCGATGAGTTCGAACGATATTCAACATATCGAATCGAAATTAGAAGTCAGTCATTGAAGAAGGCCAGGGTGAGCGGGATCTTTAATGTTGGCGATCACGATACTTTTTTGTTTACTCTCGAGAAGGCTTTAGGCGCCAAAATCCGCCGGATGGATAAGACAGTTTATCTCTATAGTCGAAATGAGGATGGATAAAACCG
Source organism: Teredinibacter sp. KSP-S5-2 (assembly GCF_032773895.1). Taxonomy (NCBI): domain Bacteria; kingdom Pseudomonadati; phylum Pseudomonadota; class Gammaproteobacteria; order Cellvibrionales; family Cellvibrionaceae; genus Teredinibacter; species Teredinibacter sp. KSP-S5-2. Next base: position 2,648,118 of record NZ_CP120416.1, on the reverse strand, counting down.
GTTTTATTCCTATATAATGCTGGAGTTGAATTAAAAACGATAAGTTTTTTTGGCCGATTGGGTAATGCAACTGCCAGCGTCCCGTCGGCCTTTTTTATATTTCAATCAAAATAAGATGAATTTTGCGCCAAGCGATATTCTTCTTCCGTTCTCATAAAATCCAATTGGTATTCCTTCTGATGTGTTGTAGTTCACAATTTCATTTGTGAAGTTAATCACATTTAAGTAAATATCCAGATTGCTTGTCAGACTCCACTGTAGGGATGCATCCCATTGGTAGTATTCATCGGTGACATCCTGACTGCCTCCTGTAAAACCACCATACGATTGTGATCGATAATTGTAGGAAACCCGTGCACTCAGATCGTTGTTTTCGTAAAAGAGTGAAGCATTAAGTTGGTCTTTTGAATTTCCGGGAAGGTTGATTGAGTCGATACCTGGGTAGGTTTGTGTTTGTGGTTCGGTATAGGTGTAGTTGCTGGTAATGCCCAGTCCTTTCCATAGAGGTTGGTGCCACTGAAGTTCCAGGCCAAAAATATCCAGCGCTGGCGCATTTTGGGGGCGTCCAACATTCACCAGCGTCCCATCAATGTCTTCAACTGAGCTTTTAATAAATAAAAATGTTGAAAGTTTTTTATAAAAAATATTTGCTGCTAATAGTGCAGAATCAGAAAAATACCATTCAAGCCCCAAGTCAGACTGGTTGGCAGAGTATGGTTTTAGATATGGATTGCCTGCTGTTGCGTTGTTACTTTCACCGTCAATTATGACATTGCTTGTGAGGTTGGTAAAAGAAGGTCTCGCCATCACTTTTGCTGCAGAAAAACGTGCAAGAAGCATATCTGTCAATGTCCATTTTAAATTAAAATTTGGCAAAATATTTTGATAGTCACGTTCAACAATTGTGGTTTGACCTTTTAGATTTATTCCTTCCGATGTTTGATCTGTGTGAGACCAGCGAACCCCAAAATCCATATCCAGTTGCTTATAGGAAATGTCAGCCATTAGATATGCAGTGCTAATCAGCTCGGAAATAGTGTAGTTAGATGACGGATCATCTTGATAGAAAAATAGGGGCGTATTCTGATACTGTAATAAACCTTGATTGAGTAGATCAAAATCAGCCATAGCATATTGCGTCAAAGAGTTTTCTGTAGCTGTTTCTTGATGTAATTTCGGTGTGGTTGTGCTTGTGTAATGGATTAAAGATAACCGTTCGGGTGTTTCCCATGCTGAATGGTTGTCCGGAATAATTCCTATGGCTCTTCTATTTTTTGTTGTTCTGTCTCGAACTTTTACCCCTGCTTTTAAATAATTCAACAAGCCTGCGTCAGTGAAGTAAGTTGCGTCGAATTGCGCGAAATTTTCTTTATCTTGCATTGATCTAACCCAATCACGGGATCCGTTGGAAAGATAAAGTTTGTCGCTATCATCGACGGGGTCTATATCTAGAAATTTAAACTCAATGGCTTTTGGTGCCAAATTGAATTTAACCCCTGAGTTACCAGTAAAGCGAAAGAGGTAATCGTGGTCACTGCCGCCTTTGGCTTTAGTCATACCAAGCTGGGAATGAAAAACAAAAGAATCATATTCGTAAGTGATATCAATATCGTAAAATTCGGTTTCTATTTTTGCTTCCCTGAAAATGGCGTCAAGGGCGGTTAATTCAGATTGGTTTGTTCCTAAGGTGCCTGAAACAAGGTGTTTTTTGCCATTACTCGCGGAGGTTATTTGTGGTCTGAATACTTCTACGGGGGTGTTTTTATCAAGTAGTGATAAATCAAATAACGCCAAATAGTTTTGGTTTGAGTTGTCCATATCCATATTTGATCGAACAGCATCAATCTTGATATCCAGATTGCTAAGAGGTTGCCATTGAATAGCTGTGTGACCGGTAAAGCGTTTTCTTTCTTGCTGAAATATCGCAGAACCTATTCCCCAGGGAATGTGGATTTCTTCATATGTATTGTTATTTTCATCGGTAATGCTGTAGCTTTGATCCCGGGGAAAAGTCTCAAGGCCATCTCGTCGTACACTTCGTTCCTGATAATTAAGGGATGTGATAAACCCAAAGTTTTGCGGTTGGTTGGTCCAGTTTATGAGTAAGCTGGTTTGCGGATTCCATTTGTCGGGTAAGCTACTATATTGGGTTTCCAGTGAAGTTCGTATGTTGTTTTGTTCGTAAGCTAAAGGATAGCGGGTTTTTAAATATACACTTCCGCCAATACTGCCTTCATCCAGATCTGCACGTGGGCTTTTGATAATTTCAACCGTATCAACCAATTCCGAAGCCAATATTGAATAATTAAATCCTCGGCCCAAGCTGTCATTTGCCCACCAGTATGCAGACGCGACATTTTGACCGTTTAGCAGTGTTCGATTGACATCTTTATCCGTGCCGCGAATATTAATATCTCGACCTTCTCCCCAAACTCGATCAACCGATACGCCTGGAACGCGTTGCAAGGCATCAGCAATATTTTTATCCGGGAATTTACCAATGTCTTCAACAGAAATACTGTCAGAAAAGTTGGAATGAAATTTTTTTATGGCAATAGAGCGGGCGATGCTTGAGCGAAAACCGGTAATCAGTATTTCTTCGATCTCACGTTTATCCGCAGAAGGCGGAGTGGTTTGCGGTGTAATTACTACCGATTCCTTCTGGTTGTTTTTTAGTGTTTGTATATAAATAACAACAACATTTGAAGCTCCAAACCGGTATTTAAGAGACGTGTTTTCGATAAGCTGATGTAGTGCCTTGGCTGCAGAATACTTTCCTTTTAGTGAATTGGATTGAGTTTGAGGAATCTCATTCTCTTGAAAAAGAATCTGAATATCTGCTTGCTCTGCAAAGAGTGTTAATGCTGCATGCAATGGTTGTGGAGGGATGTCAAATTCGATCAAATCACTTTGCGAATGACTGTTGGCGTGTGAATAGCATGCTGTATTAAGCGTAATTGTGGCGCCAAGTAGCAGTAGTATTTTGTGTAGTGACCGTAAGGTTCGAAATAGACCCATATTAGATCTTGGCTAGCTTGTTATTCTATTCTGTGCATAATGTGTACAGAATACACTTAATAATGCACAATTAAACCATTGTTTTTGCATGGTTATGTTGGGGCAATCCCGGGCCTACCTTAATTAAGCCGGGGACAGTTTGCAAATTTTCGTGTCGGGGATTAGACAGCCTCGGCGTTTTATGGGGGAGTTTAGAGTTAATGATGTCTGGAAATAAAAAAATAGAATAAGTGAGTTTTTCTTACAGCATATGTCGATGATGAACCCAAAGGTAGTGTCTCTAGACTACCAAAGACAAAAATCAGAGGAAATCTCTGAAGAAACTTATAACAGAAAGTATGTCGAACAGTTGTATAACCGACATCGAGGCTGTTTGTACCGCTATATATTAGGAATATTGCCAGGTGCCCAACACGAGGCGTCTGAAATCCTGCAAGAAACCTATGTTCGCTTACTGAGACAGGACAATCTAAAAAAAATTGAAGAAAATGCTCGAGCCTATCTTTTTACCATTGCCACTAATCTGGTAAGGGATACTATTCGAAGTCGAGTTAACCGATACCATTCTTATCATGTCGAATTTAATGAAGAGTTGTTTGAATCCGAAGACAATAATCCATTAAGTGCTTTAAATTGGGATAAATCTATAGATAAATTAAAGGCAGTATTGGTTGAGCTTCCCCCGTTAACCCAAAAAATATTTGTGCTAAGTCGTTTTGAAGAGATGTCTTATTCCGAAATAGCATCGGCACTCGATATCAGTACCAGAACGGTTGAACGGCATATGAGTAAGGCTTGTAAAAAACTGCAGGCTCAATTGAGAGGTATAGTTTAATACTCATGAATGATACTAGTCGTATCGACATAATCGAGACTGAAGCAGCCGCTTGGTTTGCTAAACATAGAGGTAGTCGCACATCTGAGCAGGATGAGGCGTTCCAGCAGTGGCTTGCGACGAGTGCAGAACACGTATCTGCATATGAACGTTGTATGGCAGCGTGGTTGATGACCGATGCTTTAAGCCAGGATCTGGATATTATGAACATTCGCCAGTCGGTGCAGGCGAGCCTTACTACTAATACGGCTGAGCATACTGTTAAATACGGCTTTTTAAAACATCTCTATACGCCGCGGGCAATTGCTGCGGTGTCATTACTGTTTTTGTGCCTCTTTATTGCAAAAATAGCTTTATACCCCTCTGCGATAACCTACACCACAAAAGTCGGCGAACAAAGGTTGATAAAGCTCGATGATGGCTCGCAAGTTACTTTAAATACAAATAGTGAACTAAAGGTAAAGTACTCATCCGATATGCGTGAACTTACCCTTGTCAAAGGCGAAGTGTATTTTGATGTGGCAAAAGATAGGCAACGTCCTTTCGTTGTGTCAATCGACGAGAGTAAGGTAACCGCAGTGGGGACGGCGTTTAATATTAGTTTTGACCCGTTTGTTAATTCTGTGGCCGTTGATGTAACAGAAGGTGTGGTGGAACTAACGCCAAGTATTGATTCCGTTTCCCTGCCTGCCACTCAGTTAAAGGTGGGGGAGGCTGCGAGCATTTTGGATAGCGGCAATACTGTTAAACCTAAAGCTGTTGAATTCGAGAGAATTAATGCTTGGAGGGAGAGGAAAATCTACTTTAAAAATACTTCCCTCTCAGAAGCCGTTGCCGACTATAACAGATACCTTGATTATGAAATCGAAATTCGTGATGACACTTTAAAACAAGAAAAGGTTACCGGTATTTTTCATGCTGGGGATACGTCTTCGTTTCTGTTTACTCTGAAATTGGCGCTACAGGTAAAAACTCGCCATGAAGATGGCAAGCTTATCCTGTACAAAGAAACAATTTAAACGTGGATGTTTAAGTACGACGAATTCGGGCGAGTGTATCTTTGGGGTATTCGCCAAATAATCTGTTGTAGTCGCTACTAAATCGCCCTTGATTAATCACACCAAATTTTTTTAACACGCTGTTTATACTTCTGCCGCCAGTATGTACTAGGTGCGATCGAATTTGGTGTGTTTTGCGGATATTTAAGTAGCGTTTTGGTGTAATGCCCAGAATGTCTTTAAAAGCATATTCTAGGGATCTTACGCTGCAGCAGGCTTGTTTGCTCAACTCCAACACCGATACGGAGTTGCGTTTTGAAGAGGCAAGATACTCGCGTGAACGTCTTACAATTGCAAGGCGGGTTGCCAAGTTGGGCTCTTTCCAATAGTAAACCTTGGGACGCAACATGTATTCCAGTACCAAAAGAATACTGTCCTCAATATCAGTAATCGCTTCTCTTGGTATCGAGCTGATTTGGGAAAATAGCGCGTGGGTATATTGTACAAGGTACTCTTTCGCCCGGTGGATATTACCTAAAATGTTGTGCGACCTTAGTTTGCTTGAGTTTGTGTAGAGTTTTTCTAACTCTCCTTCCTGGAAATATTTGGCAAACTGATCGGTTTTTACACCAAAAGAAATGGTGTGGAAGTTGTCAGGAAGTACGGCAAAAATTTCTTCTTCTGGCGCAATTAATAAAACCTTATTATCCGTAATCTCATCACCATTAATTAAAGGAGCTTGACAGTTATAGGGGATAACTATGCGGCAAAGAGAGTCGCTTAGCTGTAATGTCTGAATCGAGGCAATTGAAACATTGCGGTCAATTAGTGACGTTGAGCCAACAATTGCCGCACGCATTTTGGTGTCGAAACAGCCTTTTGCTGTTTGCAATACCTCCAGGTTTCGGTAATTGGCCCGCTTGACTTCCTGTTCATATTCTTCAATGGTTTTGTAGCTTTCGGAAACTAGTTGCATCGATTAAAAGTATCTCTCTATATAGCCATTATTTATATAATAGCGCTAATTAATGTATACAAAAGGTATAAAATGTACACATTCCGCATATATTGTCAGGTAATTGTGAGGATTGGCTTCCTGGTCATTTCCCCGTAATTTTTGTTGCGGTTAATGGACTTTTCTTCCAATGTATACGCTAGATAATACTACCTACAGAGAGGTATTGGGTGTACTCAATTTCTATCTTTCTTTAACTAAAACAAGAATTTAACCGACTTTCTTTTATCAGTAATTTCTAAAATGTCGGTATTAAAAGAGAACCATTTGGAATAGTTATTACGAAAAGTACAAAAGGCGCATACTTACATTGATAATGTACAAAACACGAAAAAGTGAATCAGTTAATAATGGTTATCACTTCGCAATGGTCTGTACTCAATTTGCTTTGTATGTTTTTGGGATTGGAGGCCGAATTAGTGAATAGCTATTCAAATACTGCAGAGAAAAAGTATTATCAAGGCAGTTCTATTCATGCTTTTCAATGTGGTGTGATTGTTCGAGCAGTGCGAAGTATTTTGTCCGCATCAACGTTAGGTTCACTGGAGAGCAGTTGCCTCATCTTTTTAACCGATTTGAATTTGTCTGGTTTCTTTCGTATTGAGGTCGAAGGTGAATCGGTAAAAAGGATGTTTGGTCATGGAGTAAAGAGGGAGTTAATGCTGAAAATGCGTTCATGTGCAAATTGCTATGACCTTTGCCAAAAAGTGTTGCGTGAAGATGGTTTTTTATCTATTAAAACTGGTAATACATATTTTCTGGTTGATACGCATAGTGTTCATGGAGATTTTGTAGATATTTTGCAGGATAACCTTTTACTATTTGTCGACTCGGTTCAGTCTTGGTGTAATAAACATATCACGCATATAAATGTACATCAGCAACATCAAACTGCAAAAGATCAGTTGTCGAATAAACTAAGGGAATCAATACGCGGCATTGTTACGGCAAATAAACAACTTATACAAAATTATCATACTATTTCTGAAGATTTGTTAAGTAATCTAATTGCTCGCTTTCCTTCATTAGCATTGGAGGCGGATCAAGAGGAGATGGTGTTAGATATTATCAATCAGTCTATTTCTAAGCAGGTTGATATTATTCAAGGGCAAATTGAATCCAACCAGGATTTGTGCAACCTTTTGACTGAAGCCATAGAGTCTCTTTCAAAAGATGAAGTGAAAGAAATTCAAATGGCTTCAAACGATGTCGAGAGCTTTGGTGGCCCTGCAATAGAACTGTTTTAAGCTTTATTAAAAACAATAGTCTGTGTGCCTTGCCATTCTTCGTTGGGTTTTAATGCAGTTGGTTTGTCAAAGTTGGCTGGCTCGATACAAACAAAACTTTTGTAACCATCGCTTTCCATATCCGGTATTTCTGGTGTGTGTTTGCTTCCTGGGTTCCAGATTACAGTATTACCAAACCCCGTTTGTTCAATTTTGAATGTTCCACTTTCTTTGTGAAGGGTCAAGCTTCGCTGACTATCTTTGTAAACTCTATCCAAATTAGATTCAAACGTAATTTTTCCTTCTTGGGTTTTCCAATCTCCAGCACCTAGATCGCGATATTGAACGCTTTCAAATCCTTCGAGCTGAGCTGATTCATTATTTTCTATTGCAAAGTAGCTGTGTAAACCGTTGGTGAACTCTATATCTTTGTCGTCAATATTTTTTATCTGCAGTGTCATGCGTAAGCAGTTGGCTGTTATTTCGACCTGATACAGAGCTGAGAATTTAAAGGGCCATAGCTTTTTGGTTTCTGAGTCACTCTGTAACGTAAATTCCGCTACAGCTGATCGAGTGTCACTGATCTCTGAAACGAGAGACCAATGAATGTTGCGCGCAAACCCGTGCTTTTGATAGTTCCCCGCGTTACCAAATTGAGGGAACAGAATAGGAACACCGCCACGTATGGCGGTGCCTTCCTTGAAGTGGGATTTTGTGCTCAGGTACAGTTGATTTATTTCGCTGTCTTTGGGTATCCAGGAAATAATATGCGCGCCGTGAGTTAAAATAGTGGCTTGGTCGCCATTCTCTGTTTTAAGTAGTGTTTTAGAATTTCGGATATCCATCTAGTTTGTTTCCAGATCTCTTCTAATGGCTTCTTCTATTTGCGAATCTTGAGGCTTAGTGCTGCTGCCGAACTTCAGTAGCTTATTTTGCTTCGGTAAGATTAGGTACTTGTTGAAGTTCCATGACGGTTTGGACGTCTTGTCTGCCAGGTACTGAAAAACCGGGTTCGCCTTTTTGCCTCGAACTTTTGTTTGGGCGAGCATGGTAAAGCTAACTCCGTAGTTTTTGTAGCAGATTTCTGCCGCTTTCTCTTCGGTTTTAGCCGCTTGTTTAAAATCGTTGGAAGAAAAGCCAATGATGTGGAAGCCTTGATCTTGATATTTTTTGTAAAGGGCTTCCAGACCTTTAAACTGTGGCGTGAAGCCGCAGTGACTGGCTGTATTAACAATTAATAAAGGTTTTCCCTGATACAACTGACAAAGATTGATCTCATCTGAGCTGTGGAGTTTACGAAATGTTTGATTCAGAAAGCTTGGGCAGCTTCCGTCTGCGGGGAGTTCCAGGTTGGCTGATTCAGCACTAGCGGTGCTTATGCCCGCAATTTGAGCAATAGCCAGAATGGGGGCGAGCAGGATCTTGAGTAGTTTTTTCATTGTTATCTCCCAAAAAATGATATCCGGTGTACGTTTTTGCTGGGTGGCCAGATGACACAGGAACCCTAATTCGACGCAGCCCCAGTCACGGAGGGCTTGGCGAAAAACATATGCTAAAGCAAAATCAACGGTTTACGTGTCAATGCTCAGGTTAAATCAGTATAATCGAGATCACGACATAATAAGGTGGACGAGATGATAACCACCAAGAAGAACCGAAACCAAAGAGGGTGGTAGTTAATGGCAATCGAAAGAACTCTATCAATTGTTAAGCCAAATGCTGTGGCAAGAAACGTAATTGGCCGTATTTATGCGCGTTTTGAAGAATCAGGCCTGACAATTGTGGCGTCCAAGATGATTCATATGGATGAGGCGCAAGCTAAAGGCTTCTACGCCGAGCATGAGGGAAAGCCATTTTTTGAAAACTTACTTGAGTTCATGACTTCCGGGCCAATTATGGTTCAGGTTTTAGAGGCAGAGAATGCGATCGACCGCAATAGAGAATTGATGGGATCTACCAACCCGGAAAACGCTGCAGAGGGCACTCTGCGTAAGCTGTACGCCGATTCATTAACTCGTAATGCGGTACATGGGTCTGATTCTCCCGCATCAGCGGAGAGAGAGATCGCTTATTTCTTCAAGCCGGAAGAGATCTTCTCCCGTTCATGATCTTTATTCAGCACATTCAAGAGGTATAACAGTAGTGAGTAGTGAAACTACTGGCGTCGAATCCGCTGCAGACAGCGATGATCCGATGGCTAACAAAATTAACCTAATGGGAATGACTCAATCGAGGTTGGAGTCGTTTTTTGAGGTGATTGGTGAAAAGCGCTTTCGTGCGACTCAGGTTTTGAAATGGATACACCAGCTTGGAGTAACCGATTTTCAGGAAATGACCAATCTGAGTAAAGACCTACGCAACAAGCTTGAGTTTGTCGCCGAGGTGCGTGCACCTGAGGTGATTCAGCAATGGGACTCTGCCGATGGAACTCGGAAATTTTTGATCCAGGTCGGCGGTGGAAATGCCATTGAAACTGTTTACATACCTGATGGGGAAAGGGGAACACTCTGTGTATCATCTCAGGTCGGTTGTTCGTTGGACTGTAGCTTCTGCTCAACAGGTAAGCAGGGCTTTAACCGGGATTTAACCGCATCCGAGATTATTGGCCAGGTGTGGCTGGCGGCCAAGTCGTTTGGCCAACTAGCAGAAAAAGGGCCCAGAAAGGTCACAAATGTGGTGTTTATGGGGATGGGAGAGCCTCTACTGAACTTTCGAAATGTGGTGGATTCCATGCATCTAATGATGCATGACAATTGCTATGGCTTATCCAAGCGCAGAGTAACCTTGAGTACTTCCGGGCTGGTTCCGGCTTTGGACAAACTGGGGCAGTATACTGACGCTTGCCTGGCTATTTCGCTGCACGCACCGAATGATGAACTGAGAAATCAGTTAGTGCCGTTGAACAAGAAATACCCGATAGCGGAATTGTTGGCATCGGCAAAACGTTATATTGAAGGGCTGCCCGATACACATCGGAAAATTACAATCGAATACACATTGATCGATCAGATTAATGATCGACCTGAACATGCGCATCAACTGGCTGATCTATTGAGAGATATTCCAGTAAAAATTAACCTGATTCCGTTTAATCCTTTTGGTTTATCGAACTATAAAAGGGTGAGCAACAATGCTTTGAGACGTTTTCAGACCATATTGATTGAAGCGGGTTACACCACCACTGTGCGGACCACTCGTGGAGATGATATCGACGCTGCATGTGGTCAACTGGCTGGACAGGTCAATGACAGAACTAAGCGCAGTGCTCGCTACAAAATGGACGCAGAGCGACTGTTGAAGGCTGAAGGCGATTACATACCGGTAAAAATGGTGAACTAAAAGTCTACCGGAACTGTTTGGGGGTCCGATGAAGAAAAAGAGTATTGTTTTTGCTGCAGTACTGGTTGCATTTTGTGCAGCCGGCTGTGTTACAACAATGGACAAACCAAAAACCAAAGTTAATAAGCAGCAGGTGGTTGAGGCAAACGTTAAGTTAGGCATGGCCTATCTTGAGCGGGACAATAGAGAAGGGGCAATCAGGGCGTTTGGTAAAGCGCTGGAGGCGGATCATCGATCAGCAGAAGCAAACCAGGGTATGGCTCTGGTGTATCAACTCAATGGCGAATATGAGCGTGCGGAACACAGCTTCCAGAAAGCGCTCAAATCGCGATCGGATTTCTCCAAAAGCAGTATTTATTTTTCCTACGGTCGTTTTCTTTTTGAACGGGAAGATTACACAAAAGCGTTCAAATATTTTGAAATGTCTGGGGATGATATTCAGTATATAAGGCGATCTGAAGCACTCTTTTACCTTGGGTTAACGTCTCTGGAATTGAATAATAAGGTGAGGGCAGTGGGGGCCTTTGAGCGAGCGTTAGGTTTGAATCGACGCTATGGAGACCCTGCTTTGGAATTGGCAGTCTTGTCTTTTGAGGAGCGGGATTATTCACAGGCCAAAAAGTATCTTGATCGGTTTGCCAAAAACTCGCGGCATACGCCTCGAAGTTTGTGGCTGGGGATACGTATCGAACGTATTTTTGGTAATAAGGACAAAGAAGCAAGCTACGCGTTGGCGTTGAAGAACCTCCATCCATACTCGCAAGAGTACTTGGATTACAAAACGTACATCGAAAATCAAAAAAAATAAGAGCCAGGTTGTGTAAATGACTGAATCTGATTTATCTGCGACTCAAGAGAACTACCTTATTCACGGACGTCCTGGGGCCTATTTGAAACAAATGCGTGAGGAAAAGGGGATCAGTCTCCAATCGATCGCTGATGACACGCTGATTCCCTTGAAAAAACTGAAAGACCTTGAAGACGATAAGTATGACGATCTTGGGTCCAGCACATACATTGTTGCCTATATTCGAAAATATGGCCGCTTAGTCGGTATTGATACAGATGAAATTGTGCATGCGTTTGAAGCAGGCGCGGCAGTGTCTCATGAGTATTCGTTAGACAGTTCGGGCGCTGGTCTTTCACAAAAAGACAAAGACGAGTTCAATCGCTCACCCAGTGCTATTCTTCCGGCCTTGGGAGTCGTTAAAAAAATCCCTGCATTGGGATTTGTTGGCTTGGCTGTCGTTGCCTGGATCTTGATTGCGGTATTTCTGTCCGAAGAGCAGCCAGATACTGGAACTATTGAAAGCGAGAGCCTTCGTTCCGAAGTATCGATGGAGCAAAAAACGGAGGAGACTTCCGCGGTGGCTGAACCTGAGGCTGCAGTGACGGAAGAGGAGGCTTTCGTTGTTGTACCTGAGTCTGAGCCGGACGTGGAAGAAAACTTCGCTTCACCCGAAGAGGAATCGCAAAGCACGGGTTTTGTTGAAACTGACGTTGAATCAGTAAGTGACGAGCAACAGGATACTTCCCCTATAGAAAGTATGGAGTCCGGTAAAGACAGCCTGGTATTAACCTTCTCTGAAGATAGCTGGGTTGAGATAAAAGACGCCAATGGCGAGCAACTAATTGCGCAACTTAAGCGCAAAGGGGATAATCTGCAGCTTTTTGGCGACGCACCCTTCGATGTGATGATGGGCAATGCCAACGGTGTTTATATGACACTTAACGGTGAAGTGGTCGATACGGCACCTTCCGGGAGTCGTCGGACTCTGCGTCTCAAAGTCGGACAGCCCTGATTGTCCCCTGTATTGGGGCTTATAGGCTGGGAATAGATTGCTGTAGGTAGAAGTATGCATGTTGAATCCCCTATAAAACGTCGAGTGTCCCGTCAAATTATGGTGGGCGATGTTCCGGTTGGCGGTGATGCACCGATAAGTGTGCAGAGTATGACCAATACTGAAACAACCGATGTCGCGGCTACCGTAGCCCAAATCCAAAGAATTCAGGATGCCGGTGCAGATATCGTGCGAGTTTCCGTTCCTTCCATGGAGGCCGCTGAGGCATTCGGCGAGATTCGTAAGCAGGTTTCTGTACCGCTGGTGGCGGATATTCATTTTGACTACCGAATAGCACTGCGGGTTGCCGATCTTGGGGTAGATTGTCTCAGAATAAATCCAGGTAATATTGGTCGGGAAAAGCGTATCCTGGCGGTGATTGATAAGGCTAAAGACTTGAACATCCCAATCCGTATTGGGGTCAATGCCGGTTCTTTGGAGAAAGATCTACAGAAAAAATACGGCGAGCCTACACCGGAAGCTTTGGTCGAATCGGCTTTACGTCATGTCGAGATATTGGATCGATATGACTTTCAGAATTTCAAAGTCAGCGTGAAAGCTTCGGATGTGTTTATGGCGGTTGCTGCCTACCGTAAGCTGGCCACTCAGATCGAACAACCTCTACATTTGGGGATCACCGAAGCGGGTGGTTTACGCTCCGGTACAGTGAAGTCTTCCGTTGGGTTGGGAATGCTATTAATGGATGGTATCGGCGATACCATCCGCGTATCTCTTGCTGCCGACCCGGTAGAAGAAGTTAAAGTGGGTTGGGATATTCTAAAAAGCCTGAAACTTCGCAGTAAAGGCATTAACTTCATTGCTTGCCCAAGCTGTTCCCGCCAGAATTTCGATGTCATTAAAACCATGAACGAGCTTGAAACCCGCTTGGAAGACATTCGTACTCCTATGGATGTTGCGGTGATTGGCTGTGTGGTGAACGGTCCTGGTGAAGCAAAAGAAGTGGATGTTGGACTGGCAGGTGGCACGCCTAAGAACTTGGTGTACGTCGATGGTCAACCCGCCGATAAGTTTGAGAAAGACAATTTGGTCGACAGTCTGGAGTCCCTTATTCGGGAAAAGGCAAAAGCCAAAGAAGAGCAACTGGAAAATTTAATTGCAAAGGCTTAATAAGCGCCTTTTGCTTAGCAGAAATACAGAGAATTTCATTGAAACAGATACAAGCAATCAAAGGGATGAACGACTTACTGCCGGCGGAGTCACCGTTGTGGCAGTACTTGGAAACTACCGTAGCAGATTTACTTCATAGCTATGGCTATCAGGAAATACGTTTTCCGATCGTTGAGCAAACGGATTTATTTAAACGTTCGATCGGTGAAGTTACCGATATTGTCGAAAAAGAAATGTACACCTTTGAGGATCGTAATGGTGAGAGTATCACTATGCGTCCTGAAGGCACTGCCAGCTGTGTAAGAGCCTGCGAGCAAGGCCAGTTACTTTATAACCGCGGCACCCTTGTACAAAAACTGTGGTATAGCGGCCCAATGTTTCGCTATGAAAAACCACAGAAAGGGCGGTTGCGTCAGTTCCACCAAATCGGGGTGGAAACCTATGGCATCGATAGTGCCGACATTGATGCAGAGTTATTGCTGATAACCTCAAAATTGTGGCAAACCCTTGGTGTGAGCGAGCATGTAACGCTACAGATCAATTCTTTAGGGTCGAACGAATCTCGGGCCAAGTACCGTAACGCTTTAGTCGCTTATTTGGAAGCGCGAAAAGACCAGCTTGATGAGGACAGTCAGAAACGACTTTCTTCCAACCCTCTGCGAATTCTCGATAGTAAAGATCAAAATACCCAGCAGTTACTGGATGGCGCACCGTCCTTATTTGACTACCTGGACGAAGAATCAAAAGCACATTTTGCTCAGCTTCAGTCCTATTTGGATGCAGTTGGTGTTACTTACCAGGTGAATCCTCGATTGGTTCGTGGGTTGGATTACTACAACCGAACAGTGTTTGAATGGGTAACGGATAAATTAGGGGCGCAGGGCACGGTATGTGCCGGTGGTCGCTACGATAGTTTGGTCGAGCAACTAGGTGGCAAACCGACTCCGGCTGTTGGTTTTGCTATGGGGATTGAACGCCTGATTTTATTGCTGCAGGAATTAAATGCCGTTCCTGAGGATATCTTCCAGACAACTGATGTCTATTTGGTGGTTGCTGGAAATGTGATCCCTCAAGCGTTTAAGCTTGCGGAAACTATCCGTAAAGAGTGCCCTTATGTTAGATTGCAGATGCACTGCGGGGGTGGCAGCTTTAAGAGTCAAATGAAAAAAGCTGACAAAAGTGGTGCTGAAATAGCTCTCATTCTTGGTGAGAATGAGTTGGAAAATAACGAGATCGTTGTGAAGCATTTGCGTAGCGATGAACCTCAAAAAACGATAAAACAAAGCGAAATTACGCAAATAATGAATTAGGAGTTAATTGTGGCAGAGCATTTAGCAGAAGAAGAACAAATTGAAGCCATTAAGCGCTGGTGGAAAGAAAGCTGGAAATCCATCGTGTTTCCAGTTGGGGCTGCCATTGTTATCTATGCCGGTTGGTCTTTCAGAGAGGCCCATATCGAGAAACAGGCTATTCTTGGTTCGGAAAAATACGATCAACTGGTTCAGGCAATCGAAGTTCAGCCTGGCCAGGAGTTAAGTGACGAACAAAAATCCAAGGCTGTTAGCCTGGCCAACGAAATCGCCGAAGACTTCTCCGGTACTGCCTATGACAATTTGGCAACCTTGATTCTTGCTCGTTTAAAAGTCGATGAGAATAAGTTGGAAGAAGCTGAAAAACTCATCAGTTCTGTTGTGAGTAGCGCGGCGAATGAATCGACAGCCACATTGGCAAAGGCCAGACTGGCAAAAGTCTATTATGCACAGGGTAAGTTGGATGCTGCTCTTGGTTTGGTGTCATCCCCTGTATCACCAGCATACGATTCATTGTATGCAGAGTTACGTGGTGACGTATTTGCTGCGAAAGGTGAAAAAGCAAAAGCCAATGTAGCCTATCAATTGGCACTCAATACCTTGCCACCACAACAGTTTTCTCGCCGTAGCATTATTCAGCTCAAGCTGGATGCTACCCGCGTACCCGAAGCGGCTGATGCCGTTGCTGAAGTTGATGTCAATTCCGAAGCGGAGGCCGCCGAGTGAGGATTCTTCTCGTTGTACTATTAGCCAGCGTTGTTTTTGCTGGCTGTGCTTCAAAGGACAAGAAAGACGACCCAATGAAGCCAGCCAAGCTGGTTAAATTTGAAGCCTCGGCAAAACTGAAGAAAGTTTGGAGTAGAAGTGCGGGCGATGGTCAGGATAAACGATACTCACGTTTTGTGCCTGCAGTCACCCGATCTGCTGTTTATGTTGCTGATGTAGACGGCAATGTATATGCCTTTGATGCCCTCAAGGGTAAGAGAATCTGGAAGTCCTCTCTGAAAAAAGACATCTCGGCTGCAATTTCCGAAGCCGATGGTCAGTTGTATCTCGGTACCTATGACGGTGAAATTATTGCGTTAAACGCCGAAAACGGCGAAGTCCTCTGGGAAAAACAAGCCAGTAGTGAAATCTCATCCATTCCTGCATCCAATGGTCGTATTGTGGTTGCCCAATCCATTGATGGTGGGGTGATGGGGCTGAATGCTAAAGATGGGGAAAAAGTCTGGACGTTTGACCATCCCGTACCCATTTTGACTTTACGTGGTGCGGCCTCCCCAGTATTTGCCGGGCAGAAAGTACTGTTGCCCTTTGAGAGTGGCCAAATTGTTGCGCTCAGCGCTTCAGAAGGCGTATCACTCTGGGAAGCTCGCGTGGGTCAACCGAAAGGAAGCACAGAGCTGGATAAAATTGTGGACGTCGATAGCTCGCCATTGGTGATAGGGCAGACAATATATGCGGCAACTTTTCAGGGCAGTATTGGTGCTTTTGAAGAGGGGCAAGGTCGTCCAATGTGGAAGAAGCCGTTATCGACTTATACCGACTTAGCTTATGATTCCGGAAAGGTTTTTGCTAGTGCGGAAGACTCTACCGTTTATGCCTTCAATTCCATTAATGGCAATGAAGAGTGGAGAAATGAGTTTCTACACCGCCGTGATATTAAAGCACCAGCAGTAATAGGCGATTATGTGGCGGTAATCGATGAGAAAGGTTACTTGCACTTACTGAAGCAGGAAGACGGTAGCTTTGCTTATCGCTTCAAGCCTAGTGGTGATGATTTCAGGTCGCCAATGGTCAGCGCAAATTCGATGCTTTACATTCTCGCTGATGACGGCCGAATTACTGCGTACAAGCTGAAGTAAACTCAATACACTGCGATCTGAGTGACGTGCGAAATGGCTGTTCTGGGAACGGCCATTTTTGTTGTTATTTCGGGTAATACTTGGCTTAAACACTTTGCTATTGTGTTTATGTGCGCTAGAAGTACATAAGCACGCTGAAAATGACACTGTTCTGTGCTTTTCAGAAAACACACTTCTGCTTGATACGCAGTTTTGCAGTTAAACATTTATATATTTTGAGTTAATCAATGATCCCTACAGTTGCACTAGTTGGACGCCCGAACGTGGGTAAATCAACACTGTTTAATCGACTTACCAAAACCCGCGATGCCTTAGTAGCAAATTATGCCGGGCTTACTCGTGATCGTAAGTATGGTGATGCTGTCCATAATGGCAAACGCTACATGGTGGTCGATACTGGCGGGATTAGTGGTGACGAAGAAGGTATTGATAGCGCAATGGCCGGGCAGTCTCTGTTGGCTGCAGAAGAGGCGGATATCATCATTTTTATTGTCGACGCAAGAGACGGTGTTACCTCAGCCGATACGCAAATTGCGGAACATCTTAGAAGTCTGAACAAGCCGGTTTTTATCGCGGCCAACAAAATAGACGGCGTGAATGAAGATATCGCAATCGCCAGCTTTTACGAGCTTGGCTTGGGGGAGATCTCAGGTATAGCAGCCGCTCATGGACGTGGTGTTGCGCAGCTGATGGGGCAGGTTTTAGAGCATATTGAACTGGAAGAGGAAGATGAACCGGAAGAAGCGAAAGGCACCAAAATCGCTATTGTCGGTCGTCCAAACGTTGGCAAGTCGACGTTGGTAAACCGTATGCTCGGGGAAGAGCGGGTAGTGGTTTTTGATTTGCCAGGTACAACCCGGGACAGTATCTACATTAATTACGAGCGAGATGGTGAAAACTACACCATTATCGATACTGCAGGTGTTCGTCGGCGGAAAAACATCAAACTGTCAGTGGAAAAGTTCTCCATTATTAAAACGTTACAGGCGATTGAAGATGCCAACGTGGTGATTTTGGTCATGGATGCCAGCGAAGGCATTGTTGATCAGGATATGCATTTACTAGGGCATGTGATTGAATCCGGTAGAGCAGTTGTTATTGCATTAAATAAATGGGATGGACTGGAAGACGATCATAAAGACAGAGTGAAATTTGAACTTGAACGTCGTCTGCAGTTTGCGGATTTTGCTGATATGCACTTTATTTCTGCATTACATGGTTCTGGAGTAGGGAATCTATATAAATCGGTAAAACGTGCGTATCAGGCTGCGACCGAGAAACACTCAACCAATTTCCTTACTCGTGTATTGGAAGCGGCAACATCGAAACATCAACCACCATTAGTACGTGGCCGACGGATTAAATTACGTTACGCACACTCCGGGGGCCATAATCCACCCATTGTGGTTATTCACGGTAATCAAACTGAAGAAGTTCCAGTGCACTATGTGCGTTACTTGGAAAAGTTTTATCGCAAAGAGCTCGGGTTACACGGTACTCCCGTGAGAATCGAATTTAAAACCGGAGACAATCCGTTTGCCGGGCGTAAGAATAAGTTGAGTAAACGTCAAGTAGAAAAAAAACGACGTATGATGAAACACGTAAAGAAAAAATAAAATCTGGCAATAAATGGATACACTCTACTTTTATGCGTCCAAATCCATCTGGGTATTGGTCTCACCGGAAAGTTTATACTTTCTGCTTTGCATAGCGACGGTATGCAGTGTATTGCTTCAATGGAAGAAGCTTAGCCGCAATCTGGCTTGGCTTCTCCTCACTGTAACCCTCATCAATGGCGTGTTGCCTGTAGGTGAGTGGTTGTTGCTTCCATTAGAGCAACAATATTCAACTCAACCTTCAATAGATCCAGATCCAGATATCGACGGCATTATTGTTTTAGGTGGTTCGTTTAGTCTGGCCACGAGCTATCACTGGCAGCAGGTTGAAACAAAATCGTCGTCTGAACGTCTTTTTTCATTTATCGAATATGCTCATCGGTACCCAAATGCTCAACTGGTGTTTTCTGGTGGTTCCTCCCTTGTTCGGCGAAGTGAAATTGATTACACCGAATCACAATTGGCTAAACAGCTTTTTGATTCACTGGGAATGGATACATCGCGCATTCTTTTTGAAGATCAGTCGCGGAATACACGAGAAAATGCTCGAAATACCAAGGCTTTGATCAAACCGAATGCTGGTGAAAAATGGGTGCTGATTACTTCCGCCTACCATATGCCCAGAGCAATGGGAGTGTTTTGTCGTGAGGGTTGGAACCCAATACCCGTAGCCATCGATCATCAGACACTGAAAAAAGATGTTTTTAGACTGAATTGGGATTTTTTCGGTAACTCCCGAAAGCTCGAATGGGCTGTACGAGAATGGTTGGGGTTAATTTCTCATCGTCTTTTTGGCTACACTGACCAGCTTATTCCATCGGGGTGTACGCAGCCTAATGACTAATGAACTGATTTCTCTGTTGAGCTTATTATTGCCGACTGGTGTTGTTGCTGGTTTTATCGCTGGTCTTTTTGGCTTGGGCGGTGGTGTGATCATGGTGCCCGCGCTACTGTTTCTTTTTACCCGTTATGGTTTGGTTTATGAGCATGCGATGGCCATGGCGGTGTCAACATCTTTGTCAGTCATTTTACCGAATGCACTCTCATCATCTTTCTCCCATTACCGTCTCGGTAATATGGATTTATCGGTAGCGTTAAAGCTAGTAATACCGGTTGTGTTGGGCGTTATTTTGGCGAGCCAGTTTGTGGTGAACACTCATGGTGTAGCACTGTCTTTGGTTTTCGCTTGTATGCTTTGGTTCGTGGCGTTTCTTCTTGTTTTTCCAAATTTTGCCAAGTTTCAGGTTCCAGATATATTTATACTTCGCGTACCGTTTGGATTCGTATTGGGGTTATTGTCGGGTATGGCCGGTGTGGGTGGTGGCGCATTGGGCGTACCTATTTTGATGTCGTTTGGTTTGACCGCGATTCGAGCTGTTGGTACAGCGGCAAGCTTTGGCTTAATGGTTTCCATGCCTTCTGTTGTGGCTATTTTGATTACGGGCGAACAATTTTCTGAAGCACCATTTGGAAGCATTGGCTTAATCAATGTTCCCGCTTTTTTGGTTTTAACTTTCTCCAGTGTCTTTTTTGCACCCATTGGTGCCAAGGTTGCGAGCAAGCTTCCGGAAAAAGTATTGAAAATAATGTTTTGCATTCTGCTGGTTGTGATGGGTGCGCGAATATTTTTGTCTGCTTGGTCCTGATCAAATTTTTTTATTGGCTGTTATCGAACGGTCATATCCTTGTCATGTGTTCATCATCTAATTGACTTTTGTGTGAATCAATACGCCAATTAGAATGAATACAGGCAAGTCTTATGTCTTTAGTTGAAATCTATATGGTTGTGGGCTTTATGCTTGCGGCTTACTCCATTGTTGCCAATGATTCAATCCAAACCTTAGGAACCTTTATTGCCTCCAACTGCCGCCGACCTTGGTGGGTACTCTGGTGTTTTTCGTCAATAGTACTGGTTATTGTTGTCGTCTATGGCTGGTACACCCATGGTGGTGATCCTGCGTATGGTCGGCTAGAAAAATTTCCTGTGCCGGAACTGGGGTTGCAATGGTTTCATGTTATACCTCCTTTGGTCATCCTGTTGTTGACCCGCTATGGTGTTCCGGTAAGCACAACCTTTCTTATTCTTGCGGTGTTTAATCCGAAAAATATTAATGTCATGTTGTTGAAATCGGGTATCGGATATTTAGTGGCTTTTGTCATAGCCATTGTTATTTATCGTTTTGTGATTAATAAAACAACGGAATATTTCGAGAAAACCAAGGGTCAGCCAATAGAAACCTATTGGGTGGTTTTACAGTGGGGCGCTACTGCTTTTTTATGGAGCCAATGGCTGATTCAGGATTTGGCAAATATTTTTGTTTATGCTCCGAGGATAATGTCCATTGAAGTGCTTGTACTGGCGTTGCTGTTACTGGTTGCTTTACAGGGTGCAATATTTTTTCAGATGGGCGGCGCAATTCAGAAAATTGTGTCGGAGAAAACCGGTACTGCAGATATTCGTTCGGCAACCATTATTGATTTTATTTACGCCATTATTCTTCTTGTGTTTAAAGAGTGGAGCAATATGCCGATGAGCACCACATGGGTTTTTCTGGGTTTGTTGGCAGGAAGGCAGTTCGCCATAAGTTGGCACATGTTTATCCCGCCGATAAAAGACACAACTCATCTGGTTGTGAAAGATATTTTTAAAGCGCTAACTGGGTTAATCGTCAGTATTGTGTTAGCGCTTGGTTTACCTATGCTGGCTTAGAGTTTCGGATGAATGATTTCCTGATAATTATGCGCTCGAATTAATTGGACGCACTGCTCAACTTCGTGTTTTTGCATTCCGGTATATTCTAAAACATGGCCTGAAAGCTGTAGGCTGGCTTCGAGTGGCTCCGGGACCACTGCATTTGCTCCAGCTGCAATCAGTTCGAGTTTAAAATCCGTGTCCCGTGCCCGCACAACAATTGGCAGTTCTGGCCAATGCTCTCTTGCGCTGGAAACAGCATTTTCCGCGGAAATCGGATCATCCATTGTTATTAGAAGCACAGAAGCCTGATTTGCACCTGCATTTTCCAGTAGTTCCGGGCGTGCAGCATCACCGTAATAAACAGGCTCGTCGGACTCACGAAACTTTTTAACATTATCGATGTTCATATCCAGTGCGATGTAGGGAACAGACTGACTTTTTAGTACTGCAGCTACGGATTTACCAACCCGACCAAAGCCGCCGATGATCACATGCTTGTGTATTTCTTCATTCTCAGGCAAAAGCATTTGCTCGTACTTTTCCACCAGAGGTTTTCTTTTGGCAATGGTATTACCAAGCGCAGCAAGTGCTGGAGTCAGGATCATCGAAAGACCTGCGACAACAATCATAAACTGTCCGGTCTCTTGATCTATTAAGTTGTAGGCGGCAGACGCTTGTCCGATTACGACAAATGCAAATTCCCCTGCCTCAGATAGCAGAAGACCTGTTCTCATGGAGTCAGTCCAGGTTAATTTAAAGCACCGTGATAATAGTGTGCCGATAATTGCTTTAACTAAGATAAGACCAAATACCGAAGCCAATACCCAAAAGCCATTCTCAACGGCGACGATAAAATCGAGGTTCATACCCACGCCCATAAAAAACAGGCCGAGTAGTAGCCCTTTGAAGGGTTCGATTTCCACCTCGATTTGGTGCCTGAATTCAGTTTCTGCCAACAGTAAGCCAGCAAGAAAAGCGCCGAGTGCCATGGATAAACCCGCTAGTCCGGTAGCAAGGGATATTGCCAAAATAGTCAGCAGCATGGTTGCGGTAAATACGTCAACGCTATTGGTTTTTGACGCGACACGAAACAGATAACGTAGAACATAGCGACCGAGAATAATAATTAAGCCAACAGCCGAAAAGGCATGTATTAAAGAAATCGCAATGCTGTGCCAGATATTCTGCTCGCTCTGGCTGCCAAACACCGATAGCAAAATAAGTATGGGAACAACGGCCAGGTCTTGTAAGAGCAGCACCGCAAAACTGGTGCGTCCGTGGGTGGCTGACATTTGCCCGCTTTCTTTTAAAAGTTGAACCACCATGGCCGTTGATGATAACGCCAGACACAAGCCAATAATAATCGAGGCTTTAACCGGGTTACCCCATAAAACTGCGACAGCGCCGATAGCGAGTGCGGAAAAGAGCACCTGCATGGTGCCAAGCCCAAAGATAAGTTTTGAATAGGATCTGAGGCGATCAAAAGACAGTTCAAGACCAATGGTGAACAATAAGAATATAACCCCCAGCTCAGCGAGGTGCTGCACTTCCTGTGCATCTTTAACCAAAGCAATACTATGTGGGCCAATAATTGCCCCAACAGCGAGATAGCCGAGAATTGGACTGATTTTCAGCTTTTTAAATAATGGAACAATAACGACCACCGTCAGCAAAAAAGCAACTGTCTCAATGAGGTAGGGCACGGCAATATGTGGGTTTGAGTGTTCCATATCGTTTTGGGCTCTGGCGTGAGTGGGTAACCGGGCTGCAAATTGCAACAGCCCCTCTACATGGTTAACGAATTTCTATTTACTGTCTAGCCGGTTTCAGGTGGGATCAATTTCCAGAACGCTTGCCTTGGCTTTGCCTTGGCCAAACTGAATCTCAATTTCTTGTTGCTTGGTCAGTTGACTTGCTGATTTTACAACGGTGTTTTTTTCGGTTTTTACAATGGAATAGCCTCTTTTTAGGGTTGAAAGAGGGCTGACGATATCCAGTGATTCTGCGGCTTTGGTTAGGCCATATTTTTTTTGCTTGAGCGTTTGGTTAATCAGATAAAAAAGTTTTTCGCTGATTTGACTAAGCTTTTGCTTATCAAGCTGAATTCTATTAGCCGGGGAGCAACGTTGTAATCTTGCGTCCAGCTGCATAACGTTGTTTTTGCGTTGAGCAATGGTATTGCTCACGGCATTTAATTGTTTCAGTTCCAGGTGATCAAGCTTTTGCATCCATTGCTGAATTTGATTTCCAGGATGCTTAATTTTCGCACTGAGCAAATTAAGCGACTGTCGGTGCCGGGAAATGATATCTGTGATTTGCTGACGAAGGGTTTGCTCTTGATTATAAATATGGATCAATAGCTGATCGCTATCCGGGCTCAGCAGCTCCGCAGCAGCAGAAGGGGTAGGTGCGCGATGGTCTGCGACAAAATCTGCGATGGTAAAATCGATCTCATGACCAACAGCGGATACAACCGGTGTATGCGCATCAAATATCGATCTTGCCAGATCTTCCGAATTAAATGCCCATAAATCTTCAATAGAGCCACCGCCCCTACACAGCAATATAACGTCAAACTGACTACTTTCATCTGCGTACTTTAGTGCCGAGATGAGTTTTTCGTGGGCACCATCACCTTGGACGGGGGCAGGCAGAATTGTGACTGGACAAAGTGGGAAGCGACGTTTTAGAACGCTTAATACATCCCGGATGGCTGCGCCTGTGGGGGAAGTGATTACCCCGATATGATTAGGGATCTGAGGTAGAGGCTTTTTATGTGATTGGTCGAACAGACCTTCTGTGGCAAGCTTGGCTTTTAGCTCTTCATAACGCTTTTGCAGTATGCCAAAACCGGCATCTTCCATGTGTTCGACGATAAGCTGGTAATCTCCGCGTCCTTCGTAAATGCTTACCCTGGCACGTACTAATACTTTGTCACCATTATTGGGTGGGTTTTTTACCAAGCTATTGCGACCACGAAACATGGCGGCGCGTACCTGGGCATTCTCGTCTTTTAAGGTGAAGTACCAATGGCCGGAACCAGGCTTGCTGAGATTGGATATCTCACCCTCTAGCCAAATCATGGGTAGGTGCATTTCAAGCAGCTGTTTGGCTTTTCGATTTAATTGAGAAACGCTGAGCACTTTTCGCTCAGGGTTGTTTTGGGGGAATGCAGGAGAAAATAAATCAGTCATGAGGGCCATTTTAACGTTGATTTCGCCTAGACACCATCCTCACTCTGTTTACCCATCATCCCGGAGCATCTATAATGTCGGGTTTTCTTCATGCGACCTCACCCAACCTAAGGCGGTAGTTTTATGTTAAGGATTGCTCAAGAAGCGCTTACCTTTGACGATGTTTTATTGGTTCCTGGCTACTCATCCGTAACCGCGAAAGATGTGTCATTAAAAACCAAGTTGACACGTAATTTGTCTCTCAATATCCCGTTGGTCTCGGCGGCGATGGATACGGTAACTGAATCGGGTTTAGCCATTGCGTTAGCGCAAGAGGGCGGTATTGGTATTATCCACAAGAGTATGTCGATTGAAGACCAGGCTCGAGAAGTTCGGGCAGTTAAAAAGTTTGAAGCGGGTGTAGTAAAAGATCCGATCACTATTGAATCCAGTGCCACCATCAGCGAGTTGATTGCTCTTACCCAGAAAAACAAAATTTCTGGCGTACCTGTATTAGATGGCAAAGATTTGGTGGGGATAGTGACTGGGCGGGATGTTCGTTTTGAAACGAACCTGAGTGCAAGTGTCGCCAGTATCATGACACCCAAAGAAAAACTGGTAACCGTGAAAGAAGGAACCGAGGCTGAAACCGTTAGAGCTTTGCTCCATCAACACAGAATCGAGAAGGTTCTGGTGGTGAACGATAATTTCGACCTGTGTGGTTTGATAACTGTTAAAGACATTAACAAAGCCGAAACCTTCCCGAATGCATCAAAAGACGTAAATGGTAGTTTGATCGTTGGTGCTTCCGTAGGAACCAGCCCAGATACTGATGACCGTGTTGCAGCCTTGATAGAAGCGGGTGTAGACGTATTGGTCGTTGATACTGCTCACGGACACTCGCAAAACGTGATTGAACGTGTGCGAAAAATCAAGAAGGACTACCCAGACATTCAGGTTATTGGCGGTAATATTGCCACGGGCGAGGCGGCCAAAGCCTTGGTTGAAGCTGGTGCGGATGGCGTAAAAGTGGGTATTGGCCCTGGTTCTATTTGTACAACTCGAATCGTTACGGGTGTAGGGGTGCCGCAGGTTTCGGCAATTGCGAATGTAGTTGATGCGTTGAAAGGCACTGATGTACCTGTCATTGCCGATGGTGGAATTCGTTTCTCTGGTGATATCTCTAAAGCTATTGTTGCCGGTGCTCACGCGGTTATGATGGGTTCCATGTTTGCCGGTACCGAAGAGGCTCCAGGTGAAGTAGAGCTATATCAGGGGCGTACATATAAATCATACCGGGGCATGGGGTCTTTGGGGGCAATGGGTAAAACCCAGGGGTCTTCTGACCGTTATTTCCAGGATTCAAGCCAAGGTTTAGAAAAGCTTGTACCAGAGGGTATTGAAGGACGTGTTCCTTACAAAGGGCCGTTGTCAGCAATCGTTCATCAATTAATGGGTGGATTGCGGGCGTCTATGGGGTATACCGGTTCCACGGATATGGAAATGATGAGAACTAAACCAGAATTTGTTCGTGTGACTGCTGCTGGCATGGGTGAAAGTCATGTTCACGATGTCACTATTACCAAAGAAGCGCCAAACTATCCCGTGTCTGGACGCTAAACTAACTGTACTGTTGCGCCGCATCCGCGGCGTAACACTTACCACCACCTCTTTAAATTAGACAGAAGCGCTTATGTCCATTGATATCCACGCTCAGCGTATCCTTATTCTTGATTTTGGCTCTCAGTACACTCAACTCATCGCTCGTCGTGTACGGGAAATTGGTGTTTATTCTGAGATTCGTGCTTTTGATATGACGGATGAAGAAATTCGTGAATTTAACCCTAAAGGTATTATTCTCGCCGGTGGCCCGGAATCTGTGACAGAAGGGCAGTCGCCCAGAGCCCCTGAAGTGGTCTTTACCCTTGGCGTACCTGTATTGGGAATCTGCTATGGCATGCAGACTATGGCCGAACAGCTTGGTGGTAAGGTTGAAGGGTCGAATATCCGTGAGTTTGGCTATGCTCAGGTAAAAGTAGAGGGTGAAAGTCGCCTTTTTCAGGATATCAAAGACCATGTAAGTCATGACGGTGAAGCGTTGCTGGATGTGTGGATGAGCCACGGCGATAAAGTGGTACAAATGCCAGAAAGCTTTCAATTAATGGCTTCCACCGATTCTTGTGCTATTGCTGGTATGTACAACGAAGAAAAGCGTTTCTACGGGGTACAGTTCCACCCTGAAGTGACACACACTCTTCAAGGGAAACGTATTTTTGAGCATTTTGTACTGCAACTTTGTGAGTGTGAAGCGCTTTGGACTCCGGCCAATATTGTTGAAGATGCGATAGAACGTGTTCGCGATCAAGTTGGAAAAGACAAAGTTTTACTTGGTTTGTCTGGCGGCGTGGATTCCTCTGTTGTCGCAGCACTTTTACACCGAGCTATTGGTGATCAGCTGACATGCGTTTTTGTGGATAACGGACTTCTGCGCAAGAATGAAGGCGACCAGGTGATGGACATGTTTGCTAAAAACATGGGCGTCAAAGTTATTCGTGCAGATAAAGAAGCCATGTTCCTTGATAACTTGAAAGGTGTTCAGGACCCGGAACAAAAACGAAAAATTATTGGTAATAAGTTTATCGACGTATTTGAAGAAGAAGGGAAAAAGCTTCAAGGCGTTAACTGGTTGGCGCAAGGTACAATCTACCCAGACGTTATTGAGTCTGCGGCGGCCAAAACCGGGAAAGCGCATGTGATTAAATCCCACCATAATGTGGGTGGTTTGCCTGACAAAATGGAAATGGAACTGGTTGAACCGTTACGTGAGTTATTTAAAGACGAAGTGAGAAAGATTGGTTTAGAACTTGGCCTACCATACGATATGGTTTACCGTCATCCATTCCCTGGGCCAGGTTTAGGTGTTCGCATTCTCGGTGAAGTGAAAAAAGAATATGCCGACATTCTTCGCGAGGCAGACGCAATTTTTATTCAGGAATTACATGAGTCAGGTTGGTACCACAAAACCAGTCAGGCATTTGCCGTATTCCTGCCTGTTAAATCCGTTGGTGTTGTTGGTGATGCGCGTCGCTACGAGTGGGTAATTGCCTTACGTGCGGTAGAAACCATAGATTTCATGACGGCTCGTTGGGCACATCTGCCATATGAGTTATTGGAGAAAGTATCCAATAGAATTATTAACGAAATCTCTGGTGTTTCTCGCGTGACTTACGATGTGTCCAGTAAACCACCTGCTACTATTGAGTGGGAATAGGGCATTATTAAATAATTTTATCCGCTGAGAAATTACAATATTGTTTTATTTCTCAGCGGAATATTTCTTTTTTAAGCAAAACATAGTGTCCAGTTGTCGGCAGTCATGCCTGATTTTGTTTTATTTTCTAGCCTATAAAGTTTTTCTACCTCTCTTGATTCGTAATTAAATCTAACGCCTCTTAATAATTATATAAATGCTTTCCGTTTAGGCCTTTGGTAATAATTCGTATTTACGAATGCATTGAATTTTAAGTCATAACAGTTGTTCTTGGCTTGTCAGTTTTTTTTACAGGAATAATTATTCATTTCATCCAAGTTAAATATAACCTGTTGATCTGAATCGTTTTTTTTTCACTGGTACAGTAATTGCTGAATGGTGAAATACCATTAACGACAAGCAATAATTAAGGGATACATAATATGACAATAAGAAAAGTGGTTGCGTTGTTTACTTTATCAATCATGTCTTCGGTCGCATTAGCATTACCTGTTTCTGTGAGTAATGTAGTGTCATCAGATCCACTGATGGAAGATTTCTCTACTTTGCCTTCCGGTGCGAGCGCCTATTTTGATGGAAATGGTGTTTCGGTTGGTGAGCACTTTGTTGGTCAAACTGTAATTGATCCAGGTGGTAGCGGGTTTGAAACAGTTTCCGGTACTCCGACTGGTTCTTTGACTCTGGGCACAACTTCTGCGAACGATGGTATCTGGGCGATACAAGGTGCAGCTGGCCTTGCTGGTGGGATAGCCGGTAGTGATATCGGTGAAGGTGTTGTTTCTATGTTGTTCGACTACGATATTTTTAGTCTAGGCATGCTTATTGGTGGTGCTGAAGCAAATGGTGCTGCAACATTTGATTTTTTTGCTAGAGATGGTTCTTTAGTGGATAGCTTGTCTATGGCTGTCTTCAACGAAAACTACACATTCAGCTCCACAGTTGCTTTCGCTGGTGTGACAATCAGTAACACAGACCCAGCAGGTATTGCATACGATAACTTACGTTTTGCCTCTGAACCTGTTTCTGTGCCAGAACCAAGTTCTATTGCTCTGATGCTATTGGGGTTGTTGGGCTTAGGTATACGCCGAATTAAGGGCTAAGTTCTAGAGCATTAAATTCTAGGGGAATAAGTTCTGTATGTTGTAGGGCTTACTCCTCTTGGATTTTTTATAAATATACTTTGTAATTGTTTGAAGTTATTTTTTGTTGTCTATGCTTTATCTTCTATTAACTCTACCTATACATAGTCTTTTAGATAAATAAAAACGCTGCTTTAAAAAGTTTCTATTTTATTTATTCTGATACGTCTGCTAGTTCGAGTGGATGTTCATTTGTATAAGTGTTTTCTATTCTTTTTTCTTCATTAACGAAAAATGTTTTCGGTATTCTGCTGGTGTCACGCCCACAAGAGAAACGAAAGCTCGCCTTAGCGTATCTGAATTGGCAAAGCCACAAAGCGCGGCTATTTGTTTTGGAGCGAAATTTCCTTGTTCAAGTAATCGACGAGCCGCTTCTATCCGTGCCTCTTTGATCCAGTTTGCCGGAGTGATACCCACTTCATCGCGAAACATTCGTGAAAAGTGGCGTCGACTTAAGTTTAGGCGTTGCGCGAGGCTGGAAATTGTATGGTCAAGGTTCGGGTTAGCCGCAATCCATCGCTGTAACTCCTGAAGTGCTGAGCGACCTGCCGGAACAGCTTCCCGATTCCGGCTAAACTGTATTTGGCCTCCAGGCCGTTTAAAAAACATGACGAGCTGACTTGCAACCCGCTTGGCTATTTCGTTACCAAGGTCTTCTTCTACAAGAGAAAGAGCAAGATCAAGCCCAGCGGTAACTCCCGCAGCGGTGCGTGACGGTCCGTCACTAATATAAATTGCATCTTTTTCAACAATAAGCTCAGGGTATTGTTCAGCGAGCTGTTCGGCATGAGCCCAGTGAGTCGTAACTCTTCGTCCGTTAAGTAAACCGGTAGCAGCCAGAAAGAATGCGCCAGTACAGACTGAACCATAACGTTTGGTCTTGGGGATTTGCTCCGAGAGCCAGTCGGTTAGTGCATTATTTTCATTGATTTTCTCGGCGTTTGGGCAACCCGCAACGAGTAAAGTATCGATAGATTCCTCGTCCTTAGATGAGAAGGTTAAGTCAGGGATCAAACGAACACCCGATGAACTGCGAACAGGTTCAGGTCCGTGAGATGCGATTAAAAGTCGATATGCTTGATATTTTGCTTGAATATTAGCTTCTGCGAAGACATCCAGCGGACCTGATACATCGAGTAGTTGGACTCCTTGTACCGCGGCGATAACGATGCTTTTGGTTTTCATTGGTAATGATGGCTCTCACGATCTGAAATTGTCCTTTTAAGACGTATTAAGTCGATTGAGGACATGTTAACCCCAATTTATTCTATCTGCACATAGAAATTTAATTGGAGGTACATAATATGGCTCGTATCAGTAAAGAGATTTCCATTCCTGACTCTAACCTGGCCAGGGCTGTCACTGAGTATATTCGTGATACTGAGACGGAATTATTGTTCAACCATTCCAGCCGGGTTTACTGTTTTGGTGTTTTGTCTGGTTTGAAAAGAGAGTTGAAGTTTGATCGCGAGTTGCTTTACACCGGTGCTATGTTCCACGATATTGGATTGATGCCAAGCCATAGTAGTGAGAATGAGCGGTTTGAAGTGGATGGCGCTCACGCCGCTCGTGATTTTTTACGCAGTTATGGTATTCCTGAAGATGACGTCTACACCGTTTGGACTGCGATTGCCTTACATACTACTCCAGGGGTACCTGTCCATATGCATCCGGTCGTTGCACTTGTTACCGCCGGGGTTGAAATGGACGTGCTTGGTTTAACATATCAGGAGTTCAGTGAGGAAGACAGAAATGCGATTGTTAAAGCATTTCCTCGAACGCCAGATTTTAAAGAAAATATCATTCAGTCTTTTTACGAAGGAATTAAGCATAAGCCTGACACGACTTTTGGGAATGTGAAAGCGGATGTTATTGCTGATAAAGAAGAACACTATCATCGTGGGAATTTTTGCAGTGTAATTCGTTGCTCTGCATGGAAAGATTAAGTACGGTTGCTGCTATAGCTTTCTCGATTTTTTCGGCAAGGCTATAGCGCTACAATTGAGTAGGATAAATAACGATACTAAAATTATTTAGGCCAATAATAGCTGTCAGGTAAACTCCGTGCGCCGAATATTGCCTGGCCAATTCGTAATACCGTTGCTCCTTCTTTAATTGCGATTTTGTAGTCTCCAGACATCCCCATAGAGAGTTCGTTCAGTTCAATACCTGCCGGCGTTTTTTGTCGTAATTGATTGCGTAAGTTTCGTAATGTAGAAAAACACATTCGAATTTGTTCTGCATTTCTGTTATTTATCGCGAGGGTCATTAATCCTTTTACTTGTAGGGAAGAAAACACGGGGAGTTGTTTGATGAATGCTTCCACGTGATCCGGCTCTAAACCGTATTTGCTTTTCTCTCCAGATGTATTGACCTGAATGTACACATTCAGAGAGCGCCCCTCCATTTGTAGTCTACGATCAAGTTCTTTTGCAAGGTGAAGACTATCCAGAGCATGAAATTCACTGGCAAAACGAGCAACGTACTTCGCTTTATTGGTTTGCAGATGCCCAATAATCGCCCAGTGTAGATCTGGTATGTCACAGGTTTCTTGATATTTTTTCTGGGCTTCCTGAACTTTATTTTCGCCAAATGTTGTACAGCCTATGGCATAGGCTAAACGAATATATTCAGAGCTAAATGTTTTGCTGACGGGTAAAAGTCGAACGCTCTTGCTGCTCCGATTTGATGTTTTACATGTGCTTTCAATTTGATGTTGTACTGCTAACAGATTTTTCTGGATATTCTGAAGAGAGTGTTCTTTATCAAAAATCGACTCTGTGTTTTCTGTATCTGTGTCTTTCTGCATGATGGTCATAAAAAATAAATAGGCATAGATGTTGAGATGGTCAGAATATCAGACTTCTACGCCGATACTCTGACCATAAGGTTTAACCTTCGATACTAACGAGCATCTGTTGAAGCTTTTTCCGTTCAGTCGCGTCAGCACTATGCAAGGGTTTACGTGGTTGACCAGCGTCTATTCCTTTTACAGATAAGCCTGCCTTGATGGTTTTGGGTAACCCACCGGCAACAATGTAACGCAGGAGTGGAAGTTGCTGATAAAAAACTTCTTGGGCGTCTGCTAATTTACCTTCCTTCACTTTCTCGTAAAGCGTCTTCGGCAGCTTGCCGAGCAAATTTGGTGCGGCTGTGCACCAGCCACTTGCTCCGGCACATAGCGCAGCAAAAGCGAGAGGGTTGCTACCATTAAAGAATGGCAGTTTACCGGAAGATAGCTTATAGATTCGGTGCATCCGTTGAATATCGCCGGTACTTTCCTTCACCATTTTTATATTAGGTATTTCAAAAAACATGCTCACTATCAGTTCCGGGGACATGTCGACACCACTGGTCGCCGGGTTGTTATAAACCATTATTGGCAGAGAAGTTGAGTCAGAGATTGCCTGATAGTAATCGTAAATTTCCTGATCGGTTAGTTTCCAATACGAGACGGGAATAACCATAATGCCATCGGCACCAATCATTTCCGCATATTTTGCTTTTACAATCGCCTGCTCGGTGGTCAGTTCGGAAATCCCAATAATAACGGGAACGCGTTGAGCCGCTTGTTTGACCGAAAACTCGGCCACCTGTTTCCATTCGTTCAGAGAAAGATAGGAACTCTCTCCTGTGCTACCAAGAGGTGCGATAGCATCACTGCCATTGCGGATTAAAAGCTCAATCGTTTCCGCGAGAATAGGGTAGTTAATACCTTGCTCGTCTTCTGTAAAAGGGGTGATAGGGTAAGCGATAATACCGGATAAGTTCATCAGAGGGTTCCTTATATGCAATTAGGGTGGTTTTTAAGTGCTTGTCTGGCGTAGTAAGAAAAGTTCACTTGATTACGTTTTGGCGTTGAAACCCAATCGTGAGCTTCGGCTGCGAGTTCCATTGGTAATGGTTGGATTTGACCGGCAGACATTGCCAGCAGCTGTAAACGCGCAGCGCGCTCGATTAATATTGCGAGATTGCAAGCTTCCTCGATTGTTTTCCCGACGACTAACTGACCGTGGTGAGCCAATAGAACTGCACGTTTAGATCCGAGGGCTTTAGAAATAATCATGCCTTCTTCATTCCCGACAGGAACGCCAGGCCATTCATTTAAAAAGGCGCAATCCTGAAATAAAGCGCAAGTGTCCATCTGGGCAATCGTTAGTGGCACACGCAGCATCGAAAGCGCCGCGACATGAGTGGGGTGGGTGTGGATGATGCAATTCACATCCGGGTGTTCGTTGTAAATCCAGGTATGAAAGCGATTTGCTGGATTGGCCATGCATTGCCCATCAAGCGGTTTCAAGTCTTGGTCCACGGTTAACAGGTTTTCTGCTGTGATTTCATCAAAACCTAAACCAAAGCGTTGGGTGATAAACGTTTGGGGAGTGTCTGCGCGGCAGGTAATTTGCCCGGCCAAACCAGCGTCGTGGCCTTTATCAAAAAGGATACGACAGGTTAATGCGAGCTTTTGATTATCACTCAGCTCCAGGTCTTGGGTGAGGTTCATACTGTTTTGAGCTTGCTGCATC
Source organism: Teredinibacter sp. KSP-S5-2 (assembly GCF_032773895.1). Classification (NCBI taxonomy): domain Bacteria; kingdom Pseudomonadati; phylum Pseudomonadota; class Gammaproteobacteria; order Cellvibrionales; family Cellvibrionaceae; genus Teredinibacter; species Teredinibacter sp. KSP-S5-2. The sequence continues at coordinate 2,615,123 of NZ_CP120416.1, read as the reverse complement.
AGTTGCTCTTTTGCCAGAGAGGCTGTTTTCATGGGGGACTCCGCGAGTGGTTGTGTTTCTTAACAAGAAGCGGCAGACTATCGATTTGCTGGACCACTAATAACATCCAGTTTTTAAATGTATTCTGGTCCAGAGGAGGGGAGATGCTTAGACCTTGGCAAACTAAACTGTGGCTGAAGGACTGTGATGGTGAGTCCATACATGCCAAGCTGGTTAATCGGTTAACTGCAGATATTCAAAAAGGTCGGTTGACACCGGGAATGATGATTCCCGGGTCTCGTTCGATGGCTCAACAGCTTGGGATAAATCGAAAAACCGTGCAGTCCGCCTACGAGGAGTTAGAGGCACAAGGCTGGCTTGTTTCTCAGGCAAGAAGGGGAACGTTTGTTTCGGATGTTCTTCCTGAGCAAGAGATCTCTATTGAAAACCTCAGGCTTTTGGATATTGCGCGAGAAACACGAAGCGCTGGGGGATTACTTTCTGAGCTCTATCAAGATGTGTTGTCCGGTGTGGAAGCCGTGTTTGGTGCAAATGATGGTATTCCCGATGTGAGATTGATTCCCTATGAGGTACTGTCGCGAGCTTATCGCCGAGCGTTAATTCAATCTGTGCGGCAAAGAAGTTTAGGTTATGGCGACCCACGGGGAACGAAAGAGTTGCGGTTGGCAATTCAAAGAATGCTCAAAATGGAACGTTTTGTTCATGTCGAACTTGAACAAATATGTACTGTTCGCGGCAGCCAAATGGGGATATTTATTGCTTCCAGAGTACTGGACCCGAAGAAAGGGGTAATTGTTCTGGAAGAGTTAAGTTATCCGCCAGCGCAGGCGTCCTTTGAATCTTGTGGCTTTGAGGTCGTGCGTTGCAGAATTGATGAGCATGGGTTGGATATTGAAGATTTGCAGCGTATTTTGGCAGAGCACCAAGTCGCTGGCTTATATACTACCCCTCACCATCAATACCCGACAACCGTGTGTATGTCGATGGAGCGGCGTTTGAAGTTATTATCGCTGTCTCGATCGCACAGGTTCTCTATCGTTGAAGACGATTACGATCATGAATTTCATTATGAAAGTCGACCCATTCCCCCATTAGCGAGTCTTCCTGAATCTGAAAATGTTATTCATATCGGATCGTTATCGAAGGTCTTTGCACCTGGGTTGCGTTTGGGGTATATGGTGGCGGACCAACATTTTATAGATCGTGCAGCACAGGAGATTTTGTTAATCGATCGGCAGGGAAATTCAGTCACTGAGCTGGCTCTGGCCGAGTTAATGGATTCAGGAGAAGTCAAAAAGCATATTCGCAAAACTCGAAAGCTGTATCAGTCTCGAAGAGATTTTTCTATCCAGGAATTTCTACGGGTATTTGGAGAAGATGTTTCGTTTTCTGTGCCAGCGGGAGGAATGGCAATATGGGTAAACATCGAAAACTTGATAGACGAACGCAATATAGAAAAACTCAAACATAGTGATTTTCATACGGAAACTCTTTTTGGCAAAGAGGGTGAGAAAAGTAACCATATTCGATTTGGTTTTGGCGCTTTGACGGAGCAAGAAATATCATCTTCAATCAAACAGTTGTCTATTCTTTTGCATAGAAATTAAAAATAAGAAATGAGTGATTTTATTTATCAGGTTTTTCTTATAAATAAGATGTTCGTTTTTTGGAAATGGTGAAAGGCTAAATTAATAATTATTTGCTGTTGAAGTGGCTATTGATGAGAATAAACACTATCTTTGGTGATGTAATACGGTTGTTTTTTTCCATTTTCTACTAGAAATTCACTATGCTCAAGAGTAAAGTGCGCCCAGTAATTTCGGTGCTGTCACCCGATCAAATCAGAGTAACTCGATGGAGAGGCTAAGATGGACTTTGACGCTTGGAATGTGGATCTAGCATCCGCATCTGCTTATCATAATTCTGGCTTTCGCCTTGCTGTTGAGGGAAGTCCCTCACAACCCGAAGGTGTTATACCTAGCCATTTTCCTGAAGATTCTTCTGCTGTTGAACAGGTTCGACTAATTCGAGCAGGTTTAAAAGCGATCATGGATGCTGCACAAAAAGCTCAAAGAAAAGAGCTGGAATGCTAATTTTTGGATTATTTTAGTCGAGAATACGGCAAGTTATCTTATATGCAGGATCAGCTATAAATCGATTGTGATTGATATGATCTTAAGGGTTGGCTTCAAAAGAACAGAAACACATAAAAAATAAACAGGTGAGTAGTGCTGTTCGTCGAGTTTACATTTAACTATTAAGGTTTGTTCTTTAGCTAATCACAGGGCAGAGGGCTACATATTCCCGCAAGTTCCACTCAATAGTAACCACTTATAGTTTTTACTTCCGAATACTGCAATTGAATCGTGTTGAAATTGAAAACAAAAAAAACGACAGTGTGAACTGTCGTTTTTTTTGTGAGAGACATGAGTTACAGAATATTATCGTGAAACATATTTCCCTTTAAGGTGCATAAGTGTTTTGTGATCGTCCACCAGTTTGAGCAAACTATCAAATCGACTTCTGACCTGAGCCGCAGAATCATCGCCATATTCATTTGAATATGTCGCCCCAGCAATCAAGGCATCCAGCTCCTTGGTGACGGAATCCATCGCGGCGAAAATTTGTCCGGTGGTTTTACTGTCATCAAAGATGCGGCCCTTACCGGTAAGCTTCATATACTCATCGCATTCTGCTAACCAGTCTTTGCGTTGATTGACGAAGCTTTTGATATTTTTTAGCGGACCTTTGTAACGAGTGTCAATTTCGCCATCTCGGTATTTTTCAAGGCTCGGTATGGCTGAAGCCATGAACTGTGTACGAGTGTCTTCGCAGAAATTCCAGGACAGGTAACCTGGAAAATTTACATTATGTGTTGCCTGGGCTTCTTCTTTTTTGCACTTTTCGTCGCATCCAAACGCCGCTGAAGACCCAACTAACAAGCCAAGAATTGATAATATGAAAGCTAGATATTTCATAGCAGCCACCCTGCCGTGTTTAATATTGTTTACAAAAAGTACGACCTCTGTATTAATTAAAAGTCGCACCAAAATAATTGTCAAGAAAATTGTGACACAGTTCCTTGTTGCTTATTCTTATTTGAAATTTAAAAGATGATATGGGTGACTGTAAGTTTTAAAAGGCGCTTTTTTCGCATTAATGCGTAATGTATGCATCCCAGCTTAACTTATTGAAAAGTATAGTAATTCTCATTTTTAATAGGTTAAACGGAATTACGTGGATTGTTTTTATATTATTTTATTCTGAATAAAATTTTTTACATCAGGTTGCTGAAAGAGTTTATAAAATAGTCAAAAAGCTATAAAAATGTTGCCTTAAGCGTCAATTCTGTTATTAAAGAAAGGTAGGGTGAATAATAAAATGGACTGGGAGCATTGGAAATAGGAGAGAAGCGGCTACTACTAAAGGCTGAGTTTGTTTTTTACCGGAAAACTGGCCATCGCTTCACACACGGTGGCCACTTTAATATTTCGTAGATTTTATCTTATATGGACGGGATCGAGGCCGTACTCTTTAGTTCATCCATATCTTTGATAACAACGTGTTTCTTGTCTAGCTCAATCATTCCCTGTTTGTGGAGACGGCTTAATACCCGACTAACGGTTTCAATGGTTAGTCCAAGGTAGTTCCCAATATCTGAGCGTGACATAGGCAAGTAGAACTCGTTAGCAGATAAGCCTCGATTACTATTTCGAGTCGAGATGCTAAGGAGCAGGGAAGCCACACGTTCATCTGCACTATTTTTGCTTAATAGAGTAATAAGTTGCTGATCGTGGGTAATCTCTTTACTCATTAACTGGAAAAAACGTCTTTGTAGATTAGGTAAGCGCGTGCTTAATTCTTCTAGACGGGTGAATGGAATTTCACATACCGCGGAAGTTTCCAGAGCAATGGCTGAATTACTGTGATTGTTTGTGGCTAAACCATCCATACCGATGAGTTCGCCTGGGAGATAAAAGCCGGTGACTTGTTCCTGCCCGTCTTGAGTAACCTTTATGGTCTTCACTGCACCTGAGCGCAATGCGTAAACGGATTTGAATTCGTTGCCTGCATGATATATGTGGTCGCCTTTTTGTACTGGTCGGCCACGCTGAATAATATCATCCAGCTTGTTTATATCTTCTATTTCTAAACTGATTGGTAAGCAAATCGAGGCAAGACGGCAGTCTGCACAATTTACTTGGGGGTTACTGTGACATCGGTGAGCGCTCAAAACATTTGTCGCCATAGGTAAATTAATCCCAAAAGCTTTTGCAAGCCTACTAGAGGTCTCGACAAAGAGACGAACATGTCATTTGTTTTAGTATAGACGCCTAAATAAACAGACGATAAAACAAATGTTTTGCGCGGCGAAGAATAAGCGAATTTGAGCAAAAAATAAAGGTCAAGCATAGCAACTTGCTGTTTTCCTTTATTTTTTAACGGTTTGCTTTAGAAAGTCGACCTTTTATACCCGAATTGACTGGAAGCTTGTCCGCTTGAATTGCATTTGAGTAACGTTCATGGTCGCAATAGTTCTGTAACAACTCATCATTTAAGTAACTGGTTCCTTCCGGGCCAATACTTAAACAGTTGTTTTGTACAGAAATATCCTGATCGTAGAGCACTGCTGTATTCCTAGGTTGGTCAGCTTTGTACTGATAGATTTCCGGTTTCCAGCAGTCTGTCAAGTCCAGTAATCCGGTCTGACTACCGAGGAAAATAAAATCAGGATGGCATTTTGCAGTTATGCCGGTGATAAGTTCTCGCATTTCTCCTAGACAATCTGCGTCAGTAATTTGGATTCCGACACAGGGGAAGTCGTATTTGCGGATGAGCTCTATTGCTGCAATGCAGTCTTCGAGGTCGTTTCCGCGTTGTGTTGCGCATATTTGGAATTGGTTAAAACCAAGACCTTTGAGCAGAGCTAATCCATCTTCGGACAAGTCTTCGATCTTGGAAACCGCACGATGCTGGCGCGCATCAGACTCTGACAGGTGGAATCTGGAAGCCAGGATGTGGCGAAACTCGGTCAGGTCGCTTGGAGCCAGATACAGGAAGGGATGTCTGATTTGCAAGACATCGACATCGCGCTTGCCCAGCAATCTGGACCATATCTCCAGTTCCTTAACCACCAAAGCGATGGCTGAGTGCTCTTCTTTAGAAACACTTTCCAAGCGTTTGGTGTTCAAGCAGACATTAACTAGCGCCCGCTTATCTTTCAGGTAACTGCTAATTCGAGTCAAAAGGCCCTCGTCAGCCCCGTTAATGTTGCGGGAGCCTACGGGCTTTAATTCGGTAACGTTTGATTTTGAGTTTTGTGTCTGCATGCGTGAAAGTCTAGAGAATTGCATCCATTTGCCCTTGATGGAAATCAACGGTTGCGAAATTCAGATCGAGGATCAGTAGAAAATAGGAGGTAGATTAAATAGAAAAGTAGCTGGGTACGATTTCTGTCGCAGGACCGTAGTGAGCAAATGCAAATGCGCTTTGAGTAAGGCTGGGTTCGAGGTTTAATTCCAGCGTGGTTGCACCCATGGCATTCGCCAATTGAACAAAGCCTGCAGCGGGATAAACGTTGCCCGAGGTTCCAATCGAAACAAATAAATCACAATGGCTTAATGCTTCTTCTATTTCATGCATGTGCATTGGAATTTCACCGAACCAGACGATGTTTGGTCGTAGACTTCCGGCGATCTTGCAGCAAGGGCAGTGAGTTTGGGTGGTTAGGTCTTCAGTCCATTGAAATACGATACCGGTGTTAATACAGCGAACCTGTAACAGTTCACCATGCATATGAATAACATTTTGGCTTCCGGCTTGCTCATGCAGGTTATCGACGTTCTGTGTGATTAAAGTAAATCCGCCGTTAAATTCGGCTTCAAATCTTGATAATGATTTATGCGCCAGATTGGGTTTGGCTTCTTCGAGAAGTTGATTTCTTCGCGCGTTGTAAAAGCTGTGGACTAATGCGGGGTTGATTTCAAAGGCTTCGGGAGTCGCCACTTCACTGACGTCGTGTCCTTCCCATAGTCCATTGTTGTCACGAAATGTTTTTAGGCCAGATTCTGCAGAAACCCCGGCACCGGTAAGAACAACGATTGAGTTATATTCTGAAAGAGGTTTCTGCATAGTTTTTATATATGGCGCATGACCATGGCATAGTCGAGTATAGAGCGGTCAAGCTCAGGGAGCTGAATTCGAACCTGATGGCCGGAGCCAGGAGCGATTTCAATTTTTTGTCCTTTGAGTGTTTCCAAAGTATCTAAACTAAAAGGCATATTACCAGTAGGGGTAATAAGTTCCAGGTCGTCACCGATTTCGAAACGGTTTTTCACTTCCAGTGATAGCCAACCGCTTTGTTCATCATAATCAATTACTTCACCAACAAATTGTTGCGCTTTATTGCTGGACACGCCGTTGTCATAATTCTGGTATTCGCTAGGAACATGCCGTCGATAAAAACCTTCGGTATAACCTCGATTGGCTAGATGCTCAAGTTCTCGCATTAGCTTCATATCAAATGGAATACCCGCTTCTGCGGCATCGATTGCTCGTCGGTAAACCTGAGCGGTACGTGCAACGTAGTAGTGAGATTTGGTTCTTCCTTCAATCTTTAAGGATTGCACTCCCATTTTTACCAAGCGTTCCACGTGTTGCACTGCTCTCAAATCTTTTGAGTTCATGATGTAAGTGCCGTGCTCATCTTCATATGCCGGCATGTATTCACCAGGGCGATTTCTTTCCTGCAATAAAACTGGCTGGACTTCGTTTTCCGGATCCCAGTTTTGCGCCGGTGAGCTATCAACTGCAATCAGATCACCAAAATCATTTTCTTTTGCTTCATGCGAGTTGTATTCCCAGCGGCATGAGTTAGTGCAAGCGCCCTGATTAGAATCGCGGTGCGTCATATAGCCTGATAACAGGCAACGGCCTGAGTAGGCAATACATAGCGCACCATGGACAAAAACCTCCAACTCAGTATCGGGGCATTGTTGACGAATCTCTTCAATTTCATCGAGCGATAGTTCTCGAGAAAGGATAACCCTTTCTATACCTTGGTTCGCCCAAAATTTTACCGTGGCATAGTTCACTGCATTAGCCTGGACACTCAGATGAACAGGTTGCTCTGGCCACTTTTCTCTCACCATCATAATCAGACCTGGATCGGACATGATTAATGCGTCGGGTTTCATTTCGATGACGGGTTCAAGGTCACGAAGATAACTTCTAACCTTGTCGTTGTGTGGTGATATGTTGCTTGCCAGATAGAACAGCTTGTCCTGCTGATGGGCTTCCTCTATTGCCGCTGCGAGGTTTTCTATCTTGTTAAATTCGTTGTTGCGAACACGCAGGCTATAGCGTGGTTGTCCAGCGTAAACGGCGTTAGCTCCGTAGGCGAAGGCGTAACGCATGCTCTTTAGGGTTCCCGCAGGAGAAAGTAATTCAGTAGCCATAGTAAAAATCAGAAAGAGTGAATTGCGCGCATTTTAGGCGTTTTAATAAAAAATGCCAGGGTATCTTAAGGGTTTTTGGTGGTTCCAGAGTCGAATTGAATCAAATAGCGTTTGGGCCAGAATTTGCCCGTTACCCAAAACGCGTCTGTGTCCAGGTCGTAAGCAATGCCGTTCAGGACATCTGCCTTAGGGTAAAGGTGAAATTTTGGCAACAATGCTTTCAAGTTGGCAACACCTTCAACAATGCCCGTATCGGGATGTATTTTTAGTATAAGTGGTTTCTGCCAGACATTAGCCCATATATAGCCCTTGGCATACTCAAGCTCATTGAGCCGTTGAACCGGGGTTCCCTGAAGCGAAACTGTGAGTGTATTTTCGACAGCAAAGTCTGAGAAACGACGGAAGAACAATGTGCTTGAGCCATCGCTCATGGCAAAGTGTTTCTCTGTATGTGTCAGGCCCCAGCCTTCTCCTGTGTATGAATATGTCTTTCCTGGTGAGAAAGTTTTTTTGTCGTAGGTAAGTAGCGTGCCATTTTTCCAACTCAGTACATAGACTGTATCCCCTCGAACGGTCAGTCCCTCGGCAAAAATATTTTTCGGCAAGTGGTACTTAAGTGATATCTGGTTTGTTTGCTTATCGTACACGGTGATATAGGACTCACCGAATAAACCGGATGACTCATACAGCATTTTTTGCTGAACGATAAAACCCTGAGTAAAGGCTTTCTCGTCATGGAGTTTTTCATCGAGAACCTTATAGGCCATAAGTGATGAGGCTGAGCAAAGGGGCGCGACAACAGCCATAAGGCCTAACAGGAATGTTGCATAGAAATTGTTCATTACACGGATTTTTTTTCCTTGGCTTCAATCGCGCCGTAAGAGGAGGCGCTGGGTGTAATGATTTTAACCTGTTGGTCGGGCTTTTGTTGAGGACTACTTAGAAAGTCGGAAATATACTGCAGCATTTTGATCAAACCACATTCTTTAGGGAGTATCAGTAGCGAAACTCTAAGGTCAGGGCGTGCGTGGTTACCTGAAAGTACCTGACGAAGTTTTCTTTGCAGTTGCTCAGTAAACTCCATTGCTGAACCTTCTGAGTCGAAGCGTTTGAATACGATAATGTCCCGGCTACTCCATCGAGTGCAGTACTCTATTGAGTTAAGGCTGTTTTTCACTACTTTTGAGATGTTTACCAGAAGTTTATCGCCACGTAAAAAACCATGTTGGTCGTTGATGGTTTTAAGATTGTTCAGGCTGACTGTTATAGCAAAAAAGGGAAGATCACCACTATCTTTTTTTGACTGTTCACTGATCTGATGAATAAATTCCTGCCGGTGAGGGAGGTCGGTCAGAGGGTCAACTTTAGATAGACGATTGGCTTCTGCATAAAGTATCGCCATATCTTTCTGGCGTCGATAGCTGTATATCGCCAGACATATGGTTAACGAGAAAAAAATAGGGACAATTTCATCCAACTCCCAGGTTTCATGGACTCGAGAGAATTGGTAAATTGATTCTAGAAGGTCTGCTTCTGAAAAAAGTGAAAAGAGAAAAACATTAACTGAAATAATTAATGCCAGTTCAATTTTGGCCTTTTGCTTTAACTGTTGTCTAATAGCTGCATCCATTTGAACCTTGCAACACTCCTGACTTTAACGACCCTGCGCGATCTTAGTCCAAACATTAGTTTAAAGTATGGTCTATAAAGGCGTGATGTGCGACAAATTAGCCGAAAAAACGACACTGGTCTATTGGCTTGGGAGTTTTACATTTTACTGATGCAGTTTGTCAGGGCCGGGTGTATTTTAGGGTAGGCAAAATTGAAACCGGAGTTGGATAGCTTAACCGGAATAACCTTTTGTCCTGTGAGCAATATTTCGCTCAATTCACCAAAAATTATTTTTAATACAAAAGGGGGTTGGTGGAGGTGTGCTGGTCTTTTTAACGATGAAGCAAGTGTCTTCGTAAACTCTGCGTTGGTGACCGGGTAGGGGGCTGTGAAATTGAATGCACCAAAGATCTGTGGGTGCTTTATCAGGTGAATAATACCATTGACCATATCTTCAATATGGATCCAGCTCATGTACTGTTCTCCCGAGCCCAGGTTCCCACCGAGCCCAAGCTTAAAAGGAAAATAGAGTTTCTGTAATAAGCCGCCTTCGTGACTTAATACTAAACCTGTACGAAGTATACAAACTCGAGTGTCTGGAGATAGTTGGAGTGCAGCCTGCTCCCATTGGTGGCATAAGTGATATGTATATTCATGGTGGGGTTTGGCTTGCTCATCAAGTGCTTCGCAGCCGTGTCGACCATAATAACCCACAGCTGAACCAGAGATAAAAGCGGTCAAGTTCATATTGTGCTTTTTAATCCATTCAACAAGATGGTTGGTGAAGTCAACCCTTGAGCTATACAGATGTTGTTTGCGTTGGGCAGACCAGCGTTTATCTGCAATGGGTTCGCCTGCAAGGTTGATAATTATGTCTATCTTGCTGTTGGGTGTTTGGTCAAAAGAGCTGATAAGCTCAATAGTATTTGGGAGTAGTTTTTCGGCCCGCAGGGGTGACCGACTGAGCCCTGAAACAGTATAACCTTCTGTTATTAGTGCTTTGCTTAACGCTCTGCCGATTAAACCGGAGATGCCGGTAATAAAAATATGCATGGCGGATACTACTCCAAATTTAGCTTTTAGTAATATACGCGGATTGCGTCGTTCAAGATGAGTTGATCATAAGTAAGTATAACGATTTCTATCGCTTTATCTGAGTAAATTGAGAGGTATCCTTATCGCATATTTGGACTTGTCTATTTGCCATAAATTTTTCATTGAATAATCATCCATTGTTAAAACAGTTTTCATACGCTCATACCATTCTGCCGGAACATATAAATGTTACGGAGAAAAATACATGTTCAATTGGCAAAAAATGTGTGCAGTCTGTGTGTTGCATGTTGTGCTGTGTGCGATGCCTGCGGTGGCAGATACATTGGTTTGTATGCCAACAGATGTGGATGGGGCGCTGAACAAGGCATCGGAAAGGTCTGTTCGGTTTGCTACATTCAATGCCTACCTAAACCGTTTTCAAGAAGGTGATTTGATTTCAGATCTGCAATCACAGGATAACAGTCAAATTCGGGCTGTAGCAGAAATTATTCAGCGAACTCACCCTGATGTTTTGTTACTGAATGAGTTTGATTACGACGAGTCCGGCACGGCAATAGCGTTGTTCCAAACCAATTACTTGTCGGTGCCACAAAACGGTCAGGCCGCGATTGAGTATCCTTATATTTACTTAGCTGAATCAAATACCGGGTTGGCGTCTGGTTATGATCTTGACAATGATGGTGTTGTGAATGGGGCTGGAGATGCTTTTGGTTTTGGTAGCTTCCCAGGACAGTACGGTATGGTGCTGCTATCCAAATTTCCGATAATTGATCGCCAGGTTCGTACTTTTCAGAAATTCTTATGGAAAGATATGCCGGGTGCGTTACTTCCGGATGACGCTCAAACGTCAGAGGTTCAAGATTATTACAATGACGAAGAGCTCAAGGTATTTCGTTTGTCCAGTAAAAGCCATTGGGATATCCCTTTGTGGATAAACGGTGCAGTTGTACACGTGTTAGCTGCGCATCCCACGCCTCCCGTATTTGATGGAATTGAAGATAGAAATGGACGACGTAATCACGATGAGATACGTTTTTGGGCGGATTATGTTAGTGGTAGCTGGCAATCAAAATATATCTATGATGACCAGGGGCGTCGAGGCGGTATTAAGGGCAGCAAAGCCTTTGTTATTCTCGGGGATTACAATGCCGACCCGATTGATGGAGACAGTACCAATAATGCAATTATGCAGTTGTTGTCTCATCCACGAATAGACACGCAAATGACGCCGGCCAGTCTCGGTGCGGATGAAGATGCCGAGTTGGAAGGGCAATATAATGATCTTCATATTGCTTCGCCGTTAATGGATACGGGTGATTTTAACCCTGCTAACCCCGGTAATTTGAGAGTGGATTATGTTTTGCCTTCCAAGCGAGGTTTAAAACCTGTTTGCGGCGGTGTTTTCTGGCCGAGAGAAAAAGATCAAACCCGCTATCTAGTGGGAAGTGGGTATCCCGTGGTGTCTTCTGACCATCATCTTGTCTGGTTTGATATTGAACCGAAAGGTTATTGGTACCAATAAAATAAAGTGCCAGGGATGGCGCGATATCTTACCGGGATTGGATGGAGTGGATTAGATATGCCGAATGATATGTTACTGAATATACACGTTTGATAAAAAAGTGTTGCAACTAGAAATCGGCAAACCAATGCTCTAGTTGTTATGACTTAATACGCTGCCTTGTACTGTTTTCAATACAGTAAATTAGCGGTTATGTTAAGTGCAAAGGTTTAAAAATCGAGATCGTCAAAGCCTCCAAAACTTTCGGGTTCAATAAATTCCAACGGGTTGCCTGAGAAAGAATCAACCTCGGCTTGCCAGCCATCATCAAAAGAGGGAAGACCGTATCCTGCGTTGGCATCTTCAGGCGCGGCGGCAGAAACTAAGGTTAATTGCCCCCATGATTCCATGTCGTATTCATCAATTGCGCCGTCAGCAAATTGGACTTCCACAGTCCCACCTTTTTCATCAACTGCGACCACTTCGAATACCTGATTACTCACAGCGTCTTGATACCACTCGCCGATAGTGGGAAACAAAGATGCCATAACAGCCTCCAAATATTTATTGGTTTGCTTAATTATTAAGCTAACACTAGTTCAGCAAAGTTGCAGCTTGTCTGGAACATATGTTTGACTGCGAACAAACATTGATTTGATTTATTATTCACAGTCTATCCCTTTGAATATCAACGTTTTTTTTAACAGATTTTAAATTGGTAAAATATGCTTTAGGTCGCTATTTTTATAAAAGGTGATAGCGAAAGTGCAAAACAGTCTAACAGCTACCATTTTTTTTAGAAATTTTACATGTTTTCTCGAGGAATATATCGGCTAGGTTCCTTGACAAGCCTAAGGTCGGCAATTATGTTGCACGCCGTTCTATGGATCGTGCATATTAAAAAAATAAATTGAAATATTGGGAGATAAAATGGCGCAAAGTGACACTGTAGATAGAATTCTTAATGCCGCGACTGTGTTGTTCGCTGAAAGAGGATTTGCGGAAACCTCCTTAAGAACAATCACTGGAATGGCCGGCGTAAACCTGGCGTCGGTTAACTACCATTTCGGTTCCAAGAAAGAGCTTATTCAAGCTGTTTTTAAACGGTTCCTTGAGCCTTATTGCCGCGAGCTTGATCGCTGCGCTGAGCAATTGGTTAGCCAGGTTCCTGAAGGAGAGACTCCATCTATTGACGCAATTCTAAAGTGCTTGCTGCATACATTACTTTCCTCAATGAAAAAAATGGACGAAGACCCTCAGAGATTTATGCGTCTGTTAAGCTTGGCATATACACAGTCTCAAGAGCACTTGCGCCACTATCTAGCGCAAAACTTTGGCTCCACATATCAGAAATTCTCCCACCTTGTCAGAGCATCCAACCCTCATCTGGACACAGTTGAGCTCTATTGGCGTACATATTTCATGCTTGGAGCAGCGATTTTTACTTTGTCGAGCTACGATTCAATCAGAGCAATTCTAAACTCCGATTACAGTGAAGACACATCGTTGGAAGATACCGTAGAATTATTGATTCCCTCCCTTGCAGGCATGTTAAAATCGCCGAATGTCTGATATTCAATTAGGGCCGGTAGTAACCGATGTTTCCGGCCCGTACTTAACATCTGAAGACCGAGATCTATTACTGCACCCCATGCTGGGGGGCATTATTTTGTTTGCGCGAAATTATCAGTCCCCTGAGCAGCTTATTGAGTTGGTGGAATCGATCCGGGCGATCAATCCTCGTATCGTGATTTCCGTTGATCAGGAAGGCGGGCGAGTTCAGCGCTTTAAAGAAGGCTTTACCCGGTTACCGTCGATGCAAAAAGCGGTTGATGTCTTCGTTGATGACGAGGAGCGCCTGGATTTTTTGAGTGATTTGGGATGGTTGATGGCCTCTGAAGTGATTGCTCATGGTGTAGATCACAGTTACGCGCCTGTACTTGATGCTGATGATTGCCAGTGTAAAGCGATAGGTGATCGTTCCTTCTCCAAGAATCCCGAAAAAGTTACTGATTACGCGACTGCTTTTATTCGCGGTATGAATCAAGCCGGCATGTCCGTAACGGGAAAGCATTTTCCCGGTCATGGTAAAGTCACAGCCGACAGTCATCATGAGCTTCCAGTAGACGATAGGAGTATTGATCAACTATATCGGGATGATTTAATACCTTTCGTAAAACTTCTTCCTCAACTAAATGCAATTATGCCGGCGCATATTTTGTTTCCTCAAATTGATCCGGTGAGGCCTGTGGGCTTCTCAAAAAAATGGGTCACGGAAATTTTAAAAGAAAAAATGGGGTTCAAAGGTATCGTTTTTAGTGACGATTTAACCATGCAAGGTGCAGCGAGTGTTGGAAGGTATTCAGTTCGTGCTGAAATGGCGTTCGAAGCTGGATGTGATATTGCAGTTGTTTGCAATAACCCTGAGGGGGGGATGGAAGTGTTAAACGCAGCAGAAAAAGTGAATTTAACATCCAAACAGTCGCTTCAGTGTATGCGCGCGCGTCAACAAATATCCGTGAATGATTTAAAACAAACTGAACGCTGGCTTGCTGTTCAAGACAAACTCAAGAAATATAATCTGACGAACTAATCTGATAAAAAGTTTCCTTTGTGAATGTGACAGGCTGTGAAAAAGCTTAAACGTTTATATAAATTCAACGAATAATAACAATTAAAGCATTAGTTTTGACCATTAAAACGAGGTAGGTTATGGGAGAGATTTTACAGAACCTTTCTGCTTGGTATAGTAAAAATGCAGGGAGTGAAACACTTTGGATTGTTGAAGTATTCTTGCTGGTACTTGTTACTTTAATTGCCGCCTTTGTTTTGGGTCGATTTCTCAATCGAATGGATATTCGTGCTCAGCAGAGCAAAACTCTGTGGGATGACGCGTTATTTCAAGCTTTGCAGTCGCCGGCGCGTTGGTTTGTCTGGTTGGTGGGGTTAAGTTCTGCTGCTGACATTGCTGCCACTCAATCTGATTCGATTATCTTTCAATCCGTTTCGACTATTCGATACATTGGTTCCATTGTGATAGTGACATGGTTTATCACAGGGTTTATTCGTCGGGCGGAAGAGAATCTATGCGACCCGGAGTATGCCCACAAGCCGATGGATAAAACCACCGCATTTGCTTTGGGTAAACTGTTAAGAATCTCGGTCATTATCACTTCCGGTTTGGTGATATTGCAGTCTATGGGGTACAGCATATCTGGAGTCTTGGCATTTGGTGGAATTGGCGGTATTGCTGTGGGCTTTGCTGCCAAGGACTTACTCGCTAACTTTTTCGGTGGATTAATGATTTATCTGGATCGTCCATTCTCTGTGGGAGACTGGATTCGCTCTCCTGATCAAAATATAGAGGGGACAGTTGAAGATATTGGTTGGCGGTTAACGCGAATTCGGACCTTCGATAAGCGACCGTTGTATGTTCCCAACTCAACGTTTACTCATATCTCTGTGGAAAACCCTTCGCGAATGGAGAACCGCAGAATTTATGAAACTGTGGGAATTCGTTATGACGATGGCAATAAAATGAAAGTCATTGTCGACCAAGTAAGAGAAATGCTACGTACCCACGAGGCCATTGATACAAATAAAACGTTGATTGTTAACTTTGATGCATTTGCATCCTCGTCGCTAGATTTCTTTATTTACTGCTTTACCAAGACAACGGATTGGATTGAGTATCACGGAATAAAACAAGATGTGTTGTTAAAGGTATTGGAAATTGTTGAGGCCAATGGTGCTGAATGTGCTTTCCCAACATCTACCTTGCATGTGCCCGAGGGCATTGATGTCAGACATTTAAGTGAGCAATAAATCCTATGAATTCAACTTATCATGAAGCAAAAAATGCGCAGCAGATTTTTTCATTTGATGAGGTAAATAGGGCGATCCAATCGCTTGCCGAAGAAATTAACTTTTTAGCTCAGGGCGAAGAGTACTTGGTTATTTCTCTATTAAATGGGGCGACGATTTTTAGTGGTTTGATTCTGCCTCATTTAACATTTCCATTAAAAATGGATTATATCCACTTGTCGCGTTATCAAAATAATCAGCATGGTGGCGAGATCAAAATTGTGGCGGAACCGAAAGAGGCATTACGCGATTGTCGTGTATTACTTCTAGATGATATATGCGATGAGGGGCGAACGTTGGAGTTTGCCAATAATTATTGTATGCAAGCAGGAGCTAAGTCGGTATTAAATGCTGTGCTGGCTAGAAAAGTGTTGAATGATCCGCACAAATTCGCTGTTCAAAATAAACTAATTGATTCACTAAAAATTTCTTTTGCACTTGAGGTGCCAGATGTTTTTGTCTTTGGGATGGGCATGGATGTTGGGGGTTACCTGAGAAATATGCCAGGAATTTTTCAATTTAATCGCGATTAAAATAACGCCTAAATCTAAATACTGATTTATCAATTAAATACGCGCCTTTCTCGTATAAAAGTGTGATGCTTTACTAGACTATGATAAAAAATTGTCATATCTTGCCTTCTTTCGCATACTTGTGAAAATAAATGGGTTAAACAATTGTTTGAGTCGTAAAGTATTCATTCAGCAAATTGTTTGAGAAAAGCAATAAAGTAGTAAGGGGTTGGTCAGATGTCAGATCGCGAAATTGGCACCGTAAAATGGTTTAATAACGCACGGGGCTACGGCTTCATTACTCGCGGCGAAAATAGCGATGATATTTTTGTACATTACAGAAATATTCGGGGAGAGGGATACCGCTCTTTGGCAGAAGGTCAGAAAGTGGAGTTTATGCTTAACGAGGGAGATAAAGGTCTTCAGGCTGATGATGTTGCCTGTGTTTAGAAACCTTTAAAGCAAGGCTATTCTGAAGTGCTAGGGAGTGAGTTAAACCTCGGTCTTTAAGCTGTTGCGAGGCAACTCACTATTTCCCGTTCCTGTTTTTATTCTCCTGTCAGGTTAGAGTTTAGTTGCTCTAACTCAGCTGTTTTAGCTTCAAGCAGTAATGTTTTTAATCTGTCGTTTTCAACAGGGGTAATGAGAACCAAAATTCCTAGCTTTGGATGGTCAATGTAGTGAAGTTCGCCACTTCGCATCCGTCTTTTTTGTTTCATTAAAACAATGTTTTTCGTAAGAAAAGGTGCTTCCTCGACATTGGATGTCACCTTAAAGTAAGAATTGTCGCTAGTTACATTTGTTGTAAGGCCGAGATTATTAAAACTAAGTGATAGCGGGTTCTCGTTTTCTTCCATTAGTGTTGAGAAAGATGCGAGTGATTCTTTTTCCTGCGTGATCTCTATTTCATTGGGTGACAATGGTAGCGGAGGCCAATGTTCTTTTTCCTGGCCGTAGTTGGTTTCAAATTCCGCGAACCATATGTTGGTTTTAAGGTGTAAATAGCGGCTAATGCTAAATTGAACTGTTCCAGCTAATTCATTGTTTCTGCCGTATTTCTCCCCACCTTGAATAATAATTGAAGGGGCGAGTGCTTCTTCCTGCATGGGCTGGCGCCAAGCTTTGTTAAACAAAATACGGTATTTTCTGTCTATTGCTCTGGCTTCACCCTGAAGCTCATTGTCTTTGGCTTCTAGAATATGGTACGCCATTTCGGAAAGATGCTGGCGGTAGCTTTTTTCTTTGTTTTGTTGCTCAGCTTCTTCAGTATTTGGCATGCGTAACTGAAGCGTATCCTGTTCCTGGCTTTCCGCATCGGGCTCTGCTTCAGTGGGTTCTTCGTCAGTTTTTAACTCCTGAACATTTGGCGGATAGGCAAGGGCAATATTTTTAGGCCAAGTTTCTTCGCCATTTCCTGTGGGAAGAAACTTCCCGCGCTCAAATATTATTATATTAACCTGATACCAAGGCGGTTGATTTTCGAGCTCCATATCAATAAGAGCTTCTTCATAGTTACTGTCTTCAGCCGTTTGTCCTAATGCCACAGGCCCGTAGCTGGACAACAAAAGAGCAAGAGAGGAATAGGTAATAATTTTTCTTAGTTTCATGTATGTCTTCCAGTTAACTGGCAAGTTTCTCAAAAACAGAATGGATTGTTTTTAGTTTTTCATCTGGGCTGTTCATATCAAAAATAAACTTTAATTGGTTTGCTCCCTCAAGTTTGTAATTTTGTGGCTGAGTTTGTACCAATTTTACAATTGTTAATGGTTCGACCGCTGTTTCCTTGGCAAATTCTATTTTTCCTCCTTGAACGTTAGTTTCCACTTTGCTGATACCCAGTTTTTCTGCGGTAAATCGCAGTCTTGTTTGTCGAATAAGGTTCTTGGTTTGCTCGGGAAGCAGGCCAAACCGATCGATCATCTCTACCTGCAGCTCGTTTAATTGCTGCTCGTTTTTGGTTGAAGCGAGACGCTTATATAGCGTTAGGCGAGTATGCACATCCGGTATGTAGTCGTCCGGAATTAACGCCGGTATACGTAAGTTTATGTCGACGTTGGTTTCGTTTGCTTCTTCCAGTTTAATCTCTTTGCCTTCTTTCAAGGCTTTAACGGCTCTGTCCAGCATATCCATGTACAGTGAAAAGCCAATGGTTTGCATTTGTCCGCTTTGATCTTCGCCTAATAATTCGCCAGCTCCCCGAATTTCAAGGTCGTGTGAGGCAAGGGTAAAGCCTGCCCCCAGATCCTGAGCTTCGGCAATAGCGTCGAGACGTTTTTGTGCATCAGTTGTCATTTCTCGTTTATTTGGTGTGAGCAAATAAGCGTATGCCTGGTGATGTGACCGGCCAACCCGGCCCCGAAGTTGATGAAGTTGAGCAAGGCCAAATTTATCGGCACGATCGATAATAATCGTGTTTGCGGTTGGAACATCAATTCCGGTTTCGATAATCGTTGTACAGACCAGAATGTTGAAGCGTTTGTGGTAGAAGTCTGACATGACTGCTTCTAGTTCACGTTCGCGCATTTGGCCGTGGCCAATTTGGATTTTGGCTTCCGGGATTAATTCTTGTAGGTCTGCGGCGCATTTTTCGATGGTTTTTACTTCGTTGTGAAGGTAGTAAACCTGACCGCCGCGCATAATTTCCCGCAAAATAGCTTCTTTGGTTACGGCATTATCTGAAGTGCGCACAAATGTCTTGACGGATAGACGCTTTGCCGGTGGTGTTGCAATGATGGATAAGTCCCGAATTCCCTGCATCGACATATTAAGTGTACGGGGAATGGGGGTTGCGGTCATTGTCAGAATATCTACTTCTGAGCGGAGTGCCTTCAACGCTTCTTTTTGGCGAACACCAAAACGGTGTTCTTCGTCGATAATCAGTAAGCCGAGGTCAGGAAACTTCAAATCCCCTTGGATGAGTTTGTGCGTCCCTATCAGGATGTCGACTTTACCCGCCTCCAGGCGTTTTTGAATTTCTGTCGTTTCTTTTGTGCTCTTAAAGCGGGATATCACTTCGACATTGACGGGCCAGTCGGCAAAGCGGTCTCTGAAGTTTTCGTAATGCTGTTGTGCCAAAAGTGTAGTCGGTACGAGCACCGCAACTTGTTTACTGTTTTCTACCGCGATGAATGCTGCGCGCATGGCGACTTCTGTTTTACCAAAACCGACGTCACCACAAACGAGGCGATCCATCGGTTGTGGTGATTGCATATCATCGCGAACGGCGTAAATAGCGGCTTCCTGGTCTGGTGTTTCTTCAAACGGAAAGCCGGCAGCAAATAGTTGATAGGCATCTTTGGGGTAGGTGTATGCATAGCCTTTGCGGGCTTGCCGTTGAGCGTATATGTTGAGTAGTTCTGCGGCAACATCTCGAACCTGTTCTGCTGCTTTCTTTTTCGCTCTTTGCCATTGCTCGCTACCTAGGCGGTGTAGCGGTGCAAGGCTTTCTTCTGCGCCGGTATAACGGCTTATGAGATGCAGGTTGGCGACAGGGACAAACAGTTTGGCGTTATCAGCGTAAATCAGCTCCAGAAACTCGTCTTTTAAGCCGTCATATTCAATGGTTGTTAACCCCTGATAACGCCCCACGCCGTGATCAATATGCACAACCGGTGCGCCTATTTTGAGTTCTGTCAGGTTCTTAATGACTTCATCGGCATTGGTGACATCCGATTTTCTACGTCGTCTTTGTCCGACTCGTCGCCCATAGAGTTGAGATTCGGCAATAACGATGAGCTTGGGGTCGTAGAGATTGAATCCGCCTTCAATGTCTGCGATGGTAATGCCTAGCGAGGAATTAGACTGAGTAAATGCGTTAATTGACGGGGCGCTTTCTGGTTTTATACCAATGGTCAGGAGTTGCTCGAGGAGTGTTTCTTTCCTTCCGTTCGATTCAGCACAAAATAGTACGCGCTTGTCTGTCGAGCACAGAAAATTCTCAATTAAATAAAGCGGGTTCTTGGCTTTGCTATCAATGAGTAATGCTGGTGTCGGGGTTAGCTTGGCGTTGCTCGCACCTTGTTTCTCGACCACTTGTTGTTCGTGGATAAGAACTTGAGGAAAGCCTTTCAGGCAAGCATAAAAGCCATCAACAGTATGGAAAGCTTTATGTGGCGGTAGGATGGGTCTTTCCGGGTCCACGCATCGTATGTCATAGCGGGACTGGGTGTCCTTAACAAAGCTCTCTATCGATTTTTCGAAGCCGTTCATGGCAAAAACGTGAGTTTCTTCGGGAAGGTAGTCAAACAGGCTCGCCGTTTCTTTGAAGAAAAGGGGGAGATAGTATTCAACTCCGCCTGGAGATATTCCCGAGCAGACGTCTTGGTATACCGGGCTGCGTTTGGGGTCGCCATCGAATTCTGCATGCCATTGATCTTTGAAAAGGCTGATTCCTTCAGCATCCAGCGGGCATTCTTTCCCTGGGAGCAGTTCCACGCGGTCTACCTGGCTGATAGTGCGCTGGGTTTCAGGGTCAAAGGTTCGCAAGGATTCAATACTGTCATCGAACAGTTCGATTCGGTAGGCATTGCGGCTACCCATGGGATACACATCAATCAGCGAGCCACGCACGGCAAACTCGCCATGTTGAAAAACCGTATCCACGCTGTTGTATCCAGCAAGGGTCAACTGTTGGCGAAAGCTGTCAAGATTCAGTGTTTGCTCAAGTTTGAGGAAAAGGCTTTTACCGATGATGTGACTTTTTGGTGGTAGTCGCTGTAACAGGGTTGGTGCGGATACCACCACAATCGAGTTGGTATTCTGGCCAAGCTGGTATAGGCATCGCATTCTCTCTGATACGATATCCTGATGTGGCGAGAAGCTGTCATAGGGGAGTGTCTCCCAGTCGGCAAAGCGCATGACTTTGGGGGGATTTGTTAGTCCTTCTGTAGCGAGGAGCAGGTCGCGCTCAATTCGGTCGGCGCTGCTCATATTCTGTGCAATCACCATGGAGGTTCCGCTAAATGATTCGATGGACTCGACAATAGCAAATGCCGCCGAACAGGCTGGCAGGTTACCCCAGGTATTTTTATTTCCCCGTTTGGTGGGGAGTTGCAAACCAAATAATTTAGACATAGACGATTCAAGGATACCGGCAAATTATATAGCGGCGGTATTCTAGCGGTGTTTTATTTCTCTATACAGCAGGGGTTAGATCTTTTATGTGGAGGCCAAAAAATAACCTTTTGTGGGTAGTTATTGAAAAATCAAAACAAAAACAACGGCTTATTTGATGAAACGCATCATTGCCACTGGCCATTTGTCGACCTCGTCCTTATAATTACGGCGGTTTTTTTCAGGGTCGACTAATTAATATTCAAGTACTAGTCTTAAACTCAAAATCACCTGTGTGGTGTGGGTTTGTAGAAACTATTTCAAATACAG
This sequence comes from Teredinibacter sp. KSP-S5-2, assembly GCF_032773895.1. Taxonomy (NCBI): domain Bacteria; kingdom Pseudomonadati; phylum Pseudomonadota; class Gammaproteobacteria; order Cellvibrionales; family Cellvibrionaceae; genus Teredinibacter; species Teredinibacter sp. KSP-S5-2. The sequence continues at coordinate 2,593,740 of NZ_CP120416.1, read as the reverse complement.
TTAGCGACACCACAATGGGAAACAAAAATCTTCGCTCGTGTTGAGTGAGCTGCCCAGTTAAAGCCATAAGAATTGTGAGTCTTTGACTTGAGAGCATCCAGAACAGGAAGATTGGTGTTCAAGCTTTCTGACACTGCACAAGATGTTGGAACGTTTGATTTTTAAGTTTCCGTGCAACCAGTTTTTTCACATTGAAAGTTAGGCTAAGACGTATGATAAAGATCCGTCGCGGGTTGGATTTACCTATTTCGGGGGCTCCCCGACAATCCATAGAAGATGGCCCTACTATCCGCTCAGTAGCTGTTGTTGGTTTTGATTACCACGGTATGAAACCAACGATGGAAGTGCAGGTGGGTGATAAGGTCAAACTCGGTCAACTCCTATTCACAGACAAAAAAACTGAAGGCGTGCGTTATACCGCACCAGCCAGTGGTACTGTGTCAGCCATTAACCGTGGCTATCAACGAGTACTTCAGTCTGTTGTGATTGACGTAGAAGGCGAGGAAGAAGAAAGCTTTGCCAGCTATAGTCAGGATCAGCTATCAGGTTTGTCGGACGAGCAGGTTGCCGAAAACTTAATTAACTCTGGTTTATGGACTGCAATTCGCACGCGTCCATACAGTCGCGTTCCAGCGACAAATACTCGCCCTGCGGCGATATTTGTTAGCGCAATGGATACCAATCCGTTGGCCGCTGATCCAGCGATCGTGATTGCTGAAAAGCCAGAAGCTTTCCAAAATGGTTTGCAAGTATTGTCCAAGCTTACTCAAGGTAAGCTGTATGTGTGTCATGCTGATCAAGCCGAGATTCCAGCTGCTCCAGCGTCAAATGTTCAATACGAAGTGTTTGGCGGTGTGCATCCAGCCGGGAATGTTGGAACCCATATTCATTTCCTTGATCCGGTTAACGCTGAAAAAGTGGTTTGGACTCTTGGTTATCAGGATGTGATTGCTGTTGGTGAGTTGTTCTCTACCGGTAAGCTGAGCACCAGCCGTGTTGTTGCTTTAGCAGGTCCACAGGTTGAAGACCCTCGCTTGGTTCGCACTCGTTTAGGTGCCAGCCTGGAAGAGTTGACTGCTGGTAGCTTGAAAACGGGTGAGAATCGCTTGATCTCTGGCTCTGTATTCGGTGGTTCCACTGCTGCGGGCCCAACCGCATTCCTTGGCCGTTATGCCAACCAGGTGAGCGTGTTAACAGAAGGGCGTGAGCGTCCCATGTTGCATTTCTGTGTACCTGGATTTGATCGTTTCTCCGCCATGCCGATTTATGTATCGAAACTCTTTGGTAAAAAGAAATTCGATTTCACAACATCTGCCAATGGTTCCGAGAGAGCAATGGTTCCAATCGGTGCCTACGAAAAGGTTATGCCGTTAGATATTCTGCCGACCCAATTACTACGTGCGTTGATTGTTGGTGATACAGATATGGCACAAAAATTAGGTTGCCTAGAGTTAGATGAAGAGGATCTCGCCTTGTGTTCGTTTGTTTGTAATGGCAAGTACGAATTTGGCCCAATTCTTCGCGATAATCTAACGCGAATCGAGAAGGAGGGTTAATCGTGAAAGTATTACGTAATTTCCTCGATGATATTGCCCCGCATTTTCATAAGGGTGGCAAGTTCGAATATTTTTATGCGCTTTACGAAGCTGCAGATACATTAATGTATCAACCCAATGACATCACCAAGACAACCTCTCACGTTCGAGACGGTATAGACTTGAAGCGTGTGATGATCATGGTTTGGTTTGCTGCGTTTCCGGCCATGTTTTACGGTATGTATAACCTGGGTTGGCAGGCAAACACTGTACTTGCTGAAATGGGTGCTACTGGTATCGAAGGTTGGCGCGGTGTGATTATTGCCATGTTGGCTGGTCACGATCCAACCAGTATCTGGGATAACTTTATATACGGTGCAGTATTTTTCTTACCTATCTACCTTACAGTTTTTGCTGTGGGTGGATTCTGGGAAGTGTTATTTGCTCTTAAGCGTGGTCATGAAGTGAACGAAGGTTTCTTTGTTACTTCTATCCTGTTTGCGTTGACCTGTCCTCCTTCATTACCGCTTTGGCAAGCTGCACTGGGTATTAGCTTCGGTGTTGTTATTGGTAAAGAAGTATTTGGTGGAACCGGTAAAAACTTCCTTAACCCCGCACTGACTGGTCGTGCATTCCTATTCTTTGCATACCCAGCGTCGATCTCTGGTGATGCGGTGTGGGTAGCGGTTGATGGGCATACTGGTGCAACAGCACTTTCTGTTGCTTCTCAGCAAGGCCTTGAAGCGCTTCAAAGCCAGCTAACCTGGATGGATGCGTTCCTAGGTCATATGGCGGGCTCAATTGGTGAGACATCAACACTGGCTCTGCTTATTGGTGGTGTGTTCTTGTTAGTCACAGGCATTGCTTCCAGACAAATCGTGCTTGGTACCATTATCGGAACCATTCTCACAGCGTTGATCTTTAATGCTGTAGGCAGTGATTCAAACCCAATGTTTGCTGTGCCTTTCTGGTGGCACTTTGTGTTGGGTGGCTTTGCCTTTGGTTTGTTCTTTATGACAACCGACCCGGTATCGGCCTCCATGACCAACGCTGGTAAGTGGTGGTACGGTGGCTTGATAGGCGTGATGGTAGTGTTGGTACGAGTGGTTAACCCGGCTTATCCAGAAGGTATGATGCTGGCCATCTTGTTCGCCAACTTATTTGCTCCACTTATCGACCACTTCGTTGTTCAGTCTAATATTAAGCGGAGGTTGGCACGTGTCTAATAACGATACTATTAAGAAAACCGTAACGGTTGCGTTTTTGCTCTGTATCGTCTGCTCAGTGGTTGTGTCCACCGCAGCAGTGATGTTAAAGCCCGCTCAAGAAGCGAACAAAGCGCGCGACTTTAAAAAGAACATTCTGCAGGCCGCTGGTTTGTACGACAAAACTCAAAAGATCGAAGATCTTTTCGGGCCAATCGAAACCAAGATTGTTGATCTTGATACTGGCGAATTTAGTGATGCCGTTGACCCTGAAAGTTATGAGCAAGTAGCTGCTGCCAAAGACCCAAAATTTTCTGAAGTTCTTTCTGCTGAAGAAGACATTGCTGGTCTGGCTCGTCGTGAAAAATACGCCGAAGTTTACTTGGTAAAAGGCGATTCAGGTCTTGAAACGATCATTCTCCCAATTCGAGGTTATGGTCTTTGGGGAACGTTATACGGTTTCATTGCTTTGGAGTCTGATTTAAATACGGTGGTCGGGCTTGGCTACTACGAGCACATTGAAACACCAGGGTTGGGTGCTGAGGTGGATAATCCGCTTTGGAAGCAAATATGGAAGGGCAAAAAAGTGTTCGACGAAAACGGTCAGCCTGCTCTTACGGTTATTAAAGGGGCCGTTACTGAGCAAACCAAGGATGCCGAACACAAAGTTGATGGCTTGTCTGGTGCAACACTTACTGCGCGTGGTGTTGCTAACATGATGGCGTTCTGGTTTAGCGACCGAGGCTATGGCAAGTTTTTGCAAAACCTGAAAAATGGGGAGGCCTAAACCGTGAAAGTGAAAGATTTATTATTTAAGCCTGTCTTTGACAACAACCCGATCGGGCTTCAGGTTCTTGGAATCTGTTCGGCGTTGGCGGTAACCAGTAGTTTAAAAGTCAGCATGGTTATGTGTGTTGCATTGACTTTGGTAGCTGCGTTTTCAAACTTCTTTGTTGCGGTTATTCGTAACCACATTCCAAGCAGTATTCGTATCATTGTGCAAATGACTGTTATTGCTTCGCTGGTAATCCTTGTTGATCAGGTGCTTAAAGCTGTGGCGTTTGATATCAGCAAGCAATTGTCGGTGTTTGTTGGTTTGATTATCACCAACTGTATCGTAATGGGTCGAGCTGAAGCTTTTGCGATGAAAAATCCACCGATTCCAAGCTTTCTGGATGGTATCGGGAACGGCCTTGGCTATTCCTTTATGCTTATCACCTTGGCGTTCCTTCGTGAGTTGTTTGGTGCAGGAAAGTTATTCGGTATTGAAATTATGCAAACCGTAAACAACGGTGGTTGGTACGAGCCAAATGGCATGATGCTGCTTCCTCCTAGTGCGTTTTTCCTTATCGGTCTGATCATTTGGGCAATTCGAAGCGTTAAAACTGAACAAGTTGAGACTGCTGAGTTCAAAATTGCGCCAAACACTAAAGTTCAGGAGGCGGTGTAATGGAAGATCTCATTAGTTTGTTTGTAAAAGCCATCTTCGTTGAGAATATGGCGCTGTCCTTCTTCCTTGGAATGTGTACATTCCTGGCCGTGTCCAAGAAAGTTGAAGCGGCGATTGGTCTGGGTATCGCGGTTGTGGTTGTTCAAACCCTAACGATTCCGGTTAACAATTTGATCTTCAACTACTTGCTGCAAGATGGTGCTTTGGCTTGGGCTGGTCTACCCAACGTAGATTTGAGTTTCCTTGGCCTGATTTGTTACATCGGTGTAATTGCGGCAATGGTACAAATCCTTGAGATGTTCTTGGATAAGTATGTACCGTCGCTTTATAACGCATTGGGTGTGTTCCTTCCGCTAATTACAGTTAACTGTGCCATCCTCGGTGGTTCACTGTTAATGGTAGAGCGAGGCCTGGACTTCACTGAAAGTGTTGTTTTCGGTGCTGGCTCTGGTGTTGGTTGGGCATTGGCAATTGCTGCGCTTGCGGGCATCAATGAGAAGCTTAAGTACAGTGATATTCCTGCGGGTCTTCGTGGCTTGGGGATTATCTTTATCACTGTTGGTTTGATGTCATTGGGCTTTATGTCTTTCAGCGGCATTTCCCTGTAACTGGCGAGGAATATTCAGCACATGAATTTAGAAATTATATTAGGCGTTGTCTTATTCACCGTGATTGTGCTTTTGCTCGTCGCAGTGATTTTGGCAGCACGCTCGAAACTTGTTAACTCCGGTGATGTAACAATCATCGTTAACAATGAAAAAGAAATAACCGTTCCTGCTGGTGGCAAGCTGTTGAACACACTTGCAGACGCACAGCTGTTTCTACCTTCCGCTTGTGGTGGTGGTGGTACATGCGCCCAGTGTAAGTGTATTGTTGAAGAAGGCGGTGGTTCGATTCTGCCTACTGAAGAATCGCACTTCACCAAGCGCGAACAGCGCGAAGGTTGGCGCTTAAGCTGTCAGGTTCCGGTTAAGCAGAACATGAAGGTTGAAGTTGAAGAGGAAGTCTTCGGTGTTAAGCAGTGGGAGTGCGAGGTTGTTTCTAACCCCAATGTTGCGACCTTCATTAAAGAGCTTACTCTTAAATTGCCAGAAGGCGAGAACGTGGACTTCCGTGCTGGTGGTTATGTTCAGTTGGAAGCACCTGCATATCACGTTAAATTCTCTGATTTCGTGATTGAGGAAGAGTATCGTGGCGATTGGGAGCATTTCGGCTTCTTCAATTTAGAGTGTAAAACCACTGAGCCGGTTATTCGTGCTTACTCAATGGCGAACTACCCAGAAGAAAAAGGTTTGGTTAAGTTCAATATCCGTATTGCGACGCCACCTCCTGGTAGTAAGGGTATCCAGCCAGGCTTGATGTCTTCATATGTATTTAATTTGAAGCCAGGCGACAAGATTACGGTATACGGTCCATTCGGTGAGTTCTTCGCTAAAGATACTGATGCAGAAATGGTATTCATTGGTGGTGGTGCAGGTATGGCACCAATGCGTTCGCACATCTTTGATCAGCTTAAGCGATTGAAGTCTAAGCGTAAGATGTCTTTCTGGTACGGTGCTCGTTCTCTGCGTGAAATGTTCTACGCCGAAGAATACGATGAGTTGGCCTCAGAAAATGACAACTTCAAATGGCATGTTGCTTTATCTGACCCTCAACCAGAAGACAACTGGGATGGCTTAACCGGATTTATTCACAATGTTCTATATGAAGAATATTTGAAAAATCACCCAGCACCAGAAGATTGTGAGTTCTACATGTGTGGGCCTCCCATGATGAACGCGGCTGTTATCAAGATGCTAAAAGATCTTGGTGTCGAAGACGAAAACATCATGCTGGATGATTTTGGCGGCTAACCGAAAAGCTTTAATAAGCTCTGTGGTAGCATAGTCTGCTATCACAGTGTTACTGGTTAACGTTTTTCTAAAAGGTTACAGGCTTGTCAAACTATTCTTTAAATATTCACGTTAAAGCGAGACAGGGAAAACTTGTCTCGCTTTCTTTTTTTCTTGTCGCATGTTTATTTCTTATATCCTGTCAGAAGCAAGAAGGCCCTAAAAGCTACAAATTGGAAGGGGCTACGATGGGGACGGTGTACCATATAACGATGGTGGTAAACCCCAATGTCACTCAAGCCGAACAAACTATGCAAATGCACATTGATAAGGCGCTTGAGGGAATTAACCAGATCATGTCTACCTACATTCCTGATTCGGAGTTGTCCTTGCTAAACCAGGCACCGCTCAGCGAGTGGGTTGTTGTATCTGAACCACTGTTTGACGTACTAAAAGAAGCGCAAACTGTCAGTGAAAAAACTCAGGGTGCATTTGATGTCACAGTGGGTCCAATGGTAAACCTCTGGGGTTTTGGTCCTGAAACGCCAAAAGGAAAGCTTCCTTCGGAGCAGGAAATTGAAGAGCGACGTGCTCGGGTTGGATACCACAATATTGAGTTAAACCTCGAAACCCGGCAGGTGAAAAAGCTTAAAGATGTTTATATCGATTTATCCGCAATTGCCAAAGGCTATGCTACGGATGTTATAGCCGAGTTGATTGAGCAAAACGGTTTTACTGACTACATGGTAGAGATTGGTGGTGAGTTAAAACTTAAGGGCAATAGCCCTCGCGGGCAACCTTGGCGTATTGGGGTTGAAAAGCCCAGCTTTTCCCATTCGGGCTCGATGCAGACAATCGAAATTTCCCAGGGAGGAATGGCGACATCCGGCGACTATCGCAACTATTATGAAGAAGCGGGTGTCAGAGTATCACACACGATTAACCCGGCCACAGGCAGGCCCATCACCCATAAATTGGCATCCGTAACGGTGATTGCTGATTCTGGTAGTAAAGCTGACGCTTATGCTACAGCCTTGAACGTTATGGGGCCCGAGAAGGCGATGGCATTTGCTGAGATGGAAAACATGGCAGTGTATTTAATTATTCGTTCGGATGCAGAAGGACAGACCGGTGAGCTTGATTTTAAAGTTAAGTATACCGACGAATTTAAAAGGTACATGAACTAATGAGTATATATATTTTTGCTTTTATTATTATGGTATTGGTTATCGCTGGAATGGCTATAGGCGTGATCATGGGACGTGAGCCATTAAAAGGCTCCTGTGGCGGCATTCAGAAATTAGGTTTGAAAGGGAAGTGCGAAATATGTGGCGGCGATATGGAAATATGCGAGAGTGAGAAGCAAAAGAATTTAGAGAAAAAACTCGCTGCACGAAAGGCCGTTCAGGACTTGGCATACGACGCAAGTAAACCACGAAAAAATTAATTTGCTTTAAGTTAGTCGCTATTGTGTAGGGTGATACATATTTATTATGGCTGATTATAAATACGATTTTCTGATTATTGGTGCTGGACCAGCCGGTGAAGCTGCGGCAATGGCGTCCGCTAAAAGTGATTTGAAAGTGGGCGTGATCGATAATCGCGGATCTTTGGGTGGCAATTGTACTCACAAAGGAACCATTCCGTCCAAGGCACTGCGTCAAGCGGTGAAACAGGTTATTCAGTTACGTAAACAGCCTTTTTTCCGAGCGCTTGGTTACACCAAGATGATTACTTATCCGGATATATTGCGTGCAGCTTCAAAGGTGATTCCCAAACAAGTGGAAATGCACACAGCGTACTTCACCAAAAACCGTATTGAAGTTCACAATGGTATGGCGAAGTTTTTAGCTAAGGATAAGTTGGAAGTAACCGATCCTCATGGGGTGAGAGATATTATTTCGGCCGATAATATTCTTATTGCTACCGGGTCTCGTCCATACCACCCAAACAATGTGGACTTTAATCATCCCCGTATTTACGACAGTGATTCCATTCTGGATATGCAGCATACGCCTCGAACGCTCATTATTTATGGGGCGGGAGTGATCGGTTGCGAATATGCCTCTATATTTGCTGGTTTAGGTGTAAAGGTTGACTTAATAAATGGTCGGGAGAGGTTGCTGTCTTTTCTTGATGACGAAATATCGGATGCACTTAGCTATCATTTGCGTGACGGCGGTGTGATGGTTCGTCACAGTGAAGATTATGAGCGTGTTGAGACCACCGACACCGGTGTTCAGATTTACTTAAAATCTGGCAAACGTATCAAAGCGGATGCGCTACTGTGGTGTAACGGTCGCACCGGCAATACCGACATGCTGGATTTGGAAAAGTCCGGGCTGAAAGCCAATCATCGTGGTCAGATATCGGTAAATAAAAAATATCAAACGGAAGTAGAGCACATCTATGCTGCCGGAGACGTTATAGGTTGGCCAAGTCTGGCCAGTGCTTCATATGATCAGGGGCGAGCGGTTGTCGACACGATTTTGAGCCGTGAACCTCGTTTTATCGAGGATGCGCCAACGGGTATCTATACCTTGCCAGAAATTAGTTCGGTGGGGAAAACTGAAGCAGAACTGACTGCTGCAAAAATTCCCTATGAAGTGGGACGAGCATTCTTCAAAGATACTGCACGCGGACAAATCAGTGGAGAAGATGTCGGTGTGTTAAAAATTCTTTTCCATATCGATACCTTTGAAATTCTGGGTATACATTGCTTTGGCGCGGAAGCTTCGGAAATTGTTCATATCGGCCAAGCCATTATGAACCAGCCGGGTGAGGCCAATAATATTCACTACTTTGTGAATACCACTTTCAATTACCCGACGATGGCAGAGGCTTATAGGGTTGCTGCGTTAAATGGATTGAATCGGGTCAATCGGCATAATTAATTCTCAAACGACTACTTCTAGGGGAAGTAGTCGGCCTTTATCTATCCAGTTTGTATTTGATAGTCGTTTTTCTTTTTTGTGTCTTGGTACAGATTACTATCATTTGATGGGTCTGCTTTAGTTGTTCAGTTTGTGATTAAAGTAGTTGATGTATTTAAGAATATATCCAGTTCTTCTGGCGTTCCCAATACATGTACATCATCGACAGGTAGATCAACTATGGAAATTTTCTTTCCTGTTTCTATGTAATGCTTGTACATTGGGGCAATATATCTTTCCCCTTTAACAAGGTTCTTGGGATCAGCAAAAAAATGTTCATAGGTCGACACGTATTCGCTGGCTTTGGCAAACCAGTATAAACCAATAGATGCGTAGTCTGAGATACGTGTTTTTTCTGCACAATCTACTGCCCATCCGTCCGGTCCAAGTTTGACAAAGCTCCAGTGATCTCCCGGTACTTGAAAGCAGGGTACCCAGGCATCTGACCCTGGTTTTATATCTGTGGGTATTAATGCTTTGGGGTTAACATAGGTGTCGATGTTGTAGATGAGTAGTGGTGCATCAAGCGCCCACAAATTCCGGGAGATATAAGCGCTGGTTGCTTGTCCATCGGTGAGCTCATCAAGCTCGAATACACTAACATTGTTAATGCCAAGCTCTTTGCATTGCTGTTTTACATAATCAGTGGAGTTGTTTTCTTTTAAGCAAACAAAGATATAGTTATTTTCCGGGTGGTGAAAGTTTTCAAGAGATTTCATTGACCAGTGAAATAGGCTGTGGCCGTGCGCCTGTATAGCATATTTAGGTTCTTTGTAGCCCGCTTTGTAAAAACGAGACCCTCGACCGGCCATGGTAATAAGGATGTTTTGCTTCCCCATACTTAACTCCTGAAATTATTTTTCGCCAAGCATTTGATGAATTTCTTCTTCTGAGTATTTAAGAAACTCATCGGGTCGTATTGATCGGTCATCAATATAGAACCCTTTTTTCTGAGGCCAAGGTTTGCCAAACATGATCTCATCACATGGGATATCCCACTTTTCGATCCATTTTAATAGCAATGGAGCTGTGTGCATGTTTATTTTGCCAAGATTTCCGCCATGTGTTTTCATGTTTCTGGCGGTGTATAGCATAATGGTATAGCCGCGGTTTTGATATTCCCTGAGTTTCTCCACCATTTCGGGATAGGGTACGAGGTCTGCGTAGTGCTCATCTTTGCCTTTAACCGGGCATAGTGTGCCATCAATATCGACGACAAGCATTCCTTCTCCTGGTTCGAGTTTGGGTAAATCTGGATTAAGCACGTTCAACCTCATCTAATATTTGTTTTGCAATTAATATGAATGCCATCACTTTGTTTGGGTGATCGATATGTAGTGGTAGCATCGATAAGAATAGGGACGCTTCTCCTAGGCGGATGATTTTCCAGTCGTAACCCAATTCTTTAAGTTTATCTAAAAACAGTTCCTTTTTTGCAAGATGTTGATTGGCTTTAATTTTTAGAATTAAACCGTTTTCATCATCTAGTGTGACTTCGTATAGCCCGTTATTAATAAAGTCATAATTACCCATGACACTGTGTGATATCTTGCACAGATCGTAGTATGGATGTGTCCATACGTCTTCTTCCGTTAAGGCGCCTTTAGGGTCAATGGCTTTTAATATGTACCGCTGTTGGTCATAGAGAATATTGGAGAAACAAGGGTCTCCGTGGCCAGCAGACAGATAGTTGAGATGAAATTCCTTTTCGTATTTTTTATATAAGGCTTTATAGCGTTCGATCTGGATGTTCAATTCGAGATTGGGGTCTGCAATGGATACCAGTTCATTGACCTTTTTTCCATCTGGTAAATCAAACAACTGCTTTGCTCTCGATTCTACTTTATCAAGATAAAGTGATTTTGCTACTGTGGCAACGTCACTCTTATTCGTTTCTTTTCTGGGGCGTTGGTGAATAAAAAACAGCAAACGGTCGATAAAGGCTTCAAACGAAGCGTTGGAAAACGCTCCATGCACCCACTGGAGAGCTGTATCGGCGAGGTAATAACGCATCATTTTGTATGAGGCGGTATCACCGTCACGTTTGTAGTCAAAGGGCTGAATTAACCAAGGGCGCATCGGCTCGGGAACCAAATCGTAAAACCGATATTCCGCTTCCATTTTTCTTACGTCTGAAGACTTTTTAGTGTAATAGAATGAATCAATTTCGACTTGGTTAAAATGTCGTGTTTCTGTCGAGCCTGTCATAAAGGATAGGAAATCCCGGCTTTTACCAAGGTCAAGTGGTTGAACGGAAAGTAGTCGTTCCATTCCGGTTTGTGGTTCTTCCCAAGAGTGCAGTGGTTTGCTTTGGAATTTTTCCCAATGTTCAATCAGTTCGTGGCTATCCTTGAAAAAGGATATCATTGGTTTGAAGGCTCTGTCGCAAAAGCTGTCTTCCGCAAAAGGTAAGCGGGCAAGAAGTTGTTCAAAATTGCCATTGGAAATAATGCCTGCCTTTGATGAAACAATCAAAATTCCACAAGGGTCGCCAACATCTTCAATTTGTTTACGTAATTCGCCAACTTCATGGCGGTTGTGTATGTGGAAAACATGGTCCTTTTTTATGTCGGAAAGATAGTCATAGAAGTAGGCTTTTAACTTCTTTCGCTTGAATATGATATCGCTATATCTGCGATCACCAACAAAAGGCTTAACTTCTTCGCTGGTGAATTCGCGATCATCGTATACTACAAAAATTGGGGAGGATTCATTATTCATTGTTTGTTATCTACTTAATCGCTTTCCTACAAATACAATCAAACCAAAAATAATCGCCAGGAGTATGAGTACGACATCCTGATAAATGTCGTAACTGACTTTTGCGGTGCTTTCATAAAATACGCCAGACAACCCTGCTAAGAAATAGTGTGATATTGCCTTAAAGTCTGTGTTTAAGCTTTTAAGGAATAGTGCCATGCCGGCGATTTCGGCCAGCCAAATAAAAACGGATAGTAAAAAAACACTGGCAAAACGACCTTCGAAAGAGCGAAATATCGCGTCTTCTAGTTGTCTCAGGTGATGGCTTATTTTAAGTAGTTGTAAACCGTGCTTTGATGAGCTGGCTAAAACAAGGTAGCGGTTTAAATATATAAATACTTTGGAAACGGCAAAGAAGGCCATGAGTGCTAATAAAGAAAAAACGAAGAACAATATAAAAATGGTTCGTAATTGCTTTGGTACATCAATGTTAAAAAAATACAGAATGAGGATGAATAAGGAGATGACTGAAATATCCACAAACCGTTCTGCCAACCATATTGCCAGGGCTTTTCGGGTTTTTAGTACATAAAAAAAGGATCCAAGACGTATTATTTCCCCAATTTTAAATGGCAACATAGAGCTTGGAAGGGCTGTCACTGCATGACAGGAAACCAAAGGTAATATTTGATTTCTTTGGTCCAGCGAAAGCATGGCTAAACGCATCATACGGAAGACGTGCGATAAGGTGTAAGCACCAATTACGCTAAGAATGTAAAACAAATCAATGTTCTGAAATACTTGGGGCAAGTCACCGCCCCAGCGGACGAACCAAAACAGTATTACGCCTGCCAAAAGCAGCAGGTATATTTCTAACAGTAATTCATTCTTTTTTTGTGCGATCATTAGTTTTGTTTTTAGCTAGTTTAGTTTTTGCTATCAAATTGAATTTCGCCTCGATATTCATCGAATGCTTTCTTTCGCATTTCTGTCTTAAGAAAGCGGCTGCGCCCAAAGAAATAGCCTGCCAGGAGAGAGAGAACTCTTGTCGCCTGACTGAAAAGTTTAACGTTTGAAACCTGATCCTCTTCTCGCCAAGTTATAGGAAAAAATTTGACGGATTGTTTTTGGTTATAACTTCCTAAAAGCATCATGTAATTGAATGTTAAGTCATCAGGAAAGTTCTTGTAGTAAAACTCACGAAAAGGTGAAAGTTTGTACATGTTTAATCCCGAGCCAAGGTCATATACACGTTTTAATACAGGTATGCTAAACAGCAGGTTATATACGTGGTTGCCAAAAGTGCGAAACCAGGAATAGCCTTTCAATTTACTGCCGGGCATAAACCGGGCACCCATAAAACAATCATAATTGGCGTACTCACCTGATTCCAAATGGGGTTTCAGATCGCGAATATCTGCCTGGTCATCGCCGTGCAATACGATTAAATAGTCGTAGTCATGCTCTATAGCATAACGAAATGCCGCTTTGTGGGAGCCACCTAATCCATAATTGTCGATGTTTTTCCAGGCAATGAAACGACATTGCTTCAGTTGTTCTTGCCCAGATGCAATTGCTGTAGGGAGTGTGTCATCAGGAGATTGGTTGTCCACGACAACAACGGTATCGATGAGTTTTTGTATACCTTCGTCGAACTGGCTTAACACGCGTTGAACTTGTGGCGCGCATCGATAGCAAGGAATAAATACAAGAATTTTAGACATTGTGGCTCACCTTATCCGTCATAAATTCAGTAAGAATTTTCATAAAAATAAAGTTAGTGAAAAGGTTTATTGGCGTAATTATGATCTTGCCTAAAATACCGCTATTGCTGCCGTACGCGGAAAGATAACTGAGTCCTTCAACCCAATTGACGACATAACTTAATGCGCCTGAATACAGGGAGATGGATACAAACTGGTAACCCCAATATAAGCTTAAGAACAGGGTGTGGTTATTGGTGACTTTATTAAATACCAGCCTTAACGATGTGGCATAGACGAATGTGACCCCAACGTATGAGGATATGAAGTTGGCGAGAGCGGGGGATTGATCTAACCGTTCCACCAAAAAGGCATATGTGGCGAAATCACATATCCAGCCCATTCCTGAGAGAAACGCAAAGCCCAGAAACGTCTTAATATGAGTACTGCTAACCATGAGTTATAGCTCTATACGAGGTTATTATTATCTTTATCTCGAGGTGCAGCCTTATGAATCGCTGACTTTGCCTTATATGCGACTACTTAGGCTGCCAATTCGCTATCCTAGCATGTTATTGCGTTGATGAGACAGTCGCAACGATCACATTATGCCATATGGTGGAGATTAAGCCGTAAATTTGCTCACAAATCCTGGGTGCGCGGCTAGCGGTTGATCGCTGACTTTTGTTATATTGCCTTTCTCTAGTTGCCTGGTTCAGGCCTTATCGGCAAAACTTAGCACTATCCGACTAATAACAAATATAAAATGCGGAGAATAAGTATGAGCTCCTATGATTCTGCGGCAGCTCCCGTTTCTAATACTCAAGCTGGCACCTCCAAATGGAAGACGATTCTGACAGAGTATTTCAGGCTCGTTATTCAGCATCAATACTTTCCGATAGTTGCGGTGATCGTTGTATCAACCGTTTTGAACTTCTTACTTGTCTTTGAGTGGTCTCAATATCAACATTATTTGACTAGTGATATGCACGGTTATTGGGAGCGGGCAGTTCAGATTTTTTCTGGTGATGAAAAAACACCCAATACTTGGGTTTCGAATGCGCCTTTCTACTCCAGAGTCATTGCCTCTGTTTTTACCTGGCTGGAGTTCTTCCATATCCGCCACTACGGTTTACAAGTGATGTTGTCGCTAAACGTGTTGCTTTCCTGTTTTGCTACTTTATCGCTGTATTTAATTGGCTTGCGTGTTTTGAATAGTCGGCACTGGGCTTTAGCGTTAGCTGCAACCTATGCTTTCGCGTATCCAAACCTATATTTCAATGTCTTTTTACTCGGTGAGCCTTTTGCTATTCCGATCATTATTTCAGCCCTCTATCTGGTTATGCGCTGGCAAAATAGCTATATGGTTTACATGGCCGGATTAGTGCTTGCCTTCGGTGTTGGTGTGCGCCCGTCTAATGGACTGTTGGGGTTGCCGTGTGCTTTGTATATTGTCTTTTTTGGTTTTTCATTTTCAGGAAAAACTTTGGCAGAGTTAATCAAGGAGTTGTTTCCCCGAGCCCTAAAGGCAGGTGTTTTTTCAATTGCCTTCTTTGCGGTTATTTTTTCTATTGTTGCAGAAAACAATCGTGTGTCGGATGGCAAGTTAAGAGGTATTACGGCGCACTCTGGCTACAATTTCTTCCTGGGGCAAACACAGGTTCATAAAATAGTCAGCAGTTGGGATGGCTTAACTTATGGCTTTGTTCCTTCGTCTGTAGCGGGCAACCCTGAATATGGCACGATAGTGACCAATATCCCTATCTATGATTCAAAAAGGTTCTATGAAGAGGGCTGGAAAATTCTAAAGGCAAATCCGCGTCTTTGGGTTGAGCATGTCAAAAAATACAATCAATTGTTCTTTAATAATTTGTTCCCGGCTGTGCCTAGTGTTAAAGGGTTTAACTGGTTTTTTGACCCGTTCAGGTATATTACCTTTTACATGCTGGTATTCTGCGGGCTGTTATATATTACGTTTAAAGAGCGTGATGCAAAAAATGCCCATGTCATTCTTTTTACATCTATTTTCGGTTTGTGTGCGGCAGCACTCTTCTTCTATACCGTTACCCATCAGTATTTCACTAACTTTTCCTATGCGCTGTATATTTTGTTCTTTATTTATTTGAGGAGTGCGGTACAGCATTTTGAGAAGTACAAGCGGTTTATATATGCCTATATTGGTGTTGTTCTAATTTCCACAGCAGCGTATTACACATATAAAGAATTTCGTTATCTTTTGGTGGAACCTAAAGTGAAGGTGTTTGTGGAAAATAATCGCGGTTCTATACACAATTTGGATGCGAAGAGAAATATCATCAATAGTAAAGAAATTAAGGTAAACAACCTTGAATTTCTTGCTTCGCTTACGTTAAAGCACCGTACGATTGGAGAGTTTCCAGAATTCCGGGAAAATTTCTTTTTGAATGCAAAAACTGATTTTGAAGTGCTTGAAGATGGATTTTACATGTTCACTATTTATGCAGATGACGGCTATCGCATGAAAATAGATGGTAGAACAATTCTGGAATCTAACCGTCTGAAGAAAATGGATGAGTTCAAGCTCAGAGAGTATATTCCGCTAATCAAAGGTAAGCATACTTTAGAGGTGGAACTATTCCAAAATGGTGTTCTTTCTGGTTTGGTTGGCTACTATCGACGAGTTGATCCGACTAAGCCACCTGAAAGTGAGTACGAATATTCCACTCGCTTTGGACAAGGGTATTTTATCGGTGATGATGATAAATATACCAAGTTTTACTATCCAGCTTCAGAAAATTAGGCATATGTACAACCATGTCAGGCGTTCTAAGTCTGACATGGTTTATTTTCCCTATAAGTGTTTTTGAAACCAGTTCAAATGAGCTTCCGCGACTTTATTAAATAACATCCCTTCATAAACTTCGTAATGCGTTGCATCTTCAAGCATTAGAAGCTCCTTCGTGCTTGATATTCGGTCATAGAGTATTTGAGATTCTTCGGGTGGATTTACGGCGTCTTTGCCCGCACATGTAATATGTACAGGTACTCGTATGTCTTGCGTATATTTTTCGGGTTTATGATTAATTGTTTCTGCAATAGTGAGGAAAGGGATTTTTTCTTTTAGTGCAGGGTAGTCGTCGGCGTATTGCGTGTAAAACGCCTTGGATTGTTCGTCCGAGAGGACTTTGGCTATAGGAACCATCATTTCTTTTCCTGTCGCCGCTTTTTTGTCTTGCATTTTTTTTATGGTGGCAAGAAATTTTTGTTTTTCTTCCTCTGTCATATTTCCCGTAATAACACGCTCTCCGTCGGCGAAGGTGAGCTGCACAGTCAGGCATTTAACTGCCGAATTGTTAGATGCGGCGACAATGGCGTTGGCACCGCCAAAAGATGTGCCCCATAAGGCAATTTTGTTTTCGTCGATTTCGTCAAGACTGGAAACGTATGCAATCGCTTGTTGAATATCTTCAATTTGTAACTCAGGCACTAATCTGCCTTTTTCTCCTTCACTTTGTCCGAAACCTCGATAATCGAAAGTTAGGGCGGCATAACCATTATTGGCAAAATAATCGGCAAAAGCGGGCAGTAATAATTCTTTAACACCACAAAATCCGTGGCACAAAATAACACATGGGTATGCTTTGTTTTTAGCGCTATCTTTGGGTATATAAAGGTGGCCAGATACTTTGCTGCCATCAACGACAAAGTGAATATCGCGCATGAATTTCTCCTTGGGAGGGGGGTAAATGCATCGCAGAGTAGTGGCTTTGAAGATGGTTGTCTATTTCAATTGTGGAGAAAGTAAATGCAAACGTTTGTTTGTGATGCATCGTTTTTGATAGCGGTACACGGCCAATCCCTGGCGAATGGAGAGTTTATTCTCCGTGGGTATAAATAATATCGAGTGGATAGCTTTCGCCGTCCAGAAAGCGTTGAATATCATTCAGCACGATTGGGCTGCGTAATTGATCCTTTCTTTCTAGAATTTCGTCATAGGTTAACCAAACAGGTTTAATGATGTCTTTATCGAGAGGGTAGTCGGTTATTTCCTTTATTGGGTTGGCAATAAAACTATTACGCATGTAGGTGACACCATTTGCAGGAGAGGTGTAATGGCTAATACCGAGATACGCTCTGGGTTCAACTTGCCAGCGGGTTTCTTCCAGGGTTTCTCGAATAGCTGCGTCGATTAAGGTCTCTTCTGGTTCAAGATGGCCGGCGGGTTGGTTATACACTTTTTCGCCATCAGCATCTTCGTACACCAAAAGAAACTTGTTTTCTTTATACACAATTGTGGCAACGGTAACGTGAGCATACCAAGTCATAGGAATCCTTATGATTTGTGTTTTTTTCTGAAATTGGTTTTGGGGGACTTTTGTTTTGATGCGGGTAAATGGACGGTGTCCGTTTTAAAATCTCCCGCAGAGATTTGCCCCAGTTTCCAGTGCCCAATCTGGACACGGATAAGTCTTAATGTCGGAAACCCCGCGGCTGCGGTCATTCTTCGCACCTGCCGATTTTTCCCTTCGGAAATCGTGAGTTCCAACCATGAGGTAGGGATTGTTTTCCTGCTTCTGATGGGTGGATCTCTTTCGTCGATTTGGGGTGGGGATGGCAAAAGTCGGGCTTTGGCGGGTTTGGTCACTCCGTCTTTCAGTGATACACCGGATTGAAGCTGGTTGATTGCTTGTGTATCGGGAACGCCTTCCACTTGCACCCAGTATGTTTTATTTAATTTCATCGATGGATGGGCGATTCGGTGTTGTACTTGCCCATCATTGGTCAGGATAAGCAGTCCTTCGGAGTCCCGATCCAATCTTCCTGCCGGGTAGAACCCTCGATAACGGGGTTCCTTGATAAAGTCCGCAAGCGTTTTGCGTCCGTCAGAATCAGTGAACTGACAGAGTACGTCATAAGGCTTGTGAAATAGGAGGATTTCTGTCATTGGGTTCTCGTTTGGAGAGGTGTTTTACCTGCTAGGTGATAACTGTATAATGTCGCGCGCTTATTTCGGGGGTTCAGGTAATGTCCCAAAAGGATGTTTCCGGAGTGTTGAGAACCCACAAACCTGTACATATCTAGGAATAGACATGACCACATCTAAGATAATTTATACCATAACAGATGAGGCTCCAGCCTTAGCAACATACTCATTTTTGCCAATCGTGCAAGCATATAGTAAAGCGGCTGGCATAGAAGTAGAAACCCGTGATATTTCTCTTGCGGGACGAATCATTGCCAATTTCCCTGAGAACCTGACTGAAGAACAGAAGCAGGGTGATGCCTTGGCAGAGCTTGGTGAGCTGGCGAAAACGCCGGAAGCGAACATTATCAAGCTACCTAATATCAGTGCGTCTATTCCACAATTGAAAGCAGCAATTAAAGAGCTTCAAGACCACGGCTACAACCTACCTAACTACCCAGAAGAGCCTTCAACTGACGAAGAGAAAGATATTAAGGCGCGCTATGCCAAAGTCTTGGGGTCGGCTGTTAACCCTGTGTTACGTGAAGGTAATTCTGACCGTCGTGCGCCAGCAGCGGTTAAAAACTATGCGAAAAAGAACCCTCACTCAATGGGTGCGTGGTCGAAAGATTCCAAATCTCACGTTGCCAGTATGGACGATGCTGACTTTTTTGGCAGTGAAGTGTCAGCCACTATTGAAAAAGCCGGTAGTTTGAAAATCAGTCTTGAATCTGAAAACGGCACTCAAGTATTAAAAGAGTCTGTTCCTGTCTTGGATGGTGAAATCGTAGACGCATCGGTTATGAATGTTGCGGCATTGCGAACGTTCATCGAAAAAGAAATTCAGGATGCAAAAGAGCAGGGTGTGCTTTTCTCTTTGCATATGAAAGCGACCATGATGAAAGTGTCGGATCCGATTATTTTTGGTCATGCGGTTTCTGTTTACTATAAAGATGTTTTTGCTAAGTATGGTGAGCTTTTTGAGCAGTTGGGTGTTGATGTCAATAATGGCCTTGGTGATGTTTATGCGAAAATTCAGCAGTTGGACGATGCTAAACGTGCTGAGGTAGAAGCCGATATTCAGGCTGTATACGCTGACCGTCCTGCGTTGGCCATGGTGGATTCAGACCGTGGTATTACTAATTTGCATGTACCTTCTGACGTGATTATCGATGCATCCATGCCGGCTATGATCCGTTCTTCCGGTCAAATGTGGAATGCGGAAGGTAAACAACAAGATACAAAAGCGGTGATACCTGATCGCTGCTACGCGGGTGTTTACGAAGAGACAATCAATTTCTGTAAAGAACATGGTGCTTTCGATCCAACAACAATGGGTTCGGTACCAAACGTCGGTTTGATGGCTCAAAAGGCTGAAGAATACGGCTCTCATGATAAAACCTTCGAAATCACTGCTGCAGGTACGGTAAAAGTAACGGATGAATCCGGTGCTGTAGTGCTTGAGCAGAAAGTGGAACAAGGCGATATTTTCCGCATGTGTCAGGTGAAAGACGCTCCTATTCAGGACTGGGTTAAACTCGCGGTTAACCGTGCGCGTGCAACCGATACTCCAGCCGTTTTCTGGTTGGATAAAGAACGAGCACATGATGCGCAATTGATTGAAAAAGTTGAGAAATATCTGCCTGAGCATGATACCGCCGGTTTGGAGATCCTTATCAAATCACCTGTTGATGCGACTCGCTATTCGCTTGAGCGGATAAAGGCCGGTAAAGATGCGATTTCTGTAACCGGTAATGTTTTACGCGATTACTTGACTGACTTGTTCCCGATTCTTGAGCTTGGTACCAGTGCAAAAATGCTCTCTATTGTTCCTTTGATGAACGGTGGTGGGTTGTTTGAAACTGGCGCGGGTGGTTCTGCACCTAAGCACGTCCAGCAGTTCCAGAAGGAGAACCATCTACGATGGGATTCCCTGGGTGAGTTCTTGGCTCTAGCGGCTTCGTACGAGCATTTGAGTGGTGTTGCATCAAATGCTAAGGCACATATCTTAGCGGATACTCTTGATCGCGCTACGGGTCGTTTCCTGGATGAAAACAAGTCGCCATCACGCAAGGTGGGTGAATTGGATAACCGTGGAAGTCATTTCTATCTGGCTATGTTTTGGGCGCAAGAGCTTGCTGCGCAGAACGATGACGAGGCGCTAAAAGCTCAGTTTGCTTCGCTCGCTGATGCTCTTGTGTCAAACGAAGCCAAGATTGTTGAAGAATTGAATGGTGCGCAAGGTTCTGCTCAGGACATCGGTGGTTATTATCAGCCGAATAATGAGTTGGCTTTTGCTGCTATGCGCCCAAGTCAGATATTTAATAGCGCTTTATCTGCACTTTAACAGTTTGGTGCGCTAAAAAGAAAAACCCCTGTAGTTTCAAATAACTACAGGGGTTTTTTTATGCACTACTAGAGTCGGTTTAAAGGGTTTTCTTGAAAAACTGGCACGAGCAGGCAAAGCCATTTGGCGTCTAGCGAAATGGGGTGGCGTTAGAATTTAGTTTAGCGGACTATTAAGTTAAGTCTCTTCCGCTAACTCGTCCTCTGGCTTAGTTTCATCTGAAGTTGAACTCGCGACCTTGATGATTTGAATGCTTTTGGCGTGCAGGCCTTTGTCACTCTTTTCGATCTCAAATTCTACTGGTTGACCCGCCTTGAGCGTTCGATAACCTTCCATCTCGATAGAAGAGTAGTGAGCGAATAAATCCTCACCACCATCGTCAGGCAGAATAAATCCAAACCCTTTTGCGTTGTTAAACCATTTAACGGTTCCGGTAGGCATAATACGGCCCCCTATAAAAAAGCTACCGTTTTTCGCATCCCTTTCAATTAATTATTCTTATATACTGCATTTCCCTGAACGGTCGATTTGTAACCAAGTGTAATCAATTTGTCAAGTTTTTCAGAGGCTTAGGCTTTTTTCTGTGAAATTGTGTTTGTTGCCTTTTGTTCGGGTAAAATCGATATCTATAACGTTTTGTCAGTTTGGGCCTATCGCATGGGTAATATTGAATTTCTTCAACTAACATTATCAAAAGAGGGTGATGCAGACAGTGACATTGATGATGGTGGCGTTGCAGTACAGGAAGAAAAGCCAAAATTAAAACGTCCACCACTCTATAAAGTGCTACTTCTGAACGATGACTACACCCCGATGGAGTTTGTTGTTGAGATACTGGAACGTTTTTTCAGTATGAATCGAGAAAAAGCGACTCGGGTAATGTTGGCAGTACACCATGAAGGGAGAGCGGTGTGTGGGGTTTATTCACGTGATATTGCCGAAACAAAATGTGCTCAAGTTAACCAGTATGCTCGAGAAAACCAACATCCTCTATTGAGCGTAATTGAAGTATCAGAAGAAAATTCTGAGTAAAAGTTAATTTGCAATCAGGTGATGTAGATGCTTAGTAAAGAACTGGAAGCAACATTAAACGATGCGTTCAAGGTCGCCCGTGGTAAGCGCCACGAGTTTATGACTGTTGAACACTTGTTGCTCGCACTTGTTGATAATGAGTCAGCGGCCAGTGTACTCAGGGCATGCGGAGCGGATTTAACCGTCTTGAGGCACGAACTGTCAGAGTTTGTCGATTCCACTACGCCTCTTATCCCTGAGGATGATGAAGAGCGCGAAACTCAACCAACCCTGGGTTTTCAGCGGGTGTTACAAAGAGCTGTCTTTCATGTTCAGTCTTCCGGTAAAAGTGAGGTTACCGGTGCGAATGTGCTTGTTGCGATATTCAGTGAGCAAGAAAGTCAGGCAGTTTATTACCTTAAACAACAAAGCATTGCTCGAATCGATGTGGTGAATTTTATTAGCCACGGAATTTCAAAAGTGTCTGGTTCTTCTTCGAGCCATAACGAGCATAGTTCTGAACACAGTGATGAGGATGTCGGTATTGCGAGTGAACCCTCATCGCAACAAAACCCACTGGATTCCTACGCAACCAATCTAAATGAAAAGGCTGTCTTGGGGGGCGTAGATCCGCTTGTTGGACGGGATTATGAAGTTGAAAGAGTTGTACAGATTCTTGCCCGACGACGAAAAAACAACCCATTGTTGGTGGGTGAAAGCGGAGTAGGTAAAACGGCTATCGCTGAAGGTTTAGCCAAAAAAATTGTCGATCACGATGTTCCTGAAATTCTTGAGAAGAGTGTGGTCTACAGTCTGGATTTGGGCTCCTTGTTGGCAGGTACCAAGTATCGTGGGGATTTTGAAAAACGCTTCAAAGCCTTGTTGGCGGAGCTGAAGAAACGCGATAAAGCTATTCTCTTTATTGATGAAATTCACACCATTATTGGTGCAGGTGCTGCATCTGGTGGCGTGATGGATGCATCTAATTTGCTCAAGCCGTTGCTAACCGGTGGTGAGCTTCGTTGCATTGGTTCCACTACTTTCCAGGAATACCGGGGTATTTTTGATAAAGACCGGGCACTTTCTCGTCGTTTCCAAAAGATCGATGTGAATGAGCCTTCGATTGATGATACTTACAAAATATTGAAGGGGTTAAAAACTCGTTTTGAGGATCATCACAATCTGAAATATTCAGATAAAGCACTACGGGCCGCCTCAGAGTTGGCCAGTAAATACATTTCTGACCGCTTTATGCCGGATAAAGCCATTGATGTGATTGATGAAGCGGGGGCTGCGCAGCAGTTACTGCCGGAGTCAAAGCGTCGCAAGCTGATTGGTGTGAAAGAGATTCAGGAGATCGTCGCCAAGATCGCTCGTGTACCGTCACAAACTGTGTCTTCTTCTGACAAGTCGTTACTGTCCAAGCTTGAAGATACCTTGAAAATGACTGTATTTGGTCAAAATGAGGCGATTGAGAATATTTCCTCAGTCATCAAGTTGAATCGAGCTGGGTTGACTACGGAAGACAAGCCTATAGGCTCTTTCTTATTTGCCGGTCCGACTGGCGTCGGTAAAACGGAGCTTTGTAAGCAGTTAGCCAAGGCTATGGGCGTTGAATTGATTCGCTTTGATATGTCTGAGTATATGGAGCGACACACAGTTTCACGTTTAATAGGTGCACCTCCCGGGTATGTGGGCTATGACCAGGGCGGTTTACTTACAGAAGCGGTCACTAAACACCCTCATTCGGTGGTGTTACTGGACGAGCTGGAGAAAGCACACCCAGATGTCTTTAATCTGTTGTTACAAGTGATGGATCACGGGACTTTGACCGATAACAACGGGCGAAGCGCTGACTTCCGCAATGTGATTGTGATTATGACCACTAATGCCGGCGCGGAATCCATGAGTCGGGCATCCATTGGTTTTACCAAGCAGGATCACTCGTCGGATGGAATGGAAGTGTTGAAGAGAACCTTTACTCCAGAGTTCAGGAATCGCCTGGATGGCATAGTGCAATTCGGTAGTTTGCCATTTGAAGTCATCAAAACGGTGGTGGACAAGTTCCTTACTGAATTGCAAACCCAGTTGGATGCTAAAAAAGTCAGCTTGCATATCTCTGAAGCTGCACGTAACTGGTTAGCCAAAAATGGATATGATGAGCGTATGGGCGCGCGTCCGATGGCTCGTATTATTCAGGAGAAGGTGAAAAAACCTCTGGCGGAGATGGTGCTATTTGGTGAGATTGGTGATCGTGGTGGAGTGGTCAATATTGATGTCCAAAACGATCAAATTATCATCGAGGCTGAAAAAACGCCGGAGCTTGTTTAGCTTAGCCTATCTATTTGCATGTATTAAAAAAGGCAGCTTTGAGCTGCCTTTTTTGTAATGCCGGTTTGTTATCTGGCTCGGTATGTAATACGGCCTTTGCTTAGGTCGTAGGGAGTCATTTCGACTTTAACCTTGTCACCGGTAAGAATGCGGATGTAGTTTTTGCGCATTTTGCCAGAGATATGAGCGGTGACGACATGGCCGTTTTCAAGCTTGACTCGGAATGTCGTATTCGGAAGAGTGTCGATCACTTCGCCTTCCATTTCAAAATTGTCTTCTTTTGCCATTCGGGCAGAAACCTCAAGTGTTTGCTGAATTCGGAAAGCCGGCAATTTTGCCTGAATTGTAATCCAATGCCAAGGGGCGCTTGCGACTTTTCGTAAAATCGGGGGGAGTTTAGTTAAATGTGACCCACTGGTTGTTGATATAGAGCTGAAAAGGTCGGTAATTTACTTTGTAGCTCATTTTTTGACACTCTTTGATCCAATAACCGAGGTATAAATAGGGTAATCCGAGCTCTTTCGCGTGCTGAATCTGAAACAATACGCCGTAAACCCCCAAACTGCGCTTGGTCTGGCTGCCATCAAAGAAGGTGTAAACCGCCGATAGGCCACTATCAAGCAGGTCCGAAACCGCAACAGCTAGCAGTTTGCCTTTTTCCCTGAACTCCAGGTAGCGGGTTGCATTGAACTGGATACTGAGGAAGTCGTGATATTGCTCTCTTGATGGTGGATACATATCACCGTCTTTATGTCTCAGTTCGATGTAGCGTCGGTAAAGCTCATAATGCTCGTCGGTGTCAATTGACGGGATGACTTCGTGGCTGAGGTCGCTGTTCTTTTGCATGCATCGGCGTTGGCTTTTATTGGGCTTAAAGCTTGTGATGGGGACTCGAATAGCTATGCAGGCATTGCAGTTTGAACAGTGAGGGCGATAGACATGTTTACCGCTTCTGCGGAAGCCAATTTCTGAGAGTTGGCTAAAGGTTTGGTTTTCCAGATCTGTATAAGGGTCAACGAATATGCTTGCCGCTTGCTCAGACGGGAGGTAGCTACAGTCATGTTCGCTGGTTACGAAGAGTTTTAGATCGGCTAAATCAGTCATACTCTTAGTGTAACCTTAACGCTTCAGACTACAAAACCGGTCCGTGCTCAGGCATTGTCCAGTTCTCTTTCCAATGCAAAAAATTGCTGAAGTCATCGGGTTGGATTGATTGGTGGATAGTGCTCTCAAATTGACTCCGGTCTATTTCCTTTGCGCCGAATGAAGCGAGATGATCTGTTTCGACCTGGCAGTCAATCATCGAGTATTTCCACTTTTCAAGTTGCCGAACCAGAGTGGCAAAGGCCACTTTGGATGCGTCGGCTTCCAGGCTGAACATGGATTCGCCGAAGAAGACTTTTCCCAGTGAAACACCATACAGGCCGCCGACTAGCTTGCCATCCTCGTTCCAGGCTTCGGCTGAATGGGCCACCCCCATTGAATGCAGCTCACAGTATGCATCTTGCATCTCTCTCGTGATCCAGGTGCCATCCTCCTCTTTCCTGGGTGTTTTGGCGCATAGACGGATGACTTGCTCAAATTGCGTGTCGACAGTGACCTTGTAGGTCTTTTTTCGAATGCGTTTTTTCAGACTGCGGTTGATGTAGATTTCTGATGGAATCAATACCATTCTGGGGTTTGGGCTCCACCAGAGGATAGGTTGATTGTCTGAATACCAGGGAAAGATGCCCCGTGCATATGCTGAAATGAGCCTGGCGGGGCGGAGATCTCCCCCAGCGGCAAGTAGGCCGTTGGGGGAGGTGAGTGCTTTTTTTGTGGGGGGAAACGATAAGGTTTCCGGATCTAACCAGCTAATCTGGCTCATAGGTTCCTGGGTCTTTAACTACTCTTTTGCATCCAGGTAACGCTCAGCGTCCAGAGCTGCCATACATCCCGCGCCAGCGGAAGTCACTGCTTGGCGGTAGATATGATCGGCTACGTCACCAGCGGCAAATACGCCTTCCACACTGGTTGCAGTGGCGTTGCCTTCCAGGCCGCTCTTGATTTTGATGTAGCCGCTATTCATGTCCAGCTGGCCTTCAAAAATATCTGTATTAGGCTTATGGCCGATGGCGATAAAGACGCCCGCTAATTCCAGATCCTGAGTGTTACCATCCGTTGTGGATTTTATACGGACGCCAGTCACGCCTGTGTCATCACCCAGTACTTCATCGAGGGTGTTGTTCCACATGATGGTGACGTTACCATTCTTTTCTTTTTCCAATAAGCGATCTTGCAGAATTTTCTCTGATCTTAAGGAATCGCGACGGTGAATAAGAACGACTTCACTGGCGATGTTGGAAAGGTATAGTGCTTCTTCAACGGCTGTATTGCCGCCGCCGACAACAGCGACTTTTTTATCGCGGTAGAAAAAACCATCACAGGTTGCACAGGCGCTGACACCTTGGCCCATAAACTTCTGTTCTGATGGTAAGCCTAGATATTGAGCAGATGCACCCGTTGCAATAATCAACGCATCGCACGTATAGGTTTCATTACCGACCAACTTGATGGGTTTGCTGGATAAGTCGGTCTCATGAATGTGGTCGAAAATAATTTGTGTATCAAACCGTTCGGCATGCTGTTGCATTTGTACCATAAGGTCAGGGCCTTGCAGCTCTGCCACACCACCTGGCCAGTTTTCAACTTCTGTGGTGGTGGTAAGTTGTCCACCTTGTTGCATGCCTGTAATGACCACGGGGTTTAAGTTTGCTCTTGCGGCGTATATCGCTGCTGTGTATCCAGCAGGTCCAGAACCAAGAATAATCAATTTGTGGTGTTTGGCTTCGCTCATAATGATCCTCGTCGTCCGGCGTCTTCATTTTCCGCAAAGGAAGAAAGTATCAACGCGGTTTGAATTGTTTGAGCCGCATGATAAGTGATAATGCAATCCTTCGCCATTGAGTGTCTTAATTCGGCTCATAGTTTTTCTTTGGCTTTTTTGAGGGGAAAGTGCGGGGGATATAAATTCTTGGTGAATACATAAATTTTTTGCCCGATTTGATCATAATTTATCCTCTGTTATAAGTTTACATTTTGCTGGTAACTCACTGAAAATTAAGGTGTTAGCGGCGGTTGACTTTCCTTGTCGCTAGGGCTTTGCCTGTAAAGAATGTACAATGGGCGGCTAGTGCATAAAATTCATAAATAGATCCATTTTGAGTGACCCCATTGAGCGAAACCAAAAAAGCAAATTTCAAGAAAGACGCTGCTGAACAAGGCGAAGTAACCTTCAAAGGAAAAATATTCCGGGAGGGAGTGTTTATCGGTTTGATACTGCTCTGCGCCTATTTTGCATTGGCATTGGTTACCTACAGCACCAAAGACCCTGGTTGGTCGAGTACTGGTGATGGCGGCCCGCTTCGAAATGCGGGTGGTCCAACAGGTGCCTGGTTGGCAGACGTGTTCTTCTCGTTATTTGGGCATCTTGCTTATTTACTGCCGATTATGATCGGCTATCAGGTTTGGTTGCAGCTGCGGGATTCCCGAAACTGGGTGTTCGATCCGCTTATTTTTGCCTTGCGATCTGTTGGCTTTATTCTGGTGATGGTGGCAGGCACGGGCCTGACTGTCATGCAATATGGTATCGAAAGTGTCAGCCTGCCGTTTTCTGCCGGAGGCTACCTTGGGTTGAGTACCGCAACGTCCATTGATGCATCCTTTGGCTACATGGGCGGCAGCATGTTGTTGCTGGCAATGCTCCTTTTTGGGCTAACGATCTTTGTTGATATTTCCTGGTTTGCGGTCATGGATTTTATTGGCGGTGCTGTATTGGCGCTTCTGGCGTGGTTTCAGCGTAAGTTCATTCTCTGGCATGGAAGATGGCTGGAACGACGACAAGCCCGCAAAGCGGTGAAGGAGCGGCGAGAATCCATGAAAGCTCAGGTGAAAAAAGCTGAGGAACGCATTCCCCCAAAAATTGAGCCGCCCAAACAGCCGGCAAAAACCAGTGCCAGGGTAATTAAAGAACAACAGCGTCAACAGAAACAAAAAGTTCAGCAGTCGTTATTTGATGATATTGATGATTCTCCCGTGGAAGGAGATCTACCACCTATTCATCTGCTTGATCCGGCAGATAAGAACAGTTCTAAAGGCTATTCGGAAGAGTCTTTGGAAGCCATGTCCCGATTACTTGAGTTGAAGTTGCAGGACTTTGGTGTATCCGCCGAGGTGGTTGCTGTACTACCTGGGCCGGTGGTTACCCGCTTTGAGATTCAGCCTGCAGCGGGTGTGAAGGTCAGTCGAATTACCAATCTGGCAAAAGATTTAGCACGGTCACTGGCGGTAAACAGTGTGCGTGTGGTGGAGGTGATTCAAGGCAAATCTGTGGTTGGGATCGAGATACCAAACGAGCATCGTGAAATGGTGCGTTTGAGTGAGGTGCTGTCATCCGAGGCGTATGAGAAGAGTAAATCTCCTTTGACCCTGGGCTTGGGACACGATATTTCTGGTCAGCCAGTGATTGCCGACCTGGCGAAAATGCCCCACCTGTTGGTCGCTGGTACAACCGGTTCGGGTAAGTCGGTTGGTGTGAACTCCATGCTGGTAAGTATGCTGTATAAATCTTCTCCTGAAGAAGTGAGATTAATTCTGGTCGACCCGAAAATGCTGGAGCTTTCGGTCTACGATGGGATTCCCCATTTGCTCACCCCCGTTATCACCGATATGAAAGACGCAGCTACTGGCCTGCGCTGGTGTGTGGGTGAGATGGAGCGCCGTTATAAATTGATGGCAGCACTTGGTGTGCGCAATGTGGCCGGGTATAACAAGAAAGTTAAAGATGCTAAGAAAGCGGGCAGTCCAATTCCTGACCCTTTGTGGACGCCAGAGCAAGATGGTGTGATCGAAATGGAAAATGCAACAGCGCCAGACTTGGAAACCATGCCCTTTATCGTAGTGGTAATTGACGAGTTCGCCGACATGATGATGATTGTCGGTAAAAAAGTTGAACAACTGATTGCTCGAATTGCTCAAAAGGCCAGAGCGGCAGGTATTCACATGATTCTTGCAACTCAGAGGCCGTCGGTGGATGTGATTACCGGTTTGATCAAAGCCAACGTTCCTACACGCATGGCCTTCCAGGTTTCGTCCAAAGTGGATTCCAGGACCATCCTTGATCAGGGCGGAGCTGAACAACTTCTTGGTCATGGTGATATGTTGTATCTGCCTCCCGGCCGGGCGGTAACAGAACGAGTTCATGGCGCGTTTATTGATGATCATGAAGTGCATAAAGTGGTTGCGGATTGGAAGAAGCGGGGTGATGCAAATTACTTAGAAGAAATCTTTAGTGAAAGCGTGGCCAGCATCCCTGTGCCGGGCTTTAGTGATGGCGAGGAAGGCGGTAGCGATGACCCGGAATCGGACCCGTTATATGATCAGGCCGTCGCATTTGTGACCGAAACACGAAAAGCCAGTATCTCGTCGGTGCAACGAAAACTCAGAATTGGGTATAACCGCGCTGCCCGTCTGGTAGAGCAGATGGAAACCTCGGGTGTAGTCTCGGAAATGGGCCACAACGGTAACCGTGAAGTGTTAGCCCCGCCGCCACCTCGCGGATAATATTGATAACAGGATAAGGTATTTTAATGAATCGTAATTGTTTGTTAGGCGCTGTTCTTTGGTTGTGTTCCGGTGTTGCTTTCGCAGCAGACCAGGGCGCTAGTGCCAGTCTGGTGGAAAAGCTGGAACGTATTCAAACCTATTCAAGCCATTTTCAACAAACTATCCTGGATGCCAATGGCAATGAAGTGCAAGTAACGGAAGGTGAATTCAATGCGCAGCGGCCGGGGAAGTTTTATTGGCAAACCGAGCCACCCTACGAACAGCTCGTTGTTGGTAACGAGGAAACCGTTTGGGTGTACGACCCCGATTTGGAGCAGGTGACGATTCATCAACAGCAGTTGGCAAATACGCCCGCAGCCATTCTTAGTGGTGACCTATCTGAAATCAGCCAAAAGTATCGGGTTGAACAGCAAAAACAGGGTAAGAAAACGGTGTTTAACTTGCAACCTGTGGCAACCTCCGGCGCCGACTTTTCTTCTCTTCTTATTGCCTTTAAAGGTAAATCGCTGGTGGGGTTAACCTTGATTGATCAGCTTGGTCAAAAAACCGAGATTGCATTTTCCAAGATCAAAACCAACAAGAAAATGGATTCGACCCTGTTTGAATTTGTCGCACCCGAAGGTTCGGATGTTATTACCCAGTAAATGATGCCTCGTGTCCGACTTATTTGATTCCAATACTGCCTCTCCCAAAGAACGTAAAAATGTAGGGGAGCCCCTGGCCGCGAGAATGCGTCCTAAATGCTTGGCTGATTATGTTGGGCAGGAGCATTTATTTGGTTTGGATAAGCCCCTGAGAAATGCGGTAGAAAAAGACCAGATCCACTCCATGATTTTGTGGGGACCGCCGGGGGTGGGGAAAACTTCTTTGGCAAAGCTGTTTGCGGAAGAAATCAATGCCCACTTTCTCACTATCTCAGCGGTGTTAGCCGGAGTAAAAGATATCCGCGCGGCTGTGGATCAAGCTAAGCAGTATCGTGAAGCCTATGGTCGGCGAACCATACTCTTTGTTGACGAAGTGCATCGTTTTAATAAAGCACAGCAAGATGCGTTTTTGCCTTTCGTTGAAGATGGCACCATTGTGTTTATCGGGGCCACGACAGAAAATCCATCGTTTGAAGTTAACAATGCGTTACTGTCCCGGTGCCGTGTTTATATATTAAAGAAACTTGAAGCCGAACACTTACGCAGTTTGGCATTCAAGGCATTGAACGAAGAACGGGGCCTAAAAGAGAAACAGCTCAGTATCGAGGATGACGAGCTCAAGCTCTTGGTCAATTCGGCTGATGGCGACGCTCGACGGTTGCTTAATTTGTTGGAGTTGGCGAGTGATCTGGTAGAAACCGGCGATACCATCGGTGCTGATACGCTCACACAGATTTTAATGGGGGATGTGCGCAGCTTTGATAAGGGCGGCGACCTCTTTTACGAACAAATTTCCGCACTGCATAAATCCGTTAGAGGGTCTGACCCGGATGCGGCACTGTACTGGCTGCTTCGCATGCTGGATGGTGGCTGTGATCCTCTTTATGTGGCCCGCAGGTTAGTGCGAATGGCCAGCGAGGATATCGGTAACGCTGACCCTCGTGGTATACAGTTGGCTTTAAATGCCTGGGACGCCCAGGAACGTTTGGGAAGCCCGGAAGGGGAGCTGAGTCTTGCCCAAGCTGTGGTATACCTTGCAGCAGCACCAAAAAGTAATGCCGTGTATAATGCGTTCAAAGCAGCACGTGCTGATATTAAAAGCCTGCCTAGTTACGATGTCCCGATGCATCTTCGCAATGCACCCACTCAGTTGATGAAACAACTGGATTATGGTGCTGAGTATCGCTATGCGCATGACGAGGCGGATGCGTTTGCAGCCGGGGAAAACTATTTCCCGGATGACATGGAACCCAGGCAGTACTATCAGCCAGTGGAAAGAGGTTTGGAAATAAAAATCGCGGAGAAATTACGTTCGCTGCGAGCAATGAATGAAAAGGCTCGGTTGAGTAAGTAATTATGTGGTTATGGCTATCTGTAGCATTAGGTGGGGCGGTAGGTGCGGTTATGCGTTATGGCGTTTCAGTGGCCTTTTCCCCTGTACACCCAAAGTTTCCTGTTGCAACCTTGACGGCAAATTTACTTGGCTCCCTGTTAATGGGCGTTTTTTATGTTCTTATCGTTGAGAAAACCGCTTTGGCTCCCGCGTGGCGGCATGTGTTGATGATTGGCTTCTTAGGTGCTTTTACAACATTTTCGACTTTCTCAATTGAAGGGTTGCACCTTATTCAATCCGGACAGTTTTTGGTTGCGGCGAGTTATTTAATTGGCAGTGTGTTACTCGGCGTACTGTGCGTTTACATCGGTATTTCTGTTACCGAAAACATAATTTGATTTTAAATTTAATAAAAAAGGGCAGTCATGTTAGATCCCAAACTTATTCGTGGTCAGCTTCAAGAAGTCGCAGAGGGCTTAAAAAAACGCGGCTATCAATTGGATGTAGAAACCATTCAGGCGTTAGAGGAAAAGCGTCGGGAGGTTCAAATGCAGTGCGAATCATTGCAGCAAGAACGAAATTCGCGATCAAAAAATATTGGTAAAGCGAAAGCAGCAGGTGAGGATATAGCGCCGCTGTTAGCGGAAGTGGATAAGTTAAAATCCGAATTGGCCGAAGCAGAGAAACAGTTAAACGGCGTGCAATCAGAGCTGGATGACATTATCACCGGTATTCCTAATTTATTGGCCGACGAGGTACCGGAGGGTGCGTCTGAAGATGATAATGTTGAGGTCTTTAAATGGGGAGAACCTCGTCACTTTCACTTTGAAGTGAAAGACCACGTTGACGTCGGTGCCGCTGTCGGTGGGTTGGATTTTGAAACTGCAGGCAAAATTACGGGTTCTCGTTTTTCCGTTATGCGAGGCCAGATTGCACAGATGCACCGCGCATTAATTCAGTTCATGTTGAATACGCACACAAATGAGCACGGTTATGAAGAAGTGTATGTGCCGTATATCGTGAATAAAGATTCTCTATTTGGGACGGGTCAGTTGCCAAAGTTCGAAGAGGACTTGTTTAAATTAACAGACGACCGCGAATTTTATTTGATTCCTACCGCGGAAGTGCCGGTCACCAACATCTATCGCGGTGAGATTGTTGAAGAGAAACAATTGCCAATTAAGTTTGCATGTCATACGCCTTGCTTCCGTTCAGAGGCGGGGAGTTATGGTCGCGATACCCGAGGCATGATTCGTCAGCATCAGTTTGAAAAAGTTGAGTTGGTTCAGTTTGTTAAACCTGAAGATTCCGCTCAGGCATTAGAAGACCTGACGCAATGTGCGGAAAATATTTTACAAAAACTGAATCTGCCTTACCGCAAAGTGATTTTGTGTGGTGGTGATATTGGTTTCTCGTCAACCAAAACCTACGACTTGGAAGTTTGGTTGCCATCACAGGATAAATATCGAGAGATTTCGTCGTGCAGTAGTTTCGGCGACTTCCAGGCTCGTCGTATGAAAGCCCGTTACCGAAATACAGAAACGGGTAAACCTGAACTTCTCCATACATTAAATGGTTCTGGTTTAGCAATTGGACGAACTTTGGTTGCGATTCTTGAGAATTACCAGCAGGCAGATGGTAGTATTGCCATCCCTGAAGTGCTTCAACCATATATGGGTGGAAAAACTTCAATTAACGCATAAATATGATCGTTCTGGCGCAACATAATGGATTACCTTCCCCTATTTTTCGATATAGAGAATAAACCCTGTTTAATTGTCGGGGGGGGGAGTGTTGCCACAAGAAAAGCGCGGTTATTATTGAAGGCGAAAGCCTGTATTTCCGTTGTCGCCCCGGAAATTGATGACGAGCTATTACAAATGGTTTATGCCTCGGATGGCATGTACAAAAAATCACGTTATCAAACAAAATTTATTGATTGTTCTGTTCTGGTTATTGCGGCGACTAATGACTCCGATGTGAATCAGCATATTTCTAACGATTGCCATCGGCATCGTATCCCTGTCAATGTTGTCGACCAACCGGAGTTGTGCTCTGTAATAGTTCCTGCAATTGTTGATCGAAACCCGTTACTTGTTGCTGTAACCAGCGGGGGCTATGCTCCGGTTCTGGCGCGGCGGGTTCGGTCAAAAATCGAATCCCTTTTTCCTGGTAGCTATGGTCATCTGGCCAAGCTGGTAGGGCGTTACCGTGATTTAGTCAAAACCAAGCTTCCGGCTGGTGACGCGCGGAGACGTTTCTGGGAAAAAATTATTGATGGCCCAGTGGGTGAACACGCTATTTCCGGCAACCGGGAAGAAGCGGAGTTACTCCTCAAGAAAGCCATAGAAACAGACGATTTTGATTCTCGTGGTGAAGTGTATTTAGTGGGAGCCGGGCCGGGGGATCCAGATTTGCTCACTTTTAAAGCCCTGCGACTAATGCAGCGGGCGGAAATCGTGCTCTACGATCGGCTTGTCTCCAAACAGATTCTGGAAATGGTGCGTCGTGATGCAGAGCTGGTTTACGTGGGGAAACGCCGCGAGCAGCATGCTGTGCAGCAGTCTGAGATTAATCAACTGTTAGTGAAGTATGCAAAAGAGGGTAAGCGTGTTCTTCGGTTAAAAGGTGGCGACCCGTTTATTTTTGGCCGCGGTGGAGAAGAGATTGATCTACTTGCTGAGGAGAACATTCCTTTTCAGGTTGTTCCTGGCATCACGGCTGCTTCAGGGTGCTCGGCTTATTCGGGTATCCCACTCACTCACCGGGACTACTCTCAGTCTGTCCGCTTTATTACCGGTCATTTGAAAGAGGGAGTGACTAACCTTCGTTGGAAAGAGTTTGTTGAACCACACCAAACTCTTGTGTTTTACATGGGCTTGGCCGGTTTACGTCAAATCTGTGAGCAAATGATTCAGCATGGAAAAAGCGCGGAAACCCCCGCCGCATTGGTCGAGAAGGGAACACTGGAGGATCAGAAGGTACACATATCAAACCTGGCTGAGTTACCGGACCTGGTTGAACAACATGACGTTCATGCGCCAACTTTGTTGATTATTGGGGAAGTGGTACAGCTTCACAAAAAACTCAATTGGTATAAAAAATAATCGAAACCTGCCGATATAATGATTAACAGCAGCGTGTAAGGGCGCATGTTGGCACTATTAATCATGTTATTGGTCAGGCAATGGTAGATAGCATCAAACCCACATACAGAACCATACCCAGCGGTTCTTCTGTCAATAGACAAGCTCAGGCTCAGGGGGTGGAATCCCACACCGATGAGCGCAGGGCTCATAGCAAGACTCGTCCGCCTTTCGAGCGTAGAAAAAAGCAAGATCGTAGAAGAGAATCGGAATACCGACCTGTATACGACATGCGTCAGGGACGAGGTCGGCGGAAAGAAGATCGAGATTACCATCCCACCATTGAAACCGACGCCTGAGTTTTTCTGCTCCAAGCCTGCTTACAACCAGCATGGCTATCCTAATCCGTTTTGATTAAGCATAGTCATTTCAGTTTTTCCCAAGCTCTCCCCTAGCGATTTTTTTTCAATTGCGCCAGACTCCTCACTATTATTACCAAGTCACAGGCCTTAAGAGGGGAAACAACAATGGGTTTTGATTACGATTATTTGGTTATTGGCGCGGGTTCCGGTGGTGTTCGGTCGGCGAGGATTGCTGCGTCACTGGGTGCAAAAGTCGCCATAATCGAAGACCTGTATTTGGGAGGAACCTGTGTCAATGTTGGTTGTGTGCCCAAAAAATTATTTGTTTATGCTTCGGAATTTTCGGAAGAATTTGCTGCTGCGCAGGGCTTTGGTTGGTCCCAATTTGAGTCTCAACCAAAACTCGATTGGGCAAAGCTGAGGGATAACAAATCGAACGAAATTCAACGTTTAAATGGTGTGTATGAGAAAATTCTGGCTTCTGCCGGCGTGGAAATTATTTCGGGAACGGGTGTTATTCAGGGCGCGCATGACGTGAAGGTTGGTGATCGGTGTATTTCCTCTGAACGAATATTAATCGCGACGGGTGGTTGGCCCAAAAAACCTTCTTATCCCGGTGCTGAATATGTACTGAATTCGAATGACTTTTTTTATATGCAAGAACTGCCCAAAAAAGTCATCGTGGAAGGGGGTGGTTATATTGCGGTCGAATTTGCTGGCATATTAAATGGTTTAGGTTGTGACACAGAGCTGGTATATCGTGGTCCATTATTTTTGCGCGGGTTTGATCAGGAAATTAGGCAATTTGTTGCAGAAGAAATTCAGAAAAAAGGTGTAAAAGTTTCTTTTGAGGATCAGGTAATTGGTCTGAAAAAAAATAGCGATACTTCATTCGAAGTAAGTTTAAAAAGTGGCAGAACCACTGACGTGAATGCGGTGGTTTCTGCTATTGGTCGTGAACCCAAAATAGCTGGGCTTGGATTAGAAAATACAAATGTTAAAACAACCAGCCAAGGCTTTATTCAAGTCAACGATTCCTTTCAAACTGATGAGCCAAGTATCTATGCGGTCGGGGATGTGATTGGGCGGGCGGCGTTAACGCCAGTTGCTTTGGCTGAAGGCATGGCGTTGGCAAAATTTCTTTTTGCAAAAACGCCCATCAATATCCACTATGACAATATTGCGACGGCTGTTTTTTGTCAGCCAAATATCGGTACGGTTGGTTTAACTGAGGAAGATGCGGAGGAAAGAGGAATTAAATGCGAGATATTTACCAGTAATTTTAAACCGTTAAAAAATACGCTGAGTGGTATTGATGAGCGAACGTTTATGAAATTAATTGTTGAAAAATCTACGCAAAAAGTACTAGGTGCGCATATGGTTGGTCCTCACGCTGGAGAAATTATTCAAGGAATATCCATTGCAATAAATGCCGGTGCAACAAAAGAAATTTTTGATCAAACTATTGGTATACACCCTACAGCCGCGGAAGAATTTGTGACTATGAGAACACCGACAAGGTAAACATCTAGGACTGCCTGAAACATTGCAGTACACTAACTACTTAAAATAATAATATTAGACAACTCTGGTTAATATGCTGTACTTGAGATTGATATGGGTAGGTGTGATTTTAAGCCTGCTCAGTAGCTTGTGTTATTCTGGAGCCGACAAAGCCATTGTCGGCTACTTCCCGTTCTGGGCTTATTATCGAGATGGTCAAACTCTCGCCGATGTGAATATCCGGCCTTTAACCCACCTTATCTATGCGTCGGCAATATTAAACGATACCGGTGAAGTAGTTCCCGCAGACCAATACACTGATCTGACTAACGTCATTATCTTTGATTCTGGAGAGCGAGTAGAGGGTAACTATCGCGCCGTTGACATTCTTAAGAAGCAGAAACCTGATCTGGCAATCTTGCTTACCATCGGTGGTTGGGGGCAGTCGCAAAACTATTCGACAGTGCTTAGGGATAAGAACAAACGAGATTTGTTTATCGCAACGGCAGTGCAATTAAAAAACCAATACGGATTTGATGGCTTTGAATTTGACTGGCGATATCCGATTACAGGTGGTTACGAAAAAAACAGTAAAAGTCCGGACGACTTAAAAAACCTGGAAATCTTTTTTCAAGAATTAAAGTTGGAATGTCCGGATTGTCACATTTCTGTCACGTTATCTGAACAGGCTCATAATCGGCATGGATGGGACTACCCACTCTTATCCCAATACATTGATTACTACCATATATTAACTGCAACTTTTCATGGCGCGTGGAGTTTGCGGACTGGTCACCGATCTCCGCTGTATGTTGATCCCGCACATCCATTACCCGCGATTGCTACCGTTGTGGATGAGGTTGTCGAGCAGGGTTTAAAACCAGAAAAAATAATTTTACGCGTTGCTGCCGTAGCTGCAGGTTGGGAGAACGTTGGTTCAAACCGTGGAGGGTTGTTTCAATCGTTCGATGGCGTATCGCTTGGAACATGGGACGAAGAAAATTCTGGTAGAACGGGGCTGATTGCACATAAGGAATTAAGTAAATTATTGAAGAACCCCGATTATGAGCAGCATTGGGACGAAGCCGTAAAAGCCAGCACACTGTATAACCCAAAAACAAAGCAGTTTATTTCTTACGAGAGTAAAGAGTCGCTACACCATAAGCTGACATTTATTCAAGACAAAGATTTGGGTGGAGTTGCTGTATGGGAAGTCGCAAGTGATGTGGACGGTGCCGATGGTTTAATCGCAGTGACCTTTGGTTATTTTCGTTCCTTTGATGCTTTTTTATACCGGGTTCAGAAGTTTATCGTGTTAATTGCTCCGTGGATGACCATGGCGCTTGTTATTTGGGCATTGACGACCCTGTTGTACAAGTGGTCTGCAATTAGAAAGAAAAACAATAAAGAACTGGATACCCATAAGCGAGTGCGTTATGCCTTGCGAGCATTGCCGCAGCATTTAGATCAAATTATTTATCTGTCTATTTCTCCTCCGCCAAGCTTGGCTGAAAAGTTGAGCGCGGAGCAGTTAAAGGCGCTTAACTTACTGGCAGAGAAAAGTGTCATCGCCAGAAATTCTTTTTCTCCGCTGACGCGAATTCCGCAGATCGGAAGAACTTCCTTTGAGCAGCAGGCTACGGAGAGTGTGACTGTCGAAGCATTTAAAGAAAACCTAAGTGACTCTACCATTGCAAAGGCTGATGAAGCCTTACTTTCACTGGAGCGTTTTACCCATTTGATCAGTGAAACTAACAACCTCGAGAAAATGATGGAAACAATGTTTACCTTTTTATCCGGGGATTTTCGGGTAAAAGGGGTGTCTCTATGGAATGAGGAGGAGTTGATGGGGCAGTCTGGTGAAATGGATGAGCATCCGGATTATGACGGTCAAGGAGAGGTGCTGAATGTATCTGATGACAGGGTTAAGGCGATGATTTCCAACCCGGAAATGGGAGGGTATCAGATCTCCCTGGAGTTTCAGTCTCCATTGAGCCCAAGTGAGGAAGCGTATTTTAGAGGGCTGGGCAACCAGGTGATATTTGCC
The DNA here is from genome assembly GCF_032773895.1 of Teredinibacter sp. KSP-S5-2. NCBI lineage: Bacteria > Pseudomonadati > Pseudomonadota > Gammaproteobacteria > Cellvibrionales > Cellvibrionaceae > Teredinibacter > Teredinibacter sp. KSP-S5-2. Next base: position 2,555,172 of record NZ_CP120416.1, on the reverse strand, counting down.
CGGCAGCAGTTCAGAGAGCTGGCAAAGCAACCTCAGTTACTACTCGAGCTATACGAAATTGCTCGGAGAAAAGACAAGCTATTATTTATTAAAGGGGAAAAGGGGTATAGCGGTATCCATTCTGAAGATCTGAAAGAGCCGATCTTTGTTTTTTCCCGTTTGCGGGCGTTGAGGATGTATTTCCCTGAGTTGCTGGTACAAGTTCATCGTTCATACCTGATTAACCCTGCGTGCGTGGAAGGGGTGGTTAAGAAAGATACAAGTTATCAGTTGAAGATGCGTGGACACTTTGTTCCAATTGCAAGGTCTTTTTTAAGCCGGCTTAGAGCGGAATACCCACACTGGTTTTCTGTTTAATATACTTGAGTGTGGTTTTATTTTGCGTATATTGAATGTTTTGTAAGCCATTTTGCTCTGCAATTGATGAAATATTACCTACCTATATAGTTTGTAACTATTTGATTTATATATGAAAATATTAATACTTCAAACCGTTGGTGATAATGAGCTTTTTAGACCTAGCATTTTTCAACGCGCCGTCTTACAGTCAGTTTCACAGAAGCCGAAAAGAGCTTTTCTGATTTACTGAAAAATGGGACGCTGGCATTTTAGGGAAGTGCAAGGCAAGGAGGCCACCCAATCATTGCACCTCCAGTAACCGTTCTACCTTCATTTAAGCATAGAGTGTCGAAGCCCAAAGCCCTTCCATTGCAATTCGTCTGGCATAGATTCCTGAAGTTTTATCCTCCAGCATAATTTTTACATATCGGGGAACTGCTCGTTCAGCTGCTACGCGATTCTTATATGGGCCAATATCCTTACCCTCCCTTGTGGCGAAATACCAGTCGTTACCAACTCGAAAACATCTGTCGGTGCGGTACCGAACTTTTTTTTCCTCATTCTTCCTACAGATCACAGCTACAACTCCAATAAAAATCGTCGTGGGGATTAAAAAACTTATCGGCCATAAGCATTTTTTATGCCAAAACAAAAAACACAATAAAATCAGCGTCTTATGTAGAATTTGACGCTTGCCTGTGGAAGTGATGTAAAAAAAATTGACAAATCTCTACCAAACTTTGACTTGGGTGAATATTAGTCAAAAAAATGCCGCTCGAATCTTGAAAAAGAGTTCACAGAGTTGCCGAGTTTTTATATCTCAATTCGTGAAATTGTGGTGTTAGTATCTAAAAAGGAATCAAAGTTGGGGTTGGAGTATATATTGTGAGTGAAGCCATAGAAACTATTGGAAGGGTATTGGAAATTGCAGTACTTTGTTTGAGTCGACAAGGCTGGAGTGTCGTAAAGCTATGTTACCGGTTGAAACTCGGGTTTGTTACTATGGTACAGATGTTAATGCGGGTGGCTGTTAGATTGGACGGGCGACGGAGATGAAAAAACAAGGCTGGATAAAGCTGTTCTATAAACTTTTTGTGTTTATTACATGTTTTGTTTGGTTTACTCATTTTGTTTTATATAGTCCTGAGTTGACTACAATATTTACCTCATTGATACTCGTTTTATACCCGCTTTTCGTTTTTTATTCTTATCTTTTTGATGAGAATATGACGTTGGGTGGGTGCAGTATAAAAAAGGAGTATAAAGAGCTAAGAAATATAGTGTTATTTTTTGTTTTATTATTGTATTTTTCTGGTTTTCATGTTTTCTATGTGTAATCTTTTTTGCGTCTAGTGGCAAAACAACTCAATGGGGTCAGACTTAATTGCCCCAAGAGTGAGAGAAACTTATACGACTATACAAGATGTGCATCAGCAAGCAACTGATCGTTTAATGAAGAAGATTGACCTTATTGAGAAAAGTTACGAGCCACGGATTCGGAATTTAAATTCTAAAATTGATGGGCTTAGGGAAAACTGATGGTCAGGTGTTGCAAAATATATTTTTTATTCTTTGCTTTGGTTCTGATCGGATGCTCTCCTGGAAAGGATATTATTCGGATTGAACGAATACCTAATATGACCGAACTAAATCACGGGCGTAGTTTCGGTTCTCCTGAGTATTCTCCAGTAATGACATACCCGGAAGTTATGATAGAACAAAATCTTGAAGGGTGGGTTTTGCTGCTAGCAGATATTGATGGCTCAGGAAGTGTTATCAACGTTAGATTGGTAAAATACTACCCGTTAGAGGATTATGTTGATCATGCTGTGTCATATTTGTATGCTACTAGGTATAGCGTTAAAGGCAATGTTCAGGATGGCCTGTTAGTAAAAGATTATTATTTTCTGATCCTGTTTTTATTTGAAGAGTAGTGTGTTTTATATGTGTAAAAAGTAGAGCACGCACTATCTATTAGATTAGAGTTGAATGTTTTAGGTGCCTCAGAATAGGGTGATTAATGCGTTTCTTTATTTTGATGTGTGCTATCTGGTTTGTTCCAGATTGTCACGCCCAACAAATCGCCCTCACATTCGATGACGCTCCCATGCCGGGCACATCCGTGATGACCGGCGAGGAGCGAACCAAGCGTATTATTTCTGCTTTAAAGGAATCAAATGTGCCCGATGCGCTCTTTTTTGTTACGGCTCAGTATTTATCTGATACTTCAGCTAAGCGTTTAACTCAGTATGCTGATGCCGGATTTCATTTGGCAAACCATTCCTTTTCTCATACCTCGGCTAATAAAATTTCGGCAGAAGGTTTCTTGTCAGATGCCCGCAAAGCCCATTCTATGATTAAGCTTTTTTCCAATCAGGTAAATTATTTTCGTTTTCCTTATTTGCACCATGGCGACTCGAAAACCAAGAGGAAGGTAATTCTGGATGGTTTGGATGAGCTGGGTTATAGGGTTGGGTATGTCACCGTCGACAACTTTGACTGGTATGTTAATTCGCTGTATGTAACGGCTATGGGAGACGGTAAAAAGCTTAACATCGAAAATCTGAAACGTTTGTATGTGGATGTGTTGTGGGCTTGTATACAGTTTTATGATGCAGTTGCTGTTAAAGCGTTGGGGAAATCCCCCAAGCATGTTTTATTGCTGCACGAAAATGATTTGGCCGCGCTTTTTCTGCCTGATTTGATTGCCAAAATTCGTCAGGAAGGATGGCAAATTATTTCTCCCCTTGAAGCCTACAATGAACCGCTGTTGTCTCAATATGGCCGGGAGTTTGATTTTAATAAACAGGGGCGAGTCGCTGCTATTGCGTATATGAAAGGGGTGCCTGAAGAATTACTTCGCCATCCTTCTGAAAACACCGAGTACTTGGACCGACTCCTTAAAGAGTATGCTGTGATTCAATAGTTAAAAACTATTTCCTCTTTTTGTTCTCCAAAATTCTTTGCTTGTTCTTTTGTTGCCTGTATTGCGTCCGACAAAGCTTTTTCTCTATTTTTCTTCCTATACTCTAATGTACTCAATGAATCTGTAAGCCATATTCTGCTTGGTTTTACACCATAGAACAGGAGTGACTAATGAATAAGGACAGAGGCTTGTTTTTGCTCTTCTGGTTATCCTTCTTCTGGTTTTCTCAAGTTTCCATCGCTGAGCCGAGTCGTGGGTTAACGCTGATATGTGATGACTGGCCGCCTTATCAAATTGTGAATGACGGAAAGGTGGGAGGGTTTAGTGTCGCCGTAGTGGATGTGGTTTTTAAGCGGATGGAGGTGAATGTTCAAGGGTATCGGCATTATCCTTGGAAGAGGGCGATTACGATGTTAGAGAAAGGGATGGTAGACGGGCTTTTTTCTGCCAACAAAACACCGGAAAGAGAAGTTTTTGCCTATTATCCATCGGAACCCTTGGTGGATTCGCCCTGGGTTGTATGGGCAAAGCAGGAGGATGAGTTAGAGTACAAAAGGTTTGATGATTTACTGGGCAGGCAAATTGGATTGGTTCGAGGTTACAGTTATACCCATGATTTCTGGCAGTTTGTGGAGGTGAACAAGTTATACATGCTTACTACGAGTGATGAACAGAACTTTAAAATGTTAAATGCGGGGCGTATTGATTTTACTGTGGCAGAGTTGGGTAATGCGTTACATGTTTTAAAGAAAAATCATATATACAACATGCATGCGTTTTCCAATGCACCCATTAAAGTGGATGGTTTGTATGTGGCTTTTAGCAAAGAAAGAGTTGCCAAAGAGATGGTAGAGCGTTTTTCTGAAGAGCTGAAGAAGCTCAAAGCCGAGCCGCTTTATCAGAAACTATATGAAGAGTTCTTTTCAATTTAGGCTGGGTTATATTTCAGTTGTACGAGGCTTGAGTCATAAAACTGTCATTTTTCTAAGCTGTTAAGTTCTGTTGGCTTTGTATGCGTTGGCCTACTAATACCTAGCATTAATCTCTCTGGTGAGTTTCTTTCATTCTTCGGTATGAAATGGTCACTTGATGCACGGAGCCTATGAAGGATAGGGCGTCAAATCCTACAATCTACGCAAAAGTCATGCTAGTATTGCCCGCTGTCGTAAGCGCTTGGGTTTTTACTCAAGTATCAGTTATCTATTCATCCTTCTTATTAACCTTTAAAACGGATTAAAAACCCTTTAATCAAGTGCGGTTAATGTGTCATTAGGTGGAGTGTGTATGTCCGAATCTAACAATCAAGTACGTGAAAATATCAGTATGCTCGGTGGGATACTGGGGGATACCTTGTTACGCCATGAAGGGCAAAAGTTGTTAGATAGAGTTGAGAAAATCCGGAAGCTGGCGAAAAAAGCCCACAAACATAAAGATGAAACTGCACGCCAGGAACTAATAGAGGCGCTGCATGAAATTCCCGATTCAGAGTTGCTTCCGGTTACCCGTGCCTTTAGTAAGTTCCTTAACTTGGTGAACATCGCCGAGCAACACCATGATATCTCACGCTTTTGTGCCGATGGTGTATGCCGTCAGGATAGTGTTCAGGCGTTAATCCAGAAACTGCGAACAGCCGATATTCCCCGTGAAGAGATTATTGCCGCAGTAGACAACCTGTCTATGGAGTTGGTGTTAACCGCTCACCCGACAGAGGTGACACGTCGAACTCTCATCAATAAGCAGGCAAAAATTGTTGATAGTCTCCTTAAGTTGGAGTTAAAGGACTTAACTGAGGCGGAGAAAAATGAGGCAAAGCAGACCATTGAACGTTTGATTTGCCAGGGTTGGAATACCAACGAATTTCGTGCCGCACGGCCAACCCCGGTTGACGAAGCCAAGTGGGGTTTTAACGTGGTTGAGCATTCCCTTTGGCAGGCTATTCCAGAGTTCGTTCGAGAACTTGATGAAACGCTGCATGATGAGTTGGATATCTACTTGCCGGTTAATGCTGCCCCAGTTCGCATCGGCAGCTGGATGGGCGGAGACCGAGACGGCAACCCATTTGTAACACACAACGTCACTCGAGAAGTGTTATTGATTGCGCGTAGTATTGCTGCGAGGCTGTATGTACGTGATTTAACGGCTTTAATGGATGAGCTTTCTGTTTCGTGTTGCACCAAAGAAGTGCGAGAGTTGGTTGATGATGCAGCCGAACCATACTGGGCAATAATGCGTAAGTTGATTGCCGATCTAAAAGCCACGCAAAAATGGATTGACGGTCAGCTAGAAGGCAAAAAAGATCAGGGTAAGAATATTATTACTCGCTCAGAGCAAATCATGCAGCCGTTGTTGCTCATCTACAATTCTCTGGTTGCTTGCGATTTGCAACTCATTGCCGATGGTGAGTTGCGCAATGTTATTCGCAGAGTCGCGGCATTTGGCGTGCACTTGGTTAAGCTGGATATCCGACAAGATGGTGAGCGCCACATGCTTGCGATAAGTGAGCTCACAAATTACTTGGAGATTGGAGATTACGCCAGCTGGAGCGAGGATGATAAGCAGGCATTCCTGATTCGAGAATTAAAGTCCAAACGTCCATTGGTTCCGCTTGATTGGCAGCCTTCTGCAGATACTCAGGAAGTGTTGGATACTTGTAAAGTTGTTGCAGAAACAGACCCCAATTCTTTGGGTATCTACATTATATCTATGGCCAAACAGGCTTCTGATGTATTGGCTGTATTGTTATTGCTTAAGGAAGCCGGTTGTAAGTTTAAAATCCCTGTTGCTCCTCTTTTTGAGACTTTGGATGATTTGGAAAGAGCTGGAGATGTCATCGAAAGATTATTGGGAATAGAGTGGTACCGTGAACACATTCAGGATTCTCAGCATGTGATGATTGGTTATTCCGACTCAGCCAAAGATGCGGGCATGTTCGCCGCAACCTGGGCACAGTACCGTGCGCAGGAAACCCTGGTTGAAATTGGCGATCGCCATAATTTAAAAATGGTTCTGTTCCACGGTCGAGGTGGTACTGTTGGTCGAGGTGGTGCTCCGGCGCATACCGCCTTGTTATCACAGCCTCCTGGCTCCTTAAAAGGTGGTCTGAGGGTGACAGAACAGGGTGAGATGATTCGCTTTAAGTTTGGTTTACCACAAGCCGCGCAAAATAACCTGCGTCTGTATGCTTCAGCAATTTTGGAAGGAAACCTTCTGCCACCGCCAAGTCCAAAAGAAGAGTGGCGGGAGTTGATCGCAGAAATCGCCAAGGACTCCTGTGAAGAATATCGTGGAATTGTTCGTGGCCACAAAGATTTCGTACCTTATTTCCGCGCAGCAACACCCGAGCTGGAACTTGGCAAGTTGCCATTGGGTTCTCGTCCGTCAAAAAGGAAGCCGGACGGTGGTGTTGAGAGTTTGAGGGCCATTCCCTGGATCTTCTCGTGGATGCAGAATCGCCTGATGTTGCCCGTTTGGCTGGGAGCGGGTGATGGCTTGGGTAATGCCATTAAGAATGGTAAGCAACCCTTGTTGGAAGAAATGTGTCAGCAGTGGCCGTTTTTCCGCGCTCGAATTGGATTGTTGGAAATGGTGTTCTTGAAGTCGGATATCTGGTTGGCTGAATACTATGACCGAACCTTGGTTCCTGAGTCACTCTGGGGGCTGGGTCAATCACTTCGGGATCGATTGCAGGAAGCCATTGACCTTGTGGTTAAGATCAATCCAGAACATGGTCTATTGTTGGATGAGCCGGGAATATTGGGGTCCATTCAAACCCGGGCAGCTTACACAAACCCATTAAATTTGTTACAGGCAGAGTTGTTAAAACGCTCACGCATGGCTAAAGACGAGCCAGGTGAAATTGTTGAAAAATCATTGATGATCACCATCGCTGGTGTTGCAGCCGGAATGCGTAACACGGGCTGATACCTTCCTCTAAATAAGTCACCCCGAAATGGGGTGGCTTAACTTCCTCCGTTTCTTTGCTTTTCTCGTCGTGAAAAACGACTAAACAGCGTCAATAATCCGTTTTTTATTCTTTTCTGTATATAGAGCTGGTCTTTTTATAACGACTATATAACCTTTTGCTGTTTCCATATTTTTATCCTGATCTATGCTTTAACAATAAGCACATGAGCAAAGCGTTTTTTTAACAGGATTAGTGGTAGAAATGATGAATCTATTTCGAAAAGTATCGATAAACATGCGGTTGTGGCTAGTACTTGTTTTAGTCATGTTTGGTTTCATCTTAATTACAGTGATCTCTTTGGCGCAAATAAAAAGTGAGATCATGATGGAGAAGGAGTCACAGGTTAAAAAACTCGTGGAGACAGCCTATAGCGCGGTGCTCGATTGGAATGAACGATATCAGGCAGGAGAAATAAGTCGTGAACAAGCAATGCAAGGGGCTAAAACAGCGATAAAAAATCTAAGGTACGACGGTAATAACTACTTTTTTATTATCGATATGGTTCCAAAAATGGTGATGCACCCATTTAAACCGGAGCTCGATGGAAGCGACCTTAGTCGGTTCGCAGACCCCCATGGTGTGCTGCTATTTAGTGACATGGTCAGCGTTGCCCGCAAAAGTGGCCAGGGCATGGTGCCATATAGTTGGCCTAAAGGCGGAAATGAAAAGCCTGTGCCTAAAGTTTCTTTTGTCAAAAGCTTTGATGAATGGGGATGGATTATTGGTTCCGGTATTTACATCGATGATGTTGATGCAATTTTCTGGAAAAATGTCATGACCTTGGCATCAACTAATCTGATATTGCTGTTGGCATTTGTTTCTGGTCTATTCATGATGACCAAAAGTGTTCTATCTCCACTGAATGACACCACTGAGGCGTTGACCGATATCGCTGAAGGGGAGGGAGACTTAACCGTTCGCTTATCGGAACTAGGTTCTGATGAAATCACCAAGCTTTCTCAGGCTTTCAATGTTTTCACTTCAAAAATTCAAAAAATCATTTCCGAAGTAGGGGATGTAGCAAAAACACTCAGTAACGAATCTGATTTATTAGCCAGTGCGGCTGCACGGAACAGTGATCACATTCAAGAGCAGGAAATGCAGACACATCAGGTTGCAACAGCAATGAATGAAATGGCTGCAACCGTGAATGAAATTGCTCAAGGTGCGGAAAAAGCAGCGCAAGCAGCAAAAGAAACGGATCATGAAACTGCTGCGGGGCAAGAAGTTGTTAATGAAACGGTCAAGGCAATTAATACTCTTGCGGAAGAGGTCTCCCATGCTGCAAATGTTATTGACACTTTAAATAGCAACACAGAAAAAATTGGCTCCGTACTGGATGTTATTCGTGGTATTGCGGAACAAACGAATCTACTGGCCCTGAATGCTGCGATTGAAGCTGCGCGCGCTGGTGAACAAGGGCGAGGGTTTGCTGTTGTGGCCGATGAAGTACGAACTCTGGCTGCACGTACTCAAGAGTCTACGCAAGAAATCAATCAAATGATCGAAGATTTACAACAGGGGGCAGCGGAAGCGGTAAAAGTTATGCAAACGGGCCGAGACTCTGCCCAGCAAACTGTTGAGCTGGCGAGTAAAGCCAGGGTGTCTTTAGAAAATATTGCCAGCTCTGTGGCGACAATCTCAGATATGAATATGCAAATCGCGAGTGCTGCAGAAGAGCAAACTGCGACTGCCAGGGAAATTGATATGAATGTGGTTCAAATATCGCAGTTGTCGCAACAGTCCGCACAGGATACAGAAAAAACAGCTAAGTCTGCGCATGACTTGGTTGCTGTAAGTGATTCACTGAACAATATGGTTAAACAGTTTAAATACTAAATCCGGACGAAAGCAATTTGCATTTTATGGCGTGTGTTTACTTGACAGAGTGTGCAAATTACTTATTTGTCAGTAAATGTGTTGTATCTAACAAGGTGTCTTTGAATTGTGTGAATACATCATCATTCTCTGGAAACTACAGCTTTCGTAGACCAAACTTACGTCATGCGGTCGCTTTGATAATGACAGGATGTATTCAGAGTGTTAATGACAAATCCACCATACAGGCACATTTCGATCCCGTCGACGGTGTTTAATCAATATCGGAGTATGGTTTTATGCGCTATTTAGACAGCCATACACTGGTTGGTGTGCTGCTAACATGCTGTTTATTCCTACTGACAAATAGCCATCGTTTTTTTGAGTACGTGAATGATACGTCTAGGAAAAAACTACCTTTCATTTTCTTTGCGTCTATTACCGTATATTGGCAGTTGTTAATCATTGTTCATTATTATTTGGACGAGCGTTATCTAGCTCTATTAATCTCCACCACAACCATTCTTGTCATTGGTCTACCAATATTCTATTGGCTATCTCGTTTTTCCCCCATGCCCAGTGTGTCGCTGATCTCTTTGGGGGCATCGCCTCTTTGTATATATAACACCAGCCATAGTGGCATGAATATGGGCTCAAAGTCTGAATCCATTTTCCGCTTTTCTTTGGAACTTCTGCCTACAGGATTATTGGTTATAGATTGTGATAGGAAGATTCGGATTGCCAACCGAGCTTTGGAAAAAATGTTTGGTTATGACGAAGGAGAGTTGAACGGTCAACTGTTAGATGTATTGCTACCGGAAGGTTTTGTTGGTCATCATATACAACTAGTCGATGAGTACATGCAAAACCCCACTCAGGATTACGCGATGGCGGCCGGCCGTATGGTTAGAGCCGTCTCCAAAAATGGCGATCTGGTGTGGGTTGATATTCGTCTTTCCGTTCACGACTTTGAAGGTGAAAAACATGCATTCGCATCTGTTGTCGACCTAAAAAGTAATGAAGAAAACCGGGCAAAAATTAATGAATCATCCAACCGTATTCGACGTGCAATTGATGCTGTACAAGATGGGGTGTGGGAATGGAATCTGACCTCTGGCGTTGTTTGGTTCAGTTCAAAAATGTTGAAAATGCTGGGGGTTAACACCGATACCGAATATTCCAACATTGATATTTGGTTAGACCATGTTCACTCTGATTATGTTAAAGAAATGCATACGGCCATTGAGAAGCATTTACTGGGTGATGCCCCCTTTGATATGGAGTATTTAGGCAAGACTGAATATGGTGACTACCAATGGATGCATGCCCGAGGAAATGCAATTTTTAATGAGCTCGGTAGTGCAATTCTTTTCTCTGGCACACTATCAAACATTAATGCACGTAGGAATCTTGAATTTCAGTTAGAAGAACAGTCTAATTTTCTGAATGCGGTTTTGGAAAAATCGCTCAGTGGGATGTACTTATTCAACTTGAAGGGACAGGTTAATACCTTTATTAACCAGCAATACACGGAAATTACAGGTTATACCCTGGAAGATCTGACGGAACTTCAAGACAAAGGGCAATTAATGAGCCTGTATCATGATGAAGATCTCGGCAAACTCTCTCGTCATTTGGATGATGTTCTGTTGGATAAGGGGAAAACCGGAGTTCCACTTGAATATCGGTTTAAACATAAAAACGGCCAGTGGATCTGGTGCTATTCCCGAGATTCAATCTATTCGTACTATGAATCGGGTGAGCCTAAAGAAATGTTGGGCACATTCTTTGATATTACCGAACTAAAAAGCCGCGAAGCCCAAATTGCGATTCTGGCAAAAGACTATTTTGTCACCTTTGAACAGGCTCCTGTTGGTATTGCTCACGTTGATACAGAAGGGCATTGGAAAAAATCAAATAAAACACTGCGGGATATTCTCGGCTATAGCGCCGATGAACTGCGGGGAATGCTGTTTCAGAAAGTGCAATATTCTGATACCCAGTACGCTGATTTCGAAATGATGAAGCGTTATCTGGCGGACGGTGCGCATCAATATTCATCGGAAAAGCAATTTATTAAGGTGAATGGCGAAGTTATTTGGGTAAATCTGACAGCTTCAGTGGCACAGGACGAAACAGAGGAAGTTACACACTATATATGTATTATTGAAGATATTTCTGAACGAAAACGTATTGAAGAATCTTTGGCGGAGTCCAATAAAGCATTAGAGCGTTTTGCTTATTCTGCTTCTCACGATTTGCAGGAACCTCTTAGGAAGATAAGCACTTTTTCTGACTGTTTGAAAGATCGATTGCAGGGTGTCTTAGATGATCCTGATGCAAAGTATGAACTGAATAAAGTGATTGAATCCTCAAAGCGTATGCGCGAAATGATTGATAGCTTACTTTTGCTCTCACGTTATTCAAGACAAAAAGTTAATCGGGAGAGAACAAAACTATCGGAAGTAATTCAATGTGTCGAAGAGGACCTGTCAGAGCCCATTGAGTCTAACTCAGCTGAGATAAAGCTTTCTAAAGACTTGGTTTTGAACGTCGATTTCAATTGCTTTCAAGTGCTTTTTAGAAATCTGATTTCCAACAGTATTCGTTACAGGAAGAAAAGCGTGTCACCTCGGATTGTTATCGATCATGATGTAAACAATATGGGGGTAGTGATTACCTTTAAGGATAACGGTGTGGGGTTTGAGGAAGAGTTTAATGAACAGATATTTGAACCCTTTCGTAGGCTGGTTGGTAAATCCGTCAAAGGTCATGGAATGGGGTTGGCTTTGTGTAAACAAATTGTTGAAGCCCATGACGGAAAAATTTTTGCTAAAGGCAAGCCGATGGAAGGTGTTGTTTTTACAATATTACTTCCATATAAGAGTGGAGTGTTAGTCAATGATTAGCCCTGTACGATCAATACAAATGGTGGTGGCTGATGATGATTTAGATGATCAATACATGTTACGTAAAGCGGTTGAGCAGACCCAATATAATGTGAATTTAAAATGCTTGGATTCTGCAGAAGAGTTACTGGATTATTTAAATATCACCATAGCCAATGACCGGAAAGGTCTCCCGGATCTGGTTTTACTCGATTTGAATATGCCTGGGATGGGAGGCAAAGCTGCATTGAAAAAAATACGTGATTCTGAAAAATTAAATACCATCCCGATTGTTGTATATACCACATCTAACTCTCAGTTGGATATTGACGAAGCCTATAGCACAGGCGCAAACACAGTGATCGTTAAACCGGGAACATACTCTGAGATGATCGGGATGGCACAAAGCCTCTGCGATTACTGGATTGGTGTTGCCCGGACAAGCCATAAACTGATATAGCGGGTATGTCCCAATGAATAGCGGTAGAAAAATTTCTGTGTTGGTAATCGATGACGATTATGATGATTTTTACATCGTGAATCGGATGTTGTCGAGCATGCAGGATATTTCATTCAATTTACTTCACGTATACGATATTGAAAGTGCTGAAACGGCACTACAACAATCGAAAGTGGATGTTGCATTGCTGGATTTAAATCTAGATAAATACATGGGAATTAATACGCTTATTCATTTCAAGAAAAGTGCATCAGAAATTCCGGTTATCGTTTTTACCGGGAGTAATGACGAAGGTATGGGTGAGTTAGCTATTCGCGAAGGGGCAGAAGACTATATCCCCAAAAATGATGTTTCTGCGTCGGTTTTGTCTCGCTCTATTTGTTACGCAATAGAAAGGTACGAATTAAAAGTTCAGTTGGAAAAACAGCTAAAAACAGATGTGCTGACGAACTTGTATAATAGAGCTGCATTGTTTGATCGACTAGAAATACTGATTGATTATAGTCAGCGGGCTCATGACTCAAAGCTGGCTGTGGCTTTACTTGACTTGGATGAATTCAAAGGGATAAATGATCAATATGGTCATCGATCAGGTGATGAATTACTAAAACAGTTTGGTTTGCGACTAAAAAATCACCTTCGAGCTTCAGATATGGCGGCGCGCCTGGGTGGAGATGAGTTTGTTTTGGTTTTTACCAACTATCAGTCCATCGATAATTTACTTTTAGCGTTGAAGCAAAAACATGAAAATCTTGTGAAGCCCTACAAGATCCTGGTGAATAGTCATGTGAAGGAATTCGTTATTGGTATTAGTATCGGTATATGTGAGTGGATGCCCGGCATGACGCCTCAAAAGCTTTTGTCTTACGCCGATGAAGCAATGTATGAAAGTAAACGAAAGGGAAAAAACCAACTCTCTATTTATAGCTTGGAAGAGAAGTAGCTTATCCAGCATAGGGGATTAAAAATTTGCTGACATAGTGCTTTTTTATGCAGTTAAATATTAAAGTTGAGCACCCTCATTAGGGTGCTCAAGGTTGTCGCCTCCAGTGTTGGTCGATTTTACTTTCGTTAATAATCAACCTTATAAATAATTTTATAGGCGACTGGAACAAAGATCAGGGTGAGCACTGTTGCAAAGCCCAACCCAAACATGATTACTACGGCCATGCTGACAAAGAAAGCATCGAATAGTAAAGGAATCATACCCAATATGGTTGTGACAGCTGCCATGGATACCGGCCGGACACGACTTACACCCGCATCAAATAGAGCATCTTTTACCGACTTACCATCTTCCAGCTCAATCGCAATTTGTTCGACAAGAACAATACCATTTTTAATCATCATGCCCGATAAGCTCAGGAAGCCAAGAAGTGCCATAAACGTAAAGGGTTGATTAGTGATAAGTAAGCCAGATGTAACACCTATCATGGCGAGCGGAACCGTAACCCAAATTACACCTGCAGATCTGAATGAGTTAAACAGCAGGACGGTAATGATAAACATGATGATATAGCCGAGGGGGAGGGCGCTAAATACCGCGACCTGGGCATCTGTTGACGCTTCATATTCTCCACCCCATTCAAGTTTATAACCTTCAGGCAAGGGGATGGCTTCGATTTTTGGTCGAAGTTCGCTAAACAAATCCGCAGCGGTCTTTTCTCCCAGAATACTCGGGTCAGCAAGAACCGTGAGCGTGCGTTTTCGGTCGCGACGAACAATAATCGGGTTTTCGTATTGCAGTTTGAATTCACTCACCACTTGCGTAATTGGAATATACTGGTTAGCCGCTGCACTATATATTTGCAGGTCTTTCAAACTGTTTATCGTTGTTCTTTCCTCTTCGGGAGGGCGAATAACAATGGGTAGTAAGTCGGTACCATCTCGATAAAGACCGACAGGTATACCGTTAAAACTCATCAACAATAAACTATCGAGATCTTGTTTGCTGATACCAACCCGTCTTGCTGCTGGTTCATTAAACTCCGGGCGTAGCACTTTGGTTAACTGTCGCCAGTCGTGACGTATATTGCGTGCATCAGGATGGCTTTTGAAAATTGTCTGAGTCTGATCGGCTAATTCTCGCAATACTGCCGGATCGGGGCCGGTAAATCTTGCTTCGATTTTTGCATCCGTAGACGGGCCAACTTCCAGACGTTTGATTTTATAGGCCACCTCAGGATGCTGATTATTCATGTGCTCGATGAGTTTAGGCAGTTGTGCATCGATAGATTCCAAATCTGACATACGAATAATCAACTGCGAATAGCTTTCGTAATATTTTTCGGTCTCATAGGTCAACATAAACCGAGTGGCACCACGTCCAACTGTTGTGGAAATCTGCTCAACGCCGGGCTGACCAAGTAGATGATTTTCAATTTCCTCCGTTATTTTGCTGTTACTACGGATATCTGTGCCTTGTCGATACCACAGGTCAAGCATGAACATAGGCGTGGTGGATGGCGGGAAGAAGGATTGCTTGATCATGCCAAAACCCAAGACAGATGCCACAAGCAATGCAACCATTACGATACAGGTAAGTACAGCATGTTTAAGCGAGAAAGATAATAGCTTTTTATACCAGACGAATAGGGTACCACTATAGGGATCGATATCGATATTTTCGGCAAGGTTGTTTTGCTTGGCTTCAGCAAAAATAAAATCGGCAAAAAAAGGTGTCACTGTAATTGCTGTGACCCAGCTGAGTAACAGCGATATGAGTAACACCCAGAACAAACTACCGGCAAATTCGCCAGTAGCATCAGAGGACAAACCAATAGGAGCAAACGCGCAAACTGCAATGATGGTCGCACCCAGTAGGGGCCATTTTGTTTGTCGGACAATGAGGGATGCCGCGTCGATTTTGCTCATCTTTCTTTGAATACCAATGAGTATGCCTTCCGTAATGACAATGGCATTATCGACCAGCATTCCAAGAGCAATAATGAGTGCGCCGAGCGAAATTCGCTGTAATTCAATATCCATTTGTTTCATGAAGATGAATGAGCCGAATACTGTAACTAATAGGATGAAGCCGATTAATATGCCTGATCTCATGCCCATAAAAATAAACAGGACAACGATTACAATAGCAACAGCTTGAACCAGGTTAAGAATAAAATCAGAGACTGAACGGTCAACTTCATTGGGTTGATTGTATATGTACTCAAGATCCATACCTGCCGGGCGCGAGCTATCCAGTTCTTGAATACGTTCGTCAATGGCGTGACCAATATCGACTACGTTCACGCCGGGTGAAAAAGAAATACCGATCAATAATGTTGGCTTGCCGTTGTATCGGACAACATTGTCGGGGATTTCTATAAAATCGCGTGATATTTTTGCAACGTCCCCTAGGTAGATAAGTTCCGCTGCACCGGGGTTACTGATAATCAGTGATTCCAGTTCTTCAACAGATTGAAATTCACCCGTTGGATGAAAGCGAATAATCTCTGAACCGACAGAGACTCGCCCAGCATTTGATACCTGGTTTTGTGTATTGAGAATTTGACTTAAGCGGTCTGGAGATATGCCAAAAGACGACAGTTTGGCTCGTGATATCTCGACAATTACCTGCTCCTGTTGCTTGCCCTGTACATCAACTTTGCCAACACCTTCGACCAGAACAAGTTCTCTACGTAAATAATCTACGTAATTACTTAAGTCGTGTTGATTGTATCCTTCCCCTGTAACCGCAATCAGAATGCCAAACACATCGCCAAAGTCATCTTCCACCATTGGAGGATTTACGCCAGGGGGGAGGTTAGGCGTGAGGTCATTTATTTTCCGACGTAATTCATCCCATATTTGCTGTAAGTCGTTCTTACGGTAGTGGCTATGCATTTCCACCATAACCTGAGACAAACCTGCAGTTGAATAGGATTTAACATTGTCGACATAGGGGAGTTGTTGAATCGCATTTTCGATGGGATAGGTCACTTCCTCTTCAACCTGCATTGGAGAAGCACCGGGATACAGCGTTACCACCATTGCCTGCTTGATGGTAAATTGCGGATCTTCAAGGCGACCGAGGCCGAAAAATGCAATGGCCCCACCCAAGAGTAAAATGGCGGTAACAAGCCAGCTGGTGGTTTTATTGGTAATAAAATAACGGGCGATGTCCATCTGTTATAGCCCCCGTTCCTGATGCCAGAAGCTGACTAACTGGTTTTCGGTTAAGCGATGAACGCCGGCAACTACGACAGTGTCACCAAGTTTTAACCCGTCCAGAATATTGATACCGTCTCCGGTAAAATCACCGGTTTTTACAGCCGTTTTCTTTAAACGCATATCATTACCAACCAACCACACGTAACTTTGGGCGTCTGGTGTGTCTTTATCACTGAATATAGCGTGACTCGGTAAAATGATTGGGGTCATGGGCTTTTCCAAAACGATATTCATATCGACCAGAACTGTAGCCGTCATACCGGGAAGGACATTAAATTCATCAGGGTGCGGTAAGGAAAAAACAACCTTAAATGTGTTGGTTGCCGGGTCGCTTTGCGTATCAAACTCTTTTATATCCGCTTTATATTGTCGTTCTTTATGGGAATCAAAATAGACTTGCGGGTTGTATTGGAGGTTTTTCTTCGCCCGGGACATGATCTCTTCCGGTACCTGAATGGCAATGTCAATCGTGCCGAGTGAAACGAGGTGAAGGATGGGTTGTTTAGCAAGAATATTTTCGTAATTGTCGATAAAAAGCTTGGATACGTAGCCGGAAAAAGGGGCTTTTAGCTCGGTATAGTCCAGATTGAGTTTTGCCGAATCCAGAGCTGCTTTTGATACTTGCAGCTGCGCTTTCGATTGATCGTAGTCTGAGGCTGATATCAGTCCCTTTTCGTGCATTGATTCGATGCGGGAAAACTGGGACTCGGCTAAATCGTAGTTTGCTTTTGCCTGATCGTAGGCGATCCGGTAGTCCTTCTGATCCAGGCGGGCGAGTGTTTGTCCTTGCTCGACTTTATCTCCAGCTCTTACCAGAAGCTCGGTTAATTCGCCGGAAACCTTAAATGTCATCTCCGCGTCTTCTGTTGCCTCAACTACGGCGGGAAACTTCCGGATGGGCGACGCGTGTTCGCTGCCAATGATTTGCGTTTTCACCGGGCGGGCAACTTCTATGGTTTGAACGTCTTGTTTATTGTCACAACCTAAAACGATGAACGGAAGTATGCAAAATACTAGTAAACGTTTATTGAATTTGGTCATTCGGGGTCCTTAGTTGTATGTTGTAAAACTTGTTTATTCTCATTCGCAACTTTAACCACTCGTTTGACCATCTCGATGGTATCAAGAGCGGTTTGCTGAAATGCGGGTTGCCGTGCAAGAAGGGGAGTGATCAGATTGTGTTCTTCAATAAACTCATTCAAGAATGCAATTTCTTCATTATCGAGCATTTCATTTTGTTCCACTTTTTCGGCCAGAAGCTGGGCTCTGGGGATTTGGTGTTCAACAAAATGCTGTGTAACGGCTTTAATGATGTGTTCGCCATTGTTGCACATGTACTCTGCTCCTCACTCGCGGACGCGGGCACTGATAATGAGTCGCATAGTAGCTGTGGAGGGTGTAAAATAATATTTAATGTTATCTCACTAGATGTTAAGTGTTGTTTATATGAACCTGGAGCAGATTCGGTTTTTCATTACTGTAGTAGATACTGGAAGTCTGTCGAAAGCAGCAGAAGTTCTGCATAAAACCCAGCCGGCAATATCCATAGCACTCAAGAAGCTAGAAGAATCCCTCGGCGTTCCCTTGTTATCCCGGAGTAAATACCGCCTGGAGCTCACTCCAGAAGGGGAGAAGCTACTGCGGCATTTTCGTATCATGCATCGGCAGCAGTCGATTTTGCGTAGCTATGCTTCCCATCTCGCAGCGGGAATCGAGAAGGAGGTTAGCATTGCCTACGATGTGTCCACTGCCGCTGATGAGCTCTTTAATGTGATTAAGGAGGTAAAATCCGAGTTTCCTATGACCGAATTGCATGTCTCCGGTAAGGAGCGACTCGGGGCGCTCAATAGCCTGCTTAAAGGCGAAGTTGATATCGCAATATCACCTTGGTTACCGACCTTTCTCTCTTTTGGTGATTTCGAAACAACGGTATTTTCCGACATGCGTTTAATCGATGTTCTTCATCGGGATTTGGTCGATTTTGATACCAGCCAGGGAATAACCAAAACTCGGTTAAGCCACATCCCCCAAATTATGCCGAAGTCTTTTGAGTTGGATGTCGACTCAGATACAGTTTTCTTCTCCGATGGGATCTCCATTATCAAAACCGATGACTTGTTTAGCCAGAAAGCACTTTTGTGTGCAGGAGCAGGTTGGGGAGCGATCCCTGAACACTTGGTGGAGCAGGAGCTCAAAAGTGGCATTCTCAAAAAAATTGTCATTGAGGATCTTGGCGGCAATGCGTTTGTTGAAGTGCACGTTGTAAGAATGGCGACGAGTTCCGCCGGGCCGGTAGCTTCACGAATTTGGCAGTTATTACACAAGTAAGTCGTAAATATTTCGTTGAACAAAAGACTTTGTCTGTTGATTTGCCGGTATGGCGAACTTTTGTCATTTCATTCTTTATACAAAGCTATTTCCTTTTGTGCGACCCAAGATAGATTTTGTAAAAGTATGTAAAAATGCATCAGATATCTTTTGGCTTTTACATCTTTCTGTTAAAAGCAGACTTTTGATTTGGTACAATATGCGAGCTGTTTTTTAATAGATAATAAAATCGTACAGGCGTTTTCGTCTTATTTCTTTTAATGCAATACGTGCCATTCTTTCATGTATCATCGGCAGTGCATTGTAAGAAAAATAATAAAAATCATTGTTTATTCTTTGCAAACAAAAAACTAATAAGGGTCGGGTCGTGAATAATCTATATCGCTATGTGGTAGTGATTTATTTGGTTTTTGTTTCCAGTCTTGTGTCGGCGGAATCAGTAGACTGGATGCTAAACGTGTTAAAAAATGGAGATTATCAGGATAAAGTTGAAGTGTATCGGTCGGTTGCTGAGTTAGGTGGGGAAAGGGATGCTGCAGTACTCGACCAAATACAGGATAATGTCTTTGCCGCTTTTAACGGAAAAAGTCGTAGTAAAATAGTTCGTGATGAAATTGTTCTAGGGTCAAAAGCTTTAATCGCTAGCGGTCAATACAAATATTATAATTTTGTTGATCAAGTTCACAGAAACGCCCGGTCAAAAAAAATAAAGAACGAAATAGCTCCTGCTTTGGATTCCTATATGGAGTTCGTGGAGTTTAATCTTTTACAAAAAAGCAAAAAATATCGTAAGGCAACCAACTCTCCAACAGAAGCATTCATTATGCGTCTCGTTTCCCATGACAATATCAACTTCAAAACATACGGGGTTAAACATGCGGTGGAATCGGGAAGCTACTTCAATATTCTTGATAACTGGGTTGTCAATATGTTGCAAGGATACAATGAGTTGAATGTAGATGAAGTGCAGCTGGGTCTGGTTAAACAAGGTGCTGAATACTTAAGTTATCACCCTGAGAGAGGTGCATTCAAAGCCGTATTGGTTGAAATGAGTGAACATGCCAAGTCCGAAAGTGTTCGATTGATAGCGGGAGAAAAGCTGGAAAGCTTTGGTTATATGGCTGAGTTGGAGAAAGTAAAAAATAGCCGGGATTATATGAATCAAAGATTTACTGAGGATCAGGCTTATATCTTGCGTCTCATTGATCACTCTTCAGATCAACTGGCTATCTTGGCGCTTGAAAAAGCTGTAAAGGAAAATATTTATTTTGCCGAGTTTGAAGAGAAGGTTGTTACGCGGTTGAGATCGCCTTATTTGGCCAACGAATCTCGAACAGAAAATCTGGATTTTCAGATTTTAGCGTGTCGTTATCTGGGCTTGCATCCGGAGTCTGGAAAGTATTCTCACTTGCTAAATCAGATATCAAATATTACTGACAATAAAGAACTAAGAAAGATGGCCGCCAAACTGGCCGGATAGTGGGTATTAGGTTACAAAGTGGCTGAGAACAAGAGATGAACTGGTGCCAAGAGTGAGAGTAAACCGAAGCTTCTGATATTCCACGCTTGGCCCCTGTAAAATACTTGTAAATCGTTCCAGAGCAAATAGTAGTAAAAGAAGAATGCCACCAATGAGTAGCCAGTATTCATAAAAAAGAAGATAGCAGACTAAAGCTAATGCAAATAGGAGAGCAGAAACGACTATTGGCTTATAGTTTTCAGCAAGTCCTTGTCCCCACCAGGTTCCAGTCATAAAACAGATAATTGCCAAACCGTATGTGGTATAGTACTCATCTATCAGTGTAGAAACCGGGTTTAGAAGAAGCACATATAAAGGGTAGGCAATAAATGGCAATAACCCTAAAAACCCGAATAGGTCAGTCACTGTCTTTATATGGTTCATTACTTCATATCCTTCAAATCACAAATGCATCGGACTTGTTTGTATCTACGGAAAAAAGCGTCTGCTGGATTCTTTAAAGTGTAGCTGTTCGAAGCGGTTGCTCTTGGGCGGTAATACGCAAAGGTTCTACCTTCTGTCGACAATTTCATGACGTCATTATGATGGCGTTGTGTTTTCTATGCCTAGGATCGACTTTTGATGACCGCTGAAAATGATAAGAGTTCTCATCGAAAAGACTGTGTTGTTTGACCATTTATTTCCGCTTTCTTTTATCTCTGTCTCTTGTGTGTCCTCTGTCACAACTAGGGCTTTTTTGTGTGTCCATTAAGGCTTGAGTTTCTTGCCAGACATAAGACCCATCCCTAAATGGTATTGGTTGGCTGTCAAAAATATTCAACAAAATTTTTATAAAATTTAATTTGGTATGAAACTATATGTATCGAAGGAAAATATCTTTTGTTTGACGTTTTATTGCTTGGTGGTTTTGCTGCAGAAAAGGTGCTGAAACGCGCAATTTTTTGATTTTAATCCCGTTTTTTTGTTTTTGAATCTAGACAGATGTAATTTCCTGAACTTTACTCAAGGTAGAAAATATCCATGAGCTTTATGTTATTTTTAATGCGGTCTACTGGACAAAAACAATGCCATTGAAAATAACTTTTTGGCATTAATGTTAGAACAATTCGGAGCTAGAAATACCAATGGGCTATACCCTCGACTATGATCGTATCGAATTAGGTCATTATCTTGAACAACTTACCAAAGAAGAGCTTCTCCCCAGTCGAACGGCCCTGAAAAAACAAATCAATAAACGTTTTACTGCCATTAGTCGACAAGGTATCCGAAACCTCTCTGAATTGCGAAGTGCTCTGCGCTCAAAAGCTCATGTCAGCGAATTCTCATCTGAATGTGGTGTAGAACCGGAGTATCTTTGTTTACTGCTAAATCAAATAAACAGCATGGAAGCGACACCAATGCAATTGGGTGTTCTTCCGGATGTTGATTTTGATGCTGTATCAAAGCTGGCAAAAGAAGGCGTCGATACAACACGGGCTTTATTTGAAGCTGGGTTAACAAGGGAAAAACGGAAAAACCTAGTGCAACACTTGGGTATAAAACCAAAAAGTTTGCTGGAGCTGGTTAAACTATCGGACTTGTCACGTATTCCCTGGGCGGGTGCGGTTTGTTGTCGAGTGATTTATGAAACAGGCATAGATACGGTTGCGAAGGTAGCTTCTACCAACGAAGACTTACTGTATTTGAGAATGCAGTATGTGTTGAAACAGCTTGCTTATCCAATAAAACGACTTCGTCCTGTTGATGCGCAAAGGTGTGTAAAAGCGGCACGTCAATTGACTTTTGATATCCAATACTGATTTCCTGTCTTTTTTGTTGATTTACGACCACGGTCAAATCGAGGCTGTGGTCGTTTAGCCGGTTTTTTGTTCAACAATTGCCTTTGTCATCTTTCCAATGTAAGGCTGATGTCGTGCCCTGTTCATTTCCTTCTTCAATGCTGGCTAAGTTAGCCTGTTAATGGATGTCTACTGACAGTCCACTGTCTGTCCCTCATTCTGCTTCGCCCATTGGTGTGTCACATTTGTTTGCCCTGGCTCGTCTTGTGTAGGAGTGATTAATATAACTGGAGATTCTATCTATGACCTACGCTCAAAAACTGAAGGAACTTACCGAGTTTGGCGATCATTTTGACTACGATATCACCTATATTCGTGAGCTACTGGAGACCTCGCCAAACGGATACAGTAAATTTGAAGGCTTTAGACCCTTGGCATCTCATCGCGAGTTGCTGGGTAGAGAGGCCTATTGGGTGGTTAAGATTGCGGCAATGAAGTCGGAGGACTGTGGTGAATGCTTACAGCTCAATATTCGTATGGCTTTGGAAGACGGGTGTGACCGGATGGTTATTGAAGAGGCGGTTCGCACACCGGAGTTGTTATCCTCTCCCTATAAGGAGATCTTTGAGTATGCTACCAAAGTTTCGTTAAATGAAACGATTGGCCAGCCTCTTGAAGACTATATGATGCAGGTTTTCGATAAAGGACAGTTACTTGAGTTGGGAATTGCAGTGAGCACGGCTAAATTATTTCCAACACTGAAAAGATCTGTTGGGGTGGCAAAAAGCTGTCAGGTGATGGAATTCAGTTTTTAACATTTGAGGTATCTATGCAGGAAACGATCACGCAAACCTATCAGCAAAATAGAAGTCGACTTATCGGGCTAGCGTATCGTATGACCGGTTCCTCTGCTGAAGCAGAGGATATCGTCAACGAGGTGTTTATCAAATTGTCAGAGCAAGATATCTCGACCATAGATAATATTGATGCGTGGGTTTTTCGCGCGACAACAAATCTGTGTTTGGACCATTTAAAAAGTGCCAAGGTGACGAGAGAAACGTATATTGGTCCTTGGCTTCCTGAACCATTTCAGGAGGAAAAGCAAAACCCGGATAGAATTCATGAACTAGACCAAAGCCTGTCTATTGCATTCATGCTTGTTCTTGAGCGCTTATCACCCAAAGAGCGAGTGTCCTATATTTTGCATGATATTTTCCATTTCTCTTTTGATGACATTGCCAATATGGTGGATGAGTCGGCGTCAGCGTGTCGTAAGCAGGCAAGTAGGGCTCGATCCAAATTGGGCAAAAACGTGATACATCAAGAACTGGAAAAACATGAGCAAAAAAAATATGCTCAAGCATTCTTTGATGCTGTTAAACATGGCGATACGGAAGCTTTAACAGATTTACTTGTTGCTGATGCCGTTTTTTATTCTGATAGTGGTGGTAAAGCGGCCGCGTCGTTAAAAGTACTTACCGGTGCAGCGGATATTGCTAAATTTTTCAAATACTATGTTGCTAAAAGCTTCCTTCAGGCAGAAAGCAATCGAAACTATACTTTTACTGAATATAACGGAGCGGTTGGTTTAATTATCAAGGAAGAGGGTAAGGTAATTTCAGGACTGCAGTTTATTATCGAAGATGGGAAGATCAGTCAAATTTATGCGCATAGAAATCCAGATAAGCTTAAGTATATTTCACTCCATTAATAAAATGTTTCTCATTTATTTTGAATGGAGATAGGCGAAAGTGATGTGAACTCAATTTATGTGTGAATAGGTGATGTAGCTGAGAGTATTGTACCGCTTTGCGTCGGAGATGATTTCGCTATACTGACTAAAGATTTGTTAGATTATCTATCATATAAATATGAGTATTGTGAGGTGGTATGAAAGCTTTAGTCACTTTAGCGTTAGTTTTTTCCTTTATTTCCAATTCCGCATTTTCTGCCGAGGCTCATAAAGTGCAGTGTGGAAAAGACCCTTTGGCGTTAAAAAAATACCTTACCTCTGCTGCTAGGGAAGTGACGGCTGAACTATTGATTTTTGGGAAATGTGAGGGCTCTCTACTACTGAATGGATTTTCTAACCTTACATTAAAAGGCGGAGGAGATAACGCAACCATCTTGGGGGGGCTGAGTGATGCCTCTGCCGCTGTAATTGATATAAAATCGGCTTATATTGTGTTGGATAACCTTACTCTATTTCACGCTCAATCTCAGACTGCTGTTCGTGCATCGTTAAATAGTAATGTGTTTCTCAACCGCGTTGCATCGCATATTGATAAGCCTTCCGACGCTTTTTCTCCAAGTTACTCCGCCAATAGCAACAGTAATATAATTGTGACCGGTATGGACGGCGGAATGTTTCGGGCATCCACTAGTTCGCATATCGATTTTCAGGCCGGAAATAAAAATATTCAGGTTCTGGTAACGGATAACTCCGTAGTTAATGCGACTTCGAGCCATTTTAATGCTGTGCAGACTTGGGGGAATGGCTATTTTTATTCCGGAGAAAAATCAGCAGTTGATAAACTGCAAATATACAGCAAGGGTACGGTCGAGGTGTCCAATACTGAAGTGAAGCATCTGGAAATGACTGGTTCAAATCTCTTTGGTGCGTATTATGGGTCTAAAGTTAGCGGACCATTTTCCCTAACGGGGAAGGGAATTATTTTTGAGATTGATGGTTCCACTTTGGAGAACTGGCAGGGCATTGATAACCCGAACGCGCAAGTTGGCGGCCACGATGCGTCGATTAACGGTAAAGTGTTTAAAGGTTGGACTTGGACTGGCGAGGTGCCAAAATAATAACTGTTTGATGTGTATATATTGAAGGGGTTGTGGGAAGTGAACGTTTTTATTCCAGTTTTAATGCGGATTTAATTTTGCTTTCCAGAACTTCAACATCTATTGGTTTTACAATATAGTCGTCAATTCCTTGTTGAATTGCCTCTCGAATTCTGTTCCCTTCGGAAACTGCTGTTACCATCATAAAGTGCGCGTTTTTCAGGGTGTTGGATGCTTTACCTTTTTGGTGGACTTCAAGGCCGGAAAGCTCTGGCATATCCCAGTCACACAGAATGAGATCGTATCCAGATTGCATCAGTTTTATTTTATCAAAGGCTTCTTTACCATCTCTAGCTAGGTCGACATTCTTAAACCCCATATCTGATAAGACTTCCATTAATAGACTGGCGGAATCGCCATTGTCTTCTGCTACTAATACCTTGGCCGCTGCGACGCCCTCCATTTTTTGTTCTTTGCTTGTGGTGTCTTTGATAGGGGGAGCTTGAGCAAGAGGAATTTTGGATATTTTTTGCAGGGCGCTATCCAGAAGTTTTATGGCTTCGATATTTTCCTCTCTGAGTTTGGGGTCCAGTTTGCTGTCTTCGACTGCTTTTCTAAGCCAGGCACGACGCTGGGTCAAAGTTGCAAGAACGATTTTTTGTTCCATTTGAGTGAGCATTGTTTTTTGATCTCAAAACTGAAAGACAAAAGGAGGACAGACTTAAACAAGTATAGTTAGAATAGCGGGCTTCGCTAAGAGAAATAAGGTGGGGCGGTGAGAATGAGTGGTTTGGTTTATTCCCCCATTCTCACTTGACGGTCAGGCAGATAGAACGCGGTTTTGTGCGTGTGCTTTTTTTTGTTCTGAATGGATTTTGTCCATAACTTTCTGCATATATGCATAATAGTCGTCGGTGAGTGTTTTGGATGCGTCTCTCCTGTCACGGGATTTGCGTCGTTTCCGGTGGTAAAGGTCGAGAGACATTTCTTTACAAGGGTCGGCAATTTGCCTTCTATCGTTCCCCCTGCGGCGGTCGACAAATACAAAGCCATTTTTCATGATACATCTCGCAGTTAGTATAAATGATTATTATCTAATCAGTGGTTTTTAACGTCAAATAGATGCTTTAGCCCACTGTGCAAAATAAGCTTAGTCCCTAGGTTATATAATGCCAGTGGGATAGATCAAATAAACAATTAAAACCCCAGTGCAGGCTTATTGATCTTGCGTGGGATTCAGTTGCTGGATAGCCAATTTATGTCGAGAAAACAACGTATTACTGATTTATTAACCTCCGAATTCAAGTCTTCACACTTGGAAGTATTGGATGAAAGTCATGGTCATAGTGTCCCTAAAGGGGCGGAATCCCATTTCAAGGTGGTGATGGTTTGTGAGTCATTTCAGAATATGTCAAAAGTAAAGCGTCACCAGACGCTGTACAAGTTGATGGATAGCGAGTTTGCTGCTGGGTTGCACGCCTTGTCCTTGCACCTGTATACCGCTGAAGAATGGCAAGGCCAAGCTCCTGCTTCTCCTCCTTGTGCCGGTGGAAGTAAATAAGAATGGTTACGTTTTGGTTGAATTTTAAGCTTTTTTTCGGCTAGAATCCCGCCCCTTTTGTAAAGTCATCCCCAGTAAGGTGTTGTGTTTATATGTCTGATCAGATCGTCGTTGCGGCAATGTACAAGTTCGTTGGTTTACCCGAATATAAGGACGTGCGGGAACCGCTGCTTACTTTTTGTCGTGAACAGGGGATAAAAGGCACCTTGTTGCTCGCCCATGAGGGCATTAACGGAACCGTATCCGGTTCCAGGGCGGGCATAGATGCTTTGCTTGCCTACCTTGAGGCAACTCCGGCATTTAAGGGGATTGAGCACAAAGAATCCTATGTGGGTGAACAGCCTTTCTATCGCATGAAAGTGAAGCTGAAGAAGGAAATCGTGACTATGGGGGTTGAAGATATCGACCCCAATGCTGTGGTTGGAACCTATGTTGAACCGAAGGACTGGAACGCGCTGATTGCTGACCCTGATGTGACTGTTATTGATACTCGTAACTACTATGAGTATGAAATTGGGACGTTTTCTGGTGCTGTGAACCCTAATACAGATTCCTTTAGAGAGTTACCGGCTTACGTTGAAAAGCAGATGGACCCGGCGAAGAATAAGAAGGTTGCCATGTTCTGTACTGGCGGTATTCGTTGCGAAAAGTCCACGGCGTATATGAAGCAACAAGGATTTGAAGAGGTTTACCACTTAAAGGGGGGAATCCTGAAATACCTTGAAGAGGTGTCAGAGGAACAAAGCTTATGGCGGGGGGAATGTTTCGTTTTTGACAACCGGGTCGCAGTGAATCACAGCCTGGAGAAAGGCTCTTATGACCTTTGTCATGCATGCCGCCACCCCATAAGGGAGCAGGATAAACTGTCAGAAAAGTATTCCCCTGGAGTGACATGCCCGCGTTGCTACGATCATATCACTCCAGAGCAGAAGGCCCGCTTTGAAGAGCGGCAAAAGCAAATTGCCCTGGCAAAAGCACGAGGCGAAAGTCATATAGGTGAAGGCAAATAAACACCTGCACCTAGTGCTTTAAGTCGAGTTATTTACCAAGCATACGCAGCATGGTTCTATCCTTATCTATCCAGTGATGTTTTAAGGCTGCTACGGTGTGTATAACGATAAGCGCAATAACAAAATTCGCTCCTGCGCCATGAATTCTATGGGCGATTTTACCCAATAGCTCTGAGTCAGGGATCGCAGGCATCATAAAGATACCAAAGAAGCTTACGGATTTTCCTGCTGCTTCGGACATGATATAGCCTGAAAGCGGCATCATCAGAAGGGTAAAAAGCAACAATATGTGAGCCACTTTCGCTGCTGTCTTTTCCCAGTCTTTTCCTTGGGCAACGGATTCTGGAAAGCCACTTATGGCACGCCAGGCTATGCGCCAGACAGCGAGAATCAACACCAATACACCAAAGGATTTATGCAGACCTATTAGTTGGCCTCTATCCGGTGAGTCTGGTAATCCATCCAGATATAATCCAAATGCCAGCATGGAAATCATGAGTAGTGCAAGGACCCAGTGATTGATAATGGATATCTTGCCAAATCGAGAGGTGGTGTCGGAAATGGGCATAGTGAACCTCGTTATTATCGCATTACAAAAATATTACGTTAGCTTATTACTCTATATTATTTAACGCTACATGCATGCAGTTGGTAAAAAAAATGGCGTGTAACGTAGGATGCAGGCAATCAAAATGGTTGCCTACAGACCGGTTGGTCTGTAGTATTCCTTCCTTGTTAGCATTCGTGCTTGATTGTACCGAGATAGATAGTGTTCCCATTATGACTCCATCGCGTGATCCAGAAGCCACCCGTCGACATATATTAGAAGTTACCGCTCAGGCAATGTGCGAAAACGGCTACAAAGCAACAAGTTTGTCCGACATTATCGACAAAGCGGGTGTATCGAAAGGTGCTTTGTATCACCATTTTGCGAACAAACAGGAGCTTGGGCATGCGGTCTTTGAAGAGGTTTATGTTAAACAGTTTCTTGATAATTGGAGTTTTCCATGTTGTGAAGAAACACCTCTTGAAAGTCTTGCTGAGTGGATTAACCAGCTCTCTAGCTGCGTAACCGCTGAGGACCTGAAAAACGGTTGTCCGGTTTGCAACATGGCTAATGAAATGTCGGGAATAGATGAGGTGTTTCGTCTTAAATCAGCAGCGATGTTCAAGGTTCTTACTGATCGAGTGACAACAATTTTGGCGCTCGCCAAAGAGAAGGGTGTGTTAAAGACGGAGGTTGAGCCGGCTGCAGTTGCCAATTTTTTGGTTATTGCCATTCAGGGATACAGTATTCAAGGCAAGTACTCGCGAGATATTGAGTTGGGCAGATCAACCGTTAAATGTATGGCGGATTATGTTCTGTCTCTCAGAGTGGATGGCACCTAAAAAAATTTTGATTAAAAACAGACCGATTGGTCGGTCTGAAAGAAAAAACTGACGTCATCCCGGGGATATGGGCGGCGTTGTACTCTTCAACACAGTTTTTTGATATGACCCAGTTAATGGAGGAAGCAGCATGAAAGAGGATGATATAAGTCAGGTTTCACCCAGGCATTCCAAGCAAGACCGGTTAATCGATTACTATGCACAGTTCCTTATTCGTTATAGATGGCTGGTAATTCTGTTGTCATTGATAGCCTCCTTCGCCTTGATTTCGGGATTAAAACACTTTGGTTTTAATCAGGAGTACCGGGTCTTTTTTAGCGAGGACAATCCGCATTTACAGGCGTTTGATCAGCAGCAGAAGACTTACGCCAAAAATGACAATATTATTTTTATTATTACCCCCAAAGAGGGGGTTGATGTTTTCGATCCTCAGGTTCTGGCGGCCGTTGAAGACGCGACGGCTCAGGCCTGGTTGTTGCCTTATGCCCCAAGGGTGGACTCCGTTACCAAGTTTCAACACACCAGCGCCGAAGGCGATGATCTGGTTGTTGAGGATTTGGTTGAAAATGCTGCATCTCTTACTCCCGAAGAGCTGTCCGAGAAAAAGCAAATAGCGCTTAACGATCCATTCGTTGTCGGGCAGTTGGTCAACGAAGATGCTTCCGTTACCGCCCTTAATATTACTTTCCAAATGCCTGAAACAGACCCGCAGGTTGAGCTTCCTCATCTTGTTCAGGAAATCCGAACTCTCAAGGCTGATATAGAAGCGAAGTACCCGGTTGAAGTACGTTTATCCGGTGTGGTGATGCTATCTAATGCCTTTTTTGAGTCTTCTATGCAAGACCAGCAGACTCTGGTACCTCTGATGTATCTGGCAATAATCATTATTGCTTTTGTGCTTCTGCGATCGATTGGGGCAACGATTGCCACCTTGCTTGTTGTGTTCTTATCCATGCTGGCAGCCCTCGGTGGGTTCTTTTATGTTGGTGGATTAATGACGCCGCCTTCCGCTGCCGCGACAACAATTATTACCACCTTGGCAGTTGCTGATTCGATCCACATTCTGGTGACGATGTTTTCCGGGATGCGTAAGGGTATGAGCAGGCACGATGCAATTCGCTATTCCTTGCGGTTGAATTTTGGTCCTGTGTTGCTTACTTCTGTAACAACGGGTGTAGGTTTTTTGTCAATGAACTTGAGCGATACGCCGCCTTTTAACGATTTGGGTAATATCACAGCATTTGGCGTGACGGTGGCATTTGTTTTGTCAGTCACATTGTTACCATCTTTAATGGCCGTTATTCCGGTAAAAGCCAACACCAGTGAGGGCGCGTTCAGTGTGTGGATGCATCGTTTTGCGGAATATGTTATCGAGAAGCGTAAAGGCATTTTTCTTTTATCTGTTGTTATTGCCGTGAGTGCAGTATTTGGTATTTCTCACAACACATTTGAAGACGATTTTATTGGTTACTTTGATAAGTCAGTGGAATTTCGTCGAGACGCGGATTATCTCGATGAAAAGTTAACAGGTATTTATCAGGTTTCTTATTCATTGGAAACCGGTGAAGACTATGGTGTGAGTGATCCGCAGTTTTTACAGCAGGTTGAGTCTTTTGTTCAATGGTTTCGTCAACAACCAAAAGTTGCTCATGTGAATACCTACACGGATACTTTTAAGCGACTCAACAAAAATATGCACGGTGATAGCGAGCGATATTACGCCTTGCCAGACGATAAAGAACTGGCAGCGCAATATTTATTGCTTTACGAATTATCCTTGCCGGAAGGAATGGATTTAAACAACCAGATGGATATTGGTCGAAGTTCTACTCGGGTAAATGTCACTCTGCACAATATGACCTCTACAGAATTAACTGCAATATCTGAACTGGGGTCTAAATGGTTAGAAGAAAATACACAACTCAAAGCATATGGTGTTGGACCATCTGTTATGTTCGCTTACATTTCGGACACGAATATGAAAAGCATGTTCTTGAGTACTTTGGTTGCGATCTTGATCATTTCTTTGCTTATCACTCTTTCGCTACGTAATTTGCGGTTAGGTTTGATCAGTTTAATTCCGAATGTGTTACCCCTTGCGATTGCTTTTGGTGTATGGGGGTACACTGTTGGTGAAGTCAATGTTGGTGTCTCTATGGTAATGGGGATGGCATTGGGAATTATCGTTGATGATACCGTACATTTCTTGAGTAAATACCTGCGAGCGCGCCGGGAAGAAGGTTTGGACAGTCAGGACGCTGTACGATATGCCTTTTCATCGGTTGGTGTTGCGATAGTTGTAACTTCTATTATTTTGATCGCGGGGTTTAGTGTGTTAGCTCAGTCTTCTTTTGGAATGAACTCCGGCATGGCCAAGCTAACATCCATTTCGATTCTGGTTGCATTGATTGCTGATTTCTTGTTGCTGCCTGTATTGCTGTTAAAACTCGATGCAAAAGAATATGCAAATGTGAAAAAGCCTGCCGCCAGTGATGCAAAACCGGTAAATGAAATTAACGACGATGATGATGAATTCAATCCAGACACGACGGAGAATGTCTATGTTTAAAACAATAACCAAATCGGGATTTGTTGCTTTTTCTCTTTTTTTTAGCCTTCTCTCTGTACAAAGTTTTGCGTTAACTCCAGAGGAAAGGGGGTTGCAAATCGCACAGGAGTCAGATCGACGTGATCTGGGTTTTGAGGATGCAATAGCCGATATTACGATGATTCTTCGAGACAAATATGGCAACGAACGACCAAGGTACATGCGCACGCGAACCCTGGAGGTGAAAGGTGATGGCGATAAATCCATTATTATTTTTGATAATCCTGGGGATGTAAAAGGCACTTCATTTTTATCTTTTACTCATAAAGTAGGTTCAGATGATCAGTGGCTTTATCTTCCTCGATTAGGAAAGGTTAAGCGCATATCATCCAGTAATAAAGCCGGTGCCTTTATGAACAGTGAGTTTGCCTTCGAAGATATTGCTTCGCAAGAAATTGAGAAATATACCTATAAATACCTTGTTGATGAAAAGGTTGATGGTATCGATTGTTTTGTTTTGGAGTCCGATCCTGTTGATCCTAAATCCGGTTACTCCAAAATAAAAACCTGGATGGATAAAGAACGTTACGTCCCCATCAAAATCGAGTTTTTTGATCGTGGTGGGAACCATAAGAAAACATTGACCTATTCAGAGTACAACCAATATCTGGAGAAGTATTGGCGCGCCCATAAGTGGGAGATGGAAAATCATCAAACCGGAAAAAGCACGGAGTTGCAGATGGTGAACTGGCAATTTAAAACAGGCCTGACTGACAAAGATTTTAATAAGAACTCTTTGTCGCGGGTTAAATAAGAGGAGAGATGGGATACTTCTTTATGCGAAATTGTTTTAAAGCTCTCCAGTTTCTGGGAAGTATGAGTTTTTACTTTGTTGCACAAGTTGTTTATGCCAATGATTTTAGTGCATATCTTGGCCTGGAGGCACGTTATTTTTTTAACGAACCTCTTTGGCTCGAGCAGGATGAACACAGTGCCTCATTGTCGGGTTATTTTGAATACTATAAGGATCTCGGAGAAGGTGGCCAACGTGTTGTTGTATCTGGCTTTGGTCGAGTAGATAGTGCTGATGACAATAGAACGCATCTGGATGCACGGGAGGCTTACTGGTGGGCTGATTTATCCGGTGCTGAATTGTTCCTTGGTGTAAGGAAAATTTTTTGGGGAGTCACGGAGTCCATTCATTTAGTGGACGTAATTAATCAGGATGATCTGGTTGAAAATATAGATGGCGAAGATAAGCTTGGGCAACCAATGTTGGAAGCCCAATTTATTCGCGACTGGGGAACTATCGATGTCTTTGTGCTGCCATACTTTCGAGAAAAAACATTCCCTTCGGAATCTGCTCGGTTGCGAGCAGGAGTACCGATTCTGGATGACGCAGTCTATCAGTCGGATAAAGAGGAACATCATGTCGACCTTGCGTTACGTTGGAGTACCTATGTTGATATTTGGGATATCGGTATCAGCCATTTTTCTGGCACAAACCGTGACCCATTATTGCTACCCCATGTGGTTGATGGAGTTTTTGTTGGCTTAATGCCGCATTATCAACAAATTGAGCAAACCGGTTTGGATGTCCAGGCAACAATTAATGCCTGGCTACTAAAACTGGAAGCGATCTCTGTCCACGAAGAAGAGTATGGTCGTAATACCGCTTTGGTTGGTGGAATTGAATATACTTTTTTTACGCTTGGCGACACCAATATGGATTTGGGGGTAATTGCTGAGTATCAGTTTGACGATAGAATCGGTGTGAGAAAACGTAGTGGACAAAATGATATTGCTCTTGGTGCCAGGTTGGCTTTTAACGATGTTGATGCAACAGAGTTTCTTGCCATATTCTCGCAAGATCTAGACGATTCCAATCAATTTGTTTCTTTTGAAACCAGTAAACGTTTTACCGACAACTGGCGAGTTGAACTGGAAGCCCGTTTTTTTAATCACATTGAAAACGGGACAATGGAATATGATTTGCGCGAAGATGACTATCTTCAACTCGAAGTTCGACGTTATTTTTAGATGTGATTGTTTTTTACTCTGATGCGATTTCAAAGCTATTCTTGATACAGACGCAGGAAGTCACAAAAAACCTGTATTAGGATAGCCGCCTCATCCATTCGGCACCAAGCGAAGTTTAGCAGGGGTTATTTATGGAAGCGAAATCGCATACAAATCAGTTAACAGTCCTGGTTACAGGGGCCGCCAGCGGTATTGGCGCAGCTGTAGCAAAGTCTCTTGCCAAAGCAGGGCACCACGTCATTTTGGCGGATGTCAATATCATTGCTGCGGAGGATGCCACAGGTGATCTGGTTGATGCAGGCTACTCAGCCCAAGCTTATGAACTCGACGTCAGCTCCCAGCAGGCGATAGATCAAGTTTCCGGCAAATTTCCTAATATTGATGTGCTCATCAATAATGCCGGGATTCAGCATGTCGCCAAACTGGAAGATTTTCCTCCAAGAATGTGGCGCAGATTAAATGACATATTGTTAGTGGGGCCGGCCATGCTCACTAGATCAGTTCTTCCTAATATGAAGGCAAGAGGTTTTGGTCGAATTATTAATATTGGCTCCATCCACTCTATGGTTGCTTCGCCATACAAAAGCGCCTATGTAGCCGCCAAGCACGGTATTTTAGGTTTTTCCAAGGTAATTGCTTTGGAAACGGCGAATCAGGACATTACCATTAACACCATTTGCCCGTCCTACGTTAAAACACCTTTGGTGGATAACCAGATAGCGAGTCAGGCTCAGCAACACGGTATTTCAGAACGGGAAGTTATTGATACAATTATGTTAGAGCCAATGCCGAAAAAAGCGTTTATTGAAACGGAGGAATTGGCTGGATTAGTTGACTTTCTTATCTCTCCGGCAGCGAAAAATATGACAGGACAATCGCTGGTGGTCGATGGAGGGTGGACCATAAAATAAACCGTCGTCATTGGTGACCTTATGACACCTCAAGAACTTGCCGAAGTGGCTCGGTATTTAGATGATTTTTCTAAACAGTTTAACGATGTTCTTCAAGAGGTCACCAAAAGAATTCTCAAGCAGCAGTTGGGTTCCGACTTGCTTGATGAGAGTTTGTCTTCCTCAAACAACTCATCCTCCTCTATTCGTATCAATCCTGAACTTCTTGTGCAGCAGCAAATGCGATTTTTGGAGAAACAGCAGCGGTTATGGCAGAGTGCCAGCCGTGCATTTATGGGAGAAGAGTTTGAATCGGTCATTGACCCGGATAAATCGGATACTCGATTTCAAGACAAAGACTGGCAAGGTAACCCCGTTTTTAATTATGTTAAGCAGGCTTATTTAATTAATGCTGAGTACATGCAGGAGCTGGTTGCGTCCCTTGAGTTTGAGGATAAGCATGTTGAACAACAGGTAAAATTCTTTACGCGTCAATTTATCAATTCTGTTTCTCCATCTAACTATGCTTTCACCAACCCGGAAGTCTGTCGGGAAATATTGGCAACAGAAGGGGAGAATCTGGCGAAGGGAATGAATAACTTTTTGCGGGATTTGGAAAATAGTCCGAACGAAGCCTTTAAAATCAGTCAGGTTTCTGTTGATGCCTTTGAGTTGGGGAGAGATTTGGCTGCAACACCAGGCGATGTGATTTTCCAGAATCGCCTTATTCAACTGATTCGCTATCAAACCAAAGTCGATTCGGTATATCAAAGACCCTTACTTATCATTCCGCCGTTTATCAATAAGTTTTATATTCTGGATTTAAACCAAAAGAAATCTTTGGTGAGCTGGTTATTAGAGCAGGGATATTCGGTCTATATGATTTCATGGGTAAATCCAGACCAAACCTATGCCGATATGCCTTTTGATGAATATGTAAAACAGGGTGTGTTGGCGGCATTAGACAAAGTGTGTGAGGATACAGGGGAATCCTCAATTAACACTGCCGGGTACTGCGTTGGTGGTACTTTACTGGGTTTGGCTCAGGCGTATTTAGAAAAAATTAGTGATAAACGTATTCATTCGCTGACTTTTATTACGACACTTTTTGATTTTTGCGAACCAGGTGAAGTAGGTAACTTTCTGTCTCAAAGTATGTTGCCTGTGGTTGAGCAAAGCATTAAACAAAAAGGATATATGGATGGTCGCATACTGGCGTTAAGTTTTAGTCTGCTTAGGGAAAACAATCTGTTTTGGGCTTATTTTATCGATAACTATTTGAAAGGTGCAGACCCAGTGCCTTTCGATATTTTGTATTGGAATGGGGATTCGACCAATATCCCCGGTAAAGCATACCTGGAATATCTAAAGGATTTTTATATTGCTAATCGAATGGCTGGCGGAGATCGTGTCAATGTGTTGGGGCAGGCAGTGTCGGTAGCTGATATTACTTTACCAAGCTATCATCTGGCTGCGGTGTCAGATCATATCGTTTTATGGACAGCTGCGTACAAAAGTTGCCAACTATTGGGTGGGCGAAAACGTTTTGTGCTTACGGAATCGGGCCATGTTGCAGGGGTAGTTAACCCACCTGAGAAAGGCAAGTACGGTCATTGGTCGAATGCTCAAATAGAAGAGCAGGGCACCGTTTGGTTTGAGCATGCGAAGTATCACAAAGAATCCTGGTGGAAAGATTGGGGTAAATGGTTATCCAAAAAATCCGGTGAGAAAAAAGACCGGGCAGATGCTATGGTAAAAATAACGGATATAATCGAGCCGGCACCAGGGACTTATGTAAAAGTTCGCTTGGAAAGGTTTTAGCATACTTATATACTCGGGCTTGAGTTGCGTAATGGAATAGGCTGTTCATTGTTGTTCATTAAAGTAATAAATAACCAGAGAAAGCTTGTGATTACAATAAAAAAATACCCAAATCGACGACTTTACGATACCTCTAAGAGTCAGTACATAAATTTGGAATCCATAAAAGAAATGGTTATGGGGCATCAGGAATTTGTGGTTGTTGACTCTAAGTCGGGTGATGACTTAACCAAAAGTATTTTATTGCAGATCATTAGTGAGCAAGAGAGTAATGATCAGCAAGCATTGTTAACACAAACAGTGCTAAAACAGCTCATTCGTTTTTATGGTAGCGATATGCAGGTGTTTATGCGTCAGTATCTTGAGCAGAGCATCGCAGCTTTTATGGAACAGCAAAACTCGATTCAGGGAATGATGAGCGACTTGATGCAGTCCTCTCCTGTGGGGGTTTTTAATCAGTTCATCGAGCAAAATATGTCCATGTGGAAGAGCTTTGCGTCTGGCGGGCAAAACCCTTTTGCCAGTTCTTCTAATCCTTCATCCAATTCAAAAGAAGACCAAGATTCTGCGGAAAAGCACTAGTAACTCGTCTATTGTATTTAGGTAACTAAGTACTAAATGGATCGTTTGAGTGATTTTTCAGTGGTTTCGCTCTAAGTCTAAATCCCGCTTTGCGAACAACCCCAGATTTGTATGGTTTAGAGCCCTTTCATTATTCCTGGGGATCGTGGTTTGGTTGGTTGATCAGAACGAAATTGCGCTTATATTCGGGGTTGGGTTCTTTGTTTTCTTTTGGCTGTTGGAGTTTCTCTTTCCTGCTGGTGTGTCAGAGGAGGGCAAGATGGAGGAGAGGCGACTGCTTATTGCTCAGGCGCTAGAGTATTATCAGGAGGAGCACTATCAGTCGTCATATGAGTGCTTTAAGTTGGCTGATGCGATTAAACCTTTAGAGGTCAGTCATTTGAAGCTTAAGCTTAAGGCCTATAAGCGAGCGACCGGGATGGAAAAAGGCTAAGTTATTTTCGCTCCCGCTAATATATCTAATTAATCTATCGTTTCTTTTGCGTTGCAGCAATTTGTTGTTGACCGTAAGCATTTCAGGGCATACACTTTTATTAAGTTTTGCGGTGCAGCATTTTATTTTGGAGGTGGATTATGTTTGATAAGTTCATTGAGCAGTCACAGAATGCGTTTAAACCGGTAAATGAGCTCGTTGCCTTAAATACGAAAGTGTTTGAAGAGGTGGCGGAAAAACAGAAGAGCTTTTTCAATGATATGGTGAATGACGGTCTGTTGTTCGCAAAAGAGTTGAGTGCACAGAAAGATTTTACTGGTGTTTATCAAGCCCAAAAGAGTTATTGGGAAAAGGTACAAGATAAAGTGGTCACGGCATCAACTGACGCTTATGAGGTCATGGCTCGGACTCAGGAGAGCGTAGCTGACGTGATTAAAGGTGCTGCTGATGGGGCGGCTCCAGCTAAAAAGCCTACTAACAAAGCTAGCTAAATACCCTTTTACGGCCGTCCCTTTGTGGGGCGGCTGCTTATCTATTCTTTCTTATATTTTAGGGTGTCACCATACTCAATTGGGCCATCAAGAGTGGTGTCCTGCCTGTCCAAAGTGCCAACATCCAGTACCGGTGATGCGTCAATATGTTGCGCATCCATCATTTGCGCCACTCTCTGCAGGGCAGAGATAATCATTGTCTTTTCCCAGTCTTGCAGGTCGTTAAATTGCCTGGCGAAATGATCTTGTAAGGGGATCGGGGCTGTTTTCAGTATTTCGTATGCGCTATCTGTGAGGTAGACGTGAACTTTACGTTTGTCTTCTTTTGAGCGTTCACGATATACCAACTCTTTTTTCTCTAGGCGGTCAATGATGGTGGTTACAGTCGCTTGGCTTAAGCTGACCTCGTTGGCAACGAGTCCAATTGTTGTTCGGGAAAGGTCGCGCACAGCTTGTAGTACCAATATCTGGGGCGCGGTCAGTCCTGTCGTTTTGGCGAGATGCTTTGAGTGTAAGTCCGTCGCTCGTATCACTCTTCGAAGAGAGACTAAGACTTCGTCAATTCGTTCCAATGTGTAGGCTCCAAGCTCTGTGAAAATAGAGTCTACATTATATCCGGCCTGGGTACTCATAGTTAGCTCTGAGTGTGGGTAATAAGGTTGCTGCAATAATCGTTGAGGTCGAACAGAATCATCAGGTGATCGTTTAAATGGATAGTACCCTTAATCAGGTTCTGATCTGATGTATGGGTATTGGTTTCGATTTGAGATGGCTCGAACGTGACGATTTCGCCTATGGAGTCGACACAGAGGCCAATAATCCCCAGTGTGTTTTCAAGAATGATAATTTTGGCATTCTCGCTACTCTGTTGCTGTTTCAGGCCCATGATTCGCTGCCCTGACAAGATAGATACCACTTCTCCACGAATATTCAAAACACCCTCTATTGCTGTTGGTGCTCCGGGAACAGGGTTCGGCGGAGAGTAGGGCGTGACTTCTCTAACATCGTCGATGGGTAATAAATAGGTTTCGCCTCCCAATTGAAAGCTTATCCATTGTGTGTCAGTAATTTCATTACTCATCTAAATAATTTTTCCGTTAATGGAGGTAAGGCTAGATAAAAATTATAGAGTACAATATATAATTGTCTATGGGTTTGTTGCTTAATTCCGCGTTTTGCGTGAATTGACGCCAGTGTGCACATGCTCAAACTTGATTTTTGATAAAAAAATATATAGAGTAGTAAACAAATGACATGTAAATATATGGTATAGAATTTATGCCTGAGAGCATTGCTCTGAGAAAACCGACCCCAAGTGATGGAAAATCGGTTTACGACCTGGTCAAACAGTGTCCCCCGCTTGATATCAATTCAATGTATTGCAATCTTTTGCAAGCGACCCACTTTTCCGCAACTTCTGTAGCCGCCGAGCTGAAGGGCAAGATGGTCGGTTTTGTTTCCGGCTATATTGTTCCCGAAAAACCCAATGTTTTATTTGTATGGCAAGTTGCTGTTGCCGAAGAGGCGAGAGGTCGAGGGCTTGCCAAAAGCATGATTTTCCACATTTTGGATCGTGCCGAAACGCGGCAAGTCGATACGATCCAAACAACGATTACTGCCGATAATGGTCCATCGCGGTCTTTATTTAAGCGCTTATCAAAAGAGCTTGAAGCACCGTTAAATGAATATGAAATGTTTGATCGTGACAAGCACTTCGGTGGTACACACGATTCTGAATTTCTTATCGAAATAGCGTCTTTTCGACGAGTCTGATTTCCCCCACTTTTTTATTTTTAACTTCTCTCTCATGAGAAATAGGAGAATTGCATATGAAAATTTTTGATGAAATCGAATCCGAAGTTCAGTGTTATGCCCGCTCCTTTCCGAGAGTGTTTAACCGAGCCAAAGGTGAATTCCTATATGACGAAGAAGGTAATGAATACCTGGATTTTCTGGCAGGTGCCGGGACACTGAATTACGGCCACAATAACGATTTATTTAAAGAGAAACTGCTTGAATATGTTCAAAGCGATGGTATTACTCACGGCCTTGATTTGCATACCAAAGCGAAGGGTGAGTTT
The DNA here is from genome assembly GCF_032773895.1 of Teredinibacter sp. KSP-S5-2. Taxonomy (NCBI): domain Bacteria; kingdom Pseudomonadati; phylum Pseudomonadota; class Gammaproteobacteria; order Cellvibrionales; family Cellvibrionaceae; genus Teredinibacter; species Teredinibacter sp. KSP-S5-2. The sequence goes on along the minus strand of NZ_CP120416.1, from coordinate 2,515,382 downwards.
TTAGAAGCATTTAATGAAAAAATTCTTAAGCCCAGAAATCTTGAGTATGTTATGCAGTTTACCGGGCCGACGGGAACAAATGCTGTCGAGGCAGCATTAAAGTTAGCGCGTAATGTAACTGGTCGAGAGAATGTAGTTTCATTTACTAACGGTTTTCACGGTGTAAGCCTTGGTTCATTGGCTGCGACCGGTAATTCCCATCACCGAGGGGCAGCGGGGGTGAGTTTGAACGGAACCAGTCGCATGCCATACGACGGTTATCTGGGCGAAGGAATAAACACCACTGTCTATCTGGATAAAGTGCTATCTGACTCCAGTAGTGGTATTGATAAGCCTGCGGCTGTACTTGTTGAGACTGTTCAGGGGGAGGGTGGTATTAATGCTGCTTCCTTTGAGTGGCTACGGGATTTACAAGCAGTGTGTAAGAAGCACGAGGTATTATTAATCGTTGACGATATTCAGGCGGGTTGTGGTCGAACCGGAACCTATTTCAGTTTTGAAGATGCTGGGATTTCCCCTGATATTGTGACGCTGTCCAAGTCTTTGGGGGGGTATGGTTTACCGTTTGCCGTTGTGTTGTTTAAACCGGAACTGGATCAATGGAAGCCGGGTGAGCATAACGGTACTTTCCGCGGTAATAACTTTGCCTTTATCACGGCGAAAGCTGCGATAGATGAGTATTGGTCTGATGACTCCTTTGCCAAAGAGATTAAGCGTAAAGGGGATTACATTTCTGAGCGTCTTAATAAAATTGTTGATAGGTATGGCGAGGGCAACTTTACTACCCGTGGACGAGGCATGTTCCAGGGAATTAATTGCGTTAATGGTGAGTTGGCTGGGCAGATTACCAAGCGTGCATTCAAGAAAAACCTGATTATCGAAACCAGTGGTGCCGAAGATCATGTAGTGAAGTTCTTGTGTCCCCTAACCATTAATGACGCAAGCTTAAAGCGAGGCATTGATATCGTAGAGCAGGCCGTGAAAGAAGTTTGTGCTAAAGAGGATTCCATACCACAGGAAAAAGACTATTTTCCAACAGAGGAAAGCGTCAGTTACCTGAAGGTGTCAAACAGCTAATTCAATTAAATATTTGGACTAAATCAATGATAGTAAGAAATCTGGCAGAGGCAAAAGAGGGAAATCGTCGAATTGTTGATCCAGCTGGAAACTGGGAAAGTGTTCGTATGTTATTAAAAGGGGACCAGATGGGGTTTTCTTTCCACATTACGACCATCTATAAAGGTGCAGACTTTAGAATGCACTATCAGAACCATCTGGAATCCGTTTATTGCATGTCCGGGCGGGGTGAAGTTGAAACCATAGCTGATGGTAAAGTTCATCCGATTGAACCTGGGACCATTTATATCTTGGATAAACATGACCAGCATATTCTTCGAGCTTTTGAAGAAATGACAATGGCCTGCGTGTTTAATCCTCCGCTAAATGGAACTGAGGTTCACAATAAGGATGGTGCCTATGAACTGGATGCAGAAGTTATTGATGAATAGCACCCTTGGGTGTCGCAAACTGGTGTAAGTAGAGGACTAAATGAAAAAGCACAGTGTCGAAAAAATTGGTGGCACTTCTATGAGCAACTACTCGGCCGTGAGAGATAATATTATTCTCAAGCCGAGTCAATCTGATAGCTTGTATCAACGGGTTTTTGTTGTGTCGGCTTATGGTGGTATCACCAATCAGTTGTTGGAGCATAAAAAAAATGGCAGCCCTGGCATTTTTGCCCAGTTTGCCAGTGGTGTGAATGATGATAGCTGGATCGACTTATTGGAAAGTCTGAAAACCGAAGTGCTGCAAATTAACAGTCAGCTTTTTGGTAGTAGTAAGTCTCTCGAAAAGGCGAACACTTTCATTCTGGACCGGCTTGAAGATGCAAAACGTTGTTTGGCGGATCTGCAGCGCTTGTGCCAGCATGGTCACTTTTCTCTTGAGTCTCACATCTCGACCGTTCGGGAGATGTTAGCCAGTATTGGTGAGGCACATAGTGCTTGGAATATGGCTGAGTTGCTCCAGCGGGATGGGGTAAATGCCATTTATGTTGACCTTACTGGTTGGCAGTCTCCTCATCAAATGCCGTTGGATGAGCGAATTAAATTGGCGTTTGAAAATCTTGATTTGGAAAATTTATTACCGATTGTGACCGGTTATGCTCATTGTGAAAATGGGTTGATGACTACCTTTGATCGTGGTTATAGCGAAATGACCTTTAGTCGGATTGCAGTACTAACCGAAGCAAGAGAGGCTGTTATTCATAAAGAGTTTCACTTGAGTAGTGCTGACCCTCGTTTGGTGGGTGAAGGCAATGCTGTTCCCATTGGTCGAACAAACTATGACGTGGCTGATCAATTGGCGAATTTGGGTATGGAAGCCATCCACCCCAAAGCTGCAAAAGGTTTACGCCAGAACGACATTCCTTTGCGAGTCAAAAATACGTTTGAGCCTGATCACCCAGGTACGTTAATTACCGGCGCGTATGTCAGTGATCGTCCATGTGTGGAAATTATTGCAGGTCGTAAGGGGGTATTTGCCCTGGAGCTGTTTGACCAGGATATGGCAGGCAACATGCCTATCTACGATAAGTCTATTCTTGATGTATTAAAACGTTTTAATGCACATGTTGTGTCGAAAGATATTAATGCCAACACCATTACCCACTACCTCTCGACAAATTTGAAAACAATAAAACGAATTTGTGCGGTTCTGCAGGATAAATACCCGGAAGCTGAGTTTAATCAGAAGAAGGTGGCGATAGTCTCGGCGATAGGTAGTGACATGAAAGTCTCTGGTATCTTGGCCAAAACTGTTGGTGCGTTAGCCGATGCGCGAATCAGTGTGTTGGCAGTTCATCAATCTATGCGTCAAGTTGATATGCAGTTCATGGTTGAGGAGGGGGATTATGAACTTGCAGTGAAGAGCTTACACGCCTGTCTGGTCGAGGAGTACGAACACGGCCCGACAATATGCGCGGCCTAGTTTAAGCGTCTTAACAGAACCCCAGAATGCCAAGCCTTCTGGGGTTTTTAGTATTAAATGGTCGAGCATTATTACGAACAGTTAATATTAAATTACTTTCTCTTGTTTGGTTCGGCTCTAGTGTGTGGATGGAGTGAGTGCTTTGGATGGTGGTTTAATGTGTATTCAAAAAATATAAATTAAAAAACAATAGAGCTATGATTATTTCATTTATTTTATTTTTAGCTGTTTTTACAGCAATTGGCTTATTCTCCGCAAAAAAAAGTGTCGCTTCTCGACATGACTATTATCTTGCAAGCAGTTCTATTCGTCCCTGGTTGGTGGGGTTGTCCGCCGTAGCAACAAACAATAGCGGATACATGTTTATTGGTGTTATCGGTTATACCTATGTCACGGGGTTGGCTTCTATCTGGTTGATGGTGGGGTGGATTCTTGGTGACTACCTGGCCTCGACATTCGTTCACTCGCGATTAAGGCGCGCAACAGAAAAATGTGACGAAGTCAGTTATGCCGGTGTGCTTAGTCACTGGTATGGCGGAAAGAGTAAGGCGTTGCAACCTATTATTGGGTTGGTATCTTTGATTTTTTTACTTGCTTACGCCAGCGCTCAATTGGTCGCAGGTAGTAAAGCGTTGCATGTGTTGTTGGAGTGGCCGCTCTGGGCTGGTGCGGTATTGGGTGCGGTATTGGTTACCGCTTATTGTTTTGCTGGTGGCATTCGCGCTTCTATCTGGACTGACGCAGCTCAATCTTCCGTTATGATTTTTGCGATGGGTATATTGCTGGTTTTTGCATTGATCGGTTTGGGAGGGTTTGGGGGTGCCATTGAAAAAATGAGTGCGGTTGATGGCTTTCTTGATTTATTTCCCAAAGACTTAGCTCTTCCCGGTTTGGCGGGTGGAGCCTTATTTGCTGTCGCATGGATGTTTGCTGGTTTCTCCGTAATCGGTCAGCCTCACATAATGGTGAGGTTTATGACATTGGATGATAGCGATAATATTCGAATCGCCAGAATGTGGTACTACTCATGGTTCACTATTTTTTATGCCATGGCGACCGCTGTTGGCATGTTAGCCCGAGTGTATTTGACTGATGCTGCCAGCTTTGATGCGGAATTGGCTTTGCCAACAATGGCTCAGGAATTATTTTCACCATTTTTTGTTGGTGTCGTTTTGGCCGGTATCTTTGCGGCAACTATGTCGACAGCAGACTCTTTGATTTTAAGTTGTTCGGCGGCCATTACTCATGATCTTATGCCGCGTAATGTTGAAAAAACACTGCTGATAAAACTGGTTACATTATTCGTCACGCTAATGGCATTGCTATGGGCATTGTTGAATAAAGAAAGTGTATTTAGCTTGGTAATTCTTGCCTGGTCAGGCTTGGCGAGTGCGTTCTCGCCTTTGTTAATTGGCTTGTGTTTAAAATGGCAGCCTTCGAGTAAAGTGAGTATTTTCGCAATATTTTTAGGATTGTCTGTGGCGTTGTTTTGGCGATTGATGGGGTGGCATTCTGCCGTTTATGAAGGTTTGCCGGGTATTCTAAGTGGTTTATTGTTATTGTATTTGGGCAGGTATTCCGGAAAGGTGGAAGCCGTAAAATACGAATAAATAACGCAAAAAGTTTGGAGGCCCATTTGTTGTGTGACCTCCAAAAAGTATCAATACATATGTTGGCCACCATTGATTGACAGTGTGGAGCCAGTAATAAAACCTGCTTCATCTGCCACTAAAAATCCGACACCTCTAGCAATGTCTTCCGCATCTCCTAGTCGTCCTACGGGAATCTTGGCAATGATTTTTTCCAGTACTTTCTCTGGTACAGCTCTGACCATATCCGTCGCAATATAACCTGGGGCAATGGCGTTGACGGTAATGCCTTTGCCTGCACCTTCCTGAGCCAGGGCTTTAGTAAAACCATGAATACCGGATTTTGCTGCGGCGTAATTAACTTGGCCGTATTGCCCTGCCTGGCCGTTAATTGAGCCGATGTTTACTATTCTGCCAAACTCCCGTTCGCGCATCCCATCAATGACACAACGGCAAAGATTAAAACATGAGCTAAGGTTGGTATCCAGCACAGCATGCCAGTTTTCTTCCGTCATGTTGTGCAGTGTACTGTCTCGGGTTATACCAGCATTGTTGACCAAAATATCAATGTGGCCATAGTCGCTGGTAATTTGCTTAACCGCTTTTTGGCACGCAGAAAAATCGCTAACGTCAAATTGATAAACTGGAATGCCGTGCTTTTTATGAAATGCCACGGCTGCATCATTATTGCTGGAGTAATTGGCAATAACGGTGTAGCCATGTTCTTTTAAATGAAGTGATATTGCTTTGCCTATGCCTCTTGTACCACCTGTTACCAGAGCAACTCGACTCATGGGTATCTCCTTTTGGGATTCAGGTTAAAGCGAATGGAGTGTTAGACAAAGAATTGTAAGCAATTATTTATGGGCTATGGGTTTGTCCGTAAATAAAAAGTCGCGTAATTCCTTATTAAAGGTCGGATCTTTTCTTCTAATCCATTCCATAACCATAGCAGCGTGTTCTTTTTCTTCATCCCGATTGTGGATCAGGATTGCTTTCAGTTCCTCGTCCTTACAAGTGTCCACTCGTTGGTTGTACCAATCGACGGCTTCCAGTTCTTCCATTAAGGAAACAATGGCTTTGTGCATATCTTTGGTTTCGTCTGAAAGTAGTTCGACGGGTTCGTGATAACCTTCGTTTGACATATTTATTACCTGTTATTTATGTGTATTTGAAAGTGTTTCCACTAACAAATGAGTTTAGTACTAAGGTCGTCAATTGGCAGTCATGGAATTGAATTTTCCTTGTGTTTCTCTAGACTGATCTTTCGATTTTTCCCTGAGTTTGAGAACTTCATCAAACCGGGAGGGTCGGTTGTATTGATTTTGAACTTTTTGCCCCAATTTGGGGATTTGTTGAAATTTTATTCGCTCTCTAGAGGCCCATATGATCGAACAAGGCGCGTATATTCAGGACGTTTCCGAACAAAACGCAAAAGAATTATTGATTGATGAGTCGTTTAACCGACCTGTTGTGATCGACTTCTGGGCGGATTGGTGTGAACCCTGTAAAAACCTGATGCCGGTTTTGGAAAAATTGGCTAACGAATATGCTGGCCAATTTTTACTCGCCAAGGTTAACGCCGATGAGCAGCAGATGATTGCCGCGCAATTTGGCGTGCGGAGTTTGCCAACCGTTATGGTTATGAAGGATGGCCAACCTGTAGATGGTTTCGCTGGAGCACAGCCTGAGCAGCAAGTACGAGAACTGCTTGATAAATATCTTCCTAAATCCTACGACCTGCAACTGCAACAAGCTCAGGGATTAATCGCGTCCGCTTCTTTTTCCGAGGCGCTCCCGATATTGCAGCAGGCTTACGAGGATTCAGGCAAGCGTGCTGACATCGCCATGACATTGGCCATTGTGTATATCGAGCAAAAACGCCTCGCCGAAGCCGAGCAGGTGTTGGAAGGGGTGAAGTTGGTTGATCGAGATTCCGCCTATGAAAAAGTGATGGCGGAGCTGGAATTAGCCAAAGAGGCAAAAAACAGCCCGGAAATCGATGCCATTAAACAGCAGTTACAAGCGTCACCGGAGGATCGTGAGTTGCAACTCCAGCTCGCGGTTCAATACTCGCAAAACGACTTCTATGAAGAGGCCTTGGATATTCTATTTGGGATACTCAGTCGAGATCTTAACTTTAAAGATGGGGAAGCGAAGAAGGCCTTCACCGACATATTGGCAGTGCTAGGAAAGGGCGACAGTTTGGCGGTTAAATATCAGCGGAAGCTATATACCTTACTCTATTAGCCGATATTAGATTATTTGATTTGAGCAGCTAGGATGGCTATTCGAAAGGTGGCATAATAGCGCCCCTTTTTCAGGGTCCTGGAAGGATATGGCAGTCCAGGTGCCCGTTAACTTCCTGCTGTTCAACCCGGTCATCCTCTTAACCAGGTGACTGCTTGATTTTTGGGCAGGTCAATTGCATTTAGCTGTGCACTTAGTCGAGGACAAAAATGCGCCCTAATACTAAACCTCAAAATCCGAACTTCTCTTCTGGCCCATGTAGCAAACGCCCAGGTTACGATGTCAACAAGCTTGATGTCCGCACCCTTGGCCGTTCGCATCGCTCCTCGTTGGGTAAAGAAGTTTTAGGGAAAGCGTGCACCGAAACCGCAGAGCTTTTAGGTCTGCCCGAGGGGTACAGAGTGGGGATTGTTCCCGGTTCCGATACCGGTGCTGTAGAGATGGCCTTGTGGTCATTACTTGGCGCTCGTCCTATCGATGTCCTTGCATGGGAATCATTTGGTTCTGGTTGGGTTGCGGATATCACCAAACAATTGAAGTTGGATAACGTAAATATCATGGAAGCGGACTACGGTAAGCTTCCAGACCTGAGTCAGGTCAATATGGATAACGACGTTATCTTTACCTGGAACGGCACAACAGCTGGTGTAAAAGTGCCTAATGGCGATTGGATTGCGGATGACCGCAAAGGCTTAACCATCTGTGACGCCACTTCTGCAGTTTTTGCAATGGATCTTCCATGGGAAAAGCTGGATGTTGTTACCTATAGCTGGCAAAAAGTACTCGGCGGTGAAGGCGCTCACGGTGTTCTGATCCTTAGCCCTCGAGCAGTTGAACGTTTGGAGACTTACACACCTTCCTGGCCTATGCCGAAGTTATTCCGCATGACTAAAGGTGGAAAACTGATTGAAGGTATTTTCCGTGGTGAAACCATCAACACACCTTCCATGTTGTGCGTAGCAGATTATCTGGATGCGCTTGCCTGGGTTAAAGAATTGGGTGGTCTCGAAGCGGCAATCAAAAAATCTGAAGAAAACCTGGCAGTGGTAAAAAGCTTTGTTGACGCAAACGACTGGATCGATTTCCTTGCAGAAGATGAAGCCACACTGTCAAACACCAGTATCTGTTTGAAGCTGAAAGCTGACGCGGCACAAGTGAAAGCCATGATTAAGTTACTTGATAGCGAAGGCGTTGCCTATGATATTGGCGCTTATCGTGATGCACCTGCGGGGATGCGTATCTGGGGCGGCGCTACAGTGGAAAAATCTGATATGGAGCTGTTGATGCCTTGGTTGAGTTGGGCATACCAAGAAATCACTGCGGCTTAAATTAATAACGACATAATGGAAAACGAAACCATGTTTCAAATTCGTACATACAATAAAATTTCTGATAAGGGTCTTGGGCTTTTCGCTAAAGACACCTATCAAGTGGCTGAAGACATCAGCCAACCAGACGCACTTATTCTGCGTAGCCATAAATTACATGGCGAAGAAATTCCAGGTTCCGTACTTGCTGTTGCTCGCGCTGGGGCGGGCACAAACAATGTACCTGTTGACGAGTACACTGCAAAAGGGATTGTGGTATTTAATACTCCCGGTGCTAACGCTAACGCGGTTAAAGAATTGGTACTTGCGGGCATGTTATTGAGTTCGCGCGGTATTCTTCAGGGTAAAGACTTTGTTTCGACCCTGGGTGATATGACTGACGCGGGCGATATGTCCAAGCTGTTGGAAAAAGAAAAGAAACGTTTTGCTGGTAGTGAACTTGCGGGTAAAACGCTGGGTATCATCGGCCTTGGTGCAATCGGTTCCATGGTCGCGAATGCGGCTCTTGCATTGGATATGGACGTAGTGGGTTACGACCCTGCGTTATCCATTGAAGCTGCGTGGCGTTTGCCTAGTGCGGTACGTCGTATGGAAAGTGTGGAAGCTTTGCTTTCTCAAGTGGACTACTTGTCATTGCATGTACCAGCCTTGCCTGCAACCAAGCACATGATTAATGCTGATACATTAAAATTGATGAAACCATCTGCGGCGATTATGAATTTCGCGCGTGACGCTATCGTTGATGCGCAAGCTGTTGTCGAAGCTTTAAATGCAGGTCAACTTCGTCAATACGTATGTGACTTCCCAGAGCCTTGCTTAATTGGTCACGAAAAAGTCGTTGCGGTTCCTCATATCGGTGCCAGTACAGCTGAAGCAGAAGAAAACTGTGCGGTAATGGCAGTAAACCAACTGCGTGATTTTCTGGAAAACGGCAACATTAAGAACTCTGTAAATTTCCCTGCGACTGAAATGGCGCGTGGTGAGAGCATATGCCGTATTACATTTACCAATGAAAACGTATCCGGCGTGTTGGGCCACGTTTTATCGATCTTCGCCGACAACAATGTTAACGTTGCTGATATGGTGAATAAAAGCCGTAACAACGTTGCATACAATATTTTGGATTTTGCTGAAAAACCCAGTGATGAGGTAATCGAAGCAATTAAAAATGTTGAGCACGTTACTTCGGTACGTGTACTTTGCTGGTAAAGTAAAACTTGCATTTGCCGCGTAAATTGGCATAATGCCCAGCCCTTAGGAGTGGGGCAATACACTCCTCGCAGTGGTACCCAACTTGGTCCCCTCGCGACAATTCGCTGCGAACCCCGCCAGGCCCGGAAGGGAGCAACGGTAGTAGTATAATTGTGCGCCGGGGTGTGGCTGGGTTGGGTCCCTCCATCTTTCTTTCCCTATATCTTATCTCGCTCAAATTATTTTTGTTTTCGTTCGCTATTTAGCTGTGCGGTTTGCATTGCAAGCTAAAGTGTTATTTTTCGACAGCATTTTTATACGCTGCCGAAAGTTTATTTGAGCATACTGATAACTGACTAAGGCCGTAATTTATAGCCGGTTTTGAAAATCCACCAAACTGCAAGAAAACAGATTGCTAAAAAGAGCGCGATCATGGCGAGACTGATTTCAACATTCACATCCGATGAGCCATAAAAACTCCAACGGAAGCCGCTCACAAGATACACCACGGGGTTAAATAACGTCACCGTTTGCCAAAACTCGGGCAGCATTTTAATAGAATAAAAACTGCCGCCAAGAAAGGTCAGGGGAGTGATAATCATCATGGGAACAATTTGCAGCTTTTCGAATCCGTCCGCCCAAATACCGATGATGAAGCCAAGCATGCTGAAGGTCACTGAGGTTAACACGAGGAAGGCCAGCATCCAGAATGGGTGCTCAATGGAATAATCGACAAATATACGGGCAGTGAGCAGAATAATGCTGCCTAGAATAATCGACTTAGTGGCAGCCGCACCTACAAAACCAATGACCGTTTCCAGAGCGGAAATCGGTGCAGACAGTATTTCATAAATCGTTCCAGTAAATTTCGGCATATGAATGCCAAAAGCTGCGTTGGATACGCTTTCACTTAACAGAGACAGCATAACCAAACCCGGTACAATAAATGCACCGTAGTGAATGCCGTCAATCTCCACCATTCGTGATCCTATGGCAGAACCAAACACAATAAAGTACAGCGAAGTGGAAAGCACTGGCGAAGCAATGCTCTGCAAAATCGTGCGCCAGGTTCTCGCCAGTTCGTATACATAAATGGCTTTTATGGCATAGAAATTCATTGTGCTACTCCCTGTGGTGCTTGGTTTTTGTAGCCGACGAGGTCGACAAAAATATCTTCCAGCGAATTTTCTTTGGTATTTAAGTCTTTTATCTCCAGCTTTAATTCATCCAATTGTTTTAACAGTCGACTGATATTGGTGTGTTCCTGGTGCGTGTCGTAGATGTAAGTCAGGTTTTTTCCGCATTCACTCAGCTCAAGTTGAAATGCCGCTAATGATGGGGGAATAACATCAAGAGATTGAAGCAGTTCAACCGCCAATTGTTTTTTTCCCATTTTTTTCATTAACGCATTTTTTTCTTCAACCAGAATAATTTCCCCTTTATTGATAACACCAACACGATCTGCCATTTCTTCCGCTTCTTCGATGTAGTGTGTGGTGAGAATAATCGTGACATTTTTTTTCTTCAATCCGCGAACCAGATTCCACATATCTCGTCGCAATTCAACATCCACACCGGCGGTGGGTTCATCGAGAAACAGAATCTCCGGTTCATGAGCGAGCGCTTTGGCAATTAAGACTCGCCGTTTCATACCGCCGGAGAGGGCCATAATCTTGCTGTCTTTTTTATCCCACAAGGAAAGGTCTCGTAATACTTGCTCCAGCCAGGCATCGTCAGCGGGCTTACCAAACAACCCCCGGCTGAATTTAAGTGTTGTCCACACCGTTTCAAACATTTGCACCGACAACTCTTGTGGAACCAAACCGATTTTTTTTCTAGCAATACGATAGTCTTTATTAATATCGTAACCATCGGCAATTACCTGACCTTGGCTGGCATTGGTCATGCCGCAGATAATGCTTATTAGTGTGGTTTTTCCGGCACCATTTGGGCCGAGTAGTGCGAAAATTTCGCCCTTGCGAATATCCAGGTGAATGTCTTTTAGTGCTTGAAAACCTGAATCGTAGGTTTTCGATAATCCTTTGATGGAAATAATGGGGGGCACGAACAGATACTCCTTTTTCTCAATTGAAATGGTTATCGGTGTTTTTGCTTTATCTTACCGTGAGGCTACTGCCAGATTCTGTCAGCATCGTGTCAGCCACGGATTGTTTACCCATCGGCTTGATGAGTAAACCGTTAATTTCAGCCTTTGAGTATTTTGTCCATTACCCAATTGGTGTGTGCTGCACTTTTTGCCTCAGAAGGATGAGTGCTTTCATGCCGTAAATGCTTTCGCATATTCTCCACATGATAAAACTGGATATTTTCCGGGTTGTCGATAACCAATGACAGCACTCGCTTAGGGGTAATAAGCTTGATCGGGTTTTCAGCAAACACAGAAAATAAAATTTTTCCTTTGCTGCCCATAATTTCTACATTATCCAGGCGTTCAAAACTGGCAAAGTTCCAATAACCGGAACCGGTTACACCAGACGGATGCTGCCAGCAAGCACTAACGCTATCCTCCGCCTCATACAAACCCTGTTGGTTGGCGGTAATGCCTTGTGCATGGAGAATATCGCCTAGAAGATATTCAAATAAATTAATGCCGTGGCTGGCCAGATCAACAAAATACCCGCCGCCGGCAATGGCCGGGTTGGTTCGCCAATTCTCTTTTTGCTGCGTGTCCCAGTCGTTGGGTTGATCGGTTAATGTCCAGTGAACATGTCGAACCACGCCAATCTCACCATTATCCAACCATTCTTTTACCTGATTAAAGCGTGGCAGCGAGCGACGGTAATAGGCAACAAACAGGGGGAGGTTAGCCCGCTCGAAGGCATCGATCATTTCCTGGCATTGTTGATAGTCGAGGGCCATGGGCTTTTCCACGCAGCAGGGCTTACCGGCTTGGGCGACTTTTAGCGCGTAGTCTTTGTGGCTGTCAGGGGGCGTAGCAATGTATACCGCATCGATATCGGAATCGTTGATCAAAGCATCGGCATCGTCGTAGACTTTTTCTACCTGATGTCGCTGGGCATAGTCCTGAGCAAGCGCCAGAGAGCGACGCATCACGGCTTTTAGCTGAAACCCTTTGACCTTCTGATATGCCGGGCCGCTTTTTACTTCCGTTACTGCGCCACAACCGATAATTCCCCAGCGAATTTCCGATAGATTTGCTAAGTCTTGCATACAACCCCCAATCTTTTTGTGAAGTGGGTATAATCGCCCACTTACGATAAAGTTTATGTGATTAAGGCCTCTATGAGTTATCAAGTGTTGGCGCGCAAGTGGCGTCCTCAGCTGTTTCGAGAGATGGTGGGCCAGGAGCATGTGCTGAAAGCGCTAATCAATGCCCTGGATAACAACCGTCTGCACCACGCTTACCTGTTTACCGGGACACGGGGGGTCGGGAAAACCACCATCGCCAGAATTCTGGCCAAGTGTCTCAACTGCGAAACCGGCGTCAGTTCCGAGCCCTGCGGCCAGTGCAGTGCTTGTACCGAAATCGCTGAAGGGCGGTTTGTTGACCTGATCGAAGTGGATGCTGCGTCCCGAACCAAAGTGGAAGACACACGGGAACTGCTGGATAACGTGCAATATGCGCCGACTCGTGGTCGCTACAAAATCTACCTGATCGACGAAGTGCACATGCTCTCTAATCACAGTTTCAATGCCTTGCTGAAGACATTGGAAGAGCCACCCGAGCATGTGAAATTCCTTTTGGCTACTACCGATCCACAAAAACTCCCCGTTACGATTCTGTCCCGTTGTTTGCAATTTAACCTGAAAAACATGAGCCCCGAGCGCATTGTTGAACGGTTGAAGTTTATTCTCGACAAGGAGTTAGTACCATTTGAAGAATCAGGCCTGTGGGCGCTTGCGCGCTCAGCCGATGGCAGTATGCGGGATGCGTTGAGTCTGACCGATCAGGCAATTTCCTACGGCAGCGGCAAGTTGGTCGAGCAGGAAGTGGCAGCGATGTTGGGCACCATTGACCGGGTACTTGTTCAGCAGTTGATCGAAGCCTTAATTAATAGTGACGGTAAAAAAATGCTCAGTGCGGTGGCAGACTTTGCCGAGCACTCGCCAGACTTCCAGGCCGCCCTGGGTGACTTGCTCACCATGTTGCATCGCATCGCTATTGCTCAAGCTTTGCCCGAAGCCTTGGACAATTCATATGGAGACCGGGCTCAGATTCTGGAATTCGCCAGTCGTCTGGCACCGGAAGACGTACAGCTTTTCTATCAAACCGGTTTATTGGGGCGCCGCGACTTACCTTTGTCGCCAGACCCCCGTGGCGGATTTGAAATGACGCTCTTGCGTATGCTGGCATTTAAGCCTCAGGGCGTTGCGGATGTTCCAACTCAGTCATTACCACAAACGCAACCGATACAGGCTACAGAAAATCCTCAGCCACAGCAGAACGCACCTGCAGCGGTGAGTGACGTGCATCATGAGGATGTTGCCAGCGAAAAAAAGCCCTTAGCGGCTCAGAACTCTAGACCAGAACCTGTTCCACAACCTGCTGTTTCTGAGCCAGTACCAGAGCAACCTACGCCACACATTATTCCAGAGCCAGAGCAGAATGCGCCGCCATCGGCTGTGCCACCGGTTGATGAAGCACCGCAGCCCGTAGAAATACCACAGCCTGTGCCTGAGGTTGTTGAACCCCGTGTTGCGGTTCCACCTCCGAGCCCAAACAATACGCAAGATATTCGTGCGCAGCTTAAACAGCAGGTCAAAGACATAGTTGGGAAAGAGGGCATTACGGCTTCCGCGCCTAAACCGGTTCAGCAAACGGTTGCGCCCCCTGAGCCGGTTAAACAGTCCATTGAAAAGGTTAGCCTGGAGCAATTTGACGAAGGCTACTGGGTTCAAGTCTACGATCATCTGGATATCAAAGGCATTCTGCAAAGTTCCGTGGCCAACTGCGCGTTAGTGGGCAAACAGGACAACCAGCTTTACTTTATTCTGGATGATGCCAAGGGCAGTTTATTTGACGATTCCCATAGCAAACGGCTTGCGGATTTACTGACGGATTATTTTTCCCATCCGGTAAAAGTGCATATTGAATTGGGTGCTTTGCCAGAAGGTGTGGAGACACCGGCCAGTTATGCCGAGCGAATTCGCGCAGAAAAACGGGCGCAAGCCTTAACCGATTTAAAAAATGACCCAGTCGTTCAAGCGTTACAGCGGGAATTTGGGGCAAAGTTAAATGAAGAAACCATAACGTTTTAGTCGTGCTGGTTAGCTCCGATACTTTTCAAGTATGGTATTGAATTATTGTGAGTCAGCAGACTTCGGTTAGATTGAAGAGAGAGAAATAAGATGCAAGGCCTCGGCGATATTATGAAACAGGCACAGCAAGTGCAGGAAAAAATGGCAAAAATGCAGGAAGAGCTGGCCAACCTGGAAGTGGAAGGGCAAGCCGGTGCTGGCTTGGTGAGAGTAACCATGACCGGACGTCATGACGTAAAAGCCGTGAACATCGATAAAAGCCTGTTAGAAGAAGATAAAGAAATGCTCGAAGATCTTCTGGCTGCGGCGGTAAACGATGCTGTACGTCGCGTAGAAGAAAGCAATAAAGAAAAAATGGCAGCCTTAACGGGCGGCTTTCAAATGCCTCCCGGTTTTAAAATGCCGTTCTAAGAGAGAAGTTTTTTGTTTAGTCCCTTAATTGATCAATTAATTCTATCCCTCAAACGTCTGCCCGGTGTTGGCCCAAAATCAGCACAGAGAATGGCGTTGCATTTATTGGAAAGAGATCGTCCCGGTGCAGAGCAATTATCCAAAGCGTTGGCTGCGGCAGTGGAATCGGTGACGCGTTGCAAAAAATGTCGTACTTTGACGGAAGAAGAAATCTGCGGCTTGTGCCGCAACCCCAAACGAGACAATGGCTTACTTTGCGTAGTGGAAACTCCGGCCGATGTATTAGCTATTGAACAATCGGCGACTTTCTCCGGGCAGTATTTTGTCTTACTTGGGCATTTGTCTCCTATTGATGGTATTGGTCCAAAAGATATCGGCATTGATGTGCTTGAAGCGCGCATGGATTCTGAACACATAGAAGAAATTATTATTGCCACCAACCCCACAGTCGAGGGGGAGGCCACCAGTCACTATATTTCCGAGCGGGCAAAAACTCGCAATATCAAAGTAACCCGAATTGCCCACGGTGTACCTGTTGGCGGTGAGCTGGAATACATTGATGGTGGAACACTGGCCCACGCAATAAATAGTCGGCGAGAATTATAAGAGAAGTTAAATGACCAATTTGGTAAATCAGCCGATAGAGTGGGTTGATACAGACGATCAACTGGAAGAATGTTGTCTTTCCTGGCAAGGCAAAAAACTTCTGGCCATTGATACGGAATTTATGCGTAGCCAAACCTATTACCCCAAAGCCGGGTTAATACAGGTGAATGACGGTTATGTAAACGTATTAATCGACCCGCTAAAAATATCCAACTTTAAACCATTCGCCGACATATTAACGGATGCTGATACTGTTAAAGCACTGCATTCCTGCTCGGAAGATCTGGAAGTGATTTCCCATTTGATGGGGGTATACCCAGAGAGTCTATTCGATACTCAATTGGCGGCGGCGTTTTGTGGTTACGGTTTTTCTGTTGGTTACGGCAATTTGGTCAAACTGGTTTTGAATGAAGAGTTGCCAAAAGAAGAAACCCGCTCTGACTGGTTACAACGCCCCTTAAGCCAATCTCAAGTGCAATATGCCGCAATGGATGTAGAGCATTTATATTTATTGGCTCATTGTCTGGTTCAGGAGCTAACCAAATTAGAACGCCTATCGTGGGTTATTGAAGAGAGCAATGCCATTCCTCAATTGGTGCAGGCAAATTCAGAACCCGAAAACAGTTATCAACGTGTTAAAAGCGCCTGGAAGCTAAACCAGCGACAACTGTTTACATTAATGCACCTGTGTGCCTGGCGGGAAAATGTGGCCAAGCGTCGAAATATTCCCCGTAATCGTGTGGTAAAAGAACACACCTTGTTCGATATTGCGCAATCCTTGCCCAAGCATATCAGTCAGTTGAGAAAACTTAATGGACTGAACGAGCGAACGATTAAAATCGATGGACAGACATTGGTGGATATTGCCAACAAAGCCAGAGAGTTGGATGAAGCGTTACTACCGCCGTGTTTGCCCAGACCATTATCCGGTGACAATAAAGTGTTGCTGCATTCCATGAAAGAAGAAGTGGAAAACAGGGCGTTGGAACTTAATGTGGCACCCGAGCTTTTGGTGCGAAAAAAAGATTACGAATTCATCCTTAATAGCTCCAGTCCAGAAGAAAAAAAATATCGCCTTCCCGAAGGGTTTTCTGATTGGAGAAGGCAGGTGATTGCCGATCAATTGATTCATAAACTAAATACTATGACCAGCGAATCCGAATGAAATTAGTCGAAATATACCGCAGTAAGAAAAAAGAAGGGATGTACCTGTATATTGAAAAAGGGACCACTCTGGATAGTCTACCCGAAGCGTTAATGACTCAGTTTGGCACTGCAGAGTTCTCAATGGTGATAAAACTCACCGCAGAACGAAAACTTGCTCAGGTAAGTGCAGAGAAAGTATTACAGTCTCTCCAAGATCATGGCTACTATCTACAACTTCCGCCAGCGCCGGAATCCTACATGCAGCAGATTCCCAACAGTAAGATGTACTAGCGCCGTGTTAGAACCCGATTTCTGGCAGAAGAAAGCCTTAAGTGAAATGTCAAGAGAAGAGTGGGAAGCCCTTTGTGATGGCTGTGGTAAGTGTTGCCTGCACAAGTTGGAAGACGAAGACACAGGCGAAGTTTTTTATACGGATGTTGCCTGCAAGTTGTTAGATATTGATTCATGCCAATGTTCGAATTACGCAAACAGAAAACAATACGTTCCAGACTGTTTGGTATTAACCGTTGAAGACATTGCTGAATTTCACTGGTTGCCAGCAACCTGTGCATACCGGCTTCTGGCGGAAGAAAAACCGCTGTTTCCCTGGCACCCACTTATTGCCGGCAAGCAAGCCATACATGAACAGGGAATCTCTGTTTGCCATAAAGTGTTCTCTGAGGAAAATGTCCATGCCTCAGAAATGGAAGAGCATATTATTCATTGGGTTGAGTAGCGTGCTCCTTGCTGAGTATAAAAATACATAGCCTGGAATAAGACATATCTTATTGGGCTAAACGGAATTGAATTTACGCGTTGTGTCATGGAGGTGAAAATGGCCTGTGCAAATTGTGGTAGCACGATACTCTTTGGTGGAAAGAAATCCGGTAACAGAAAATACTGTAACGAAAAATGCTTTGAAGCTGATGAGATAGGGCGCATGTCCGATGCCATCCCCGATGGCGAAGTTGACCGTTTCTCGGCAGAAATTCGACAGGCAGACTGCCCACAATGTGGGAAAGATAGCGGGTTGGAAATCTTCAAGTCGTATTTTATCTATTCCATTGTTCTGCTTACGAGCTGGAAAGAAAAGCCGCAATTGTCTTGCAGGTCATGTGCAAGAAAACGTCAGCTAAAAGATTTCTTTGCTTCTTTCTTTTTGGGTTGGTGGGGCATCCCGTTTGGAATCCTTATTACACCCATTATCCTGGTTGCCAATGTCATAGCGATGATCATTAATCCGCTCAATAAAAAGCCCAGTAAAAAGCTTAAAGAATATGCTCGTCTGTTAATTGCGCAAGACATTCTGTCCAGACAGGGAAAGTAGAGCTGAGTTCCCTGAGCAAAACAAACTCAAGCATTAGGTAACATACTGGTAACAGTCGAGCAGGAACCGAGTACATTGAGCATTATCGTCAAAACAATCTGAGACAGAGCATCTAAATACTATTCTCTCTTAAATCCCTAGTCTTATCCTCATACCTATTTATGAGGAATTTTATATGAGCACAGGTTCGGGAATTGTCAGAATTGGGATGCCTGTCTTTCTTTTAGCGTTGGTGTTTGGACTTTCCGGGTGTGACGGAGACGAAAAAGTTGAGCCGCAAAGCTATGGTTTGTTTTCGGTAAATCATAGTCATCTATTCATTCAATCCGGTGATCAAACCCACGACTTTCAGTTTGGCCAGGGAGCAACAATGCCCCTGGCTGTAAACTTGCCTTTTGCGGGTGATTTTAACGGGGATGGTTGGGATTCACCTGCGTTATATGACCCGGTATCTCACCAAGTAGAAATAAAAGAATACGACGGTAGTGTTACGCGTTTTGAATTTGGTACAGAGTTAGCTTTACCAGTAGCAGGTGATTGGGATGGCGATGGTGTTGATTCCGTTGGCTTGTACTACCCGGAACAAGGGCGCTTTGTATTGCAGTCTGGGCATAACGAAAGTGAGCTACTGAGTGTTAGCTTTGGTCCAAAAGCCAATCTGGATGCGATGAACTCTGATCAGGATGTCAGTCTTTTCCCTGTTGCCGGTGACTTTAACATGGACGGCATAGACACCTTAGCGGTTTATGATTCGGAAAATGCCGTTTGGTATTTAGCAATGTCTAACCAAACAGAACCTGTAGTATCCAGTTTTTCGGTCGATTTTCCAGAGGCCAAAGGCGCAATGCCATTTGCGTCGGACTGGTTAGGTATGGGGGTCGATTTTTTTGGCCTATACAACCAAGATACACATACTGTGTACAGAAAACGCTTGTTCATTGACCAATGGATCGGTGCTGAACTCAGTCTTGGGGAAAAAAGCTGGGAATGGATACCGGTATTTGGTAAATGGCATCCTGATTATTTTTCAATAGATAACCCAACAGGCCATAAATGGAGCACCGCTGAAGCAAAAACGCAGGGGGTTGATGAAGCTAAGCTTGATCTTGCAATGGAGTATGCGGAGGATCTGCCACTTTTAAACAGTTTACTCATTGTGCGCAATGGAAAACTTGTTGAGGAAGAGTACTACCACGGCCATAAGGCGCATATACATCATAATTTGAAGTCCGCATCCAAAAGTATACTCTCTGCATTAATTGGTAATGCTTTGAGGGATGGTTATCTGGAGGATGTCGAACAGCCTGTTTCAAGTATCTTCCCTGAATTAATTGAAGAATCGTCGTTAAAAAATGACATCAATATCATGCATCTTTTAACTATGACTGCCGGTTTAGCCTGGGAAGAAAATGGTCCAATTGACAATGAGGTGAGTGCAACGGGCAATATGCTCAAAGCGGTACTGGAACAGCCTCTTATCTCCGCACCGGGCGAGGCATTTAATTACAGCTCAGGGTTAACCCATATTGCGTCATGCATACTGGAGCAGGTAAGTGGGGGCGATACACTCGCTTACGCGAATAACACCTTGTTCAATTTGTTGGATATCGATATTAAAATCTGGAACAGGGATGCAACTGGTTGTCGAGTAGGTGGTTGGGATATGTGGATGCTTCCCAGAGATATGGCGTTTTTTGGGCAGTTATATCTGAACAGTGGTCGCTATAACGGTAATCAGGTTATTGCCGAAGAATGGGTTCAAGCCACCACGCAAACTATTATCGATTTATCTACCATAACACCTGAAGGTCAAATCAAGCTTGGTTATGGCGCATGGTGGTGGACGACCGAAATAAACGGAATGCATGTATACTCGGCAAGAGGCGCAGGAGGGCAAGATATTCACGTGATTCCTGACCTGCAATTAGTTGTTGCTATGACATCAAATTATTGGACTGACGACGAATTATTATCGGATTTACATGCTGATGAAGCCATTATTCAATTGCTTACAAGCATTATCAATTCTGTTGCAATGTAAGCGGTGATATAGAATGTATTTTATTTAAGATTTTATATCAAGCTAGCATGATTACAGTAAATGCTGAAAGTAACCCCCTATAGCTATAAACAAACTCCCGGAAAAACCGGGAGTTTGTTTTAAAGGCTTACTGTTAATTACAAGGCATATCTGGTGGGCATTCTGCGCCGCCGCTGCTGCTACTTGAACTGCTACCGCCGCCGCTGTAGTACAAATATCCTTGAACAGACCCGTACATAATTACACCGGTTGATCCGTCACTTTTGCGATATTGAGCTCGATAGGTATAGCGGCCATATGGGTTGGGTAAACGCAGGTTCTGAATATTAGTACCGTAAGTGGTTTTACAGTAAAGATAGTAAGAGGAACCTTCATTGGCCACACACACTTCTTTCCAAGTGCCGCCTACGCTTGGACAGCTATCGCTATATACTTCGAAGTTTGCGCCAATACTGTTGACCCCGATAGGAATCGAATAACACAAAGCTAAAGCGTTACTGGCAAAAAAGCCAACGACTATTGCTATGGCTAAATTAATTGTAGATCTCATAACATGTCCTTAATTAAGGTAATTTTTGTAAGTTGTAAATTATTCATCGTGAATGCTTATGTGCGATGAGTGCTTGCTTTTCTAAAACATCCTGTTCGTACCTGTATTCCAGAGAAAGTAGAATTTGATTGATTTTTTCGTTGGTTTCGTTCGTTAATGTTGATGACTCATAAATGCGGATTTCATTCAGCCGAATCAATAGCTGATGTTGGATAGGCTGGCTCAGTTGTGGGAGCGTCTTTTCCATCAGAGTAAGCATTCTTGCTTGATCCTTTGGCCTGGAGAGAAAGGTCTCAAAAAACTCCATGGAAACCGTATTTGCGGTTAAGAAGTCTTTAGCATCTGAAAAATCCTTGGAGAGTATCTCTTCAGTTGTATCCATATCTGCCAGGAGTCGATGAGCTCTTTTTAATGCCTGTTGAGACTCCGCTGAGTCAGAGAAAGAAGAAAGAGCAGAGTTGATTTCAAAAAGTACAGACGCGGGCGAGTAGATGCGTTGATCCTGAGAGAATTCAGATAGCGAATGATCATTGATTTGCCAGTCTGAATAGGTGCTGATCAACATATTGGATGCAGATCTAAGCAGGATTTCATTTGAATAGGAGTCTAAAAAAGATAAGGCCAGTTCATTTAGCTCGGCAGGTTTGTAGGGTGTAAGAAGCTCCAAAATCGCTGCTATCTTTTCAGGGTTATGAAGTTGGTTGGTAATTATTTGTTCAAAATAAGAAAAAATTTCTTCACGAGAATAATGCTTTGAGGCAAATAATTCGTAGATACTGTTGTGAAGTCTTTCCTTGTTTGAGTCGGTTAGTTTTTCATTGCCTAGTAGCTTGCCAATGCTTTCAAGGCTAACTTCTTGTACATCTTCATTTAAATCATCTTTTTTGATGTTTGTTTTAATGGATGACAAACTTTCTTTGTTCTCTTGGCTTTTGGTCGTGTCCGGGGTGAATGCGCTGGATTGATCGGGGGGCGAAGGCTTAATAACATCTGCGGTTTTGTTGGTCTCATTGCTTCTTAAGTAAAATAATATAAAAGAGAACAATAAGAGTGTTCCGGCAAAGAAAATCAGGTTTCTTTTCATATCGTTTTCTGTTTTTTATCTTTCTTCTTGTTTGGTTGTTCGCGGTATTGAACAAATGTTTTAAAGTAGGGTAGAAGTCAAATTCTTGCTTTTCAAATTAACCTACTCTTATTTCAGCTATATTTTTTGAAACGAATGATTTTGTCGCGTTAAATGAAGTTTCTTATTCGGAATTGAAATTGAGTAATTAATAATTAAAACTTAAAGAAGTATGCCCCAAAAAAGGTTTTCGAATAATCTGAATGCAATTGCGCATTTATGTTGTGTATGCAGTAATCGTGGTCTCGTTTGGGATGCTTAAGTTTTGTCTAGGTAGAATGTAAATTATTCAGGGGGGTGCTATTTATGGATCACGCCAATATTAGAAAAAGAACCGTCGAAGAAGACGCCTTATTGAATACTCGAACAGGTACCTTTTTGGTGGGCAATGGTTTTATCCTCACCGCTTTAGGCACTCAGGGTGGGGCACCCTATACATGGATGATTGCCATATTTGGTTTGGCAATGTCGATTTTATGGTTGTTTACCACAGTGCAATGCTTCAACGTCATTCAGGCTTTACATCGATTGAGAGCCGATATCCCGGATTCAGACCCAATTAACGATGCAGTTACTCAAGCGACAGGGTGGAAAGAGGGCGGACGGATATATATTTGTCCAACAGCCCTTGTTGCATTGTGGTTGCCGGCAATGGTGATTGGTTTGTGGGTTGTGATTAACATTCTTTTGCATCGACTAGTTTAGTGCTTTTCTGAGGATTACTTCCAATTGTCTGTCAAGAAATAATGGTTACTTAAGTGTCTTGATGCAACAAGACTAATAAACATACTTGGCTTTAATATAGGCTTAGGTGTAACAGAGTAACGTGCTTAAAATTTGCACCTAGAAGTATTGCTCTGCATATGCGCGCAGTTGTATTGAAAATAGACATTTTCTCAATAATGGGGTCTAATGAAAAACTAAAATAAATTCTTTGTTTTTCAATTGTTAGAAAGTAAGCTATTGAAAAAAAAGAAAAAATGTCTCCTTATCGAGTGAATAGAAGCCCCTGAAAGTGCTGTTAAGTGCGCAGACAGCTTTTTCCCATTCAAGGATCGCTCACAAACAGACATTTTTGTTAATGCATTGAAATCAAATAAGAAACTATATTGGGTGAGAATTGTTCTTATCCGGGGGGGTAAGGAATTCCGTATAATATACTGCTATGTGTTAAAAAGGGGGAAGCTTTGAATCGAGAGAAAGTAGAACAATTGGTGGTTTTGGTTGTTATTGCCACCGTAGTAGAAATAAGTGTTGGAGCAGTATTATCCTTTTACATGAATAAACTGATGGCTTCAGGTTCATCAGTACTCATGGAATCTGAAAATTTTATATTCGCAATAGCTCCTGCAATAAAAATTATTGCTGTGCAGTTTGTAGGCTTATTTATTGGTTGGTGGTTATATACTGTCACTGAAGCAAGGCGAGAGTTATGGTTTCTACTTGGGCTAATTGCTACATGGTGGGGACTGGTGGTTTACGCCTTATACTTATATGCGGGTACTCTGGAAAAAACAAATAACAAGTAAAACCAAAAAGACTGTTTGCATCAGTGTCGACTTAGGGCGATAGACGAACAGAAGCATTTAGTTGAGAAAGCAATTGAAGATATTCAGCTATTAGGAAATAAGGAACAGCTTGATGCTTTGGATGATATGTTAAGTAGTGGTTCAAATGAATTTACAGGTATTTTAAAAGCGCTTCGTAGTGAATTAAGAAATGAACTGAATCTTCATGCTGTAACGGGGGATCTTAGGTTCTATCGTATGCAGCGCAGTTAATGATCGTAACTTGGCGACAATTTCCCCGTTTCGCCTCCAGTTCTATATAAAAAACATCGAAAATTACGGGGTTAGGTGAAAAGGAGATATTGTGGAAAAAAAAGTATTTGTGGGGATTCTGGCATTTTTTATGCCACCATTGGCTTTTTTATACTTATCTCGTGGAAGTATTGCCCTGGTTTATTTGGCTGCGTTAATTTTTTCGATGTTAGGTGATTATTTATTAAATCTATACTATGGGATTAGCGGCCTTGGTCTTACTCTTGCCGTTGTGGCCGTTTTTCATTCGTTAAAGCTAGTGAAAAATACAAATGATAATGAAAGAAAGCGATTCTTTAATTATTGGTGGGGAGCATTAACGATACCTATTGTTATAGTTATCGCCATATTTACAGTACGTTCCTTTTTGTGCGAACCGTTCCGCATTCCTTCTGAATCAATGTCGCCCAACTTAAATCCAGGTAATCATGTCCTAATTTCAAAGTTTGGTTATGGTACTTACGGCACTTGGGGTTTCAACTTTATAAATTTAAATAGACCTGGTTCGAAGCCAAATCCAGGAGAAATATTTGTGCTTTACCCTCCCCATGAAAGTCGTGTCTTCGTCGAACGAATCATTGGGGTGCCTGGTGATGAGGTTTTATTGTTCGAAAGCACACTTAGTATTAATGGAAAGGTGGTTTCTGAAATATTAGATTTTACTACATCTAAAGAAACCGTTGGGGAAAACACATTTATAGTGAAGTATCTTAATGAACCATTCAGATTCAAAAACCATAGAATTACTGTTCCTGACGGGCACTATTTCGTGATGGGTGATAATCGAAACAACTCACTAGATAGCCGTTTTTGGGGAGTGGTTCCAGAAGCAAATATTGTTGGTAAGGTAGTTCTTCAGTGGTAATTCATCCGACAAAAAATATAGAGAAGCGTTGTAAACGATATCCTTATTTAGGCCTTAAGTTTCCGAATCAGAGTGTAGTATGAGTGAAGTAATAAAATTTTATAGCGTAGTCGATGAATTTGGGGAGTTTTCAAATTTTGCCGCATTTCCTGTAAAGCTAAAGAAAAAAGTATGGCCTACAAGTGAGCACTATTTTCAAGCCATGAAGTTTGAGTCCGAATCGGATCAAAACGAGATTCTAAAAGCAAAAACTCCGATCGAAGCTGCTAGAAAGGGTCGGGATAGGAAGAGAAAACTTAAACGTAACTGGGAATCAATGAAAGACAATGTTATGCGTGAAGCTTTATTAGCTAAGTTTAGTCAACACGAAGATCTAAGGATCCTTTTGTTGTCAACAAATGACGCTAAGTTGGTTGAACATACGGAGAATGATAGCTACTGGGGAGATGGTGGTGACGGTAAAGGGCAGAACATGCTTGGAAAAATACTCATGGAGGTCCGAGAGAAGCTAAGATCCTAATTAAGCGGTTAATTTGATCGACATTACTTTGTTGCGTTTTATGTCATTGTGCCACTTTACATTAAAACTCCACTGACTCAATACGAGAGAGTTACCACGGTGTTACACATTAAATTAGTTATGAAGTACATAATTATATTGCTAATGTGCCTCGCATCATTGGCGAATGCTTGTTCTTGTTGGGAACGTTATTTGCCAGAGTCAGAACGGTTGAGGTTAGAGGAAAGTAGAGAGTACTTTGTTGGAACTCCAATCGACGGTGGTGCGCTTAATAAAAAGAATGAAAACGGAGAAACAATTACTCATTTAAAAGTGATTGATGTTTTATCAAGTACTTATAAAAAGAACCAAGTTGTTCAGATTATGCAGAAGCCTAATTTTTGTGTGGTTCGCTTAAGCAAGGAAATCAACTATAAAGTAGTTGTTAGGTTGGAAAATGGGATGTTGGTGGGATCTAGTTGTAGTATTGAGAGGGTTAGATAAAATGCTTAACTAAGAAGGCTTCGTATAGACTCAGGGCTTGCGACATCCCGTGTTGATTGGGGCAAGCTCACATGGCAATACGCGAGCCTCGCTTATAGCCAGGTTGTTGCGCATTTTGTTAGCAGATCACTGTCCGTGTTGTGATATATCGTAAATATTTAAATTAGCTTAATAAGTGGATGGAAGGTATGAACGTGCGCGGCCGCCTATCAAATTGCTCAAAAAATCACCCACTCCGGAGTGACATTGAGCGCCGACCATTTAAGCATCAGGATGTACTATGGGTGTTGAGTATGTGTTAGTAAATCAATCGAAAAAGGAGGTAATCTCCTTTTCTCATTTGAACGGTTCAAAAAAACGGGAGCTGGCAGGTAATCCTCCTCAGTCGGCCATTGTTACATGGTATTTGCTTGAGAATCAGGGAGATTTAATTCAGTTTGTATCCGATACCTTTGGAGAGTGGCCGTTTTTAAAAGGCTCTTCGAAAGATGTACAGACGTATAAGGATGTAACAAACAAATACATTTCAAATTTAGTGGAAGAGGGCATTTTGAAAAATGAGGGATTTTTATACCAAGATGAAGAAAATCCCGAAACTGATTATGTTTTAAATTTGAAAAATATATGGGTGGAGTAATGCTTAATAAAGCGGTTAGCCGGGCTTCGGTTAAACGTTGTTTGTTTTACTCTCTTTGCGAATCTCACCTCCGACGCGGTTAGCGTGGCGGATGTTAGGCATATAATGAGAAATATCCTATTTTTGCTTATTTTTGTTCCCGTGGTGGTTTACTCTAAACCAAGAGCATCAACTTTAGAAGAAATTCTGGAGTGTTCTCAAAGTGTATTTTACGGAAAGGTTTTAGAAGGAAGAGTCGAAGTCAAGCCAATTTTGTTCGATGGTGAAGAATTGGTTGATCAGCACGGTACATACAAGATACAGGTTATAAAGCATATAGCAGGAAAGAGACAAAAAGGAGTGGTAGAAGTCTCTTCGGAATATTCGGCGTTAATGATAGGCGGCATGGAATATCATTACCCGGCTCCGGGGCTTGAGTATATCTTTATAACCTGGAAAGATGGAGCCAAATTAGAGTTTTCCCCGTACCACATCCCAAGAGTTGAGAAACAACAAGGAAAATCATACGTTACAGGCGGTCAACATGCTTTTTTAACAAAAGTACGCTACCTATATCAAGACGGCTTGGAGCTAAAAGAAAATAGTCTTAAATCTAAATGGGATGGCGATGACATTCATGAACATGTGAACGGAATGCTAGGTTACAAGCTTTCAAGTTACATTAATAAAGTTAAAGCTAAGTACGGTAAATGTAGTCCTGATGAATGACTAGTTTAACAAGCCGAATAATAATGTCCTCGCTTTGTCTGCTCTGTGTGTCGGGTGTTTGTGAATTCAGGAAATAGAATATGAGCTTAAATTTCAGAGATGTCGATGGGGTAAAGATTCAGTCAAAGCATAAGGCGTCATGTTGTTGTGGTTCTGTCGAAGTAGAGCTGGATTTACCTGAAGGTTTTGTTGACCTTAGATGCTGTGGTTTATGGCAGAGTTATAGCCTGTAGAACGGAACAAGTAATCATGAATAAATTTCTACTTAGCGGTGGTGTTTTTAGTATTGTGGCGGCAATGCTGCATATTGCCATTATAATCGGTGGGCCAGATTGGTATCTGTTTTGGGGTGCGGGAGAGGAAATGGCTTCCCTTGCTGAAAACGGTTCCTGGATTCCGCCGATTACTACCTTCGGGATATTTATGGTACTTTTAGTTTGGGGGCTTTATGCATTATCGGGTGCCAGCTTGATAATCAAGCTACCTTTTCTGAAAACGGTTCTCGTGATTGTATCTTCTGCTTATACTATTAGAGGATTATGGTTGCCTTATGCTTTATTTTTTAATCCAGATGATATGACGAGTTTTATGGTTTGGACGTCACTTACGAGCTTAGCTGTTGGTATAGTGCATATTGTAGGAGCCAAGCAAGTCTGGTTATCTCTTTCTGGTATTCAAACAGGCAAAGTCTCTGTACAAAGGGCGTAACCTAGCATCTCAATTCGACTGATGGTGCCAGTTTTAAAAGTCTGTTTTATGACTACCCTGGTCATGAATAGGGTTGGAGTTTGTTTTTGCTGTAGGTCGTTGTCTTAGTGGTGCCATAACTTGATTAGAAGTTATAATTAAATTCATTACGTGGTGGTTGGAATGAATAACCTAATAATTGTTATTAGTCTTGCGCTGTGCTTGCTTATTTCACTTGTGGCAAGGATTACAAATATGGGCTGGGTAACATTTATGACATCTGTCGTTGTTGTTCCAATTTTTATAGTCCACAGCGCCTTCCAGGTTAGTATTTCTGTTCGTGTAAATGGAAATAATAAAAAAATAACTATAGTGTCTGTTGTGAGTAATTTCTTGTTTGTAGTCGCATCGGTGCTTATGCCAGATGGTGGTGATGCTGTTTCGGGGTACTCTGTGTTTAGCTTGATTAAAGATTCCCCGGATTATTTTGAATCCGTTGCGCTGGCCGCATTTTCTTTGGCTATTATTTTATCAATTCAAGCGTTCTTTATGAGTGTGCTGTTACATAAACGGTTAAAAGTATGTGAGTCTGTAGAAGGAACCTCTTCATAGTGCTTCATTTTCCCAGGTTGGAGGGTTTTTTAGTGCTAGCATCGAAGTTGACTGTTGATTTCAGGCGTAGAGAGGACTGTATTTCCTACTTATTTAATCAAAGTTTCGCATGCAGACACGAATTTATCCTTTTTGAGGAATGGGAAAACCAACCATACATGGATGCGCATATTACTGCTTTAGTTGAATCACTTGGAACTCCTGCGCCGGGTGAGGCGTTGCCGGAGAAGATTTTGAGTATATATGAAAGTGCGAAGCCTGAGTTCTATAGAACGATTGTATAGGAAAATGCGTATCTGGCATATCAAGAACGTTATCTGAGTAATACGATGGACACAGCTTTACAACTTAAAATAATTATCGATAGCGGCACGAAAGTTTCGCAAGGTGATGCATTGGCGTTGTTGGAACAATCGGATCTAGTTAAACGGCTCACAAGCGATTGGGTTGACGATTCTCTATTTTATATCTGGAAAGTCATTGCGATGAGTGAAATACCTTATGCTCAACATCTTGAGTACACTCACAAATTGATTGACCGGATATTCAATAGGCTTGCTGCTCCTTTTGGTTTCTCGTTAAGCGGAGATGAAAAGCATTTTCTACCTTGCTATAACGCGATGATAGTTACCGCACTGTGCAGGCTAGGGCTGGCCAGAACCGAGCCGGTTCTGAATGCGGTGGAATGGATTAATGACTATCAACCTATGGAACGTGGACAATCGGTATCTATCCCAAATTTAAAATTTGACCGGTACGGTGGTTGTTTTAAAAACACTCCTTGTTACATTGGTCTTGCTAAATCTGTATTTGCTTTGTTTTCTTACTGGAAGGCTACCGGCGATACAAGTGTTAGTCAAAAGTTGGAGCAGGGCAAAGAGTACCTGCTTGAACATCATCTAGTAAAAAGGCTTCGCGACGATAAGCCCATCACTCAACATATAATGGATATTTCATTTCCTGAATCCTATCACCTTAACATTGTCGAGCTGATTCGATTTGCTGCGAATGCGAATCTTTTAGATGACCCAAGAGCGCAATACGCTATACGTTATTTACAGGATAAAAAGAGAAGTAACGGCTGGAAGATGGATTTTCGCTACAGATCGAATGGATATACTACGTTTGATTCTGGTAGAAAAAATGGTGATTGGGTAACTCATATAATTAATTCTGCATTGAATGGAAAGAGTTGTTAGTATGTTGTTTTTCTCGCTGATCGATAAATAACGTGATAATTAGTATCCGTCATGCAAGGTGGTGTTTCGGAAGGGTGGTCTTTATTACGGATGTGTTGAATTTGAAAGGCTAATGCGCTTTTGGGGAAAGTAAGTTTATATTGGTCTAGATAAACGGAGCGATTGATCATATCAAAATGAACGAGATAGAAGAAGCAAGAAAGAAGGAGATTCGTGATCAGTGGAAAATGCTTCCTCTGGTCGTCGTTTTATTTGTTCTGTTTGTTGGTTTGTATGTAGTGCTTTTACAAGAGTCAGTTTACATTCGAGGTGAGCAGATATGGGGAGCTACCAAGGGAATATGGTTTATTGTTGTAATTGCTTTAGGTGGGCTGGCTATCGCTTTTATTTGCTTAAGTGCGTCGGTTATTTTTTATATCGGAATGATTGCGATAAATCTCAACACAAAGGCTCACCCCTGGAAGCCTTTAATGCTTTCGGTTGGGATTTTAGTGTTGGGTTATTCTATTCTATCAATGGCGCTTTACGCCGAGTCGTTTGTAAGAGAGCATGCTGATGTTATTAATAGTTGGTACGAGTACCGAATAGGCGAAGGATTTATACACTGGATTGTATCTGGTGTTTGGTTACATGGAGTGATTTTTCTGACCTTATTTCTGTTGGGGGTTATAGTAATTTGTATGAAGTTGCCGTTTTGGGCAAAAGATCATGCAAACTTTATTAAAGATCGTAAGAAAATTAGTTAGGAATTAACGTATAAATCCTGTCAGTTAGGTGTGCTAGTATCTTATTTTTTTTGGTGTTTCTATTTCTTATATCTTAATGAATCTATGATTTGTCCAAACTGTTTAAACAAAATTAGTTGGCTACAGTCCTTAAGACGTGCAAGGCGGCAAAGAGTGGTGGGCTACATTTGTTCAGAATGCTGCGCTCATATAAAGAGTAAGGAATGGCCTAAAGAGGCTAGTAGTAAATTGTATCTTTCTTATGGTGTGTTAGCTCTATTTAGCGCTCCGGTGTTAAAGTTCTTGTGGAAAATAAGCGATGAAGCTTCTTTTGTTGCGGGGATATTGATTTTTGCAATCTTTATAGTCATACCTTTTTGGGCTAAACCTAAAGGTCTGCCTTGGTTTAGCTATGAATTGCAAGAGGCAAAAATAGGTGATAAATAAACCGCTGCTTTAGGCGTTAAATACCTGTTATTACACTGTATCTATATGTTCTATTAAAGTAGTGAAAAACCTCTCAGATCAGCTTGTATCTTATCGAAAAATTTATCCACTCAAGCCCCAACAAACCACCTTTATGCCCCTGCAGACTAACAATGGTCTACAAAGGCATAAAAGGTTAGCTCAGTGTGTGAATGCCACACTGTCAAAGTTATTAAAGCAATTCCAATACACCTTGCCCGTTATTTAATTGTGCCGCGGTGATGGATATCGTTATGGTTCCAGTTCCTGGGCTAATGGGTAGATTAACCGCTTGTGCGCCAGGTGCTTTAAAGTTGGCGCTGGTAATATTGGTTAGCGGCAGGGTGAGTGTAAACCCAACATTTGCATCGATGTCATAGGTTCCTGTACCTGTGCGTTTTATCCCAACATGGGTAAGAATTTCCGCGGTATCCGTTGGCCCAAAATCATAAATCAGCAAGCTGGTATAACCGTCGCCATCGACATCGGTTAAATCAGCCATGCTGATGCTGCCTGCCGGTATTTGATCGTAATGAAGCATAACAGTTGATTTTGCATGATCCTCGGTTGCTGCGGTGAAGCCCCGATTTCTATTGCCGTAGTCAGCTAAAAGGTAAGTGCTGTCTCGCGTAAGCATCCCGTCACCGGCAATTGCACTGATATTTATTTTGCCAACTACCGGGCTGTTTTCCACGGTGATGGTGTTTGCTGCAGTATCGATTAATTTATAACTGGAGTGATGCCCTTCGTTATAAAAGTGCAGGTTCTCTCCCTGCAATAATTTTGCGGGGAAGGGCGTATTGAGTGTGACTTTTTTCGTTACATAATCCACAGCGGTTACTGTGGCTTGATACATGTCGCTATCGGGTTGTACGACAATATCACCTGCTTTAAATTGCTTGCCTCCCACAAGGTTAATAAATCGCAGGCCGCTATCATCTTTGGAAAACACTACCCGGTCTGCGTGAATGGTTGCGTTGCGGCTGGTGATAGTTCGTGCTTTATCGTACAGGTCGCTAAAGAACCAGTCGGTACGGTTGGTTCCATTACTTACTGCTGTTTCCAGAAGTACGGCTTTGCGTGCGTCGGTATCGTTGTTATCTATGGCAACAGAAGCTTTCGTGCCTAGCTTGGAGGTTCCTGCATAGGCTTCCAATACCATTGGGTAAACACTTTCCAAATCAGGAAGTTCTGCATAGGGTTTATCGTAAGGTGCATTTTGAGTGTTTTGCACATGCAACCTGGGGAAGTTCATTTGGTATTTACCGGAAATAAGATTTCCTTTAAGCAGTCGTTCCCCCTCGTGTTCAAACAGCGTAATTTTGGTGTACTTCCTGGCAGAGGTGGCGTTGTAGTCGCTGCCATGCATAGCCTGTTCGGCAGCAATGGTGGTGACATCCACACAGGTATTGTCGCCGTTACATTCGTTGGAGGTGCTTGCAGTGCGGCCAAGTCGCCAAGTGGCTTCAATCGGGCCGTTTGTTGGTGCCGTGCCTTCGAACTTGGAGCCGTTGGCATATTTACGCATGTACATGGCGCTGCTGCCAATTTCCGATCCGGTATCTGCCAGGCCGGAATTTGTCCAGGTGCCATTTACCGATAAACCGTCAGTCTCATTATTGGTGATACCACCGTGAAAACTCCAGGTGTGGAGTTTGCCGCCGCTGACTCGGAAACAATCCATGACGTAGGCGGATTCACCGTCGAGATCAATTAAGGCCAGGTCGCGACGAAACAGTCCGTAGTTTTTGTAACGACTACCGGTTTTTCCTTCGCCCCCCATTATCTGGCCGCCGGAAACCGGTTTAAATACATCAATCCAGGCGTCGGAGCTATCGAAATTTCCAGTGGGCCAAATAGCTTCTGGATTATTGGGGTCTTCTTTATTCTTCCAGGGGTGGAGTAAGCCATCTACCTCAACCACATTGTGCACAATAGAACGGGTTGATGGGGGTAGGGTAAAGTTCTCGCCTTCATCCCGTTGTGCGATGTCGGTGCCCATACGCAAACCCAGGGCAAAGAAATTTAAATCCAGTGCATCGGCGTGGGCGTGGCCAACACCGTTACCTGTTCTGAGTTGCACGGCAGTTTTTTTGCGGTAGTCATTCTGGCCCACACCTTCTTCCAGAATGCCCAAACCGAAGCCTGGCAGGACTCGTGATTCTGTCGATTGCCTTGGGTCGCGAAGTTGTGTGGCAGCCGCAGTTTGGACTTTACTCCATTCGCTGTCGCTTAAGCCTCGTCTGCCACCGTAGTCAGGTTCGTTCACCAACAACCACGCGGCTCTTGGGTCTTGGGTAATTTCCCAGACTTCAGGAAGATATTTAAGCAGTGTGCTACTTGTTAATCGTCGGCTTTTGTAGGGGGCACCTCCAACATCGCCCACGGCAATTTCATATCCACCGGCTAAGGATGTGTCGAGCAGAAACTTGGCTGCAGATTTTATTTTGGGGTATTTAACCGGGTCGGATAAATCATGAACCACTGTACCGCCGTTGCGAATAAAGCTTTTAAAACTCTTATAGAGTTCAAATAAATCGCTGGTGTCCCCTTGGGTATAACTGGTTGAACCAATAAAACTTGTACCATCTTGCGTGTAGGAATTGTGGTAGTGGTAATCGATAGTTTGCATTCGCGCGGGGTATACCGTCATGCTGGAGGTGAATGCATTCATCCAATCGCCACTGAAGGAGGTGGGCATTTGCACCATCCCGTAAATATAGGGGGCAGTGGAGGTAATACGATTGGTACCAATGCAGGCAACGGCATATTGCAAAATATTGGTGTCGAGTAGTTTGATGACGTCCTGCGAGGTTTTTATCCAGGGAACAAAATCGTGCAGCCGTTGGGCCAGGTCTTCATTGCCTTGAATATAATCGAACAGATAATCATAGGCGTAAGTTAATTGCTCCATACGGGTGGCTGCCCAACCGTGATATTGGTATTGACCTACACGTCGACCTTCCCATCGATAATCACTGGCAATTTGCAAATGTGGAATTGCACTGACTTGTGCTAAGTCCTGAGCTTCCAAGTGGTAGGAAGGATAATTCAACGCCAGTCGAACTAATAAAATGGCGGCATCACGCGCGGCATCGTCGTTACCCGCTTCATCATCAGGAGCGCCCACCGCATGGTAGCGTTTGGCTAAATTCAACCCTCCGCCATCGTGATTCCAGATGGTTTGAAACCCCTGATAATAAATACGCTTGAATATATGTGGCCCGATAATATTGTAATAGCTTCCTGGGCTACCTGTTCCTGCTGCGTTATCCTCGGCAAAATATAATCCTGTGCCGGCATCCCCCCAGGGGTAAGGGCTGGGTAAAGGTTTATGCTGCTTATAATCCTCCAGGGTATATTCCAACCCGAGTTTTTCGTTAATTAATTTCCAGGGAACATCAAAGGCATAATTGCTTGAACCGGCAGGAAGAGTGCCAATATCAATTTTCCATTCGCCATTTGTCACTCTATCGTCAATGACGGTTTGGCCGCTGGGAGCCATTTGATACGTCGTATCGTAACTTCCACCGAGGCCGCCACTTCCGCCAGTATGCATGGCGTTAATAGGCGGTTGCGAATTCCAGACACGTTCGTCTCGTGCAAGTCGTTCCGCTGCCGTATTGGTTTTACCGTGGTATTGATGGTTAACCCAACGCCATTCATTGGTGTCCGGGTAATAAATTTTTCCGTCATCACTCCAGGTGTATGGCGGTTGAGAGGCAATAAATGCAGCTTCTTCCCGGTATGCTGTGCGTTCTTCTGGTGTAAAAGTTGATGAAGCGGTTTTGCCTGCGACTTTATAGGTGCCGGCTAATGCATCAAAAAATTCAATTCGATGAATGTATAAATCTTCCTGGCTACCTTCCGCAACACTCAACTCAGCGGTTAAATTATTTGTATCGTTTAGCCCATGGAAAAAAATGCGGGCAACTTCTTTAACTGTATTGTCATAGGCGGCGCGCATACGGTAGTGGCTGATTTCACCATTCGGCCCGTCGTTGATTTTTAAGTCGAGTAACAAAGGCCGGCGTATTCTGGGAACCGTAGTTTGATTTACGCGGCCCATTACGCGAATAAAATACATACCCGGTTCAATATCAACAAAGGAAAGTGGAATTTTAATACCACCGGGTTTCGTTAATACCGCTTTGACTTGCAAATCATCAACGATATTTGATGCCGGAACACCATCAATATCTGCTGCACTTATATAGGTGCCGTAAGGAAGGGCGCTGCCGTCCAGCCAGGATGTATCCGTTCGTGTGTAATGATACAAACCCGGTATGGTGACAAAACTTGATTTTGATACTGGGTTATAGGCAGTGCCACCAGAACTGCTGGAGCTACTGTTAGAACTGCTGCCTGAACCGCCGCTAGAGCTACTGGAGCTTGTGTTGCCAGAGTTTCCGCCGGAGCTGCTGGTTGAAGAATCTATTGCTGATGAACCTGATCCGCCACCTCCGCATGATCCTAAAATAACTGATAGTGCAGCGACAACAACGAGAAGTATTTTATTTCTTCTCATTTGTATTCTCCTTTTATGGCGGATTAATATTAAACATACGTATGTACCTCGAAGAGTAGTATTTTTGTCCTGCAAAAAATAAAACCACCTCACACTTTATAAGGGGCTTGCTGTACGAAACACGCAAATGTGGGGTTGGCAATGAATGGAAAATAAAAGGTGTGATGGATTGAATGGCAGATGGTCACTAGGCTATAAAAAAGCTGGCGGTGTTTTTGCGCTTAATGAATAAAGGCCATGGTGTTTCGATTATGTTGAAAAGCAAAGAGTTCGTGGAGGCGACATGAGTAATAACCAGCAAACCATTGTTTATATCATGCGCCATATCGACAGTGGTGGATACATTGAGGAAATTCCCTATAAAAAAATTGGCATAACCGGAGCCGGGAACGCAACCCTCACTTCCAGGTTGCAACAAATAAGCAACACTAAATCTCCCATAAAAGCGCAATGTATTGCAGCATGGTCCCATACTAATGCGAGAGACATAGAAAATGCGTTGCATCTTCTATTGGATGATATTCGAATCGAAGGCGAATGGTTTCTGGATAAAGATGATACCCTGGTCGAGAGAATGCAGCCCGTTATGGATCTGTTGGGAGCAAAAGAAATTGAAATAGAAAGTGCTTCTGACTCTTATACGAAACAGATTTTGCAGAAAGAAGGGAATATAAAGCAGGAGCTGAACAGGGCATTGCTTGGCGAAATAACCGAGTTACTTACTGCCTCATTGAGAACAAGTATTCGAAAAGCCGGTGTCACTCTATTCAGTGATAAAACACACTTAACTTACTATATCGGGCGGCGTAAGTCCGGGAACCATAATTTATCCATCGGCCGGTCGGCGAATATATACGATGAAATAAGCACCTTTCTGGAAACCGCTGGCTATGATGTTGATCAGAGCGCTAAAGGCAGCGCCAGAATTATGGGTGTTACCACCGAGGTGATTGCAGAAATAGTCAATAAGTTAGAGTCTGATTTCTCTTCGAGTTAATCCAAATTTATTGTTAGCGGATATACAAAAATTGAAAAGGGATTTTTTATGGTAATAGAATTAAAACCGGTTGATTCATGTTTAATGGATGATGTCTTTAATGTGATGAAGACAGGTTTATATAATGTGACACTATCGTGTTTCAAGTCGAATACCCAAGCAGTAAGCTTTTATCAATCGCTGGGCTACCTTGTGGCCAGTGAAGAAGCACACTTCTTTAATTTTCAACGATCTGTTCAGTCGCAGTAAATGCGTTAACGTTTTGTCGGCCGGGTGGGTGAGTTGGTGTAGCTTTCCACCTTCAACTCAAACTCATGGGTTCCTCTATGGATGCGTTGCTTGGTTCCAGAGCGTACATCGCGGCGATCTTCGCTACCGCTGAAATTGCGTCGAGACAATAATTCCTGACTGTGATGGTCGAGTTCATGGAAGAGTATTCGCTGAGTGCGAGCTGGGAGTATACCGGCGGTTGACGGTGGTTCCGGGCGGCGAGGTGATTGACTGTGAATCCCCCAGTGATCCATTATGCGCCGACGCCGTTCTGTAATGTCCTCAGGCTCCATGCTATCGCTATAGGCATTGCCCAAACCGTAGGGGGTTCTGGGGTCATCCGTCCTGATCATTCGGAGCAGTTGCTTATTGTGCCTTAGACTTGTGTAAACCTTCATGTTCTGCTCACCTAAGCAACAAAATAATTATTGCTTTTTTTGCGCCGGTTTTTTTGCCACTGTGGCTCTGAGCGAAACCCATTGGTACGGTTCCGGGCTGGGGAAACTCATTAAACGCCACATTTCACGCTCAGCCAATTTGGGTGTTGAGAACTTACCATGTAAAACCAAAAACGACATAGTGCATTCGGTTCCACGTACCTGTGCGATCTCATACGGAATTTGACGGCTTTGCAATATCTTAACTGTAGTTGAATTATCCGGCGGGCTAAAGTAGCGGCCAAAATTAATGGTATACGTGCTATCGACGGAATCCGTAGGTGTGACATTAAACTCTGAGAGTAAAGGAATGGATTTGTCGCACTCGTCTTTTTTCGTCTCTGTTTTTGGCGCTTCCGCTGTGCTTGCTGTTGTGGCCGGGGCAGTGGTTTCTTGTTTACCGTAGCTGCTTGGGGAGAATGTGACGAAGAGTAATAGCACGAGCATTAGGCTCGCTTTGGGGTTGGAAGAATAAAATCGTGGACTAACAAAACAGTTCACGATTCACTCCGTATTTTTTTACCAGTCGTCCAAAAGCCCGCCTGTCCTTATTGGCAATTTTGGCTGCGCGACTAATATTGCCAGAGCATTGCGCAAGAATTTTATTCACATAGGATGATTCAAACTCTTCAATAGCCCGGTTTTTTTCATCTTTAAAAGAACCGATTTGAGCTGTGCATTTATCTTCTACACCCGATGATGATTGGTCTTCTTCTATTTGAAGGAAAACGCCTTCCGTTAAAAAGCACCGTCGCATTACCCAGTTTTCCAGCTCTCGCACATTTCCAGGCCACTCGTAGTGTATTAGCCATTCCTTCGTTGTCGGGGAAAGAGATTTCATCGGGAGTTTATGTTGTTGACACACCTGTTCCATAAAATGCTGGGTCAACAAAACCACGTCATCTTCTCTGTCTCTTAACGGTGGAACATCAATGGTTAACACTTCCAGGCGATAAAACAAGTCTTCTCTGAAGAGCCCTTCACTGACTAATTTTTTTATATCTCTGTTGCTTGCACTCAGTACCCGAACGTTTGCCTGTTTATTTTGTTCTCCACCAACAGATCGATATTCGTTTTCTTGTAGAAACCTTAGCAGTGCTACCTGAGATTTTAACGACAGGCTGTCTATCTCATCCAAAAAGAGCGTTCCTTCATTGGCTTGCTCCAGTAAGCCGCTTTTGGTTTTCTTTGCGTCGGTAAACGCACCTTTTTCATGGCCAAATATTTCACTTAAGAAAAGTTCATCGGATAGGGCACCACAGTTTACTGGAACGAATGCATTATCAGATCGATTGCTACAATAATGCAGGCTTCGTGCAACTAACTCTTTACCGGTTCCAGTTTCGCCATGAATTAACACTGGGGCATCGAAACGTGCAGTTTTGATTATACGTTGTTGAAGTTGATTAATAACTTCGGATTCGCCTAGTAATGTTAGTTTTAGTAGCTCTTCCGAGGGAATCATGTATTACTCCGTATTTTATTTTTAATTAGAAGGAAGTAAAAATGAAAGTGTAAAGGTTGTACTAATCGCTAACCCCAAGTGTGGCGGGAATTGTTTTCGTCTGCCCATACATCTAACCGCTTTCAACTCTGTACTAATTTGTCTTGTCCTAAGTGATGGTTATTCAAGCCTTAATTATGTTTTCGACAAAAAAATTATAGATAAGATTTAAGTGATGTCTAACGCAGAGATATTAAAAGCGCCATTATCTGAAAAATTGGCGCGCCATCTAATGTGTTTATTTTAAGACCGATGATTCTGGTTGGGATGAAAATATCCCTCTGGGTAATTTTTTTCGCAATAGCTATTTTCTTTATTTGCCTGGTTTGTAAAGAAATTTGCATTTGATTACTGCGACTTTTTTTACCCGGTAAGTCTGATTGAATTTTCAATAAAATTAAAAAATCTTTGTATCTCAGTTGCTTAGGAATTAATCCCATGGTTGGCATAGGGCTTGCTCAAACTGTTTTCGGCCGCCGGATACGCGCAGTGATCATGCTTCGTGACAGGCAGAATGAATACGAATGGGTAATTTATGGTGGGGAGTCTCCATGTGAATAAAGAAGATACCGAAAAAATAACGTCAATCGCCGATTCAATAAAACGCTATTTGATTACGCGACCCCAGGCCTCAGAGACAGTTGAAGGCGTTGCCAAATGGTGGTTGATCCAACAGCGCTTCAATGACTCGTTGGAACAAGTTCAGACTGCTCTAGAGTATCTGGAGAAAAATGGGGAGGTTGAGAGAGTGCAGCTTCCTGATGGTAGAGAAGTATTTAAAAACACAATCAAAGTGACACAACATTAATTAATGTTGGAATTTTAAAGATTCCTAATATAAGGAGCACAATACTATGGGCGAAAGTGCACAGACAAAGCTAAGCCGCGTGCGGCCCCCCAGAGTCCAAATCACATACGATGTAGAAATTGGTGATGCTATCGAAAAGAAGTCGTTACCATTTATTGTGGGAATACTTGCCGATTTGGGCGGTGATAAAGAACCTAAGCTGGATCCATTAAAAGAAAGAAAGTTCGTCACTATCGATAGAGACAACTTCGACGATATGATGAAATCCCTGGCACCAAAATTTGATTTGGGTGTAAACAGTAAAGGTGAAAAGAAACCAATTAAAAACATGATAAAAGATGGTTTAGTGTCATGTTTTCCTGCGTCTACCCCGGACAAAACACCGGATTCCATCGGTGGTGAAATGATTCTATTGAACATGGATGATCTTTCACCTCTCGCGGTTACTCAACATTTTCATCGTACTAATTGTGCGTTTCAAACGCAGTCAAAGTTGAGAGATTTTCTCGGCAAAATGGATGGCAACGATAAGCTGATCAATTTGCTTGAAGCGATTGTGTTAAATGAAAATAAAGAAGCCGATGAGTTGCTCAAAGCATTTAACGGTAAAAAGCTGGACGACCTTTTTTCTGATGAAGAAAAAACCAAGTTTAAGTTTGATAAATCAAGCTACAAAGGCAAGGAAACCATGCCGGCCATGCTGGTCCCATCGGAATATGTTGCAGAAGATGGCCGCGGCCCGTTTGTTGACGACAAAGAGGATGGGGTGCCGGTTAAGCTGGAAACCTACCTATGTGATCAGGCAATACAACAGGAAGCCTGGAAAAAGTTTGACCACGGTGATAACAAAATCATCGGTGATCTGTTAGCAAAAGATGGCGGTTCGATGATTTTGGAAGAACATCAAAAGCCCTATGTGTATCAGTTAATCTGTCAGTTTGCCGTAGAAATTCTAAATGGCATCAGTGACGACGATAAAAAACTCGATCCGGCAACCTTGATTACCAAGAAAATCGATTCAATTCGGGAAGCGATCCAAAATCAGCTAAATGAAATATTCCACAGTGAAAAGTTTCAACAGGTTGAAGCCGCCTGGCGAGGTTTGCATTACCTGGTATCAAAAACGGAAACCAGCGATAGCCTGAAGTTGAAATTGTTGGTGATCAGTAAGGAAGAGTTGGAAAAAGATTTTGAAAAGGCTGTGGAATTTGATCAAACCGCCTTGTTCAAAAAAGTCTATGAAGATGAGTACGGCACCTACGGTGGCGAGCCATACAGTATGCTGGTTGGTGATTATGCCTTTGGTCGAAGTGCACCGGAAATGGAATTACTGACCAAACTTTCCGAAGTGGCAGCACAGGCGCATACGCCCTTTATTGCACCGGCATCGTCAAAATTATTCGATATGAATGATTTTTCCGACCTCGCCAAACCACGTGATCTAAGCAAAATATTTGAAAGCGCAGAATTGATTAAGTGGCGTAGTTTCCGCGAAAGCGAAGATTCCCGTTACGTCACCTTAACCTTACCCAAGGTCATGCTGCGCTACCCCTATGGTGAAGAAACTCTGCCTGCAGATGGCATTGAATTTGAAGAGGATGTCACTGGTGCAGGTAATGGAAAATACCTGTGGGGGAACTCAGCCTATTTTCTCGCCGAACGAATTACCGGTGCCTTTGCCAAATACGGTTGGACAGCGGCGATTCGCGGAGTTGAAGGCGGTGGTTTGGTTGAAGGGCTTCCGGCACATATCGTCACCACCAAAGATGGCGATAAGGTTGTCACCTGTCCAACTCAGATTGCCATCACCGACCGTCGTGAAAAAGAATTGAACGATCTGGGATTCGTGACGTTATGCCATCGAAAGGGTTGGGATCAGGCGGCATTTTTCGGCGGCCAAACCACCAATAAACCCACTAAATACAATACCGATTCGGCCAATATGAATGCAAGTATCTCCGCCATGTTGCCGTACATGCTTAATGCATCGCGATTTGCGCATTATATAAAAGTCATCATGCGCGAAAAAGTGGGCTCATTTCTAACACGTTCGAATATTGAAGAGTATTTGAATACGTGGATCACACAATATGTCTTGCTGGATGAGAGTGCAGGGCAGGAATCCAAAGCGGCATTCCCGTTACAGCAAGGCAGAGTAGTGGTAACAGAAGTTGCCGGTCGACCAGGTGCATACAAAGCTGTTGTATTTTTACGGCCACATTTTCAATTGGAAGAACTGACGGCGTCAATACGGCTCGTTGCAGACATTCCTGCGTAACCATTTTCTAATTTTTTTATTTGGAGAAAACAATGGATCTAATATTAATGCAACCTGGCGATCCAGCAGCAGTAGGTTTAGGCGATAACGATTGGGATAAGGGCGGAAGTTTGATTGACGGTGCAGATGGCACCAGTGATCTTCCTTGGAATAAATTTTCTGAAGAATATCCCGGTGAGCCGCTGCCGTTTGATGGCAAAAACTGTATTGAACTGGTTTCGGTGAATCAGGGCATGAAACAACAGGTAACCACGGATGTGAGTAATTCGGCACGTACTTCTGGTCGGCCCATTATTACTGACTTTACCTGTGTGAAATACGTAGATAAATCATCGGTGAAATTTAACGAGTTGTGCTTAAGGGCAAAGCCCCTAGGTGTCGGTAAAGATCAGCCAACGAAGATATTTATTCTACGTAACTCTGGAGACCGTCTCTCCAACATTATGACCATTAGCTTACGCGATGCCATTATCAGTGAGAACCAGTTTCAGTCGCATCCGGATGATATGCCGACTGAACAATTCAAGCTGAATTTTACCGAAATACTCTGGACCTACAACGTGCAAAAAGCCAGTACCGGTAACGGTGGGCAATTCCATGCCGGCTGGAGTGTGGCGCGCAACCGTCCAATTGGTCAATTTACCTAAACACGTTAGAGCAGTAGGGAATCGCAATGGAGAGACCGTTTTTTTATCGTTTAAGTGACCCCAGGCCACGGGAATCAACCAGTGATATCGACACGATAAAGCTGACGATTCGAGATGAGATCCAACGGATACTCTCCACGCGTTCCAATGGATCCGTCAACGGGGAAAGAAACATATTTAATTTTGGTATTCCGAATTTGGTGGAAAAATCCAATTCATCAGCCAATTTGCAAATGTTGGTGCAGGATATTCGGCAGGCCATAGAAGCCTTCGAGCCAAGATTAAAAAATGTGAAAGTCCGTTATGACAAAACAGGTAGTTGGAAAAGTCAGCCGTTTCATATCAGTGCAGATTTATTCATGGATGGTGTGGAAGAAAAATTCACTGTAGATTTTTAATCGAGTCGAACTGCAACGATGCAAAAGATGCAAGATCAAGAATTGTACGACTATTTCCTGCGCGAGATGGATTACTTGCGTATGCGTGCAAAAAGCTTTGCTGATGACTACCCGGATGTAGCAAAAGAATTGCGTCTAAGTGAAGTGAAATCTTCAGACCCCCATGTTGAATTGCTATTGCAATCTTTTGCTTACCTCTCAGCGAATGTTCGACGGGACATGGCGACCCAGGCAAACCATTTGCCGAATCAAGTGTTGGGTGTGTTGTATCCTCACCTAATCAAGCCTATACCTTCCATGTTTGTGGTACAGGCGGATGTGGTGTCCAAAGAAGCCAAGTTCGACGGGGTGAAAGTTTTAGACAAAGGCAGGGAATTTTACGTCGATATTCATAGCAGCAAAAAAGGGTTGCTGCGTTGTAAAATGACCACTTCAACCAAAACCACATTGCGACCTTTTGATGTCAGCGATGTGTCGTTTTCCTCTATTCGTGATGTCGGTTACGACGCATCAAAAATGGACAACGATTCCGTTAGCAATGCCGTGCGTAAAGCGCATACGGCGCTTAAGCTGGAGGTCACCAATCTGGATGATAAGCCGACAGCGGAGTTCGGACCGGAATCCTTACGTTTTTACATAAATGGGGAAAAGAATCGGCCCCATTCTGCATATCACCTCTATGATTTAATCGCCAATGATTGTATTAATATCATTGTAAAAAACCGCAGCGATAGCGAAGCCAGTCAATATCAGTTACTCAATAAGAACGCAATTTCCTGGGTAGGGTTCGATGAGGAAGACGCGGTTTTACCGTTCAATAAAGGCTCACATTCGGCATATCGAATACTTCAGGAATACTTTCTGTTTCCCGAGAAATATCTCTTCTTTGACTTAACCGGTATAGACGGTAGCAAGCTGGGCAAAAAGTTTGATATTTACTTTTTACTGTCTACTTTGCCAAACCAAAATGTTCGGCCTAATGCCGACAGTTTTTCTTTGAATGCCATTCCCCTTATTAATCTTTACCCACAGCGGTTAAATAGCATCCGGCTGGATGAGGAAGATCACGAGTACCGTTTAATGGGGGATTTCAAACATCACGCCTATTGCGAAGTGCATTCACTGTCTGAAGTACAAGTGATTCCCAAAGAGGGGGAACCTAAAAGAGCGCAACCCTACGCCGGTATTGAAGGGGATTTATTGCACGAAAACGAATGCTTCTATAGTACAAGAACAGAAATTAGTGGGTTAAAAAGTGTGCCTGGTACGGAAATGTATATTTCCATTCACCAGAAAGCGCAGGAATACGAAAAAACTGCTGACGATGTTATCAGCATCAAAGCCAAGTGCACTAATCGTCGGTTACCAGAATCGCTAAGAGTTGGCGATAGCTTGGCACTGGTAGGGCCGGGGCCAATTAGTCGGGCAAAGGTATTGACCAAACCCACCATGCATATGTCACCGTCATTGAATAATGACAAGCCCTGGCGGCTTATGTCCAACCTGGTTCTGAATACTTCCAGCCTGGAAAAGGAGGGGATCGAGATTCTTAAATCGATACTGCTTACCTATTCAAACGAAAATGAAAAAAGCCATTTCTCCCAGGTCGACAGTATTACCGATGTGCAATGTCGCCGAATTGTTAAACACATTGGCAAAGATCAATGGCGCGGCTTGTGTAAAGGAATGGAAGTGGTGTTGGAAATCGATATTGAAAAATTCAATGGTACCAGTCTTCATCTTTTTGGCTCGGTACTCAATCGATTTTTTGGATTGTATGCCAATGTAAATAGCTTTACCCAATTTAAATTAATTCTCAAACAAAAAAAAGAGGTCTTTAGGTCATGGCCACCGCTAGCGGGCGAACAAATCTTACTTTAAGTGAAAAGATAAGATTAAACGCCAGCGCGTTTAATCTTGACCAGCTGATTAAATTACTGCTCATGCAAGAAGATAATGGGCAGGGTGAGATATGCGATAAAATTGACGATGGATTGTTCCGTGTGCAATCGCATGTTCGTTACGATATGCCGCCTACGGATATCACTGGTATTGCCAGTATCACCAAAAAAAGCGACCCTCATGGCTTGCCGATTAATCGTTTATTGTTGAATCATTTCGGTATTGTGTCATTTAACAGCCCATTACCTTTGCCCTATGTGGAATGGATTTTTCGCGAGCTGCATAACGGGTTTCGCAACGAAAAGCATTCTTCTGTACTGGATTTTATCGATATATTTAATCATCGGTTTTTATCGATTCGTCATCAGAATCGGGCCGAACAACGGCTTTCCTTAACTTCTGAACACCCTAATAACTCCGTTGTTGCACGAAGAATTGAATCCCTGGCGGGTTTTGATGATCGACGTTTGTTCGATCTGGTCAAAATAGGATTGTATAACCGCCAGGAACAGATAGACGTGGAAGGTGAGAAGGAGGTCGAGCATCATTTGATACAAACATTTTCCGGGCTGATTTATAACCCAAGGAAGTCCGCGAATTATATTAAGACGGTGATCAGTACCGTATTTAATGCCCCGGTCAAACTGGAGCAATTCCTTGGTCAATGGTTACCTGTGGAAAAAGAGGATCAGAACAGTCTG
Organism: Teredinibacter sp. KSP-S5-2; assembly: GCF_032773895.1. NCBI lineage: Bacteria > Pseudomonadati > Pseudomonadota > Gammaproteobacteria > Cellvibrionales > Cellvibrionaceae > Teredinibacter > Teredinibacter sp. KSP-S5-2. Next base: position 2,470,400 of record NZ_CP120416.1, on the reverse strand, counting down.
GGTAAAGCCAACCATGCCCTGGGTGAACAATTCATTTTAGGCCAGTCCTGCTGGGATCAACAAAGCCTTATCGGTATACGCATAGGCCCGGTTTCATATAAAGCTTTGGTTAGTATGATAAAGGGCGGTGTGCTGCATTCGTCTCTTATTAGTTTAATTCGCTTTCTTAGCGACGGTGATTGGGATTGTGAACTGGGTATTTTGATTCGTAACGAAGATATCCCCCAAAGCTTGCTTCACGGAAAAATTTCCCGCTTTTCCCTTAAACCTCCTATGGATATGCGAGCCTGGTTAGCACAACCAAAAATAAAAAAAGTGGCAGAGCGGCATATGCAATTGGGAAGGGAAAGCTGGTTAAAAACAGAAACTGCGGTGGACAAGTTAATACCGGTTTCACGCCCTGATGGCCTGACAGAGTTCAGAGTGGATATATAACATGAGTCTTGGTGCTGAAAGTAAATTAAACGAATTCTATGTGGATAAAGTAGAAACAGCCGATGTTCCGTTAGTTGTGGATATTCGAGACGCCAAGGGTAAACGCATAGATAACGACATTTTTCGTGTCCAGTCAATCCAGGGGCAGGAATCCTTATCCCAGCCATTTGAGTTTTCTGTTGAGCTTACCGCAAATGACGGTCTGCAGGATGGCAGTGGAGAAAAACTGAGTTTTGACTCGTTGCTGGGAAAATCAATCACACTTTCTTATGTGTTGCCGGTGGCTAAAAACCCCTCCGATGAATCAAACAATAGCGTTGTCAGCGAAAGCAGCGAGCAAGCGGTTCCAAAACGTTACTTTAATGGGATTATTGCCGATTTTTCGTTGAGTGCACCGGGTTCTTATCATTTAACAGTGAAGCCAAGATTGTGGCTAGCCTCATTAACCAATCGCTATCAACTTTATAGCGCCAAGAGTATCCAGGCCGTCCTGCAAAGCATATTGAATGAACATGAAATTGTTCATGAAATGCATTTGGATTCCGTCGCGGTAAACCGTGAGCAGGACTGGATTCAAACCGGTGAAACCGATTTGGATTTTATTCAGAGGTTAATGCATAAAGCGAATATTTATTACTACTTCTCCCACGAAGACGGCAATCATACCCTGATTATCGCGAATAATCCGTATTATAAAACCTTATACAAAGAGGGAAGCCAGGAACAACTTGTTTTACGTTACGTACATTCAACACAAGCTGACTTGCATTCTCAAGAAGATGAACACTTATCCAATTACAGTTATAAAAAAGCCATTAGTTGTAGTGGTGTTCACAGCATTTTATTGCGCAGCGAAGCGGCCTGGGAATCGGATAATCTGGCCAGTTTTACCAAATATGAGGCGATAAATAACGATATTGTTAGGCTGCCTTTTCGTAAATATAAAATATTTCAGTACGGCGGAAGCAATGAAGAGGTCAGCACGGAAAGCGGTAAAAACTGGGAAATGATTCAGTCAGCTGCAACCAGTTTAAATGGGGAAAGCAGTTCACCGTTACTCAGTGCGGGCCATACTTTTGTTACGATGAACGATGCAGAAGTTGATTCGCCAAGTTATCAGTTTGGTTCCGATAATGTCTATCAGACAACAATAGTCAGGCCAGAATTGGAAGGGTGCGAATTTGTTGTTACTCAAGTACAACATAAAATGAGCGTCGTAGAGCCGTATTCCAATTCCTTTCAGGCCACTCAGTCAGACATGCTTATTACACCATTTAATATTCAGGATACTCAGCAAGGCATGATTCTGGGAACGGTGGTTGCAGATGAAACTGCTGAGAATCCAATCGGTTGGAAATACCGTTACAAAAATAATTTCTACAAGGAATATCACAGCGTAACCGACGGGGAAGATGCTGAAGAATTAAGAGCAATAGGTGTGCTTGTTGAACTATCTACTGACAGCATGCAAAAGCAACAAGGGGCTGTATGGATAAAGTTGGCGCAGCATATGCAGACTGTACCTGAGGTTGGTGTGACAGTGTCAATCGGGCGGTCAAATGACGAGTCGGAAATGCCGGAAATTCAAAGCATTGTGCAAAGCAACGGCAGTAAAGTGGTTATCCCGAGTGAATGGCAGGCTAATACCAGTGTAGGTAGTAATGTTTCTACCAGTTATGGTGACAGTAAAAGCATCCGTTTTGGTTTGAAGTCCAAGGTAAATTTAGATAAAGCTATAAGCATTGTTGAAGACGCCTACGCCACCGGGAAATATAAAGATGTGAGTTATTCTCAGGGAGGAGGCTACAGTTATTCCACTGCAGAACATGGAAAAAAAGGATTGTTAAGCGAGAGCGTAACATACGGCAGTACAGATAGTCAGTTTTATGCTGAATATACAAACAATCATTCCGAAATTGATCGATCAATAAGCACCTCTGATATTGGGTACAGCTATAGCAAAAGCAAAATAGGCAGCACCGATAGTTACACCACCATTACCGGTAAAAGCTATTCCAAAACTACCGTGGGTGAGCAGGAAAGTGAGACCACCATTAATGGCCTTACTACCTCAACTACCACCCATAACGGGGATATTTCCAGTACCAACAAAATTTACGCCAATCAAACTTCAGATTCCTTCACGCTGGGAAACACCAGTTCGCAATCGACCACGATCGGTTGGGTAAACAGTTTCAATACCTTTCTAGGGGTAAAAACCAGTATTGATTTGAGCGCATCGGCCTCTATCAGTCGGGCAATCAATGCATCTATCAGCGATAGTTTGACGCTAAACGCCGGGTTAAGTAATTCGATATTGATTGATGTAGGTGCAAGTTTAAGTACACATATAAATGGTACGGCAGAAATTAAAAATGAAATAAAAATGTTCCAGTCAAACAATAAAACCACGCCACTGGAAGTGATAAATGAGCCAGCAAATGTGAAGGCAAGAATTGGAAATATTGATGTTGAAATGATGAATTTCAAAATCTTTATGTGAGTGAATGATGAATATTATCAAACCCCGTACATTATCCATTTTACATAAAACATACCGATTTAAGCAGAAGGACCACTTGGTTATTTCGCCGGTATGTGTCTTTTCCTTATTGGATAATCAACACATTTACAAAGAAACTGACCCTGAAGCCGATTTTTATTCTGCCTTAGGCAAAGATATATTTGATTTGTGCATGCCCAAGGGCAGTGCGGAATTTATTATCCAGGGAAGTGCTTATAGCAACACCGATAAACCCGTTACTGAAATGGTGGTTAGCGCATCTTTGGGCGATGTGTCCAAGCGTATCTACGTGTTAGGCGATAGAAATTACCAATCTGGCCTGTTAGGAGTGTCGCCGGAGCAGAAACAGAACGCCGAATTTTCATCACTGTCATTAAGCTTTGACAATACCTTTGGTGGTCCTGGCTCACCATCCAACCCCGTTGGAAAAGGGCTGTTCGAAAAACGCAGGCAGAAAAATGTGCCAGGAGCCAATTTGGTTTATAACCAAAACGGACTCCGTTGTGGAAAAGACAAAAATCAGATGCCAGCGGCATTTGGCCCAACAGGGGTTGATTGGCCAAATAAAATTCAGCAAGCCGGAACCTATGATGAAAATTGGTTCAATGAAGACCGGCCTGGATTTCCGCAGGATATTGATTTTCATTACTTTAACCGGGCATCGAGTGACCAGTATTCCTCAACCCCATATGTGGGGGGAATGTCTTTTTGCCTAACAGGAATGCACCCCAAGATCGCTAAAATATCCGGCGTGCTACCGGGAATTAAATTCCGAGTGTTTGTACAACGTGAAGAAAGCCAGGACGTTGAAGATAGTGAAAACCATATCGATACCGTATGGTTCTTTCCAGACAGGGAAATCGGCGTGCTTGTTGGTCGATCAGTCGTCGCTGTTACCCAAAGTGATGCCGAAGATGTTAGTACGATTATGATTGCTTACGAAGGCATTCATGATCAACCGAAGTCACTGGAGCATTACAGGTGGGTATTAAACCAACGTACTGATCCAAAACATGCATTAAAACATGTCTTTAATGAATCTCAGCTTATGCCGTTAAAAACCAAGGCAGAGCAGGATGAAATAATTCAACAACGTATTGCCTATCATGCAAAAAGAAGTCAGTCGGCGGATGACACCACCCGCAAAATTCGCGCAACCATACCCGAACTCAATACGCATTCCTCTGAAGATAAAAGCGACAGCACCGATAATGGAAATGAAACCCTTTCTGCGGCTGATGCACTTTTCTCACTTGAACCTGAACAAACGCCAACAGCGGATGAGATTAAAAACGGCGATTTTGATTTAACACCATATATGACGATGTGTGAGAAATCCCTAGCTCATTCAATTGAGGTGGCGAATAAAGAAAGGGAAAAGGCAGAAAATGAGATCAAACAAGCCAAGGCAGATAATACGCAGCACACTCCGGTGGAAAATAATGAAGACGCGAGCAAAAAAGCCTTGAGTAGTGCTGGTAAAGTGATTAAAGACCCGGTTAAAAAACTGGAAGAATATTGCAACACTATCAGTAGCGATACACAAAAGGAAAATCACCAAGCCACTGCAGACAGCATTATTGAGCAGTGTGACAGACTGGCTGCCAGCTACAGTGTGGCAGAAAAAACGGTAGAAGCGTTTGAACCGACACCGGCTTCCAAATTGCTTCGGGAATATGTTATTGGTTTGATCAATAATGGGCAGTCGCTATCCGGTAGGAATCTGAGTGGTGCTGACCTGAGCGAACTTGATCTATCTGGTATGGATCTTACCGATACCGATCTAAGTAATAGCTGTTTGTCCGGAGCAAATATGCAGCACTGTACGTTGCTGCGAACCAATTTGAAAAGTGCGTATGCCAAACAAACAAATTTCTCCCATGCTTCCATAAAAGAGGTAAATCTAAGCGGTATAAATGGCCAGGAGTCAAGTTTAGATTCAGTTGTACTTGAAGACTGCCAATTTCTATATGCCAATATGGCGCAAAGTTCCTGGCTAAAAGCAAAGATCAAAAATACTTCCGTTATTAAGTCAGACTTTAATAATACGAATTTTTCGGCGGCGGATATCCAGGGAATTACCTTGGTTGATAGTTGTTTCTCCAAAGCGTTGTTTGTCGGGGCCACGATTAAGCAGGGCAATATCAGTCAATCCGCTCTGGATTACTCTCAATATACGAACGCCAGTCTGGCTTATATCGCCTGGGTTGAGAATGACCTGAGCCATGCCGATTTCTCAGAAGCGGTAATGAATAATTGCTCGGCGTTAAAAAACAACCAGTTCAAATACACCATATTTAGCCAGGCGGTTCTTTCTCGTTGTGGTTTTGGTGGTGTGAATTTCTACGGCTCAAATTTTAACGGCGGCGTATTTGGTAAGTGTGACTACAGTCAGGCGTGTCTGAAACAGGCGGATATGACCGGCAGTTGTTTTGCCTACACGCTCATGAATGGGGCTGATATGAGCGAGGCATCAATTATGAATGCTGATTTTTTACATGCCTTATGTCGCAAAGCAAAATTCACTCAATCGGAAATTCATGACACAAGTTTCTTTGGTGCGGATCTGTTTGAGGCAGAATTTGATAAGGCAGTGGTTAAGAATGTCACTCTTCCAGTTGGTGTCAGTATCGAAGGAGTGACCCAATGAAAAGCAGTAATGTAGCAGCATTGGATATGAATGCCCTCGAAACTGTGGCACTGGAAGAGGCGAATGTCTACCTGGATAAAACCTTTTCAGACTTTACGCCACCCGAATCGGATACTGTGTATCAAAAATGTGTGTTTACCGATGTGAATTTTAATGGTTTAAGTATTAAGAACTGCACCTTTATTCAATGTGATTTTACGGCTACACCATTTTCTAATTGCTCAATTAAAGGATGTAACTACGTTGAGTGCGAGATCAGTAATAGTGGGTTTGTCGATTGTGAATTAGATGAGGTGTCGTTTCAGTTATGTGATATGAATGATGTGGTAATACATAACACCAGTTTAAAACGATGTGGTTTTACCAAAGTTAAGAGTAACGGGTTAACCTGTATTGAAAACAGTCTCCAGTCTGTATCCCTTGTAAAATGCGATTTTGATTTAGTTGTATGGCAAAAGGTAGCGAGCACAAATTGTTGCTTTATCGAAATTGACTTTTCTCGATGGGAAATATCAGAGCCCACCTTTATTCAGTGCCTTTTTCTGAACGTTACCATTAAGGATAAAATCTGGTCAGGAATAGACTTTCATGGGTCGAACTTTCAATCTGGTTCTCTTGAAAATCTTCAGCTCGAACACTGTGATTTGAGCGGCGTCAACTTTTGCCAGGCCGAAATTAATGGCTGCCAATTTCTGGAGGCGAACCTTCAAAATGCGGTGTTGGCCAATGCTTCGATTCAATCCAGCTCGCTTAAGCGATGTGATCTAACGAACAGCAATAGTGATTCTGCTCAATGGCAAGCGAGCGAGGTTTCTCACTGCAAAGCGGATAATAGCTGGTGGGGCAAGTCGGTCATTATTAAAAGTCGGTTCGATAACAATCAGTTTGAATACAGTAATTGGTCTTACGCTGAGGTTCAGTCCAGTAAATTTACGGATAATAATTTTACCAATGCGAATCATCATCAATTAACCACGTTTGACAGCATATTTGAACACAATAGTTGTGAAGGTTTGCATGCTACCAGTCATGTTTTAGCTGAACGAGAAGCCCGTGCACGTCGATATGGAGTCCTGTAATGAACGCTAGAGTTAATATAGAAGGATTAGGAAAAACCACTCACGATGAAATGTATTTTTCATCTGGCATGTTTTCATCCCAGGTAAGCCATGTTGATGGCGAAAATATACTATTAAAAGACGGCATCACTGCCAAACAGGCATTCAGTTGTTTAATTGAGGTGTTGGTGGATGATGTGGTTTCTGTCTGCAAGTTAATGGATGGCCAGCATTATGTGATCGCTGTTTTATCCAGACAGGATAAATCGCAACAAACCATTCAAACGCCGGGGGTTAAACAGCTATCCATTACAGCAGATAGTATTCGCATTTTGGGAAAAACCCGTGTGCAGACAATTGCCGGTCAGACACTATCCATGATTTGTGTTGGGGGCAGAATCGCAACCCATGCCAAAGAACTGATTCAACATGCGGCCTGTAATTTAATCAGTAAAGCGCGTAATCATTTTAACCATGCGGAACACTACGCAGTGAAAGCGCAGGATCTGGTTTCCATTCAAGGTCAACACAACCTGATTGAAGCGCAAAAAGAAATGCGACTCAACGCTGAACATATAAATATGGGGTAAAACCATGCCGTTTATTGTTACTCAATCCGGTGCAACAGCTTTAGGCATTGTCGACGTATGTAAAACACCGCCCTTAGCGGTGCCGATTCCCTATGTCAACATTGGCGTGAGCACGATGGGGCTGGGGTTTGTGTTTAATGTCACCATCCTGGCGAGCCCGGTGCACAACTTGCTAACTTCGATTCCGATGACCTCGGCTAATGAACCTGGCGCTATGGGTGGTGTGGTGTCCGGCATTATCAAAGGGCCGGCGCGTTATCTGATTGGTAGTTTTTCCGTAATTGCCGGTTGTGCACCTGTTGCCAAGCTTTTAAGTACCACATTGCAAAATTCGATTAATGCGCCTGGGCTGGTTGCGATTATGTCCCAAATAAAAGTGATGGCGCTAAAGTAATGGTTTTAATTGGTATGCAAAAAAAACTGTTCCTTGTTTGTTTCTTAATGGTTGCGCTATGTGGCTGTTCGACCATGAGCGGGGTGGTGGGTATTTTTAAAAGCAGTTCACAGGTTAAAAGTATCAAAATCGTGCGTGAAGATGGAGCGAACAATAATCAATATATTTTGGTGGATGTGGTTTTTGTGTATGACAAAGATGTTGAGTCGTCAATGTTGCCGGTTAAAGCAAAAGATTGGTTTTTACAGAAGGATACCTATCTCAGTATGAGCCGGAAAAAGCTTGAAGTGGTTTTTCATCAACCTGTGCCATTAGGCATATTGGACGATATCAAACTGCCAAAGAAAAAGAAGAAATCCAAAAGAGTCATGGTGTATATCGCTTATTACGGAAATAAAAAATATTTTCAGGAAGATATAACCCATATGAAACACATTCAAATCGATCTAGCACTGGGCGATCCGGTTGTAAAAGAGATATAGAAACCAGGTGAGGAATAGAGTCATGTCAATACACAATGTCGCACATATACATCCGGTGCAATGGTCTGAAGGTATGCTTCTTTCACCACAGCATTTACAGCAACAGGACAAATACTGGGATCAACAGCTTTGTTCGGTTATGTCTATTTTACAGCCACATTTTTTTGGCATCAGCCAATTGGAAGTTGATCAGGATGAACTGGTTAATGGCAAACTGCTGATCACCTCTGTATCTGGAATCATGCCGGATGGTTTGATATTTAATTATCCGATTGAAGGATTGGCGACAAATGGAGCCGGTGAGAAAAAAGACGAAGACGGTGAAGATGAAAGTAAACCTGCGTTATATCGTGATTTGGATAAAGACTTTGAAAAACTTAAAGATGGAGATAAATACCTTACTATTTATCTCCAGCTACCGAAGCGAGGTGTCGCCGCAGCGAAACCTCAGGGTTCGCAACAGCGGTTTATTCCTAAACTGCCGGAACTGGTGGTAGATGAAAATACGGGATATGGGACGATAGAAGTAAACCGATTAGCACCGAATCTGTCATTGTCGCCGGTACTGCCAAATTCAACCTTTACCTACCTCCAACTGTTGGTGATTACCAAAGACGCGGACGATATGTACCGGGTCGCCAATTATTATCCGCCCATGCTCACCATTAGTGCATTAAAGAGTATTGAAAGCTTGTGTCTACAGGGGAAAATTAAAAAACTTCGGGTTTTGATCCGTAAGAGAACGCAATTGTTAACGCGCGTATTAAAGGCGGAGAAAGGGCAGGCAAACAGCGATTTAAAAAAGAAATACTCCATGTATGTGCTTAATTTGGTTAAGGCTTTGCCCTTATTGGATATTTATAACAAAACACCGGATATTCATCCTTTTTCTCTCTATACAACGCTGGCGAACTTCCTTGGGCAAATCAGTACTATCAGTTCCCACGGTATTATGCCCCCTGTGTTGCCGGGCTATAACCACCGTGATAGCTACGGCGCTTTTGTCAAAATTATTCGAATTATTGAGAAGACTGTACTGCGGGTCGGCCTGGCGTATGTATCGATTTTATTTAGACAAGCGCAACCTAATTTATTCTATTTGAATCTCAACCCCAAGTGGGCGGGAAAGCGAGTGTTTATTGAGCTTTCACCTAACCGAGGGCAAACCGTTGAGTCCCTGCAGGATTGGATTACCAATGCGCGCATTGGCGAAAAAGGCGTATTGAAAGAATTAGACCGTATGCGGGCGACGGGAATAAAACGGACTGCCACTGAGGAAGTGACGCCCATCGACCTTTATCAATCGGAAGGTTGTCTCTTGTTTGAGTTGGAGAGTCAGGACGACGACGTTTGCAGCCGAGTTGAATACGGTAAAAACCTGTTCATTCTAGGTGGAGGAAGTGGTAAGGCGCCGAAATCGATTACGTTATATGTAGCGCGATCTGATGGCAATGGTACAAGCAGTCAGCGGGGATAGTGTCGAATGAAAATGCCCTTTGAAGAAATGTTGTTGACTCTCTTTTTCGATTATCTGGAAGAGCTTGTTGATATAAAGGAAAACATCAACAACGAATGTTTCGATGGGCTGTTGGCAAAAGATTATAGCGGAAGCGAAAAGGAAAAACACCGGTGCCTGGCGATCAATATTCGAGACTTAATGCTGAGAACCTTAAATCATTATGACAACGAAATAAAAACGGCCTACAGCAAGTTCGAATATGAAATCTTCTTAAAAGTGAAGTACGTATTAGCGGCGGTTACCGATGAAACCTTTATCCACCTGTTTCAGTGGGACGGTAGTACAGCCTGGTTGAATAACCTGCTTGAGTTGAAAGCATTCGGCACATCCATATCCGGTAGTGTATTTTTCGATGAAGTGGATACGCTGCTGCAAAATACGTCTGGCGAAAAGGTGTTTACAGAGCTGGCGAAGATCTATTACCTGGCCTTGCAAATTGGTTTCCGTGGCATATACCGTAATAAATGTCGAGATGGCCAGTTAAAAAAAATTCGACGTTCACTTCTGGCTTTTATTGGTGAAACATCGACGGAAAAAAACAGTTTAACGTCTAGCGGGCGTGGGCACACAAAAAATGGCAAAGGTGTTCGTCTTACACCGCTAGTCCCCTGGGTAAGGGCAGGGTTTATGGCGCTTGGTGTGTATCTTCTGGTGGCTGCTATTGTGTGGATCACCTCGATTGAAAAACTCAAAGAAATCGTATCTTAGGTATTAATGGGATGGAATTGTTAACTGAATTGTTCAATGTCATTGGCATGGGTAAAGCTGGGGAGGATTTTTTCTCCGGTGGTAAGTTTATGATTCCATCGGTACAGACCATGCTGTTTTTGGCGATGGTCTTTTTTGTGTATAAGTTTCTCAAAGGTTCGGAAAAAACATTAAAAGAGGGCATACAAAAACGAATTGACCAGCTTTGGGATAAAGTCAGATCCTGGCGAAATAGTGTAATTCAAATGTTTTACGCGGTGTTCACCTCACAAGAATGGAAATACGATAAGCCGTGGTATTTAGTAGTGGGTTGGGAATGCAGCGAGGAAGACTTTATTGTTCAATCGGTTATGTCTCGTTTAGGTGAAGGTGATGACATGACGGAGAAGGGCGTTGTTCTTGAATATGGCAATGCCTATAGCCTGCTCAATGGTACGCTTATTACCCTTAAGCGCGAAGAGCAGGACGACGACAAAAATTCAAGCGAATTAGATCTTGCCACCGCCGAATCCCGACAGTATCAAATCTTGGCAGAAGAACTGGTTCAGGTTCGTTCCCAACGACCTCTGGATGGAATTATTTTGGTGATTCCCGCCAGTGAGTTGGAAAATGGGCAAGCATATCAATCGGACAAATCAAACCTTGTTATTGCGGATAGAATTCGTCGTATACAGGAGAGTATCGAGTTCAGTTTACCCTTGTACCTGCTAATTAGCGAATCCCAGACCATTGATTCATTTGAAGCCTTCTGGAGTGTGCAACCGCGCAATATGGATAGGCAGCAGCCCTTTGGTTGGGTGTCGCCATACTCGGCTGATACAGTATTTAAAGCGGAACATATCCATCAGGCATTGAATGACCTGAAGATGAATTTGAATACCATTCAACTGAATACCGAAATAAGTGAAGAAAATACCTATACCGGAAAATATGCTAATGGCAGTAAACATGATGTCGATGGTTTTTTAGCTTTTCCGTCGCGATTGAAAAAGTATTATTTGCCGATTAAAAAACTGACCCAATGCCTGTTTTTGGATTGTTCTGTCGGCCACTTATTGCTGTTTAGGGGTGTTTTCTTTTCGGGACGTTTACCTGCAGTAAGTGAAACAGAGCATCAGGATAAAGGCGATACAGCCTGTTTTGTCGATCACCTTGTTGACAAAGTGGTGTTCGGTGATGGCATGGTTGCCGAACCGACCAGAAGGCGAAAACTGTCGAGAAACCGGTATATTCATCGGTTTCAAATTGCGAGTTTATGCGTTCTTTTACTGATTTTTTCTTCCTTGTTTTTTTCTGATCGAAGCCTTGATGAACAGGTGGATTCGATTTCGGTGGTAGTTAAAAATATTCAGGAATGGCGCAGTCGGGGAGTAAGTGATTGCAGTGATTTGAATACCGCGGAAGACATGTATTCCATGCTGGCGAGTATGGCGAGCATTAACACTGATCTCGTGTATTGGAATATTCCTTTTTCATGGTGGGAAAGCGTTTCCGGGGATGTGCAAAAAGAATTTTCTGATAAGGGCATGAAATCCGTTGTGTTTCCCAATTTACAATGCAGAATTCAGCGTCAGGCCAAGGACTTAAGTTATATATCGCCGGTAATGGGGTCGTTGGAAAGTGAACAAAGCGATGAGGTTTCGCCAAGTTATGTGCGCCTAGAGCGATATATGAAAGATCTGGTCACCTTTGAGCGTAACCTGGATGATTTTAAGAGGATAGCCCCAAGACAAAACGCCAGTCATGCGTTTATTGATAACCCAATGAGTTTGCTTATTCGTTTGATGGAAAGCCTTTACGGTAAGGATGCCCCTGAAATACTTCGTCGAGTGAATGGGCAGCATCAAAAATCACTGGTTCGATTAAATTATAATGTTCCATGGATGGAAAATTATCAGCTTAAATACCTGGACAATGGTAACCATCAATATTGTGATTCCCTGCCTGAACTGAGTCGATTTGATCGGCGTGAACCTATTTCCGAGGCCCTGATCGCGACCAATATCTGTCTGATGTCTTTAGCTTTGTATGACGATATTCTCAATACATCCGGCTTTGATAGTTTCACATTAAATACCGGTGAAGAGACTGAACAGTTAGCATCCTTTAGCTTAACCCAAGCGATTGAAAATAACCCCAAGCAAGCATACGATTCTATCGTGGCCTGGACTCAAATGGCGGCCCGGTTTTATTCAAAGAATCCGGCGGATGGTACGCCCTGCAATCGAATTCATTCAGTATTAAAGAACTACGGTGATGCGTTGGTACTAAATGCCAATAACCCGAATAATAATGTCATTGAGTTTCTCTATACCCCTGTGCTGGAATTTTTCCAACCGGGTGGGGTGTGTGATCAACAGGCAAAGGGAAATATTCAGAAAGTAAAATCCGTTCTGGTGAAAAATACCGAAGGCAATGAAAGGGCAATTATTGCAAAATATGTAGAAAGCTCTATGTCTGCCACGTTTTTTAAGCAGACCAGGGTGCTGCCGGAAGGTCAGGCACTAACCTGTAAAGCAGAGTTGTCGGAATGGGATGCGGGTCAGCTTTCACTCGCCGAAAAGTATATTCGGGAATACCACACTTTTATCTCCGCAAACCAATTGGATGAGGTTGATCTTGCACAAAGCCCGTTAAAACAGCTGGCGTACAGCCAGGTTAAATTTGCCATCGAACAGGTTTTATATAATGCCCAGGTAGAGAAAAATTCAGCTGGCTACACGATGACGCTGCTTAACCAGGTTGATTCACAAGAGTCCAGACTTGCCAGTACCCAAGTCAATTTTGATCGGGCGATTACGCATCTTATTCCGCTGGCGAAAGACCTGAATGAACTGAAGTTTAATGATGTGAGTTCAGAGATTACTCGCTGCGCAAGAAAGTATGCCAAGCATATGATTGCACAGGTGAGTCATTATTCGGAACCTCTGGGCTTGTATAAATCTTTGCCGAAGCAATCGCGTAACCTGCCGTTAAACAGCGATTTTAGTTTTACGCTCTATAACAAGGCCGACTTGGAGGATTACCTTAAAACGGAAGAAAAACGTACACGCATTGTATTGGAATATATTGAGCCGGCATTGGTATTACTTGGGCAAACGGAAATAAACGACGGGTCGAGCTGGCAGGAAGAACGTCCCTCTATTGCTTTTTGGCGAAACACATTGACCGATTTCACCAGCTACCAGAGGGAACTGGCCAATACGCAACTGGGTGAGTTGCATGCGCTCTATAAAAGATTGGCGTCGGATGAGGATTTATGTGCGTCTGTGGCTGAATTGCCAATAGGTGGTTATGGTTATGACCTGTTTGCCAAACGCAGAAGCCATCTGGCGTTGGCATTGAGTGATATGTGTAATATACAACTGGAAGAGGCAATCAGCCAAACCTATCAGTTCTTACACGATGAATATAATCAAAAATTTTATGGCAAATATCCATTTAATGGTAATGCGAAAAGCACTACAGACGCTTCGGCAGCAGAATTACGCCAGTTTTTAATTGCTAATACCGGTGCCGTAGATAATTTGTTAAAACAGATTGAAACCCTGGTGCCTAAAAGTGCAGAGTGGGAGAAGCTGGAAAACTACCTAAAACAATTACAGTCACTGGAAAGCGTATTTTCCACCAGTCTTGCTCACCAGCCACAGCCTTTGCCAATTTATTTGTCGACCAAATTCGATTTGGTCAAAGAGACAAATTTAGTCAGTAGTCAATCAACCCGTTGGCAGTTGGGCAGCAATCGTTTTTCTATCTCAAATGTTGACGAGAGCCAGCAAGACAAAAACTCAGACATACAGTTGCCCTGGTATTATGGTGATTCATTAAGCGTTTCAATTAATTGGTCCAAGGATTCGCCGTATATTGTCGACACTCAAAAGGCGAAAAACAGTGCGCTTGTTGACTCTGTTAACGCAAATCTAAAAAGCTTAGGCCAGACCTTTACCGGTGATTGGGCGCTGTTTCGTTTGCTGGATCTCTATCGTATTGATAAACCACCTGTAGGTGTGATTACCAGTAATCAGGAACAGGTAATGCTTATTCCTGTTCCGTTGGTTCTTGACCCGAATTTAATCGATTCTCGTGCGTATGCCGATATTGGTCAGAACCCTGTGACCGCGAATCTGTATATGTCTGTGGTTCCCTTGGTAAAAAATAGTCAAGGTACCTTGGAGCCGCTATCACTTTCAACCGTTTTTCCTGCATCTGCGCCGTCTTTACCCGGAGGTTTTTATGCCTACTATTAATTTACCCGCTATGACCGAGAAGCTTCTTTTTCTGTACGGTATTTCATTTGAAAAGCTTGTCACACCGGTGAGTGATGAAGCGCCTTCCGGTTTGTATCTTCGATACGAAGATTTGTATTTTGACATTAAAAAAGCGCGTACCCGCGATGATGACACGTTACCCGTTGGTATATGGGAGCACGACCTGAAAAAAGCGGAATGGAGTCGGGTGATTGAGTTGGCGGGCAATGCGTTAGCATTCAAAACAAAAGATGTGCAGTTGGCTGTTTGGCTGCTAGAGGCCGGTATTTATAAATATGGCTTTGCCGGAATTGCTCCCGCATTATTTGTAATTGAAAACCTGTGTTCGGAATTTTGGGACACCTTACATCCCAATATTGAATTTAATGACCTTGAATTTAGAATCAACCCGATTATTTGGGCCAATGAGAAATTAATTCCCGCACTCAGGCTTATTCCGTTTATTCCGACTGTTGAAGGTGAACGTCCTTATACTTGGGCGGACTGGTTAAAAGCCAATGCCTCTGTCGACAAAAAAGCCCGAACAAAAGATGAATTAAGCCAGAGTGCCATGATACTCAACGGGTTAACACGTATGTCATCCACTGATTTGCAGGCTTTGCAAGCTAATCTGGATGAATCATTGCTCAGTACCGTTTCACTGAATAAAACGCTTAATCATCTTTGTGGTGCCGATGCACCCAGCTTGGCCAATATTGAGAATTTTTTAACCGAGGTCAGAGGGTTTCTCGGCGTTGAACTGAAAAGACGCGGGATGGGAGGGCTAGAGGCCTCCGGAGAGAGTGATGATCCAATAGAGGAGCAAAACTTCAATATATCCAGTGATTCTGAATTGTCTGCACCACGTTCAAGCGGCCGTAACGAAACCTATATGCAGGTGGAAAAAGCCGCACAAACTTTGTTGCAAATAGATCCACATAGCCCAGCACCGTATCTGATATTGCAGGCCTGTCGTTGGGGAACTATGGATACGCGGGAACTGTATAAAGAGCTTTTCGTGGAATGCGGTGGTCAGTTGAATATTTTTGATTTACTTGGTGTGGATAGTCGGGCTATGACCGACTTGGGTGCTTAAGTTCAGTCATTAGAATAAGCGTAGAAAGCCGTTGTTAATAATCGAGAGGGAACAACGTGGAAGCATTAAATTTTATCGAAACAAAACAAGATGGTTGCCCATTGGATAATGTGTTGATGTCTCAGTTGGGTTTACATTCTTCTCAACAAAAAAATCTGGATTATTGCCGGTTTAGTGAAAGCCCTCTTTGGTCTACGCAAAGGCAATATTTTACTCAGCAGGGTGTTAACCCCTGGCGAAATCGCTCTCTGCCATTCTACGCCACATCAAACCCAGCTTTGGCGAAATCCTATGCCAAAGTGATTGTGCAATATTGGCAAGATGCCATCGCGGTGGGAGATATCGATCCGGATCATCCGGTGTATGTTGTGGAGTTGGGCTGTGGCAGCGGCGCTTTTTCTTTTTATATGGTGAGAGCGATTGAATACGCCCTAAGACAATCCGCCATTGATGGGCTCGATTGGCGTTTTTTGTGTACGGATATCGGACATTCCAATTTACGTTTTATTGCCAATCACCCGAAGCTGAACAGGTATTTTGAAAATGGGGTAATGGCGGCGGGGTGTTTTGATGTGGAAACGCAGAACAAAATCCAGTTGCTAGACGGAAATGAACTTCATCAGTTCGCTAATGCTCCTGTTGTTATTTCAAATTATGTCTTTGATGGATTAACAAATGATGTATTTCATCTGCATTACGGGGATTTGTATGAAGGTAAGGTGGGTTTGATTTACAAAGAGAGAAACGATACTCACCAGAATAATACCTGTATATCTGGTAAACAATTCGAGGCGGCCAACCCGTTTAATAATATCGAGTTGGATTTTCAGTGGTCTGCTGTCGACAAAATCGATTGGCTTTCACCTGTTGTCTCTAATCAGGTTGATCAATATCGTAACCGGTTTGATAGCAGTGTGCTTTTGTATCCCACTGGTGCGATTCAATGTGTGGAACATATTCGTGAGATGTCTCATGGTCGTTTTTTACTGCTGTCTGCCGATAAAGGTTTTTATACCGATCAGGATGTTCGGTTACAGCCGGTACCATTCATGACCATTCATGGCAGTTTCTCTTTGCCTGTTAATTTTCATGCACTAAAAACCTACGCAGACGATCACGGTGCATTAAGTTGGCAGAATCAACAACGTCAAGGTGGTTTGGTGTATTCCATTCAGTTATTCAGTCATCACAGTGAATACTTTGGTAATACGCAATCCTGTGTCGAAGACCAGTTTTTATCCTGTTCCCCTGATCATCTGTTACCCATCCTGAGTGGTGTCAGGAAAACCAGCGGTAGTTACAGTATGGATACCATGCTGGGGTTTATCCGTTTATACGATTACGATCCAAGAATTTTAGATATTTTCCTTCCTGCATTATTGTCAAAATCCGAAGCACTGGATGTGGTGGATAAACACTATTGGAAAAATGTATTAGATAAGGTATGGAGCAATACTTATGACATAGGCAGCAGTGTTGAATTTGTTTTTGATTTGGGCGCATTCGCGCTGGATATTGGCCACTATCCTTTGGCAAAAAATGCATTTAGCGAAATAAAAAATACCATTCCGGACCCGGCCAACAGTTTTAATCTCGCCATCGCCAATATGAATCTTGCGAATTGGCAAGAGGCCGTATCTTCATTGGACGATACCATTCATACGCTGGCGAGAAACGGCGATGCCCAACTGGGAGAGGAAGAGTTATTATTGGATGCCGTCAACCTTCGAGACTATTGCAAGGAGAATAGTAAAGCAGAGTTTGGAAAGAAAATTTCTCAGGATGATAACCCCTGTTTTCTCACACCGTTGAACATGCAATACAGCGAAGAAATAGTGCATCAGTTTCGAGATGGCAATATTTCTGAACTCACCCGTTTGCCATTTTTTTGTTCAGTAGATGATGTCAATGGTTGGATAGATGAAGAAAACGCTTCTAAGACGAAAGAAATATATTGCGTGTTCCACCGTGAAATTGGTTTTGTTGGTCTGCTCGGTCTGCATTTTTCCGGTGATTCAGGGTATTTCTATTTTTGTATTGGTACGGATTATCAGAATAAAGGATTTGGCACACATTCTCTGTCGTTACTGAATGTGCTTGCGAAGCGCTTAGGCGTAAACCACATGTATAGCGGTGTGTACGCCTGTAACAAACGGTCGCAAAAAGTGATCTCCAATCAACATTTTTCCAGGCTGGAAGTTAAAGCAAGTGATCCCGATGCAGATTTGAACTTTTATCATCACTCAGTTTCGGGTGAGGAATTACCAAGTGATGTGTTGATCGATAAATTGGCGAAGTTGCTTACCGAAATTGATTCACCGATTAAACTCATATAGCGGTAGTGACTTATGGCGGATTCTGGTAACGGACAATTACGTGCGGTAAAAAAACGAACAGTAAAAATTGCTGATGCGGCTTTTGGTCCCGAAATGGAGCATGGTACTGGCCAGGTAAAATACCATCGTTTTTCCAGCATGAGTTTTAAAGATGAGAAGGCGTATCAAAAATACGCCACTGATACAGGGTTGGAAGTAACGGATGTTCAACAAAATTGGGGGCCTGTTTCGGGAGATCTTCGTCGCTCAAGACGAGGTTCGATTTCAGGAATGGTTGAGTTGCCGAATGGTAGTGTTTCAGCATTTCGTTGGAGTTCGCGAGCAACAACAATAGGATTGGATGCGCAGGATCAAAAAGGTAATCCGGAAACTGCATACGCCAATGCGGGGAGAGATATCTCCACATCAGCAAAAAATTCGAAAGATAAACCGATATCACCGAATGCTGTGTTGGCGGATATGGGGCATGTTGTCCTTGATCCAAACTCTGGTGTTTTTGGATTGGAAGACGCCGCGTATGCACAAGGTATTTCCGCTACGGCGCTGGATAAGCGACGAAGTTCAAGTGTTCAGAGCCTATATGGCAAGGGAATACAAACGGCGCTTGATTTTGGCAATAAACCCACTGCGGCACAAACCTACCACTCGGAACCTATGTCAGTGGCTTTCCTTGAACAAGACCTTGGTCATGCCTTAATAGATGATTCAGATAGATCTATGATGGTCACCAGTATTCCGAACCAGGTGTGCTTTAACTGCGGTCGTATGTATCAGCAAAATACTGGCCCGCGTTCGCATACGTCAGGTATGCCAGGGAAAGAATTTGGTGGGCAGAAACCGGGTCAAATGGATATTGAACAGCCCGATGGGCCTGCCGTTTTTCGGGCCAACCCGACGAGCGAAATACTTGCATCGCAGCAAAATACGGACGAAGTACGACATATATTTGATTATCACAAAAAATAATGTTTTTACGTTTTACCAGGCTTTTCAATTTTTTACATTAACTTGGTGATCATATGAATCGTTCGGGAAGAATAAAATATAAAACTAGGAAAAATAGCTAAAAATGATCGGGATATATCTATGGGTGAAGGGGTAGATCGCGTTGGCAAATAATGGCGATGTTCAGAAACAGCTGAAGAGCTTGTCGAAGCTGTCCTCCGCGTCTTCACCCAATGCGGTTTTATCTGCAATGCCAAAAATGAATTCGGCTAAGGGCGGTGCAGGGAAAATAAGTTATACCGCGGACGGTATAAAAGGCGTTTCTGGAAAAAAATCCTTTGAAATGTCTAAAGATGGAAATGCTGTATTTAACGCGTTGGGCACAACATTAAAATTTACCCGAACGGCCGACGGGTTACAAATGCATGTTGCTGACCAGAAATCGGGCAAAACCTCATCGCTTTCCATGAACAGTAAAGGGTTAACGGAAACCCACAAAGGTTCAGGTTTTCATAGAACAACGGAAACTCGAACCGACCGTTTTAAACATCAGGCACTGGATATCGCCAACGGGATGAAGAGCACTGGCGACATTGTTGGCAGGCTCGGTGCACATGCCTCGAAATTTGATGAAACGGAATTTGACAATGTGATTCGAGGTCATAAAGGAAAGTCAAGCCCCAGGAAAAAATCGTAATCTAAATCGGAGAATAGGATGGATATCACTTACCACGGTCGTTCGGCAAAAAAGCATAGAAGTGGTAAATGTTTTCTTTTTGAGGCAGCCATTTTGGAACAATAGTAAGAAAATGATATATAACTGTGTTTTGTCACTATATGACAAAAGTAATTAAGTATTTGTAAGAGGTTGTAATGGATTTAGATGCACCTACTGTAACTCACTTAAAAAAGGTGGGTAAAAAAGCGTTATTCCGCTCCACGGCTTCTGGAAAGTTTCTGGGGAAGGGATTTGGTCGTGCATACCGTGTTCCCGCCAGAAAGAAAAAATATGGCGGTGTAGGTAAAGATGAACCTGTGCGCACCTCTACTGTGAGAAGAACCCTTGCCAGAATGATGCCGGGCACAGTTAAACCTAAAGGTCTTCGTGAAGCAGAGGAGTTTGTTGATATTGTTTCTCCTCTTCGAATTGATACTGATCGCCTTGTTTGGTATCAGGGTAATGGTCTTTCTGGTCACCCTGGTGCGTTAAAGAAGGTGTCCAATACCAACCAGCATATTGCCCATGGTCATGGGCGGAAGGATCGGGCAAGAGCTCAGGCAGTACAGAAGGAGTTTGATGAAGTTGCGGCAAAAGAAACCGGTTTAACTCGGTCTATTTTGGGTGCGCACCAAATGGCTGTAAGAGGGCAAGTTGAAACAGTGCGAACAATGATGTCGCCTTACGCAGAGTTTGAAGATAAAGGCGCTGTCGGTGCAGAGTCAAAAATATTTCATTCCGCGTTTGGCGATGTAAAAGCGGATGCTACTAGTTTTGAGAACATGGCAAAACTGGTTCATAACTCACGCGAAACACTTAAATGGCAAACGGCATCTCAAATGCTCGGGCTTGGGGGGATGGATGATCATGTTCCTCCTGTTATGAAAGCGTATTTGGCAAAACACAAAACGGGCCATACATATGATGTCGGTACGGCCATAGATGATTTTGAGAAAAACTATTCTGGCCCGGTGAATACGGCGAAAACCTCTCAAGCGGGCGCATTAGATACTTCTGAAACACTAAGAGCTACTAACGCAGGCGCCGCTGCAGGTGGGAGAAAAAGAGCAATAAGTGATGCACGACAATTCAGGCGTTGATATATGAAAGGGATCAGCACTAAGGTTAATCACTACATATATAAATTAGTTGGCTACTGATTCAACACTTATTGTTGAATCTTGGTTGCATCTGTTGGTAATTTTTACCACACGCCAAACTCCCTTAATTTGGGTTTTTACCTAAAGACACAAATCTGTCACTTGACTTGTTTTAGTAAACATATATGATTTTCCGAATATGTTTGCTGGAGGCAATGAATTGAAACTGGATCCGTTAACTTTTTATAAATGTCTGTCCGAAGAGACGCGTCTTAAATCGTTATTGTTGCTTACGTTAAAAGGTGAGCTATGTGTATGTGATTTGACCGTGGCGATGGACCTGAGCCAACCGAAAGTATCGCGTCATTTATCTGAACTGCGAAAATCTGAAGTGATATCCGATGATAAGCGGGGAAAGTGGGTCTACTATCGACTGCATCGTAACCTGCCGAGCTGGGCAAAAGCGGTATTGGTTAAAACTGCCGCGCAAAACCCCAGCTATATTGAGCGTAACCTGAGTTTGTTAGAGCGCAATACCACGTCGCCTAACCGCTGTGTATCCAATAGTGAGTGACAATGAAAATCTTATATATCTGCACACACAATCGCTGTCGAAGTATTTTATCTGAAGCAATAACCAATCACTTTGGCGAAGGCAAAATTCAGGCACAGAGCGCTGGAAGCCAACCTGTTGGTGAAGTACATCCACTTTCCATTAAGTATCTGAATGAAGCGGGTATTTCGACCGAAGGCTTGCGCAGTCAATCGTGGCATGACTTTGAAGAATTTGAACCGGATATTGTGGTGACTGTTTGTGATTCTGCTGCCGGTGAAGCCTGTCCACTCTGGTTTGGGCAAACCATTAAAGTCCATTGGGGGTTGGCAGACCCGTCCAAACTGGAGGGCTCTGAAGAAGATGTTGCAGCCGCTTTCAGGCAAACTATTGCGGAAATTCAACAGCGTGTTCACGGGTTGTTAAAAATTGATTTTGATGCGTTAACAGAGACAGAGATAAGACAAGCGTTAAATACTTTGGGGGCAAAATAGCATGACCGATGCCCTAACGCTGGACTTGCCGAACATTGAAACCGAACAATTTCACATCCCGAAAGGGGAAAAACTTAATCGTTCTTTTTCCGGCCATAAACCCCGGTTTTTATTGCTCTACGGGTCACTACGTAAGGTTTCCTACAGCCGTTTGGTGATAGAGGAATGCGCCAGATTATTAATCAGCATGGGCGCAGAGGTGCGTATATATAATCCCTCTGGTTTGCCCTTACCAGATGATGCCGACGCAGATCATCCCAAGGTTCAGGAGCTTCGTGAATTAATGGCGTGGTCGGAGGGTCAGGTATGGTGTTCTCCAGAACGGCACGGGGCGATGACCGGTATTATGAAGGCACAAATTGATTGGGTGCCGTTATCACTTGGTGCGGTTCGACCGACCCAGGGAAAAACCTTGGCGGTAATGCAGGTTTGTGGTGGATCGCAATCCTTTAATGCCGTGAACCAGATGCGGGTGCTTGGGCGCTGGATGCGGATGATCACCATTCCCAATCAATCTTCTGTGGCGAAAGCGTTTCTGGAGTTTGATGAGCATGGGCGAATGAAACCGTCCGCCTATTACAACCGGATTGTGGATGTCATGGAAGAATTAATAAAGTTTACGCTACTTACCCGTGATAACTCAGAGTATTTGGTGGATCGTTATTCTGAACGGGTGGAAACCGCGGAGCAGTTAAGTCAACGCGTTAACCAGCGTTCTATTTAATTGGGGCAGGGGTATTTTTTATGGGTTTATTTGAACGTTATTTATCCGTTTGGATTGGCTTGTGCATTCTGGCAGGTGTTGGATTGGGCAGCATCACACCCGCGACGTTTACCTGGGTAGCCTCCCTGGAATATGCCCATGTAAACCTGGTGGTAGCGGTACTGATTTGGTTAATGATTTACCCAATGATGATACAGGTGGATTTTTCTGCAATAAAAGATGTGGGAAAGAAACCAAAGGGCATTATCTTAACGTTAGTTATTAATTGGTTGATTAAACCCTTTAGTATGGCCGCACTGGGTTGGCTGTTTTTTAAAGGTATTTTTGCCGATTGGGTTGACCCCCAGACAGCCACGGAATATATCGCCGGTATGATTTTATTGGGTGTGGCACCGTGTACTGCAATGGTATTTGTATGGAGTCAGCTAACCAAGGGTGATGCCAATTACACGTTGGTTCAAGTATCGATTAATGATGTGATTATGATTTTCGCCTTTGCGCCCATTGCTGCATTTTTACTGGGTGTAACGGAAATTCATGTACCCTGGCAAACGCTGATTTTATCCGTGGTATTGTATGTGCTATTACCCCTGTTGGCAGGGATCTTTACCCGGAAAAAACTGGATAAACGCAATGATCATTCAAAACTGAATGGGTTTATTCACGCGTTAAAGCCCTGGTCGATAATTGGTTTACTGGCGACGGTGGTGTTACTGTTTGGTTTTCAGGCGCAAACCATACTGGATAATCCGACCGCAATTGTATTGATTGCGATTCCGCTCTTGCTACAAACCTACGGTATTTTTGCCATTGCCTATTTTGCTGCTCGGCAGATGAAGCTTCCCCATAACGTTGCAGCACCTGCCTGTATGATTGGTACATCCAACTTTTTTGAACTGGCGGTGGCGGTGGCGATTTCGGTATTTGGTATACATTCTGGTGCTGCTTTGGCAACGGTGGTTGGTGTTCTGGTGGAAGTCCCTGTTATGCTATCGTTAGTCGCATTTGCAAATCGGACACGACACTGGTTTGCTTAATTGAGGAACAGTATATGATCACACGGGCATTATTATTTCTTACCGTTTTTTTTCTGGTGAGTTGCGCAGCGTTAATTCAGCCAAATATCAAAAGCGGAATTGCAGAAATTAAACAGGGCAATTATGAGCTGGATAAATCCCATGCAACGGTGCTTTTTAAAGTGAACCATATGGGGTTTTCCAAATTCATCGGTCGCTTTAATACATTTGATGCAGGCTTAACCTTTGACCCGGATAACTTTGCCAATTCAAAGTTAAATGCCATTGTGGATATGTCCAGCATTGATGTGAACAGCCCGGATTTTGAAGAGACGCTCAGGGGGAAAGATTGGTTAAACACCGACGAATTTCCGCAGGCCATTTTTGAATCCGAATCTGCCAAACAGATCTCAGAGAGTAAAGCGGTTTTTTCTGGTTATTTGACCTTTCTTGGTGTTCGCGGCCCAGTGGATATTGAAGTGATATTTAACGGTGGGGCGAATAATATATTGACACAAAAGTATACTCTGGGATTTGAAGCCAAGGCGCTATTTAGTCGCAGTGCATTCGGCCTGGACCGTTATGTGCCGACCATCGGTGATGATATTGAGCTGGAAGTGCATGTGGAGTTTCATCGTAAATAGGCTCTAGCCAGCGCTGAACCAATTCCTGTCAGCTTTGTCCTAATCTCCGGTAAATGACTGGAGAGATAGGGCGGGGTGAAGAGTCAGGAGTACGGTGAAGCGTGGCAACTTTTTGATGTCGACAACGAACGTATATGGCACATATCTCTTCTGTCTCTTCTTATATTGGTCACGTTTTTCTGGTTTTATTGCTTGCCGAGACTTCAAGTTGCCGAGATATCAATTATTCAGCCCCAAGCTAAGAAAAATGATGTCGCCAGTGTCACCCTGAGGTTAATTGAGCCTACAATACAGGACGCCAGAGAATACCAGAGTGAACTCGCACCGGAAGTTAATAAGCAACAGGTGAAAGATAAAGTGCTCCCGAATACCGGTTTAAACAAAGAAAAGCCGCAGACCGTGGAGATCGATAAGCCTGAACGCGAAGAAGCCGTTAGGTTAATATGGTCTGAGTTAATTTCAGAAATTGCTACCGCTGGATCGGTGCCTGATAATAACGAGGAAAGCAACAGGGGTATTCAAGGTGAGATGTTTGATTCCCGTTTATATCAGGATTTACAGGAATCCGCCCGCAGGCAAAGTATTTCTAAAACTGCACAGAAGCGCCGTGAAAAACAACCTTTTGCTCTCAGCGAAAATGCCTTTGGTGAATTGAATATTAAGCAAGGCGATATCTGCGCACGAATAGAGCGCAGTGGAATTGCCGAGCAAGAAACCTGGTGGCTGCGAAATTGCGGAACCGAGCAAAACGACTTTGCCAGGAAACTAAAACAAAGATTAGATCGTGCTGGTTTTGAAACCAGATAACGTCAAGGTATGAAGTATGAATAACAGCGAATTGGAAGAACACATTACCGAGTTGCAGGCACGTATTGAATTTCAGGAAGACACAATACAAACACTCAATGAACTGGTGATAGAACAGGGCGCTGCGTTGGAAAGTTTACAGGCACAATTTCGCAAACTGTACAAGAAAATGGATGATATGAATTACGAATTCGAGAGCCATAAAAGCGATGGTGGAAATGAGCGGCCTCCGCATTATTAGAAAGCTCCAGATTTATTTGGCAGCGCTCTGTGTGCTAGATAACTTCCCCGTAACCATCTGCAGAATTCTTTAGGTGTAGCTCTGTCACAAAAGGGATTTTTTGTGACAAACGTTGAACAACGAATTCCGGTAACAGAGTTACTCTATCTTTCGATCCCCTCCCATTTCTTACCGTGATTGCATTCATACCAAAAATAATGTCGGAGACTCTCAAACAGATTACTTCAAAAATTCGTAATCCTGAACCATGCATGAGTTAGGCAATGAGTCTGGTGGTGCCTTTTGGGTGAGAAATCATCTCAAGCGCTTCGAGGTGTGTCAAAACTACCACAATTTGGTTGGTTTTTTTTGCGTAGGCATGGGGTATATCAGATAGGGGCGTTTTCAACTCTCTATAGAGTATTGTTTGTCAGAATTATACGTACATAATGCGCATAACCTGCTGGTCGCTTAATGAGCAATTATTGGAAGTTTATTCAAATCAAAACGTTATGTAATTACGTTGTTGAAAGGTGGGAAATTTTACGCGACATAAATCTAAGTGGTTTCACACTTCGTGTACGCTTTTTTCAGCGTGTGATATAGTTAATTTCTTGATTTTAAAGAAAATTATAAACGGAAAAAAAGAAACATACGAATAAGGGGATATACGCACCTGATGCGTAGAATAAACATGTTAAATATCAATAAGGATCAAAATGAGAAAAATTATATTCTTTGTACTTGCAATTTTGTCGGCACCAGTTTTGTCAACTACTATTTGTGATGGGATGGTGGCCCGTGTACAGCTTACTAGGGAAGGGAATGTAGAAGTAATTTCAAGTCAACTATATGGCAATTCTGATGGTAGAACTGTTTGCAATATACATGCGGAGTGGAAGGGTGTAAAGCCGGAATCATGTCGCGGCTGGTACTCTCTTATGCTCTCCTCGGTAGCGATGAAATCGAAAATAAGGGTTCAATACTCCGCTGGGCAAACGTGCGCTGGTCAACCAAGCTGGTCGGCAGCAAATGCACCATGGATGCTGTCAAATATATAAATTTAACAAGTGCCAGCAAACCGATATTTATTCTGGTGCTTGCTTTTTGTTCGTTTCGTTTTTTAACAAAAACTAATCCACTCCATAAATACGGTTGTGGCGGGCGTTACATTTATAAATCTTCACAAGGAAATAATAATGAGTACCAATATAGGATTAAGTCTGATCTTGATTTTTTGTTTGTCCATGAAAGCTAATGCATTACTAATAGATGTTGAATTTCAAGATAACGATGGCCCACAATGGAAAGGTACCGTAAATACTAAAACGGATGAGCTAACAATTACCAGTTGGTCGGAGGGAGCAGGGGCAATCACTTGGTGGACGCCTTTGAGCCCTTTAACATGGGTAGCGAGAGATTTTTCTGGAAATAAGTATGATGTACTGGACAACTGGGATGGTTCGTTAGTGGATTTTGGGTTCTTATCTGACGATATGCTTTCAGAGTTATCCTGGCATGATGGGATAATAGAAGGAGCATCCTCTGGCTGGACTACCGTAAGACCTGGGTGGGGTATCACCTCAATGATAGGTTTAACTGGATATGAGGAATTTTACCAAGGAGGAGGAAATACATGGTTAGGATTTTTACCACAGGGCGATAATCCGATGGGGGCAGCAAGAACAATTGCTGACAGTGTTAGCTTCATTGCTAGAGTCGAAGTGCCAGAACCAAGTTCCCTAACATTACTTTTATTGGGGATAACTGGGGTGTTGGTTCGTCGTAAGCAGAATGGTTAATGTAACAAACTTAGGCAATAGGAAAACTTACTACGCCTTCGGCTCCGTAAATTTTCGTTGCTAAAGGCAATACATGGCCTCGTTCGCTGCACAAACTCGGCCATGTATCGGGTCGGGTAGAGCTGTAACACAAGTCGTCCGCGTAGAGTTGCAAATTGAGTAAGAATTAAATTTGAATTATGAAATGGTTGGGAAGTATGAGCGAGCGCGGCCGCTTATTAACGCGTTACAGCCAGCCCTAAAGAGCCGCTGAATAGCCCGACCCGTTAAGCATCAACCGAATGAATCCAAAAGAAGCAGCAGCAAAGTACAGTTTGAATCAGCTTTCTAGCAAGGATATATACAGAATCGCAGATCAGTGGTTGGTTGATGGAATCTTTACCGATTCAATAAACGAAATATCTATGGAGCGTGAGCCCATATTTTCT
This sequence comes from Teredinibacter sp. KSP-S5-2, assembly GCF_032773895.1. NCBI lineage: Bacteria > Pseudomonadati > Pseudomonadota > Gammaproteobacteria > Cellvibrionales > Cellvibrionaceae > Teredinibacter > Teredinibacter sp. KSP-S5-2. The sequence goes on along the minus strand of NZ_CP120416.1, from coordinate 2,442,910 downwards.
GTTGTCGGTGTACTATTTGAAAATGCTCTTGAGGAGCTAGGTCACTGCATCCCTAGTAGAGTTGAGGCAGCGAAATATCTTATTAAAGTTACTCTTACTCGGATGGTTGAGGAGGAAATAGACTTAATGGAAGGTGCAAACTACATATACTGGGAATTGCACCATTCGGTAACGGACGTACTTCCTGATATAGAGCATGTAGGTTCCAATCTGGGATTGGGTGCAATTTTTTGCTGGTTGAGGGAAATTTGGGATTGCCGAGACGGGTCAATGATTCTCTACTATGTTGATCTACCCCGAGAAAAGGCGGAAGCCAAGTTTCTTGAGCACTTAAGAGAAGAGTCCATAAAGTGGTTGGAGAAAAATGCTTAACAAAAAAAAGCAGCGGCCGAACTGCTGCTTTGGGTGTTATGCGCCTGAGTTACCCACGAAAAGTAGACACCTTCAATAGTTAGGTTAACTGCGTGGAGGTGTCCCATGTGCCATCCATATACTCATCGTTATATTCGCTCATTAATATATAAGCCATTCTTCCCTGGCATTTAGAGAGTCTTTTTGGGAAAAAAATAGAAGAAACTATTTCGGCTTTTCTTCGCGGATAAGCATATCTATGAAATTGTCAAACCGTCTTTGTCGTGTTTCCGGTTTCTTTGCACTTGTTAATCCTTGCGCGATGATATATCGACTGGATTTGGTGAGTGTTTCATAAAACTGTTTCGCCTTTGGCTTATTTTCCAATTCTGCCAGAAAATCCGCTGGCACTTCTATTTCACTTGCCGTATAGGCACTTTCCCAGCGACCATCGGCTTTGGCTGCACGAATGTGCGTCAGTCCTGATTCTTTCATTCGGCCTTCGATTATTAAACGTTCCGCATGCTCCCGGTTTCTTTTTGACCAGCTGCTTCGCGCTTTTCTGGGAGTAATACGTTGAAGGTAGGCTTGGTCATCGATTGATTTTTTGATACCGTCGATCCAACCCCAACACAAAGCTTCAATCACTACATCGTCCCATGTCACGCTTGGAATATTCGTGTTTTTTTTAAATATCTTTACCCAAAGCTCGTTTTCTGTGGCGTGATTAACTTTGAGCCACTGGCCGAGATCTTTCGGTGCCGGAAAGGTCATGATTTTCTTTGGATTGGGTTCAGGCATGGAGCTATAATCCCTTTGATACAATCTATTAATGGCACTACAAGATAACAATCTGTTCATATATCATGTAATAAACAAGGCCTATGTACGAGTATATTACAAAGAGTATTAGGAATGTACTCTATACCGATATCTTTAATTTCTCGCGATTCAATATATAATCACATTGATATTGATACTAAAGGAACATCCCGGACGATCTGGTGTTTGAGATAGTCTGACGTTCAAGAATCAAATATGTAAATGTAAATAAAATTCTTAGGAATTTCGGCTACTATTAAAAATAGTTGTACTATGCTTAACTCTGGCTTACAACGTAAGCCGAAAATATAGCCGATAACTGTGATGTCTCTTTCATCTTGTATCGAGTAAGAGCGCTAATATCCGATGTTGTGACGACGACTAAACTTTTTGATATTCTGAGTGCTTCCGTAAATAGTTTGTTTATATATATACTCGAGTGACTCTCCAATATACAAACAAAACAAACGTCAAATTTTTTGTCATTGAACGTTGTATATACACCTAGTCTGTTAAATACCGCGATATCTGGAAATTTCTCAATTATCTGACTGTAGGTTGTTGAACAGTTTTCAATAATTGTGGAAGGGGATATGTGTGATATCAATAATGGATCGGCTATTCCAATCAATAATGTATTTTTGGTAAGCTTAAGCTTGTTTAAGTATTTTCTGAATCTGAGAATTGGAAAGTTTTTCCGATATAGTTGTCTTGATTGATTATTAAAAAAATCCGATATTTCATAGTTAAACTTGCGAGCGCTACTATTAATGTACAGCTCGGTTTCAATTGAAGGGTGTTTTTCGAAAAAGGCGATTTTATTTATACCATTTGTTTTATTATTGATCGATTGATTTCTGCTGTGAGGGATATGAAGTCCAGTTGCGCTACGCTGGAGTTTGAACTGGGCGCCAGCCTTAAAAAGGCGATAGCCGAATTCTATATCCTCGATACCCCAAGATTTGAAGTTCTCTTCGAATATACCAGATTTATTTAATAATTCCGAGGTTACAGATATGTTACCGCTCCAAAATAAACACCAAGGGGCGGGCATAGACTCGAGTTTATCGAAGTATTCAGAGAAAGCTGACTCTCTTGTATCTATATAGAGCTCCGATTTTCCCAACTGTTCGATGGCTTCGTCTGGACAATCTATATTGAATTTGTGTGGAAGATCTTCGTAATGTAAATTTTGATTGGTGCCAAAGATGTAGCCAACCACGGCGTAAGTAGCGTCGCTTGATGTGGCGTTATTGTAATGAGTTGAGTAATGGGAGCTAATGAAGTTGGTTGATGTAATTATACCCGAATCCAGAAATATTAGAATACTACCTTTTGCATGAGATATTCCAAGATTTCTGGCTTGAGATACTCTATAACCAAGATCCTCTTGAAAAAGGTATGTTATATTCAATAATTCTTCAAATTCATTGCATACGTCCATTGATTTGTCTGATGAGCCATCATCGACTACGATAACCTCAAAATCAGATCTCGAGAAGGATTGATTGCTCAGAGATTTTAGTGTTGTACGTAACAATGAGTCTCGGTTGTATGTAGGAATAATAACGGAAACTTTCATTTTTTAATCATTCCTAGTATGCTTTTTCCACTTTTCATGTGCTCTTTTTCTTTCTTCAATGAATTTGGAAAAATGATTTAAGGTAATGGTGGTACTTTTGGTTTTTCTGAAAAAACCTTCTAAGTCGTTAACAAAACTATCCATTTTTATACCTGGATATGAGTTTCCGATTTGAAGAGCGGAGTAACTAAGGTTTAAGGCGTTTTTAACTTGATTTATTGGTATCTCTCTCTGATTTGTGTGTTCTATAAAGCACTGTTCACAAAGGTCAGACCATAATTCGGTGCCGAGAATCGCTTTTTGAATACGTATCGCTGTGATAGCTAGATCAGAATATTTGATATCGTGGTAATTGCATGTGTTAGACCAGGCCTTATATAATTGAGCAACAAAATATATGGCTTGTGTGTCTAGATATGATTTCGATTGCATTGAGTAGAGCTTTAGTATTTCCGTTGCAGAATTTAATGCCCCGTTAGGCCTAGGCCGATTTTTTAAGTTTGGCATTGTTTCCGACGGATTGTTAAGTATCGCGAAAACTTTTGTTGTTAGCTCGTCTAGATTGTTAATGTCGGTTATAATTTCGTTCCACCCATTCCTGTTTCCGTCTTTGATTCTTAGGTCTTGCCTGTCTGTTCCTTTCTCCTGGGCATAAAATGCTGTTGGTACTCGTGCTGCAAGTAGCTCTTCGTATGTATTATACCCTGCAGCACAAACTGCCCCGTCCAGCCCATTAAAAAACCTTCTTATGTCGTACCCCGTATAAGGAATAACATTTTCCTTATAGTGAATTTTTCCGTTATATAAAGGACCATAGCCGACAATAAATTTATAATTATATTGAGATTTCGAAAATGAGCTTATGATTGTATCTATTTGGTTGTAAGCTTCCTTATCTCCACCGCCTCCTGCTGAAACGTATATTAGTTTTTCGTCGTCGCTTATACCAAAATAATCCCTTGTTTTTTCTCTCGAGAGCGAAAGTTCAGGTCGAAATCCATGTATAGTATCAGTGAATTTATGATACTTGACCTTGTCCGGAATAGAATATTTGAAATTGTTGTCGGGTTTGTCCGGGGTTAATATCAAATCATAGTAACCAAGAAGATCAGTTTTTTCGTTTGATTGATTTTTAGAGTCTTTAGTATGCCTATTGACAAAAACTCGCTTTTTACAGAAATCTTTAAACATTAAGAATTCGTTGAATGACCCGGCCGGAAAAGTATCCATAACAACGATATCAGGCCGGAAAGCACCAAAAAGATTGGATATAAAAAATCTTGTATTCGCTACAAGATCTTCTGAGTTTATATTTTGGATAGTAGGAATTTTATATACCGGAAATTCGTTGGCGATATGCGAAGCTTCTGAAGTTGTTAAAAATATAAACTCGGGTTTTACGTAAGAAGAAATACATAGTTCTTTGAGGATTCGTCCAATATTAAGTAACCTAGAAATATGTCCCAATCCATGTCCGTTAATGCCATAGAACACAATTTTTATCGAATCTCTATAATTTACGTTCATAATTTATCCGTTTTACATTTCTGGATGTCAATCTTTACTAATTCGGTTTTTTAGGGGTTATTAACAATATCTTCAAAAGTGAAATCTTGACTTTCTGGACTTGAGCTGTTCGAACGAGTCTTTATGTAGAGAGGGCTTTCTTCAATATTGTTTGTGAGAAGTGATTGTCTAAGAATTTTTTCAAAGTGATGGTTTGTGTTGTTTAAAAAATTATAGATTAAGGTTCTGTTCCACTTTATACTTTTAGACAGTGTACGTCCGATTTTCCACATGGAAATTAGATCTTCACTGGATTTTAATTTTCTGTCCGTGGCTATGCTTAATGAAATATTTTCCAAAATCATAATCTTGTTGTCATTGGAGTCGTTTAACGCGGAATTAAATGCTAAACTTATACCTAAACTATCAGCGAAAAAATTTATATCTTTTCTTGGTGGTTTGTTGGTATACCGAGATAAGGATTTCAAGATAGATTTAGATGAAATGTTATCCTGATTTATAGTGTAGGCAAGATTTTTACCGGCTAGATAATGGCCTCGGGTTAGTTGTTCTGCTTCCCATTGACGAGGGAATATAACAGGGTATGAACCACAAGCCAGGGTTTCAAATACGGAATTATATCCCCCCATACAAAAATGAATATCACTTTCCGCAAGCTTACTCTTAAACTCATTCGAAAATCTATGAAACTTAATGTTTTTGCATTCGTAAGTATTTATTAGTCTATTGATCGTGTCATTATCGTAGTGTTTTGACAGGAATACATCAAAATATAAACGGTATTGTTTAAAATCTATCCCGTTTATAGATTCTAAGAATCGCTGCTGTATTTCTAAGCCATCTCTTCCTCCGCCCACTGAAGAGATACAACGAATGGCCGCTTTTTTAGGGGGAGGGGCGTTACCGGTGACTTGCATGCCTGGTGGGCATATATAACCAATGTAATTTGTTATCGGTTCGAGTATTTCAAAAATTGGGTTGTTTGAATCGAAGTTCCAGATGCTCTTTTTTCCACAGATGAAAATATTGTCAAAGTATCTAACAGAATTTTTTAGTATTTCTAAGCTGTCTAGTTTATTTTTTTTATCGACGATTTCTCGTACATAGCTAATGATTTTAGCTCCTGGAAATTTTCGTTTAACTTCTTCAATAAGAACTAATATGTATGGGGATAATTCCTTTCTTCCAAATGGAAAAAATTCAATTAGTAATAAATCGACGTAATCAATTTTTAAAATATGGTCCCTAATCGCTTGCTTTCTTAGGTTAGAATAGATATTCCAATCTCCCTTATATCCCATGGATTCCTTGAAGTGACAATTCACGCCGCCTTCAATCATGGGGATTAACCTATAGTCAATTTTTTCAAAAAACTCAGGCTGTTGTACGGGTCGACCGCCAAATATTAGGTGTATATCATAATGATTGTTTTGGTTAAGTAAATGTTCGATGATGTTTGCGGTACGTTGAAAATGACCACATCCATACTGTTGTTCACAATAAAAAAGTAAGTTGGTTTTCATTTTACAGTTGCGGTCTATTTGATTCAAATTTATTAATAAAGTTGTATTTGTCGATAAACTGTTGTTCGCTTAGGTCAAATATTCTATCAGCAAGACGAATGGATTCTGGTCTGTGTGCTACAGCGATACGTGTTACATTAAGAGACTGTAGGTTTCTGTTAAGTCGGATTTCGGTTTCAACATCTAAAAATGCAGTTCCCTCATCAATAAATAATACTTTAGGATCTTTATAAAGAGCTCTTGCTAATATTACTCTTTGAGTTTGGCCAGCTGATAATCTCCCGCTATTTTGTCTTATTATTGTGTCATACTTTGCCGGAAACTTTTGAATTACGTCGTCAATAAGAGCTAACTTAGCTACCTCTTGAATCCTTTCGTAATTTGGATTTGAATCAAATAGTGCTATATTGCTAGCAATTGATCCGGAAAAAATAGAGTCATTTTGCATTACTGTCCCAAACTGCTTTCTCAGACCTCGTAAATCACTATTTTTAATACTGACATCATCGTATCGAATCTCTCCTGAATCGGCGTTATATAACCCTAAGATAAGCTTAAGTAGAGTAGTTTTTCCGCAGCCCGAAGCGCCTGTTAAAACTATAAATTCACCGGGAACAATGTCCAAACTTAAGTTTTCAATTAAATTTTTTCCTTCATTTGGATATTTGAAAGTAAGATTTGAAATCGAAATAGCACCGGTCAAATTTGTAGGCGCAGGATTGTTGGTATTAGTGTTTTCGGGTGCTTCCAGGAGTATGTCTGATACTCGAGCAAGTCTAACAAACAACATTTGATATCCGACAATTGACTCTATTAAGTCTCGAACACGTGTTGTTAAAAGTGTTCCATAAATAAATATTGAAAAAAACTCTCCAACTGTAAAGGTACCATTAATTACCATCATAATAGATAGATACATTACGAATAATCGATTTAGATTAAATATAAGATCCCCTGACTGCCGGAAAAGTAACCTAGAGCGACTTTTCTTAATGTTACTGTTTAGGGTGGTGATGTACTTTCTATCCCATTCGTTTAGTTGTTCAATTTCTGCCGCATATAGTTTAATTGTCTGGATAGATTGGACGGATTCGGATAAGTTAGTACGTTCTTCTTCAGCATTAATAGCTGACTCTCTTTCAATAACTGCTAACTTTTTAAAGTGAATTGTTGAAATCACCGAAAATATTGCAATGAAAAGTACAAAAGCGAAACCTATAGTAAGATCATGGGCAAATATGATGATAAGAACAAGAATAGATATGGCAGCATTAATGGTAGAACTAATAAATCGTTCTGAAAGGACTTTTTCGAGTTCTCTTGATGCTGTTACGCGGGATACAATATCTCCTGGCACCCTTGATTCGAAATATTTGATAGGTAAGGAGAATAGATGTCTGACGACATTTGAAGTTGTCTGATATATTAAATTGGTACCCAAAAATAACTCTTCTCTCGCTTTTTGAAGGCTTACGAGAAAATGAAATATGGCTAGCACGGTAAAAAATGATAGAATAATAAATAATAAGTTGGCGTCACCATTTTCAACAACTCTATCAATTACAATCCTGTAGCAAAAAGGAAATGATAGAATAAACACCTGGGAAAATAGAGCAAGTAAAATACTTGCCTTAAGAGAAGATCGGAAACCACTGAGTAGACCAAATACTTCATTTAAGTCGAAGCTTTTGTTTTGCTCAGGTTTATCAAATGATGCTTTAGGTTTGAGTTCAAAAGAGTATCCAGAAAATAATTTATTGGCTTCCTTTCTGTTGATAACCTTTTTCCCAAAAGTTGGGTCGTGTATGGTTATAGTGCTTGATGATACGTTTGTTAATACAACAAATCTATTAAGTTCCCAATGAATAATTGCTGGTAAAAGAAGTTTGTCAATCTGATTAAATTCAATGCGCCGCTGCTTTGCACTTAAATGACAATTATCCGCCATTTTTAGTAAGTCTTCAAATGCTTCACCTGTATGCGCCTGCTGAGATTGTTTTCGAATAACGCTAATATTCTTAAAGTTACCATAGTATCTCAAAACCATGGTAAGACAAACTAATGTACCATCATGGTCATAATCCTGAAGAAGAACGGGGACTTTTTCTTTAACTTTGTTGAAGTTGAGATAATTGTTCACGATTAAATTGTATTCCTTGTTACATATTTTTCAGAAGCTCTATAATTGGTTTAAAAGTTCGAAAAAATATATTTCTTCTATCAGTTACAATTGTGGCTGTTAACTCCATGCCTGGCTTTAAATTATATAATTTGTCTTCTATCTTGATTGATTGTCTATCTATATCACAATGAAAAACGAAGTAGTGTTCTTTGGGTAATGAAAGTAATGTGTGAACTTCGTTTTCTTTTAGCACGGTATCGCCTAATGCCGATATTGTTCCGTCAAACATTCCATAGGTGTTTTTTGGAAAAGCTGAATAGGCAACTTTTACTCTGTCCCCGATACCAATATTCCCCATTCCATTTGCAGGAACAAATAATTTAGCAATAAGTGACGATTTTTCAGGTATAATCGTGGCTAAGGTAGTTAGTTCATTTATTCTGTCTCCTACATTTCCTTGTAGGCCTATTATTTTTCCTTTAATAGGAGATGTAATTTCATATTGGTAATGTGATTTTAGCGTAATAATTGACTGTTCAATTTCACTTAATCTAAGATTATATTTTTGATTTGATAATTTATTCTCTGCTTCAAGTTGCTCTTTTTCTCGTAGTAAATTGGTTATGTGAATCTCAACTGAGATTAATTCCGATTTGGTTTCATATATTGATTTGTTTGAATCTATTTCCGCTATGCGGTAGGGGGCCAAATGGTCTCTCGATACGGTAGCTGCCTTAAGTTGATCTTTTGCTAAAGCATAGCTTTTCTTGTTTAGTTCTAATACGGTTTTTAGTACATCAACCTTTCTAAGACTTTCCTCTATAGCTTGTTTTACACGTTCCGATTTCTTTTCTGTGTTCAAATTGTTAACTTTTATCTGCTCATATATTATTGATCTTTGGCTTTCTAGGTTTTTGAGTTTGTCTTTGTATTCGTTTTCACTTTCTGATGTTGATCCGCTTATTCGTATGGAAAGTATTGATTGCCCAGCTTCAACTAAATCATCTTTATTTATATGTATTTCACTAATAAATCCTGAAGATTTGGAATACAACCTTGATATTCCTTTATCTGGGACTAGTATCCCAGAGACTTTAACTTTGTTTGAATAGGGTATAAATATTATAATAAGTAAAAATATGCTTGAAATTATACCTAAAACAATTAAGGTTATTTTTGACGAAAATGATTCCACCTCAATTAAATTACTATTCTTCTCGGAATAGAAATTATCTACTGCTTCTTTGCGGAAAAAATTATTTTTCATCTATTAACTATGCTATTTAGTTGTAAATATAATATTACGGGATAGGGTAATGGTTACAGTTCAATAAAGGTAATTTCATGTTCGCCCATATTTTCGTTAGCTGTCCACGGTTTGTCTGAGGTTATACGGCGGTTTTTCTTAACTGAATCAAGTTGATTTTTTCTGTGTTCTCTAGGATGTGGAATATGATGAATGTAGTTTTTCTTAATTCTTTGACCTTTCAACCCAGATTTTTTTAGTCTCTCCTGTAAGTCGAGATCTTCAACTCCATAGGAGGTTAGGCTTTCGTTGTAGCCGTTGACTTTGAGAAAGTCAGACTTTCTTATTAGAACGGATCCCGTTGTGTGTGGTTGATCTGTCCAGTGTCCATGATAAAATTGTCCGTTTGAAAGACGGTGATCCGAAAGAAAATTCGGATCAATTATCTTAATGTCACTGTCAGTAATAAATATGTGTTCATTACGACAGAGTCTAACTTTTAGATTGTTTACTGCGGAATAGTGATATTTTTCTTTTCCGTTTACTCTGGCAACCTTTATTCTTGAATCCTTGTTTTTGTTGACTACTTCCATAACGTCTTCATCAGAACTCCAGTCCACAATGATAATTTCTTCGACAAAACGAGCTTCTAGCCAAGTTTTCAAGGACTCATTCAGCATCTCGTTTCTGTTTTTTATTCCGACACAAACAGACCATTTGTTTTGTTTTAGAAGTTTGGAGGTTATAATATTAATTTGTTTGACCAAATTTTTAGTATTTTTTAGTATGTAGTTTGTATTACTTACCCCGATAATATCCTCAGATAATTTTTGAAGCCTGCCCTCCGGCTGGGGATTTGAAAAAATTAGCCTGTTAACTGGATGTCGGGAGATGTTATCTTTTGAAGATCGATGTTTGTGTATTTCTTCACATAATCTTGGGAAAAGTTGGTAATTCTCCATAATTAGGTGGCGAGCATGTAAAAGTGCTGAAGACCTCGCTTCCCATTTATCATGATCAATAATTTTTTCTATTGTCTTTGATATATTATTATTCACGGGGTTAATTTGAATCACTGATTCTGGGGGGAAGAAATCATGAATGTTTTCCTGCCCTATAACAATTGGTATTGTCCAACTTAGTAATATATCTGAGATATGCTCACCCCAGTAGTGTTTTGTCGTAGGCTCATCCAAAATTAGAGCGTACTTATGTCTATATAGCTGATCTTCCATCTCCCGATAGTTATTCAATTTATTGATCACAGGAATCTGCTTTTTCAAGTCGTATCTTATGTCTTTTAATACATTTTCTCTAACAACTGATGAAGGTAAGTTATCAATAATAAGAATGTCGTGGGGTTTAAATGGCCTCTCCATTTTTTTTAATTGATCAAAGTTTTTATTTAGCCTCCAGGGGAGAATCATTGGTGTTAGAAAGTATTTGTCACCGACTAATGTTTCATCGACGGTATATATTCTATCCGCGTTCTTATCACCTCTATACGTATTTCTATTCTTTGTGTTAGGCTGAAGTTGAATAAAATTCCATAGCCTACCTGGTGGGCAACTTACTTTAATGTCAGAGCTCGGCGGCGTTAATATCACAGCATAATCGCATTCGCCAGTTTCTTCGAATGTAAACTCTATATCGTCCCATTTTCCTGATCTATTAGGCGTCTGTTGAATAAGACTCTTATGAAGCCTTTCATATATGGGCAAATTTGTATTTGCAATTAATCTTACTAAAGTCATTTTTAATTTGTCGAGCTAGATAATGTGAAAATAACCATACAAAAATTAAGAGTTGAAAGTCTTTAATATATTTTGTGACGGGTAGTATCTGTTATTGCACCAGAAAAAAATATGTCGGATGTACATTTTTATGGCGCTAAATTAAATGATTGTAATTCGAATGTCGAGTAAAACTTACGTGGTTCTTATTTGTCTTCGGCTATAGTTGGCGCGGAAATATATTAATTATGACGTTAAGGGTTATCTGTGCCAAAAAATGCAGTTCAGTTCAAATAAAGTAACTAAAACTACAATGTTTTCTTTTTTTTTTTATTTTCTTAAAAGATTATGTGTAGGTTCCTACCTCATTGAGTTTGGTTTTAGAGTTTGTGTACATTTTTGATGTCTTAAATGCTACCTATTTAGGTTGTTATCGAATTTGATGTATGTTTTTTTAATGGTTAGAGATAAACGAGAAATATTTGAGTAAGGTTATTCTGCCCATGGAATCAAAAAAAAGTATCAATGTATGGTTCGTATGCGGGTTAAGTTTATGTAATTTTGATTGTGCATACTGTGCTAGCGGTGTTCCAAATCTTCAGGGGAAGAGAACAAATGATCGCGAGTGGGAAACAGAAGATGGAGCTTTTATCTTCGATAAGGTTCTCTCTTGGCTGTCAAAGCAGAGTTACAGTATTGGTTTACGATTGCAAACCATTGGTGAGCCTTTGGTTTCAAGAAAGTTTCTTGAAGGTGTTGCATATATTAGTCATAGTGAAAATATTAGATTTGTTGAGTTAGTTTCAAATGGTTCTTTAATTAGAAAGAGGTTGCCATTTTTAAAGAACAAGTGCGGGGTTGATCTAACAAAGCTAAGTATGTGGTTGACGCATCACCATACAGAGATAACACCAAAAGAATTTGTTGACCAAGCTTTATACGCTAAAGATCAGGGCGTGAAAGTCATCGTAAATTCACTTCTGTTCCCTGATAACGAAGATTCAGTACTCAAATTAAACCAACTATGTAAAAAGTACGAGATCGATATAAATATTGATCTTGGGCATAACTACAATGACGCTTATCCTGGTACGGATTACTTCGCTGTCTCTCAAGATGATCGGTCATTGTTACTGGGTGAGCTGAATTCAAACCTTGATGTTAAGCGGGCTGCAATTGTTGCTTCCCTAAAGCCCAAGGGTTTTCTTTGTTCTGCTGGCCATGATTATGTGTTTATTTCTAGTAAAGGGGATGTGTTCCCGTGTCGATCCTATTATGCGGGCGATCCCAATAATGTGCTCGGTTCCGCTTTGGATGAGCATTTCAGGCTCAATTTGAGGCAGAGCGAGTACTCTCCATGTCGCGTAAGGGATATCTGTTCATGCAAAGAAGACTATTTACACATGCAGATTGCTAGAACAAATCAAACTGATACTAAAAGTTTGGGCGTGGGATATTTCGGTGCAGTATCTGATAGCGAGAGAAGTAAGATGGAATCAGTTCTTCTCCAGGCTAATGAAACCAAGCTAATAAAGGTCTTGGAGACCACATGAGTTTTCTAGCGTTTTGTCATGATTATGGAGTTTAAATGTCACCTTGTTTCCATAAAGCGAACTTTTCAGATGACGATTTAGCATACGAGTTCGATAATCTGGATAAGCATAGACGTCTGTGGGCGGATGACTACAGGTATTTTTCAAGCGAATTAACTAAGTTGACGGAGCTATCGATTAATCAACGAAAGTCCGGTCATATGACTATGCAGGAGTTGTATTCTCGGGGGAGTGAGTTTTCATCGATTTTTTGTCTCAAAACGGATCGAAAAATCGTAGATTTTAATCAAGAATCTCAAGATTATTCCTATTTTTGTGTTGGTAGTTGGGCGCTGAGTCGCTGCAAGCGTTATATATTTTGGTTAGCTGATACGTGTGGGAACGAATGTTATGAGTTGTTTATACGTGATTTAATATCAGGGAAAACTAAAAATATAGATGCCACGAATCTAAGCGGTCTGGCCGTATGGGGTGAGGGTGGGAAGTTGTATTTAATCCAAAAAACTATACCCAGCTTTCGCGAGAGTTCGGTTCTCGTATATAGCGTTGACGATGATTCCTGGGATGTACTGCTTGAGGAAACGGATAGTAGGTATAAATTATCTTTTAAAATAACATCTGACTCAAAATACTTATTGGTTGTAAGTCGTTCGACATATGAAAATGTAATCAATGCTCTTAGTTTGTCTGGAGAAGGAAGTATATTTTCCACTTTAGACGGTAAGGCTAAAAACATAAAGTACCAGGTTGATCATTCTAATTCCGGTTTGGTGTTGTCAGAGAATCGTGGAGCTATGGATGTCAGTGTATACCATATTTCGGGATTTTGTGATTTAAAAAAAAGGGGTTCATGGAAAAAGCTTAATTTTGACATTGAGGACGGCCAAGGTTTAATTGACATAAAAATATACGATAGTTATATCGTCTTAAAATTAATAGAAAATGCTCAGGTATTTTTTAGACTATATGAAGTTGGTGATCTTAATGTTTGTGATGAGTTTAGAAGTTGTCGATTGGAGGAAAATACTCATTTTCTATATATTGAAAAAAACGAAGTTTTTTTTCGAATCTCGTCTCTATCCGGAGAGTCAGAGTCCCATAGGACTGCTTTTCAAACAGCTTGTCATAATCAAGGTTACTTGCTTTCGGCACAGGATGAAAGGTCGGGATTAGTATGTCAGCGATACCTTGTGAAATCAGAAGATTTGTCTTTAGTGCCTGTGACTATTGTGCATGCCAAGGATGTGGTATTGGATGGTAAGGCTCCCGCGTTAATTTGTGCGTATGGGGCATATGGTCTTAATTTCTCAACAGATTATAACCAGGAATTATTACCTTTATTAAAAAAAGGAGTTGTTTATATCATTGCCCACGTTAGAGGGGGAGGGGAAAGGGGTGGTGCCTGGAGTGAGGAGGGGAAGCGTGAAAAAAAAATTAATACATTCGTCGATTTCGATTCTGTAGTTAAGTTTCTTATATTCAATAATTTTGTTGATCAAAAGAAAATATTTGCAAAAGGTTACAGTGCTGGAGGATTAATTATGGCTTGGCTTGCGAATTCTAGCTCTCATGACTTTGCAGGTATTCTAGCTTGTTGCCCGTTTGTAGATGTGTTGGGAACTATGTCTGACGAAAATGCTCCGGGTACGACCACTGAATATTCGGAGTGGGGAAATCCTAGAGAAGACTACGATCACAAATATATTTCTGCATATTCTCCTTATCAAAATGTAACGCGAAAAAGATATTCTCCAATGTACATTTTATCCGGTGCCTTTGATTCCCAAGTCAGGTTTACTGAGGTTTTTAACTGGTATAGACGTTTGAAAGGATCGGTTTGTAATTTTCAAGATTTAATTATGGTTATAGATTTTAAGTCCGGACATTTGGGAAGGCAAGGTATCTATCAGCGCTGTTCCGATATCGCTCAGGAATACGCTTATATCTTTTATAGACTTTCCTGTATGGAAAAGGAACTGTCGTGAGTCAAGTAAGTATTCATGATTCTATAAAAAAAACGATTGTTTTTTTTGTTGGTGATTATCTTGGTCATATCTATGCTGTAGTCGGCGCGGCAAAAAAAATGCTCGACCTGGGGTTTGATGTAAAGTTTTTTACAATTGGTAGTGAAGATAAAATTCGACAAATGGGGTTTGATGCAATTGTTGTCCCAGAGTTTGATGAACCCGATTTTAAAGTTTTGCCTAAGATGTCGAGAAGTCGAGAGATAGATTTATGGTTGAATAAGGTTAATGAATGTATTGAAAGGGTGATGGCAGATATTAAACCAGACTTAATAATATTTGATCCTTTTTTGCTCATGTTTTATCCGTATTTTTGGCGTCTTGGTGTTAGGTGTGCATCTTTCAGCTCAAAGCCTCTTATAGAATCGGATCCGTTAGTGCCACCATTTCATAGTGATTTAATTCCTCAATATACAAAACTGGGGATTGCCCGTATTCGGTATGAGTGGGCTAAGCAGAAATTGGGCTATTTCCTTTATCGTTTTCAATGCCTGGTTTCGGAACTGATGACTGGAATATCTCATAGAACTGTTATGCTCCGTATCGCTGAAAATGTAGGATTTCCCATTAAAGATGAATATAGGGTTCGATATTTCTCATATGATATGTGTTTTAACAGTGTGCCCGAGTTGCTGTTTCAGGCAAAAGAATTTGATTTCCCAAGAAAAAGCTATAGAGAGGGGCATTCATTTTTTGTTGGTCCCTGTATTGTTGATGCGATTACTTCCTCTAAGGGTTTTGCTTTTCCTGAGGGAGATGGCCCACTAATCTATTGTCATTTAGGGACTGTTGCGACTCAGTTTGATTCGGAAAAATTAAAATTATACGAATGCGTTATAAATGCAGTTGAAGATAATGAGTCTCTTAGGCTTGTTGTATCGACCTGCCACGAGTTGGCGACTGAGCTCTTAAAAGCTAAACGCAAAAAAATATGCAAGAGAATATCTATAAATACAAGTGTTCCTCAGCACAATATTTTAAGCAAATCTAGCCTTCTTGTTACGCATGGTGGCGGTACGTCAATTAAGGAGGCAATTCATCATGGTGTTCCAATGCTGGCATTTCCAAGGCATGCGGATCAGCCGGGAAGTGTCGCAAGGTTGGTATTTCATGGTCTCGGTGAAAGGATAAGGGTTGTGTCGACTAAATCTGTATCAAGGTTAATAGAAAAAGTCGTCGGAGATGAAAGGTACAAAACTGCCGTGCTTAAAATGAGAGATAATTTTGAATTATACAATAGCAATGGCGTAATTGATAAAGTGCTTAAAGAAATAATTGATTTTCAGTAAAAATACAATTTTAATTGTTGAGGTTTAAATATGAGTGACTATAAAAACTCCGATCCATTTGAATCATATTACGTGGTTAAAAATATTAATAACCATCATTCTATTTGGCCTGATGAAAAAGAAATTCCAATCGGCTGGGATGTGGTTAGGGGGCCTGCTGGTAAGGAGGAATGCTTAGACTGGATTGAAAAAAATTGGTCTGGTCCATCTTTAACATAATTTTACGCTGCTACTACTAGGGATCTATATGACTCCTTCGGAGCTTCAAAATCATTCATCGCTTTTAAGTTGGTCTGGAGCTACTTCTTTTTATATTAAAAGAGATGATTTAATTAATGAAGGGTTTGCTTGCTCAAAGGTTAGAGTGGCGAGACGATTGATTGATGACGCGATTAAGATTAAGTGCGACAGCATTTTTTGTACTGCTTTAAGTGGGTCGTCTATGGTTTCAACTTTATCTAGGATGACAAAAGAACATGGGATGAAAATGTTTGCCTTTGTGAAGATGCAAAATTATTCAAATAGCGCGCATAAGAAAGTTCAATATTCTCTGGAAAATGGATGTAATTTTATTATATCTGAATCGAACGAATCTTTACGTCACGACAGTTTAAACGTGGCCAAAGCAATAAATCGTATAAAGGGAAAAGGCTATAAACCATACCAAACGCAGTTTAGTGGCTCTGGTCCAATTGCAATTGAAGCATATATCCAAGCTGGATTGGAGCTGGCAAAACAATTAAGGGAAAACTCAATTGAGTCGAATAACTGTTTGATTTATGTTCCCGCTGCTACTGGTACTTTGGCTTTTGGGGTCGGCTTGGGTCTGATGTTAAGTGGCAGTAAAGCTAAGCTAGTTTGTTGTGGCTTGTGTAAAGTGGGATACGCCGAACTAAGATCTTTGATCGGACATCTGGAATCTATCCGTTCTCAACTTTCGCTTCCTGTAGATTGGTTACGTAAGTTATTGGCGAGAAATGAGTTTAGAAATATCTGGGAAGATTCTCCGTTTTCCATACCGGATTCTAGCATTTGTGTAAAGCTGAGGCGGTATGAAAATAATATTTCATCAAAGTTTGATGAAGTTTATACATCAAAAGCATTCATGAGGGTTATTTTGGATGGAGAGCGAGAATTAATAAAAAATAGAGATGTTGTTTTTTGGATGACTGGGTCGGAAATTGATTCCGGTGAGTATCCAGTTTTAGATGCAACAAATGCACTGTTAGTCAACTGAAAAAATAAGATGAATTTTGATATTGTAAACGAAGATATTATGATTTCCTCACAGCAAGGGTTTGTTTTTGAGTCCTATGTTGTTGGAAAAAAGGGGAATGTTGTTCCTGTTACTGCTGTGCTAAAGGGGGAGATTGATATTCCGCTTTTGGTTAAAAGTGTTGATCGTTTACGTTCAAGATTTTATGTTATAGATAAAGGTGTTTGTAGTGGTAATGAAAACACCTGTACGCCGAAGGTTGAAGTGTTTGATGATCTATCTTTATTTGAAAAGTATAGTCATGATATAGAAATTTCACCAGAAGATACCCATCTTTTTCGATTTTCGTTAATAAAGGTATCTGATGATGAAATTATCCTGCGAGTGTTTTTTCATCATGTTGCTGGTGATAGGCAGTCAATCGAAATATTTCTAACTGCTCTTATAGAGGAGTATTTTTCGGAGTCTGTAACTGAGAAAAAAACTGATAATTACCTTCAGGCGATTAAATATGTAAAATCGAGGCAGTCGAATTCCCATGAGTCTCGATATTTTTGGCAAACATATCTTTCTTCAATAGACTTCAATTCTAATGCCGGTTTTCTCCAAGATAGAGTCGAGAGTTTAGTTTTACGTGAGAAAAAAAATATTAGTCTATCTTTACTTGACGGGCTGTATGAAAAATCGAAAAATTTTCATGTTTCAAGGCAGGTGTTAGTCTTAGCGGCTTATTTTATTGCTTTAAAGCGCGTAATGGGGGGTAGCGATACTAGAATAGTTGGCATCCCATTTTCTCTTAGGGATTCTAATGTCTATGATAATACGGTAGGCCCATTTATTGAAACTTTGCCGGTGCGTGCCTCAACCTCTTCTAAGAAGTCGTTCGAAAGCATAGTTGATTCTTTAAAAAATGATCTTCTTGATATCTACGATCACAAATACTGTGCTCTTACTGATATCACTAAAAGCCTCGGTGCGAGCGGTATAAGCAATGGGCTATTTGCTTCCGTTTTCTCTTGGTCGGAGGCGTTTTCTATATCTAGAAATGGAATTAGTGTATTTCTCAATCCTCCTGAGAAATACCAAACTATATTAGATTATTCTGTAATTGCTCATGAGTCGAATGATGGTATCGAACTAGCTATTGATTATTCTGAAGGTGCCATATCTAGGGTAGAAGCAAGAAAAATTCTATGTGCTATCGAAGATGTAATTGTTTCAATCGATACTTATTGGTCTATGTCGATAAATGACATATGCAAAAAAATTAATTTTACTTCTCTAAACCACTCTGGTTCTATTGTGGAAAACGATGGTTTAAAAGAGTTATTTGAAACCGTCATCTCTAATTCCAATCGGACCGCTATAATTTTAGGTTCGAATGAATACTCGTACACTGAATTAATTGATTACATTGAAAAGGCTGGGTACTTCATTACAGAACAAAATATATACCCAGGCGATACGATAGGGTTGTGTTCAAAATCAAGTATTGAAATCATCTCTTTAATGCTAGGTGCATTGTGCCTAGGCGTAAATGTGGCTTTACTTGATCCTAATGATTCTACTCAACGTATTGAACAAGCACTTTCCAAAACCTTTTCCAAGGTTGTTTTCTCTGAAGTGAATATAAGTCACGACGGATTGTGTGAGATACCTTGTTTGAAATCTTTTGTTATTGATAAATGTATTGATGTTAAGCCAGTTTCTAATTTGGATTTGAATTGTACGTCAGGTAAATTGGTAATTTTCACTTCGGGTACAACTGGCAAGCCCAAGCCCGTTATTCTTTCTCCCTGTTCTGTGATTGATTATTGTAAATTTGCCGCATATAAATTCGGAATTTCATCTGAAGATAGGGTTTTGCAAATTTGTTCAACGGGGTTTGATGCTTACCTTGAGGAACTGTTTGTCACATTTCTATCGGGCGCTAGCCTTGTGTTGAAGGATGATAATATTTCATTTTCCACTGACGAATTTTGTTCTTTTTGTAAGAAAAATCAGATCAGTGTTGTTGATCTACCAACAGGATATTTTAACCTTCTTATTGGTGAAGATAAATTTACTCCCTCTTATTTGATCGATCTGAAAACTATAATAATTGGTGGTGAGGCCTTGTCTTGTTCAAGTTATGCTCAGTACCGGGAAAAATCAAAAAATTGGAAGCTTATAAATACTTATGGACCTACGGAAACGACTATTGTATCGGCTTTTTGTTGTCTTGATTTGGTATTAGATTCGCCAGAACAAGTGGATATTCCAATTGGAATTCCTGTTGATAACACCAGAATTTATATTCTCGACGATCAACTAGACCCAGTGGAGAATGGTTCTGTTGGCGAAATATTTATAGCTGGGAGTAACGTCAGTACTGGATATTATCAATGTCCAAGGGATACGTCGGAAAGATTTATTCCTGACCTTTACGGCAGAAATGGCGAGTTAATGTTTAAAACTGGGGATTACGGATTTTACAACGTTGATGGACAAATTGTTTATCGGGGTCGAAATGACGGCGTGGTAAAATTTAATAGTTTACGTATCGATCTTGCTGAATATGAAAGCTATCTTCATAACCAATTTAACGTAATAAGCAAAGCTGTTATTGTTATTCTAAAAAGCGGCGAAAAGGTCCTTGGACTTGCTGTTCAAGTCAAAGATGAATTGCTAAAACGAGATATAGTCGGCGCGATAGATTCTCATTATTCTCAATCTCGCCGCCCACAACAGGTGGTTTTTTTTGATGAAATACCCGTTAATTTACGAGGTAAAACTGATTATGAGATGATAGATAAAATTATATGTGCCAGATACATTTTTGACGAAAAAAATGAGTCTCAAACGCAGAAAACCTCTGAGGAATTCTTGTTGTCTATCGTTAGACGTTTGTTAGGTAATCCCGATATAACAGCGAGTGATTGTTTTTTTAAAAAAGGAGGTCACTCTATACTCGTAATTAGGTACATTAATGAAATAAAGAAACGTTATAATATTTCGGTCCCTGTTTACGAAATATTTTCAAGGAAAACCTGCGCTAAAATCGCTGATTATATCGACAAAAACAGGTATAAGCTTGATGATAATTTAGTTTCACATAAATCAACCGATGAAACCTTTCAAGATCGAGTTGACGTTCTAACCGATTTTGAACTATCGATATATTTGTCAGATCTTCGCTGTGACGGAAGATCCCCTTACGTTATTAAAGAGGGTTTTGATATAGCTGGCGTTATTGATTTGCTCAAGTTGAAGAACGCAGTAAGTGTTGTATGTGAGCATAACCCGATATTGCGCTCTGTGGTTTCAAATACTCAAGTGACGAGTTGGGAACCGTACTCTACTCATTTTGCTATCGAAAAAATATATTATATTAACGCTTGCAAGAAAAATGAAGAATTTGATTTGCACTCGGATTTTCCATTAAGGGTGTATGTGGATCAAATCGATAGTGACAAGTTTAAGGTGCACTTTATAGCTCACCATATAGCCTTCGACGGATATAGTTTAAAGAAATTAGTAGAATTAATCAGTGCAGCTTACGTCAATATTTATGAAACGGAGAAGTTACTAAAAAACAATAAAGCTAGACGAAATTTGTCTCCGGATCAGTTTGTATATAATGATTGGTGGTCGAAGGAGCTCGACGGAAAATGTGTTTTTGACTCTTTACCAAAATCTGATGGTTATGATCTTGACCTTTCTGTGGAAGGTGCTATTGGAGCTTCGCATTTGCCAGGAAATAGATTAGGAGAGTTGTCAGAGTTAACAGGTTATGGCGAGTTTGTTGTCGCGCTATCAGTGTCATTTGTTTGGCTATATAAGCTTACAGGGAATAAAAATCTTTCAATATTTACTCCCGTTCTTTTAGATAGCGATGATAATACTCAAATTTGTTCCAATATTACGTTGCTTCCTGTCCTTGTCGATTTTGATGAAAGCGAAACCTTTTCTGAATTTATAGAAGGGTTGCAATCAAAACTCATTGAAGTAATAGAAAATAGATATGTAAAAGAACTAGAACTTGCGACCTTGATAAAACGGTTTTCTAATGAAAATTACACTGCGCCACCTGTTTTATTTGACTTGAATTTCGGTCAATTTGATACATTATTCAAATTGGATGATGCTACGGTAACGAAAATAGAAATTCCTGTTCATAATGTTAGAGGTCATATAGAGATTTCTCTATCAACTAATAAGGGGACCGTCATTGAGTTAAGGGGAAAACATAATCGATATAGTAACGAAACTCTAAAACTTTGGTCGGAGTCTTGGGGGGAGGTGCTAGAAAGCATTTGTAAAAAAGGTATTCAGAATCAATTAAGAAATATTTCAAGTACTGGAAATGGAAATCGATTAAAGACGATTTTTGAGGGCCAATTAACTAATAGAAAAATTAGCACTCTGGATGGGTTTCTAAATAGTCTAGACAGGAAATTGGATTCAAAAATGGATTTGAAGGTTGTTTCTCAGGATAAATCAAGTCTTACCGGTAAGCAATTTCTAGATCAAACACGCATTACCGCACAAGGGATATCTGAACAGCTAGTTCAGTGTTCATCAAATCTGGTTGCCATTATATTCGATCGTTCAATAGAGTTTGTAGTGTCGTTGATAGGTGCGTGGAAGGCAGGCGCCGTTGTAGTTCTAGTCGATAAAAAAAGTCCGAAAGAAAGACTAAAACATATCATTAGTCTATTTGATTTTGCATTGGTTATCTCGGACAAAAAAGACTTACTCGATATAGCGACGGTAGATATTTATGATCTTCAGGCAAAGGGGGCTTTATATCAGTCAAGTCCCAGTCCTAAGGGAAGCAAAGTCGCTTATGTGACCCTTACATCCGGCACTACAGGCGTGCCGAAGCCAATACTGTGTACGTGGGAGGGGCTGGGGAACTTATTATCGTGGTCTATACAAGGAATTCCTTTAACTGAGGAAGATATTTTTATTCATACCTCCTCTCCAGGCTTTGATATCTCAATTTGGGAAGTGGTTTACCCGTTACTTTCAGGCGCCTGTTTGGAAATTCTTCCTGGTTCAATGCAGGGCGAAGTTGGTGAAATTATAGACTTGATAGATGAAAAGAGGGTTACGGCTGCTCATTTTGTTCCAAGTTTACTCACGCCTATTATTGGAGCGATGAATAAAGGAGAAGGAAAGAGTCTAAGAACTATCGTATGTGGAGGAGAAGTCGTTCCAACTGAGCTTTACCGTTCCGTTAAAGAAAAGTTGAATGTAAGTTTTTACCATACATACGGTCCGTCAGAATCCTCAATATTCATTTTATGCTGGAAGGATGATGGAAACTTACTGCCAAATGGAAAACTCCCTTTAGGTGATTTGGTTGATAACTCCAAAATAATGATTGTAGATAAATACGGGGAACCGGTTGTAAAAGGTACTGTTGGTGAACTATGGGTATCTGGCTCATCTGTCTCCTTAGGTTATTATGGGATGCCACGTCAGTCTTCACTATCATTTATACCGGATGGCGGAGGTTGTATATGGTACAAAACCGGAGATTACGTTCGTCAAATATCTGCTGGTAGCATTGAATACGTTGGTCGAATCGATAAACAAATAAAAATAAACGGAGTTAGATTTGAAGCCTACGAAATTGAAGTGGCGATTGAACGTTTTGCAGGTGTAGCTAAAGCCATAGTTGTACCGGTTGAAGAGCAAGAAAGAAAAATTTTATCGGCTTATATTACTTGCTCCGACAGTAAAAATGGGATTGACTTTAGGTTATTGAAGGAATCACTAAAACAACGGATTCCTTCGGGGTTAATACCAAGGAAATTCTTCGTTGTTGATCAGTTTCCTTTGACTGTGAATGGAAAGATTGATACCAAAGCCCTTGTTGATAACGTCTATCTCAAACTCGAAAATAGTGAGATTGGCTCTTCGAAGCCTGTACCGGGAAGAGTACGGGAAAAAATGTTGGCCACCTTGAGTGAGTTTCTTTCAGTAAGTGAATTAAATGAAACGGAGAACTTCTTTGAGGTTGGTGGTGACTCGATTACGGCTATTAGGCTTATCGCACATCTTCGGTCTTTGGGGTTTAAGTTAACGTTAAAGCAAGTTTTTAACTCCAAAAAAATATCTGATCTATTAGACATAATTTGTTCCGATAGTATGGATGTGGGCTTGCCCAGTTTAATTGAAAAGGAAGATTCGATTGTTTCCAATACGAGTTCAAATACTATAAGTATTCATGAGTTTGTTTCTCAAGCTGCAAGAAGCTGGCTAAATACTAACCATAGTTGTTTATCTGACGGTGTTCAACATGCGGTAGTATTAGCGGAGGGAGTCGATAGTGAAAAAATAGAAGCCGCTCTTCAAAGATTAGTGAAGGATACTCCATCTTTGCGGCATAAGTTAACACTTACAGAATGTGAGTGGACATTGGATATATTGTCTGAGCCGGTAGTTGATAAGTTGTTAATTTCCGAATGCAATGCATTTAGCCTCAATGATCTGAACGATATTATTGATTTTACTCGCAACAGGATTAACTTGGTTCAAGGAATCAATTTATGTGTTTCCAAATGTCATTTTGAATCAAAAACGTACTTAATTCTGGCATCTCATCATTTGTCACTTGATATGTTCTCCTGGGAAAGGCTTCTAGAGCTTTTATCCGCTTTATGTTTTTCTAATGATTTAGACCAATACCATAAGCTTGTTCATAACGGAACAGGATATTTAGCTTCTTTGAAGGCGGTAAGTCATAACTCTCCTAATGATATAGGACTGTGTGTTCGTAATAAGTGTAATCAATCGGTTAATAGAGTTAGTTGTGAAAGGTCCTTATCTGTTGAAGTGTTCGATGGTGTGAGAGCCTGGGCGAAGGATAATGGTTTATCTCTTGATGTTGTTATTTCATATTTGATATCTCTCTATGTTGGACAGAGAAAAAGCAATGTCACGTTCACAGTAGCCGTGGAACGGTCGTTACGAAATACAGGTAACGATTCAATAAATGCTTTGGGTTGGTTTACTGGGTTTGAAACGTTTTGTTACGATGGTTTGTCTTATCAGCATATAGGGGATTATATATTTTCTTCCGATAGGTCTAATAGTGAGCCGGATATTGTTTGTAACTTGATTGTTGATAATGAGCTAAAGAATTATTGTTCCAAGATAAAAAATGGTTCTCTTGTAGATAAATATAGTAATTTTGACATACCTCCTCATCAAAAATTGGTTGTCGAAATTGTTTTTTGCGGTGATGAAGTTACCCTATCATTTAATGCTTCTGAGAGTTGGTTAAGTTTACATAGTCTGCAGACAGTAGCAGAGTTACTGGTAGATGGATTGGGCGAGTATGGGGCGAATGAACTTAAAAGCTCGATTCAATATCCACTTAGTCCGCTTCAGAAAAGCATTTTAAGTGCTTGTCTGAGAACTAATAACTCCAATTTATACAATACCCAAATCATATACAGAATTAATGGAGATGTTGATCTTTGTAGGCTAAAGGCTTCTTGGTATCAGCTTCATTTGGATCATGATGTCTTCTCTGTTGCTTTCTCATGGGAAGATGACGGAATTTATCAGTTTAAATCTTTAGATTCTAGCTTTATATGGGAACAAATAGAACTTGAAAGTGAAGTTATTGAAAATGAAGTCCATGCTCTTGCAGAGCGAGGAAGTAAGCTAAATCTCAGAGAGGCACCTTTATCTCGGTTAACGCTTTTAACTTCAAAAGAAATAACTTATTTAGTCTGGTCTCATCATCACATTTTGTTTGATGGTTGGAGTTTACCTCTAATCACAGAAAAAATATCTAAGTATTACAGCGAAAACCGATTTGGTGCGTTGGCTTCTGAGTCGAAGCATACAGATTATTTTGAAGTTTTGGGGAAGGTGTTATCAACAAAGTGTCCAGTAAAAATTGAACGAGAATTCGTTAATCGTTTGGTTGGCATGAAGAAGCCTTGTATTTTGGGAAAGGTCAACAGTATTGAACTCATACATGAAACAAAGATGTGGGAGTTGTCTGATCAGATTTCAATTCAAATTTTGGAATTTGCCCGCTCAATGCGAGTGACGGTAAGCGCGGTTATTCAAACAGCTTGGGTCCTGGCTCTTTCGAAGTTAACAGGAAATAGAGATGTGGCGTATGGTTTGGTGGTATCGAGTCGTGACTCCAGCATTTCCGGTTTTGATAATGTAATTGGTTTCTTTCTTAATACGCTTCCGGTTGTGATTAATATCTCTACAGACGATACAGTTAAGTCTTTATTTGAAAAAGTAAATGGTCAGATTGTTTGTATTTTGGAGAATTCTACTGCATCTTTAACAAATATTTTATCGGGCTGTAGAAAAAATGGAATGGATGGTGATCTTTTTAATACGGTCGTAGTTTATGAGAATTACCCCGGTGAGAAAACTGGTTCGAATTTGGGTGTTGATGGTCATCTGGACGTCGTTAGGTCTGTAGAGACTAGTGAGATTCCATGGGTATTTGTGGTAATCCAATCAGAAGACAAAATTAAGTTTGAACTGATTTATCATTACAGTGATAACAATAAGAAAATATCGAATAGTATTGAGTCCATTGTTAATGGAACGCTGGAAAAACTGGTTAATAAGTAAAATTTAGGGCTATATATATGTCAATTCTAGATGAGAGTGTATTGGATTTAATCTCACTTGATGATGAAGAGAAGTATGAGGTTTATAAGCAGCAAGGAGATATTGTCGAATTTGAAAGTCAGTCGACTGTCGATAGGCTCATATTTGAAAATGTTGAGAGTCACCCTGATGACACAGCCGTTGTTTTTGGAGAGGAAAAATTAAGTTTTTCAAATTTTTGGCGGCTTGTATGTAAAATCGAATATGGGATACGGAAAAAGACAAACAAAAACGGGCTTGTCGCTATTGCAATGATGCCGTGTATTGAAAGGCTGGCAGCGGTCGTTGCGGTATTAAAAAGTGTTAATGGGTTTATGCCTATTGATATGGATAATCCTAAAGACAGAGTCAAGTGGCAACTTGAGGATTCTGGTTCAAAGCTTTTGATAGCGGATTCCGCCAACTCCGACAAATTGGACGGGTTAGACATCAACTTTCTCTGGGTGGATAAGCTTTCGGAAAATACATTTGAAGAAAAGCCAGCGTCGGATCGAAGTTCTACTGATGTAGCGTATGTAATATATACGTCAGGATCTACAGGGTTACCAAAAGGGTGTGCAATTAGCCACATGAGTTTACTGAACAGACTTGCGTGGATGGCAAAAGATGTTGAGATTTCGAGCGACGATAATATTTGCCATAAGACATCTTTTGGGTTTGATGTTTCTGTGTGGGAGCAACTTCTTGGTTTAGTCTATGGAGCTGCTACAGTGATTGTGCCAGATAACGATCGAAAAGACACGTTTAAATTGGCGCACTTAATGGCAGAAAAGGGGGTAACAATTACACACTTTGTCCCAACGATGTTAAGTACATTTTTGGATGATGATTATGTCAAAAATATCACAACGCTTAAGCAAATAATATGTAGCGGAGAAGCACTCCCTTTAACTTTGGCTTGTAAGTGCGAAGAGGTTTTTCCGCAGGCAAGATTGAAAAATTACTATGGACCAACGGAAGCGACTATTGACGTTACTGCGTGGTCATTCAACAAATGTGATGATTTTCCATTTGTACCAATTGGCCGCCCTATAGACAATGTTACTGCCTACGTATTACTGGATGATCTTTCGATGGCTCCATTGGGGACGGAAGGCGAATTGTATATTGGAGGTGTGGCCGTTGCAGAGGGTTATATTAACCGCCCTTCATTAACTGCTGAACGATTTATTCCTGACCCTTATTCCAATGCTGAGGGCGCTCGTTTATATAAAACGGGTGATGTTGTCATTCGTCATGAGGGTGGAGTTATCGAATATGTCGGACGTTCGGATTTTCAGGTAAAAGTCAAAGGTTATAGAATTGAGCTTGGTGAAGTCGAGGAACAATTACGGAAATTGGATATTGTCACCAATACTGTTGTGGTTGTTGACGATGAAAAGCTCAACTTGGTTGCATACATAACTGGCGCTGAAGAAATTGATATCGAGGTATTAAAAACGGAGATAGAAAAACGTGTACCAAAATATATGGTACCAAAATATTGGGTTTTACTTGATTCATTACCTACGAACTCAAACGGGAAAGTTGATCGTAAGGCTCTTCCCTCATATAGAACTCAGCTAATAAACCCCAAAAATTTAGTTACACCACCATCAACGAATGAAGAATTGCTAGTTTTATCAATATGGAAAACTTTGCTTAAAATCGAAGTAAATGATGTTAATTTGGATTTTTTTGCGTTGGGTGGGGATTCGATCTTGGCTATTAAAATGGCCACAGCTTTACGTAAAGAGGGGTATATCCTTGAAGTAAAAGACGTTTTTGATTATCCGACAGTGAAACAATTATCTCAGAGAATCTCTAAGAAAAGCTCCAAAGAAGAAATGCCTGTCCCTGAGCTTTCGAAGATTTGGAGGGGGAATACGCTCATTTCCGATATTGTCTCAACTGTATATGAGGTCGAAGCGGATTCTATCAATGGGGTGATAAGGAAACTAGAAGAAATATTTCAACTTCTGGTGAATACTGGTCTTGCAGGTAACAAAAGCGGGAATGAATGGAAATTAATCGAAGCGATCGAAAAGACCAGCTCTATATCAAGTCAGGTCAATAGTGGTCTTGAAAGCACATCAGGTTGGTTGTGTGCTGATGGGACGAATGATTTATTTGCGGCGTATATTTTGGAAGTGAATCATGGAAGGTTTCAGGTGGTTATTAGTTTTTCTCCGGAAGTTGTGGACTGGGTTTCAGTTTTTCATCTTTCCGCAATACTGGAAAAAGACTTTCAGCAATATCAGGAAGAGTCAATATCCTATCGGGACTTGGCTATGGAAATGGCGAAATATCCAACAATTCCAAAGAGCTTTTATAAGGATGGACGCGTATTTGAAAAAAGAACTAAAGTTGGTGTAGCGGAGTCAAGTACCATTCGTTTTTCGTTGCCAGAAACGCTTCACATGCGCGTTGATCCGATGGCTGGATGCGATGATATTCTATCCGATGTTATCTCAGTATGTGTAATAAATTCACTTAAGAGTATCGGCATAGATGAGCTTTTTATTGAACTACCGGAGAGTAGGGCGTTTGCTTCACAATGCGGTTATGAGACGAGTCGTGTCTTTGGAAGAATTTCGAATGTCGTTTCGGGAAATCTGGACATAAAAGATGCGGATGTTCGTACGATAAGGAAAATTCGACACGGTGAAATCGATTTGCCACAGTTACATAAACCAAATTCTGTAAGATGTAAAATTGTATATCTTCCGGGTTATGTTCCGCAGTCACAAGAAAATACCTCCCTTAGGCTCTCAAATGATTATTACGAGTCAATGGCGCAGAGTCTTATAGGTGATTATGACTTACTTGTATATTGTGTAGCAGAAAATGAAACACTTCTAGTTCACATGCATTCACACCGGAGTGAAATGCTATCTCTTTCCAGCATTGAATCAGAGGTCGAGCATTCTTGGCTAAAAATGCTCGATGAACGTTGCATATGGAACACTAGAGTAAGTAGTGATTACCCCTTAGTTGAGGAATATAGCGAAATTACTATTTCGCAAGTAGATAAAGCGCCGCTGGATATTTATCCTTTATCACCAACTCAGGAAGGAATGCTATTAAGATCTCTTTATTGGGCTGAATCCGATGCGTATCATAATCAGAATGTGATAGAACTTATTGGTCCGATTGATGAAATGCTCTTAATTCAGGCGTGGAATCAAGTCGTCAGAAGATATGAAATATTGAGGGCGGGATATTTGTGGGATAGTGGTGATACGTTCTTGCAATATATTGCCTATGAGCCAACCAATAAGCCTCAATTATTGGACTGGACGAATATTGATTCCGATAAGATAGATGAGCATATCGACTTATTTCTAGACGAAGATAGAGCCCAACGGCTGGATCTGAATCAGGCTGGATTATGGCGTTTTTATCTAGCAAAGAATGAAGAAAAAAGGCATTTTGTAATCTGGAGTCATCACCACATATTACTGGATGGTTGGTGCCTATCATTAATTTGGGGGGATGTTTTTAAATTATATGATGCTTTGACTCGTGGCGAAGGATTGCAAAAACTGACTCAGAGGCCTTATAAAGATTACATTGCTTGGCTGAAGTATAAGGTTGATAACCTAAACTCCAATGAATATTGGGAAAACTATTTGAATGGATTTGAAGAGCCAACCAATTTTTCAGAATTTGGTGCAGATGTTGAGGGTGAGTTCGATACATGGCGTATCGCTTTAACAGAAGACGAAACGGAGAAGGTGAATAGCTTTGCGAGAAGCATTTCTGTAACATCGAATGCTGTAATTCAGTCTGCTTGGAGTATTTTGCTTTCACTAAGATCCGGCTCAAACGATGTTGTTCACGGCGTGTCTGTTTCTGGGAGGCCGCCGCAACTTTCAGGATCCGAAGATATCGTCGGGCTATTTATTAACACCGTTCCCCTTAGATTGAAATATGATGGAAAAACAGATGTTGTCTCTTATATTAAAGAGACGCAAAGTATTCTGGCCGAGGCTACCCGGCATGCTCAGATGCCTCTTTCGGAAATCACGTCTAAATGGAGAGGTCGGAAAAAATCTGATGATAGGATTTTTGATAGTTTAATTGCGTTTGAAAACTATCCTGAAGATAATCTGCCCGACGAACAAATGGGTGAAATTACCATTATAGATCGGTTTTGTAATGAGAAAACGGAGTATCCTATTGGGCTGATTGTTCTGCCTGGCACTAAAATGGAACTTCACTTTAATTTTGATAAATCTCATTTCAGCAAAGTGGAAATGGAGGGGTTTGTCGAAATATATAAATCCATAATTTTTTCATTTACTGATTATTCAAAATCAAAGATTGCTGAACTCCCATATCTAAGAAATACTCTATCTGAAGGTTTAGGGAAAAATATTATTAATCCTGTTGATCAGGACAGTCTTACTCTAAACCAAAACATTTTTAATTATGAAGATGGCCGTGATACTGCGATAGTTGACGAAAAAGGGACTGTTTGGAGCTATGCAAATCTAAAAGAGGAGGTTTCTTGTTTATCTGGCAAATTGCAGAGTCTGGGTATTTCAACCGGCTCAATAGTTGCTGTTGAACAGGGGCGTTCTGTCTATTTTGTGTCTTTGTTTCTTTCATTGATAAACATTGATGCAGTTCCCGTTATTATCAATCCACTTCATAGTGATCAAGCTAAGATCCGTTGTATTGAAAAGTCTAAAGCAAATTTTCTTATTACAAACTCGAGTTATGGATCCGAAACAGTATTTTATGGCGCAAAAATACTGACAAAATCCTCGATTGATTCTGTTGATGTTATAGAAAGGGATTTTATTCAAACGTTGCCGTCTGGAAAGTTTATCTTGTCCACATCCGGCACCTCTGGAGACCCTAAACTCGTAATTTGTCGAGAGTCTGGTTTGGTTGATCGAATATTTTCAACCTCAAGGAAATATGATTTTAGTAGAAATGATCGTTTATTGGCAAACGCGTCGGTTGGTTTTGATATCTTATTGTGGGAAATGTTTTTTCCTCTGGTAAATGGTGGAGTCCTGGTAATTGCGCCAGAAGGAAGTACGTTAGATCCTAAGCTTCTTGAAAATCTCATCAATGAAAATGGGGTTACTGCTGTTCATTTGATTCCGAGCGTTTTGAAATACTTAATTGAATTTTCATCAGAGTTATGTTCACTCTCGACCGTTATTACCGGTGGTGAAGTGGTTTCACCAACTCTTGTTCATGATTTTTATGAGAAATTCCCCAGCATGCGTTTATGGCAGGGATACGGCCCGACGGAGGCGTCGGTTAGTGTTACTGATCATCTTTGTTTTTTTGATGATGGTAAGAAAATAAAAGTTCCAATTGGAACTTCTTCTAATGGGACGGAAATTTTAATACTTGATAAATTTCTTCGGCCAGTTCCCGTCAATGTTGAGGGTGATATTTTTATAGCTGGTTCATCTCTCGCTTTAGGATATTTGGATGATCCGATTAATACTGCCAGTAGCTTTGTTCCTTCACCTATATCGAATCGAGCTGATGTCATTTACAAAACGGGTGACCGAGGTAAATGGAACCTTGAGGGGGAGGTAGAATTTGCAGGACGAAATGATCGATTAATAAAAATTCGAGGTCAACGAGTAGATTTAGATTCTATAGAGTTATTATTGGCTTCTCATAACTATGTTGACACTGCCATTGTCGAGTTTGTTGAGTGCAATGATTCTGGTACCTTAGCGGCGTTTATAGTCCTGAATGATAAGGGAGTGAAAAACGAACAGCACGCTGTGGCAGAAATAAATATCTGGTTGTCTCCTAGAGTGGGGGAGGTCGTTCAGTTCTCAAATATGAAAGTTATGTCTGAGTTACCGTTGACCATCAACGGAAAGGTCGACAGGCAAGCTTTAATGAAAACACTGGAGGTTTCTGAAAATGATATTGAGCCTGAAGATGTAGAATCATTTAGTGGTCTTGAGTTGGTTGTCGCAAAAGCCTGGAAAGAGATAACAGGACGAACCCCACGTTCAAGGTTTGATAATTTTTTTGATGCAGGCGGTCATTCTTTGATGGCGATTCAGCTTGTAAGAGAGATTAGAAAGAACCTTAGTGACGATTTGATTGTTGAAGTTTCTCATGTGTTTAAATTTCCAACTATCTCCGGAATTTCGGAGGCAATCGTGTCAGTTTCCAACTCCGAAAAAAATGAACACATAATTGAGCTTGGTGAATATAGAAATCTTGACAAGCCCCCCCTTGTTCTTATTCACCCTGTTGAAGGTATGTCTCATTGTTACGACGGTTTGGAAAATTATATTAGAGATAGAAAAGTCTTCGCTTTTAGCAACCCAAGATTGATGGCCAAACACAAGTTTACCTCTCTTAAGGAGATGGCTTCTTTGTATGTTGAGTGGGCAAGAACCCTAATAGATGACGGTCCAATTATTTTAGGTGGTTGGTCATTCGGAGGTGTTGTTGCATTGGAAATGGCTAGGCAAATGGCTAAACACGGAGGGGAAGTGAAAAAACTGATTATGATTGATAGTTTTAATTTGAGTGAGGTTCGTCGTGAATCTGTTTTAGATGCGAAAACTGAGAACTTGGAAGACGATATAATTCAGTCTGAAATAATGACTAATACAATGTTGGCGTTTGCTCATGAATTTGATACATATAAAAATGAAGTCAATTTGATTGTTGCGAATGAAACTTACGAAACTAAAACTAATCTAGTTGTTAACTGTGGTTGGTCGGATGAGGTATTGCCAAATCTGATTGTGTCAAGAGTCGAAGGGGAGCATCATCAACTTTTTGAAAGTAGTAATAAAGATTTAATTTTTTCTGAAATGTTAAGAGTTATCGAAAGTTGATTTATATGTTTGATTCCTTATTCGATTGTGGAGATTGGCTTTGAATACTACATTAGTTAAACGAGATGTTGGTGTGGACCATTTTTTTTGCTCTCACAGAGATAAGCCGCACGATATTTTTTTTATGAAAATAGGCGGAGATACTTTTGTTGGTAAAAAGTATGAGGCTGATTTTTTGGTTGATGGGAAAGTTGTAAAAAGGAAGACCTGTCTTGTTGAAGAGGGAATGCTGTTTGGTAAATACCGTTCAATGAAAGTTTGTGAAAAAGGATATAGTTTTTTTTATGAAATTATGTCTGAACAAG
This sequence comes from Teredinibacter sp. KSP-S5-2, assembly GCF_032773895.1. NCBI lineage: Bacteria > Pseudomonadati > Pseudomonadota > Gammaproteobacteria > Cellvibrionales > Cellvibrionaceae > Teredinibacter > Teredinibacter sp. KSP-S5-2. The sequence goes on along the minus strand of NZ_CP120416.1, from coordinate 2,410,153 downwards.
AAAAGCATCAGGCGTTCGATAGAGTTCTAAAAATGGATGGGGCGTATCTCTACTATCCATTTTTAACACTAAACGAAGGTGGTGGTGAGGAGTTATGTTCTCAAGAGCAATGGATGCCTTCATTGGAGCTCGAAAGGGAGCTTAATGATGATGAAATACCGCTTAGAGAAATAGCAATAAATAAACTTAAAGAGTATGGTCAGACAAAAGGAGTTTTTTACGATCCGGCATGTTCAACTGGTAAGTTTTTGGAAACAATGAAAAACGAGTTTAAGGGAATTTATACAATAGGGCAGGATATAAATCCAAAAATGGTTGAGGTGTCATCGCTAAAATTAGATGAGACAATTTGTGGAGACAGCATTAAACCATGTGTCAGACCGTCATCTGTTGATGTTTTGGTTTTTCGTTTTCTTAATTCATTTGTGGTTTCCGCTGCTGATGCGGATATTCTATTTCGAAAGCTAATTACATGTTTGAAGCCTGGTGGTGTTTCGCTGGTTTTTGGGCATACTCCGGTGTTGTTGTCGTTTGACTACTTTGTTTCTCAGGGGTTGGAGGTATTATCAAGTGTGGCTAAACCTCCTGGCTTGCAATCCGTATGTGAGTTTTATGTGTTAAGAAAGAAAGACTAGTTTTGTTTTATATAAAATAAATTTTATTACTTATATGAGGGGTAATAATGTTTAAGTTTCAAGAGTTTGATCGTGTCGATCATATTGCTATTGCGGTTGTCGATTTAAAAGAGTCAATCAGATATTACTCCGACCAACTTGGTTTTGAACTTGATTGTGTTCGAGATACGTTTGGAAAATTTTCTGGTATGAGGTCTGCCGTTCTTTTTTCCGGTGATTTTTCTGTTGTTCTCCTTCAGTCTTTGGATGAAGAGTCTCAAATACAAAAATACTTGGATAAGTATGGTGCTGGAGTTCAGCATGTTGCATTTAGGGTGAGTGAGATCGAGAATGTTGAATCATTGCTTCAGGAAAGAGGAGTTGAGTTTTCGACCTCTATTATAGAGGGGCCTGGACTTCGTCAAATATTTACTAAGCGAGACCCTGCGTCTGGAATGATGTTTGAATTTATAGAAAGGGTGAAAAACGACAATTACTCTGAAGAAAGTATTAATAATTTGTTTGCTCAATTGGAAGATGGTTGTGAATACTGATAATAATGATAGCGCTTCGGTAATGAATTTTCTAAATGAAATATCTATGAAGTTTCCAGAGGCGGTATCGTTGGCGTCGGGGAGGCCTAGTGATAGATTCTTTGAAAATGAAAGATGGAATGAATACGAGCAGTCATTTATTGAATACTTTTCAAAAAAAAATTCTATCAGTAAATCCGATGCTGTGAAGCTTCTATGTCAATATGGCGCGACAGCAGGTGTTATTAATGAGATTATTTGTAGATATTTGCTGAAAGATGAAAATATAAAATGTAATGAAAGAGATGTTGTTGTTACAAGTGGTTGCCAGGAAGCCTTGTTGCTTATTTCTTTAACTCATATGAGAGAAGAGTCTGATTTGGCAATGGTAATCGATCCTTCTTACATTGGGTTTTATGGATTGATTGAGATTTTAGGGAAAAGAGTTTTTGGTTCAAAATCAATAGTCGATGGTGAGTTTTCTGTAGAGTTTTTCGAGAGTGAGGTTGAGGAAAAAATTCAACAGGGAAATCGATTGAAAATTCTCTACCTCAATTTGGACTTTAATAATCCTCTTTCATACCGCTTGGATATAAATGCGAGGAGATCCATTCTGGATGTTTGTAAAAAATATGGTATCTATGTCGTTGAGGATAATCCATATGGGGTTTTTGATTTTGACGAGGAAAAACTGCCAACACTTAAAAGTATTGATTCATATGGGATGGTCTATTATGTTGGGTCATTCTCTAAAACATTTTGTCCTACATTACGTGTGGGATTTGTTTGTGTTCCGGAAAATCTAGGTGACTATCGAGATTGTATAATTTCATTGAAAAGTCTCACTACTCTCAATACTTGTCAAAATAATCAAGCTGTTGTTGGAGGGTATTTTCTATCCAATGGGTTCTCTTTGAAAGCTAAAGCTGAATTGATGAATAAACACTATAAGAGTAATCGTGATGTTGTCGTTTCTGTTTTATCCGAATATCTTGGGAATGTAAGAGGTGTGAGATGGAACGTGCCGAGCGGCGGTTTTTTTATGGTTCTAGAATTACCCTTTGAATTTAGCGATAAATATTTGTACGAATGCGCGCAAGAATATAGTGTTATTTGTATGCCTGTTAGATACTTTTCTCTGAATGAAAAATGGTGGGCACGAAGTATCAGAATAGCTTATAGCAATATTGAGGGGGATGAGCTAAGGAGTTCGGTGAAAAGATTGTGTAATTTTATTTTGATTAAACTTGATGAGAGTAGAAAATGCTCAGGGTAGATGCGGAAAGATTAAATAGAATTTTTTGTTGTGAGTTGATGTCGATAGGCTTAAGTATATCTGACTCTACGATATTAGTATCTAACTTGATAGAAACAAGCCTCTCTGGTATTGATACGCACGGGATTAGACTACTACCTACTTATATATCGGAGTTTAAGCAAGGAGGAGCGAATATCTCCCCGGTGTTTAGGTTTGAGAATGAACTTCTATCCAGTGCAATTCTGGATGCAGATGGTGCAAACGGCGTAATAGCCGGAAATGCTGCAACTGATAAAGCGATAGAGATGGCAAGGAAAACAGGGATTGGTATGGTTTTAACCAAAAATTCCAATCACTTTGGTGCTGCTTCGTCCTTTACAAAACAAGCTGCAAACCAAAGGCTTATTGCTATATCGCTTTCAAATAGTGATGCGCTTGTTGCTCTAGAGGGCGGGACTAGACCGTTTCTTGGTACAAATCCAATTGCGATGACAGTTCCTGGCTTAGGTGATGACTGTTTTGAGCTGGATTTTGCAACCAGTCAGATCTCTTATTCAAAAGTGAAATACTATCTGCAAAATGGAATCGATTTACCTCAAAATTGGTGTGTTGATGAAAACGGCTCCGATTCGTCTACTTCTCAGCTGTATGCTGCATTAAAGGCGCTTGGTGGCTACAAGGGGCAGGGTATTGGTCTTATGGTTCAGGTGTTGACTTCTGTGATGAGTGGTATGCCCTATGATCATCAGCTTACTCATTTATATACTCCGCCTTTTGATAAACCACGACAAATTTCGCATTGGATTATATGTTTTAACCCGGAGATTTTTATTCGTTATGAAGAGTTTCAGTCACGTGTAAGTGAGCTTATTTCAGAGGCAAGGATTAACACCCCTTCAGTTATTTTGCCCGGAGATAAGGAGAAAGCTTCTCGTGAAGAACGATTGGCTAATGGTATTCCAATTGATGATAAAGACTATGATTGGGTTAATGAACTTATTAATAAGTATGAATAATAATCTGGGCGTATTTTATGGAAGGTAATAATAAAACGATTGCGCTTATTGGTGGGGGGCCGTCTTCTTTTCGAGTTTTAAAGCGTATTGCAGAAAGGGATATGGAATATTCTAAAACTAACATATCTGTAATTCTCATAGAGAAGCAGGATAGATTAGGAGTCGGTTTACCTTACAGTCGGAAAACAACAGATTCAGAACATAGAATTGCTGCTAATGAAACTATTACAAGGCTGGAAAAAGGCGATGAGCTTGAGCAACGTTTTCATGATGCTATTGATATGGCAAAAAGAAATGGTGTGTCAGTTCAAGTAAAATATGAATCCAATGTAATAGATGTTCAGTACGGAGAAAAGAAAAAGTATGTGATTAAGATGGATGATTATTCATCAATAACTGCTGATTATGTTGTTTTGGCAACGGGGCACTGGAAAAATATTCCAGAATTATCTAATTCTGATAAATATGTTTCTAATCCATGGCCGGTACAGGACGCGCTTAGAAAAAGCAAGTTAAGTGAATCAGTAGGGATAGTAGGGACAAGTCTTACTGCGATTGATATTGCTATCAGTTTGGCTAATAGTCGAGGTGAGTTTGTAACTACTGAAAATGGGGTTGTGTATAAAGTGCACGAAGATACGCCCATTTGTATTACAATGTTTTCAAGAAGCGGTATGCTACCTAGGGTCGCGGGTTTCGGTATTACTGAGGGGCGAGGAGAGCTGGAGGGTAGTGAGAAATATGACAAGTATTTAACAGAAGATCTTGCCTTCTCACCAGCGATGGGTAGGGTTTCAAACTTACTTTCATATGCATACCGTCGATTATGTATGGATTTTTTGACTACGGATGCTTTGGATAGTTTGAGAAATCACTTCGATGAGGAACTGTTGTTTACTGGTGATTTTCGACGTGATATGAATATTATAAAAAAGGCAATTTCAAAGAGATCTGGCGTTGGTCAATTTTATGTTGATTATGAATTGGCTAAAGGAAGTATAAAGAGTAAAAGTTATATTCCGTGGCAATCCTTGCTTTGGCAAAAAACGGATATATTTTGGTGGTTGTTTCACCTTTATTCTGCTGAAGATCGTCTCGTTATTGACGATTACTCATATCAAACTTTATGCTTTGTTCGCCCATTAAATTTTTATAATGCTTCTCGCATTAAGGCGTTGATAGATGCTGGTATACTAAAAGTTAAAAAAGTTAGCCAAGCATACAGCGTAAGTGAAGACTCAAATGGTTTTAGTGTTTTTAATGGCGTTTATGCTGGCGAGGATATAGAGAAAGAATTTTTTGCTGGCGACACTTTAATCGATTGCAGAGGGCAAAGTACGAATTTGGAAAACGCTGACGATATTCTCATGAAAAACCTTAAAAGGTCTGGGTTAATTAAGTCAGCATATAAATTATTCGAAGATTCAAATGAAAAATATCCGTTAGGCGGTATTCATATAGATCCGTATACTTTAAAAGTTAGGCCTCTATTTGAGTCAAGTTTAAAGGGGAATATGTATACCTTGGGGCCAACTACACTAGGCTATTACCCGATAGCGGATGGATTACATCCTTTGCCGAGGCTAGCGTTAAAGATTGTAGATGATATTTTTAGGGATATAAACGACGAGAGTAACACTCAAGCAAAAAAGGAATTATATGAGTATTAATAAGCCATTATTTTCTATTGTTGTGCCTACTTACAATAGACCGGATATGTTGAAATCGGCATTGACTAGTGTTGGCCGCCAGACTTTCAATGATTACGAGGTAATTGTTGTCGATGACTGTTCAAGTTTGAAGTACGATATTTTTTCTTTTGATGATGGGATAAATGTTTTATATCACAGGAATAAGCGTAACCTTGGCCAAGCGGGATCTAGAAATGTTGGAGTTTCTTTAGCTAAGGGTGAATATATAGTATTTCTTGATGATGATGATGAGCTTGATGGGTGTTTTTTAGAGGCTAACTACAATTATTACAATGATAAAAAATGGCAGGTCGATTTTTCTTGGTCATCTGTGGAATTTGTTAAATATGAAGATGGTCTCAGAAGTCATCGTCTTTTAGATTGGGGGCCTATACTAGGAAGTGAGAAGTTTTTGGTTGAACGTTGTATGAGGATCGGCTTGGGGTATGGTGTAGTAATAAAAAAAGCATTCTTCGAGAAAATGAATGGTTTAAACACTGATTATAGAGTGTTTGAGGATACAGAATTCTTTGCCCGCATGCTTTCATTGGGTTATCGTCCTCATGAGGTTCGAGATGCAAAAATATATGTTCATGATCATAATGATCAACGACTCACTCAGGATGCATCTTTGCTGAATTTAAAAATGGAAGAATGTAAAAAAATTCTTGATTTGTATTCTGATTTTTTTAATGAATACTTCCACTGTAAGAGTTCTCTTCATTGGACAATGGAAAAAATCTATTTGTCTATTGATACTGTAGATGCATAGATAGAATTTTTGGTTGGTTTTGTTCAAGGCTTGTGTTTACTTTTTATTTTCTTGTATGCGATCCGTTTTAGTTACAGTTGCTTGGCTTCTTTTTTTAGTCTTTTGCATGCCCCCGGTTTCTTTTTAACCGGATCATTCCTGGTTCTACAGTTAACAAGGTGCTATTTCAAAAAGCCGTATGTACTGAATGATTCTTGGCAAATGCTCCATACGTGTTGTAGGCACTGATTATTCTGGATCTTTTAAACCCTCCGCATAGACGGCGGTGCCCATAAAATACATCTGATTAAGCTAAGTTTCCCTCTGGTAACTTTCATTTTTCTTCTCAGGTAGTAAAATGCCGCCTCTGATTCCCAATACATTACCTCGGAACTTCTATGACTTCCAACGAATACTTTAACGCATGGCTCTATTACCTGATTGGGACGGGGCTGTTGACTGGGTGCTTGTGGATGGTAACCGCCAAGCTTCCCTGGCGTGAGGTGAAGCACCTGACCCGCATGGTGTTTGTGGTGGTGATGGTGGTGCCCTGGTACAGCTATGACAATCAGGGCTATATGGCTCCCGCGTGGCTGATTGCACTATTGGAAGGCGCATTTGAAGGAAAAGATGCCTTTTGGCGTGCAGGACTGCCATTAATCGGTGCTTTGGTGTTGGCTTTGCTGCTCGCTGTTTGCTATTACCTGTGGTGTTGGTGGAAAGGTAACCAGCCACAATCCATGGTGGTTATGGATGCGGAAGAATCTGTACGCGAGGCCGATTCGAGTTCAGAAACTGATCAACCAGCCTCTCCACATAGTTCATCATTGGTCAATTCTTAAGAAAACCCTGTGGTTGCTCCCCGATCTTCGGCAAACCTTGCCGGAGACTGCTATAACTACTTTTAAGCCATATTGTTCTAAAAAAAAGGCTTTTGAGTTCGCATTGGTTTTGTTGCCAGGCTAGGCCGTTGTTAAGTGGCCGGTTTATATGGGGAGTATTTAGTTTGCGTATGCACCAGATCCGGTTTTCGTGTCTTCTGTTAGTGTGCTTTTTTCTTCCTCTGAGTGGACACACTCAGGATCAGTCCAGATTGCCTCCAGATGTTCGACTGATTATCGATGTGTCTGGCAGCATGAAACAGAATGACCCGAACAACTTACGTCAACCCGCTGTCGAGCTGCTGGTGCAGTTATTGCCTGAAGACAGCAAGGCAGGGGTTTGGACGTTCGGCCAGTGGGTGAATATGTTGGTTCCCCACAAACCGGTTGAGTCCAGTTGGAAAGACGACGCGCTTTCATCTGCAAAAAAAATTAACTCGGTGGGCTTGTATACCAATATTGGTGATGCACTGGAAAAAGCCGCATACGATCGCAGCGCACCTAATGATAAATACCGAACCAGCCTGATTTTGTTGACCGATGGTATGGTCGATATCGACAAAGACCCGGAGAAAAATAAAGAAGAATGGCGGAGGATTGTTGATGACGTCATTCCCAAGTTGAAAGAAGCCGGCTACGTAATTCATACCATTGCTTTGTCGGATAATGCGGACACCAATCTTTTGAATAAGCTCTCTCTGGGTACGGACGGCCTGGCTGAAGTGGCTCATACCGCAGATGATTTGATGCGGATTTTTCTGAAAGCCTTTGACGTGGCTGCGCCTGCTGAGCAGGTTCCACTGACGGATAACCAGTTTGTTATTGATTCCAGTGTTGAAGAGTTTACCGCGTTGATCTTCCGCCAATCACCCGACGAGCAAACCCGATTGGTAGGGCCTGACAATGAGGAGTATTCAGCGAACATCGCCAGTAGAGATGTGAGTTGGCACAGGGCGGATAATTATGACCTGATTACGGTTAAACGACCACTTGAGGGTGAGTGGGGTGTTATTGCTGCTATGGATCCGGAAAGTCGGATCACGGTGGTCAGTAACTTAAATCTAAGGGTTAAACCCTTGCCCAATAACGTGTTTAAAGGGCAAGAAGAGACGCTGAAGCTGTTATTGAAAGAGGATGGTCAGACAATTACCCGAGAGGAGTTTCTGTCCCTGATGGACATTACAGCCGCAATGGAAGCGGGTAAGGACGAATTTGAGCTAAAGGAATATTGGCAGTCTTCATTATCGGAAACGGTTCCCGGGGACGGAATTTTTCAGGCGGCGTTACCTGTTTTTGATAAGGATGGTATTTATCAGTTAAATGTGACCGTTGATGGCAAGAGTTTTAAACGGCATTTTTCTCATCAGTTTACGGTGAGGGAACCATTTGGAGCGAATGTAGAGCAGGCCTTGATCGATGGTAAATCGGTTTATGTGTTAACTGCTAACGCTTTCTCTCAGGATATTGATGTTGCCAGCACTCAAATTGTCGCCACCGTTAAGGCCCCTGGTGGACGGAAAAAAATCTACCCACTGACTGCAACAGAAGTGGATACTTGGCAGGCTCATCTGCATCCAGATCTGGAAGGACAGTATGTCGCTGAGATTCGGGTAAAAGGCAATGATGACAGAGGCAATGATTTTGATATCCAGCTTGACGATATCACCTTTAATTACACCGTTGATGAAGGCTTCAGTAAAACTGCGGAGCCTTTTTTTGCCGAGCCTGAGCCAGCCGTTGAGGAGAAAGAACCGGAGTCGCCGATAGAAGAAAAGGTGGAAGAGCCGAAAGAGTCTCCTCCTGCTGAGCAGGAGCCGGAACCTGAAGTGTCTGGTTCAGTTTTTCCCCCTTGGCTAATCTACATCTTACTTGGACTGGGTAACCTTACGCTCTTTGCCTTGGGTTTCTTTGCATTTAAGAAAATTATGAGTTCAGGTAACAAGGATTTATTGGACGAATTCTCAGACGAGAAAGTGAATGAAGAGGAGCCGGAAATCGAGGAAGAGCCTGAAGAGGAGCTCGATGAAGAAGAGCCGCCAATGGAGGATTTGGATCCTATTATCGAAGAGCCTTCCATGGAGATGGGGATGGAGATGGAAATGGAGCCAGAGCCTGCTTTCGAAGAGGAGCCTCAGATCGAGTCGGAACCGGCCGACGATATCCCCCCAGAGCCAGAATTAGAGATTGAACCTCCCGTGGTTGAAGACGTTGCTGATGATGGAGACTTTGATGACCTGGACGAAATGGTTCCAGAAGACGTTGACGACGATGTGGACGATGACGTTGCTACTGAGGAAGAGGACGAAGAAGACGATATGGTGGCGGCGATGCTGAAGGCCCAAGGGTTGGATCTCGCGGAAGAAGAGCTGGATGATGCAATATCCGGTTTGATTGATGAACTGGATGAGCAGGAGGCAGCGGCGCAAGCTGCTGCAGATGCTGAAAACGATTTTTCAGACACCGATTTTGATGACATGGATGACTTCGATGAGGATGATAAGAAATAGGGCGGTTGTATGGGCGGTGCCTATTTTTTTTCCGAGTAGGGCGTCAGGTCATCCGGTGTGATTTCGAGCCAGTTATCAACCCGGTGATCAAAGAAACCGCTTTCTCGATAGGCTCTTGCAATCGTTCCCTGTTCCCTTAGCTTGGCAATACCTTCCTCCAGAGCTGAGAATACTTTTTTCCCTTGCGGGTGCGCCTTACTTACCAGCCAGTGGCGAGTTCCGGGGAGTACAACTTTTACTCCCTGAATGGGCACCAGGCGCATATTTTCAAAGGTTACGGACATATCATCATTTGGTTGGAAAGGAGCCAGCGTCACGTCTACTCGTCCATACCAGACCATTCTTACCATTGAAGGCCATTCGCTGGTGGTATAGAGCTTGTTCATCCCCAATGTTTCCAGTGCGGACCAGTCCACTTGCCAGAGTTCGTTAGAAACTGCAGTCAGTGCTTTAATATTTTTTTGCGTTGGTTCGAAGTCGTTAGCCTTTTCTGTTTTTGTGTAGAGACCGGCCACGAACTCGCCACGTCGAATAATCGGTTCGCTGACGTAGTATCGATGTTTGTTGGCATCTTTATCCCACGTGGTTGAGGCTCCTGCGGCAACGCCCCCCTTATCCAGTAAGTGCATGACCCGGTTGTAAAAGGCTTCCAATTTGAAGGCAATCGGGTGTTGATAGCCACCCAAATGCAGTGCTTGCTGAATAAGAATTAGTTCGACCACATCTCTACGTGATTTTTCACCGGAATACTCGGTAATGCTTATGGGACTTCGTCCGTCTAGAAACTCGAGGTAGTCGTTATAAATATCCGGATAGGTGACAATTAATGTTGGATTTTCTGATGCATGCGTTGTGAGTGGGAGCGATAAAAAACAGGCTAATGCCGTTTGGGCGAGGGTTCTACTTAGTTGAGATCTAAGGTAACTCATATGAACATAAACCAAACTTACTGGTCGTTTTGCGCATCTGCTGCTTGCTCGTTTTTCAACCAGTTTTTCTTTTCTTGCTCACGGCTTAATACGTAATTCACCGCATTGTTCACCGCCTTTGCTACGCGATCTAGCATTTCCTCCTGCTCATCCGGGGTTAAAAAGAAGGTCATATCCACATCGTGGCGGACATATTTGGGCGGCAAATGATTCAATGCCACACAGGCAATATCCGCAAGAAAGTCAGAATCGTCGTTTGCGCGTTCGTTTGCTCTAAGGATCTGCTCTATCACCATATGTTCATAATAGTTATGAACCGAGTCTCTCGATGAATCTACTCTCTGACGCCGACGACCAATGCCTAATAACATCCACTTTTCCTCGCTTCGCCTTTTTAAAGGTTTTCACCATAAGTGTAGACCGTTTCCGGTCGAAGGCGTTTAGCTGAGTTGGGATTAAGCAATCTAGAGTTTATTCCGCATCAGGTTGCGGATCAAAAAGCGGGCGGGGTGTAGATGGAGCATCAGTTCTCGTGCAACTGGCAGGGGTTCTGCGCAGATCATACTTGCCAGAAGCTCCGCGGCTAAAGGGGTATAGGCCAGGCCTCGCGAGCCGTGGCCGAGGTTGCAATAGAGGTTGGGGGCATAGCAGCCTGGCTTGGGAATGTCCGCATTGGCCTTCTTACGCAGCCTGGCGAAGCGTTCGATCATTGCTGTCTCATCGGGTATCGGGCCGACTATGGGAAAGTAGTCCGGTGTTGTGCAGCGAAAGCCGACTTTTCCGCCGAGTTTATGCTGTCCGAGCTGTTCGATGTATTCTTTGGTCTCGGGCAACATCGTCGTCAGGTTGTGCAGGTTCTTTTGATGGTCCTCCCAAAGCATCTCTTGGCTCTGGTTGTGTAACGTAAAGGTCGCACCTGTGCACACTGTTTTATTTTGGGGTGGGGCAACATAACCGTCACCGCAAATCACTGTTTTTAGGCCTATGAAGTCAAAATTCGCCGGTAGGTGTGTGACCTGACCACGTATTTGTTTGAGCGGTATTTGCTGGTTGTTCAATAGCTCCGCTGCGTGAAATGCGTTGGCCAGTATCGCAACATCGGCATGGACAATACTGTTGCCGTCTGTGTCTAATGCGCGCCATTGCGAGCCAGTATGTTTTAGTTCCCCTACACGGCTTGAATGAATGCGAAGGATGTTGGGGTGGGATGCCAGTTGCTGACACAGTTTCGCAGGGTTTATCCAGCCTGAATTTGGTAAATACAATGCTGGCGTATCTAGTTGGAAGCCGCTGATTTCCTGGCTTTGCTCCGGCTGTGTCCATCGACAAAATCGACGATCATTAAATTGTTCTGCGAGTTCCTGAAAAAGAGCTGCCTGTTTACTGGAGCTTGCCAAATGGAGAACCCCTGTTTGACCGCCGCAGGTTTGGTAAAAGCCATGTTGTTGGTAAAACTGGTCGGCGTATATTTGAGCGCTTAAGTTAAAGCGGCTCAGTGGTTCCTGATGTGGTGAAAGCTTGGTGTACACCACGCCTTGGGCGTTACCGGATGCTTCTGTTGCCAGTTGAGCGTGTTGCTCGATAAGGGCAACCTGGATACCACGGTTAGCCAATGCGAATGCGGTTTGGCAACCCGCTAAACCACCACCAACGACCAGCGCGGTTTTGGGGAGCGGCTCATTTACATCAGCTTCGACTATATGCCAGTGGGTTGTTGGATTGCCAGTGGAGTCCGTTACCTGAGTTTCGTTTGTAATCGTAACCTCTGATTGGCAATAGGCACCGCGGAGCATTTCCCGTTTTCTTCCAAAGCCGGGGACTTTTTGGTAGATGAACCCTGCATCGGTTAGGGCGTTTTTAACCACGCCTGCTGCGGTAAAGGTCGAGAATGTTGTTTGTTCGTTGCTGAGTAATGCGAGTTGTTCAAATAAGGCTGGTGACCACATTTGAGGGTTTTTGGCCGGGGCAAATCCATCCAGAAACCAGGCGTCAACGGTAAAAGGTTTGGAACCAAAAGCAAACTGTCGTTCAGCTTGAAATAACCCTTTGGGGTTGGCATTGAATTGTTTAAAGCCTTCTTCCGCTTCGCCAAAAAACAACGTGAGTTTAATGCGCCCCTGATTAAACTCGATACGGTGCATGCCAGAAGCCGGTTGAGGCGGATACTTGTCCAGGAGTTGTGTGCTGTATTGGAGCAGTTCAGGCCAAAGGCTCAGCGCTTGTGCTAAATCTTCATGGGATAACGGGTGCTTTTCTACCGAAATAAAATGTAATTGCGGGGCGTGTTTTAACTCTGGTTTATAGCGTGTGGCGGCATTAAATTCTTTCCAGGCAACTAAAAAATTCAGGCCGGTGCCAAAACCCGTTTCACCGATAATAAACTTCTGATTGGTTTGCATTTTTTTCCAGCGTTGATGCAAACCGTTGTTTTCGATAAATACGTAGTGTGTTTCCGCAATGCCGCTTGCCTTGGAAAAATAGACATCATCAAATTGGCTGGAAATAGGTTGCCGGTTATCATCCCAACTTATTTTTGCCGGTTGTATTTTTTCGTTATTGCTCACTCAAATTCTTGTTCGATTTGTTGGCACCATTGCTGTATGCGGTCAGCGGTTTTATCAAATTCGTTTTCTTCATCCAATGCTAAGCCGAGAAAAAATTGTTTGTCTTCTGTGAGCGCTTTGGACTCTTCAAATTGATACCCATTTGCAGGCCAATAGCCTATCAGTGTGGCACCTTGTTCTTGTAATTTATTATGTAAATAGCCCATGGCATCTAAAAACCATTCCGGGTAACCTACTTGGTCACCAAGGCCAAATAATGCGATTTTTTTTCCGTGAAAATCCAGTTCGGATATGTCTGCCCAGATATCTTCCCAGTCTTCCTGTAGTTCACCATAATCCCAAGTGGGAATTCCCATAATTAAACAGTCATAAAAAAGTGCTTTGGCAATGGGTTCATCGGCGACATTAAAAAGATCTACCCGTTCTTTTCCCAGTTGCTCGGCAATTTTTTCTGCCGCCATTTCTGTGTAGCAGGTTGAGCTGCCGTAAAATAAACCAAATTTTTTTGTGGATGAGTGGGTCATGTATCGTGAAATTATATTATCTCGTTTAACTCGGTTGCCCAGGAGGCGGCGACGTCTTCGTGATCGTCCACTTCCATAGCATCAATAACCAGCGGGGTTGATATTCTCTTTGCACCAATATCCGCGAGAGCTTCATCTATGGTTTGACCCGCTTGCGCAAATTGCGGGTAGGAGCTATCGCCAAGATTAACGATGACATATCGACGATCCACAACTTGGGGAATGTCGTTTACCAAATGTTGGTGGAAAGGTTGAATATTTTCCGGGAGGTCACCCATGCCAGTGTTGGACGTGCAAATAATCAGCAGTTGATCCGGGTCGTCGCCCAAATCACCAGCCTGGAAAGCAGGGTTGAGCGCGACATGGTGGCCATAGCCTTCCAATACTGCTTCGATTGTTCGAGCGACTTCCAACGCAGTTCCCATTACGGAACCAACGATTATTTGCACATTAGCCATGCTTTCCCGTTTTTTCTCAACAAAATGAAGGGGGGTATGGTATTGTTTTCCCCCTTTCAGGTAAACCTTTCAGAAATAATATCTATGACAGAAATCAGCTTAGTGCAACCGGGGCGTTATCGTCACTTTAAAGGGAATGAGTATCAGGTCTTGGGAGTGGCAACGCACTCAGAGAGCTTGGCGCCGCTTGTGGTGTATCGTCCGCTTTACGGAGAACGTAAGTTATGGGTTCGCCCGTTGGCGATGTTTCAGGAGAAAGTAGACGTGGGTGGAGAATGGGTTCCCCGTTTTGAATTGATCGAGGCTGATCAATGATATGGCGATGCCCTAACTGCCAAAAGCCTCTTAGTCAGCCACAAACCAGCCAACTGCGTTGTGAAGCGGGGCATTGTTTTGACGTGGCCAAGCAAGGTTATGCCAACCTGCTACTGGCGAATCAGAAAAAAAGTAAAGCGCCCGGGGATAATGCTGAGATGGTCGTGGCCAGGCGACGTTTTCTGGAGGCTGGTCATTATCAGTTTTTGGTTGATCGCATTCATCAGCTTATTGACGGGGCGTCGTTACCTGAGGCAGCGTTTGCGGATTTGGGATGTGGAGAAGGGTATTACCTTAATCAACTGACAGCTCAAAGAGCAAAATTTGAATCTAGTGCATACGGAATCGATATTTCAAAAGAAGCAATTAAAAAGGCAGCATCGAAATACAAGCTGGCAAATTTCGCGGTGGCCAGTTCGTATAATATTCCTTTGTTGGATGAGAGTGTGAATATCGCAATGAGTATTTTTGCTCCATTTTCTTCTGCAGAAGTGATTCGAATTTTGAAAAATGACGGTAAATTTATTCGTGTTTCTCCCGCTGCTGAACATTTGAACGAGTTAAAGGCGCGTTTATACCCAGCAGCAAATCAACATGATATACCGGAACCTATAGAGGGATTGCACCTCGAACAGCGAGATGATATTCGCCAGTTGATTAAACTGGAATCTTCGCAGCAGATTCAAGATTTATTGAGCATGACGCCGTTTAACTGGCACGGTGATCAAGAGGAAAAAAGCCGATTAATAGAAGAAGAATTTTTTCAGGCGACGGCGCATTTTCATCTCGATGTGATGGTAAAGCGGACATAAAACATCATGCATGAGCAAGACCTTTACTGGATGCAACAGGCTTTGCTGTTAGCGGAAAAAGCCAATCAGATCAATGAAGTGCCTGTCGGTGCTTTAATTGTTAAAAATAACGAAGTGATTGGTGAAGGGTACAACCGGCCGATAACCGATCATGATCCAACCGCTCATGCCGAAATTTGCGCTTTACGTGCTGCTGCGCAAACAGTACAAAACTATCGTATGCCCGGCACAACTATGTACATCACCATAGAGCCCTGTTCGATGTGTTTAGGGGCAATTATTCACGCCCGAATAGATCGTTTGGTTTTTGGTGCTCTGGAGCCCAAAGCAGGGGTGCTGCAAAGTAATCCTGAATTAATCTCGTCAGGAATATTTAATCATTCACTAGAATGGACTGGCGGAGTGCTTGCCGAGGAATGTACTGCGATCATTCAGCAGTTTTTTCAGCGTCGTCGACGAGAGAAAAAAGAAAACAGATAAGCTTAGGGCAATAAATACGCGCAATATGACGCGTATTTATTATAGTGAGGATGTGGAAAGCGTTTTTACTGCTTCGGTAACAGCAGGGCTTACCTGAGCAAACTCTTTTTGAGTTTCATTCATTGCCAATTGTTGCAAGCGTTCTTCTTCCACTTCGTTCCAGGCAATAATCGTGTGGAAATTACGAATATTTTTAACGTAATCAACCGGTTCCCAGCCACGAGCGTAACCATGCTTGGTATTTTTGTAGTATTTACGTTTGGCGAGTAATGGCAGTGTTTCCCGCACATCTGACCATTTATCCGGGTTGCCGCCAGTGCTTTCGGTTAGTTTGCGTGCGTCTTCCAAATGCCCTAAACCAACATTGTATGCTGCAAGTGCTAGCCAGGTTCTGTCTGGCTCTTCAATTCGATCGGGAATTCGGTCATAAATAGAGCGGAAATATTTTGCTCCACCGCGGATACTTTGGTCTGGATCCAGCCGGTTTTTAATACCAACAAACTTCGCTGTATCCTTGGTTAGCATCATAAAACCGCGAACACCCGTAGGGGATTTGGCTTTCGGGTTCCAGTGAGATTCCTGATAACTCAGGGCTGCCAGTAATTGCCAGTCCAGATCGAACTCACTTGCCGCCGCTTTTAGTTTTTCTTCCCATTTGGGGAGGCGGGTATCCAATCGGTGAGCAAATAAAATTGCACCGCTGTAATCAATTTCACCAAGGTGACCATAAAATTTTTCCATGGCCTCATCAATTACACCCTGCTGCTTAATCGCGTTAAAAAATTTCTGCGCTTCGTTAACAAGGCTTTGATCTTTCTGAGCTTTAAATGCCCAGGCCACATCTTGTGGTTCGGTAATGCTGAATGCAACTTGGGCCTTGGGGTAGAGGGAGCTATTTATTTCGTAAGCGTTGGAATCCACGATGGCATAATCTACTTTGCCACTATGCACCATTTCCAGCAGGTCAAGCATTTCTACATCGCTGCGCTCTTCCCAGGTTAGTTGTGGGTATTCCCGCTGTAATTCTCTAAGTCGCTCGGAATGAGAGCTATTACTGATCACCAGAATACTTTTGCCAATCAGATCTTCGATAGAGCTGGGTTTTTCCTGGTCTGAACGATAAATAACTTCTTGGGTGATTTGTAGGTAGGGTTCGCCGAATAAAACTTTTTCTTTGCGTTTTTTGGTTACGGTTAAACCAGAAGCGGCCAAGTCGCCGAATTCTGATCCGACTTGATCAATCATTGATCCCAAATCTTCGGTTTCTTTAATTTCTAATTCCACCCCGAGGTAGTCTGCGAATTTCTTAGCGATGAGATACTCAAAACCGGTGTAGCCATTTGGGCCTTTATAGTAGGTGGTGGGGCCGTTACGTGAGATAACAATTAAACGACCGCTGCCTTGAATTTTTTCGAGCGTGGTAGGGATACGACTGCTTACCAACGGACTCGCAAGTACGGCAAGTACGGTAAATAACGCGAGCGTTTTCAAGGCTTTGCGAATATAGCTTAATGGTAAAAAGATCACTCGTGGCATATCTTCAATTCAATTTCCCGGGCCACTTTTGGCGCCCTGTATAAAATTTGTGCGGATTGTACGCATAGATTGTGTGAATTGCTAGCTTGTTTTCCTTTGAATAATAGTGTAGGCAAAAATGGACTTGGGCACCTTGTCTGGCGTTAAAAACTTTTAGACCAATTTTGAATACATACTAGAGCTGCTCAAACTAGCTATATCAAGTACAATGCACTCCCTTTTTCGTTCACCGCTTTCGGCGGCGATATTATTAACAGCTAGAGGCCTATCCAAACGATGCATATTTTGCGTGGCGCCCCCGCTTTTTCAGAATTTCGCTTAGCGAAACTACTCACTACCTTGCAAGAAATAGACCCAAAAATTTCGGGTGTTGCTGCATATTATGTTCACTTTGCTGATGTTGAAGGCGAACTGGGTTCGACAGAGAGTGAGGTGCTAAACAAGCTACTCACATACGGCCCTAAACAGGTCGAAAAACAACTTAACTCATCAGACATACTGGAACTGGTGGTTGTTCCGCGTCCAGGAACCATATCTCCATGGTCTTCAAAAGCGACGGATATCGCCCACAATGCAGGACTTTCCCAGGTACTTCGTATCGAGCGGGGCGTATTGTACCAGCTTGAATGTGCTGAACCATTAGCCAATAGTTCCAAATTGTTACCGGCGTTACATGACCGAATGGTGGAAACGGTGCTGGCAAAACCAGAAGAAGCCGTAGCACTTTTTTCTCACTCAGAGCCCGCTCCGCTAACGGCTGTTGATGTTTTAACCGGTGGTAGAGAGGCGTTGGTTGAGGCGAATACGGCATTAGGCTTGGCCTTGGCTGAAGATGAGATCGATTACCTGTCGGAATCCTTTACGGAATTGAAGCGAAATCCAACCGATGTTGAGTTGATGATGTTCGCTCAGGCCAACTCTGAACACTGTCGTCATAAGATTTTTAATGCTTCCTGGACTATAGATGGTCAAGACCAGGAGCGTTCTTTGTTCAAAATGATCAAGAACACCTACGAAAAAGGTGGGGAAGATGTGCTTTCAGCCTACGCCGATAACGCGGCAGTCGTGGCTGGGCCGGTGGCTGGTCGATTCTACCCAGACCCGGAAACGCAAGAGTATGGCTACCATCAGGAACCTGTACACCTGCTAATGAAGGTGGAAACCCACAACCATCCAACTGCAATTGCACCTTTCCCCGGTGCGGGAACCGGTTCTGGTGGTGAAATTCGTGATGAAGGTGCAGTCGGTAAGGGCTCCAAGCCCAAGGTTGGCCTAACTGGGTTTACCGTGTCCAATTTGAATATTCCAGGTTACACCCTGCCGTGGGAAGAAGACTACGGTAAGCCTGGGCGTATTGTTACCCCGTTGGAGATCATGATCGAAGGGCCATTGGGCGGTGCTGCATTTAATAATGAGTTTGGCCGTCCGAACGTTTGCGGTTATTTCCGTACCTTTGAAGAAAACTTTGAAGGCGAGCGTCGTGGCTACCACAAGCCCATTATGATTGCAGGCGGTTACGGCAATATTAAAGAAGAGCACATCGAACAAAACGAATTTGAACCTGGAGCCAAGCTGATTGTTCTGGGTGGTCCAGCTATGTTGATTGGCCTGGGTGGTGGTGCTGCTTCTTCTATGACTTCTGGTTCTTCCTCCGAAGACCTGGATTTTGCTTCAGTGCAAAGGCAAAACCCCGAGATGGAGCGTCGTTGTCAGGAGGTGATCGATCAGTGCTGGCAGTTGGGTGGTGAAAACCCTATTGCCTTTATTCACGATGTGGGTGCTGGTGGTCTATCTAATGCTTTCCCTGAGTTGGCAAAAGACGGCGGATGTGGTGCGCATTTTGAGTTGCGTAACGTGCCGAATGACGAGCCGGGTATGGCGCCTCATGAAATTTGGTGTAACGAATCGCAAGAACGTTATGTGATGGCGGTATTGCCGAAAGATCTGGCCAGATTTGAAGCGATATGCCAGCGTGAACGCTGTCCTTATGCCATAGTGGGCGATGCGATCAGTGAGCAAACCCTGATATTGAATGACAAGCACTTCGATAATAAACCTGTCGACCTGCCCATGAATGTGTTGTTTGGCAAACCACCAAAAATGCATCGTGATGTGCAGTCTCTGGAAGTTCAGTCATCTGCTTTTGACTATTCTAATGTTGACCTTGCGGAAGCGCTTGAACGAGTGATTCAGCATCCGGCAGTGGCGAGCAAACAGTTTCTTATTACGATTGGCGACCGCAGTGTGACCGGGCAGGTTGTGCGCGACCAAATGGTTGGTCCGTGGCAGGTGCCTGTTGCTGATTGCGCGGTGACAACGGTTGCCTACGATACCTTTGCTGGTGAAGCGATGAGTATGGGTGAGCGCACGCCGCTTGCTTTATTGGATGCACCTGCATCTGGTCGAATGGCCATTGCTGAATCCATTACCAATATTGCAGCTACACGTATCGAAAAACTGAGTGATATTAAGTTATCGGCTAACTGGATGTGTGCCGCAGGTTCGCCAGGCGAAGATGAAAAGCTTTACCGGACTGTTGAAACTGTGGGTATGGAATTCTGTCCGCAGTTGGGTATTACCATACCGGTGGGTAAGGATTCGATGTCCATGCGTACGGCCTGGCAGGAAAATGGTGAAGATAAAGCCGTTACTGCGCCGTTGTCATTAATCATTACCGCCTTCTCTCCAGTTACTGATGTACGTAAAACCGTGACACCAGAACTGAAAGCGAATGTAGAAGGGAATGAATTATTATTCATCGATTTGGGTAAAGGTAAAAACCGTTTAGGTGCCTCTATCTTTGCGCAAACCTACAACGCTATTGGCGATATCGCTCCAGACGCTGAAGATGCTGCGGAACTCAAAGCGTTTTTTGTTGCAATTCAAAACTGTTTGGAAGACGAGTTGCTACTGGCGTATCACGATCGATCTGACGG
This sequence comes from Teredinibacter sp. KSP-S5-2, assembly GCF_032773895.1. Classification (NCBI taxonomy): domain Bacteria; kingdom Pseudomonadati; phylum Pseudomonadota; class Gammaproteobacteria; order Cellvibrionales; family Cellvibrionaceae; genus Teredinibacter; species Teredinibacter sp. KSP-S5-2. The sequence goes on along the minus strand of NZ_CP120416.1, from coordinate 2,390,348 downwards.
TGGTTTGTTTGCCACCCTTGCGGAAATGGCATTTGCCGGTCATTGCGGTGTTGATATTGATATTACCAACTTGGGTATCGACGCACACTCCATTCTATTAAATGAAGAGCTGGGTGCTGTTTTGCAGGTTGCTGCTAACAACAAGCAGGCCGTGCTCGATACGTTTGCCAAGGCTGGATACAAAGGTGAGGTAGTTGCGCTTGGTAAGGCAACAGCGGATGAAAAAGTTGTTGTTAGCTACAACGGTCAGACCGTTTACCAAAGCACACGCGCAGCTTTACAAACGTTATGGAGTCTAACCAGTTATCACGTGCAGAAAGTTCGGGATAATCCAGTATGTGCTGAGCAGGAATTTGAGAGTGTTTCTGAAAATAACCCTGGTTTTAGCACCAAGCTTAGTTTTAATCCAAGCGAAGACGTTGCTGCTCCTTATATTGCCTCGGGCGCAAAACCCAAAATTGCGGTATTGCGAGAGCAGGGAGTGAATGGACATGTTGAAATGGCAGCGGCGTTTGATAAAGCCGGGTTTGCTTCCATAGATGTTCATATGAGCGATATTTTATCCGGCCGAATTTCCCTGGATGAATTTAAAGGCTTGGTTGCCTGTGGTGGTTTCTCTTATGGGGACGTACTCGGTGCGGGCGAAGGTTGGGCAAAATCCATTTTATTCAATGCCAAAGCACGTGATCAGTTCCAGAGCTTCTTCCACCGAGAAGATACGTTCAGCTTGGGTGTCTGTAACGGCTGTCAGATGATGTCCAACTTAAAATCATTGATTCCTGGTGCAGAACACTGGCCACACTTTGTTCGAAATATTTCTGAGCAATTTGAAGCACGTGTGAGCTTGGTACGAATTGAAGATTCATCTTCTGTGCTTATGCAGGGAATGGCGGGCTCATACCTTCCTGTTGCTGTTGCTCATGGTGAAGGGCGAGCAGAGTTTGCAGATGAAGCTGCGCAACAAGCGTGTGTTGCAACGGGAACAGTTGCTATGCGTTTTATTAATAATCAGCTTGAAGTGGCGGCAAAATATCCCGCTAATCCAAACGGTTCACCGGATGGTATTACCAGCTTGAGTTCGCTTGATGGGCGGGCAACTATCATGATGCCGCATCCTGAGCGTGTCTATCGCACGATTACCAACTCGTGGAAGCCCGAAGGTTGGGGTGAAGATGGTGGATGGTTGCGCTTATTTAGAAATGCCCGGGTCTTTATTGGGTAATTTGTTCTGAAAAAAAGCCGGCTTAACGCCGGCTTTTTTGTGTCTATAGCTTACTCATTAATAAATAACCGATTGTTTAGTCGCCTATTTGAGTACGCTAAACGCCCATTTTTAACCAGGCGTTTTTTTAGTTGTAATTAATGTCTTTTGTTTCTTGCATTACATTTGGGTCGTATTTCGAAAGATGAAATTCTTCGAATAGTACCGTTGTCCCACCTGAGTTTGTGCAGCTAATGCTTTTTACAAAGTCGGGATAGAATATCGATGAATAGTAAGCCGACCCGGCAGCGGAAAAACTATCGCTGTAAAAAGGTGAGTTAAATGTAAATAGCGGTGTGAATGAAGTTAGATTACCGTTTGAGCACGAGCCGTCGTCTGCATGGTTATCAACGAATAATGTTGCATCGTACTCCAGGTTCAGGAAAAAGCCCGGAGTATAGTTTACAGGCGGAACCCAGTTACTTCCGACTAGTTCAGATTGAAGTTGGATGCTGGGAGTGGCTGGTATTTTATGATGTACTGAGTAATCGTTTTGACTGAGACTGCAATTAACAATAAGCGCTTTTTCCTGATTTTCGTATCCATTTGGTAAGGCTGTGCTAGCGACATACCCTGTTTCATTGGCTGAAATGGTAATGGCCTGTAGCGTAGCTGTCCCCAATACATATCCTGTTGATTCAACAATAACTTCTGCGGAGTTGCATATGGTTTGTACGTCGCTTGAAGTAATTAATGATTCGTTATAGTAGTTGCTCGATGAATTTACGTGAATTTTTGCAACTGGTCCATTGTTGTAGATCGTGGTTCTATTTGCCTGTGCATCGGGATCATAGATCGGTGTTTGTGCAAATGCGATTTGTGTTAATAGTATTGATAGTGACGATACCAATAGTCGTCTCATATATTTTGCTCCATTTAATGTGAGTTGTTTTGTTTAATATTGCACGAGTTATTTTAAATAATTTATACAGAAGTTGATTTTTTGATTGTCATACTTAATTGTGGGTTGTCGTGTTGAATTTGATGTGGATTAAGCCTTGGCTTATATGGCGTGATAAACGGTAAGGTGATCTTTCCGCTATGATTTTAGTACTTGATGGTTAATTCTTTCTCTGGCTCTTTTTCAAGCTGATCTTTTAGTCGTCTTTGAAGTGTAGGTTTGGATATGCCTAATAATTCTGCTGCTTCGGCGCGGTTGCCGTTGGTCATTTGAAGTGCTTCATGAATAATTTCGATTTCCAGATAATGTATCGGGTCATTCATTCCGTTTTGAGGATTGCAGATATGATACGCAAGTTGTCGGTAGAGTTTGTTGGCGCGCGTACCAGGGATGAGGCTCATAAGTCGATACATACTCTCTTTCTTTTGGGTAAACAGCAGTAGCCATAAAAGAAAGCTGGTTGAGAAAGAGATAACAACACTAGCATTAACCTTTACTCCAATATGCATTAGGAAAATAATTGCAGAACCAATAAAAAATGTAGGTGTAAACGTTATCAGGTAGGCGAGCGCCTGAGTGTGAAGTTGATGTTTTCTCGATGTAACAAGTGTTAAGAAAGCGATAACAATGCAACTCAATAATGGAATCAGAATACCTATTTGTAGAATATGATAATAGGGGCCAGGAATTCTGGTTATTGAATATCCAATACTTTCTATGCCGGAAATAGCTGCGCCAGGAGTGAGTAATACCACACAGCATGTAATAAAGCCAAAAACACTAAAGAATACGGATGTCGTGTTTTCGTGATTGGAAATGTTTAATGCGTAAAGTAGCGAAGAGTATACAAAAACTAAAACAAACAGATAGAAAAATATCAAAACTACCAACCCGTTTTCTGGCTGATTTATGTAGGAATAGAAAAACATCTCGATGGAGTTCATTCCAGTAATGCCAAGAATAATTGATAGCAGGTATTTGTTGAGTGTTAAAAACTCTTTTTTATAGATGAGTAATGTTAGAAGTTTAAGAGATAGTGCAATTAAACTCAGTGTAATTACATAGGACATAAAATCAGGTAGTTTCCTTTTTGGCACGAAATTCAACTTTTTGTTAAATGACTCGACACATGCATCCTTTGTGTTTTACGAAAGTTTAATGTTTGCAGTGGTCACGTAGATAGTCAAGTGAAATGCTTGGGTTTTGTGTTCCTCGGTGACAGATTCTTAATTTTAGCAGCGAAAAAATTTCCTTTTCTTGTTTCGCTTTAGTAATTGCGTATAGCTTGTATAAGCATTATTGAATTTAAGTGAAGGGTAATCAATAGTGAAAATGAAAGGGGAAGGGATATTTTACATTTGCCGTTTTTAATTCTGGCGTTTTCTAAACATCCATCATTAGCTGATCAAGTTTGTTGTATAAATCGCCCGGAAGCTTTAAAGCTTTTAATATCTCGTTGGCAAGCTGTTTGTCTTGTTGTCTAACAGTAAAGTATGCTTCAGCACACAAATTGGCATGGCATAATAAATTACCGTATTCACTTACTTTAGTACCGGCGCTGATGTTTACTTGTTCCGCTAGTGCAGTAACAATATTGGCGGGTAGTTCCCAATCTTTGGCTACCCAGTAGCTCACTGCAGGGGAAAGTACTTTCATTAGAGGAACGAATGCATTATATCCTGGCGTATTGTCTTCGCCATTAGCTTCAAACTGTTTGCATAATTCACTGAAGGTTGTAATTTTGCCAATGTCGTGTACTAATCCCATTAAGTAAACAGTGAACTTTTCCATTCCTCTGTGTTTGGCTATCAGTTCGCATGTAACCGCACATACCAGTGAGTGCTGCCATATCTTTTGTCCCGTCATAGAGAAGTAGGGGGAATGTTGCTGTAATACCGGTTGCATTACCGCTGCGGAAAGTACGGATCTAAGTCCATCAATTCCCAGCTTTACAACGGCTGGTTCAATGTCCGAAATTTTATGGCTGACAGGGTTAAAGTAAACACTGTTGGCCAGTTTTAAAACCGCAGCACTCATTGCCGGGTCTTTATTGATGATGGCAACAAAATCACGCGCGGAAGCATCCGGGTCTTTTAGGGTTCTAAGAAGTTTCGGAATAACGGTTGGTAAATGCGGAACGGATTTTTGTCGGGTGTTTTTTTTTGCTAGCGATGATTTTACTACATCGATCACAAGTTTTTGTGGAACCGTTAGTGGCCGGCTTGTTTTCTCGGGATAAAGGTAGCGGAAAAATGCGTGCTGGGAATGCTCAATGGAATAGCTTTGAGGTTCAATTACTGTAATCCTGGAAGGATCTTGCTCTGTTTTTCTGCCGAAGAGTGTTTTAAGGCTAAATGACATAATAATAGGACGCTTATTTTTACAATTTATAGTCCAGAGTGCGATCCACACCGTAAACATGATATTGCAAAATGTCCTTCCAGCTTAATATTCCAGCAATGCTGCCATCGTCGTAGGTAACAGGGAGGCAAGAGATACTGTGTTCCAATAGCAGAATCGAGGCACTATCTACCAGCGTCTCGCAGTCAACGGTAATAATCTCTGTTGACATGAATTGGTAGGCTTTTTGGTTCATAAGATCTCGGTCACTTTCCCGTTCATCTATTGTGCCAAGGAAGGGGCTGATATGCGCGACCACATCCCGGTCAGATATGATGCCTTCTAGCTTGCCGTTGCTGGCGACCAAGAGGTGGCGAAATTTGACAACTTCAAATACTGAGGCGACTTCTGCCAGGCTGTGATCTGGACTGACAGTGATGACATCTTTACTCATAATGTCCGCAACAAACATGCTTGGTTCCCTTATTCTTTATCGTTAAGAGGACGTATTTCTATATCACTATTGAGTTTTTCGATGGTCACCTGTCTATGTTCTTTTTCAAGGTGGAGGCTTGCATCATTAATAATAATAGTCACATTTGGGTAGAGTGTGCTTTCAACTTGCACTTGCAATTGTTCTGAATCTGGCACCACATCCTGCAACTCATCGATATGTTGATCATACTCTTCGATCATCTCGTTTATGGCCTTCAGGGTGTTTTCAATTTTTCTGGCTTTGTCGAGTGTGATATCGCCCATTGATGTGGGGTCATCTGTTTCTCGTATACGTCGTAACACACTTTCCAGCTTGGTGGCTTCCAGGCGTCTTTGCTTTTTCTTCTTCTGGAATTTTTCCAGTTCTTTTTGCGCAACGCTATTAGAACCTAGAATAATTTCTGTGGGCACATACGCATCGCTGCCTAACACTTTGGCGCGAATACTCCAATTGGATTTTGTACAGCCACCAATAATGGCGCCGCGACCGGATTTTTCTCCAATGGTTATTTTCTTTAATGAGTAAGTGGTGCAATTCAGTAGATATTCTTTTACGTGCAATTCGCCACCGCATTGGATTTTGCTTTGATTGGCAAACTTGATTTCTATGTTTTCCCTGGCTTGTAAAAAAGAAGAGTGGGCTTCGTTAGATGTGTCTCCCTGGATACCACCACTGATATAAATGCTGCCACCGGATTCGAGATGGCCTTTATTCACAAAGCCTTTAACAAAAATATCACCGGATGCTTTTACCTGAAATCCACTGCGAACGTTACCCGTTACAATTACCGTACCGTCGTAGTCAACGTTACCACTGTTTAAATCCACGGCTCGTAGTGTCAGTACAGGGTCAACTTTTGCCTGTGAATTGGAGACAACCGGATGACCTTTTATTGCGGAGATGATCAGGTTTTTATCATCAGGACTGACTTCAGCACCGCTGGACCGGTTGGGCAATTTTACGTCTCTGCCTTTTTTGGGTTTTATGGCTTTGCCGACAACATTTAATCCTTCAATACCTGAACTCGCAGGAATTTTGCGAACCAAGGGGTCGCCTTCCTCCACAACGGAGTAGTCAAAAACTTCATGCTGGTCAATGGCATCAATACTGTCGACGTTTCTGACTTTTTCTATTTTGCTCTGTACGAGTATTTCAAGGCGAGCATCCTGGCCATTTTGTGCTGGAATAGCGGTTGCTAATACAATATCAACGGCTTTCGATGTTTTGGTTAACTTGTTTAGTGCGTTTTTATCTATGGTGCTTTCGCTTAGCTTGGCTTGTTCTACTGCCTTGTCGACTTGTTCTTTGGTGAGCTTTTTGCCGCCCCAGGCTTCTGAAGTTTGTGCTCGAGCCTGAAGCCTGTCGTTGGAGACCGTGATTTTGATATCCGCATCCCGGCGTTCCGCGATTTCATATTTCCCGGCTTCGTGATTTTTTACCTTACGAACAAAAGATTCAACGCTATTAGTGGGGTAGAAAAAATGATGGAAATCCCGAGCTTCTAAATCCATACGGATTTTGTGGGGAGAAACCTTGGTGATTTCCTTATCGATTTGTACAAAATCGATTTGGTCCGGGTTGTCATTGGTAGGGTCGGGTGTGGGGCGTTTGGTAATAATACCGAACAGTTTCCCTGTGCTTTCATCGAGTTCCAGCGTATAAGGAATAAAATAGCGCTCTGCTTCAGCGGGTGAAGACGCGTTTTCACGGTTATCGTTCACGGACCTATCCGACAAAATTACTACCCCTTATAACTATAGGACATTTATGTTCTTGAGTTGTAATAAAAAGCTGCTAATATCTGGCCTCCCTTAAAATGGAGTTCATTGTGGTTCAGACGCAATACATTCACCGGTTCACAACAAAAAGGCGGACGCTGTTAAGTGTGCTGTTCGCCCTGTTGTTTGCTGTGCAAACTGCGTCTTTGGTTCATGACCATGATTCAGAGCACCACAGGGTTAATTCCTGTGATTTCTGTGTTCAGGGCAGCATACTCAGCCATGTCCATTCGGTTACGGCGCCTGATTTTGGTTGGTTATCTCTTGGGGATAGTGTTAGCAGCCCCAAGCTACCTGAACCCAAAATCTTCCTTCCTATATACCTAATATCGGCCCGCGGCCCGCCAGGTTTAATGTCTTAGCTTTTTCAGTTTGTATCTCAGCCCGTGTGCTCTGTTAAGCAGAGGTGCGCAGGGCTTATGTATTAAGACATTTGATCTTGGAGTCACGCATGTATAAATCGTTATGGGTCGCTATCCCGTGCCTGTGTTCAGTTTCTGTATTAGCTCAACATATAGAAGAAAATGTAAATCACCCAGCTATCGAAGAAGTTCGGGTTGTCAGTTTGCCTATTGCCACATCTGAGTCTGATACCAGTTTGCCGATTAATGTTCTGTCTGGCGAAGCACTGCGCGAAGCGTTAGGAGCCACCTTAGGGGAGACCTTGAACAGTCAAATTGGCGTTACCCTTGAGAGCTTCGGTTCCGGTGTTGGCAAACCTGTAATTCGTGGGCAGTCAGGCAACCGGGTTAGAGTTTTGCAAGGAGGCATGGGTGTGTCCGATGCTTCATCGGTCAGCCCAGACCATATAAATGCTGTTGAGCCTCTGGTGGCTAAGCAAATAGAGGTGATACGTGGGCCGGCAACCTTGCTCTACGGTAATGGTGCTATTGGTGGTGTGGTGAATGTGGTGGACAATCGGATTCCGGAGGCGCTCTCGGAAGCCTCTCTGGCCGTGGAGCAGCGCTACAACTCAGCGGATAACGGAAGAGCTTCAGTAATTGTGACGGATTTGTCCGCGAAGCAGTTTGCATTTCATTTTGATGCATCCAAAAAAGAAAATGATGATGTGGATATTCCAGAATGGGCGATTCTCGAAGAGCACCATGAAGAGGGGGATGTCCATGTTGAAGAGCCAGGGCATGAAGAAGAGAATTATTATGGTTACCTGCCTAACTCTAGTGGTGAAACCAGTAATGTAAATGCGGGCGTATCCTGGGTGGGTAGTTCGGGTTTCTTTGGTATTTCAATCGGCGAAATTGATAGCGAATATGGCTTACCCGTTGGTTCTCATGATGCGCATGATCACGGCACTGAAGAGCCTGTTGATGGAGCGCATGAAGAAGAAGTGTTGGTCCGTCTTAAAATGGAGCAAACGCGCTACGAAGTGAAATCCCAATGGCAATTTGAAGGCCCAATAACTTCCCTGAGTGGTCATTTGGTCTTTAACGATTATCAACATACCGAAGAAGAAGAGTTGCATGTTGAACCGGGGGCTGCCGTAGATCATGGTGAAGAAGAGCATTCCACTTTGTTTTCTAATGAAGGTGTAGAAGGGCGTTTCCTGTTAAATCATGGTCAGTCTGACAGTTGGAAAGGTGTGCTAGGCACGCAGTTTTCACAAAGTGAATTTGTTGTGACTGGTGAGGGTGGTTATATCCCGGTTTCCGATATTGATTCCTACGCACTGTTTGCCGTTGAATCATTCACTCGTGGCCAATGGATTTATGAGTTGGGTTTGCGGGCAGAAAATCAGACTGTGACGCCTCAAGAGCATTCTCACTGTGAAAGAGAATCAGATACTGTTAGCGGCAGTGCTGCGGCAATATGGAAATTCAATGAAGCGTCCAATGTGTCCGTCAGTTTGAGTCGTTCACAGAGGGCGCCGACGATTGAAGAACTCTATTCCAATGTCAATATGGATACCTGCGGTCAAGGGGGGCACGGAATGGGCGCTCATGTGGCAACCGGGTTAGTGGAAATTGGTAATGCCGACCTTGAGAATGAAACATCCACAAACTTTGAGTTGGGCTATGAAAAAAGTGCCGGCTCAATAACCGGAAGTTTTAGCTTGTTTCATAACGAAGTGGATGATTTTATCTATTTAAAAGAACACCTTCATGTACATGCCGGCGATCAGGCGCATGAAGAACCGGAAATGGCCGAGTACGATCAACGTAATGCAACATTTCAAGGGTTGGAAGCGGAGGTGATGAAAACCTTTGATTTAACTCCGTCACTGCATTTGGATTGGAGTGTTTACGGCGATTATATTGTGGCCGAGTTTGAAAACGGAGAAAACCTTCCGCGAATTTCACCTGCACGGATAGGAACAGAGTTTTCGTTGGTGGGTGAGAGCTGGACGGCAAAGTTGCGAGCGACAAATGTGAGCAAGCAAGATGAGGTAGCTGAAGGGGAAACCGAAACGGAAGGTTATACTCGCCTGGATTTGTATGCCGATTACCATGTTAATTGGGATATCGCCGAATTTACATTGTTTGCCAAAGGTAAAAATTTACTGGATGAAGATATTCGTCACCATACATCCTTTATTAAGCACCTGGCTCCAGAAGCGGGTAGAGGGTTTGAGTTGGGGATTCGCTTGAGTATATAGTTGTCCGTTGTGTGAGTGACTGACACATATATAAGTATCAGTATGTAATTATCGTTACAGCTCAATGACCTTTTCAAAAAGCCATCTACGAAATAGGTGGCTTTTTTTATTTTTCGGAGTTTGTTTTTTGTTCTGTATGGATGTTTTTAAACGTAGGTTAGTCCTGGTAAGTTGACTGAAGCGTGGTATTAAAAAGTAGATTTTTTTAGTTGTTGTTTGCGACGTCAACGCAGAACGTAAAATTATTTGTGTCAGCTTTTTTGACAGTTTAGCGATTTCTGCTAATGAATGGTTAAACTATTATTGAAATTTCTATTATTTATTATGTTACGTGTTTCGCTGGATCGAGCGATATTTGCAATAAATTTGTGCAAATTTTATGGTGTTTATTTTACATAAAAAGTTAAAAATACTTTTTGTAAACGTGTTTTATGTCAGCTTTTTTAACAGCTTTTAGTTTGTGGTTATTTTGAGGTTCGGTACTAAAAACACAAAAATATTTCACAAAACATCCTTTTTTTTTTCCTGTTTCTGTATTCATTGTAAAAAAAAGTCGGTACTATATTTCGCATAAATTATTAGGACGCTACATAAGCTTCATGGAAGAGTAAGCATCATCTTTATTCTTATTTATAGCTTTTATTTTACTAGTTTAATTTTTAATCAGGCGTATTGTTGTATCGCTATTACAAAGCGTAATACGTTTATATATAGGACATTAGTGTTAGTTGTTTTTAATGCTTTGGTTTTGAAGTTGTAATTGGTGAAATAAAAGTTACTGGATTCCTCTAGTTGCCTTTCTCTATTGGTCAAATTCTTTTGATCGATTTCATCGTTACGTTTTTTATTTGCGGCCAGGAGAGTTTTTTCGGGAGATGAATATGCTGCGGTTAGCCTATAAATTAATATTGAGTAGTGCTTTATTATGTCTTTTGTCGACCAATACGTCGGCGCTCGTGGTACAGGAATACAGTGCCTTTCTTAATTCTTCCACCTTGGGTGTAGATTCCTATACGCACAGCGGTGTCGGTGGTTATGGTGCGGACGATTTTATCGGTTCGGGCCTGGACTTAACCTTTACTTCTACGCTGGATGCGAACGGCCTCGGTAGCGCAACCTGGAGTATTACCAATAATACCGGATCCGTACTGGAAGATGTTCGTTTCTTCGTTTTCCTCGATGCAGAAATTGATCAGGCTGTGAATACCTTTTTTAACGAATCCGGCGCATTGGTTTCTGTCGATGGTGCTGGTGCTGCGGATAATCGTGCGGACATGTGGGAAATCGATGAGCCGGGTTATGTTTTCGGTAACATTTACGATAATTTGTTGGCCGGTGCTTTGGATAACACCAACGAGGTGCCCGCCGGTTTGGAAGATGATGTCTCGATGGCACTTGGTTTTGAGATTGGTAATTTAAATGCAGGCGATGCAATTACCGGGGTGTTTGAAACCAGTTTGTTAAATATTGGTGGTTTAAGTCATTCCGACTTCGATTCAAATGTTGATTTTTTCTTTAATGGTTACGTGGATATTTTTCGCAATGTTGACGTGTCTGTTCCAGAGCCTGGCTCTTTAGCGTTATTCATGATCGGCTTTTTAGGTTTGGTGATGTCTCGACGCGTTTCTCGTTAGTCCCCTTCAGGAATGTCAGCGGTGCTGAGTAAAAACGCCGCTGACAAAAAAATACATACACTTAAAAGGAATCTTGTGATGCGATTCATTCGGTCGGTTCGCGCGTTGTTAATGACAACCGTAGTCCCCCTTCTAAGCGCACCATTTGCCCATGCCCAATACAGTCCGGTTTCCGCTGATGTTGTTGTCGTCATCGATGAATCCGGCTCGATGTCGGGTGAGCAGCGTTGGCTTAGCGATGCAATACCTTCTCTTGAAACAAGTTTGAAACAATATGGTATTGGCAGTGAAGCCCAGCCTAACTTATACGGTTTGGTGGGTTTTGGTAATTCTCGTGTTGTCCCCCGCAGTATTAACGTTGGGGATGACCTGCTTGGCAGCGCCAGTGAATTTGTCACGGCATCCAGCAAGCTCGTAGTTAACGGCGGTACGGAAGACGGTTGGCGTGGTATCCAGTACGCGATTGATCAGTATCCTCGACGTAACGGTGCGGTACTAAACGTTATTCTGGCAACCGATGAAGACAGGGATAATACCGATCGCAATATCACATTCCAAAGTGTATTGGATTCGCTAACCGATTCCCGCGCATTATTAAACGCGGTGATAAATGTAAATTTACGCTGTGAAGATGGCACCACCGCATTGGGCATGGACAGTACCGGTGTCGGGTATGTTGAAGATGGACAGGGCGGCTTTACCACTTGTGTTAATCCGCGAGCAATCAATGGTAGCGGTGCAAGTATCAGTCACTATGTCGATATGGCCATGCAAAACGGTGGAGCGGTATGGAGTTTGAACCGCTTGCGTGCCGGTGGCCTGACTGCTCAGTCCTTCACCAAAGCTCTGTTGGCGGTGAAAGTCGACGAAATTCTCAGTCAAAAACCCGTAGGGGATTTGGTAGCCGTTGCACAGGCAACACCAAACCCGGCGGTGGCAGGGCAAACCGTTGCCCTCGATGGGGCCAACTCCTATCACTTGGTTGACGGTCGAGCAATTGTTAACTGGGAGTGGGACTTTGATAACGATGGCGTTTTTGATGCTTCCGGCCCAATTGCTTCCACTTCATTCCCTGAGTTGGGTAAATATCCGGTCGTTCTGCGCGTAACCGATGATGCGGCAACGCCACAAACGGCCAGCACAACGGTGCTTGTGGATGTCAGTACACCCCCTCTGAAACCGACGGCGAATGCTGGTGGACCTTACTCGTTCTGTCCGCAATACACGCCTTGGCAGTTGAATGGTGCGGGTTCCATTAACCCCGATGATGGTCAAAGTGAACCCGGTTTGCCTGGCGATCAGATCGTGAGTTATCAATGGGATCTCAACAATGATTTAGTGTTCGGTGACCTATCTGGCTCAGTGGTGGATGCTTCGGCTCAGCTACAAGCTTTAGGGGTTGGTGATCATCTTATTCGCTTGCGGGTAACCGATAATACCGCGGAATCTTTCCCCAGCAGTGGTCAGTCTGACCTAAGCGATATCGCTGTTACGCAGGTGCGAGTACGCGATGCTGCCGATGCGTTGTGTAACTGTCTGGCCGATTTGGCTGCGCGGCCTAAAATGACCAAAATCCAGTTAACCTGGACAGATTCCGGTGCAGCGAAATACGCGGTATATCGCAGCCTGAATGAAGGTGGTCCATATGAGCGTGTAGCAACGACCGATAGCCGATACTCGACCTATCTGGACCTTGGTTTGGAATTGGATACGCCGTATTTTTACTACGTCGAAGAGCTGTCTTTAAGTGGCCAGCCGGTATGTCGTTCTCGTGAAGTGACGGCAACGCCGACAGCGCGCCGCTTTAACTTGAGCAACCGTGCGCCGAGTTTCACCAGTCAACCCGTCTTAAGCGCGCAAGAAGGTAGTTTGTATACCTATGATGCGGAAGCGACAGACCCGGATGCCCGTGAGCGTTTGGAGTTTGCATTGCAGGTTGCCCCGACAGGTATGACCGTAGATGCAACAACGGGCGTAATCAACTGGACACCAATTAACGCGCAAGTCGGACAGCAAACGGTTATCTTGCGTGTGACAGATAACCAGGGTGCCTTTGCGGAACAGGTGTTCACTGTGACCGTGAGCAATGTTAACCAGGCTCCAGTTATTTCCAGTAGCCCGGTGACCTCTGCGACTGAACTTCAGGCATATAGTTATCAAGTGATAGCGGTCGACCCCGATCTGGGTGACAGCTTGTCCTATCGCTTGAGCACTGCGCCGCAAGGCATGACGATTAATGCTCAAGGTGCGATTAGCTGGACGCCGACTGTTGGTCAGGCGGGCACGCAATCGGTCACCGTGGTGGTTGAGGATGCGGCGGGTCTTAGTGATACGCAAAATTTCTCGATCTCGGTGGAAGAGCGCAACCTCGCGCCAACCATTGATAGCTCCCCAGTTACCCAAGCGGTTGAAAACACCCTGTATCAGTATCAGGTAACCGCCATTGACGGTAATGGCGATGCCTTGACTTATGCCTTGGGACAATTCCCACCAGGCATGACGATTGAGCCATTAACCGGCTTGGTTAGCTGGACGCCAACCACTGAGCAGATTGGTACTCATGACATTATTGTGGTGGTATCTGATACCCGCGGTGGTTCGGGCTCGCAGTCATTCACAGTGACGGTAGCGGAGCAAAATGTTGCCCCGGTATTCACCACCCAAACCCTGGATAACGCGACAGAAGATACCGCCTACCGATTCACCGTACTGGCCAGTGATCCTAATGCTGGTGACGTATTAAGTTTCAGTAAGGTGAATGGCCCGGCCGCACTGCAAATTGACAGTGCAAATGGTGAAATAAGCTGGTTGCCAGTCAACAACAATGTCGGCGATAACTCGGTGACGCTGCGTGTGACTGACGCTGATGGCTTATTTGTCGAGCAGACATTCACCATCAATGTTGCCAACACCAATGATATGCCAGCCATTACCTCCGAGCCGGTTCAAACCGCGCAGCGAGGCCAGCAATACAGTTATCAGGTACTGGTAACCGACCCGGATGTGGGGGATGTGATTAGCTACAGCTTGAACATCGCACCACAGGGCATGTCCATCAGCACTGCGGGTTTAATTACCTGGACACCAACACAAGCTTCAACAAGCCCGAGTGCAGTTGAAGTGGTGGTGAATGACTTGTCCGGCGCTGCGGATCAGCAAAACTTTGCTATCACCATTGCCAATAGCAACCCACAAATAACCAGTACCTCGCCAGCTTCTGTTGGTGAGACACAAACCTATAGTTATCAAGTAGTTGCGTCTGATAGTGATGGCGATGCTTTAACTTATTCTCTGGCCAATGCGCCACAGGGAATGAGCGTTGATAGTGTTTCCGGCATGGTTCAATGGCCAACCGCATTGGGTGACCAGGGTACCTATAGCTTCACAATAAGTGTGAGCGATGGTGTGGGTGGCAGCACTTCTGAAGCTGTAAGCCTGCAAGTAACGCCTCGCGTGAACACTGCGCCGGTAATTCAGAGTTCGCCAGCATTGAGAGTGGTTGAAGACAGCCTCTACAGCTACCAGGTAGTTGCCAATGATGCGGAGAACGATCCGATTAGCTTCTCTCTGTCCAGCGCACCTGCGGGCATGCAAATCAGCCAATCCGGTTCTCTTTCCTGGACACCGAGCCAGGCAGATATTGGTGCTCACCCGGTTGTTATCGAGGTGACCGATGGCCTGTTAACGTCAAACCAATCGTTTACCTTAACGGTTGAGGCGAAGCCAAATCTTGCGCCGACGATTTCCAGCACCCCGCTGAACACAGTCCAGATCGACACACAGTACCAGTATCAGGTTGAGGCATCTGACCCGGAGAGTGACAGCTTAACGTATGCGCTTGCCGTTTCCCCTCAGGGAATGTCGATTTCTGCCACCGGCTTAGTGCAATGGTTGCCGGGTATTGCCGATGTGGGCATTGCCAACGTGGTTGTGCGGGTAACGGATTCAGCCAGTAACTATGTTGAGCAAAGCTTTGGTATTGCTGTTACTGAGCAACCCAATACAGCACCAGAGATCACCAGTACGCCTGCACAGAATGCTCAGGAAAACATTGAGTATCAATATCAGGTAACTGCCACGGACGCTGAAGCGGATGCGTTGACATACAGTCTGGTCTCAGGCCCATCTGGCATGAGTATGACCAACGGTCTATTGGTCTGGTTGCCATCTTTCGAGCAAATTGGCGTACACAGTGTACAAGTGCGCGTGGTTGATAGCCGTTTGGCCAGTGCCACGCAAACTTTCTCAATTGTGGTCAGTGCGCAAGAAAATCAGCTTCCCGTCATTCTTAGCTCGCCGTTAACAACGGTAGTCGAAGGCGAAGCTTATCGTTATGCCGTGCAAGCCGTTGATGGCAATGCAGACCCATTAAGCTATGCGCTAACGCGAGCGCCTGCAGGAATGTCTGTCGATAGTGCTGGTGTCATCACATGGGCTGCCGGTGCACCGGGTAACTACCCAGTGCAAATTCGCGTGTCTGATACGCGAGGCGGTGCTGAAACACAGTCCTATGTACTTTCGGTGACTTCTGCCTCCGGTAATACTGCACCCTTTATCGACTCTTCACCGGTAACCAAGGCTACACCAGGGTTCCCTTACGCGTATGCTGTTAAAGCATCGGATGTGGACGGCGACACTCTGGCATATAGCCTGGTTGAAGGCCCATCCGGGTTAGCCATAAGTGGTGATGGGGTGGTTTCCTGGAAACCATCAGCTACGGGCAATTACGATGTAACCCTCTCAGTCAGTGATGGTCAGGCGGTTAGTAGCCAAAACTACACCATTGCGGTCACCGATCAGCCGACATTTGCCTCACCGTTGGATGTCACCATTGTGGTGTCACCGCAAATCGTTAACCCTGGCCAGCAAGTAACTGTTCAGGTGGTCGCTGAAGGTGGGCGTGGTGATGTTGCGGTTCTTGCAAGTCATCAGGGGCAGCCTTTAACTCTAGTAAATGGTGTTGCAATCCTTGCGGCCAGTGCTGAATCAGGGCGTTTTGAGTTAAGTGCTACCGCTTCAGACAGCCGTGATTCCGTCATCAGCAAAACCTACTACACTGTGAGCAATAGCGCAGACGCAACTGCACCGGAAGCCTTGATCAGTGCACCTGCTACGGATTCAGAAATAGCGAATCGTGTTGCTATTACCGGTACGGCCAATGATGACAACCTTGCGCACTATCGCGTACTCATGCGGTTGAAAGGGCAAAATGGTTATGAAGAGTTAGCCTATGGTTTGACTCCTGTGGTGAATGGCGAGTTAGCCGTTCTTGAGCCGTTGCAATACCCCGCAGGGTTGTATGACCTGATTCTGGAAGTTGTGGATGTTAACGGCGTTTCCAGCTTGGATAACATTACGCTGGATCTGACTGAAGACGTACCTGTCGGCAGCTTCTCCATGACCTTAAGCGATATGAATATCAGTTTGCCCGGCATTCCTGTGGCCGTGAAGCGAACTTACGATTCTCGTTTAAAGGGCCGTTCACTTGATTTTGGCCACGGCTGGGCGGTGGATTACCAAGACCTGAATGTACAAACCAACACGGTGATGGGCAACAACTGGGCAATGTCGAAGTCCGGTGGTTTCATTCCAACCTATTGTGTGGAACCGGCCAGCGCCCATTACGTGAAGATCAAGCTTCCTGGTCGTCGCTCAATGCGCTTTAACGCCACTGCGCAGAATAACTGTCAGACGTTATATCCTCCACGTAACGTGGATCTCGCCTATAACGCAGCGCCGGGAACCGAAGCTTCTCTAGTTTCAGATGGTGCCGTCGCGTTGTTCTACAACGCTGGTCAGTTGCTGGACGGAGATTTTGCACCGTATGAGCCTCGCCGTTACACATTAACCACAAACGATGGTTACGTGTATCGCCTGGATCAAAGCTTTGGTGTGCAATCGGTTAAAGGCCCGAATGGCAACCAGGTGAACTTCGGTTACAACGGTATCACCCATTCAAGCGGTGCGGGCGTGGCCTTCACCCGAGATGGACAGGGCCGTATTACCAAAATTACGGACCCGGCAGGGGACTCTGTTGACTACTTCTATTCCGCAAAAGGCGATTTGGCTGCCGTGCGTGATAGAGAAGGTAGCGTGGTTCAGTACCAGTACAACCGTAACCACGGTTTAACCGATGTGATCGATCCGTCTGGTTTGCCTGCTGCGCGGAATATCTACAACGATGCCGGTCAAATTGTTGAGGTGATCGATAGCGAAGGCAACAGTATTGCATTCGAGCATTCAACAGACAGTAATACGGAAATCGTCCGCGACCAAAATGGTAACCCTACGGTTTATGCTTACGATGACTCCGGTAATGTTACTAGCGAAACCAACGCCATGGGGCATACCCAAAGCTTTGGCTATGACACGGCAGGCAACCGCACCAGTGTTACCAACGCGCTAGGCCACACTACGACATCCTCCTATGATGTCAATGGTAATCAGACCTCGTTGACGGACCCATTGGGGAATACCATCACCCGAGCCTACAGCAGTACGGGCGCGCTAACATCGATGACCGATGCGAATGGCAACACGGTTACCAATACTGTGGATGCCAGCGGCAATGTAACGGAATCATTGGATGCGTTGGGCAATGTGACGGCCAACAGCTTTAATGCTCAGGGGGCGTTGACCTCCACCAAGGATGCATTAGGCAATACCACGACTTACACCATCAATGCGCTCGGTAAAGTCGCGACTACTACCGATGCACTGGGGAACGTCGAAACACTTGGCTACGATGCCAATGGTCGTGAGACCTCAAGCTCCCGTTCACGCACGGATATCGACGGCAACACATACACCGTTGTGAAGCGTAAAGAATACGACCGTAATGGGCGTGTTCTGGCCGAAGTGGATGCTGAGGGTGGTCGTTGGGAAAAAACCTACGATGCATCCGGCCAGGTGGCTACGGAGAAAGACCCGAACGGCAACGAGACCAAGCATTTCTACGACAGCAATGGCAACCGTATTCGCACGGAATATGCGGACGGTACCTCTGAGTCTTGGCAGTACGATATCGTGGGTAACAAAGTGTCCAGCACTAACCGAGCAGGGCACACCACAACACACGAGTACGATGTATTGGGTCGCCTGGTTAAGGAAACCTATGCAGATGGCACCTATGTTGAAAAAACCTATGACGCCCTCGGCAATGTTCTGACCGAAACCGACGAAAACGGCCAGGTACGCAGTTATGAGTATGATGCTGCTGGGCGTAAAACAGCTGAAATTAATGCGCTGTTAGAACGCACAACATTTGCATACGACGGTAACGGCAACCTCATTAGTAAAACCGATCCTTTAGGTCGTGTGACGCGATATGAGTACGATGCGCTGGATCGCAAGTTGGCTACCCGATATGCCGATGGAACCGCTGTCAGTCAAACCCTGGATGCCATAGGCCAGATTCTGAGTGAAACGGATCAGGCCGGGAAAACCACCCAGTTTGAATATGACGTCAGAGGTAAATTGGTAGCGGTCACCGATGCAATCGGTTCGGTAACACGCTTCGAGTATGACGAGGTGGGCAATAAGGTTGCGCAGATCGATGCCGAAGGCCGAATTACTCGTTGGTCATACGACAACGAAGGGCGCGTGCTGACACACACCTTGCCTGGTGGCGGAGTTGAAAGCTTCACCTACGATGCGAATGGCAACCAGCTGAGTCATACCGATTTTGCGGGTCAAACCTCAACTTTTGTTTATGACTCAAATAATAAGCTGATAGAAAAGACGTTGCCGGATGGTTCTGTTGAGCGCTTCACTTACACGCCAACTGGAAATGTGGCCACCACGAGTAATGCAACAGCCACGGTGACCTATACCTATGACCTGCGAGACAGGCCAGTACGGGTAGAGTACTCATCGGGTGCTTACATTGCTTACACCTACGATGCGGCAGGTAATCAGCTCAGTAAAGAAACCAACGCTGGCGCAACAAGCTACGGCTACGATGCGTTAAACCGTTTGGTTACCGTGACTGATGCTAATGCTGGCGTCACTTCATACACCTATGACGCGGTAGGCAATCGATCCAGCGTTACCCACGCCAATGGCACGGTTGCCCGTTATACCTACGACAACCTGGATCGCTTAACCTCATTGGTGAACGAAACCAGCGCAGGTCAAGTGATTTCCAGCTATGCCTATACTCTGGGCCTTGCCGGCAACCGCTTAAAGGTGGTTGAGCATAGTGGGCGTGAAGTTACCTACGCCTATGATGACGTCTACCGTTTGGTCAGTGAATCGGTTAAAGAGCCAGCACAGTTGGCCTCCGTTACTGAATACACCTACGACCGTGTTGGCAACCGGTTAACCAAAGTGGTTGATGGGTTATCGATTGGATACACCTATAGCAGCGATGACCAAATGCTGAGCGAAGGTGTCGTCCAGTACGAGTACGACCTGAACGGTAATCGCGTAGCTAAAATCACACAAGCTGGTCGTGTGGAATACGGCTACGATGGCGCGAACCGTTTGGTGTCCACCACCCAAGGTGGTCAAACCTCGGGTCACGCATACGATGCGATGTCCAATCGAATCCAGTCTAGCGTGGGTGGGCAAACCACTACCTATTTGATCGATCCGACTTTTGAACACGCGAAAGTGGTGGCCGAACTGGGTAGCGGAAATACCGTTATCGCCAGCTACACCTACGGTGATGACTTAGTCAGTCAGGTGAGAAATGCCGTTACACGCTACTATCACTTTGACGGTCAAGGTTCGACTCGGGCATTAACGGATGCAACGCAAACCGTAACCGATACCTACAGTTACGAAGCGTTTGGCAAGCTGACCAACCGCACTGGCTCCAGCGTGAATACCTTCTTGTTCAACGCTGAGCAACTCGATCCGAATACTGGCTTCTACTATTTGCGAGCCAGATTCTATGATGCAGAGACAGGGCGCTTTATTACCCGCGATAGCTTCCCAGGATGGAAGTTCGATCCACCCAGCTTGCATAAATACAACTACACCCATAACGACCCGGTTAACCGGGCAGACCCATCCGGTAAATTTGTAAGCATCGGCTTTATCGGTGGTTTGACTCGCGGTATTAACCTCGCGTTGTCGCGAGTCGGAATCGGGTTTGCTATTTCACGGGCGATGGGTGGGGCTGCACTTCGAGCTTTGGGTATGGTGGTTGAAAATGCCGTGGGTCGAATATTGGCTCGTATTCCCGGCGTTGTCTTGCAACGTGGTGTCACGCTTGTTGGTAACGGCGGTCGCCGAGTTATCGACTTCTGGGCACAAGTGGGCAGTCGTGTGGCACTTATTGAAGTGAAGTATGGCTTGCCGCGAACCACTGGCGCAGCCATGACCCGACTTGTTGGGCAAATGCAAACATCCTTGAGTGCCGGAAATGGTGCGCAGGTTGTACTGTTTACGTTCCGTGCGCCATCAGCGGCACAAATGAACTTGTTACTGACTCAGCTTGGCCCACAGGCTGGCGCAATACAACATGTGTCCGGCTTATGGGGCTTGGTTCAGTGGGCTAGGTTCTTCTTCCTGTTGCCATAAACTTTTATGGCGTTGCGCCAACCTTAGGGGGTGGCGTAAATGAACCATGCAAGAGCACTGAACAAAGGCCGGGGCATCTGGTATGCTTCCGGCCTTTCTTTTTCATTTTTACTCTCGGTTTTCAACTGTTTCTCAGTTTGAAAACCAAACAATCAGGCTACAAACAACGTGTTATCTGGGTGATTTAACATCATGAAAAAAGAATACGGAAAAGCACTAAGAGATTACTTTGTTAAACAAATGGGAGAGAAGTTTTCGGATTTTCAACCCTATGCTGTGAAAACAATTTACTTGGCGCCGGGAGAGAAAGCTTTCTACCGTGAATTATCGAATGGAATATGGCAGTTTGTTATTTTATCGCCAAATGCCCAAGGGCATGAATCCTTCACCATCGAAATGGGGTGGTCGAACCAACAGCGTTTTCCAGAAATTGGTATGCGTCCAAACTATGACCCACGCACAGGAAGTCAACCGAGCGAACAGGAATTAATTCTTCGGTTGCCTCATATTTATGGCGGGGAAGAGTTCTGGGTTATTGAAGACAATGCCAATCCATTTGATTTTCTTGGCGCAGGGTTAAAACGCCAAATGCAAAAAATAACAGCAGAAGAGGCCAGGGCAAAAGTTAACCCACTATTGGACGGAGCGTTGGAAAAACTTTCCGCTGTCGGCTTACCGTATTTAAATGAATATACCCAATAAATAGTTATAGCAATGCGCTCTCGGAATTCACGTTAAACAAAATGGATATTCGTTATGACCTATGAGCAACTCGATGTCATCGCTGATGCGTACACACCCACCTTACTTATAAGCTTTATTCTTTGTGTTACATATATAGCAACTAGAAAAAAAGAACAGCGTATTCATGTTGGAAGGGCGGTTGTGTTTCTGACGGCGCTCCTTATTGCATCCTATGGTTTAATGTTTCTCGATAATGCCATCGGCTTGTGGCCAACATTTGGTTTGGATTACAGCACGCACACCGCGGTATCGCTTTCTTTAATCATTGGCTTGGTCGTATTAATTCAACGAAAAGTAGTTTGGATTATCTTGTCGTTTGTTGCTTATCTGCTGTTGATGCTATATCAGCAATACCACAGCGTAAGCGACATCGTTACCACGTCGGTTTGTATTCTGGTTATTGCATATCTCCTTGAACACTTCCTGTTTCGCTTTCGCGACAGCGCACGTTTTCCTGTTGGATCGATTGATTGGTAAAAGTGTAGTTTTTTTTGTGCCCTATTTCTTAGGGGAATCAAACTCTTCGATTCCTAAAGGAGGTTTGATTGAGTTATGTGTCCGTTATAAGCTTATTTCTTTGAAAAAAAGCCCCAAAAATATTTTTTCACACATATATCTCTCCATAACGTCTGACGTCAAATTGTTTGTTGTGTCGTTCCTGTTGTGTTTTGATTGCCAAGTCGCTTTGAGTTCTGAGGGGTAATGTCGAGTTTTTTTATGCTTTAATATTTATATGTTCTCATATAGTTGCGTTTGATTTGATTGTAAAACAATCTGAGAGCCTTGTTTCTATTTAAGGAGAGAGTGTGTTGTGGCGTCTTTAATAAAATCCAGGTTAGAAAAGTTGTGTTCAGAAGATCCTGTTTTAAGTGTTCTTTGGGCTCAGTGGGTATTTGATGAGCAGTTAATCTCAAAGGCTCTCAGTAGTATAAGTCAGATCTTTCCTCACTACAGCATGCATGATGCATCTCATTCAAGTCAGATTGTCACTAACATTGAAAGAATTTTAGGGGAAGAGAGTATAGGAGCTTTATCTGCAACAGATCTTTGGTTGATTCTTGAGGCTGCTTATTGTCATGACATTGGAATGGTTGTCCCAATGGATGATATTAGAAATGATTGGGAAACAGATGAATTTAAAAATTTTATAAAGCGGTTAATCTCTGATCCTAGTCATGAGTATTGCGTATTAGCGAGAAAATATTCATCAAAGATTAGTCAAGATATTTTCGACAAATCTTCGTGGCCGTTAGATGCTTTTGAAGAGGTACGATTGCTATTGGCGGAATTCTATAGGGGAAAGCATGCGAAAAAATCCGAAAAAATCATAAAAAATCCCTGGCAAGAAATTGGACTAAGTAGTCCAAGAAACGAATTGCTACCTTCAAGATTATTTAAGATTCTCGCGGAAGTAAGTGCGCATCATGGTTATGATTTTCAAGAAGTAATGAGCTTAAAAAAATGTGCCGTTGGAGTTGGGAGTGATAATGCTCACCCTAGATATATTGCATGTTTATTACGCTTAGGAGACCTTCTTGATTTAGATGATAATAGGTTTTGTCCCGTTATGTTAAAAACCGCAGGTGCATTGCCTGCAACTACATGTGCTCATATAGAAAAACATATGTCAATTGAACATTTTAGAATGGATCAAAATAGAATAGAAGTGCATGCGATATGTGATACCTATGAAGGGTATATGGCAACCATTGGTTGGTTTAAGTATTTAGAGGGTGAAGTTAATCAACAAATGATGAGTTGGGATGATATTGTGCCGGATAAAAAAATGGGATTGCTGCCGACAGTGGGGAAATTGGATGTTCAATTACGAGGCTTTCAGCTCTTGGATAAAGCTAAGCCGCCAGGTTTTGATGTTGACAAGGATAAAATTATGGAGCTTTTGCAAGGAGCAGGACTTTACTCAAATTCATTTCAATGTATAAGGGAAATATTGCAAAATTCTGTGGATGCGACTTTGCTAAAAATATGGTGTGATAAGACTATTTTAAATAAATATCCTGATGTGGATTTTAATAAACCCAATTTGAATGTTAAAAAAATACTTGATGATTTGTATTCTATAGAAGTAAGTGTTGATCAAGAGCGAAAAGACGAAAAGAGTATTGATTGGAGTGTTGAAGTTAAGGATAAAGGGATTGGTATCGGTAAGGAAGATTTGATCTATCTGCAGAAGATTGGCTCTTCTCAAAAGAATATAAGAAAAAAATCTATTGAGGGCGGTATGCCAGTGTGGTTGAGGCCGTCAGGTGCATTCGGGATAGGTTTTCAAAGTGTTTTTATGATAACGGACGAGGTCGCAATAGAAACTAAAAGTTTTTATGATCGAGAAGCTATTTGTCTAGAAATAAAAGACCCGAAAGAGTCGAGAGTCGGTAATATCTTTATAAGAATGGTGGAGGATAGTTATCGGTTGGAAGTTGGTACAAATATGAAGTTTTCCCTGAGTTGTGATCTTCTTCCTGATAGATTTAGCTACTCTTTGGATGATAAGCAGACCTGTTCGGAGATTGAGGAACATGATTTTGTCTGTGATAATCAAATAAATATTGAAATTTTAAAGCTTATTTATATGGTTGAAAAGTTTTCAAAAAGGTGTCTTGTTCCTATTGTTTTAAAATTTAATGATAGGTTGATCCCTTTTTCTCAAAGTGTTTTTAAAAGAGAAGAATACTATCATGAGTCAGGGGTTTCTGTCCGTTTTAATGCGAGTGGCGATGGCGATTATAATTCATTTCTGTATTTTAAAGGACAAGAAACTGATGAGCCGTTTTATACGAGTTTTGTGAGCCTTGATATAGATCTGCATTGTTTTAATGCCGATCAAATATTGGAGATAAATAGAAACAAAATTAAGAAAGAAAATAAAAAGGAGGTGGTGAGATGTATTGATGCTGTTCTGCTTGAATGGAGTGAGTGGGCATTGACAAGTTTTGATGGGGATGATTTGGCTTTTGTTAAGGCTTTTCGAGTTTCCAGGTTTTTGGATAAGGGGGTCAGTATAAATGAAGTTTATGAGTCGGATGTCTCGGAAAAAATGATTGTTTCAGATGTAAAAGTAACGGATATTTTAAAATGTAATGAAGTAGTATTGGTTCTGACCAAGGAGAATCGGGGGCATTCTACAAAGTTAACGGAAGTGAAAGTTTCTTCCGATGCTAGATGTAGAATAATTATGGATATGTATCATCGTACAGCTTGTGAAAAAACTTTGACTGAACTGCTCTTGGCGAAAGTGTTTTCGAGTGTTTGTGTTGAGGTGAAAAATAAATCTGATGGTGATAAAGACGATTTTGATGTGGTAATAACATATAAAAAAGATAATAAATTTTTTGTATCCGATAAATGTCTCAAATACTTTGTTGATAAATTTAAAGGTGTGTCCGGGGCCTGGACACGTGTGGCTATCTTATGTCCAGATAGGTATAAAGATTTGTCTGTAAAAAAGGAAGATCTCGGTTTTTGTAATGTCGCGATGGAGTGTTCTCTTCGATATGTTCGCTTTCCTTCTTATAATGTTATGGTTATGCCCTGGAAGACGACAGGTGAAGGGTATGCTTCATTTAATCTGGATAAATTGATTGATTGGGTATATGAACATCGTCTCGATGAGAGTACTACTAAAAATGAAATAAAAAAATCATACGCAGAGTTGATCGAGAGTTTCTGTCAAATTGATGCAATATCTTCTAGTTGATGTCTATTTGTAATTAGTGTTGTTATTGATTTTATCCAAATTAAAATTGGAATGTATGAGGTTATTTTTATGATGGTTCAGTATGTTCTTTCTGTTTGTTGGGCGGTTTAGTTTTTATCATGGTAGTTTTTACTGCAATCATGTTTAATAATGTGGTATTCCGGTTTTCGAGAAAAAATATTAAACTACTAACTAAGGTAGAAAAAGTTTAGAAAGAAAAAGATAATGAGAAAAACTTCAGTTAACTCAAAGACCTGAGCGATAATCCCTCAACATTCAGGGGCGCTGGCTTCTATTAAGAGACATACTGCAACTGTTCACCAACGCACTACATTATAGCGGGGACGATGACTATAGTCGTGATCAGGTAAAAATGATGCTCAGTACGACAGTCGCATATTTTTCGAGTCTAGTACTATAACTTGAGCGTTTAATAAAGATAATGGATTACCGCTTTTTCAAGCATGCTATTCCAAAAACACACATATGCTCCTTTGTGTCTATCTCTTGCTCACGACTCGGGTTAGATCTCCCTTTTTATATGTAACATATAAAAGTCCAACCATGGTGACATAAAACTGTAATGTAAAAACCGTCAGTCTAAAGTGTTTGAGGTTAATCGACTTGTTCCAAGTGGTAGACGAAAGTTGTACGGCGTTTGGAGAATACCAATCACTTGTACAAAACGACCTAACACTTGAAACAGAATAATTAAGCTACAGAGATACACTTTTGGGCAACGATCATTTTTGATTCATTACCGAGAATGTTGAGTAATATTAGCGCGCGGTCCTTTCCGCACGGGTTGCAATAAATTGCCTTCACATGCTCGAACCCAGGGCTATTTAAGCGGACTTTGTCTCCGTGAGTAAATGCATCAGCAGATATGGAACTGGTGTATTCAGCAAAGCTTGCCTTTATCTGTATGATCAATTCATTCGAGGCTGTGGCATACGTCTGTCCAAACTTTACAAAACCGGCCACGCCAAAAGTAGACATAACGGGGGCGAGCGAAGTCGCTTGAGGGTCTGCATGAATAAACACATAGCCAGGGAAGAGTGATTCAACTTTTGAGGTTCTTTTCTGTCCAATTTTTGATTTGCTTACCTGAATGGTTGGACGATAAACCTCGAAGCCTTGTCTTGCTAGATTACATTCTGCTCGGATGTCTTGCCGGGGCTTGCAATACACTAAATACCATTTCTTGTTCATTTTACTTCTCTATACAGCTTTTAAATGGCCATTATGGTATTTAGAGATTTATATTTTATGTCTGAAGTAGTTTTGACTAAAAAATAAATAATTCCTTTCCATGTTGTTGATTAGAATTACTTAATTTACCAACACCTAAAGTTCTGTGTTGGTTTTTTTTACACTCTTATATTTTGATAGTTATTGTAAGAGCGTAACTCTCTAATATTAAAAAGAATATTTTGGGGTAGGGTGATTCTTTTCAATTTCCACTATTTTTACAGGCTGTAAAAGCTTCCTTAATTAAATACGTGATATAGCATACAGTACGAAGTTTTTAAAATCCATAATAAAAAATTCATAAAGATGAAACAAAATAATAATTTTTTGTTTATAAAGCCGATAATAAAAAAATAATCTTTGCCTGATGATTTTTCATTCCTGATTGGTTTGGTAGGAGATAGAAATTGATTGGTCGTTTGTGTAGGAGGTTATGGAATAGTTTCTGAGTTTATTTTTTATTCGTTAAAAAAAGTGATGATCAAAAAAGCCACGCATATTTTTATGCATATATTAATGGCGCAAAAATGTATCTGATGAATATTGAGACATGCTTGATACTGTCTGACTTAAATAATTATTGTTTTGATGCTTTGTATTCATTGTTAAGACATTAGAAAATAATTTGTTACGTATTTAGGGGTAGTTTGTAGCCGAAATGCGGTTGAATATTTTATCGAATGTATGTAACACTAAATAAGATATCTTGGACGCCAAAAAAAGTTCACGCGTGAATAAAAATTGGCAAAAAGAATCTTAGGCGCGATAGCAAAGTGGTTATGCTCTGGATTGCAAATCCGGCTAGGTTGGTTCAATTCCAGCTCGCGCCTCCATTATCTGTTTGTTTTGTAGTCTATGCAGTGTAATGTAGGGCGGTAGCGTGGCCGAAAGAAAATTCCCTGTAAGACTTTAGTTGCCGAAATGTTGATTTAAGCGAATTTCTTTCAAAATTTTTGTATTCCGGTACCTTCTCTAATTATTAATACCTCTGTCCAGTCGTTGACCCGTCACCTTTTGTGGTGTACTGGCGAATTCTATTTTTTGTAGGATGGAGTTTGATCAGAAAATTTTTTTGTTGTGTATTTTAAAAAATACTTAGTTTTTAGTGCTTGTATTAAATAGTTCTGTAGATACCTAAGTAAAAAGTATGTTGTGTACATTTATTAATAATATTTTTATCTGGCATTTTGTTCGGTTATGTTTCTGCGTAACATCAAATGCTGGTTCTCTGTCCATATCGGCCAACTAATCTCCAAATCGTAAACTAATTATTTCTGTAATAAATTCTTCTTTTCTGGCGAAGATTTCAGCGCTCTGATTTCTTAATTTGTCCAGTAGTTGAGTTTGGCGCAATACATCTCGTGAGGAATAGGATGACTAGCCAGGCATTACTCATCGAATTTACTGAAAGCTATCTAAAAAAACTGATTTCAGATGTTGCAAACACTTTGAGTGCGGACTTTGATTCTCATGCACCTTTCGGTGAGTTGGGCGTGGACTCTTTTCATGCGTTAAAAGTAGTCAAAGCGCTTGAAGAAAGCTTTGGAACCTTGTCGAAAACGCTGCTATTTGAAAATTTTAATGTCAGTGATTTAGCCAATTATTTTGTAACAAACTACAGCGACATCATAGAGCGAAAGTTTTCTGCTTCAACAGGTGATGCAGTTGCTGATGGCTCCGATTTATCCAGTGTTGAAACTTCAGTCGAAGTTAAGAGGCAGAAGCAAAACCCAAAAAACACAACGGATAACATCAACCTTAACGCCGAGATGCCACAATCTCCAATATTGATTTCCTGGAAAGATGGGTTTGCGCATCCAAAGCTTGGTCCAATTCTCGTTGACATTTTTAACCAATATAAAAATGAAGGCAGTGTTTCTCGAGGAAGCAGAAATATTGCGCCAAATTTATTTATTGGCAGTAGTAGAAAAGCGTATTTTAACTATTCCAGATACGGCAATATTTTGCTTGCGTACTGTTACACGGGGCCTTTGGTGTGTTTTCAGGAGGTCGCCGGAGAGATATATCAATACGCCAAGAGCAAAAATTATGCACTCAATATTCTCACTGATTTTCAGGTTGATAATGTCTCGGGTGATGGCTTTTCTTCGACTCCGTTTGGAGCGGTTCAGAGGGTTATAAATCTATCTTCCTTCACTTTAAAGGGCGGGAAAATGCGCCGTTTGAGGTATTTGGTAAACAAGTTTGAAGAAGAAGGAGAGTGCGTTACTAAAGAGTATATTTGTGGGTCAGACCAGAATATAGATAAAAATATCGCTGAAATTATAGACAAGTGGTGTGAATCCAGAACGATGGTTAACCCGCTTGTATATGTCGCACGTGAGGAAATTTTAGCGGGCACCTTTAGTGCAGAACATAGAATATTTCTGACTTATATCGGTGACGTTTTACAGAATGTGATCATTATTTCTGAAATGTCGCCAGATAGTCGTGGGTTTCTAATGGATTTGGAGTTTTACCCTGCGGATATGCCTCTCGGTGGCTTGGAGTTTTCGATCGTCAAAATCATGGAAATTCTTGTTGCCGAAGGCTACGAGATGTTGAGTATGGGCGCCACGCTTGGGCCAAAGATTGCAGAATCGCCCAACGCGGATGAACAAGTCGATAAAGTATTAGATAGTTTAAGAGAACAAAATATCTTTAACGACGCGGGTAATTTGCAGTTTAAGAACAAGTTTCGACCAGAGAACAAAAGCATCTTACTCTGTCGGCCCCTGGAAAATAGCGACCCGGACAATCTCATTGATATTATTATGATGATTGCCAATCCGGACAATTCACAATCACCAGAGAACGAAAATTTTACACCGCTGGATACGATTAGCGTACACGCATCGGGTAATGTGAATGACAACGCTCAACCAAAAAGTAGCGTTGAGAATAATTTGCCAATTGTTGATGAGAATGCGTTTGTGATTGACGGCAGTTCTCGCTCGTTAGACCTTGCTGATTTTGGCTTTAATCCTTTAAACATCCCCGCTTCAAAAGTTGAGTTTGATTTAAAAACAGACTCCTGGGCTCAACTCTCAGAACCTTATATCGATCAGTATATAAACTCTTTATATTCAAAACTCCAATCACCTATTGATGTTGTTGGTGCCGTCAAAGCCATTTTTCCTTTTGAGTATGTCGCCTTGCTTCCTTCTGGAAGAGAAGCAGAAAGAGTCTTTTTTAAGGCAAACCAGAATAAAGGTACGGTTCTTCAAAATCTTCTTTTCCCCACCACGATATTCAACCAGATTGATAACGGTTTTACTCCTGGGGAGGTGCCCAGCCCTGAAGTGTTCAACTTAAACTCGGATAAGTTGTTCAAGGGTGGATTGGATTTAGCCGAAATTGAGTCATTATTGTCTGGTTCTTCGGCAATCACACTCACCGTAATCGAATTAAACAACAATGCAGCTGGTGGCTATGGCGTTGATGTTTCGCAACTTGCAGCATTAAAAAAACTGGTCTCAAGTTACGGTATACCACTGGTAATGGATGCAACGCGCATTATCGATAACGCACTGTTACTTGTCAGCCAGGAACCCAGTTCCAGAGAGCTATGGTCGACCGTGTCGGAATTACTTTCCTACGCCGATAGTGTCTTTGTCAGTCTGCCGAAAAATTTTGCTGTGAACAAAGGCGGTTTAATTGCAACTAACGACGCTAATCTGTTTAGCCATGTTAAGGCGTTAATTGACGAAGAGGGTGCCGGGCTGGACTTTATCGATCAAAAGCTTGTGGCATTTGCGTTAAGCAATAAAAAGCGAATTGAATCCGATGTTGCTCAGAGAAATACCTCTGTTCAACGGATATGGGAATCATTGAATGCAAATAAGGTTCCCGTTCTTTCCCCTATGGGCAGACACTGCGTTGTTATCGATGTAAAACAGCTGCCTGAATTTTCTCAATTCGAGTACCCGGTTGCTTCATTTGTTGCCTGGTTATATCTCCATACCGGAATACGCGCGGGCGAACATAATGTCGGTATGCAAAAAAACTCACCGCTGAATGGGCTTGTTCGCTTGGCCGTTCCTGCCGGTTTAAGCTCACGGCAGGCACAGGAAATATCAGATCGGTTAGTTGGTGCTTTTCAACATATTCACACTGTTCCAGAGCTGGCGAAGAATGGCGATGCACGTGAAGGTTTCTCCGACATCGATACACGTTACGTCATAAAGCAACTGCACAACATTAAGTCTCAGGTGATTCCTCGGTCGCAATATCGCGAAAATACTTTGGTCAATGCACCAAAGGCTGAACAACAGCCTGTACCTATTCACGCTACTCACATGCAGCCAAATGATATTGCCATTGTTGGTATGGCTGGTCGTTATCCAAAGTCCGATGATATGGAGCAGATGTGGCAAAATCTGGTAACAGGAACGGACTGTATTGATGTTATCCCTACTGAACGTTTGCAGCAGCGGTTGAATAATGGCCTCCTTGAATCATTCCGTGGCGGCTTTATTGATCGGGTCGATTCTTTTGATAATGAATTCTTTGGTATTTCGGATAAAGAAGCTGAGATCATTGATCCACAAGAACGACAGTTTTTGGAGGTTGCGTGGCAAGCGATAGAAGATGCTGGTTATTATCCGGAAACGCTGGCCAAAGATAATGATCGTGATGTCGGGGTTTTTGTTGGCGCTGTTTGGGCGATGTACCAAATGCTGGGCGTTGAAGAAAAGCTTGCTGGTAACAACGTCAGTCCGAATTCATTTTTATGGAGTATTGCCAATCGTGTTTCCTTCTGGATGGATCTTGCCGGGCCGAGTTTAACTTTGGATACGGCATGTTCATCAAGTCTTACCGCATTAAAACTGGCCTGCGATTCGATTAATAGCGGCGAGTGTTCATCCGCAATTGTCGGTGGTGTGAATCTGGATTTACACCAAAGTCGCTATGATATTAATCATGCTGGCGGTTCATTATCCAAAGACGGTGTTTGTCGTTCTTTTGGTAAAGGTGCTAACGGTTACGCCCAGGCCGAAGGTGTGGGGGCACTTTACATTAAATCATTACAGGAAGCCTTAAAGGACGGAGACCACATCTACGGTGTCATAAAAAGTGCGGTGGTCAATCACAGTGGACGAACGGGTGGGTATACCATTCCAAATCCGAACCCCCAAGCCAGGCTTATTCTAAAATCCCTCGAGAAAGCACAAATCGATGCAGCATCGATTGGTTACATCGAAGCGCACGGTACCGCCACCGATTTTGGTGACGCGATTGAAATTTCCGGTTTAAATAATGCGTATCTTAAGCAGGGAGTGGCCAAGCAAAGTTGTCCAATTGGTTCAGTGAAGACCAACATTGGTCATACCGAAGCAGCTTCTGGCATTGTTGGTATTCAAAAAGTTCTATTGCAGATGAAGCACAGAAAACTAGTGCCATCCTTACACTCAACAGAACTGAATGAGAATATCGATTTTCCAAACTCACCATTTTATGTTCAGCAAACACTCGAAGATTGGTTGCCTAAACAATCAGCAGGGCGACTAAGAGGTGCGCTTAGTACCTTCGGTGCTGGTGGCACCAATGCACACGTTATAGTTGAAGAATTTCCCGCACCGAAATCGGTTGTTTCATCTGATGCAAATCCGAGCCATTGTATTTTTCCAATATCTGCGCGAAATGAACGGCAGCTACAACAAATGGCCGAGCGTTTATTGCATTTCATTACCAAACATGAATCCACTTTAAGCGTGTTAGATATTGCTTATACCATGCAGGTCGGTCGTAAATCATTTGATTATCGTGCTGCTGTACTTGCTTCGGATATCCAGTCTCTGAAAAATAATCTGTCTATGCTCGTGGAAGGTAAGCGGTCAGAGATAATTATGTCCGGCCATATTTCGAACGCGGTATCCGTAACAGGCTTGCTAAATGCAAAAGAAAAGCAAGAGTTTATTGATTTGCTGGCGAAAACCGGTGAACCAAAGCGATTAGCACGTTTATGGTGTGATGGCGTAATACCAAGCTGGCAAAACCTCGGTGTACAGAAAACTGGTAGAAGAATACCCTTGCCAACATATCCATTTGCAGGCAATCGATTCTGGATATCCAGTAATAAGACCCTCGATGAGATGCCTAGATTGTCGAGCAATGTTTCGGACGAGGTAGAAAATAGTGCCGAGCATGCACCGGCTATTAATACCACCGCAGAGGCAGGAGCCAATTCGGTACACACATATCTGTTTAGCTTAAGTCATGATCTCTCGGAAGAGGGCGCGCTATTAAGTGAGTTAAGCGGTGATGAGAAGGCTCAGCTCTACGTCAAGGAGTTATTTGCCAAACAACTTGTTTGTTCGGCAGCGGAAGTTGATCTGAGTATCAACATTATGGACTCGGGTGTGACATCGAAAGATATGGCCGCGATGACCATGTCCATCAAAGAATTCATTGATCCAGATTTTTCTCCCACCGCATTTTTTGAATGTACCTCTATCCAGAGTTTATCCAGTTTGCTTTTGAGTAAATATGAGTCGGTGTTTTCTCTCATTTCTGTTTATGAAAAAGCCGTTTTGGCCACGTCTTTGGATAACGGTAATAAAAGCCTCAGTGGTCAATCAGCTTCTTCAGAAGAAAAAATAAACAATACTCGATTACATGTTGAAGACGCTGAAGCGGATTTAAAACTTCCTGATCTTGACGGATTACCCCGTGCATTCGAGGAGCCTTTAAGCCATGTCATGCTCACCGGCGCTACAGGTTTTCTGGGGATTCATATTCTTGCCGATTTGTTGACCTCTAACGAGACAATGCGCGTAATTTGTCTGGTTCGAGCAGAAAACAATGAGCATGGTTTGCATCGAATCCAGCAGCAGGCGGACCAGTATCAGTTAAGTCTTGATCGCAGTCGCATCGAAGTTGTATGTGGCGATTTGAATAAATATCAATTGGGTCTTGCTGAGCAGGACTGGAATGACTGTGCGGAAAAAACACAACAAATCATACACGCATCCGCGCATGTGAATCATATCGAAGGCTATGCCACGTTTAGAGAATCCACCCAGGGGATGCTGGAGATACTGAAGCTTGCCGCGACTAAAACCGTCAAGCTTATTCATTTTGTATCAAGTATTTCCGCCTGTACGCATAAAATCGGAGAGGAATTCTCTATTTATGAAAAAGAGGATTTTGTTGCCGATGGCGAACAGGTTTACGGCGGTTATGGCCAATCCAAATGGGTTCAGGAAACTTTCCTAAAACGCGCCTTTGCTTTGGGTATTCCTTACGCAATTTATCGCTTTGGTGAACTCTCAGGTTCCAGCATAACGGGAATGGGACAAACTGATGATATGTTGCACCGCTTGCTGCAAATGCGTTTGGCAATAGGTTGCCGTGAAAAAATTTCCAGCGACGTATTGGACATGCTTCCTGTTGACTTCGCCGCAAAAATGATCGTGGCGGTGGGCAATAACTCCGAATTGTGGAACAAAATTTTCCACGCAACCCATATGAAGCCCTACAGCTTTTCCAACTTATATCGAAAAGCAGAAAAGAAAGGGTTGAAGTTTGACCGCGTTACGCGGGATACATACTTAACCAAATGCTATGAATTTGTTCGTTATATTAGCCAGATCAACTCGGTAAATGGTTTTGTTTTGGAGTGTGTGCTTCGCGATGCCGAAGGTTCGGTGCGTAACAGAAAAGTCATGGATGGCTACTTTGCGATTCTATTTCCCTTTGATCAGAATAATTTCAAACAGGCTCTGCAACGTATGGATACAGGTTTACCCGAATGGAAGCTTCTTATAGATAAATATTTCGAGCGTTGGGAAATGGAAGAATGTGGTTTTATGACCCGAATTCAGGATTTCCAGACGCATACTCAGAACAATACAAATCATTCGTTGGCCGAAGAAGCCTTAGGCGTGGAGTAATTCAATGACAGCTACAAAAGTGTTAGTTACCGGCGGAAATGGCCATGTAGGTAATAGCTTGGTTAAAGCGCTCTGTGAACGGGGTTACGATGTACACGTCACTGTGCGTAACCCGGAAGAAGTTGCCGAAGAGGGCATTCTTGACGGCTATGATGTCACCATGTTTAAAGCAGACATCAGAGATAGAGACGCAATAAAAGCGGCAATGGAAGGTGTCGAAGGCGTGTTTCAGGTGGCTGCGTTATATCATTACGATGAACAAAGTCTCGGCGAAGGCATTGTTGAAAATAATACGGAAGGTAGCCAGGTAGTACTTAGTGTTGCCAAAGAGCTAGGTGTCAAGCGTGTTGTTTTCACCAGTAGTATTGCCGCAATCGGTTTTGGCGGGTCGGAAGACGCGCCGCTCACTGAAGCTGACTGGAGTGATCCTCAGGATCCATATATTCGATCCAAACTGGTGAGCGAACAGGCAGCATGGGAATTTGCCAAAGAAAATAATTTGGATATGGTCACGATATGTCCAAGCATTATTATGGGGCCAAATTTCTACAAGCAAACGCCAAGCACGGTCAACGCTAGCGCATTTATCAATAACCAACTTCCTTTTCGTTTTCCTATTCAGTGTTCAGTCGTTGACGTGCGTGATGTTGCGCTTGCGCATATTTTAGCCTTTGAAAAAGAAAATGCCTCGGGACGTTATTTAGTTCCGGGCACACACATTTCAGATTTAGTCGATTTATTAAGTGAGTTGGACGAAGACATGGTTGTCCCTGAGCGCATGCTCACGCTTGACGAAGCAATACAACTTGCCGAAAAGTCTGGTACGCCTATTGAGTTGGTTGGCCAACCGTATAGATATTCTGATAAGAAAATTCGAGAAGAGTTGGGGTGGGAGCCGAGGCCGATTACCGAAACACTAAGCGCGACCATAGACTGGATTAAAGACCGGGAAATGTAAATTGGGAACGAGGCTGTTTACCCTTCCAATAAGCAACTCAAACTGAGAGAGTGCAATATGGTAAATCAGGTACAAGAAAGTCAATATGATGTAATACTTGTTGGTTCGGGAACCTGTAACGCAACAATTGCAAAAGAATTATCAAAAACCAATAAACGGGTTCTTGTCATAGAAGAAGGGGCAGACGTACCGCTAAAAAATAGTTTTAAAGGTATTGCCTCTGTAGCCAAGGAATTTAAATTAAATAAAAAGGTAAAGGCACTCTCCGGTATTACCGCTGGCGGTGCGACGTCGCTTTACTTCGGTGTGTGTAAATACCCGACCGAGCAAGCCCTGAATAATATGGGAATTGATCTTACGGCGGAATATGAGGAAGCAAAGAAGGAGTTGCCGATAACTCAATTGTCAGATGATTATTTAGCTAATCAGTCGTTGTTATTTCGAGAGAGTGCCAGCCAGCTGGGGTATTCGGTAAAGAAAAATGACATGTTTATTGATCAGTCAAAGTGTGAAACTCCTACCTACCATTATGAGGCGTTATGGAAAGCAAAATCGTTTTTGCTCGAGGCACTCAATCATGGTGTCGAAATCATCACCAAAGCCAAGGTAGAGAAGATTATTACCGAAAATGGGATGGCAATAGGTGTTGAGTACAAACCCACAAAAGGCAGCCTGTCACGAGTTTTTGCTGATAAGGTGGTGATTGGTGCAGGTTCATTTTCAACGCCTGCCTTACTGAAATCCAGTGGCATACACGATGTTGGTAATAAAGGGTTTTTCTGTAAGCCTGGGTTTATGGTATGTGGAACTGTGCCAAAGTTAAATGGTGGTGAGGGCTTTCTGGGGTGTCTGGATATTGACTTGGGTAATGGTGTGTCAGTGGGCGACGGAACTATGAACGCTTCCCTGTTTCGGATGGTCATGTTAGCCAACCTGAAAATTAGCAAACTATTTTCTCATGCAAAAATGTTCTCCGTCGGTATTTTGTTGAATGACGAGGTAAGCGGCATAGTTGATGAAAAGGGTAGGTTTAATAAAGTATTTACTCAAAGCGACCTGGAGAAACTCAAAGGTGCCGGAGAGGTTGCAGAGAAAATTGTACGTAATGCCGGCGCAAAGAATATTTTTAGAACAAATCTCGTTGCGAGTAATCCGGGAGCATTACTCAAAGTTGGCGAGCACCTGAATACGAACCTGGAAACAAAGATTAAGAACCTTTATGTGTGTGATAGTTCGCTTATTTCTGACGTAAACTCAACACCGACATTAACACTGGTGAGTTTAGGGAAATATCTGGCCAAAAGGCTGTTTAAAACATCAGAAGCTCAGCCTGAGTTTGCTTAAGGTCATTCCTCTATTTGTTTTTCCTCTTTTTCTATCGTAATTGTCAATTTTTAAGCTGCTTTCGCCGTTTTTAGACTTTGGCGAAGAGGCTGTTTTTGTTAAAAATTTTATAAATAACTTAATTCGGAGTGTTCTATGACCAAAATATTTAGGTTTATAAGGAAAGTTTTTGTTCCTACATTTTTGGGATTAATGCTTGTTGTGGTTGTTGCTCACAATGTATGGAAGTCTAGTGGTTCTAATGAATGGGAACTTCAGGTAGAAGAAGATGGCATTAGTGTTTATTCCCTGAAAACCCCGGGGGAAACGCTTCTCAAATTTCGTGCGGTAATGGATGTTGAAACAAGTTTATCAAGTGCTACGTTCTTACTGCGTGGTGACGAGTCAACAGCGGACGACTTTGAAGGAGAAGACTTTACAGTACATAGTCGTTATGAGAACGAAGATGTATATCTGGCATTTTATTCCGTGAAGCACATTATGCCCGAACCGATTGGCACGAAAGAAATTGTGATGATGCTGAATTATTCCCAGGATCAAGAAACGAAAGAAGTTGTGATTAATGTTCAGGCCGCACCAACATACATTCCTCCTACTGAGGGTGTTGAGCGCGTCAGGCAGCTTAATAACCGATTTCGTCTTACACCAAAAGACAATGGTGTAATTGAATGGGAAATTGTAATGGACGTCGATATGGGTATCCCTTATCCCATGTTTAATATGGCAATGACTGACGCGGTATTAAAGGATCTTAAGTTTACCCGAGAGCTGGTGAAAACGGAAAAATATCAAAATGCAAAACTGGTATCCGTTAAAAATATAGACGAATTTGTCTCTTCTCTCTAATTGTATGGTTAATGAATTCTGAAAATTGGCAAGTCAGCTTTAATCAGTAATGCCAATTTTTAGTAAGAAGGAAAAATAGTATGAATAATTCCGTTGATAAGCCCAAAAAAAGCATTCTGAAGAAAGTGTTTAATGTTTTGGGAGTGATTGTTATCGCAATTACCGTTATAGGTCTTGTTGCGCACAATATGTGGAAAAACTCCGGTACCAATGAGTGGGTGTTGGCGAGCGATAAAGACGGTATGAAAATTTATCGTTTAAAAACACCTGGTAATGTGCTTTACAAATACAAAGTGGTATTTGAAGTTGAAGCTCGGTTAAACGATGTGGTGAGTTATATCGCTTCGACCAGCACTGGGGAAGATGTTGGGGCTATTGATGTGCGTCGGATAGAAGAGGTGAACGCGAACCCGGTTTTCTACGCTTACGATACCTATAAGCTGGATATGGAAGCTTTTGGTATGGTTGAAGTCATCATTATCAATCAATACAGCCAAGATCCTGAAACAGGCATTGTCGATGCCAACGTGTTTTCTGCGCATAACCGAGAGCCAAGATCTGAATACAGAAGAATGGTTCATTTAAGTAATAACTGGACCTATAAGCCGCTGCCGAATGGTCGAGTCGAAATTACATCCATTTCCGAAATGGATATGGGCATTCCTTACCCAATTGCCAACGCTGCGCTGGTTAACGTTTTTGATGAAAAGTTCAATGAAATGAAAGACTTGTTGTTAAAGAACGATAAATACAAAAACAACACTGTTAAGTACGTCAAAGAGCTTGATGAAATTCAAAACGGAATTGAAAACGAAGAATTCGCACAAAACTAAAGTGAAATGAAAAATGTCTAAGAACATGAATCAATTTAGTACAGGTTACATTGCCGCCCCGATCTTGTCTGTTTTAGATCAACATGGTGTACTGGGATGCTTTACTAACGGTCAATATAATTCTGCCGATTCGGTTGCAGAAAAACACGATCTAAACCCACAAGCCATTTCCTTTATGCTGTGCGCACTTCAAGAGCTTGGTTTGGCTGAACAAAACCAGGCTGGAGAATTTTGTTGTTCGGCAGAGGTATTGACCTCTGAATTTGCCGAAAACTGCGTAAAGCTATATGCCGCAACGCCAGCAGATATGTTAATGGGTGAGGGCGATGAGGGATCTGGACTACTATTGATTCAGTTGTTAAATGACGTGGTCGTGTCGAGCGTGAATAATACATTGCAAGGGGACGTCGTTGTTGTATTGTTGGCGGAAGCGTGTAAAGACCTCGGTTATGAAAAACTCTTAGACATTGTTCACGCAGCGGACGCGAGTGCGAAAAAGAATATTGAAACGATATTTAATACTTTGGGTTGGTTGACAAAACGTCAACCAACGTTAACCAAATCCGCTCATAATCTATTTACATCAGAAGCCTTCTGCCAGTTAACTTCCCTCCGCGCATTTCTTTCCACGCTTGATCATTGGGTGTGTTACTTAGACGAAATTGAACAGGTAAAAAATTCGGCTAATATAAGTCACGGTGCTAATTACAGTAATAAAACTGTATCTGGGTTTATTTCTCAACTGGCCGAGAATGTGGAAAATAATACCCATCGAGAGGAATTACTTGCTACCTGGCTAAGTGTCTTTACGTCCGCCCATGCCAGAAAATTGCACAATCTGGAAGTAAAAACGGGCCATACGTTACCCGCGGTTGATGTTTCCCGAATCTGTTCGGCACAGCTCAATGAGTTGATTAAGGATGCTATTACGAGCTGGAATCAGTCTCGTATTACTGCTGAATCAATGTTTGTGCTTTCTGCTGCGAGTGGATGGTTTAATCAGACCTGCGTAACGCGATCTCCTAAGCGAGGTCAATCTTGCCAGTTTATTACCAATCAGTTTGTTAAACGGGATTATTGTGTCCGTTTCGCTAACCACAATGACTTGGACAGGTTAGTTGAGCTGGAATCTTTATGCTGGAAACATACACGTTCGTCCCGTGAAACCATTCTGGCCAGAATCACCGCTTATCCGGAAGGTCAGTTTGTCTTGGAACAGGCGGGTAAGGTGATTGGTGTTATTTACAGTCAACGTATATCCAGCGTTGAGGCATTGCTAAACAGTACCGCCGGTAACGTGCATGAATTGCACGATATAACCGGTACTACATTGCAGTTGATTGCTGTAAATGTCGACCCCGGGTTACAAAATCGTAATCTGGGCGATCAGCTACTTGAATTCATGTTGCAGCGTTGTAGTTTAGTGACGGGTGTTGATCGTGTTGTTGCGGTCACGCTCACAAAAAAATACGAAGAATCCAACTGCCCATCATATGAAAACTACATTCGCCTAAGTGGTGTAGAACAGGACCCGGTACTTGCATTTCATCAAGCGCATGGTGCGGATATTGTTACAGTCGTTGCCGACTATCGACCAGAAGACAGTGCCAATAACGGCAATGGAGTGTTGGTTTCCTACGATATTCATGGCCGTATATCTCACGCCAAAAAAATTCAAAACCTGAAGCAAGCACAAGGCGGTTCGGTTCAAGCATCTTTGGCGGATATCCATCAATTTGTTTGTCAGTCCGCAACAAAGTTATTGGAGCAACACAATGTTCAATTGAACATGGATATACCAATAATGGAAATGGGGCTTGATTCTGCTGATTTATTACAACTGCAAAAGCTGATAGAAGAACAATATCGCCATAAACTCAAAGCCGCATTTTTCTTTGAGTACGCCACTGTAAACAAAATTGTCAAATATCTTGCGGATGTACTGGGTGCAAACGAATCAAATATCAGGGCGAACTCCAAAGTAGATTCACCAACTGAAAAACACGAGAAGACCAGCACAAATAAAGATATCGCCATCGTGGGAATGGCGTGCAAGTTGCCAGGTGGGGTTGAATCGTACACACAATTATGGGAATTGTTGGCCAACGGCAAAAATGCCATCAGTGACTATCCTGATTTTCGGTCTCATTGGCCTGACAGTGAGGAAATGCCCGGTATTAATAAAGGTGGATTTATTTCCGGTGCGGAATCGTTTGACGCTGGTTTTTTCCGAATCACACCCAAAGAGGCCGTATTTACCGATCCACAACAACGTATTTTATTAGAGCTTGCCTGGCAATGTTTAGAAGACGCCGCGATCAAACCAGAAGCGTTAAAAGGCTCAAAAACAGGAGTATTTGTTGGTGCATCAAACTGCGATTACAGCCGATTAATTCAAGAAGCCGATACCGAAACCGAAGCTCACAATGCAGTGGGTAATTCACTTGCGGTTCTTGCTAATAGAATATCGTACTTTTTCGATTTTTCGGGGCCGAGCTTACTGGTGGACACGGCGTGTTCGTCGTCGTTGGTTGCCTTACACACTGCGTTACAGTCATTGAAAGCCGGCGATTGTGATGCGGCATTGGTTGCGGGCGTCAATCTTATTTGCCATCCGGATTTATCCATCGCTTACTACAAAGCTGGAATGATTGCTGAAGATGGTCAATGCAAAGTTTTTGATGAACAGGCGAATGGTTATGTCCG
This sequence comes from Teredinibacter sp. KSP-S5-2, assembly GCF_032773895.1. Lineage (NCBI taxonomy): Bacteria > Pseudomonadati > Pseudomonadota > Gammaproteobacteria > Cellvibrionales > Cellvibrionaceae > Teredinibacter > Teredinibacter sp. KSP-S5-2. The sequence continues at coordinate 2,349,504 of NZ_CP120416.1, read as the reverse complement.
TGCAGAGGGCGCGGTGACGTTGTTATTAAAACCGTTAGATAAAGCGGTAAATGATGGCGATAGAATTCATGGCGTTATCAAGGGCAGTGCAGTAAATCATGGCGGTCTTGCTGGTGGTTTAACCGTGCCAAACCCGGTTAAACAAAGTGAACTTATTGTGTCTGCTTGGGAAAATGCTGGCGTTACAGCGGAGCAGATTTCGTATATTGAAGCGCATGGCACTGGGACATCATTGGGTGATCCAATTGAGGTTCAAGGAATCCAGACGGCATATTTGCTTAAGAGCGAGAATAAAAATCCACAATCTTGTGGACTGGGTTCAATAAAAACCAATTTGGGGCATTTAGAGTCAGCAGCAGGCATTACCGGATTGCTAAAAGTTGTGCTTGCAATGCAACACAGTGAATTACCTGCCTCGCTAAATTATCAGCAATTAAATCCAAAAATCAGTTTGGAATCCACGCCATTTCATATTACCAGTCAACATCAAGTGTGGAGTGAATCCCCAAAAATCGCGGGTGTGAGTAGCTTCGGATCAGGTGGAGCAAATGCACACGTTGTGCTTGAGGAATATAGTGCACGCGAATCTGTATACTTACCTTTATGTAAGGATTATTTATTTGTTCTATCGGCAAAAAACGAAGACCGATTAAAAGCCTATGCGCATAACGTAATGCACTGGCTAAACCAGCAAAATATCACAGATGAAACCTTTGCCAATGCTATTTATCAGTGGCAGCTTGGTCGAAGCGAAATGTCTAGCCGGTTAGCGATAAAAGTGGCAAGTGCTAAGGAGTTAAGTCATAAGCTGAACCAATGGTTGTCGGGTGAGACGGTAACCGGGCTCGCACAAGGCAATTCAACCGCATCATCGATAACGGGTCAGCAGTCCTTATTGGATAATATTCAATACAGTGTTGATCTCCTCAGCCCTAATTGGGAAGACATTGGCCGCTGCTGGACAAAGGGACGAGATATCGATTGGGCCTCCGCATACACTCATCTCCAACATAAACCTACGTCTATAACCTTACCGGTTTACCCGTTTGCCAAAGAGCGTTATTGGATTGAAAAACAGTCGTCTGCAAAACAATTTGTGCAGCCATCGTCGATAAGTAACACGGAAAGCAATAACGGTTTTCTGATTGCGACACCAAAATGGCAAGAGCAGGAGCTCAATCAGGGGGAGCGTAAGGTTCAATCAGTTTCGCAGCGTCATATTATTCTATGTGAATTCGCTGAAGACTTAGCACAACGTTTTAGTTCGGTTGCTTCCGATACAAAGGTTCATGCTCTGACTTACCTGAATAAGCAAAGCCTGCCGGAAGCCTATCGAAACTATGCCGCCACTGTTTTCCAAGACATTAAAACCTTATTGTTGGAAAAACGAACTGAGCCTGTTTTATGTCAGCTGGTTATAGCAAATAAACAACATGAATGGATGATTTCTGGTTTGTCGGGCATGCTAAAAACTGCATCCATTGAGCAACCGTTATTTCATGGACAAGTCATCGTAACCGATACCACCGAGCTGGAAACATTAAAACATCAATTAGATGATGAAGCGGATACACATATTCACGCTCATGTTCGATACGTGCAATCAACACGGGAAGTAATGCGCTGGCATATTGTCGAAAGCCAACCACACCATGCACCAAAATTTGAGGTTCAGAGTGCATTCCACGACAGCGGTACATATTTAATTACTGGCGGATTAGGCGGTCTTGGAGCGCTATTCGCCCGGGAAGTTCTAAGCAAAACATCAAACTCGACAGTTATCTTAACTGGCCGTTCTGACCTGGCTGGTGACAAACAAAAACTGTTTCAAGGTCTTGCTGTGCAAGCGAGAAATAAAGGCTGTCAGCTTGACTACGTGGTATTGAACTTAAACGACCGCGATCAAGTACAGGGTTGTATTAATCAAATAACAGAAAGTCATTCTTCTTTGAACGGTGTCATTCATTGTGCTGGCATGATTTCAGATAGTTATATCGTTAAGAAATCTCTGGATGATTTTCATCGCGTTTTACCGCCGAAAGTAGACGCAACGGTGTATTTGGATGAGGCGACTAAACACCTTGATCTGGATTTCTTTGCCTTATTTTCTTCGTTTACCAGTGCCTTGGGTAATTCCGGTCAAGCTGATTACACGGCGGCCAATGGTTTTATGGATCAATACGCGGAGTATCGCAATCAATTGGCGGTAATTGGCGAACGTAAAGGTCGAACGGTTGCGATCAACTGGCCACTTTGGCAAGTGGGCGGTATGTCCATGGACGAGGGAAGTTTGCAGTTGATGGCTCAGACAACGGGAATGCAACCGATGGAAACGGCGGTTGGTCTATCGGGTTTCCATCAAAGTATTTTCTCGGATGCTTCTCAAGCCCTGGTGATGCAAGGTGATTTGACTAAAATGACCGCTGCTCTTCACTCGCAAGCAGCACAACTAACTAAATCAAATTCCAACGAAATCAAATTCAATGTTGAAGCATTAGAAGACGAAACGCTTAAAAAAATGAAAGCGTTATTTGGTTCGGTTATCGGTATGTCGCCCGAAAAAATTGATGCGACGGAATCTTTTTCCCAATACGGCATTGATTCCATTTTCATCAATCAACTGAATGCCAAACTTGCTTTAATTTTTGGTGATATCTCAAAAACACTCTTTTTTGAGCACAATACTCTGGCATCACTCTCTTCGTACATGGTCGCCCAGTACGAAAGAAAATGTGCAGAATGGGTGGGTCGAGATTTAATTTCAAATACGTCTTCTCGAACTGCCGCCAGTGCGCCGTTGAAAACAAATCAGGTGTCTTCCATTCGTTCTGTTAAGCAGGCCAATGAGCCTATTGCTATTATCGGCATCAGCGGTATTTATCCCGAAGCGGGAACGCTGGATGAATTTTGGCAAAACTTAAAATCCGGCCGAAACAGTGTTGGCGAAATTCCACCAGAGCGCTGGAGCCTGGATGGCTTTTATACCGAGAGTGTTGAAGATGCGATAGAAAATGCACTCAGTTACAGCAAGTGGGGCGGATTCATCGACCAATTTGCCGATTTTGATCCACTGTTTTTTAACATATCCCCACGGGAAGCGGTAAACATGGACCCGCAGGAAAGATTGTTCCTGCAGGAATCGTGGAAGGCGATGGAGGATGCGGGTTACACCAAAGAAGACTTGAGAAAAATATACCAAAAACGTGTGGGTGTTTTTTCTGGTATAACCAAAACCGGTTTCGATTTATACAGCTCTGAAATATCCCAAAAAGACGAAGGATTTTTCCCTCGAACGTCATTTGCTTCGGTAGCGAACCGCGTTTCGTACCACTTGGATATTACTGGTCCGAGTATGCCAATCGATACGATGTGCTCTTCGTCTTTGGTTGCCATTCACGAAGCGTGTGAACATATCCGTCGTGGCGAATGCGACATTGCCTTTGCCGGCGGCGTGAATTTATATTTGCACCCGTATAGCTACACTTGGTTAAGCGCACAACAAATGCTATCGCGTGATGGTTTGTGCAAAAGTTTTGGTGCGGGCGGTAATGGATATGTACCCGGAGAAGGTGTAGGCGTTGTGTTGTTAAAGGCATTGAGTGATGCCGAACGCGATAACGATCATATTCACGGTATTATTCTTTCTTCCAATGTTAACCACGGTGGTAAAGCGAACGGCTATACCGTACCGAACCCTAATGCTCATTCGGATTTAATTCGAGGTGCAATTGACAAGGCCGGTGTTACTGCTCGAGATATCAGTTATATCGAAGCCCATGGTACGGGCACAGAATTGGGTGATCCGATTGAGTTAACCGGGTTACAAAAAGCATTTTCACAGGATTCGCAGGACAAAGGTTTCTGTAAACTGGGATCGGCAAAATCCAATATCGGCCACCTTGAATCCGCCGCCGGTATTGCAGGTGTGACCAAAGTGCTGCTGCAAATGAAGCACGAAACCATCGTACCAACGTTACATGCGGAACAAACCAATCCGAATCTGGATTTTGACAACACGGCATTTACGCTGAACAAATCGGTTTCACCATGGGGAACGGTGACAAATAATGGTAAGCGAGTACCCCGTATTGCCGGTATTTCTTCATTCGGTGCAGGCGGTACCAATGCACATATCCTGCTGCAAGAATACAAGGCTTCACAAACCGTCGTAGAAGAATCCGACGATTTATTAATTTTCCCTCTTTCCGCGAAAACGGAATCACAGTTGCATAAAAAAGCAGAGCAATTGCTTGCTTATCTTGAACAAACTCCATGCGACTTAGCGTCATTAGCCTATACCTTGCAACACGGTCGCGAGGTCATGGAAAGTCGCTTTGCTATTTTGGCCAACAGCAAAGCAGGCGTTTGCCAGCTGTTGCGTGCATATATTCAAGGCAATACCACAACCGAGGGGCTCTACCTTAATACGCGCACCGGCGACGATTCGGCATTAGCGCTTATTACAGAAGACCCGGATTTCGGCGATATATTAGACCGTTGGATTGCAAGTAAAAAATATAGCAAGCTGCTTGAGCTTTGGGTGAAAGGCCTGTATTTGGATTGGACTAAATTCGATGTGCCCGCAAATGCAAAACGTATTTCGCTACCGGCTTATCCTTTTGCAGAACAACGTTACTGGTTGGAAGAATTTACGCGCAATTCAAATAGCGGGAAAAATCATCAACGAGGTCAGTTACATGCGCTTGTGCATGAAAACACCTCTAATTTGGTCAGTCAACGTTACACTTCCTATTTAAATGGTGGTGAATTTTTCTTAAATGATCACCAAGTGAATGGCCAGAAAATATTTCCCGCTGTTGCTTATCTTGAGATGGTCAGGGCGGCAGTGACTTTCGCGTTACCGGAAGGTAATGCGGATACTGCTATTGCCATTCGTGATTGTGTTTGGTTGAAGCCGATAATCGTTAGCGAGCCAACCGAGGTTTCTGTAGTGTTGCAGGTTCGCTCGGAAACTGTTATTGACTTTACCGTTGTATCAAAAGTGGGAGATGACACCATCAGTCATTGTCACGGTTGTGTACATCTTTCACTGTCTGCGGCGCAAACAACTATTAGTGTCCATTCACTGAAAAAGCAAATGACGCAAGGTGAATTTGCTGTTCCAGATTTATACACCTTATTCGAGAATCAGGGCATTCATTATGGTCCGGCTCATAAAGCGGTCAGAGGGATTTATTGCGGCCAACAGCAGCTTTTGACAGAACTCAGTTTACCGTCAGTTATTGCCAATACCGCCGGAGATTTCGTACTTCACCCAAGTTTAATGGATTGTGCGTTGCAAACATCGCTGGCGTTAATTCATGAAAAAGCGAGTGAGGCAGGGCAACCATTATTGCCGTTTGCCCTCGACTCGCTTGACATTGTTTCTCCCTGTTGTTCATCAATGTTCGCCCATGTTCGTTTTGCCGGCGATGTGAATGCTTCACAGGCTGTGACAAAGTTTGATGTCGATTTGTATGATGAAGCGGGCAACTTGTGCGTAAGCATGAAAGGGTTCTCTTCTCGAGCCCTGGACGCTGCCAAGCAACTGGAAAACACTTCCGTGCAGGATATTTCATCGACCAACGATGACGATGAATACCAAGAGCAGTTAAACACCCTTGTGCCAGTCTGGAATTTTGTTCCTCAAAAGTTGATTGAGTCGATAAACATCGACGAAAACCAAAAAGTATTGTTGTTGGGTGAACGTGTTGAACAATTAAATTGGCTTAATGACTGTTACGCCAATGCCGAGCTTTTCAACTTACCGTTAAAGACCGACAGTGATGTTATAGCCAGCAAGTTGGCACAGGTGGATTTTGACCACCTTATATGGATGGCACCGGATATTGGCTCAGTTGCAACAGGCGCTGCGGCGAGTAAGCGACAGATTATTGAAGATCAGGAAGACGGTGTCCTTGCGGTTTTCCGTACAGTGAAAGCATTATTAAATCTGGGCTTTGCAGATAAAGTTCTGAACTGGACAATCATCACTGAGAATACGCAACAAGTAAAACCCCACGCAACAGTCACGCCAGCGCACGGCGGGCTGTTTGGTTTGGTGGGCAGTTTGGCGAAGGAATACCCCGAGTGGAATATCCGACTTCTTGATATCGATGGTTTGCACACTGTCACTGCGAAGGAGTGTATGCAACTGCCTTGGGATGAGCAGGGAAGAGGTATGGCATATCGCAGTGGCGAATGGTTTGTGCAAGGGTTGGCCAGAGCCGCAAGGTTACCTGAGTCGTTACCGGCATATCGTCAAGGTGGTGTCTATGTTGTTATCGGCGGCGCAGGTGGTATCGGCGAAGCCTGGAGCCGTTACATGATCGAACACTACCAAGCCAATATGGTTTGGATTGGTAGAAAACATATTACCGAAGATATTCAACACAAGATCGATGACCTAGCCAAATTGGGACCAGCGCCATTTTATGTTGCCGCTGATGCAACCGATTTACCGTCACTGCAACAGGCATGGACTGTCATTAGCGAAAAATATTCAAGAATCCATGGTGTTGTTCATTCCGCAATTGTGTTGCAGGATCAAAGTTTTGTGCAAATGGAAGAGCAGCGATTTAAAGCCAGCTTGGCGGCAAAAGTCGATGTGTCGATTAATATGGATGAAGTATTTGGGCAGTGTGATCTGGATTTCATGTTGTTCTTTTCTTCATTAATTTCATTTACTCGTGCGCCCGGTCAATCAAATTATTCCGCCGGTTGTACATTCAAGGATAGCTTTGCTCAATACTTGAATACGCAATACCGCTACCCCGTAAAAATAATGAATTGGGGCTTTTGGGGCAGTGTGGGGATTGTGACCGACGATTTTTATAATAAGCGTTTTGAACAACTCGGTGTTGGTTCGATCGAAACCGACGAGGCGATGGAATCACTGAAGGTATTGATCAGTTCAGATATCCCCCAAGTTGCCTTGATGAAAACACTCAAGGATTACGCCCTTGATGAAGTCAGTCAACGGGAAACAGTCGATTATTTACCATTACTGCAGTCAGCAGCCTTAACGGAATACGGGCCGTCTTTATCAGATGTGCCGGTATTGAAAACGCCGTTGTTCAAGTTAGAAGAAAATATACTTTCTCCAGCCATATTGACGTTGTCAACGGAGATTCTTGCGGCAAGTTTAATTTCCATTGACGTCATTGATAATGATGTAATTACTGGATCGGCTTCACCGAAAGCAAATGTGTTAACCAACTTATATAGCCGCTGGTTAGATTCTTCGGTGGCCTATTTGCAACAGCAGTTTGCCAATAGTCGTGATCTGGTTGCCGGCCAGGTTCGGGATTTACCTGACCTTTGGCAACAATGGGACAACCAGAAAACCACTTGGTTAGCTAACCCCAATCTTCAGGCACAAGTGAATTTAATGGAGGTGTGCTTAAAAGCACTGCCGAATATTCTGACCGGTAAACAGAAAGCAACGGATGTTATGTTTCCAGATTCTTCGGTGAAACTGGTTGAAGGTATATATAAAAACAACGCCTTGGCTGATTTCTACAATGATGTATTAGGCCAAAGCCTGGTGGCGTGCATTGAGAAAAAATTATCCAGCGGCAAGCCCGCGCCGATTCGGATATTGGAAATTGGTGCGGGAACCGGTGGCACTACGGCAAAACTCCTTCCTTTACTGCAACAATACGCCAATGTGATTGACGAGTACTGCTACACGGATTTATCCAAAGCATTTCTTATTCATGCGGAAGAGCATTATCAACCGGAATTTCCGGCACTCACGACCGCGATCTTTGATGCTTCCAAACCATTGGAAACACAAAGTATTGATATGAACCGGTATGACTTTGTTATTTCAACCAATTGCCTGCACGCCACGCCCAATATTCGCGAAACCTTGCGAAATGCTAAAGCAGCATTAAAAACCGAAGGTGTTCTACTGCTTAATGAAATGAGTATATGGACGCTGTTTAATCATCTTACATTTGGTCTGCTTGATGGCTGGTGGCTATATGAAGATGAAACGGTACGACTAAACGGCAGCCCAGGTTTGAGCCCTAAAGGTTGGCAATCCATTTTGTTGGACGAAGGCTTTAATGCCGTTTTCTTCCCCGCTGCAGCGATGCACAATTTAGGGCAGATGGTGGTTGTTTCTGACAGCGACGGTGTTGTAAGACAAAAAATGCCTGAGGTAAATAACACATCGTCAACAAACGTTGTAGAAACCATTCAACAGAAAAATGACGTTGTTACTCGTTCTGTGGCAACGGTTAGCCGTGACAACGACCTTAGCTTTAAAGAAAGAACAATTCATTATTTAAAAGAAAGCGTTGCCAAAGCGCTACGTATGAAAGCTTCACAAGTGGCCGCCAATACGCCACTGTCAGACTACGGGTTAGATTCCATTTTGGTGGTGCAGCTCACCAGTGGTTTACGTAAAGTTTTTTCCGGTATTACCAGTACGCTGTTCTTCGAGGTTCAAGATGTTAATGGTCTGGCGGATCATCTGATCGAAAACAACCACGAAGAATTAGTCAGCCTGTTAGGTGAGGAAACCGTTGAGCCGAAGCAGTCTGAGCTGTCAGCAGCGGTTTCTCAACACAGCGAGCAAAATGTTCATCCAAATCTTGTTGTTGATTCAACACGTTTTTATAACTCGGGCTTGGTGACACAAAATACCGCGTTAAATACCATGGATGTGGCGATTGTTGGTTTAAGCGGCCGTTATCCACAATCTCCCGATTTAGATGCTTTCTGGAAGAATATTGCTGAAGGCGTAAACTGCATTTCCGAAGTGCCAGCAGAACGTTGGGATTGGCAAAAGCATTACGACGAAGAAAAAGGCAAGGCGGGTAAGAGCTATACCAAGTGGGGTGGTTTCCTTGCCGACATCGATAAATTTGACCCCTTATTTTTCCGCGTATCGCCGAAAGAAGCCAAAGCCATGGACCCTCAGGAACGATTGTTCCTGCAAGCCTGTTACCACGCAATTGAAGACGCAGGTTATACGCCAAATAGTTTGGGTGCTAACGATAAAATTGGTGTTTTTGTCGGGGTGATGAACTCGCGCTACAACACACAACCGTTGCATTATTCGGTTGCCAATAGAATTTCGTATTTATTTAATTATCAAGGTCCATCGATGGCGATCGATACGGCCTGTTCAGCATCATTGACAGCCATTCATGTGGCTTTGGATAGTCTCTACAGTGGTTTAAGCGAATGTGCTATTGCTGGTGGGGTGAATTTAATTATCGACCCGGTTCACTATCAAGAATTAAGTGCGCTCACCATGTTGTCCTCCGATAATCAGTGTAAATCCTTTGGTGTGGGTGCGGATGGCTTTGTTGATGCGGAAGGTGTGGGCGCGGTGGTATTGAAACCGTTAGCCAAAGCTGAACAAGACGGCGACCACATCTATGGTGTGATTAAAGGCAGTGCCATTAATGCCGGTGGGAAAACCAACGGTTATACGGTGCCAAATCCTGTGGCTCAAGCCAATGTCATCGCCAAAGCTCTGGAAAGAGCGAATTTAACGGCGGACCATATTAGTTATATTGAAGCACATGGAACGGGCACCTCATTGGGCGATCCAATCGAAGTGTCTGGTTTAAGTCGTGCATTTAAACAGACGACTTCGGCAAAACAGTTTTGTGCCATTGGTTCCATTAAATCCAATATCGGGCATTGTGAATCTGCCGCAGGCATTGCAGCGCTGACCAAAGTGTTATTGCAGATGAAGTACAAGAAGCTAGTGCCGAGTCTTCATGCCGAAGTGACTAACCCGGAAATCGATTTCTACCAAACGCCATTCAAAGTTCAGAAAAGTCTGGAAAATTGGCAGAAGCCAAAATTAAAACTCAACGGCAAGCAGCAGGAAATTCCCCGTATTGCCGGTATTTCCTCCTTTGGTGCAGGTGGTGCGAATGCGCACTTGATTGTGCAAGAGTACGAGGTGCAGTTAAGTCGGCAACCGCAAAAACATGCACCTGGATTAGTCTTGTTATCTGGCCGCACAGATGAACAGCTTCAGGAAAAAATTTCCGATTTACTTCGTTACCTGGAAACAACAGACAGTAGCGTATTGGATATTCAAGACATAACTTATACGCTGCAAGTTGGTCGAGAACCGCAACAGGAAAGGATTGCATTTATTGTTCGTTCAATCGAAGAACTTAAAACTAAATTACATGCCCTTGCGGCGGGTAATTCTGTTGCCAATGCCTTTGTCGGGAAAGTAAAGCGTTCTGCTGAAATCTGGTTGTCAAAGCAAGAATCTGAAACACTTATTCGCCAGTATATCGACACCGAACGTCAACTTAATGCGTTGGCTGAGGCCTGGTCGCAAGGTAAACAAATTAATTGGAACCTGTTATATTCCAATAACAAACCTCAACGAGTCAGTTTGCCAGTATATCCGTTTGCGAAAGAACGTTACTGGGCGGAAAGATCGGATATTGCCAACACCTCCGTTGCAGGTGGCAAATTCCATCCTCTGTTACATCAAAATGCATCAGATATTTCACAGCAATGCTACCGGTCGCAGTTTCCCGATCATGATCCGCTTGTTAATAGCTGTCGTTATCAGGGCGAAGCTGTTCTTCCGGTTGCTATGTACCTGGATATGGCGAGCGCCGCTGCACAATTCGCGTTACCGAATATTCATAGCAATGGTGTTGAGCTGCGAAATATCGCCTTGGGTGAATTACTTAACGGCGGAATGAAAACTGCGCTTGAAACGACCGTTTTTGCGACGGGAAATAATCGTTACGTGGTTGAAATTAGTAGCGGTCATTCAACAGAAGGAATTATTCATTATCAAGCTGATGTGATAGTTGGCGAAGAATATGCGCCGACGCGTATTAACTTACACGACATCAAAATGCGCATGAACAAAAACACCCTAAATGCTCAACAGCATTATGTGTTATTGCAAAATAGCGGCGCAGTTTATGAAACGGCATTCCAATCGGTAAAAGAAGTGCTTATTGGTGATAATGAGCTTCTGGTTGAATTAGCTGTTGGCCATGCCAACGTGACGGATAGTGAATTTAGTCAACTGATTGATGGCGCATTCCAAAGTGTCAGCCATCTTGTAGCTGGCTCGTTATCGCCATCCTTGCCGTTATCGGTTAACCGGTTTATTCGTTATTCTGATGTAAGTCGTCCTTTATTTGCCTGGGTTAAACGCGAACCGATTACTGGTTTTATTACTATTCGCCTTACCACTGCGCAAGGCGACGTGTGTATGGATGTGGAAGGCTTGCGTTACGAGTCTGCGCAAGTGGCGACAACAGTTTATACACCCGAACCGATTATGCGTTCACCCGAACAGGTATCGAATAAAAACCGGTCGACGGCGGTGGTGGCCAAGCCTATCGCTAGTTCAATTGCTAAACCGACAATATCGCTGACAATAGCTGGCGCGTCGCAACAAAAACAATCTGTTGCAAAACCAAGTATTGCATTGGCGTCGCCAGCGTTACACTCCGACGATACGAACACCAGTAGTCATAACCGTGAGAAAAAAGTTTCGCTCAATACTATTTCGTCCAAGCCGGCGATTAGTTTGAATTCTCCGGGTACAGGTGCAGATCCAAATAGCGCAAATAAAAATGGTGCAAGCCAAACCGTACCTACTGCCAAGCCGACCATTTCGCTTGCACAAAGCAATACCACTTCGGCAGTGAAGAGCAACACACCGCCCAAACGTAACACCATTGTGTTAGAACCAGCCGGCGAATAAACCACAACGTTTACTCACTTCCATTCAGACAGTTTGACCTGGCGCAGGGGACCCTGCGCCATCATTACGGGAACAATGAACACATGACTTCCATAGATTCACAATCGAAGACCACGGGCACCGTTCTATGTCAGGATCACGGCAATGGTATCTACTCGCTTCAGATTGACGCCGTAGCGGATCAGCCAGTTTTGTCTGAAGCGATCCAGCAAACGCTGTTGAATCAATTGGCGTTGGTGCAAAGCCATGCCGATCTGAAAGTGTTGATTTTGCAAGGTGGCGAGCAGACGTTTCTTCGCGGCGACCGAAACCATGTTAACCAAGCGATAACAAGCAAGCTCCTGGCTACCCTCAGTGAATTTCCCTATCCGGTGATTGCGGCGGTGGAAGGCCATGCAACCGGTGCGGGTTGGTTGGTGGCGTCACTGTGTGATTTTATGGTGCTCAACCAGGATTCAGACTACGGCTACAGTGTGGACGAACTCTTCCCCAGTCCAGCCGAACAGCAGATGTTTGAACATCGCTTTGGTTACCAACAGGCGACAGATTTACTATTTCAAACACCCTTGATGCGCGGAGCAGAATTAAAAGCAAAATCCTGGACCTGCGCCATCGTCGACAAAAAACAGGTGCACACCCACGCACACAAATTGGCAGAAAACCTGGCCAAAAAACCACAAACCGCCTTACGTTTATTAAAACAACACCTGGGTCGTCAACAATTCGCCTTAACGCAACAACTGAACCCGGTTGATGCGATTGCAGAACCCACACCCGCAAAAAAAGTGAAGCTGAGTTCCCCCAGCAAAAACATCGCATTACACACCGAACAAGAGCATGTGCTCACGGTACATATCCAGCAAGCCAAACGCAGTTACGCGGTAAAAACCTTACTGGCCGATCTCACCAAATTAGCTCGTCAGATCAATAAAGCACCACACTACAAAGTGGTGATCCTGCAAAGTGACTACGCAGAATTTTTCAGCGAAGACAGCGAAAAAATTCAAGTCAACCAAGTATTGGCATTGCAACAATGGATACAAAGTATCGAGCGTCCGGTTGTCTGCTTACTAAATTCAGACAGCCAGGGCAAAGCGTGGTTGATGAGTCAGGTGTGTGACAGCGTGATCTATCAACAGCAGGGTAGCTACAGCCTGGCAGGGGTATTGCACGACCCGCAACTGGCTCAACCGACCTCGGCACTATTAACGTATCACTATGGTCAAGTGGTAGGACGGGAACTGGTATTAAGTGGTGGTGTAGTAACCGGTGCCGAACTGCAACAACGTTGCCCCAGTGTGCTGGTCGCCAATTCAGATCAGGAAGCCTCAACAAAAGCTCAGCAACTCGCGGCATTTTTAGCCGAGTATCCGCTTGCGGAACTCCAAGCCTGGAAACAACACCGTGTAACTTGCTTAACCACACTGATATCAAACTTACCGAACTGGCAGGCGGGTGCAGAAGCTCCCAGTGATGGACAGGTAACCGAAGTTACCGACATCGCATTAAATACCCAAGTGATTAAAGCCAAAGCCCATCCGCAGGGCATTATCGAAGTGCGCATGGAAGATCGCGAAGCCAAAAACATGTTCTCGGAGGCATTTACCGATGGCATGAGCGAAGTGTTCCAACATATTGAAGCCAACCCACAATACAAGGTTGTGGTGCTGACCGGTTACGACAAATATTTTGCTTCTGGTGGCACCAAAGCAGCGTTGTTGGCTATTCAGGATGGGCAAACACAATTTACCGACAATAAAGTATTTCAATCCACCTGGGCGTGTTCGATTCCGGTTATTGCAGCGATGCAGGGTCACGGTGTGGGTGGTGGGTTAACACTGGGTTTATTTTCCGATATTGCATTGCTCAGTGAAGAGAGCAAATATTTTAGTCCGTATATGCAATATGGTTTCACGCCTGGTGCGGGAGCAAATTTTGTTACACCAAATATGTTTGGCCTGGATTTGGCAAAGGAATCGTTACTGCTTGCAGTAGAAAATTCTGGTAGTGAATTGCAACAACGGGGCGTGTCGCTCCGCGTTTTACCTCGTGATCAAATACGTGATAACGCGCTGGCTATTGCACAACAAATTGCGGATAGACCTCGCAGTGTATTAACCGCATTAAAAAATCAGTGGCAGCAACAGACTCAGGATCATATTGAAGAAAACTATCAGCATGAACTAGACATGCATCAAAAAACTTTTGTTGGCCAAACTGAAACGCGATCACAAATAACGGATTTGTTTAATGAGGCCGATAAAGCCACATCGACAACGAATTTGGAACCCACATCACAGCGTCAAGAAACCTCTCAAACCGTGGGAAAAATCTATTCTCTGACAGATATTACCGATGCGTTAAAACATATGCTTGCTGAAGAGCTTCATATGCATGCGAACGATGTGGACGAGGATGCACAATTTGTGGATCTAGGTTTAGACTCGATAACAAGTGTGACCTGGATGCGAAAAATTAATGAAACTTACGGTTTAAACATTGAAGCAACCAAAGTCTATAGCCAATCCACGTTAAATAAAATGAGCCGTTATGTGACTGACGAAATAAACAGTCATTCATCTTTATCAAAAATAGATACCGCACAAATTGCTCAAGCAAAATCAAATACACCAATTTCGTCACCTCGTCATGAGGCAATTCAGGAACCTGTTAAAACCGGGATGATTATGTGTTCGACGGATGAAACATTAAATTCTGTTAAAGATAGCTTGAGAATATTGCTTGCCGATGAGTTGCATATGCGTGCGGCAGACGTTGACGACGATGCGCAGTTTGTTGACTTGGGATTGGATTCCATTACCAGTGTCACCTGGATGCGTAAGATCAACGAAAAGTATGGTTTGAATATCGAAGCGACCAAGGTGTATAGTCAGTCGACGCTAAATAAGATGGGGCAGTTTGTGTTTTCGGAGCTGGGTGAAAACATCGCTGCGACTGAAACGGAAACGCCTGCGTTGGAATCGCATACACTGTATAGCCCCGATCAATCAACATCGATTTCTGCCCCTGAGAAAACCGATACACAGGTTCGACAAATTTTAAAAGACCTGTTAGCCAATGAATTACATATGGCGGCGAACGATATTGATGAAGACGCCCAATTTGTTGATTTAGGTTTGGACTCCATTACCAGTGTTACCTGGATGCGTAAAATTAACGAGCAATATGGGCTCAATATTGAAGCGACCAAGGTTTACAGTCAGTCTACCTTGAATAAAATGAGCGAATTCGTACAAAGCCAATTGTTGTCGGCACAGCCTTCGCATCTGGCGGTTGAAAAAAGCACCGTTGCACAATCTGTCGTAACATCTAAGGTTGAGCTAACTAAACCTGAGAGCACGTCAAATTCAGTAAATTTATCAGCCACAACACCAGTTCGTCCCAAATTAACATCCAAAAAACCAAAAACATCTGCCGAGGAGAGTCATTCGCGCAGAAATACATCTCAGCCAGAACCTATCGCCGTCATTGGTATGGCTGGTCAGTTTCCGAAATCGGCAAATATTAACGAATACTGGCAAAACATCATTGATGGTAAGAATTGTATTAGTGAAATTCCAAAAAGCCGTTGGGATATCAGCAAATATTATCAAGAAGAAAACGCAGGCCCTGGCCAAACTAATTGCATATATATGGGCTTATTGGATGACCATGATGCATTCGATCCATTGTTTTTTGATATCTCACCAAAAGAAGCGCTTAGCATGGACCCGCAACAGCGGGTACTTATGCAGACATGTTGGCAAGCATTTGAACATGCCGGTTATACCCCTAAAACATTAGCGGGCAGTAAATGTGGTGTGTTTGTCGGTTGTGGTCCAGGCGACTATCACTTATTAAAACGTGAACTGCAAATCAGCGCATTGGGTTTTACCGGCGGCGATACCGCCATTATGGCTGCGCGTGTCGCGTACTTTTTTGATTTGCAGGGGCCGTGCTTAACGATTGAAACTGCGTGCTCATCTTCCCTTGTTGCGATGGCCTACGCCTGTGACAGTTTAAATTCCGGTGCAAGTAATATGGCAATTGCCGGTGGGGTGTATGTCAGCTCCGGGCCGGATATGCACATCAAAACCACGCAAACCGGTATGTTATCCAAAGATGGAAAATGCTATACCTTTGATAAACGCGCAAACGGGTTTGTTCCGGGCGAGGGCGTTGGTTCGGTTATTCTTAAACGTTTATCGGACGCCGAGAGAGATGGCGATATTATTCACGGTGTAATTGAAGGCTGGGGCGTTAACCAGGACGGTAAAACCAACGGTATTACCGCTCCCAACCCGGATTCGCAAACACGATTACAGCAAGAAGTTTACGACAATTTCAATATTGATCCGGCTTCAATTCAGTTAATTGAGGCGCACGGTACGGGGACGAAACTTGGTGACCCGATTGAAGTTGATGCGTTAAAAGAAACATTTAAAAAATATACTAAAAAGCAAGGCTATTGTGCCTTGGGTTCGGTGAAGAGCAATATTGGCCATTGCTTTACTGCCGCCGGTGTGGCCAGCTCGATCAAAGTGCTTCTTGCCCTTAAAAATCGACAGCTACCACCCACAATTAATTTTGAAAATATCAACGAACACATCAATTTAAATGCGTCACCTTTTTATGTCAGTGAGAAAGGTCAAGATTGGACGTTAGGTGATGCGGAAAAACGTCAAGCGGCAATCAGTGGTTTCGGCTTTGGTGGTACTAACGCACACTTGGTGATTTCGGAATATGTGCCGTCCATGGTTAATGAACCGGGTAAGCCGCTTATTTTGGAAAACGGCAAAACTATTTTACCTTTGTCTGCTCGTACTCCCGAACAACTTCAGCAGAAGGCGAGTGATCTGTTTGATTATCTCTGTGAAAATGCACATTATCATAACCTCTTTGATATTGCATATACCTTGCAAACCTGTAGAGCACCGATGGAAGAGCGTTTGGCAATTATGGCTGGTTCCGTTGCCGAGTTGAGTGAAAAGTTAAGAAGCTTTATTTACGGCGAAAATAACGATGTATATCTCGGGCAAGTAAGCAACAATAAAGAAACCCTAAGTATTCTTCGTCAAGATAATGAGATGAAGGAAACTGTTATTGGCAAATGGATCTCCCAAGGAAAACTATCGAAAATTGCGGACTTGTGGTCAAAGGGATTGGAATTTGACTGGAGCCAATTATACGGTCAGCTTAAACCTCGTAAGGTAACATTGCCCAATTATCCTTTTGCTAAAGAGCGTTATTGGATTACTAAAGTAGAGCAGAGCAGTGTTGCTGGTATTGACCGTGAATCAGCCCCGGATTCAATTGAGTATCGGTCGGAGATCATTCATCCGTTACTGCATAAGAATACATCTAACCTTGACGGTCTGAGATATACCACCTATTTAAACTGTGCAGAAGACTATTTAGCCGCGTCAGAAATCAACGGGTTAAAAGTATTGCCAGCCGCAGCGTATCTGGAGATGGTGCGCGCTGCAGTTGTTGATGCCAGTGCGAATGCCGATGGCAAAGTCGTAACAGTATCGGACGTCTCTTGGGGACAACCCATTATTCTTGAAGGCGCAAAAGAAGTATCGATTAGTCTGTATCACCATCACGATAACTCAGTCGAATTTGAGATATACAGTCAGCAGGAGGGCGGTGAGGTTGTGCATTGCCAAGGTGTTGCGCGATGTATTTCAAACGCAAGCGTATTGACCTTTGACGTTGAACAAATAAAACGTCAGCTTGCCGGTGGTGATATTGGTCAGGCATTGGTTCAGCTTGATGTGTCACGTTTTGTCAAAGGTTCCTTTGCTCGCTATCAATTGTGTCCTTGCGCGATTGATCAGGTGATGAGAGCCGAAACAACGATTGCCGGAACGGTCAGTGGCTTGGGGCAGTTCACTTTACCTCTGAGCATACAAAATATAAAAATATTCCATCAGTTTGCACAACACTCTCTTGCGTGGATACGAAGCTCAAGCAATGGTGCGTTCGATATCGACTTTGCCGATGAGCAGGGCAATATCTGTGTGCAAATTACTGGCCTGACGTTACAGCAGGCGTACCTGGGCTTGTCGCAACCGCAGAGCGATACAACAGCTTCTTCATCTGTTGTCGCAGTTGAAAAAACGGAATCAGCTGTTGCGGCCATAACGTTAGCGCAAGTGCAATCAGAATTAAAAACGAGTCTGGCGAAAGCCTTGTATATGGATTCGGACAAAATCCATGCGGATAAACCTTTTACCGATTTAGGGTTGGATTCCATTGTCGGTGTGGAGTGGGTGAACGAACTCAAAAAGCAATATGGTATTGCATTGCCTGCTACCATTGTTTACGACTACCCCAATCTGAAAGACTTTTCTCACTATATTCATTCCATACTTTCGACCAACACGTCATCGGTTAATGTGCCACCGGTTAAGGTTGAGACTCCGACACCACAACCAGAATCTGTGTCGCTGTCTGTATCCAGTGATCAGCTTATTCATGAGCTGAAAGAGAGTTTGGCGACTGCGTTGTATATGAGTGTAGAGAGTATTCGAATTGATAAACCCTTTATTGAGTTGGGATTAGATTCGATTATTGGTGTTGAATGGGTAAATGCACTTAAAAAGCAATACGGTTTAAGTTTGCCGGCAACCGTTGTTTACGATTACCCAAATATTGTTGAGTTTGCACGTTACCTTGCCGACCAATTGAAAACCGATATGCCCGTCGTGCTGGAAAGCAAACCGGTATTAGCGAACTCGATCAGTATAGTGACTCCGGCTAAGACCCAGACTGCGACAATAATTTCATTAAAAGAACTTCAGCAAGAACTGAAAGAAAGCCTGGCGAACGCATTGTATATGGAGCCTTCTGCTATCGCTCTGGATAAGCCGTTTATTGAACTAGGTTTGGATTCCATTGTGGGTGTGGAATGGATTAACGTACTGAAAAAGCAGTACGCGTTAGCGTTGCCTGCAACAATTGTGTATGACTATCCTTCGATAGTGCAGTTTGCGGATTATCTGCATGGACAGATTTCTACCAGCAGTGCGGTAGTCGAGTTACCGAAAGCACCGTTACCACTTTCCAATTATTCCGCCGCACCAATCACCGCGTCTAATCCGCAGAGCACGGCGACCAGTCGTGTTAACGCCGGACGGGATTTGATTACCTTACAACAGGAATTAAAGGAAAGCTTGGCGAAAGCATTGTATTTGCCCAACGCAAATATCGCATTAGATAAACCCTTTATTGAGCTGGGGCTGGATTCGATCATTGGTGTTGAATGGGTCAATGAAATCAAGAAACAATATGCTATCGAGTTACCCGCAACCATCGTTTACGACTACCCAACAATAAAAACATTTTCAGAATACCTAAAAAATATTATTCCCGCCGAATTAGCGGCGTCTGAACAGGCCACTACCGTTTCACCTGATAGTGTGCATGCAAATACTCAAAAAGTTTCTGTTGTAGCCACTTCGAACTCTTCTTTCAGTTTGGAGCAATTAAAACAGGAACTCAAAGAAAGCCTGGCCAAAGCGTTATATATGAATGTTACGGATGTTCAGGTCGATAAACCTTTTATTGAGTTAGGCCTGGATTCTATTGTGGGTGTTGAATGGGTAAACGAACTGAAAAAACACTATCGCCTGCAATTGCCCGCAACAATTGTTTACGATTATCCAAATATTAATTTGTTCGCTTCCTTCATTGCCGAACAAATCGGGACAACCAATACCGTATCGGAACCTGTTTCTGCAATTAATACGCAAACGCCGTTATCCACACCTGAAACGTCAACAGCTACGGCATTGCAAGGTTCATCGCAATTTAGTCCTGTACCGAATTTATTGGTGGATTCATATCCAAGCCTGATACGAAAAGCGCGCAAGCCCGTCAAACACTATAAAACAGAAGCGACGGTTTCTTCAGGCAAAATTGCTATCGTTGGTATGTCTGGTCGATACCCCCAGGCCAACAATATGGATCAGTTCTGGGAAAATTTGGTAAGCGGTAAAAACTCAATTACTGAAGTTCCTTCAGACCGTTGGGATGTCAATGAATACTACGATCCTGATCCTAAAAAAGAAGGAAAAGTGTATTGCAAGTGGTTGGGAGCAGTGGACGATATTGATTGCTTTGACCCATTGTTTTTCAAAATCTCCCCTGCGGAAGCGAAAACAATGGACCCGCAACAGCGACTCTTTTTGGAAGAAAGCTTTAAAACCTTTGAGGACGCGGGCTATTCCAGTCAGTCCTTGAACGGGAAAAAATGTGGTGTTTACACGGCCATTATTGGCAATGAGTACGCTGGTGTTGTAGCCAGAAGTAATGCCATGTCAGCGGATATTACCGGTAATAACCTTGCTATCGGTGCCGCGCGAATTGCCTACTTCCTTAATTTGAAAGGGCCGGCTATCACGGTCGATACAGCATGTTCATCCTCCCTTGTTGCTATCCATTTAGCCTGTCAGGGTTTAAGAACAGGCGAAACTGATATGGCTCTTGCTGGCGGCGCCAGCGTGTATTTGGAACCTGAGTTATACATGGGCATGTGTAAGGCGGGCATGTTATCGCCGGCGGGACAGTGTAAAACGTTTGATAATTCTGCGGACGGTTTTGTACCTGGCGAAGGCGTAGGGGTTGTATTGCTGAAACGCCTGGAAGACGCTGAACGGGATAACGACACCATTTACGGCGTAATTTTAGGTTCCGGTATTAACCAGGATGGTAAGACAAATGGTATCACTGCGCCGAGTGTGAACAGCCAAATGGCGTTAGAAAGAGAGCTTTACGAAAAATGTAATGTTCATCCTGAATCGATTAGCTATATCGAGACACACGGCACAGGAACAAAACTTGGCGACCCGATTGAATTGGAGGCTTTAAGCGCGGTATTTAAAGAGAAAACCGATAAGAAGAATTTCTGTGGTTTGGGTTCGGTAAAAAGTAACGTGGGGCACACGTCTGGTGCGGCCGGTGTGTGTAGTGTGCAAAAAGTTGTGCTGTCCATGGTGAACCAAAAATTGGTTCCCAGCTTGAATGTACAAAAAGAAAATACATTGTTCGATTTCAAGAGTTCACCATTTTACGTGTCCAAAAACACTCAGGATTGGCAAGTAGTCAACGGTGAAAAACGCCGAGCAAGTGTCAATTCTTTTGGCTTTAGTGGCACCAACGCTCATGTCGTTATAGAAGAATATATCAAGCCGCAGGCAACAAAATCTGCTGCTCACTTCAACCGGGATATACCTATTGTTGTTTCTGCTCGAACCAGCGAACAATTAACGCAAAGAGCAAAAGCACTGTATGACTACCTTGACAATAATCACAGTGCTCAGCAGTTAGCTCTTGAGGATATTGCATACACGTTATTAGATGGCCGAGATGCAATGGATGAACGTCTGGCTTTTATTGTTCGTAGTAAAAAGGATATCTGCATAAAGTTAAACACATTCTTGAACGGTCATGTAGATTCTGCAATCTTCCGATCCCGAGTTGAGAAAGATGCGGACGGGATGATTGTTATTCAACAACAGAGCAATATTAAAGAGGTCGTTGAGCAATACGTTCACAATCATCAATTTGCTAACATTGCCGAGATGTGGGTAAAAGGCCTTGATCTATCCTGGGGCGAAATCTACTCCGGCGAATTACCTCACCGGGTCAGCTTACCCACATATCCATTTGCCAGAAAACGTTATTGGGTGGAGCCGGCCAATAATAAAACTACGGTTAGTTATGGTGGAGGAGATTCAAAATCAACGGCCATACTGCATCCACTTGTGCATGAAAATATTTCTATTCTGGAACAGCTTTGCTTTAGATCGCGATTTAACGGAAGCGAATCGTTTTTCGTAACCTTTGAAGCCAATAAAGCACTCACAGGTGTCGCTTTCATCGAGATGGCCAGAGAAGCTATCGAAAGAGCAATGGGTATTCCCAAACAGGATAAGTTAATCGAAATACACAGTGTAAGCTGGGGCGCACCATTAACCGTGGCGCATATGGCACAGGTTAATATTGCAATTATCCCGAACAATTCCAATACCCTGGCTTTTGAAGTGTATAGCCTGTTACACGGTAACAATGATCAGTATGAAGAAATTATTCACTGCCAGGGGCACGCGGTTGTTGGGGATAAGCTGCGCAATACTTCTCTGGACATAAATCGTATTCAATCCCGTGTTAAGGGACGCGATATTTCGTTAAATACGCTTTATCAGAAAATCGATGCAACAAACCGGTCCCAATTGATTCAGTCGGCAACACTAGGGCAAGATCAGCTGTTACTGGAAATCAATACCCAAGGACAGCAAGATAAGCACTGTGTAGTTGATCCGTTTGTACTCGATCACATCTTACAGGCAAGCATGTTGTTGCTTGATGGTTCCAGGGTTCAGTTCAAATCGGTTTCTTTACCATTTAGCATTCAGTCCGTTCATATTCAATCTGAGCTTGCTCAACATTTATATGCGTGGATAAGATTTTCTGACGGTTATCAATTACCTACTGAGATGGATAAAACAACAACTGTTCAGTTGGATATCGATGTGTTCGATATTCGCGGTAAGTTGTGCGTTGAAATGAAAGGCATTGGCCTGGAAACTGAAATGCATGTTCAGGATAATATTCAGCCTAATTCGAAAAAGCCTGTCGTTAAACCCCAGCAAGCAGTAACTCAGAACATAGCGGTTAGCTCTTCGGTTACGAAAAATGTTTCTACCGAAAAAACAGCGGCATCGAAAAAAACCAAACCGAACGATATTCAGTTAAATACTTCGACGGATGTTCTACCGAAAGCCGGGTCAAATCATAAACCCAGTGTTTCACTAGGTTCGACTGCCAATGCAAGCATTTCGAATGGTGTGGAAAATAACAATACTGTACGCAGCAAACCGAATATTTCCTTAGCGACAATGTCATCACCCGGGAATACTTTGGAAATAGAAAGCAAAGACAAGCAGGTTAAAGATTCGAATAATTTAACCAAGCCGGCGATTAGTTTGAGTTCTCCGGGTACAGGTGCAGATCCAAATAGCGTAAATAAAAATAGTGCAGGCCAAACCGTACCTACTGCCAAGCCGACCATTTCGCTTGCACAAAGCAATACCACTTCGGCAGTGAAGAGCAACACACCGCCCAAACGTAACACCATTGTGTTAGAACCAGCCGGCGAATAAACCACAACGTTTACTCACTTCCATTCAGACAGTTTGACCTGGCGCAGGGGACCTTGCGCCATCATTACGGGAACAATGAACACATGACTTCCACAGATTCACAATCGAAGACCACGGGCACCGTTCTATGTCAGGATCACGGCAATGGTATCTACTCGCTTCAGATTGACGCCGTAGCGGATCAGCCAGTTTTGTCTGAAGCGATCCAGCAAACGCTGTTGAATCAATTGGCGTTGGTGCAAAGCCATGCCGATCTGAAAGTGTTGATTTTGCAAGGTGGCGAGCAGACGTTTCTTCGCGGCGACCGAAACCATGTTAACCAAGCGATAACAAGCAAGCTCCTGGCTACCCTCAGTGAATTTCCCTATCCGGTGATTGCGGCGGTGGAAGGCCATGCAACCGGTGCGGGTTGGTTGGTGGCGTCACTGTGTGATTTTATGGTGCTCAACCAGGATTCAGACTACGGCTACAGTGTGGACGAACTCTTCCCCAGTCCAGCCGAACAGCAGATGTTTGAACATCGCTTTGGTTACCAACAGGCGACAGATTTACTATTTCAAACACCCTTGATGCGCGGAGCAGAATTAAAAGCAAAATCCTGGACCTGCGCCATCGTCGACAAAAAACAGGTGCACACCCACGCACACAAATTGGCAGAAAACCTGGCCAAAAAACCACAAACCGCCTTACGTTTATTAAAACAACACCTGGGTCGTCAACAATTCGCCTTAACGCAACAACTGAACCCGGTTGATGCGATTGCAGAACCCACACCCGCAAAAAAAGTGAAGCTGAGTTCCCCCAGCAAAAACATCGCATTACACACCGAACAAGAGCATGTGCTCACGGTACATATCCAGCAAGCCAAACGCAGTTACGCGGTAAAAACCTTACTGGCCGATCTCACCAAATTAGCTCGTCAAATCAATAAAGCACCACACTACAAAGTGGTGATCCTGCAAAGTGACTACGCAGAATTTTTCAGCGAAGACAACGAAAAAATTCAAGCCAGCCAAGTATTGGCATTGCAACAATGGATACAAAGTATCGAGCGTCCGGTTGTCTGCTTACTAAATTCAGACAGCCAGGGCAAAGCGTGGTTGATGAGTCAGGTGTGTGACAGCGTGATCTATCAACAGCAGGGTAGCTACAGCCTGGCAGGGGTATTACACGACCCGCAACTGGCTCAACCGACCTCGGCACTATTAACGTATCACTATGGTCAAGTGGTAGGACGGGAACTGGTATTAAGCGGTGGTGTAGTAACCGGTGCCGAACTGCAACAACGTTGCCCCAGTGTGCTGGTCGCCAATTCAGATCAGGAAGCCTCAACAAAAGCTCAGCAACTCGCGGCATTTTTAGCCGAGTATCCGCTTGCGGAACTCCAAGCCTGGAAACAACACCGTGTAACTTGCTTAACCACACTGATATCAAACTTACCGAACTGGCAGGCGGGTGCAGAAGCACCCAGTGATGGACAGGTAACCGAAGTTACCGACATCGCATTAAATACCCAAGTGATTAAAGCCAAAGCCCATCCGCAGGGCATTATCGAAGTGCGCATGGAAGATCGCGAAGCCAAAAACATGTTCTCGGAGGCATTTACCGATGGCATGAGCGAAGTGTTCCAACATATTGAAGCCAACCCACAATACAAGGTTGTGGTGCTGACCGGTTACGACAAATATTTTGCTTCTGGTGGCACCAAAGCAGCGTTGTTGGCTATTCAGGATGGGCAAACACAATTTACCGACAATAAAGTATTTCAATCCACCTGGGCGTGTTCGATTCCGGTTATTGCCGCGATGCAGGGTCACGGTGTGGGGGCTGGTCTTGCTCTTGGGTTATTCGCGGATATCACCATTTTAAGTTCGGAAAGCAAATTCTTCAGTCCGTATATGCAATATGGTTTCACGCCTGGCGCGGGAGCGAATTTAATTACGCCTCTAAAATTTGGCTATGATCTGGCAAAAGAATCGTTGCTAACCGCACACGAATCATCCGGTCAGGAATTTTTGGATCGAGGCTTGCGCTTACAGGTATTACCGCGTGCAGAGGTCGTTCATCGCGCTCTGGAAATAGCCAAAGTGCTTGCCAGGCAGCCGAGAAGTTTACTGGTTGCATTAAAGCAGCAATGGAATAGTCCCATTAATTCCAGCTTAGAAGAAAATTATCAATGTGAATTGGCGATGCATGAAAAAACGTTTGTGGGGCAGCAAGAAACATTACAACAAATACAAACAACATTTAATGATGTTGCTGAAAACTCTTTGTCGACGGAACCTAATCAAAACGAAGGTTTACAGCCTGAAATAGTGGACAGCGTGATTGTAAATTCTGTTCAACAAGAATACTCGCATGTTGAAATTTCAGCGCAACTTAAATCCCTGCTGGCGCAAGAATTACATCTTGAGTTTGATGAAATTGAAGAGGATATTCAGTTTGTTGACCTTGGTTTGGATTCCATTACCGGTGTAACCTGGGTTAGAAAAATCAATGACCATTATGGAACCGCGATTGAAGCGGCCATGATTTATAGCTACCCAACGTTAACCAAACTCAGTCAGTTTGTAAAAGAGCAGGCCGCCAGTAACCTGGTGATGAAAAAAGATGATGTCGTTACAGATGAAACTTATGTTGCTGACACTGAGGTAAATACTCGGCAGCATGTTGATTCTGCTCTGGAAACGCTCGAGTCCGAAGATGTAAATACTCAAATCTCCCAGGCGGATATTGCAGACTCCTTATGTCAGTTGTTGGCAGAAGAACTGCATTTGGATATGAGTGAAATTGATGAGGATACGCAGTTTGTGGATCTTGGTCTCGACTCAATTACCGGCGTAACCTGGGTAAGAAAAATCAACGACAGGTTCAACACTGCTATTGAAGCGGCCATGGTGTACAGCTATCCGACCTTGAGAAAATTGAGTGAATTTGTTTTTTCGGAAGTGGGTTCATATGCGGCACCTTTAAAGGAAACAGTTGAGCAAAAAAATATCTCTCAGGATATTCAAAAAGGGGAATATCCGGTACCCCAATACAGTGCAACGGATATTTCTGAAACATTAAAGTCCTTACTTTCCCAAGAGCTGCATTTAGACGAAAGCGAAATCAATGAAGATGCTCAGTTTATAGACTTAGGTTTGGATTCTATTACCGGTGTCACCTGGGTAAGAAAAATCAATGATAAATTCGCAACTTCCATTGAAGCAGCGATGGTATACAGCTATCCAACGCTAAATAAGTTAAGTGCATTTATTCAGCAAGAAACGGTTTCATTTGTTGCCGATTTGCCTAAGCCAACGCCGAGCAGAGCGATCAAATCAGCTAAACTGCCTCGGACAGATAATCGCCCTGTATCTCAGACTACAAATACTCTTACGCCGAAAAAAGAACTTGTTTCCCTGAGAAAGACGACAAAAGACAAAAAGGGGAGTGAAAGCGTTGCAAAGAGTCATTATGTAAATCAGCCTATCGCAATAATTGGTATGGCGGGGCAATTTCCTAAAGCGAATAATTTACAGGAATACTGGCAAAATATTATCGACGGTAAAAACTGTATCAGTGAAATTCCAAAGCACCGTTGGGATCTGGATAAACATTACCAACCAGGCCAACCACAGGAAGGAAAATCAAACTGTAAATATGCTGGCTTATTGGATGAATATGATTTGTTCGACCCCCGGTTCTTTGACATCTCTCCTGCTGAAGCGCGGTCGATGGACCCACAGCAACGGCTGTTTTTACAGTCCTGTTGGCACACAATAGAAAATGCTGGCTACAATCCAAAATCCCTTTCGGGCAGTAAGTGCGGTGTGTTTGTTGGTAGCGCCATCGGTGATTACAATAACTTGTCCCGCAAGATGGAATTAAGTGCGCACGGTTTTACCGGGTGCGCAGCATCGATTCTTGCCGGTCGTATTTCCTACATCTTGAATTTACAAGGCCCGAGTATTGCTATCGATACAGCGTGTTCTTCCTCGCTGGTCGCCATTGCCAATGCATGTGATAGTTTGTTGTCCGGTACCTCTGATATGGCTTTAGCCGGTGGTGCCTACGTCAGTTCCGGGCCAGATATGCACATTACAACGTCTCAGGCGGGAATGCTCTCTGCGGATGGGAGATGTTATACCTTTGATCAGCGTGCAAATGGTTTTGTACCGGGTGAAGGTGTTGGTGTGGTTATGCTAAAACGCCTGGATGATGCCATTCGTGATAACGACATTATTTATGCGCAAATCGAAGGCTGGGGAACCAATCAGGATGGTAAAACCAATGGTATTACTGCGCCTAACGCAGAATCTCAGGCTGCACTTGAGAAAGAAGTCTATCGTAAGTTTAATATTGACCCGGAATCGATTCAGTTAATTGAGGCGCATGGTACCGGGACAAAACTTGGCGACCCAATCGAAATTATCGGTTTAAAAAATGCGTTTAAAGCATTCACCGAAAAACAAGCTTACTGTGCGATTGGTTCGGTGAAATCCAACATTGGTCATTGCTTATTGGCTGCGGGTGTTTCGGGTGTGATTAAAGTAGCGATGGCACTTAAACACAAGCAGCTTCCTCCAACCATTAACTTTGATAAGTTAAATGAACATATCAACCTGAAAGGCTCTCCGTTTTATGTCAATACCGAGCTAAGTCCCTGGGATGTGCAAGGGAAGGCTCAGCGTAAAGCCGCGGTGAGTTCTTTTGGTTTCAGCGGTACCAACGCGCATCTGGTTATCGGTGAATATGTTCCTGATACGCAAGCACGTGTATTCCGATCTCAAAGTAAGCTGTTGCCGGAGTTTATCTTTCCGCTGTCTGCCAAAACCGAAGAGCGACTTCTGCAAAAATGTGTGGATCTAAAGGATTTTATCGAACAGCAAAAATCGTCATTAGCCATTGATTCTCTGGCGTACACCTTGCAGGTGGGTAGAGAACCTATGGAAGAGCGTTTATGTCTGGTAGCGAAAAACCTGGATCAATTACAAGAATTGCTCGCCAAGGTTATTGAGGGAGAAAATCCTGGCCAGGTATATCGTGGGCAGGTGAGAAAAAATAAAGAAGGCATTAGCATCATCACTCAGGATGACGATATTAAAGAAAGTATTCTGAGCAAATGCATTGAATCGGAAAACTACGCCAAGTTAGCCAAGCTTTGGGCTACAGGTATCCTGTTTGATTGGAGCAGGTTATATGGTGGTGTAGCCCCACAACGTATCGAGGCACCATTGTATCCCTTTGCCAAAGAACGTTACTGGATCGACGTGGACCCATCTTTCGATGACGCAATCACAGGGAGAGAAGCCAAACCGCGGACGATATCGGTGAGTGCTGAACGTTATTTACATCCGCTGGTACACCGAAATACATCGAATCTTCAACAGCAAGCCTATACTTCGGTTTTCAATGGTAGCGAGCCGGCCATTCGAGGCTATCAGGTAAAGAATGCTGGCGTTGGATTACCCGCAATTGCACAGCTTGAATTATTACTTGCCGCGTTAACCGATGCGACAGGTGTAGATGCTGACGCAATTACGCTGGAAAATATTCTCTGGGGTGAGTTAAAAACTGTTCACGATCAACTTACTTTGATTACCTCAATCTATCCATCGAATACTGAGAATTATGTTGAGTTTGATATTTGCTGTGATGATATCGAGCATGTACTTTGCCAGGGGCAAGCCCGGTTAAATGTAATTCCGATGGAGAAGTCACGTGATCTCGCTGACTTGCGCCAGCGTATGCAATCGAATACGTATGATCATAATCAGCTTAAGACCGAACTTGCCAATGGTGAGTTGATTTACGGTGAGTTTTACCGAGCCTTTGGGTGTTTGAATATTGGTAAACAAGAAGCCTTAATTGAGGTGTTGGTAGAGGGTTACGAAAAAGCCGACTATTGTTTACACCCCGCGATATTGGAAGCCGTTTTGCAAGCTGCTTCGGTGATAAATGGTCGAAGTTATACGTCGTCTTCTTTAAGATCATTGCATTATTATCAGTCGATCAGCTGCAAGACTGTCAACATCTGGTTGCGAAAAACCAACAGCGATGATGTTTTTGATGTGGATATCTACGATGCACGCGGTGTCGTCGTTGCTCAATTAGTGGGATTAGGCGTGGTGGATGTCTCTGTACGGACAGAATCCGTCATCGAGGCAGCCGGACAAATTCCGGGCGTTGAAGCGTCGCAAAAACTGTTCTTTAAAGAATATTGGAAGCCTGAGTCGACGAATGATATTTCCATCCGAACACCTAACAAAACATTAGTGTTTGGCAATAAAGAAGATAAATCGCTAACTCATGAAACATCCACAAAAGATTTTGTTTTTATTGATCAGCCAGAGTCAATTACAAATGAAATCATAGCTAAGGCGATTCTGGAAAATACACCGGATACGATCATATACGCCTGGAGTAAAAGTAAAGCTGAGCAGGGGGTTTTATCAATATTCGATTTGTTTAAGGTAATTAAATCCTCACAGGTAACAATTAATAAAGTTGTGCTGGTCGGTGAATATAATCCGGTAAATCTAACCAGTTGCTGGGATTATTCCTGGATTGGCTTTCAACGCTCATTAAAAATGCTGTTGCCTGAGGTGGAAATTTCCATCGTATATCTAGCCGATAGTGCATTAACACCTGTCGCCGCATTAGACGGAATAAACAGTGATGGCGCTGTTTGGTATCAAGGCAGTCAACGTTTTGTTCTTTCTATTCAGGAAACCGAACTAAAAGAAGAATCAGCTAATTCCGGTATCAAACAGGGCGGTGGATATTTAATTACCGGTGGCTGTGGTGCAATTGGATTTAAATTTGCCAGTTATCTTGCTGAAACATTTAATGCGAAGGTGGTGCTATTAGGTCGTAGTCGATTATCGGAATCAGTCCAGGCAAAACTGACTGAGTTGAAAGATATGGGGGCGTCTGAAGCGATATACATATGTTCTGATGTATCCAATAAACAATCACTCAAAACTCAATTTGATGCGTTATCCTTTAACTTGTCCGGTATATTTCATGCGGCGGGTATTGAATCCGCCAAGCCATTTGATGAAAAAGATCATGCTGAAATAAAGCAGGTGCTCAAGCCCAAAATCGATGGCAGCTTATTGTTGGACGAAGTTCTGGAACTCAATAAACCGGGTAAAGCAGCAAGTAACCTGGACTTCATCTGTTACTTTTCATCCTCCTCGGCCATGTTGGGTGATTTTGGTTCCTGTGACTACGCCATTGCCAACCGATTCCTAATGGCATATGCCCAGTACAGACAATTAAACGCTGAATACGCTGGCAAGTCTTACGTGATTAATTGGCCGCTCTGGGCCAAGGCTGCCAATCAAGAAAATGGCATGGGATTAAGTGGTTCAGAACAAACTGATTTCTATTTAAAATCCAGTGGTCAGGAGGCGTTACAAGAGCAAGATGGGGTGCAGGCCTGTCATGACATTATGACTTCGGATCTTACCCAGTCTCTGGTTATGATTGGTAAACCCAGCAGGATTAATCAGTTCTTAAATCGAACCTACCACCCGGAAAAGAAAAATCCGGTTGAGGAAAAGTCCGTTTCCGTAATGGAAAATATCGCATCAGAGTTACAGGAAACGTCAGCGGACAAACCCGCTTATTATGCAAAAGGGTGGAAGAGTCAGTATCAGGATCTTTCGCTGAACGCCATTCTTAGTCTGGAACTGAAAGACCTTGTTGCTGACAATTTAAGTATTGCCAAACACCAGTTGAACGACAAAACCAATCTAGCGGATTACGGTTTTGATTCAATTAGCCTGGCTTCTTTTGCGCGATATTTATCGACGTATTTCAGTTTGAACATTACGCCTGCGTTGTTCTTTAATTATGCGACTATTCAGCAACTGGCCGAATATTTCGTTAATGAACACCATTCGCATATGCTTGATTTCTATTGTCAGCCAAATGCGGTTAAATCTGTTAAACCTATCGTGCGCCCGGTCGCTCTACCAAGCGTTAAAGCACCGAGAGAACTACTGAAAAAACGCTTTGTATCCACCGCAAAAACGAAATTCATGGGGAATTCGGAGCACGATAGTGTCGCCATTGTGGGGATCTCCGGACGTTTTCCTAATGCAAAAAATGTGAATGAGCTATGGCAATTACTTGCCGAAGAACGTAGCGGCATCACGCAAATTCCTTCAGATCGCTGGAACTGGCGAGACTATTTCTATAGCCCAGGTGATATTAAAAACACCATAAGCACCAACAAAGGTGGATTTATTCATGGTGTTGATCAGTTCGATCCGTTGTTTTTTGAAATCTCTCCTGTCGAAGCTGAGGAAATGGACCCCTCCGAGCGGTTAATTTTGATGGAGGCCTACCGTGCAATTGAAGATGCTCGAATTTCTCCTGCGACATTACGGGGAAGCAATGTCGGAGTATTCGTTGGTATGGAGGAAAGTCAATATGGTCTTATTACAGAAGATCAGGGCGTGACAACCGCCGGCGGTGCGATGATCTCATCCCGTCTTTCCTATTTTCTCGATTTGCACGGTCCAACAATTGCGATCAATACGGCTTGTTCTTCCGGTCTTGTCGCCTTGCATCAAGCGGCAACAGCATTGAAGCATGGGGATTGTGAATCGGCACTTGTTGCTGGTGTATCACTCAGTTTGGCTCCGAAGGCTTGGGCAAAAATGAGCGAAGCGGGAATGATCTCTCAAGATGGAGAATGCTTTAGTTTTGCGAATAACGCCAATGGTATTGGTATTGGTGAATCGGTTGCGGTAGTGATGATCAAACCACTTTCCAAAGCCGAAGAGGACGGTGACCATATTTATGGTGTGATAAAAGCCAGTGGTATCAATTTTGACGGTAAAACCAATGGCGTAACGGCACCGAATGGCAATATGCAAGCCAAATTGATCGAAGATGTTTATACCCGAAATCACATTGATATCCACGATATTTCTCATATTGTTGCTCATGGTACAGGAACAAAACTGGGCGACCCTATTGAGATCAATGCACTTAATGATGTGTTCAAGCGCTTAAACTCAACGGGTAAAAAGTCGCCTCTAGGCTGCGCCATTACAAGTAATAAGAGTAACCTTGGGCACACCATGGCAGTCTCTGGGTTGGTAAGCTTAATTAGTTTGTTGAAAAGTATTGAACATCATCAAATTCCTGCGACTATTCACTGCGATGTTGAAAACGATTATTTCAACTGGAAAGACAGTAACCTGTACATTAATAAGAAAACCAAGTCGTGGGAAAAAGACGGCACCAAACCGCATTTGGGGGCAGTGAGTGCCTTTGGTCGAAGCGGTACCAATGTGCATGTGGTGATTGAGGAATATTGCAAGCAGGCGAACGCTGTTGCGTCAGATTCGCTTGGTCGAGCAATTATTCCATTGTCTGCGAAAGCGGAAGAGCAATTGATTCAAAAAGCCAAAGATTTAATTGCGTTTATTACAACCAACGAAAAACAGGGTGTGCCGTTAAACTTAGCCGAAATTGCCTACACGTTACAGGTTGGCAGGGAATCTATGGACGAGCGACTGTGTCTGGTGGTTGATTCGGTATCGGACTTAAAACAAAAGCTAACCTCTTACGTTGATGGTATGGTCAATCTCGTAGACGCATTTGTTGGTAGTGTGCATCATACTTCTCAAGGTGTGAGCATTATTAGCGACGATGATGATATGCGCGAAGCTGTGAATAAGTGGGTCGCCAATAATAAACTCAGCAAGCTTGCCCAACTCTGGGTAACCGGTTTTGAGATCAACTGGAAAGACTTGTATCAACACACATTACCAAAACGTATTGCGTTACCAACTTATCCTTTTGCCAATGAACGCTATTGGGCAAATACCAAAACCGATTTCGGTCATCAGGAAAAAGTGACAGGAAGTGAATCGAGTTCCTCTGATAGTTACGCTGCACTGGAGGCTGCGTTTGACTTGATTGAGGATGATACAGAGTTGGAAGCCGCCGTCGGTCTTATTAAACAAGCCCTATAAACCTTCTTAATGAAATACCACCTTCTCTGAAACAGGGATGATGGTGTTTACGAAATTCTATTTTCTAAGCGTTTTAAACTAGAGAACAGCATAATGATCGATTTTGCAGAATATGTCGTTTCTGAATTGAAAAGTAAGAGACTATCCAAAAAGAATGCGCTCTCGCTGATAAAGCAATTCTATTTGAATGCAGATGGTGTCAGTAAAGAATCCATTATTCATCCTTTGCTGCATACCAATACATCAGATCTTACACAACAAAGCTACGCGACATTGTTCAATGGAAATGAATTCTTTCTTAACGATCACCAAATTCATGGAAAGAAAGTATTACCTGGCGTTGCCTATCTGGAAATGGTTAGAGCAGCGATTCAGCAGGCACTCGCTGATGAAGGCGTAGACTCGACCATAGAAATACGTAACGTTGTCTGGGCGCAACCCGTCGTGGTGGATGCGAAACAAACCGTACAGATTGCACTTTTTATTAATGATGAAGTGGATGAGTTCGTAG
This sequence comes from Teredinibacter sp. KSP-S5-2, assembly GCF_032773895.1. NCBI lineage: Bacteria > Pseudomonadati > Pseudomonadota > Gammaproteobacteria > Cellvibrionales > Cellvibrionaceae > Teredinibacter > Teredinibacter sp. KSP-S5-2. Next base: position 2,316,120 of record NZ_CP120416.1, on the reverse strand, counting down.
TCGATTATGAAATATTCACTGCTTTGGACGGAGAAAACGGCGAAGAAATAGAAATTGTTCATTCTCAGGGGCAAGTTGTTTTATCTGAAAAGACGCAAACGAATACTGTAAACCTGGCGGATTTACAGGGGAAAATGCAATCCGGGCGTTTTTCTTTCGATGACATATATCAGGCCTATGACACATTGGGTATTCGCTATGGCGATTCGCACAAAGGTGTACAAGAAATATTTAAAGGGAACAATGAAGTTCTGGCGAGGCTAAAGCTCGATCGTTCCGTAATTACGACGTTGCAAGATTACGTGTTACATCCCGCGTTATTGGATTCAGCAGTACAAACGCCAATTGGCTTACTGGACGATATTAAAAAACTGCCTGAGCATCCGTCTTTGCCATTTGCGCTGAATGCTGTAAAAGTGTTATCGCCGTGTACTGAGGAAATGTATGTCTGGACCCGCTATTCCAATGGCAGCAAACCCGGTGATAGCATCACCAAATTGGATATCGACCTATACGATCAACATGGTCAGCTCTGCGTTCAACTGATTGGTTTTAGTTCTCGCTCTACCGGCAGCGAAATTCATGTGCCAACAACTGCAAAAAAACACGCAACTAACATGGTGTTTGCCAGCCCAGGTTGGCGAGAGGCAGAATTAATTAGTAAACAGAAAGGCTCAGTTGAGCAGAAACACTTAGTCTTGGCCGGTTTTCCCAGCCAACTGGTTGATACGATTGAAAAAGAAGGTTGTTTTACGTCGTTCACCAATTTATCGCCTTCGGGTGAAATCGTTTCGTTGCAACAATATGAAAACGCAGCTCTCACCGTTTTTGAAAAAATTAAAACGCTTTTAAAAAGCAAACCGAAAAATAAAGTATTGCTTCAGTTGGTCATATCCGATGAGCAGGGTGTGTTACAGGGGTTGAATGCGCTACTCAAAACGGCTGCTATAGAAAATCCGCAATTTTCGCATCAAATAATTCAGTTTGATTCCTGTTCTTCTGCGCAGGAAATTATCAGCATTTTAGATAAAGAACAGGCATCCGATAATAGTCTGGTACGTTACCAATCCGGCGCGCGCAGTACGCGCTGTTGGGATATTTTGCCCAACCCAACTAATGAACCGTCAATACCGTTTAAATCGCAAGGCGTTTATGTCATTACCGGTGGTTTGGGTGGTTTAGGGTTGTTGTTTGCGAAAGAAATCTTTGATCAAGTACCGGATGCCAAGGTCATCCTTACGGGCAGGTCCGTGTTGTCCGCAGAAAAACGCGCTTTACTTGAAGCACATTTCTCCGATAGTTCTACTTACCAATATCAGCAGCTGAACATCGAAAACGGTGACGAAACCAAATCGGTATTCGATAAACTGCTAAAGCAGCATGGCAATATTCATGGCGTAATTCATTCCGCAGGCATGTTAAAAGACGAGTTTATTCTCAAGAAAAACTCAGTGGAATTTGGTCAAGTTCTTTCACCTAAAGTTTCAGGCACAATTCATTTGGATGAAGCGTGTAAGGATCTGGCGCTGGACTTTTTCGTGATGTTCTCGTCAGTTTCCGGTTGGTTTGGCAATCAAGGGCAGGCTGATTACGCCTGCGCTAACGGATTTTTAGACCAATTCGCGCAATATCGAAACGTTCTTGTTGAGCAGGGGCAACGGCAGGGTAAAACTGTTTCTATAAACTGGCCTTTGTGGCAGTGGGGTGGAATGAATGTTGATGCGGAGGTGCAAAACGTCATAGAAAATATGACTGGAATGCAACCTATGGATCAGGCTAACGGCATTCGCGCGTTTTACACTGCGCTGCAACAGCCAGCTCCCCAGTTTCTTGCTATGCAGGGCGATAGCGAAAAATTAGTTGCCACGATTTGTGCAGAAGCAGATGAGGAAACTGCGCCGGACAGTGAAGTAATTCCCGTAGAAAAACCCGTAACTTCGGCTGATACGACGAATTTATCTAAGCAGGATATTAAGCAAAAAACGGAAGACTTTTTGCGCGCGGAGTTTTCCACAGTCCTGAAAATTCCTGAAGGGAAAATTCAAGTCAAGGCTCCGTTAGAAAAATACGGAATTGATTCCATTTTGGCGATGAACGTTACCAGCCAATTAGAAAAAACCTTTGGTTCGCTACCCAAAACATTATTTTTTGAATATCAAACCATTGCGGATTTAACCGAATATTTTCTTGAGCAGCATATTCAGTTATTGCGTACACGTTTTTCTGCCAAAGCACCAGTGGAGCAATCCGAATCTAAACCGGTGGCGAAGGTTAAACCAACTCAGGTTGATCACAAGCTGTCCGCAGTGGATATTCGCAAAACACGCAAAAATAAAGCGCGTTTTACGCAGAAAGCTGTTTCCGAAAGGAACGTATCTGGAAAAGGTGGGTATTACCACGATGAGCCAATTGCGATCGTTGGGTTAAGTGGGCGTTACCCTGAATCACCCACTATCGAACAGTATTGGCAAAACCTGAAGGAAGGGAAAGACTGTATCACTGAAGTGCCGGCATCACGCTGGGACTGGAAAGAATTCTACAGTGACAATCGTCATGAAGACGGTCGTCATTACAGTCGCTGGGGCGGCTTTATTGAAGGTGTGGATGAATTTGATCCCCGTTTTTTCAATATGTCTCCACGGGAGGCTGAGTTAGTTGACCCGCAAGAACGATTATTTTTACAGCATGTATGGATGGCTATTGAAGACGCTGGCCTGACACGTGAAAACTTACGCATTCCCCATAAAAATGATTTAGCTGGCCAGGTTGGTGTTTATGCTGGTGTGATGTACAGCGAGTACCAGTTGTTTGGTGCGGAAGCCATTGCAAAAGGTAAAAATATCGGTGTCGGTGGTAGTTACGCCAGTGTGGCAAATCGCGTATCTTACCTGTTGAACTTACATGGGCCGAGTATGACTTTGGACACCATGTGTTCTTCGTCACTTACTGCCATACATATTGCCTGTGAAGATTTAAAACACGGTCGAACCGATTGCGCCATTGCCGGTGGTGTAAACGTAAGTATTCATCCAAGCAAATATTTTATGTTGAGCTCTGGTCAATTTATTTCCAGTGATGGTCATTGCCAGAGTTTTGGTGAAGGTGGTGATGGTTATATTCCCGGGGAAGGTGTCGGTGTTGTTATTTTAAAAACCCTTTCTCAAGCAAAGAAAGATGGTCACCATATTTATGGCCTGATAAAAGGCAGTGCAATAAATCACGGTGGCAAAACCAATGGCTACAGTGTGCCGAATCCGCAGGCGCAATCCAGTGTTATTACCCGAGCACTCAATGCTGCGAAGGTAGACCCACGCCACATTAGTTATATTGAAGCTCACGGTACGGGCACGAAACTCGGTGACCCGATCGAAATCAGCGCACTGACCAAAGCGTTTTACGCTAAAGCGAGTGCCGAACAAGTAGACAAAGAAACGGGCTACTGCTTAGTCGGATCCGCAAAATCCAATATTGGACATTGCGAATCCGCTGCGGGTATTGCGGGGTTGACCAAAGTGTTGCTACAGATGGAGAACAAGCAAATTGTTCCGTCGTTGCATTCACAGGTATTGAATCCGCATATCGATTTCAGCACCACACCTTTTGTGGTAAATCAGCAATTAACCACCTGGAAGCAACCGGAAATTGACGGCAAGCACATTCCCAGAATTGCGGGTATATCGTCATTTGGTGCCGGCGGCTCAAACGCCCACCTTATTATTGAAGAATATGTCGACGAGCCGGAGGCTACCAACACTCAACCGTTATTTAATGCCGGGGAAGCGTTGGCGATTGTGCTTTCTGCCCGAACCGAACAACAGCTCCACAGTAAAGCAAAAGAATTGTTGAGTTATATACAAGCTCAAGGGGAAAACCTGGATTTGCTTTCCTTGGCTTATACCTTACAACTCGGCAGAGAAGAAATGGATGAACGTTTAGCGTTCAGCATTGATTCTGTTGCCAATCTGGTAGAAAAGCTGGAAGGGTATTTGACCGGTGTTAGCAATATAGAAAATTGTTTTTACGGACGGGTGGCGGCCGATGAAGACGAAATCATTGCGTTGGTGAATGATGAGGAAATGCGCGAAGCGTTGGAGAAATGGATTGCCAAGCGCAAATTTTCCAAACTGCTGGCGTATTGGGTAAAAGGCTTACCGCTGGAATGGGGCCAATTTTATGCGGTTACGCCCAAGCGTGCGCGATTACCCGTGTATCCGTTCGCTAAAGAACGGTATTGGATTGATAGTGTTATTGGTGATTTACCTGGCGTTGCTCACTCGCTGGCGACGGGTATTCATCCGCTATTACATAAAAACACATCGGATTTAACACGTTTAACTTATCAATCACAATTTTCGGGAACAGAATTTTTCCTTGCTGATCATCAGGTCGCATTACCAAACAACAACGGTACGCATAAAATTCTTCCCGGTGTGGCGTATCTTGAAATTGCCAGAGCGGCAGTTGAACAGGCTGCAAGTGCAATCGATTACTCTGCGATTGAAATACATAATGTTGTTTGGCAGGCACCGATTGTTGTCGACGGGAACAAACAGATTACCACGGAGTTATTTGTCGAAGGCGACGATCAAATCGCGTTTGATGTTTTCAGCGATGAAAATAACAACGAAGTACTTCACAGTCAGGGTTGGATAACCTTATCAAAGGATGTTTCAACGCGTCACATCGATATACACACGCTATTAACATCGAATACCTTTACCGAAGTATCTACGGAAGATCTTTATCGCGCCTATGAAGGTATGGGCATTTATTATGGCAAAGGTTTTCAAGGGGTTCACAAGCTTTACCGTAACGATCAGCAGGTTATTGCGGAATTAAAACTTCCCGCGTCTGTGTCATCTAACGCGGAAGACTTTAGCCTTCATCCAAGTGTTCTGGATAGTGCTGTTCATGCGTCACTGGGTTTGTTAGGTGATTTAAAACAACTCAATAGCAAACCGATGTTGCCATTTGCCTTGGACAAGGTTCGCGTCCTTTCTCCTTGTTCGGCGAACATGTTTGTTTCCGTTAGCTATGCCCAAAATGCCGGTGCCAATAGCGATATTGTTAAACTGGATATTGATCTATTGGATCGCGATGGCAACCTCTGTGTCGAGATGCGCGGCCTGACATCACGTCAGTTAGATTCGTCTGTCGTTGAAAGCGCAACCACATACCACGAAATACTTTTTGCAACGCCAGAATGGCAAGCAAGCCCAATTTCTCATTCTGCGACCCAAAACAAGCAAACACGATGTGTTATGTATATTGGGCAGACGGAAACCAATGCGAAAACGTTAAGCGAAATGTTAACTCGTGGCTTGGGTGATGCGGAAAATGTTTATGTTTTTACTGGTTTAAGTTACTCCGAAACCGCTGTACAGATTTTCGAACAAATTAAAACCTTACTTGCGAATAAAAATCTACCAGAAACATTGGTTCAAATTGTAAGTGAACGACCAGACATGTTGGGTATATCGGGGCTGTTAAAAACCGCCGCTATGGAAAACCCGAAAATTACCGGTCAGTTTTTACTATTGGACCCCGGTACTACTGATTCTGCACTGACGGCGTTGATCAATGAAAACAGTCAAGCCGTTACAGATTCCGTAGTGAAATATCAACATGGTATTCGTTTGGTTCAACGGTGGTGTGAACAAGCCTTTATCGACGAGGCTGAATACAACGCTTACCGTGAGCAGGGTGTGTATATTATTACCGGCGGTTTGGGTTCTCTGGGTATGGAGTTTACCCGAGATATTCTTAACCAAACCACGGATGCTCAGGTTATTGTTACCGGTCGATCCGAATTGTCGGAAGAAAAGAAAAGTCAAATTGAACTGCTTGCGACTAACCCTGAGCGGGTCAGTTATCAATCCCTTGATCTATCTGATTATGATGCGGTGTGTCACTTTTTCAATCACACGCTTGAGCAATTCGGGCAGGTAAACGGCATTATTCACAGTGCCGGCATGATCGCGGATAACTTTATCCTTAAAAAGAACCGTGCCGAATTTATGCAGGTACTTGAGCCAAAAGTTACTTGTACTCAACACCTTGACCAGGCGAGTCAACAGTGCGATCTCGATTTCTTTGTGCTGTTCTCTTCCGTGTCCTCGGTATTAGGTAATCCGGGGCAAGCGGATTATGCGTCAGCAAATGGTTTTATGGACCAATTTGCGCACATGAGAAATTCGCAGGTAGATGCAGGGCAACGTTCAGGTAAAACGCTATCCATTAATTGGCCGATATGGCAATCCGGTGGTATGGAAATAGATGATGCTGGTTTAGATGTACTGAAAAGAGTAGCGGGTGTTGTGCCGATGCAAAGCCAGAATGGTTTGCGTGCTTTCCATCGAAGCCTGCAACTGGCACATTCACAGAGTATCGTCATGGAAGGCGAACTGGAGAAATTGCAACAAACATTGCATGGCATTATTACTACCCCAGCACCAATCAAGGTTGCGCCGATTGCAGAGCTGACGCTGAGCGACAACACGGTAGAGAAATCTGAAAATTATCTCAAACAATTATTCTCTGCCACATTAAAACTGTCTGCCGATGAAGTTGACTCCAAACAGGCGCTAGACAAATATGGTATGGATTCGGTCATCGCTATGCGATTAACCAATGACCTCGAAACTGTATTTGGTTCATTGTCAAAAACGCTGTTTTTTGAATACCAAACGATTTCGGAGTTGGCGGCATATTTAGTGAGTTTGTACCCCGATATCGTTCGTTCCAAAATCGGTAATACAGATACCCCGATTGTCGCGACAGCATCAGCGCAACCATCTAGTTTACCGGTGACAAGCCATCGCACACGTCCAGGCAGAAATCGTTTTTCCTCTCCCAATAAACAACAACAGCAAGATGTTGCCATTATTGGTGTCAGTGGTCGTTACCCACAAGCAAATACCATTGAAGAGTTTTGGCAGAATTTGGTGGAAGGCAAGGACTGTATTAGCGAAATTCCTGAGGGGCGTTGGGATCACGCGCGATTCTTTGATGAAAACCGTAATCAGGAAGGCAAAACCTACAGTAAATGGGGTGGTTTCCTTACTGATATTGATAAATTCGATCCACTATTTTTTAGTATTTCGCCCAAAGAAGCGGAGCTTATTGATCCGCAAGAACGATTATTTTTAGAAACAGTGTGGCATGCCATTGAAGACGCGGGCTACAGCAAAGATGCCATCAGTCAACATAAAGTGGGTGTCTATGTCGGCGTTATGTGGGGGCAGTACGAACTTTATGGTTCCGATGCGTTATTAAACCGCGACAGCAGTGTACCAAGCTCTTCTTATGCTTCCATAGCCAACCGCATTTCATACTATTTTGATTTTGATGGCCCAAGTATTGCGCTGGATACCATGTGTTCATCGTCGTTAACCGCGCTGCATTTAGCCTGTGACGCTATTCGAAATCAGGATATTCAGGTTGCTGTAGCCGGTGGTGTTAACCTGGCCGTTCACCCGCAAAAATACGTCAATTTAAGCCAGGGTAATTTTTTGGCGAGTGATGGCCGTTGCCGAAGTTTTGGTGAAGGCGGGGATGGCTATGTTCCTGGTGAAGGTGTTGGTGCCTTACTGTTGAAATCCCTGGATAAAGCCATTGCAGATGGAGACCACATTTACGGCACCATTAAAGCAACGGCCATTAACCACGGCGGAAAAACCAATGGCTATACGGTGCCAAACCCTAATGCACAAGGTAATGTCATTGCCGATGCGTTAACTAAAGCCAATATTCAAGCCGACACATTGAGTTATATCGAAACTCACGGCACCGGTACATCCTTGGGTGACCCGATTGAAATTACCGGTTTGAAAAAAGCCTTGGGAGAATCCGCTGATAAAAAACAGATTATTCCTATTGGCTCGGTGAAGTCGAATATTGGGCATTTGGAATCGGCGGCGGGAATGGCGGCTGTTACGAAAGTGCTGCTTCAGTTAAAACACAATCAGCTCGTCCCTTCGTTACATGCCAAAACACTCAACCCCAATATTGATTTTGAAAATTCGCCTTTCTATGTGCAAACAGAATTAGCCGACTGGCATGCCAAAAATGGAAACCCGCGTCGAGTCGGTGTCAGTTCGTTTGGTGCTGGTGGTGCTAATGCGCACGTTATTATTGAGGAATATATTGCACCGCAAACTGCAGCGGCAGGAAGTGGTGTGACGGAGGCGTTTGTTCTTTCCGCGCGAGATGCGTTTAGTTTAAATGCCTATGTCAAAAATATTGTTGACTATTTACGTACCGAGCATTCTGCAACTTTTAGCGATATTGCTTACACCTCTCAGGTTGGAAGAACACCGTTAAAAGAGCGGTTAGCTGTGATTGCTAATAGTGTTGACGAGCTGGCGAGCAAATTAAGCTCCTGGTTAAACGGGCAGGTGGAGTCTGGTGTGTATAGCGGCACAATGGATGAAAAATCCGGCGCGAATGCATTGAACCTGATTCAAGGTGAAGCTGGTAAAGCGTTTATCAACGTGGTTATGGAAAACAACGAGTTAGACAAAGTGGCTAAGCTCTGGGTGGCGGGCGTGGATATCCAATGGCCGCAATTAAAGCGATCTGTTCCGGCTAAACGTATTTCCTTGCCAACTTATCCCTTTGCTAAGGAGCGTTATTGGATTAGCCCGGTTGAACAAAGCCGAATACCTGCTGCTGCAATCAATAACAGTCGAAAAGTATTGCAACCTTTAAAGCGTGCTGTAACCCAAAGCAGTGAACAACATGCACGTGTGATTTACACAACGGAATGGCAACCTAGTGCGATAACCAGTAGAGATGACGCCACATTTAATGCGAGCAATATTATTACACTCAATGCCGAGGCACCGTTTGTTGATGAATTAACGTCAACGGCTGGACGCCAATCATTGAGTTGTCTCGGTAATGAAACTGTATTAAATAACGCTGATATTGATCGAACAGTTGAGCGTATTCAATCCTATATCGACAAACCGATAGCGTTGGTTTATTTCCCTGCGAAAGGAAAAAATGCGCTTACTGAATTCCAATCGTTTATTCGGTTGTGCAAAGGGTTGTTGGGTTGTAAAAACGCGGATAGGGTAAAACTCTTGACGGTGAGCCTTGCCCAAGACGGTCATTCCGACCCTCAATTTGCATCTTTTGCCAGTGTTGTTAAAACCGTGCAAATGGAAAACCCGAAATACACCGGGAAATTGGTTGAAATTATTGCCGGTGATATAGCTTCTGATGTACTTGTGAACTTAGTAATTGATGAGTTGCAAGAAGCTACATGGCAGTATCAGGAAGTACGTTACCTTACGCCTGAATCGCGTTATGTGAAAAAACTTACTCGCTTGAATGAGCGTAAAGCGGGTTATTTGCCGATAAAACAGGGCGGTGTGTATCTGATTTCGGGTGGCTTGGGTGGTTTGGGTTACCGCTTTGCACAGTACCTTGCACAATCTTTTCATGCTCGTTTGGTGCTATTTGGTCGATCTAAGGCTGAGGATATTGCCCACGATAAATTATCCAGTCTTGAAGCTCTGGGTGGCAAAGTGCTGTATCAACAGGCAGACGTTGCCCTGCAAGCAGACGTTGAAAAACTGGTTGTATTAGCCAAGGAAAAATTTGGTTCCATCAATGGTGTGATTCACAGCGCTGGTGTGAACAGAGATTCCTTTATTTTAAATAAAACGAATGAAGAGATTGCCTCGGTACTGCTACCCAAAATAGACGGTGTGGTCAATTTGGATTCAGCCACCGCAACCGAAGCGCTGGATATCTTTATTTGCTTTTCATCCGTTGCCGGTTATATGGGTAACCTTGGGCAAAGCGATTACGCTTATGCCAACCACTATCTGGATTCGTTTATTGAACAGCGCGATCTTCAATGCCGTGCCGGTAAACGTTCTGGTCAAAGCCTTTCCATTAATTGGCCCTATTGGCAAGACGGCGGTATGTCGCTGTCCAGCGCCGATTTGGACATCATGCAGCAACAAACTGGCATGCAACCAATGACAGCGAATGAGGGTATCCCGTCATTGGAAATATTACTGTCTTCCAATGCGACACAGGGTATTCCTCTGTATGGTTTGCCATCAAAAATACAACAATATTTTGAAGGCAGTACATCGATTCAAAATCGCCCAGCGAACACGGTATCGAAACATGTTGCGCCTGTTGAATTAAAAGCTAAAACCGCTCAGTACCTGAAGACCTTAATCAGCAAAGAAATCAAGCTTCCTGTTGAGCGTATTGACAGTAATGAACGTTTTGAATCACTTGGATTTGATTCAGTTATTATCAGTCGCATCAATGCTGCTCTGGAAAATGATATCGCCGATTTACCGAAAACTATTTTTTATGAATATGAAACGTTGGATGAATTGGTGTCCTTCCTTGTTATTCATCACGGTGATGATTTGGCAACTCGTCTTGGTGTCGAACAACAGGTAGATAATAATGACACCGACACGGTGGTCGATGAGACATTTACCGAAACCGACTGCCGCGGCTTGATGAATGAAGATGATGATATCGCCATTATTGGTCAGCACGGCATATATCCTCAATCCGGTTCCATGCAGGAATATTGGCAGAACTTATTGGCTGGAAAAGATTTAATTGACGTTGTGCCTTCTGGTCGTTGGGATAGCGATGCGTTTTATCACCGCGATCCGGCTGAGGCTGCTAACGGTAAAATATATTGTAAGTGGGGTGGATTTCTAGAGGACCACGATAAATTCGACGCGGGCTTCTTTAATATCTCTGCCCGCGATGCCAAAGTCATTGATCCGCAAGAGCGTTTGTTCCTGCAATCGGTTTGGTCGGCTTTTGAAGATGCGGGCTATACCCGAGAACAACTCAAGCAAAAACACCCTAAAGGGAAAAGTGCCAATGTTGGTGTGTTTGTCGGTGTCACCACCAATTCATACAATCTGTTGGGTGTTGAAGAAAAAGCCTATGGCAATACGGTAAACCCGGCCTCATTGCCCTGGTCGATTGCGAACCGTATTTCCTATTTCTTTGATTTTCAAGGACCAAGTATTCCGGTAGATACCGCCTGTTCTTCGGCATTGGTTGCTATTGACCTGGCCATTCAGAGTATTCGCAATGGCGATTGCCAAATTGCGGTGGCCGGTGGTGTGAATTTGTATTTGCATCCGAATAAATATCAGTCGTTCTGCCAAAAAGGTATGCTCTCTCAAGATGGCAAAACCTACAGTTATGGTGCGGGTCAGGATGGATTTGTGCCTTCCGAAGGCGTGGGTGCGCTGATATTAAAGCCCCTTTCCGCGGCAATCAAAGATAACGACCCGATCTGCGCGGTCATTAAAGGTTCTGCTTATGCACACAGCGGAAAATCCAACGGTTATTCCGCGCCGAATCCTAATTCTCAAGCAAGTTTAATTGATGCGGTACTTCAAAAAGCAAATGTGCATCCGGAAACCATCGGCTATATAGAAGGGCACGGCACAGGTACACAGCTTGGCGATAGTTTGGAAGTGGCGGCGTTAAGTAATGCCTTTGGTAAATACACCGACAAAAAACAATTTTGTCCAATTGGTTCGGTAAAAGCCAATATCGGTCATCCGGAAGCGGCGGCGGGAACGGCTGGTATAGCCAAAATAATCCAGCAGTTTACACACCAGCATTATGTGCCAAGCATTAACGTGGATGAAGTCAATCCGAATATCGACTTTGCTAAGTCGCCGTTCTTCTTAGTGAATAAAGCAACACCGTGGACAACAGATCATGATGAACCTCGTCGAGCGATGATCAATGCTTTCGGTTCCGGCGGTGTGAATGCCTGTGTGTTACTTGAAGAATATAACCTACCGTCTGTGTCTGAATATCGAGCTGATCTCTACGCAGTTCCGCTTTCAGCGAGAAATGACGAACGTTTGCTGGACGTGGTTCGACGGTTACATGATTTTCTGGAAAATGCTCCTCATGCAGATATCGCCAATATTGCCTATACGTTGCAAACAGGTCGAGAGACCATGCAAGAGAGAATCGTTTTGCTAGCCAAAGACAACGACGAGCTTAAGCAGTTGTTGGGCGCATTCATAGAAGAACACCAATCTGAAAAAATTATTCGAACAGCAGGTGAAAGTATTACAGAAGGCGCTATTGATTCAGCCTTTACAACAAATGATTTACACACTCTAGCTCAGGCATGGGTTGGCGGAATAAAAATAGATTGGTTAAAACTTTATGGTGATCATCATCCTTGCCGCATTTCTTTGCCAAGCTATCCCTTTGCTAAAGAACGACATTGGGTAACAACAGCAACACCAACTGAGCGTAAACCTGTAACTCAGGTTGAATCTGTCAACAAGCTTCATCCGCTGATTAGTTATAACTCTTCGACGTTGAATGAGATTTGCTTTACCTCTTGTTTATCTGCGGATGCTTATTACGCACGAGATCACCAAATTAACGGCCAGAAAATGTTGCCCGGTGCTGCATTCCTGGAACTGGCTTGTGTGGCGGGCACTATTGCGGGGCGGAATAAAGTCACGCGTATAGACAACGTGGTGTGGATGCAACCCGTGTTGTTTAATCACACCGCTGAAAAAGACGTGCAGGTAAGCCTGAAGAAAATTGGTGACCAAGTTGAGTATGTTGTTCACTCGTTTGATGACACCTTTGACAAAGTGCTGCATGCTGAGGGTGCGTTAAGTTTTGCACCCCATACGGCCACCAAAGCTCAAGTGGATCTGACAACGTTAATCAATAATTGTGATCGTCAAATTTCCGGTGGCGATTATTATCCCAATTTCAAACAGGCTGGGTTTGATTATGGAACCTGTTTCCAAACTCTGGATACGCTATATACCAATAAAGATTATGCCTTATCGTTGTTAGTGGTTGCAGAGCAGCTAAAGCAAGAGTTTAGTCAGTACATCTTGCATCCCTGCTTATTGGATGGGGCATTCCAGACCGTTTCGGGCCTGATTTCCGGCATTGACCCTTCCACGCCTTATCTGCCTTTTGCCATTGAAGAAATTCATTTATTCCATCCGCTTGCCTTAAAAACCTATGTTCATGTCGAGGAAGACTCCGTTTCCGGGAACAGCGATATTAAAAAATTCAATATTCTTTTGCTGAATGAACAGGGGCGGGTAGCGGTAGAGATTCGCCGATTCTGTGTTAGAGCTTTAAAACCCGCCAGTGGTAATCAAGCAATGAAAGCCGAGCTGGCAGAGTGATATTTACATAAATCAAAAAACTAACTAAACAAGAAAGACTTTCAAAAGGGTAAACGCCGTGAAAGACATTACAGAAGAAAAATATCATAAGTTATATGGTGTCAAGAATGTGAGGATCACCTATAAGAAAAGCGATTTTCTAGACTACGTGATTATGGCCGTGTTAACCGGGGCGATTTTGTATTTTACCTACGGTATGCATAATCCGCTTGCGCAAGTGGGCATGCTGTTGTGTGCAGCTGCCGTGGCTTTCTTTCCTTTGCGTCATGGTATTGAATTTAAGGTGCCGATAATTCTTTCTCGTCCGCAAGAAATACTTTATATGTTCGTCCATAAAGTGCAAAACCTGCGTGCACCATACTATCTGGCTATTTTGGTGTTGATTATCGAAAATGTTGTGATTTATTTCACTCCGGAATGGCCACACAAAACAGCATTGATGGGAAAAATCGCACTTTATGCGTTTTACGGTCATATCGGTTTGCTTACTCTATATCGCACAGTGATTTTTGTCGCTCACCTGATTAAGCGTGAACAGGTGAAAGAAATTCTTATGCAATCGGCTTGGAAGGGGCAGCTAAAAAGACAACCGAATATTACGCTTGAGATTTTTCACGCATACTTTACTGGGCTGCTTACGCACATTGTTTACGTTGCACCCTGGTATCTGGTTATCACATACTTACAATTCTCGCTGGTACTGTTGCCGGTTACCTGTATCGCGGCGTTCGTTATCCAAACACAGTTTGTGAAACAGATTAACGCCTGGTTTTATCGTGATCACTGGCTGGGGCATAACTCGGAACTAGAATTCGTATACCTTCATGGTCCTCATCACGATGCTATTCCAAGCGGCATGATTGCAGTGGCGGGAAACGGCTACCTTGAGGGTTATGTGCGTGGTCTATTGGGGTTTCCAATTCCGTTTTATAACCCAATCATGGCGGTTCTTTTCTACACCATCGATGTGAAAATAGACATAGATTCTCATCAATATATTCCGGGCGTATTTCCTGGGGTGGATAAAGATATCCACATGGTGACTCAACACTCTACGCATCATTATGGTCGAGTTGAACCATTGGGCTTTGCCATTAATTTTGATCAGCCAAATGTTCCCGAAAAAGCTAAAAAGCTGTTTAAGTTATTTCCGGATGAGTTAAATAATTCTATTAAGATAGATGAAAAGCTCAATGGTTATCAGTGGGATAATCATCGATATCGTTGGTTTTTAAGTATGATTGATAAATACGAAAACAATCAAAAACCAGATTTAGATACGGCGGACGTTAACGCGCAATAAATATTTGCACACCTTGATTGGATGAAAACCGCTAATCAAGGTGTGCTTCTCTCTTCTTCTCTTTCCTTTACATTCATTCAAAAGACGGCTCTATGAAAAGCATAGTTAACTTTGTTTCGCGCTACATAACGAATGTGCCCGCTCAGGTTCAGCGAGCGTGGATACCCGTTGTGTTACTACTTATCGTTTTTATTGGAGTATGTTTCGCAGGTATTCCTAAATTACAATTTGACTTCACTATTGAGCGTTGGCTTGAACAGGATGATCAAGCCTTTGTTGCTTATAACCAGTTCCATGACCAGTTTGGCAGTGAAGACGGTGTTGTGGTTGTGTATAAGCCAAAAGATGGTGACGTGTTTTCCCATGATTCGCTGGTGGCTGTTCAAGGTATTCGGGAAGACTTGATAAACTACTGGAATGACCTGGGAGAGGGAACTGAATCTGCTTTAGATCACGTTGTTAAAGTTGATACGCTGGCAAACGCTTTTGTTCTTTCCGTTGAAGATGATATTTTATTGTCGACTTCATTAGTGGGATCTGACGTACCCACATCTTCTATAGAGTTGGAGAAAATTCGAGAAAAAGCACTTTCTCAACGTGACTTTCCGTTGAAGTATTTTTCAACGGATATGAAGTACGGTGCAATTTATATTGAAACCAACTTTGGTGCGATCCCGCTAGACGAAGATGAAAACCTGTCTACGAATGCGGCTAACATGGATATGACAATGGAAACCATGTCTTTTGAGGTGGAGGTTACGGAAGAAGATGAAAATAGTATGCCTCGATTCAAGCCAACGGATATGGCGGACTATGTTGCTCTCAATGCCGAAATCACCCGTATTCTTACCAAGCCTGAGTACGCTGAACATCTTGAATATTATAAAGTTGGTAATACTATCGACTCTGAAAACCAAGTAAAGATGGGCGAAGAAATGGGGTTGCTTTACATGGCGGCACTTTTCGTTATGTTGGTTTTACTCTTCTTGTTGTTTCGTTCATTTTCAGGTGTTATCTGGCCGTTTGTCATTATCGTTTTGACAAGTATTACGACGATAGGTTTGGCCGGATGGATGGGGTTGTCTGCATCCCCATTTATTGTTCTGACAATTTTATTGATACTGACAATCGGCATGGCGGATGCCGTTCATATTACTTCGGGTTATCTTTTCTTTCGAAATAAAGGATATAACTTCCAGGAAGCTATGCGCGCGACCTACGAAAAGGCGGGTATCGCATGCTTACTCACATCAGTAACCACGATTGTTGGATTGTTATCCTTATGTTTTACCGATATTGTGCCGGTGAGATATTTCGCCATTATGTCCGCTACCGGCGTTGCCGTTGCATTTCTGTTTACCTTATACCTCCTACCTATTTTGCTAAAATTTTGGTCGCCAATAGCGAAAAATTCTGGCGAAAAAATAAATATTGTTAGCCGTTTTATTGATAAGGTAACGCCGAATATTGTTCCCTACATACAGAAACAGTTGGATGGAGTCATTCCTCTTGTACTGAAATCACCGATTCTAGTCGTCATACCTTTTATTGTTATTTTTGCTGTCTGTGTCTATGGCGCGATGCAAGTAAAAGTGGATTACAGTGTGTTGGATCAGTACACAGAGGACTCCAACTTTTATCAGAGTATTAAACTCATGGATGAAAAAATGGCAGGTTCCTCGCGCATCTCATTGTATTTGGATGTAAAAGAGGATAATGCGCTACAAAATCCGGAAGTGCTGCGTGTTATTGAGAATATGCAGGAAACCCTGGAAACCAAATATAGCGACTATGTGATTACTACTTCATCCATTGTCGATGTGGTTAAGGATGCTTATCAGAAGCAAAATGAAGGGCGAGAGGATAAGTATGTTATTCCCTCGACCAAGAAAGAGCTTTCACAAACGCTGTTTATGTTTAATACGGCTGACCCGGAGGAGAGAAGTCGGCTGGTCAGTGAGAGATACAGTAAGGCGAACATTACTGTTACTTTGAAAACTTACGGTTCTGAACGTTATCGTGATGTTTTCGTTGAAATGAAAAAGGATATATACAGTTCTTTGGAACTTATCAAACAAGATTATCCCGATGCGACGATTTCGGTAACGGGAATCTTTGCAATGGGTATGAAGGCTGCTGATTATCTCATCGTTACCATTTTGCAGAGCTTTGGGATGGCGCTGTTGGTTATATCGCTAATACTTCTTGTTATCTTCAGCTCGGTTAAGGCCGGCTTTATCTCCTTAATTCCAAATCTGATACCTTCTTTTTTGGCGCTTGGGATTCTCGGCTTAATGGGCAAGCCTTTGGATTTTTATACCATGATGCTAGCTCCCATTATTATTGGTATTTCCGTGGACGATACTATTCACTTTATTACCCAATATAGAGTGGAGGTAATGAAGGATAACGATATTATTCGAGCGTTAAAGTCGACGGTTAAAGAGTGTGGTCAAGCCGTTGTTTTTACCTCGATGATTCTAGGGTTGGGTTTTGGCATTATGTCTGTTGCAACAACACCCGGTTTTGAAAATCTGGGCAAATTCGGTTTTCTGTCGGTTTTATCTGGCTTGTTGTGTGACTTATTCTTAACGCCAGCGTTAATTATTCTATTTCAACTTAAATTTAAAAAATCGGAGTCTTCCTCTTCAATCGATACTGCTGGTAGTAGTGACGCCGAAACTGTTGAAAATCTAGCGAATTAAATTAAGGATTGTTCAATGAAATTACATAAAAAAATACAGTTTTCCCTGCCGTTTTTCTTAATGCTTGGCTTAAATTTGGGCGCGCAGGCTAATATTTCTGAAATCAACGCGATAGACGTGATGGAAAAGGTCGATCATGTCAATCGTAAGTCGTTTACCTCTGCTGCGGTTAAAACCAAGCTGTCCACATGCAAATACAAAGTGAAGGACGGGGGGATGAGCTGTAAAGGTAAGCCTCGTGTTACCGTTCTTGAGGTTGGTGAGAAAAAGTACGGTGAAGATAACCTGGACTCGCGATCAATCGCTATTGTGCTTCAGCCAATAACCGATAAAGGTATTGGCATGTTGACCTATGAATACTATGACCCAAGCAAAGATAACGATGTTTGGTTGTACTTGTCTGAACTGGGAAAAGTTAAAAGGTTGGTGTCCGGTAGTGAAGGGAATGAAGACGGTGGTAGCTTTTTTGGTACAGAATTTTTTGTCGATGATATTGCACTGAAAAAAATTAATGATTTTTCTTATAAGTTGGTGCGAGAGGACTCATTTGATGATCGTGATGTGTGGGTAATCGAAGCAACACCAACTGAGGCTAGAGCGAAGAAAACACACTATGGAAAGTTGGAGTTTTGGGTAGATAAAGAGCGATTTCTTATTGTTAAGGAAGATCTTTATAACTCCAACGGGAAGTTGTTCAAACAACGTCTAAATAGAAATTTTATTCAAATTGACGGTGTCTGGATCGCGAGAATGCAGACTATGAATAATTTTACAACACGTCGTGTGACTGCAATTCAGAACGTTTCAGTTACTTATAACAAAAGTATTTCTGACGAGTTTCTTACTAAGAGAAGTCTTACAGACTTTACGTTCAGAGAGAAAAATCTAGAAGAATTACGCGCGTTTTATAAGTAACTATGTGTATGAACAACAATAATTTGTTAAGTAAAGAAATCGCTTTGTTGCTTGCTTCCAGCTTGCTGGCAGGTTCTGCGAGTGCTCAACAGGGCAGTTCCGGGGAAGATATGCTCTTCTCTGATTCTGACATGTTTTCCGGGCTTACATCAGAAACTGCAACAAGCGATGAGAAAAGTTTTCTTGAAGCGTATGTTCTTGATCCTTCCAGGGTAACCCTTTCTCATGAACTCGGTTATAAAGTGGCTGATCCGGATGGTATGCAAAAGAATCGATCTTCAATTCGTATTGAATATGGCAAGTACCTATTTGATAGCTCCTATATTCAACTGGACGGCAAATCCACACGATTTCACGAGGATGATCATCGTCACGAAGCTGAGGGTTCCTATGAACGTTTGAATCAGGCTTATATACAGACTAGCTTTGGTCAAACCAGCATTAAATTGGGCGTGCAAACCATCGCTTGGGGGGAGTCCATTTTGGCTCCGATCACCGATGAAATCAGTCCCAGGGATAACAGAGAGCTGTTTAACCTCGATTTGGAAGAATTGCGAATCGGTCAGGCGATGTTGAGTCTGGATCAGTTCTCCGATTACGGAAAGTGGAGTATTTTCATTAATCCTGACCCTGAGTTTAATGAAAACCCAATTTATGGGACGGCGTACAATCCAATATCTGATGTTCCACAACCTGCCTTTGTCTATGTCGACAACGATAATTCGATGGAATACGGTGGTAGTTGGAAACAGACGTTTGGAAGCTTTGAATTCAGCGCTATGGCAGCCAGCTTGATTGATAACGATTATGCGCGAAAGTTTAATTCAGAAGGATTGATTGAGTTGTCGGAGCATCGTTATTTTCTAGGTGGTGCGACATTTAATTATGTTCTCGGTGACTTTTTGCTGAAGGGTGAATTTGGCTATAAATCGCCAAAGGTGTTTAGTAATAAAACTGGCGATCAATTGATTGAAAAAAAACAGTTTGATGCTTACCTAGGTATTGAGTATGCGCCCAGCTCAACGTTTACCATGAGCGTTGAAGGGCTGAATCAACATATCCTTGATTGGACTCAGGATATAGAAGGAACGCCAGGTGCACCCGGCAAAAAGGAAAATCAACAGTCATTAATGTTGAATATAACCAAGTTGCTTATGCATGAGAATTTATCGCTTAACTTTATCAGTATATACAACGGCCCACAAAGCAGTTATTTGAGCATGTTTTTAACGGATTACGAGATGTCTGACAATATCACGTTGGAATTGGATTTTATTTATCCGCATACTGATGATGAGATGAGTACCCTTTGGCGAGTGAAGGATCAGAAGCAAGTCTCGTTTAAAGTGTCGTATCAGTTTTAACTACCAAGCCCAGGCAGATTAGGAAATGACAATGAGTACAGATTGGGTTGCAGAATATTTTACCGCCATGAAAGATTGTGGCGAAGATATCTCAATTATTTACGGACGTTTGCCCGAGGGGGAAGAAAATCAAGCGCCTGAATGGTTTGAATTGCCTCATGATAAATATGATGGCATAAGTGGAATGGCATACTTGTTGCGAAATGCAGGCTTTAGTATCGATGTTTTGCCTTCATTAAAAAATGACAGTTATCGTTTCTTTAAATCGGTTAAAGGGATTCTGTCGGTATTGCCACATATGGGCATGCGCCAGCAAAAGTGGGTTCGCTTTGATCGTTCTGTTGCAAAGTTGGAGCTTCCCGTCTCGGAGCGAATTGCATGGCACCTGTTCAGTGAACAAGAGTCGCAATACATTGTGGCTGATTCTAAGAAACTCGGTGTTACCGTGAACAGTTATCTTTTATTCCACCTTGATCGAGCTGTTTCTAAGATACTGACTTCACCAGAGGATGCTCGCAAGTGGATGGTGCCTGTAAATATGCGCGGTGCGGTGTCACGAAAAAATGAATATACACCACAAATGTCATTTCTCGGCGTTGATACGCAAGCGGACACAACATTGACAGATATTCATGGGCAAGTGCTTAAGGCAAAAAGCAAAGCCTTTCATTGGGGTGCATGGGCAATGTTTAATGCCGGTTTTCTCGCCGGTAAAGAAGGTATTCGTAAAGACATAAAAAAACGCGATGCCAGGAATCACAGCTGGACCGGGACATTTTCCAATTTGGGGGTTTGGAATATACCGGGCGCAGGGAGTTGGTTATTCGGGCCAACCACAGGACGAACCTATCCGGTTGCTGCGGGGTGTATCTCCATGAATAAGCGTATAGGTATTACAGTTCAGCTTCATGAAGCTCTGCTTGGCGATATCGAAACTGCTTACGATGTCGTTGACCTTTGGAGTAAGCACGTTCTTTCCGGTAATCAAGAATCTGAACATTCTCCGAAAAAAGAAGCTGAGACAATTTAGGCAGCTTTTTCAAGAAAAATCACACATTTTTATTCACTTTTTAACACTGGCGAAGGGCAGTGTTAGGGTTGTTTTGTCTAATTAAGAAATCAGGTAATACGTTATGGTTAAAGTTGGAATTGAAGCAATGAATATCTTTGCGGGCACTACATATTTAAACGTAGAAAAGCTTGCAGAACACCGTGATCTGGATAGGACTCGGTTTGAAAACTTAATGATGAAGGAAAAAAGCGTCGCTTTACCTTACGAAGATCCTATTACCTTTGCTGTTAATGCTGCGAAACCTATTGTGGACGCACTCAGTCCGGAGGAGAAAGACAGAATTGAAATGGTAATTACCTGTACCGAATCTGCTTTTGATTTTGGTAAATCGATGAGTACATACTGTCATGATCTTTTGGGGTTAAATAGAAATTGCCGTTTGTTCGAGGTGAAAAACGCTTGCTACTCCGGTGTGGCTGGTTTTCAAAACGCCATTAATTTTGTGCTTTCCCAGGTTTCCCCTGGTGCTAAAGCGTTGGTTATTGCTACAGATATTTCACGTTTTCTTATCGAAGAAGGCGGCAGTGCCAGTTCAATGTCTTGGTCTTTTGCGGAGCCAAGCAGCGGTGCAGGTGCAGTTGCCATGCTTATCAGTGAAACGCCCTATGTATTTCAAATTGATCCTGGTGCTAACGGCTGTTACGGCTACGAGGTAATGGATACATGTCGAGCCACCGCCGATAGTGAAATTGGCGATTCCGACCTTTCTTTACTTTCCTATCTGGACTGTGCGGAAAATGCCTTCCTAGAATATCAAAAGCGAGTGCAGGGAGCTTGTTATGCAAATAGTTTTGGTTACCTCGCATATCACACGCCTTTCGGCGGCATGATCAAAGGTGCGCACCGTAATATTATGCGTAAATTAGTCAAAGCGACACCCGCAGACATTCAAGCGGATTTTGATCGAAGAATGACTCCAGGACTAACGTTCTGTCAGCGTGTTGGTAATATTATGGGCGCTACTGCAATGTTGTCTCTCGCCAGTACAATTTATAACGGTAATTTTGATACGCCAGAGCGAATTGGTGTTTTTTCCTATGGTTCTGGTTGTTGCTCTGAATTTTTCAGTGGTGTGGCAACAAAAGAAGGCCAGGAAACTATTCGTGGTATGCAAATTAAAGAACAACTGGACAGTCGTTATGAGTTAACGATCGAAGAGTATGAGCAAATGCTGGAAGGCAGCTCAGTGGTCAAGTTTGGTACACGAAATGTTGTTCTGGATAGTAATTTTATTCCGCAGGCTAGAAAAACTCATGGTAAGCCCGTGCTGTTCTTAAAAGAAATTAACGAATATCACAGGGAATACGAATGGGTATCATAGAAAATATCTCAAATTACGACACCATAAAGGTTCGTCTGGATAACGATATTTGTTTTATTCAAATAGATCGTCCTGAAGCAAAAAATACAATTAACGATCAACTTATCGATGACTTTATTCACGCATTAGATCAAGTAGAGTCTTTGGTTAAAGTTGTTGTTTTGGAAGGCTCGCCAGAAGTCTTTTGTTTTGGTGCGGACTTCAAGGGTATTCAAGAACGTTTTGATAACCCGGAAATGGATAAGGCTCCGAACCCGGAGCCCATGTATGATTTATGGACCCGCCTTGCTTCGGGCCCATTTATCAGCGTGGCTCACGTAAGAGGGCAAGCCAATGCCGGTGGTATTGGTTTTGTTGCTGCTTGTGATGTGGTGATTTGTGAAGATAAATCTGTATTTAGTTTATCCGAGTTGCTTTTTGGTTTAATGCCGGCCTGCGTGCTGCCCTTTCTAATTCGAAAAATGGGATTCGCTAAGGCTCATTATATGACTTTGATGACAGAGCCCGTGAATGCGCAAAGTGCTCATGAATGGGGGTTGGTCGACGAATATGCAGAAAACAGTTCGAATTTACTCAGAAAGAAACTACTTCGTTTTCGGCGCTTATCAAAAGATGCTGTAGCTCGGTATAAGCGATACATGAATGAGTTAAACAGTGATTTGTCTGACTCTAAACCCAAGGCATTAGCGACAAATGCAGAAATTTTTTCTGATAGGAATAATCTTGAAAAAATTGCTCGCTACGTTAGAACTGGCAAGTTTCCATGGGAGGAGGTGTAGCAATGAATGATCCGGTAGTTGTAACTATTGATCATGGTGATGGTATTTTAGAAATTAAAATGCAGGATCGGGTCAATAAGAATACGTTTTCTATTGAGTTGGTTTTGGGGCTAATTGATGCATTTGAGTCCTTAAAAAACGATACTCGCTACAAGGTAGTTGTTCTTACTGGCTATGATAATTATTTTGCGAGCGGTGGAACGAAAGAAGGTTTGATATTACTTTCAGAAGGAAAAACCAAGTTCTCAGATAACGATTTTTATAGTCTTGCACTTAACTGTCCGATCCCAGTTGTTTCTGCGATGCAGGGGCATGGTATTGGTGGTGGTTTTGTTCTTGGTTTATTTGCAGATTTTCCCATTCTTAGTAAAGAAAGTGTGTATACCACCAATTTTATGAAGTATGGGTTCACCCCCGGCATGGGCACCACGTTTATTTTACCCAAAAAGATTGGGATTAGTTTGTCTGAGGAAATGATGTTCCTTGCTAAAACCTATCGTGGTGAAGAACTTAAGAACAGGGGTGTTCCTTTTGCGGTGTTACCCCGTGCTGAGGTTATGGATTATGCCATGGATATAGCTAAAACTATTGCGGAGAAACCCAGAGTCTCACTTGTTGCATTGAAAGATCATCTTGTTGCATCGCTTAGGGAAGCCTTACCCAAAGCCATTGATCAGGAGTTGGCAATGCATGAAGTGACTTTTCGTCAGCCTGAGATAAAAGAGCGTATACACGCTTTTTTCGGAAATTAACAAACCAAGAAATGATTTTATTGATAGCGCCCGTTGATATTAGGGCTTTAGGAGAAAAACAATGACTCACGAAGAAATTTTTAACATTATTAAAGGCCATACATGCGAAGTACTTCCTGATTTGGTAAATCACGACTTTGTTCATACTGATTCGTTAAAAAGCCTCGGGGCAAATTCTATAGACCGTTCTGAAATTCTTATGATGACTCTTGAGAGTTTGTCTGTTCGTGTTCCTATGATTGAATTTGCGAAAGCCGAGAACATGGGTGACCTGGCAAGAATTTTCCACGAGAAGCTTTAATATGTCTGAATCTAAAACTGATATTGTTGTTACCGGTCTTGGTGTAACTTCATCTATCGGTCAGGGCAAGGCGGAGTTTACCTCTGCCTTGTTTTCAGCAGCCGCTAACTTTAGAGTCATGCAACGTCCCGGAAGACAGTTTCCCTCAACGGATGATGCTTTAAAAACTCAATTTATAGGCGCTGAAATAGATAAGCTTACCCTTTCAGATCGCATTCCCGCTGGCTTGGTCAGAACTGCCTCTTTTTCCGGGCAGGCGGCATTAGCCTGTCTTGATGAGGCGTGGGATGATGCTAATTTGCTGGATGTTGATCCCACACGCATTGGTTTAGTGGTTGGTGGTTCTAATTTCCAACAGCGAGAGTTAGTCCAGATACATGACAGCTATCGGGAGAAGCTTGCGTTTTTGCGTCCGACATACGGTCTTTCCTTTATGGATAGTGATGTGTGTGGCATGTGTACAGATGTCTTTGGCATTCGTGGTGTTGCTTATACCATAGGCGGCGCTTCTGCGAGTGGTCAGGTGGCGGTGTTAAAAGCGATTCAGGCCGTGGAATCTGGTCAGGTGGATGTATGTATTGCCATCGGTGCGTTAATGGATCTCTCATACTGGGAATGTCAGGGCTTTCGTGCACTAGGTGCGATGGGGTCCGAACGATATGCATCGACGCCTGAACTGGCTTGCCGTCCATTTGATAAAGCACGTGATGGTTTTATTTATGGTGAAAACTGTGCAGCCATTGTTGTTGAGAAGGCAACGAGTGCCAATCGCCCGAATATATCGGCTTATGCCCGTGTTGCTGGTTGGTCCATGCGAATGGATGCGAATAGAAATCCAGATCCTTCCTTTGATGGTGAAGTCGCTGTAATTCAGGAGGCATTAAAGAAAGCCTGTATCAGCCCAAGTGAGGTTGATTATATTAACCCGCATGGAACAGGTTCTGGCTTAGGGGACGAAACCGAGTTAAAGGCCATTACTCACTGCGGGCTTAAAAAAGCCTATATTAATTCCACCAAGTCGATTATCGGGCACGGCTTAACTGCGGCGGGGGCGGTTGAGATTGCCGCAACGTTAATTCAAATGCGAGAAAATAAATTACATATCTGTCGTAATTTGGATGACCCAATGGATACTTCGTTTAATTGGGTGCGACAAGAGCCATTACACACCGAATTAAATACGGCATTGAAAATGAGTATGGGGTTCGGAGGAACCAACTCTGCACTTTGTCTTCAAGCCATTTAAAAATATCTTCAATTTGTTACTGGGCGGTCGTATTTACGCCAGTAAATTATATGTATAAGAACATTAGGAGTCGCTATGAAAACCTACGTATTTCCTGGTCAAGGATCACAAGCAAAAGGTATGGGGGAAGGTTTATTTGACCAATACCCTGATCTGGTTAAAAAGGCAGATAAAATATTGGGGTACTCAATTAAGGAACTTTGCCTTCAGGATACTAATGGTGAACTTGGGAAAACACAGTACACGCAGCCGGCCCTATATGTTGTAAATGCGTTATCTTACTTTAAACAAATCGATGAATCTGGTGAAAAACCTGATTTTGTGGCAGGACACAGCCTGGGGGAATTTAACGCACTATTGGCCGCC
This sequence comes from Teredinibacter sp. KSP-S5-2, assembly GCF_032773895.1. NCBI lineage: Bacteria > Pseudomonadati > Pseudomonadota > Gammaproteobacteria > Cellvibrionales > Cellvibrionaceae > Teredinibacter > Teredinibacter sp. KSP-S5-2. Next base: position 2,290,803 of record NZ_CP120416.1, on the reverse strand, counting down.
GAGTGTTTCGACTTTGAAACTGGTTTAAAACTGGTTAAAAAGCGTGGTGAACTAATGAGTCAAGCCCCTGAAGGAGCAATGGCCGCGATTTTAAATATGCCGAAAGACGATATTCTTAAAGTGTTAAAGGATAATAACTTAAATAATATTGATGTCGCCAATTACAATACCTTTTCACAAATCGTCATTTCTGGTGCATTTAAAGAAATTGGTGAGGCTGAATTTGTATTTCAAGATGCGGGTGCGCGTTACTACCCGTTAAATACCAGTGGTGCTTTCCATTCCCGTTTTATGAAACCATCAGGTGAAAAATTTGAAAGCTATTTAAAGCGATTTAAATTTTCCGAGCCAAAAATACCTGTTGTTGCTAATGTAACGGCAGCACCTTATGCCGGTGGTGAAATAATTACTAACCTTTCCAATCAAATTTCCGGCAGCGTTCGTTGGTCCGAAAGTGTTCTTAATCTATTGAAGATAGCCGCTGAGCAAGGCGAGGAAATGGAATTTGTTGAAATTGGACATGGTGACGTACTTACCAAAATTATCGCCAAGATTCGTGTCGAGACGGCTGAAGAATTGGAGTGCGTTAAGATGGCCCAAAATACAGAGGCGCAAGCTTCTGCACCTGAACAAAAGGTATCGGTTATATTTGATATCGCTGAAAATGCGACGGCGGAAGATATTGTTATACAGTGGAATAAACAGTTTTCAGTGGGTACCAGAGTGACATCTACAACTGAGGGTTATGGCGACCTCGAAACAAGAACGGAAGCTGTGGTGTTATTTGGTCACCGCGCGGCGGTATATATGAAAGGCTATAACGGTTATTTCGATTTAAGAGAAGTAACACCTGCGTAATGGAGCCAGTATGAATAAGCCAATTGTATTTATGTTTCCGGGGCAGGGATCGCAATACTATCAGATGGGTAGGGAGCTATACGAAAATAACCCTTATTTCCATCAATGTATGTCTCAATGCGCTTTAATTATTCAAAGGAAGCTCGGGGTTTCTTTGATCGATGTTCTCTACGGAGAGGAAAACAAAACAGCAGTTTTTGATCGGTTGCTTTATTCCAATCCGGCACTGTTGGCGATTGAGTACAGTATTGCACGTACTCTGATAAATGAAGGGATTCAGCCGGACTATTTACTGGGTTACAGCTTGGGCGAATTTGCTGCTTCTGTTATGTCTGGCGCGTTAACTATAGAGGAGGGGCTTTCGCTTGTAATTGATTATGCCCAATTACTGGAGAAAAAAAGCCCCAGATCGGGGATGATTGCAGTAATAGAGTCGGCTGATTTTTTTCATAGGAATCCATCATTGTTCAGAGGTTCCTGGTTAAGTGCAAAAAACTTTCAAAATAATTTTGTGGTGACAGGTTTGGATGAAGACGTTAATTGCATACAGAGCGATTTGTCATCGAATAACGTTATCCATCAACGCCTGCCTGTTAATTATGGTTTTCACACGCCGATTATTGAGCTTATTGAAGCGGAAGTTAAAGGGTTATTTAATCAATACCAGTTCTCCAGAAATCAGATACCGAGTATTTCCTGTGCCAACGTAGGTATGGTTAATTCGTTTGATGGAGAACATTTGTGGAGGGCTTCCCGGAATATTATTCGTTTTGATGAAACTATTGCTATGTTGCTGAACGGCAAAGAATATACTTTCATCGATGTCGGCCCTACAGGAAGTATGTCAATGTTCTTAAAGTATATGCTACCTCCATCGTCCAAATCTCGCCATTATGAAACCATGAATCAGTTTGGTCGAGATGTTCGGACTTATGCTAACTTGATTGAAAATATGAGTGCAGAAATTGCTTAGTGTGAGCGTGAAGTTCTCTGTTCGTGTGTCTGTAAATCTCTGGAAAAATATATATGATTAAAATATTGCTAGGGCTTTCCTTGGCAGTTAACGCATTGATCGTGGCGGTAATTGTGTGGGTGTGGTCTGGTAGCGCATTAAATTATCTTTTTACGCAACTAAATAAACCACATTATGATCGTTGGAAGACTCAGTTTGATTCTTTTAATATTAAGCCGGAAGATACTGTATTTCTTGGTGATTCGATTACAGAGTTTGGTGCCTGGGATGAATGGTTCCCAAATTCTCGAATTATCAACAGAGGTATTTCAGGTGATACTACTGAGGGCGTATTGAAACGTTTAGCTCCTGTTGCCCAGGGAAAACCTGCTCAGGTCTTTTTGATGATTGGTACAAATGACCTTTTTGGCAATGTGCCAGAGGATAAGATCGTTGAGAATATATTGGAGATAATTCGGCAGATTAAGTCTGAGTCGAAACTGACTGAAGTGTATATTCAAAGTATTCTGCCTCGCCGACCAAGGTTTACTCAGCGTATTATTTCGTTAAACAATAACTTGAAAACTGCTGTGTCAGGGAAAGCTGAATGGATAGATTTATACCCATTGTTTATCGATGCAGAGCAAAAGTCGATAAGACCTGAATTGAGCAATGACCAGCTTCATTTGTTAGGTGAAGGCTACAAAATATGGCGCGACTATATAGCTCATTTAGTAAAGACATACCAATAAAGCTATGAAGCTTTGGGGTAAAAAAGATAGTGAGAAAAAACAGCTGTTAACTCTTCTTCCCTAGGATGTAAAATAGCTTTTTTCTCACTATTTATCACCCGTTGCCGTTAACTTTGAGTGCCTAAACTCTCTTAACTGCAATATCTAAATTTACATTTTCATTTCTACCGGGCCTGCCATAAATGCTATGCAGGTTATTTGGATATTACTTTTTCCATTCGTATTAACTAACGCTTAAAAATATGGCCTTTAATAAGAAGGCTATTGGTAATCATTCTTTTTAAGCTTTATATGCCAGGAATAGCGTAGTCGTAACAATAAATAAGCCTATTGAATAGAAGAAATAATGTCAGTGATATTTGGCTTGTTGCATTGGAGTGGAAGTAGCGAAGTTATTCTCATTTATTATTTCCATTTTTAATTAAAACAATCTTTATTTAAAAAATAATAAAACATAGGTTTGATTTTTCTCTGTTTTTTTGCGGTACTTCAAGTTTTTTTTGCCATTTTTGTCTTTTTTATAATCAGTCTGCCCGCCATAATTTAGACGTTTAATAAACATAATAATTTTTGCGTCACAAAGGTGGGAGTTTCTCATGAAAAATCCAATACTGAAGACAATGCTCGGCGGCATTGCTTTAATACTTTCCTCGATAGCATTTTCCGGCACGGGTGTTCACTGGGGCTACGATGGAGAAGAAGGACCCGAATACTGGGGAGATTTAGATCCATCCTATAGAATGTGTTCGATTGGTACAAAGCAATCTCCAATTGATATCTCGGATACTGAAGAAGCCGATGATGATGAACTCCGGGCTTTGAAATTCCGTTATAAGCGTACACCGCTGGAGATTGTAAACAATGGCCATACTATTCAGGTGAACTATGAAGCGGGTAGTTACCTGCAAGTTTCAAAAAAAGAAAAGTACCCCGTATTGCAATTCCATTTTCATGCGATGAGTGAAAATACGGTTAATGGTGTTCAGTATCCATTGGAAGTGCATATTGTTCATGTCGATGCGGATCATAATATTGCGGTTGTTGGTGTGTTGTTTGAAGTCGGTCGTCACAACAGGGCCTTGGATGCTTTCTTTAATAATTTGCCCCATCACCACGATGAAACGGTAACGGTTCCTGATGAGTTTATTAATGCTCGTGCGTTATTGCCAAAAGAAAAGAGTTATGTCCACTTTGATGGTTCTTTAACAACCCCGCCATGTACTGAAGGTGTTAAGTGGTATGTGATGAAGGACCGTATTGAAGTTTCTGCTGAGCAATTAGCTAAGTTTACGGAGTTGTATGATCATAATTATCGCCCAGTACAGAACTTGAATGGGCGTGTTTTACTGGAATATGATCATGATGATGACTAATTCTCTCGATCAGTAGCGCCTCTTTATGTTGAGAGGTCTTGATTATTAGAGATTTATTACTGAAAAGCCTGGTTCTTGTTTAAAGAGCTGGGCTTTTTTGCTATTTATGTCCCCGTTTATTTTGGGGTAATGGAATAGCTGCTTATTTACGTATGGTCGCGGCTCTCATGCTTCGCGCGAATAAAATCTCCATGCGCCATGTGTATTAGATCTGCGACTTTGCGGATGATGTACTCTTCGTATTTGTCCAGGTTGCCGTCGGCATAGGCGACTGTCCACATATCCTTGAGTAAGTTGAATTTTTCCTGATGAGAGCAGTGTTGGTTCACTAATTGGGTAAACTGGTATAGAGACGTTGAATTATCGCGTTCGGCTTTAGCCAGTTCCGTTAATTCAGTGCACTCCTCGTCGGAAAGGGAGAAATTTTCTTTTAATAAAAGAGACAGGGATGATAATTCTTTTTGATCAAATTTGTGGTCGATGGTGGCCACTTCTATGAGCAACGCCGCACTTGCAAGGCGGCGTTGCTGGTCGGTGAGCTCCTGTGATGGTTGCTTAATTTCATTTTGAAAAAAATCTAAAATTTTATTAAGCACTAGGTGCCCTCCAGAGGTGTTTACTTTTTAGAAGCCAGGAAGTTTTCCAGGTTAATCTGGTCTGCAACGAAGTTACGAATACCATCTGCCAGTTTATCTGTGGCCATAGGGTCGTCATTCATGGCAAAGCGGAACTCTGCTTCGGTTTGAGAAACTTTGGGCTGACTTTCACCCGTTTTATCTTCTGATAGAACACGCTCAAGATTACCAGTATCGGCTTCCAGTTCACCCAGCAGTTGTGGGCTAATGGTGAGGCGGTCACAACCAGCAAGGGCTTCCAGTTCACCTGTATTACGGAAGCTTGCGCCCATAACGATGGTTTTGTAACCGTGTTGTTTGTAGTAGTTGTAGATCTGGGTTACGGAAACAACACCGGGGTCTTCCATTGGTGCGTATTCTTTTTTATCGGTATTGGCTTTGTACCAATCGAGAATGCGGCCAACGAATGGTGAAATCAAGTAGGCTCCTGCCTCAGCACAGGCAACGGCTTGTGCAAAGCTGAAAAGAAGCGTCAGGTTACAGTTGATACCTTCTTTTTCCAGCACTTCTGCTGCGCGAATACCTTCCCATGTCGATGCGATTTTTATAAGAACGCGATCTTTACTGATGCCGGCTTCTTCGTACAAGCTAATCAGGCGATGGGCTTTGGCAATGGTGGCTTCGGTGTCAAAGGAGAGGCGTGCGTCGACTTCGGTAGACACTCTTCCTGGTACGATTTTCAGGATTTCGCAGCCAATTGCTACGGCCAGGTAATCAGCGGCTTCTTTTACATCGCCATTGGCTTTCGCTAGAGCGTCGTTCAATAGTGGAGCGTATTGCTCCAATTGAGCTGCCTTAAACAACAGGGAAGGATTTGTTGTGGCATCGAGCGGTTGGTAACGTTTGATGGCTTCAATATCGCCGGTGTCAGCAACAACATCGCTGTACGTTTTAAGCTGTTCTAGTTTGTTGGTCATTTATAAGCCTCGATAACCGTGTTTGTTAGTTAAGTGCGCGTATTATCACGGCTCAAGCCGTGAGTGACAACCGTAATTACCGATTGCCTATAGCGGCTGAGTGTATTGCAGGGCTTCCCTTAGCAAGTTGGCGCTGGCCCCGTCTTTATAGGCGTTTTGAGTAATAAAACGTCGGAACTGACGTGCGCCGGGTTGCCCCAGGAATAACCCTAAAATGTGTCTGGACATATGATGGAGACGGTTGCCCTTGGCGATTTCCTCTTCGCAATAGTCTGCAAAAGCCAGCAAAACCTGCTCCCGATTCAGGTTGGGGTTTTCCGTTCCAAAGATCTGCTGATCGGCTTCGGCTAAAAAGAATGGGTCGTGGTATGCCTGGCGGCCGATCATTACGCCATCGACATGTTCAAGCAGAGAGTGAGTTTGTTCCAACGTGGTTATTCCACCATTGATTGAAATGTGCAGGTTGGGTCTGTCCTGTTTTAGCTGGTATACGTACTCGTATTTTAATGGTGGAATTTCCCTATTTTCTTTAGGGCTTAATCCCTTAAGCCAGGCTTTGCGGGCATGGACAATAAATGTATCGCAACCGGCGGATGCCACTGTATCAACAAAGTGGACCAGGCCAGGGTAGTCCTCCATATCGTCAATGCCAATACGGTGTTTGACAGTGACAGGAATAGAGCAGGCGGCCTGCATGGCTGAAACACACTCGGCAACCAGCTCGGGTTCGGCCATTAATACAGCACCTATCTTGCCAGACTGCACACGATCACTTGGGCAACCACAATTCAGATTGACCTCGTCGTATCCCCAATCTTGTGCAATTTTGGCGCACTCGGCTAACGCTTTGGGGTCACTGCCACCGAGTTGTAATGCCACAGGGTGTTCCTCTGGACGAAAACGTAAAAAACGCTCTCTATGGCCATGAATGATCGCACCGGTAGTGACCATCTCTGTGTATAACAAGGTCTGACGGGTGAGGAGACGCCAAAAGTACCTGCAATGCCTATCGCTCCACTCCATCATCGGTGCAAGTGATAGCCGACGGTTGAAGGATGTGAATTGCTGTGTGTTAGGGGATTCTGAAGCCTTGGCCACGGTAGTTATATCGCTTAAAAAATACGGGTACATGTCTTGTGGCAATCGAGTGACTTTAAGCGGAATTTTCCACTGACCGGTTTGCCTTAAGTTGAGGGCGCATAGTGTATACAGAATCCCTCTGTTTGTGGAGGTTGTTTTTTGAACGAACGTGATAAAAAGCTTGGACTTTTTCTCGGTAACCTCTGTCTATATTTGCGCTTTATTTTTTAAATAGGAATATGGAGAAGCGAAGATGAAAGGTTATTTAGTTCTGGATTTGACTGTTAATAACTATCAGGAGTTTGTTGAGTATATCGAAAAAATTCCTGTATTTATTCATAAGCATGGAGGACGCTATATTGTTCAAGGGGTTGAACCCGAGCTAATGGAAGGCGATTGGTTACCCGATAGACTAATCGTTCTTGAGTTTCCATCCACCGGGCATGCCAGAGCGTTTCTTGCTGACCCCGATGCACAACCGCTTTTTGCTATTCGGCATAAAACAACAAAGAGCCAACTTATTTTGGCTGAAGGTTGTACGGAGTAGCATGCTGCCATTCATTCCGGGGCGCAATATTTTTCTAAGTATGCGTTAAACTTGTTTTTGTGATTAGGTTTGCGTAATTTGATTATTTTTTTCAATGCTTAACATCCCTGATGGCGATGGTTTTTATTTTGCCGCTGATTAATATCTCTTTTGTTCTTTCCTGGTGGGAATTGAATAAGCCATATTCTTTTCTATACTGTAGTAAAATCATTCAGGCCCTTACTCCTTCACAATGAATCGTTACGTTAAAAAAATTGGGCTGTTATCTTGTGTTGTATTCAGTTCGCCAGTTGTTATGGCCAGTTCGGGTGGTGCAAGTCCACTTCAATCTCAAGCTGTAGTGCCTTCCAGTAAACTCTTTGATATGAGTTTGTCTGAGTTGGGCAGTGTTGAAATTTCCACAGCGGGCAAAAAAGCGGAGCGTATTAATGATGTTCCCGCAAGCGTGGTGTTAATTACGCGAGAAGAAATTAAACATAAAGGCTATCAAAACCTTCGCCAGATTTTGGCGCAGATACCGGGTATGTATGTGTTGGATAATAAAACCTTCCACTATGTTACTTTGGGGGTTAGAGGTTATTGGACACAGTTGTCACGCAATGTCATTGTGATGATTAACGGCGTAAACCAAACAGAAAAATTTCATGCTGATTATCCGTATGTGTGGGCTACGCCAGTAAAGGCAATTGATCGCATAGAAGTGATTCGTGGACCGATGTCTGTCGTCTATGGCAGCGGTGCATTTTTTGGTGCGATAAACATTATTACCAACGATCGTGAAACGAATGATAAAAGCAGCGTTGTGGCAGGAGCGGGAAATAGAGAAACCTATGAGGCGGGTGCATTTATCCGAAATAACACATCGGATATCCGCTATGCGTTGAATACGGGATATTTTACTACCGATGGTGTGGATCAACCTTATCGTAAGATAACATCGAATTTACAGCCAGTTTATGAGGCCGGTATTGCAACAGATTCAACCAAAGGGCGATATGGTCGGGAACTTAAGTATGTGGATCTTTCCGCGCAATATCAGCGTTTTAATATTGAATTGGCGCATAAGGAAGTGGAGAGGGGGTTTAGTTTTGTGGTGCCTAATCCATTATCTTCTCCGTTAACGGAACAGGAAATGAATAATATTAAAATCAGTTATCGCCACCCGTTTAATAATGATTTTTATATAGAAAACCATCTTACCTACTCGTTGTCAGAAATTCGTTATCACTTACCGTTTGTGGATGAGCAAAACCCGGAGCCTTATTCACAAAGTAACAGTGAGTTTTGGGAGTTTGAATTCAACGGTTTTTATACCGTAAATCAAGACCTGGATATGAGCTTTGGTTTTCTGTACCAGGCGGTGAGTCAACATGAGCAGGAGGGGGATTTTGCCAATCTTGATAATTATCAACTGGCCTATGATTCATGTAGTCCGTGTACGCTTTCCTTGTTTTCTCAACTCAATTATCAAGTGAGTAAAAAATTACGTTTGGTGTCTGGCTTTCGGGTTGAGAGCTACGCAGATCACGATATTACCTATGAAAACAATATTGGTTTGACCGATGAGTATGGCAACAGTCTGCAAACCACATGGAAGGATACCATTAATCATGATGATACCAATGTTACTCCGCGTCTGGCGGCCATTTATGCCATTGATGATTCATCGCTGATAAAAATGCTTTACGGCCAAGCCTATATGGACTCAGATATTCTGAGTAATTTTGATGTACTGCGAGTTAGAAATGAATATGGCGATGAACGGGTTAGTTTTCTTGATGAAGAAGAAATCACTACTTATGAATTGATCTACGAGCGATTACACCATATACCCTTCAGACAAATCGTTTTAAACACGCAGCTTAATCTTTTTCAAAACAATCTGGATAAGTTGGTTTTGAGAAAAGAGGAGTTTGTGAATGGTCGTTTTATTACGCGCAGCTCAAACGAAGGCAAGATAAGAACCTACGGTTTTGAAGCGTCATTAAAAGTGCTTAATGGCAAGGACTGGTCTGGTGAGGCGGCCGTGTCCTATCAGGATTCCAGTGATCAAACCACCGGAAGAGGCTTGGCGTTCTCGCCCAAATGGTTGGCAAACATGAGCGTGACGTATCACTGGAATAGAAATCTACTGTCGACGGTTACTGCCAATTATGTCGATTCCATGCTGTCCCGGTTTGACAACGCTCCGGCTACCAACTCGCCGACCCAGAATCCTAATTCACCTGATTACATTCCCGTTGGGCGCTTAGGCGTTGAAACCAACGATTATGTTCGCTTTGATTTGCACATGCTATACCGCGGCTTGTTTGTGCCCGGCCTGGATTTGAGCATGAAGGTCGATAATCTGTTTGATGTGGATATTCATACACCGACGGATGCGGCCAGTGCCTGGGCGGATAAGGGCATGATGGAAAGTGGAAGAAGCCTGAAATTCGTACTGAGCTATGACTTTTAACTAATTTGTTTGTCTTTAAAAGCTTTTAGTTATATGCAGTCTCGAAAAATATTGTTTTTGCAATATGAGATCGTTGTTCCATGTAGCAAAACGGACGTTCAGTTAATCCTCGGCTAGTATTTAGGTATGTGCCCATACGGTGAGCGTGGTAACCAGCGTTTGGAGTGGAGTTGTCTATTCTATTACTAAACAGGGGTTGATGAATGAGGTCTTGCATCAGGCTGGTTTCCATGGTGCTTGGGGTATGGTGTTCTGTTGCATATGCAGAGGAGCGCCTGCTCAAGGTGTACCACGATGCGGACTACACCAACCATTACGAGTCTGCCCGGTCCATGGAAATGGGCTTTGCTACCGCGCTCGATGAAATTCAGCCTCGGCTTGGTGAGTACAAAATAGAATGGGTGCGAAAAGATCATCGCGGTAATTCGGTTCGCAGTTACCAGCATATGCAACAATATTTGTCAGACCCTGACGCGCTTATTTTCTTCGGTGGTTTGCATTCTCCTCCTTATATTCAGTATCGGGATTTTATCAACCAGAACGGCATACTGCTGCTGATATCCTGGGCAGCAGGAGGGCCAATTACCCGTTACAGTGAAGGGGCTAATTGGGTTTTTCGTTTATCCATTGATGATACTAAAGCCGGGTATAGGTTAGCTCAGTATGCGTTGGATGAAGCTCAGTGTCACACTCCCCATTTACTTCATGAAGATACGCCCTGGGGGAAATCCAACCACAATACTTTGCTAAAAGCTTTCAGTACTCGTCAAAAAAACGATATCAAAACAACGTGGTTTAATTGGCACACCAAAGAGCAAGAAGCCAAAATGCTGTTGAGAACAATTCAGAACGATGGCGCTGATTGCATACTCTATGTGGGCAATGCGCTTGAAGGTGAAGTTTTTTCTCTGGCCATGCTTTCCCTGCCGAACAATCAGCAGCTGCCTATAATCAGCCATTGGGGTATCACTGGTGGTTCGTTTGGCAAGATCATCAACAATAAAGCGCAGTCGCTGAAACTGAGCTTTATTCAAACCTGTTTTTCTTTTTTATCCTCACCAGTGAACGATTTCTCCAAAGCGGTATTTCTGCGGGCAAAACGTTTATTTCCCGACGAGCTTGAAAATATGTCCGATATACCCGCGCCACCGGGGTTCATTCATTCATATGATTTGGGGAAAGTGGTTCTTACTGCATTGCGGAGCTCAACGTTGACTGGTGATATTGTTCAGGATCGGGGACGTTTGCGGAATGCTTTGGAAAACATGCCCGAGTCGGTACAGGGTTTGATTAAAACGTATAACAAACCATTTCACGCGTGGGCTGAAGATCGGGACGATGCACACGAGGCGCTTGGTTTAAATGACTTTTGCATGGCTCATTACAATAAGGCGGGACATATTATTGTGCAAACCAGGAAGCGGGGGATGGAATAAGTCAATCATATGAATGACCATTCGGCTAAGCATAATTGGAAAAGACTGTCGTCAGATAAATTATTTTATCTGACAATTATTGCCAGTTTATTGGTTTCTATTCTTATTAGTATGTTTGTTGTTGGAGGTCGAGCTGATCGTATTATTTTTGGTTACATGGAAACTTCCAGTCGTGCACAGGCCCAGTTGGCGGTAAACAATCTGCAGAGTTTTTTGGATACCCGGATTAAATTGCTCCAGGATTTGGCTAACCAGCCATTGTTGGCGAATGCCGTTATGGGGTCGGGGAGATCAAAGGCAAACCTCATTGACTTTTTAAATGAATATCGGATTTTAGGTAAGCGAGAACCTTTAGTCTTATTGGATGTGGCTGGGCAAACGGTTTACTCCAATCACGAGGAATTAAATCGCCAGGTATTTAATTCGTTTCCCTGGTTTCAGGAGTTGCTCTCTGGAGACAAAGATTTTGTTATAAGTAGTATTGTCGATCACCAGCGTTTTTTCTTTCAGATTGCTGTGCCTGTTAAATATCACTCTTCTGCGGAAGGTGTTTTGGTGGTAATGCTGACGCCAAATCTATATGAATTTTTTTCATCTATTTTGTCTGACTCAAACCATGGTGTTGTACTCACTGGCAGATATTTTAATTACTCTACACTGGATAACCAATATGTATACAAAACTATTTCGGAAAGCAGTATAGCCAACAAAAATATTCACATGATCTACAGCATCCGAGACAGCGCGTTGCACGAACAGAAAGTGAAAGTGATGCGGGATATGGGCTTGTCTATTGTCGCTGCTCTATGTTTAACTTTTATCGTTATCGCCGGGTTTTCTCGTAAATTTATTCTAAACCCATTTAAGTTTCTCAAGAAATCCGAAAGTGATATTCGGGAACGCGAACGATTTTTGGAGCTGATCCTTCAGCGTATGCCGGATTATTTGTTTGTTAAGGACAAAGAATCGCGCCTGGTTAAAGCTAATGAGCGTTTCTTGAAGCTCTTTGGCGAAGTCGATAAGAATCAAATCATTGGCTCCTCTACATTGGATCGGTTTGACTCCAGAACCAGAGAAATGGTTCGCGAGCAAGATCTAAAAGCATTTAAAGAGGGATATGCCGAGATACAGGAAACTATCCTGTTTCCCAACGGCGAGGAACGCACGCTTGATACCAAAAAAATTCGTTTTGAAGAGTCAAATGGGGAGCCATTTATTCTTGGTCTGGCCAGGGATATCACAGACAAATTAATGCAAGAAAAAGCATTGAGAGAGAGTGAAGAGCGCTTTGAGCTGGCCGTGCGCGGGTCAAACGACGGCTTGTGGGATTGGGATATCGTTTCCGAAAGTGTTTATTACTCGCCCCGATTTAGGGAACAGATGGGGTACAAAGGTTCAGACCTGGAAGGTTTTCCAAATACCAAAAAGGCCTTTGAAGACAGTGTTCACCCTGAAGATAGAGCATTAGTGTCGGGCGCCATGCATGCGCATCTAAAGTTTAAGTCTGAATACGATGTTGAATTTCGCTTACGATTGAAAGAAGGTGGATATCGATATTTTCGTGCTAAAGGTAAAGCGTTATTTGATGCTAATGACAAACCCATTCGAATGGCCGGCTCATTAACCGATATCACCGAACAGATAAATATACAAAAGATGCTGGAGCAGGCCAAGGTTGATGCTGAGCAGGCAAATAAAGCAAAAAGTGAATTTCTGGCTAGCATGAGCCATGAAATCAGAACACCAATGAATGGTGTGCTTGGCATGTTGGGGTTACTGTTAAAAAGTGGTTTGACGGAAAGCCAGCTTCACCGGGTTTCCCTGGCGCAGAGTAGTGCGCAATCATTGTTGGCTTTGATTAATGATATTCTTGATTTTTCCAAAGTGGATTCCGGTAAGCTGGAATTAGAGGAACTGGATTTTAATTTATGCTCTCTGCTTAATGAGTTTGTTGAGTCCGTCGGCTATCAGGTTCAAGAGAAAGGGATTGAACTGGTTCTCGATGTGACGCAATTAAAGCAGAGTTATGTCCGTGGTGACCCTGGCCGCATTCGACAGATATTAACCAATATCGTTGGCAATGCGATTAAGTTTACTCAAAACGGAGAAATTGTAATTCGCAGCTCTTTGGAATCAATTGATGACGAAACCTGGGGATTCCAATGTGCAATTTCTGACACGGGTATTGGTATCCCTGTTAATAAACTTAATAATTTATTTGAATCTTTTAGTCAGGTTGATGCTTCAACAACACGAAAATATGGTGGTACGGGTTTAGGTTTGGCAATTGTCAGAAAACTATGTTATTTAATGGGAGGAGAAATCCACGTTGAAAGTGAAGTCGATAAAGGCAGTTGTTTTACTTTCTCTATTAAATTGAAAAAGAACCAGACTCCGCTTGAGGAAGTAAACAGTGTGGATTTGTCCGGTTATAGCATTTTGTTGGTGGATGATAATGCAACCAACAGAAACGTGTTAACTGAACAGCTCCATCATTGGGGGGCAAAAGTTTGTCAGGCAAACTCTGGGCAGGCGGCCTTAGAGTTATGCCAGGAAAGACATCTTAGGGGAATAAAACCACCGTTTAATGTCGCATTAATGGATTTCCAAATGCCCGGCATGGACGGCGCTGAACTTGGACGCCGCTTTACTCGTTCAAGAGAATGTTCCGGTATGAAAATGATCATGATGACCTCTATGGCTCAACATGATGATGTCGACTTTTATGCAAGCCTTGGGTTCTCTGCGTACTTCCCAAAGCCCGCAACGACACGGGACTTATATGAAGCGTTTACCGCGGTGATTGAAGAAAAGAACCAACCATCAGGGCAGCGAAAGCCTTTGGTCACGCATCATTATTTAAAAGACCTTAAGCGTGCGGAAAAAGATAATTTGAATGAACCTGAATCACCCTGGGGGAATAATTTACGTGTTCTGCTCGCTGAAGATAATCAAGTGAATCAGGAAGTCGCATGTGATTTATTACGGGACGAAGGCATAACCTGGATTGACGTTGCCGCAGATGGTGGTGAAGTGATTAGCAGTTTGCAGCAATCACCGGATGATGCTCAATACGCGCTTATTCTTATGGATTGTCAAATGCCAGACGTGGACGGTTATGAAGCCACGCGACGTATTCGGGATGGAAGCGCAGGTAGCCGTTATCGCCATATTCCTATTGTTGCCATGACTGCCAATGCCATGGCGGGTGATAAAGAAAGATGTTTAAACACGGGCATGAACGATTATTTATCTAAACCCATTGACCCTGAACAGTTAGCAAAAAAACTGGTGTTGTGGCTGCCTCAGAATAGTGTAGGTGAGAAAAAAACAGAGAGCCAAATCGAGACAGAGCATGAGCAAAAAGACAGCGGATCTTTAATCTGGGACAGAGAAGCGCTACTAAAACGCGTTAACAGAAAACAGGATCGAGTAACTCGTTTAATTGATTTATTTTTACAAGACATTCCTGAACGATTAAGTGATTTGCAAAAGGCAATAAATGAAAAAGATTTTGAACGAATTATCTATATTGCGCATACCGTAAAAGGGGTGGTTGCCAACCTTGGAGGTCAACGCGCGCAAGTGGTTTGTACAGAAATGGAAAGCTTGGCAGTTGACAATAATTTTCCTAAACTGAAATCAATCTTGCCAGTGTTACTTAAAGAAATTGAAGACCTAAGTGAAGAGTGTGAGCAATATCGATCAGAGTTTCGATAATTCATGTTATTGTGTTGATACTCTACAAATTTAAATAAGAGAGATACGCTATGGAAAACCGGAGATGTTGTGTCCGTCAGGCCATATCCGTCAATGTAAAAATTACTCATTCCGAAATCGGCGAGCGTATCGTTGAAACAAAAAATATCTCTGATACCGGATTATTTGTGATTGTTAACCCGAAGGATATGCCTGAAGTGGGGGAGATTGTACAAGGCCAGGTTCAGGGCATGCATTATGAGGCGCCAATTGTAAAAATGCGCATTGTACGCATTGAGCGGGATGGGCTGGCGTTAGAATTTATTGCGTTTAATGGCGATGATGAAAAAGGGGAGAATAACGAAGGCAACAAGGCTTCCTAGCTGTTGCTGGCAGGATATTTGAAACCTATCGCCGTGGAAGTGTGAGTTTCGGGTATCGGTTTTGGCATGTATATTTTTTGTTTTAATTCACGACAAATTCCATACTTGAGTATCTTTTTGTTCAATACTTTTCGTTGCATAATCCAAGCTTGATCGAATAGCCATCTAGCCGGTTGTTTTTTATCCATATAGCGTTCGGTGATGTTAAGCTTCAAACTCATAGCGATTTGGTGGTTTATTCGCCAAAGTGGGTCTAAATAGATCAAAGATATCTTTGTAAAAGTGCGGAAATCGCTAGATTAATTTTTGGCTCTAATCTACTATTGACGCTTAAACAAACGGTCAAGGAATGATGACAGTGCATAAAATAAAAAACGTTCATCAACCCGACATCAGCGAAATCCATAGTATTTTCGATGAGATTGATTACCTTGTTGCGTTTACCCAGCAAATGGAGGAGTCGCTCAGGAATGCCTACATCCAAAAAGTGACTTTTCCCGCGGATGAGTTAGCAAAAATCCGACAGAATCACACCCGCCATTTTCACAAGATACGCGAATTCAAACGCATCCTTGCGGAATACTGTCAGAACTTTCATTACGCTCAACATCGAAGTGAAATTCGAAATTATCTACATAATCTGGAAGAGCTTGAAATTCAAACAGCGGCTAATATCGGAACCGCGGCTAACCTGGTTAAGAAATAATCCCTTCTGGCGTTTATCTGACGCATTTCCGTTTCATCAAATAAAAAGTTATTTCCTTTACCCCCTTCATAGTATTCTTGGTGACATATACCCACACTTTGAGAAGGTCATCCGTATGCTCAAAGTGACGGAGTTCCGCAGGTAACACAAGCCTTATCTAGAGGGGGAACCGTATGATCAGCCTTGACTTTCTAATCACATCTTTTGTTGTGGTGCTCATCCCTGGTACGGGGGTTTTGTACACTATCTCAACTGGGTTACTTCAAGGGCAAAGGGCGAGTGTTTATGCCGCCTGGGGTTGCACTCTTGGAATCCTGCCTTCCCTTACCGCCAGTGTATTCGGTCTGGCGCTAATTCTGCATATGAGTGCCTTGGCTTTTCAGATAATAAAATATATGGGTGTGGTGTATTTACTCTATATGGCCTGGAGTCTGTGGCGGGAGGCCGGGGCTTTAAAACTGTCAGAACAGCCCGATGTTCGTGGTCTCAATATTGTAACCAAAGGTTTTTTATTAAACATACTTAATCCAAAATTAACATTATTTTTCCTGGCGTTTTTACCGCAGTTTATACCCCATACCGATACCGCAGCTATGAACAGTATGGTGTTGTTGGGGGGGATATTTATGTTAATGACATTACTCGTGTTTGTTTTATATGGGCTGCTGGCAGGTTTATTGCGAAACTATGTACTCAGTTCTGAGCGTTTATCTAAAATCATTCAGCGTTTTTTCTCGCTCAGTTTCGCCGGGCTTGGGGTAAAGCTTGCGTTGACTGAAAGATAAGACCAATTATTTATATAATTTCGACTACACACTATTTCGGAGTTTGAAATGAAAGCTGTCGGCTATCAAAAATCGTTACCTGTTACAGATAAAAACGTTTTGCTCGATATTGAACTGCCTAAACCCGAGGCTGCAGGTCGGGATTTGTTAGTGAAAGTCGAATCGATTTCGGTTAACCCTGTGGATACCAAAATACGTAAACGGGTTCAACCGGAGCATGGGAGTTATCAGGTATTAGGTTGGGACGCAGCAGGCACAGTGGAGAGTGTCGGTGGTGACGTTACGCTTTTTAAACCGGGTGATAAAGTGTGGTACGCCGGAGCTATTAATCGTCCGGGTTCAAATTCTGAATACCATTTGGTGGATGAGCGCATTGTGGCATTGAAACCGGAGAGCCTGGATTTTGCACAAGCAGCAGCATTACCGTTAACCAGTATTACGGCTTGGGAGATTTTGTTTGATCGTTTGCTTTTGGCGAAGGAATCTAAAGGGAAACTGTTGATTATTGGTGCCGCCGGAGGGGTAGGCTCAATTATGATTCAGTTGGCAAAATCATTGACCAGTTTAGATGTTATTGCCACGGCATCAAGGGAAGAAAGCCGGGCTTGGGTAACATCACTTGGTGCGGATTACGTGATTGATCATTCTCAGCCACTTCTACCTCAGTTGGAATCGATAAATAAAAGCGATATTGAATATGTGGTGAGTCTGACACACACCGGTGACTATTTGTCACAAATTGTGGATCTTATTGCGCCGCAAGGAAAACTGGCGCTGATCGACGACCCGGATGTTTTAGATATTATGCCGTTTAAACGTAAAAGTGTTTCTGTCCATTGGGAGCTAATGTTTACCCGTTCCCTTTTTGAAACCGAGGATATGATCGAACAGCATAAACTATTGACCTCGGTGGCCAAGATGGTCGATGCCGGCACAATAAAAACCACACTTACCAACCAGTATGGTTTAATTTGCGCAGAGAATTTAATCCGGGCTCATGCTTTATTGGAATCGGATTCCAGTCGGGGAAAAATTGTTTTAACCGGTTTCTAGCTGCGTATTTCGGACTAACGGGTGTGATGTCTTAGGTTAAATGGCCTGGCTATCTCTCTTAATGCGCCGTCGCGAGTGTTTTCTATGCCGTTTGTCTTCAAATGAATAGCTATTCTGGCATTCATATTTCAGTAGCGTTAGTATGAATATAGACGACAAGTATTTATGCTATATAAGCGGGTAAACCAAATTCCGTGGAACTTGCAAAAAAATTTATATATAAACCGCTACTGTTTTATATTCCTGGCCTGATTCTGTTGGTATATACCTTAGAAAAATACCCGGAATATAAGGATGTGGTTATCCTTGGTATATTTCTTTTAAGCATAGCTGTGATTGTCGTTAGCCCGTTTTATCTGCCGGTTGAACTGTATCTTAAAAAGCAATCGGCGGAGATTGATTGCGAAGGTGTTTTGGAGAAATTAAAAGACCTATTAACACCGGAATACGAGTGCTGTGTTCATCATGCACATTATCTAGATGGCTATAAACACTATGGTCGAGGTGGTATCTTTAAAGTCAGCTTTGAAATCAAGCTAATGGATGCTCACGCGCATATCACTGCAGTAAGTACTGGGCCTGCGGTCGAAGATGTCTACCGTATTCATAAAACACTGGAGACCGTGTTGCATGCAATGAATTCATTAGGGTACGAGAAAATAAAAAACCGTAAATAGTTTTTACTCGTTCTTTATCGTTTTTTCTACGCTTCTTCAGTAGAGCCTTCATTATCCAGATCGGATAGCTGAAGAAATATTTCGCTGGTTGCTTCTTCGTCACACAGTTTATCCAGCATGGGGTAAAAAATCTTTTCTTCTTTCTGATGATGTTGCTGCACAATGCTTAGGAGGTTTTGGATATTCGATTTGATATTCATATTATCGTCATCCAGTTTCCTTTTGATTTCTGAAATGCTTTCCTTAATTAAACCATGCTCGTAATACATAACATGGGTTGGGCCGTTACTACCGTTGCCCGATAGTTTTTCAAACCAGGGGAATAATACTTCTTCCTCCCATGTGACGTGCTTATGTAAACCTTTTTCAAATACGCCGAAATACATAATTGCGCGAGATTTGTCTTTTTCGAGCAAAACAATAAATTGGTTAAGTAAATGTTCAAGCCTGTTGTGATCAGCATCGAAGTAGTGTGAGATTAAAGCGCTCAGACTTTCAGGTGTAGTACTCATAAATTCGCTCTCTCGCAATGGCTCAGCTTACAGATCGCTTTCGCAATTTCAGGTTCACTCTATAGTAGTGATGTTTCGTCTTATTTCAGTTTAGTCGCTTACTAGGCATCGTTACTTATCGGTTTTCTTCCATAAAAGTGTGTAGCAGAATCGATGGTTCGGACGCTTTATTTCTTTTAGTAATCTTCTGTATCTGTTTTTATATTCTCTGTAACTAATTGAATAGTGCAAAGCACTAACGATAAACCATTTTTTTTTGTGATTCACCTTTTGTCTGTAGGTATTTTTATACTTTTATAAAAGGTGTCGCTATGGAGAGATTTGTGCCAAGTCGTTGGTTTTGGAAGGCAGGCTGAGTCCTGATGCCACGTTATGCACAGAGAGCGGCACATCCATGTGCCCTTGCTGTTTGGAAGGAGAAGCAAGTATTTGGAAACGGGGACGCTATAAGCAGCTTCCGTTATTGCTCCATACCTGCCACATGCCGGAGTTAGTCTCCGGGTCATCATTCTGTGACCACCAGTTAGCCGTGTACTTAACGCCATTTTTCTGCACGCTATCGCCGTTGGTGTAAATGGTGGATGTGTCCCATTGAGCTAGACCAACACAGGCCGTTCCGCCAGATGATGAGCTGCTTGAACTGGATGACGAACTGCTTGAGCTGGAAGAGCTACTCGAGCTTGAAGATGAACTACTGGAGCTTGAGGAGCTGCTGCTCGAGGATGAGCTTGAACTCGAACTGCCGGCACCACACGCGCCAACGAGCTCCCAGGCGTTAGTCCAGTATGTGCCTGCGCCGGGTTCATAAGCCCAGGTAGCGGTAGATGCGCACCAGCCCTTCACCAGGCAGCGGTAGTGAATATCATGGTGATGAACGACGCCTCCATTCAGATAGCTGCCACCGACTACGTAGGCATCGCCAGTACACCCGGAGCCGCCGGAAGAACTGCTACTTGAAGAGGAAGAGCCTCCTGTTACGGGAACATATTGCCTAACCCAATCTGCGATATGTTGAGTACGAGCATAAACGCCGTAATAGTTGGGTTCTGCGCAGCCTGCGCCCCAGCTGACAATCCCAATGCTGTATGTTTGGCCCTGATAATCTGCCACCATTGGGCCGCCGCTATCGCCCACACAGGAGTCTTTGCCGCCTTCTTCCAGGCCGGCACAAATCATGGAATCGTTGATTTTCCCAGGATACGAGAGACTACAGGTTTCGTTGGAAACAAGGGGCACATCCACCTCGTAAAGGTTATCCGGCTTATCGCCCCCAACTGCAAAGCGCCCCCAGCCGGATATTGTGACTGTATTTCCCGGATTAGCGACCGCTCCCATTACGGCGTTGTCGGCCAATTGCAATCTCTCAAGGCTTAAATCGGGTGTGCCAGTGAGTTTTAACAAGGCAACGTCATAGCCTTCCGGCGCTCGTCGGTAGTCAGGGTGAATAATAACCTGAGCACTTTCAAAACGTTGACCACCGCTGTTTTTAAGGTGTGTACCTGTTAGTACGCTGGGCGGTGGCGCACCATTGTCTACACAGTGAGCGGCGGTTAATACCCAGTCTTTGCCGATTAAAGCACCGCCACAAAAATGGCTGGTGCCGGATTGCAGGGATACCTGATAGCTTCTCTCTGAAAATCGAGAAGGGATGCCGCCAACAATACGAGGTAATATTTCGTCGTCACCATAAACCGGTTTGGGTATGCCAAGTTCGGTTGAGGGTTGTGCCGCAAGAGTGGCTGAATAAAGAGCAATGAATGCGGCCAAGCTGGACCGTAAAGGAGTTTTCATCAGATTATTATTCTCCGTTGTGAAAAAAAATATATGTTTTTCTAGGACGAGAAAGTCAGGAGTTTCCTCAATTTTTTTTATGCCAACAATCCATGCGTTTTTTGGCTTAAGAGTTGGTAGAATGGAGACCGTGATGAACAATCTATGGGATTTTTTTGAGGTTATTAGATGAATAAAAGCGCAAAGTTCTGGGACAAAATTGCAAAAAAATATGCCTCAAGACCAGTCGAAGATGAATCTGCGTACCATAAAAAGTTGGAAAAAACACAAGAGTTTTTTACTCCTGAATCTGAAGTGCTGGAGATCGGATGTGGCACAGGAACAACGTCGTTATACCACGCACCTTACGTAAAACATATTCGTGCTGTGGACATTTCTGAGAACATGTTGGCAATTGCCAACGAAAAATTAAAAGCTTCTGTGCATAACAATGTCACGTTTGAACAGGCAGATATAGACGATTTGTCTGTTAATGACGAGAGTATGGATGCGGTGCTGACATTAAGTTTACTGCACTTATTGGAAAACAAGGAGGTCGCAATCGCAAAAGTTCATCGCCTGCTCAAAGCGGGAGGAGTGTTTGTTTCCAGTACTGCGTGTCTGGGGCATATGAAGTTTTTAAAATATATTCTTACCCTAGGCCATTTTTTTGGTCTTTTACCGCTTGTTCGGTTTTTTTCTCGCGATCAACTGTTGCAATCGATTCAAAATGCTGGCTTCACCATTGAATTTGAATGGCAGCCTAAAAAAAATGCAGCCGTTTTTGTTATAGCTCGAAAAGTGTAAGCGGCCAGTCAATAGCCAATACAATACCCCTGAATATGCCGGTGTGTCTGTTTAAAAATAAATCAGGACGCACCGCAGGTTTTGCATTGTGGATTTTTGGCAAATGAAAAACTTCGAAAGTCCATGGTTTTTCCGTCGATAAGTAAGAGTTTTCCTTGCAGCGGTGTGCCAAAACCCGAGATCAATTTGATGGCTTCCATAGCTTGAGTACTCCCCACCATTCCCACTATTGGTCCAAGAACCCCGGACTCCACACAGGAAAGTTGCTGCTCTCCCATTTGCTGACTAAAGCATTCATAGCAGGGGGTATTTTCTTTCATGGTGAAAGTGGAAACCTGACCCTCCATTCTAATGGCTGCGCCGGACACCAAGGGCGTTTTATGTTGGAAACAGCATTGATTGATCTGCTTACGGGTGACGAGGTTATCCGTGCAGTCTAGCACCAGGGTATGCTGTTGAACCAAATCTGACAGTGCTTGCTGGTCTAGTTGGGCATGAATTGTCTGGATCTTGCAGCTGGGGTTCAGTGGCTGTAGCGACTCCTTTGCGGAATCCACTTTATTTCGATTCAAGTCGTTGTCTGTATGAAGAATTTGCCGTTGAAGGTTACTCACCTCAACCCTATCAAAATCCACCAACGTCATTTCGCCAATTCCAGCAGCTACTAGGTAGGGGGAGGCCGCGCAGCCGAGTCCGCCGAGCCCCATTACCAGCACCTTGCTATTAAGCAGCTTTTCTTGTCCTTCCATACCCATGTCTGGAACAAAGATATTTCGACAGTATCTAAGTGATTCGTTTTGAGTTAGACGTTGCATAGCGGGGATGTCGTTGGGGCTTTGACCCCATGATAGCCGGGTATGCAGATCAAGCACAGCCTTGTTATGGTATATGGTCACAAAGAGGGATGCGGCTATAACACCAAATGGATAGAGGCTTTTACTTTGGTTAGCCCTATAGTCATATAGAATCTGTTCCTGTAAACGGCGTACAATAGGTACGTTAAGTGATTGTTTTCACTAGAATATGCTTATGGAGTCGGGCAATACCTCGAACTAAAAACCATAGCTTATTTGTGGTTTAAGCAGTCGTAAATTGAAATTCGGACATTCAAGACCGAAGTCTGTGTACCTAAACCTCTGGCATGGTACTCAGGCCGTGGTTAAAGCCACCGGGTTAGAAGAGAAATCAACTGGCCTCCCGTGTTTGGAAAGGTGTTGAACATGCTACAAGACAATTATGGTAGGCAGTTTCGTTATTTGCGCCTATCCGTTACTGAGGCCTGCAATTACCGTTGCAACTACTGTCTGCCTGATGGTTATCAGCAGGAAGGGCGGCCCAGTTTCCTATCATTAACAGAAATCCGGAAAATCGCCTCCGCTTTTGCTCAAGCCGGTATTGATAAAATACGCATCACCGGTGGTGAGCCGAGTATTCGTAAAGACCTTCCTCAGATTATTGAGGCGGTAAAAGCGACGCCAGGAATAAAAACTGTTGCTTTGACTACCAATGGTCATCGTATGGAAAAATATCTCGATGATTGGGTTGCGGCTGGCTTGGATCGGCTGAATGTCAGTATCGATAGTTTTGACCCGCGTATGTTTAATAGCATCACTGGGCACGACGCACTCGAATCCATTTTACGGGCGTTGGACAAAGCCTGCGCAACATCAATCGGTACAATCAAGGTAAATACCGTTTTGATGCGTCAATACAATTTACGTGAATTTGAAGATTTTCTTTCCTGGATTAAAGATCGTCCGATTACTTTGCGCATGATTGAATTGATGGAAACTGGTGATAATAAACAGTTTTTTCACGACAACCATGTGGCAGCGAATGAGTTGGAATCCAGTTTGATTTCCCGTGGCTGGCAGCGGCAGATTCGTGCTAAAAGTGCTGGCCCGGCAAAGGAATATTTCCACCCGGATTTTGATGGGCGAATTGGTTTTATCGCGCCCTACAGTAAAGATTTTTGTTCCAGCTGCAATCGTCTGCGCGTGTCTTCTCTCGGTAAGTTACACTTGTGTTTATTTGGTGAAGAAGGTTACGAACTACGTCCATATCTTGATGACCCGGAAAAGTTGATTCATTACATTCACCAAGTTCTTGGTTTAAAACTGCCAACACACTATTTACAAGAACACCAAAGTGGCGCCACTAAACATTTGGCGATGCTAGGCGGTTAATTCCATGGCGCAGAAAAATAATCCCGTTTTTCATGGCCTGGTACTGGCGGGTGGTGAATCCCGCCGCATGGGAAAAGACAAAGCGCTATTAACGATTCAAGGTAAGAGTTGGTTGGAGTACAGCTGTGATCGTCTTGTTCAATCTGGCTGTGAACACGTATATGTTAGTCGAAATCAGGGTGACGGTATCGCTGATCTTATTCCCAATAAGGGACCGGTTGGTGGCGTGTATTCTGTTCTACACTACATCTGTGAACACGAAATTGAACTGGATTGGTTAACGGTTATTCCAGTAGATATGCCTCTGCTCACTGTTGATGCGATACGGCATTTACACCAGACCGTTGAGCAGACCGGAAAATCAGCATTTTATTCTGACAGCCTTTTCCCATTTTCTATTCGCGTTAATACAGACCTACGAGAGAAAACATCGCTGGCTGTGAATGGAGACAAAACCAATTCGATTCGCTATTTACTCAAACAGTGTGGGGCTGCAGAAATAGCCAGCACGACAAACATGCAATTAACGAATGTCAACACGCCGGAAGAATGGTCGCGTGTTGCACACAACAACTTCATTTGAGGACGTTATGGGTCACAATCATAAAAGTGCATTTCAACCCTTAAACATTGCGGTATTAACGGTATCGGATACACGTACGGAACAAACTGATACCTCTGGTGAATATTTAACGGATGCCTTGCATACTGCCGGGCATACACTGGCAGACAAGCAAATAGTCATCGATGATATTTATAAAATTCGAGCAGTGGTATCGCAGTGGATTGCATCGGAAACCGTGCAAGTGGTATTAATTACCGGAGGCACAGGTTTTACAGCGAGAGATTCCACTCCAGAGGCGCTGTTACCATTACTGGATAAACAAGTAGATGGTTACGGTGAGTTGTTTCGTAAAATATCCTATGAGCAAATCG
Organism: Teredinibacter sp. KSP-S5-2; assembly: GCF_032773895.1. NCBI lineage: Bacteria > Pseudomonadati > Pseudomonadota > Gammaproteobacteria > Cellvibrionales > Cellvibrionaceae > Teredinibacter > Teredinibacter sp. KSP-S5-2. The sequence goes on along the minus strand of NZ_CP120416.1, from coordinate 2,266,281 downwards.
GCACCTCGACTATCCAGTCTCGGGCTGTGGCGGGGTTGGCCAATAAAACCGTTATTTTTGCGATGCCTGGTTCGACCAATGCCTGTAAAACAGCATGGGAAGGCATTATTCAGGATCAGCTGGATGCCAGTCACAGACCGTGCAATTTTGTGCCGCAATTAAAGCAAGCGCCGGCAGATGCCTGTGAGTCTAGAGGTTAATCTATGGCTTTAACGCATATAGATAAACAGGGACAGGCAAGCATGGTGGACGTAAGCGAGAAAGTGCAGAGCCAACGACAGGCTGTTGCGCAAGGGCGTGTTTGCATGAAACAGGAAACCCTGGAATTGATTGCTAACCACGGTCATAAAAAGGGTGATGTTATTCAGGTTGCCCGCATTGCCGGTATTCAGGCAGCCAAAAAAACCAGTGATTTAATTCCTCTTTGTCACCCATTAATGCTGTCAAAAGTCAGTGTGGACTTTGAATTAAATACGGAATCCTCCTGCGTAGAAATAACTGCCCTCTGCAAATTAACCGGGCAAACCGGTGTAGAAATGGAAGCGTTAACCGCTGTTTCAGTCGCCGCTTTAACTTTGTTTGATATGTGTAAAGCGGTCGACCCAGGTATGACCATTGAAGGCATTCAGGTTGTCGAAAAACAAGGCGGTAAAACCGGACACTGGCGTAAGCAATGAATGGGGAGGCAACGGTGATTAAAGTGGTGTTTTTTGGTCAACTGCGGGAACTACTTGCGTGCCCTGAATTAAATCTTGAAGCTTCTGAAGTACAGACTGTTGCCGAGTTAAGGCAAACGTTAAAAAGTCGATTTAACAGCATGGAAGAATACCTGGCTGAAGATAAGGCCTTGGTCGCGGTCAATCAGACGATGGCAAATGATGCTGCGACACTTTCCGCAGGTGATGAGGTGGCCTTTTTTCCACCGGTTACTGGAGGCTAATGTGTCTCGAACGGATATTACCGTACAGGAACAAGATTTCGATATTGCCAGAGAATACCAGGGGTTACGTAGTGCCGGCCATGAAGATGGAGCCGTGGTAACGTTTACTGGTTTGGTTAGAGATTTTAATCAGAACTGTGATGTAAAGGGGATGTTTCTGGAGCATTACCCCGGTATGACAGAAAAAATGCTTGAGATCATCGTGCATCAAGCAAGGGAACGTTGGTCGCTAAATAATATACGTATTATCCACCGGGTAGGGCAACTATATCCGGGGGATCAAATTGTTTACGTAGGTGTAACCAGTGCTCATCGTGAAGCTGCATTTGCGGCAGCAGAATTTGTTATGGACTTCCTGAAAACTCAGGCACCATTTTGGAAAAAAGAATTGACGTCGCAAGGTTCCCGCTGGGTTGAAGCGAATGAAAAAGATCAGCAAGCCTTGAAAAAATGGCGCGATTGATTCACCTGCTTAACAGTTTTCCTGATTCTGCACATCCTGCATTATTTTCAATGGCTCTTCCTCTTTTTTCACGTATCTGGCCCAATCGTTTGCGATGGTCAGGCGTAGTTTGAGGCTAACCACAATACTGGTAACAATTAGCAGGGAAGCGAAAATAAACAGGCCGGAAAAAAGCGTCGGTTGATGATACAAATCGATAGCGCTGTTAATTAGACCAAGCAGTAAGGCAAACACCACCAAAGGGATATTATAACGGTGCATTTTTTGTTCATTGGGATGTGGATTTAACCCCAGAACACATCGACATTTGGGGCATTTTCCATATTCTTGATAGGAAACACCGTCTAACTGAAAACTATTTAGACTATTAGCGGTGAATATAAGTCTCCATTTCAGGTTGACTCCGCAACCCGGACACTGGTATTTCATTTTCTTGTTCCTTTATCCTTTTTTTACATCTCCCAGATTTCCTGCCCCGTTTTGTTATCGTTGTATAGGGAAGGTCTCATCCAGATAAAACCGCTTTTGGTTTCTTGGCCGAAGCTCAGCCAATGGGGTTATATTAAAACGATGTGTTTTAAAATCAAGTGTTATCAAAGGTGCCTGTCAGTCGTTTTTGACTTGCATATTGAAAAGGTCGAAATATGACCATGCTATCCTACCGAGGAATTACAGTAGGGAGGTTGGGTATAGGGCAACAATGGGAATAAAACCCCGTCGGCTGCCCATTATTGATTATTCTCTAATCACACAGTCGAGTAGGTGCGCAGTTATATCTTCAATCTCATGCTCGCTGATTATTTCGATGCGACTATCCATGGCTTCATCCAGTTCATGCAAGGTGAGTTCGTCGCCTACTTTATTGCAGCCTAATATACCTTCCTGCGTAATAAAAACCGCTTTAACTCGATCGAAGTGCAGCCGATCAACTAGTTCATATGCTTTGATGTAGTCAAAAACAAAATCGCTGTTAAATAACCAACCTTTACTGGTGTAGCCATCGGACTGGCCTGAAGTCGTGATATACCCGCATTCAGGAAAGCTTAGCGTATTTTCATCATTGGCTGAGGTTTGTTTGGCTGGGCGCAATAGAGAGTGCGTTTTTTTTGCTTGAACGAAAGCCGCTGTTTTATTGTGTTGGCTAGCTTCGTTTAATATTGAGATAGGCAGAGCACCTTGATAAGTCGAGATAATCTTGCGTTGAGGAAGAGATTGCGCCTTGATAAAAGCGTTTAATTGTTCCAACTCATTTGCTTGGTACAAGTCTTCTTTATTGGCAACGAGAATATCGGCAACAGTTAATTGTTGGATAAATGTTGCATTACTAATATAACGTTCATCAGTTATTTTTCTCGCATCTACCAGGGTAATTACCGCCTGTAGCTCAATGGTATTTTGATTGGGCGGGTTGGTCAGCACCTCAATGATTTCCAGAGGGTGGCCCAAGCCGGTAGGTTCAATAATCAGACGTTGTGGCTTTGCTTCCGCGAGCAATTTATTGAGCGCTACTTGCATCGGGAGGCCATTAACACAGCACATGCAGCCGCCGGGTACTTCTTTTATAAACACATCCTGATTCTGTTTTGAGCGGATCAGCTGATTATCAACACCTATATCACCAAACTCATTCACCAATACTGCCCAGGATTCATGTTCCGGCTTTCGTCTCATAAGCTGGTTAATGGCTGTGGTTTTCCCTGTACCGAGAAAGCCAGTAATGATGTTGGTGGGGACTTTTTGGATCAGATGCATAATGGAAATTTTATGTGGTTTTACTAAACAGGCGTGGAATCATATTTTTGAATACACAGAATCGCAAGTATTGGTATGCATTAATTCAAGGTAGATTTGTTTACGGTAATAAAAATAGAGGAGGGTAAAGCGAGGAAATAACCGTTGCCTCTATATATAAATCGGTACTTTTTACTGGGAAATAAATCAGTTGAATTTCTGAGGTTTCTTACTAGGCTAAAAATAGATATCCAATGCAACTGATAACAAGCGGTTTTTTACAGTTACGGCAATGAACAAATAAATTGTGGAACAGGGCGACATTATGTTGCTTTTGACCGTCCCGCTCTAGTTTATTCGTGTTTTTTATCGTATGAGTTTTGTGTTCAGGGTTATTTCGTATGAAAAGACACGCCCTTCTTGTGCTCACTATCTTTCTTAATGCATGCGCTTATTTTGGGCCAATGGACGTTGAAGAGACTTTTTACCTGGCAGTGCCCAGTGGTGAAAACGTTAACTTTTATCGTATCCGGGTCGATGTTGAAACCCGTTTTACTGATGCCAAGTACTACGCATACTGGCTGCCAGCCGATGCTGTTGACCAACTGTACGGTGGAAATATCGAAGAGTTTTCTGCCAACGCTGTGAATACGGAAAAAGAGCTAAAAGAAGCCGTCAATAAAGCCATACTGGATACCCACATCGCTTACTTAAATGCGGCTAAAGATCCGAACTCTTCCTCGGAAACAATCAAGCGTTTACTGAATGCTCAGCGTCTGGTGCGTGCGACCGCTGGAGATGGTATCGCGCTACCCGATGGTGCAGTAGAAATGGAATACAACCCTGAGGCGAGCATGGTGATGCGTCGAAGTGGGCAGAAGCTGGTGTTCTTTTTAACCGCAGACCCGACTAAGGTACTGGAAAATATCGAACAATTTAGCAACTCAAAAGCAACCAGTGCCGGTGTGCTTAAGCTGGCTCAGGTTGTACAGCAAAATAATTCCAACCAGGTTGCTACATTAGAAAGCCAGAATAACGCCAATAAAAAATTGGATGCTGCTCTGGTGAGTAAAATTGATGATGCAAAAACCGCAACGGAAAATAACCCGGATAAAAACAACCTAAATGAGCATATCCGAACGCTACTGTTTCTGTTGGAGAGCATGTGATGACATTATGTAAATTACTCTCTCTACATCTGGTCCTGGTTTTATGCGTCGGCTGCGCAACGTCGGAAATGACCATACACGTGGATATGTATGATGAAAATCCAAAAATTGAACCCCTCTTAACACCAAGTCAAGCGGAACAAATGATTTTGAATACGCAAAAGCTTGCTGTTGCAGCACAACAAGATTATTCCCATCGTCTCTATGTGAATACACGTGCGGTGGAACTTTACACTTCGGCCTGGCAAGGAGCCGGGGGGTCTCGACTATCAGATAAACTATGGTTGGATTCTGTATTGTCTGACGATAGTTGTAAGCAGCAAATACAAAAGTTAAATATAGCGCAACAGAATGGTCAAGACGTGGACGTTACCGACTTCTTCTTGCATACAGAAATGCCAACAATGAAGGCTATGGGAGAGCTGGAGAAACTTTATTTCAGAATGGCCCAATATACTCAAGCCGAGTGTGAAAATATTTTACTCTTTCAATCAAAAATAAATACCGTATACAACAATCTTGATGCTTATCTTGAAACTTTACGCAATCGTATTGCTGAATTTCAAGCTGCGGATACTCAGGACAAAAAAACATTCAAAAAAAATAATAAGATCCCCAAACAGGATCATGAGTGCAGCAACACAAAATTATATACCGAAAAATTTAGCTTATACTGCGCTGACAAAGGTGAAGAAATACCGGAATCCCTGGGTAATGATAGGGCGCTCAGGGAACTGGCAAAAAGTATTGAATTACAGCAAGCGAAAACCGACATTTTGACCTCCACAGCACGCTTGGTTGCCCAATACGAAGCGATGCGGCAACCTGCGGCACGCTTTTATATCAATTGGGCAAATCTTGAGAACTTGTTGAATGTGGTTCTGTTAAATGCCAAAAATAGCAAGGAAAAACAGCGGATTCGCGCAATCGCAGATAATGTAAAAATCAATATACAGCAGTTGGTTGCTATGAGTACCGCCCGTTATGGTGGTAGTAATCTCAGTGCCGCGAGCCTTAATAAACAGCTCGGTTCTCAGGGCTTAAGCAGTTCAGTTAAAGCCTTGGGTAATGAACTGGAGTTGTTAAGAGAAAATCAAACCGACAGTGTTTCTGCGAGTACTGCTCTGATTGGTTTGGTACAAAATTCCTCCAAATTTATGGAGCAAATTGACCGTTTACAGGATTCGGGCGATCCGGTATGGCGGGCTGTAACGGATCCTGCCAACGAAGCCCATTGGAATAAAAAGTTTGCCAAAACCTATTTTAGTGGTGATGGCAAAGTATCTGCCTTAGTGGTGCGCGACAACCCTATTCGTTACCGGGTGCATTACGGCGAAAACTCCGTTTCTGCTGCGGTAAAAAGTCAGCTGAATATTGCCCGCTCGCTTGCCGACGCAGCACTAACGGTCGCTGGCGGTGTAGCAGGAGCCGGCGTTAAACTCGGAGAGGACGGTGCTACTTCCCTGGAGTTGACTACTCAGGCAGATGCTGTAGCAAAGCAGGTTGAATTAAAGACTTCATTGGATGCACGAGAAAAGGCGATTACCAATATGAAGCGAAATCTACGTGATTTACTGGAAGAAGTAAATCAGGCAGATGATTCTCAAACGAAAGAACTGGCCTCCAGGCTCAGAGCTATTCTTGAAGGGCATAAACCGCTATTTGAACATGAATAGGTGAAATAGCACCTCAATATATGAAGGTGGTCATGGAAAAACCCGTTATTAAGTTGCCGTCTTTAAAACAGTGTATTTGTTGGGTGCAGGATAGTGCGGGCTTGTTGGCGTTGCTCACGCTCATTTTGCTAATGGCATCTGTGCACCTGGAATTCGGTATAGAGAGCAGCAAAGGTAGTGAAGGGGAGATTCTCATTTCTCATTATATTGCCTTTGCGCTTTTGTTCTTCTCAATATTGATCTTTACGCGGCCGTTGAATAGTTCTAGCAAAGAAACTGTGGCGGGATTGCAAGACGATGCATCTATAACCGCAGACAACTCGCGTTTTAATGTGATTTTACGTTTTGCATACCTTTTTATTGCCTTAGTTACCTCGGCAAGTTTATCCATTTTATTTTTGCTTGAAGAACCTATTGTTATTTCCTCCAAGAAAAACGACAGCCAGCCCAATCAAGCCTTCTATTATATTTCCAGTCCTTTGGCTGTTTTACCCGGATGTGATTTTGGCTCGCGCTCTGGCGATTCGGGTAAACTAAAAGATGCATTGACACAGTTTTTAAGCGATAACCCGGATATCGATAAGGATCGGGTAAAAGTTCAGCTGGATGCAATGCCCGATGGGGCTTTTTGTGGTGATTTGCCGCCTCAATGGGTGGTGAGTATTGGTGGCAATATAATGTTGTGCCACATCTCCGGCGATTGCTTTTCTCAATATTTGGGAAAACAAAAATTTAATTCAAGTAGCAACGGTGAGCAGGGGGGCTACTCATCACTCGAGCAGGCGTTGACGGGTACGGCAAGCGCCCTCAATGACAGGAAAAACAGTATTGCTCAATATAAAAAGTGCCTGGATCAAATTGGGGACTCATTAACGGTTTTGAATGTTGACCCAACCAATCCGGTTTCGTTACCACAAAGCTGTGTGGCATGCCCGGATTGCGCAGATAAAAACAAGAAACAGTTTTTCGCTGCACAGGCAACTGCGCTTAAGACTAAAATAAATGAAGCTCAAGCCGAATGGAATACACTAAACCGAGAATATACTCAGCTACAACAGACCAGTAAAAAATCTGAAAAAATGGTCAATTTTTTACCTGGACAGCCGGTTGTGGGGGGCATTATTGTTCCTTTGTACTTCTTTATTCTATCCATTGCCGGTGCCTTAATCTCCATGATTCGTCGCGTGCCTGAATACCAGCGGCGTGCCACCCAACAATATAAAGATAACTTTGAGAAAAAGATTAAGGAAAACGTCGAGCTGGCGCCACCTATTACGGCACCGGAAGCCCGTGAATATATTTTGTTTCAAATCCTGCAAGTTATTTCTGCGCCGGTTATCGCCATTCTCGTGTATTCCTATTCCAAACCGGAAAATATGGCGGCAGGCGTGCTGTTAGCTTTTGTTGCCGGTTTCTCTTCCGAAGTTGTTTTGGTGGCGGTGAGAAAATCCGTTGATGGTCTATTGGGCGCAGGGCTGCGTGACTCGCGAATACGAGTGGGCGTCATGCAAAATATGTTGCATGAAAAGAAAGAAAATGAGCCGGAAGCTACACCGACACCCCAGGCAGACAGTTTTGCCTCCGGCGAAAATGTTACTTTGATTAAAGGCATTGCTGGGCTGGACGTGGGCACTCAGTTGGCAATTAGGAAGAGTCTGGGAGGGGATTCGTACGAAGCCAAGGTTTTAGATAATGAAACGGGGGAAGAAAAGCTCATTACCCTTCAAGGGGATCAAATAAAAAAATCCGATGATCAACCAAAAGGGTAATTGATGATAAGGGGTAGAATGCGGAAGCTGGACTATGAAAGCACGACGATATTGCACCACCAATGCCCGTTCAGGCTTAAGATTGAGAGCCTCTCCGATTTCCGGTGAGGTGTTGGACGTACTGAAAAATGGATCGTTACTTGAAGTGCTGGATGATCAGCATTGGCTAAAAGTACGAGATCAAAATGGGCGTGAAGGCTATATTTCTGCTGACTACACGGAAGCAGCACCTCCTCCAGAAGCCACCGCTGGGGTAACGGCGAATATTGTTAATTTTCAATCACAAGGTTCAAATATTTCCGGCGATTTAATTCGAATTGATGAGGATTTTGTTGTTTTTCTAACGCAAATTGATGAAAAGCTGAAAACGTTGGAGTTACAGCTTATCGTGACCAGCTCGCTGCGTAAACCGGATCAAGACATTACCAACACCGTTGTAGAACCCGCCAAAAGTTCCAACCATTTTGTAGGGCATGCGCTTGATTTCAACCTCCAGTATGGGGGAGAGTATTACAATTCCAAACGCATCACTGAATTAGATATTAGCCAGGAAAATACAGATGACCCTGTTTCTGATGCTCAAGTAAAACGTTTTCTTAACTGGTTAGCGAAAGACGCATCCCCATTGCGCTGGGGAGGAACTTTTTCTACTCCAGATCCAATACACCTTGATGATGCTCTCAACCTAAACGACCAGGCAGCCTATAAACAAAAATTAACTCAGCTTTGGGGCTAATATCATAGTCATACTCTTTGTCTATTTGTCGTCCCTTTTTGGTGGATACACTATTTGTCATTATTGGAACGTATACTAATAAAAGTACGATAGAATCTTATTTACCGTTTTTGTAAGGAATTTCAATTGAGTTTACATCTTAAAAATACCTTGTTGCTATTAGGTATTGTTTTCTCCAGTCAGGTTACAGCCGCTGAAGGCATAACTCGTGAAAACAAGTTCTTCCGCGAGTTTTCATTGACTGGTGAAAAGGCGTTTATTAAATCCCAGCGTATTGAAATGTCACCAGGGTTTTCTGCTCCAAATCACCGGCACCCTGTGCCTACCTTTGGCGTTGTGAACAAAGGGGTGATTATCTATAAGGAAGAGGGGAGCAAGGAGGTAATATTGAAGGAGGGAGATACGTTTTACGAGCCTCAAGGCGTGAACATTACCAAGTTCAATAATGCAGGAAAAAATGTGGCGGCATTTACCGTGTTCTATATCGTGAAAGATGAAAGCACAGCAACAGTACAGCTGAGTAAAAAATGATATTTTTCTTATCCGGTTTGGATGATCTGGATAGATAACTTATTTCTGGCTCATATATGACGTTATCCTGGTTTATGTTTTTCGTCGGCGCAGCTATCAGTCTGTTCGCTCTCGCCAATTTGGTGCGGACATTGGCGAGCAGAAAATGGCCTTACATTGTTGGCCGTGTTCAGCAAAATCAGCAACAAAGGATTGCTTCACGTTTTATTACTCCGTGGAGCCTTGGTGAAAAGGAAACTGTTTTAAGGTTAAGTTATACCTATGTTATTGAGGGCTGTCAGTATGTAGGAAACCGGCTTTATTCCGCTCCAATATTGAGAGAGTCGGAGTTGGTTGATGGTGTTCAAGTGGGAGATAAAGTTAAGGTTTTCTACAAACCTGAAAAACCTGAGGTCTCCTTTTTGGCACACTCTTTTTTGTGGCCAAGCTTGTTACTTTTGTTTATAGGACTGTTGATGTTCACTTTGAGTTTTAGCATGTAAGCCTCTCTTTCTTGATGCCGAGTGTCGAGCATTTAATGGCTAAAACCTTTTCAGTATTGCCATTCCCTACATTAAAGCGATATAAATTCGTTATTGGCATATGCCAATAACTGGCGTATAGTGGGTTTGTTCCAGGTGGAGAAAACTATGGTCAGGCCTAAGAAAGGGCGGCGAATTGGCTGTCGTCCTGCATTCAGCTGTTTTAAACCGAATGGTGTGCCCTTATCTCAGCTCGATTCCGTGTCGTTACAAGCAGATGAATTGGAGGCTATTCGCCTCGCTGATTTACTGAACCTAAACCATCAACAGGCGGCGGATGAAATGGCCGTCTCTCGTCAAACCTTCGGCAATATCGTTGCTCGCGCCCGGCATAAGGTGGCGCAATCTTTGGTCGAAGGAATGGCGCTTACTATTGATCCTGAGAGGTTGTCATGATTTATGCAATTCCATACCAATACGGCAAGATTTCCGTTCATTTTGCCCGCGCAAAACAAATTATGTTAGTTAATGACGAGACAGGTAAAACGGAAGTTGTTGCAAACCCGGCGGCAAGGAACCCCAGTTCGGAAAGCCGCGATCAACTTATACAATTGTTCAGAATGAATAGGGTGGATGCCGTTATTCTGCGTCACATTGGTCGCTGTATGCTCAAGAGCTTATTTAACGATGGGTTAAAGGTTTTTCGTTCGCCGGAAAAAACACCCCTGTCTGAAGTTTTTGTGTCAGAACTAACACCTATACAAGAGCTGGATCAGGTGCAGGCGGCATCCGAAAACAGAAGAATGTGTTGCAGTAATGGTGCTAAGCAACATCAGCATTGCGGCGATGGTGAGGGAGGGCATCAATGCTGTCATCACTGATAACCGGTCTTGTTATTTCTTGCGAATAGCAGGGGGGAGCAACTTAAAGTAAAGTCTAAAACAGAATGAGCTTCATTCTGTAACTTGTTGAAAAATAGAGATTATTGTGCGTGTTTGTGTTGCCACTCCTTGGGTGAAAGTCCGGTTTTTTTTCTAAATGCTCTTGCCAGCGCGGAACCGTCTTCGTAGCCTACTTTATTAGCGACAACACCAATTTGCTGACCTTTCATTAGTAGGTTTTGCGCTATTCCAAGGCGCCACTCGGTGATGTAATCGCCCGGTGGTTGCCCGACCACATCCTTGAACAAAGCCGCGAACTTCGAGCGGGATAAGTGCGCGAGTTCAGCCATTTTTTCCAAAGACCATCGTTCCTGAGGTTGTCGGTGTATTGCTTCTAATACATTACCTATATTCGGGTGATTAAGCCCTACAATGACCCCTGTGGCTTTTGGGGTGATTTCCATTTGTATTCGAAAAAGTTCGATAACCAGCAGTTCGCACAGACGGTTCATAACCGCATTTTTGCCGGATTGTTCCTTAAATGCCTCCTGAAACAGCCAATCACTTATTGCCTGCAACTGTGGGTGTTCGCTGAAAGGGGCGACCATGCACTCCGGTAATCCCTGAGTCAGCATATTGCTGGCGTCCATCCCATAGGTAATGGTTGCGCAAACGAGATCTGCTCCTTCGTCTTCATCTGCGGTCATTTTGTGAGCGAGCGGTTGAGGAAGAAAAATCAAGCTTGGTGAGGGAATCTCAAACTGTTTTTTTGTCTGGGTGGAAAGGTGCATCTTGCCGCGTTTAAGCACATGTATATGGCCTTCTTGTTGGCTTGATTTATCAAATGATGCCAGTCCACATAAGTTACCTGTGTAAAACACGCCAGCAGTAATTCGAACATGTTGTAGCAAATCAGAAAGCTTATCCATAACCCCAAGACTATCAGTATGAAAATAAAGACGATTCTAACCAAAAGTCCGGAGGGTGCCCACTAGAATACTTCCAAATTCAACGCAGGATGTGATTAGAGGTGAGTACGATGCAAAAGTATTTAAGTGTTTATTATTCGTGGGAATCGAGGTTTAGCCCAACTTTTTTGTTTCTGGAATCTTTAGCGCTTGTGTATGCGCGCATACATGTCGGGTGGATATTCCTTAAATCCGGTCTGCTTAAACTGCAGAGTTGGGAGACAACCCTGATGTTATTCGAATACGAATACGAGGTGCCGTTTTTAAGTCCGAAGACAGCCGCCATTTTGGGTACGGGTGGTGAAATTGTGTTGCCGATATTACTCATCGCCGGTTTGTTTTCACGATTCTCTGCTGTCGGTTTATTGGTTGTGAATTATGTGGCTTTGATTAGTTTGGTGGAGATTTCTCCTGCGGCGCAAATACATCATGTTTTGTGGGGTGTGCTTTTGCTTGCCGTTTTAATTCGTAGTGCGGGGGTTATTTCATTCGATCACTTTCTACGCCATTTTCTTGGACGAGCCGGGACAGCGGTGTCCTATCAGTTTTCGTCTAATTAAGTTTGTTGAGTTGTTACTCGTATTATTGTTAACAGAGGAAACTATTATGTTCAAATTAAATCATTCTTTTTTTCGTCGTTCACTGTTTGTGTCGAGCTTGGTTCTAAGTGCACATAGCTTTGCCGCCGGGCCAGACATTAACGCCACTGCCAACGATGTCGCGATCCACGGTTATGATCCGGTTGCGTACTTCACTAAAAGTAAACCCGTTCAAGGTAATAGTAAGTATTCTGCTGTATATGATGGTGCTATTTATTACTTTGCATCCGAAGAGCACCGCAATACGTTTAAAGATACTCCACACAAGTATGCGCCGGCCTTTGGTGGTTTTTGTGCGATGGGTGTGGCGTTGGATAAAAAATTGGATACTGACCCTGAAGCCTGGAAAATTGTTGATGGGACGTTGTATCTGAACTTGAACAAGAATATACAGAAAACCTGGCAGAAGGATATTGCTGGTAATATCGACAAAGCAAAAGATAATTGGGTTGATATTCAATATACACCTGCTGCTGAACTCGAATAAACCTTTCCGCCAGGATCAACCAGTCTCTGTGGTCATTTATGTTGATCTTGGCTTTTTTCTATCCATTTCTGAATAAAATTTGCATTCATTCTTCGGTCAAACTTAACTATTATTAGGTTTTTACTCATTTCGATAGTGATTATGCAAATCGACGCACTCCTTTTGTCAGTGCTGGATAATATACCCGACGGCTTTGCTGTTTTTGACGACAAAAATCGCTTACTTTATTGTAATCAGGCGATGGCGGACTTTTTTTATACACCGAAAGATCTTAGTCAGGGCGTATCCTATCGAAAACTCATGCTCAATGCTTACGGTAATGGACGAGGTAAAAACCTCGGAGAAGCGGAATTTGAGCAATGGCTTACCCATGTGGAAGAGAGGGTCAACCTGAATATTGATAAGTCACTGATTGTTGATATTCATGATCATAAGTGGCTTAAAATTTCTCAACAATTAGTTGGTGAGCTCTTGGTGGTTCGTGGCTCGGATATATCGGAGTTAAAAAAAGCAAAAATCCAATTGATTCAGGCATTGGAAGATATTGAACATCTCAATGATCTGGATGAACTGACCGGTATACCTAATAGCTATTCATTTGAACGTACTGCCAGAGCTGAAATGGCCAGATGTAAACGTTATGGCCGGGCTATGTCATTAGTGCTACTCAATATTGATAAAATGAAAACGCTCAATCGAGAAAACGGTTTTTTGGTTGGTGATGAAATGCTGCAGTTTTTCTCTAGAAAAGTACGAGAGCAACTAAGACATACTGATTTTTTGGCTCGTTTGGGTAACGACGAGTTTGGGATGATTTTACCGGAGTCCAGTTCGTCCGATGCGTTTTGTCTGGCTGAACGTTGCCGTAAAAAAATTAAGCATTATGCTGTTTTGCCGAAAGCTCTTGAGTATACGGTGAGTATAACCATATCTGCGGGTATTACCGAAATAAAAACCACCGATATTGATGTTAACGATTTGTATATTCGTGCGAAAGAAGGACTGAAAATGTCAAAAGGGCGCGGACGGAATACCTGTACTATCGTGGATTAATTCAAAATAGTGGGGCTGTATCGTGACCCCACTGTCAAGAACAAAACACCCCAAATGCATTACAGTTGATTTCTTAACATCAGCTCCTGAGGATGTGGTTGCATATAAAGGGAGTCATCAATATATTGATCTGGGAATTTACGGAAGTGGTGTTTTAAAATTGTGATTGGCACAATCAACGGCACCAATCCAGTCCGATATTGTTCGATGGTTTCTTCCAACTCTTGCTTATCGTCGGTATCCAATTGTCTTTTGAGATACCCTTGAATATGTTTAAGTACATTGGTGTTGTTTTTACGCGTAGCGGGTTTGGACAGAATGTCCGTTACTTGCTGTAAGTACTGTTCACAATAATCGTTTTGTTCAAATTCGCCGATTTTAGCTACTAGCTGTCCAAGCTTGCGGGTTTTGCTTTGATTGTGACTCATGTAGATGAGTTTGTGTTGGGCGTGAAATCGCACCAGTTGCTTTTTACTGGGGTTGCTGCCAATAAGTTGCTGCCAGCGATGATATAGAAATACTCGTTTAATAAAATTTTCCCGTAACATCGCATCACCTAACCGACCTTCTTCTTCCGTGGGCAGGTTTGGGCAGTGTTGAGTAATCACCGAGGCAAAAAGTCCTACTCCATTTCGTTTGGGATTATTTTTGTAATAAACCTTAACCCGTTCCATTCCACAACTGGGGGAGTCCTTTTTGAATATATAGCCGGAAAGTGTTTTCACCCAATCCAATTGGTCTTTTCCGCATTGGGTTAACTTATCTGTTACATCCAGCTCTGGTGTTTTGGTTCCAATACAGCGAACTTCGCCGTCAATGGTATCTGTCACCAAACGAATGGGTTCTCGTGGAATACCTAGCCCGATACTTACCTCCGGGCAAAAGCCTCTAAATTGAAAATACTGGGAGAGGGTTTTGGTTATGTAATCGTTGTTTTTGTGACCGGTATCGAACCTGACTTTTTCACCAAGCAAACAACTGCTGATTCCAATCGCTATGGGGGTATTTGTTTGTTTTTTATCCGACATGAACAGCTCAACTCTAATTCCCGGTAATTAAAGAACTTTATACGTGTGTGGCAGTTCCACGGTTTACGACATATCGCCAATCCTGGCTTTCAGTGAGTCTAATCCCTCTCCTTGGTTAAGATAGCTTAAAAATGCCTCGGCGATGACCGAAAGTCGTTTGTTACTGGGGTATACCAGCTGCCACCGACACTGAATTGGCATGCCTTCGACCTCCAGATGCTTGATGCCAGCTATTTCGTCAAATGCCAGTGTATGTTTGGATAAGATGGAGATCCCAAGGTCTTCAGCAACGCTGTGTTTGATGGCTTCATTACTGTCGATCGTCATCCGGGCGTTAAGCGATATCTTGTGTTCTTTCATAAAGTTTTCGATCAGGTTTCGGGTGCCTGAGCCTTGTTCACGCATGATGAAAGGGTATTTCTCAAGTTCTGCCAGCGTAATTTTTTCCTGAGATGCCAGTGGATGCTGTTCGCTGGCAATGGCTACCAGGGGGTTGGGTAAGAAATCCAGCGTGCAGATGTCCATATTTTGAGGGGCATGGCTGAAAACACAAAAATCGTCCAGAGACGAACGTAGTCGTTCAATAATCTGTTCCCGGTTGCCTATTTTCAGCTGAATATCCACGTTGGGATAGCGTTTACAAAATGGGCCGAGCAGGTGAGGGATAAAGTATTTTGACGTGGTCACCACGGAAATTTTCAGTGTTCCGGATTTAAAGCCCCGTAAGTCCGCCAGCTTCATATCCAAGCGGGAAAAACTATCCAGTATTTCCCGTGCGCTTTGTACCAAAATCAGCCCTGCGTCAGTAAAAACCAGTTTGCGGCCGACTTTATTGTATAGCGGCATGCCTATGGCATCGGCCATTTTCTTCAACTGCATGGATATGGTGGGTTGGGTCAAATGCAGCTTTTCAGCAGCCTTGTTGATGCTGCCTGTATCGTAGACGGTAACCAGTAATTCCATTTGTCGAAAGGTGCCAATGTGAGAATGAAGTCGAGAATTGGCCATAGCTCTACCTATAGATAAATATCTATGAATTCTAGATAAGAAATCTATTATTGTCTATCGTGATACTTTGGCATGATGCTTGTGCGTGAGGGGTAAAACCTGGTCCTCTCACGCAAGTAACTGTTTTCGCGACAACAGTACTTTTGAAAAGTCGACCGTGATTGCTGCATAGTCAGGTAAAGTGCTTTGCCCTTTGTCACATAGGTGTGTTCAAAACGACTTTTCACTCTGGTGATTTTGAGAACATTGTGCCCCTCTGTGTTGGTCCAACTCCCAGTACCACTGATCGATACACACAGTGTTTTCAAGCTCCAGGGCTAAAGTATTGATGTCGCTTTTTTATTTAAGCCGCAAAGGCGCCCCTTTTGGGGTAAAATTAAGGGCTCGTCTGAGCCCTTTTTTACTTTTCGTGAATAGGCGTGACAGCGAGAGAGGTCTTCATTGGTCTGATATCTACTGTAAGCTACCGGCTTTTCAGTAATTCAGGGCCAGCGAAAATCTCTTGGTCGTTTTATTGGTTTTCATAAATTGAGTAATAAAAGAGGTTATATGAGCAGTAAAGACATATCAGTCGGGGTCATTATGGGCTCAAAGTCGGATTGGCCAACAATGGAAAAGGCATGCCAGGTACTCGATCAGCTGCAAGTAAAATACGAAGCCAAGGTCGTGTCTGCCCACAGAACCCCTGACCGTCTGTATGAATACGCCAAGTCTGCTGCGGATAACGGTATCAAAGTCATTATTGCCGGAGCCGGCGGTGCTGCTCATCTACCTGGAATGACTGCGGCCATGACCCACCTTCCTGTTGTTGCCGTTCCTATTCAATCCAAGGCTCTTAAGGGTATGGATAGTCTACTTTCTATCGTCCAAATGCCGAAAGGGGTTGCAGTTGCCACACAAGCTATAGGAGAATCCGGCGCTTTTAATGCTGGTCTATTGGCTGCGCAAATCCTTGCTTTGTCTGACGAAGCATTAACTGGCAGATTGATTGATTGGCGCGCACAACAAACCCAAGAAGTCGGGGAAGAGGTCGAATAATGCATGTTGCAATCATTGGTGGAGGCCAACTTGCAAGAATGCTCGCATTAGCGGGCTGGCCCATGGGCATAAAATTTTCATTTCTGGTCGAACAAGACGAGTCCATTCAATGTGTGGAAGGTTTGGGTACCATTGTTCGATTGGATTCAAGCCACACACCACAGCAGATATTTGAGGATCTGGGGCAACCAGACCTTGTTACGGTTGAACGTGAATCGGTAGATGTTGTTTTGCTCAAAGGTTTGGGGGAGTTTTGTCCCGCATACCCTAACGAAAGAGCCGTTTGGTTATCCCAAAATCGCATTCGTGAGAAAGAGTTTCTAAGATCGCTGTCAATTCCAACCGCCGACTTTTTCGGTTTTCACGGCGGCGATTCCATCGAAAGCCAGATTTCTATGCCGGTGGTCATTAAATCAACAGAGTTCGGTTATGACGGTAAGCATCAGTGGTTGATTAAAACCGAAGATGACTTGAAGGCGTTTCAGGCTTTGGGGCTTGAAGGTGAGTTTATTGCTGAGTCCTGGGTGCCCTTTGATAAAGAAGTGTCCATGATCGCAGCGCGTTCGGTTAATGGCGAGGTGTGTTGTTACCCTTTAACTGAAAACGTACACAAGCAGGGCATTCTTTCTACGTCTATTGCTCCTGCAGAAGGGCTTACTGACGCGCTGGAAAATAAAGCTGAAGGCTACGCGCAAAAGATCCTGGAAGAAATGGACTATGTTGGTGTGTTGGCGGTGGAATGTTTCCAGGTTGGCGATCAGCTATTGGTGAATGAACTTGCACCTCGTGTGCATAACAGCGGCCACTGGACACAAAACGGTTCGTTAAACAGCCAGTTTGAAAACCATTTGCGTGCCCTGTGTGGGTTCCCGCTTGGTGATACCAGTGTTTCTGGCTATACCGGAATGGTAAACATTCTTGGTGGTAACAAACTTCCTTCCAGTGAAGAACTTATTGCCAGCCATGCTAATGTACATTGGTACAACAAAACACCAAAAATGGGCAGAAAGCTTGGCCATGTAAACTTGAATTACGCAGACTTGGGTGAGTTGAAACAAGCCATGCAAGCCGTTCTGGCAACTGTGGATGATTAACCCCCGATAAGACAAAGCCACCTGAGTACACCGGGTGGCTTTTTGTTATTTCCTATCCTCGTCCTTCTGGTTATTGCAAATGGTAGCGAATACCATCTCCCTTGATATAAGATAAAGTGCTCAATGCTTGCAGGCTATAGCCTTGGTTTTGAGGTATTGGTTCCCTGTAGTCGCATAGGTTTCTAGCCTGGCAAGGTAACCTCTTCAATATTTTCTCGCGGTGTAATAATTACCCTAACGGCTAGGATGACACTGAATTCAAACCAGATAATAGGGTTTTGCGCATTGCGTTCTACGTTAGTATTTGGGGAGCAGTACGCAAAACCGGGTTATTCTGAACTAGACTGTATTGAAAGCGGTGATTGAAGCCGCAACCTGTTTTCATAAACCACCCTTATGCCGCAAAATTGTTTTTAGGCACGCCAGGTAAGGCAAATTTCTGGTGTGGTTAACTTAGTTGTAAGCTTCTTTGTTGGGGCTTATAAAAATAAAAACTGTTTTTCACACACTCTTACGTCGTCTATGAGCAAAAATACTGTGATGGAACTGACGCGTATTATTCAAAACGCGTCGTTAGCGCCCAGTTCAAAAGAGCAAGTACAAATTATTGTAGATGCGATCAGTGATGTGATTCACATCGATGTGTGCAGTTTGTACCGTAAAACGCCATCGAACAAAATGATTCTCCTGGCCAGCCATGGTTTGGCATCCAATCGCCCGGTTATTTTGGGAGAAAACCAGGGGCTGGTAGGGCGCGTCGCATCGCAACGGCACAGCATTAATATTATTAACCCCGAGTTGCACCCTGATTATCTTTACGTGCCATCGTCCAAAGAAGAAGAGTTTCACAGTTTTTGTGGTGTCCCGCTTGTACATCATGGTGAAGTGATTGGGGTGTTGGTGGTACAAAGTCGGCGGGCCGAATTATTGGCCACTGAGCAAGAAGCCTTCCTTTCAACGCTTGGTGCGCATCTCGCCTTATTAATCGCCAATATTCCTGCAGAAAGCTTAACGTTTAATCAGGAAAACGAAAAAAAGGTAGGTGTTAGCGGCTCTCCTGGCATATCCATTGGTCGAATTAAACTGATCAAAAGCAGTGGCCTGAATTCCGTGCAGGACAACCCCTGTACAGACATCGAAGAAGAAATCGAAAACTGGAAACAATTAAGAGAGCAGGTTAGGCAAGAGTTAAAAGAAGAAAGAATTACTGTTGAGCGCGAGTTGGGGGATAGCCTGGCTTCGGTATTGGATGCTTACCAGCTATTTCTTGACGATATAGGCTTTAGTCAGAAAATTGAAACTGAAATTCGTCGCGGCAAAACCTTGTTGTGGGCAATAAAGCAAACAATTAAGTTTTTTTCCGATCAATTTCAGGCTATGGATGATCCATACTTACAGGCGCGACATGAAGATATCAATGCACTGGGAAATAAACTATATCACTCCTGGCAGGGTACACATTTAACCAGTGAAGATATCCAGTCCGAAGAGCCGGTTATTCTTGTCGGCGAACAAATTACGGTATCGGATATTGCCAACTTGCCAACGGAACAATTAGCCGGGATTATTTGCTATACCGGTGCAGCTTTATCGCATATTGCAATTTTTTCTAACGCACTTGGCATTCCTGCGGTGTTGGGTGTGGGAAGTTTAAATGTTCAGGATGGCGATTACGTCATTGTTAATGCCGATTCCGCCTACATTGTTTTAAAACCCAGCAGACAGTTAATAAAAGAATATCAGGTAGTGCTCAAAAGTCGGCAGGCATTTGATGAGACCCTGAAAGCGAAATTAAAAGAGCCTGCCGTCACTCAGGACGGCGTTAGAATTCAATTATTTGCCAACTCCGGGTTGCAGGCGGATATTATGCCTGGTGTGAGAAACGGCGCTGATGGTATTGGCCTGTATCGTACTGAAATTCCATTTATGATTCGGCAAAACCTGCCTACCGAAGATGAACAGGTAAAAGTTTATCAGCAAGTCATTTCCGCTTATGAGTCCAAACCTGTTTATATCCGAACCCTGGATGTAGGCGCAGATAAACCTTTGCCGTATTTACCGCATGTTGTTGAAGAAAATCCGGCCTTGGGTTTGAGGGGTATACGTTTTACCCTCGATAATTTGCAGATCTTGCTCACCCAATTCCGTGCGATTATGCGCGCAGCGGAAGGCAAAAGTAATGTCAATGTTCTGTTACCTATGGTGGGTGCTACGCAAGAACTGGATCAAAGTATTGAGTTGCTGGAGTCTGCTTATCGGCAATTAAGCGAAGAGGGTGTTTCGGTAACCAAACCGAAAATTGGCATTATGGTTGAAGTGCCAGCGACCATTTCATTATTACCTTTCTGGAAAAATAAAATTGATTTCGTTTCAATTGGCAGTAATGACTTATCACAGTATTTACTGGCATTGGATCGCAACAACACTTTGGTGGCAAAACTTTATGATCCACTGCATCCTGCCGTGGTACATGAAATTAAGCGAATAAAAAGTATTGCAGATCAATATGAAATTGATGTCAGCTTGTGTGGTGAAATGGCCTCCGATCCCATCGCCGTTGTTTTGTTGGTTGGCATGGGAATTCGGCGCCTCAGTATGAGTTCGGCCAAAATTCCGTATATAAAATGGTTGCTCAGTTCGCATACCATTCAGGACGCGGAAGAATTTGCAGCGAAAGCTTTAGCTTGTGATACCTCAGCAGCAATACGAGAGTTAGGCAAAGACTTTGTTCGCTAACCATTTTTAATTCTTTTTATTTCTTGTACTTCTCCTATTCCCGAAAATAGTGTTTTGGCATTATTTTCGGTTGATCTAATTGCAAAGAGCTTCTTTTCTCGTTTCCATCATTCTTTTTAGATGAACGTCCGTATGAATATTGGTCGATAATATTCATATTCGTTGTATTACCCATCCTGTTTATGGGCATCCTGCATAGTTCCTAGTTACATGGAACTAGTCATTGGTTCATTAATGGCTCGCATTAGCCATACCAGCCATATTTACTCCGGTCTAGCATACATAAGGTATCGATCTTGAGGACACCTCTATGTACAAGGTCGGCCTAGTGGCCTTTCCACGGATGTTACGAAACATTTTTGATCGAGCATGTGAGCAATATTCGCAGATGTACTGTGAAGTGGTTGATTTTAATACGGAAGATATCTCCGATTTAAATAAAAACCTCGATGCATTGGTTATCTACGGAAAGGAACGAACTAAGCACTCAGGAATTCATTTTCTGGCGGAAAAGATCCCCGTGTTAGTGTTAAACGGTATTCAAAAGTACGCGAATAAAGGCATTATTTTTTTTGATACCAAAACCAGCACAGCGGATTCGATTTTAAATTTTCTTCTGGAAGAAAGTAAAAGGCGCGGGAAGTAGGCAGTAATGGCAACATATAGAGTGTTGGAAAAAACCAGCGAAACACTTGTCAGCTTATTGGAAAAACGCTTGCTATTGGCAGGTATGAACAATGTTGAAGTTCGTGTTGTGACAACATCGGCATTCAGTGAACTGCGTACGACATCCAATCCGGTCATTTCAATCTTTTTATATCAAGTTGCGGAAAATACCGAAACCCGCAATGCACCCAGGTTTACCAATAGTGATGGTTCAATACAGCGACAGCCACTGGGTTTGGAGTTGGGTTATCTGATTACCCCCTGGGGGGCACGCAGACAAAATGTGTCAGACAGTCAGGCAGCAGCAGAAGAAACCGTATTAATTGGTTTAATCCTACAAACCTTTTACGATGCCGCCGAAGTTGGCACAACACAATTAAGTCAAGGCGTGGGTCAGTCCGTTTGGCAAGCGGGCGATGCCATGCAAATTATCTGGGAATCACTACCCATAGAGGATCACTACCGTATTTGGGATTCTTCTGAATTGGGATATCGATTATCGCTGACCTATCGGGTTCGGGTATTGGGTTTGGCCGCGACACCACAGGATGGTGGAGCCCCCGTTGCCGAAGCCAATTTTGGAGGTGGATCGTGACTTTATCTCCAAAAATATGGCAGCATAAATTTTCCTTTGCATTGCGTTTTATTAATCATTTTTCGCAAAAACCTATTACTCAGGAATTTCCGGTTCGGTTAAATCATTCCTATATCAAACCAGTTACCAATGCGAGTCAATCTGCTCGCTGTCATGCCGATGGTACTTACCGTTTTATTAATCTCATTGAAGGCAATCACGAAGTTTTGTGGCGGCCACCGTTTACCGCTGATTTTAATCACTGGACCAATTGGCAAACCCCCATTGATATCAGCTTACCTATGCCGGCAGGAAGCAACGCGATAACTCAAGAGCTATGGCCGACGCCATCCGCTTCGGTTGAACCGGGTATGACAGCTATTCGGGGAAAGTTAATTGGTAATCAAGCGGATAGTGTGCATGTTCGTATTGCTAGAAATTTAGCCATGTCGACCACTTATTCCTTCTCTGACCAATATGGTGAGTTTCTTTTTCTATTTCCCATGCCTGAACGATTAAATAATCAAGGTAGATTGGAACTAAACATTGAGTTGGAAAATGGCAGCCGAAATGTCATTCGCACCGAACTTATTCAGGGAGGCGTTGCGCAAATTTACCCCGGCGCAAATTTTCAAATCACACCGGGTCAGGAATCCCGTGTGAGATTTTTTATTTAGCAAAGGCGAGTTAATCAGGAAGGGTAAGCTGACCCTGACCATTTATTTGAGTTGCTGTTGGATAACGAGGTTGCTCTGAACAATACAGCACATTCACCACACCGACGGAGAAAAGCGAGATGCCAGAATATCTACACCCCGGCGTATATATTGAGGAGACTTCTTACCGCGGCAAACCGATACAGGGCGTAAGTACCAGTACGGCGGGCTTTGTTGGCAAAACGCGTAAGGGGCCAGAAGGAAAACCAACGTTAGTCACCAGTTTTAATGACTATACACGTAAATTTGGTGCCCAGGTTTCACCACCGGAATTACTGGGTGACTACATGGGACACGCGGTTAAAGCCTTTTTTGATAATGGCGGCAGTCGTGCATTTATTGTGAGTGTGCTTGCGTCAGATGCGTTAGCCGCGAGTCAAACGGCTAATCAGGGAACCGTATTGCGGTTGCCAACGGGGACGACTGTCCGCGGTGGCGCCACCACTTTTACGTTAAATTCATTGCGTAATGTCGCTGTCGGTAGTGTGCTACGTGTTTACACCCGGCCGGATACATTAAGCCCATTCAGCGAAAGCTTGCTACTCAATGTGCAATCCTATGACGCGCTGCGAAATCAAGTGACGGTGGGCGCAAACGAAATTCCGAATGGCACCACACTCACAGCGGCCAATACCTACATTCTGGTATCTGGAGTATCACCTCATGGTGTAGCACCGAACACCGGTGGGCCGGAAATTACCGCAAAAAACCGTGGTGAAGACGGTAATAATATTACGGTAAATTTTATCCCTACCGATAGAACCCCGGTTGCGTTAACCAGTGGTTCTGCGTTAAGGGAACAACCGGTTCTGGAAACGGTGGCTGGACCAATTGCGGATGGTGCCGTAACAATAGAACTGAGCAGTGCGAGTTTACGACGTCTTCGTGTGGGCGATCAGATTGCCGTCGGCACGGTTGAACCCTTAACAGTCGGTGCCATTGCAGCAGCCACATTGGACTTCACAATTAATGGCGGTGGTCCCGGCGCAGATTTTTCTGCCGGTGGTGCAACCGTGACATTAATTTCCCGTGGTGGCGTAAATCTGCCCACACCATTTGAGTTGGGTACCGTTGAAGCGGGCAGCTTTGATTTAACCGGTTCGCCCGTCACTGAAGCCAATGTCCAGCATGGTGTTGCCGCTGCGCTAGTTGCAGGTGATGTCATTCGATTGGACGATGGTGGTAATCAAGATGATTTAACCATCACCGCCGTTCAACTTGCACAGGATGTTGCGCCGGGTGCCCATGTTACTTTAGCCAGCCCGGTTTCTCCGCAGCAAACCGATGCCGATATTCGATTACTGGCAACACTGGACGATAACACTTTGCCAACGGCCCGAATCATTGTCGCCGATGCCAGCAGCTTTACCAGTCCGTTTCGTACCAGTTCGGCTGAACCGGTTTCGATTACCAACGGCAGCGTGTATTCCGCTGCACAAATACTGTTAGTCGATAGCGCCAACAATACTTTGTACGTCACATATTCCAACGTCGCAGGAAATTTTGGCGAAACAGTAACAACAGGCAACTGGACAACGCTCTCATCCACAGAGGTCGCCGCACATGGTGATACCATTGTGAGTGTTGCATCGACAAACAGTTTTTATAGTGGTGCGAAAGTTTTTCTTGATAACGGCACCCGACAATTTGAAGCCGTAGTTGCATCGGTTGACCCCGCTGCGCGACGAATTCAGTTTTCTCAACCCCTGGATTTAGGTGGCGCGGGTCAGTTTATAGAACTCGCTGCAAATCCGTCTGACCGCCGCGCATTTGTGCGCACCGCAGAAATTACCTTGGAAGTTTATGAAAACGGTGTATTAAGTGAAGTCTTTGACGGACTTAGCTGGAATACCGATACCAGTACGGATGCGTATCGACGTTATTTTGTTGAACGCATTAATGATGACGAAGCGGGTTCTGATTTAATTGAAATTACTCAACCCGGCAACCCTGGTTTTGCTCAGGTTAACCAACCGGTTACGCCTAACGGTTTGGCGATGTCCTTATTAAATGGCAGTAACGGTAGCAACTTAACTGCAGTAGATTTAATCGGTGCCGACAACGGTCCAGGCAGTCGAACCGGTATCGAAGCGCTCAACGAACGAGACGATATTTCCATTGTTGCTGTGCCGGGTGTCACGGATGAGTCTGTGCAAAGCGCCTTGCTTACACATTGCGAATTAAATAAATATCGCATTGCTGTTCTGGATGGCGAAAAAGGCAGTAACTCCGTTAGCGATATTCAAGCCCACAGAAATAATTACGATTCCAAATACGGCGCTTACTACGCTCCCTGGTTAAAGTCATTAGACCTCACCACCGGTCGAACTGTTTTAGTTCCACCCAGTGGCCATGTTATGGGAATTTATGCCCGTTCCGATGCCAATGTCGGTGTGCATAAAGCACCGGCTAACGAAGTGGTACGCAATATCTCTGACCTTGAATTTCCATTTACCGCTGGTGAACAGGACATTCTCAATCCGGCTGGTGTGAATTTAATTCGCGAACTCACGCCGCGCGGTATTCGGGTTTGGGGCGCACGTACCATGACCAGTGATCAGGAATGGAAATACGTCAACGTCAGACGATTATTTATTTTCCTTGAACACTCCATCGATAAAGGCACCCAGTGGGTGGTATTCGAACCCAATAACGAAAGCTTGTGGGCAAGGGTGGTGGAAACCATTACATCATTTTTAACCGGAGTTTGGAAAACCGGTGCATTAATGGGCACCACAGCAGATCAGGCATTTTTTGTTCGCTGTGATCGCAGCACTATGACACAGGATGACATTGATAATGGTCGGCTGGTGGTGGAAATTGGCGTTGCACCAACATACCCCGCTGAGTTTGTCATATTCCGCATCGGTCAATTTACCGCAAGCAGTAATTAGTGACCTGGAAATCCATTACCTATTGGAGAGTTAGTTATGGCAACAGAAAGAAACAATCCGTACTCAAATTTTAATTTTATTGTTGAGCGTGATGGGCAGGTTCTGGGTGCATTTTCTGAAGTGGGCGGCTTGGACAGCGAGAACACACCAATCGAATATCGAGAAGGTGCCGACGCAACCAATGCAGTAAGAAAGCTTCCCGGTATTGAAAGCTACACCAATATCACATTAAAACGCGGCATTACCGGCAATATGGCGTTGTGGGATTGGCGTAAGGAAGTCCGTGACGGCACCGGTGCTTTTCCTCCCACATCCACGGTCACCATTAAATTATTAAATGAACTGCGCGATGAAAATTCACCGGCTATGACCTGGACGGTAACAGACGCCTGGCCAACCAAAATAACCGGCCCGAGTTTGTCTGCAAAAGGCAATGAAATTGCCATTGAGCAAGTGGATCTGGCTCATAGCCGCATTGATATTTCATGAGTTGAATGATGTCGACAGCAGTTTCATACAGCGTACCGGGAATTTATCACCGGCCCAGCCAAAGGCAGGCATCCTTTTCCCGTGTACGCACGGACATTGTAGGCTTCGTTGGTATTACCGGCGCAGCGCGGCATTTGCATAAAGCGGTTGCCGTCAACGACTGGCAAAGTTATGTCGATGCGTTTCACCGCGATGAACGAGGTCGTGAAATTGCTGTGCCTCCAGGTTCGCAATTAGATCAATCCGTAAAAGATTTTTTTGCCAATGGTGGTGCGCGTTGTTGGGTCGTGACCTGTGCTAACGATATACGCAACCTTGATAGCGACAAACTGAGTGCACTTATGCTCGGTTACGACGATCTCGATCAGCATCACGGTCTGGAGTTGTTGTTACGGCAGGAAGAAGTATCCATCGTTGTGTTACCGGAGCTGGATGCGGAAATTGTGCCCGATCGTTTACCTTCAGCAGCAATATCGATTGACGGGCCACCTTGTTTTGTTACCTGCACACAAATTGCAGAACAAATAATGTTGGAAAATCTTGCGGGGCCGTATTTATCCTCGGAACGTTTTTTTACCGATCAGGAAGTATTGCAATGCCAGCGTTATTTACTAACACGCCTGCAACGGGAAAGCTGGCGCTGGTTTGCTTTATTGGCACCACCACCGGATAAAAGTGAATTGGCAGCAAAAAAATGGCACGACCAATTAGTTCAACACAATCCCGAATGCTACCACGCAGCACTTTACTGGCCCTGGGTGTATTCGCAAACCGCGCCGGGTTCGAGTATTCAATTGCGTTCTCCCGTTGGTTTTATGGCCGGTGTTTTTGCTCGCAGGGATTTAGCCAAAGGCCCTCATAGTGCTCCAGCCAATGAAGTATTGACTAGTGTGGTTGGTCTGCAGCAGGAAGTCAGCGAAAAAACCATAGAAAATCTTTACGACCACGGCATAAATGTTATTCGCAGTTTGCCCGGCCGAGGGGTGCGTATCTGGGGCGCTAGAACCTTGTCCTGGTCCCGTGATACTCGTAACGAGGCGTTAGGTTATATCAATGCCCGTCGTTGTTTAACCGCAATTGAACGCACCGCCGAGCGACTAGGTCAGCAAATAGTTTTTCAACCCAATACACCCATACTG
Organism: Teredinibacter sp. KSP-S5-2; assembly: GCF_032773895.1. Lineage (NCBI taxonomy): Bacteria > Pseudomonadati > Pseudomonadota > Gammaproteobacteria > Cellvibrionales > Cellvibrionaceae > Teredinibacter > Teredinibacter sp. KSP-S5-2. The sequence goes on along the minus strand of NZ_CP120416.1, from coordinate 2,239,435 downwards.
CGGCTGCAAATATTCCAAACACTGGTGTCCTATTTAAGCAAAGTTTATGAAAGCGGCGCATTGCTCGGTGACGATGAGCAAAGCGCTTTTTTTGTGCGTTGTGATGGCACCAATAATCCAGCCGAAAATGTGGAGCAGGGGTTGCTCGTATGTGAAGTGGGTGTGGCGTTAGCGAAACCGGCCGAATTTATTGTGTTTCGAATTGGACGACGGGAAGGGCTTTCGGAAATTGAGGAGCTTAACGCATGACAACGGCACTGATTCAACCGGCACCGCAATTTAATTTTTCCGTTGTGCTTTGGGATACACCACAAAGTACCGAGTTCGGTGATATCGCCACATCCGTTGGCAGTGCCTTAATTGATATTGGCAGTCAAATGTTGTTTGGTGCATTTAACGAAGTGCAGGGGTTGGACAGTGATGTTGAGGTTGAAACATATCAGGAAGGCGGCCTAAACAAACATCCTCACCGTTTTTATAGCAAAGGTAAATATCGCAACCTGACATTAAAACGGGGCTGCAGTTTTAATACCTCCATGTGGGATTGGCACAATCAGGTTATTGCCGGCAAACAAAAATTACGTAAAAGCGGCATTGTTATTTTATTTGATCGCGGCGGCCCGAACCTGGTGCAGGCCGGCTTGCCATTTCTTGATCGCATGCCGGTGTCAGCCTGGATGTTCGACAACGGTTTGCCTGAACGAATTACCGGGCCTCAACTCAATGCCAAAGGCAATGAAATTGCCATTGAATCCATGGAGATCAGCCACGAGGGGCTGGTGCGTTTATCGCCTTCATTAATTCCTGGTTTTGCTGATATTAACTCCGCACTTGGTGGTTTAGCCGCAGCGGGTGCCGCTGCCGCAGTCGCGGGTGTGGCGGCAACGTCCTTATTGTGATGAAAAACGGGTAACGATATGGGATTAAGCAAAGCAAAAATCAAAAATATCTCCCGTGATAATGGCGCGGAAGTGGATGTGCTGTTTAATCCAACCGATTACAGCATCACCACCAATATGAATTACGCCGAAATTAATGTGCCCGGCCTGCGAGTGCCACTGATGCAATTTGTTCGCGGCGATGCGCAGGTTTTAGCCGCTGAACTGTTTTTAGATCGCAGCACCAGTGGTGATAGTTTAAAGGAAGACCTCGACCAATTGCGTCAGTTCGTCACCATTGATGAAGAACTTCACGCACCGCCGGTATGCAGTTTTAAGTGGGGTGATGTCGACGAGTTTCGCGGTGTTATTACCAACTTTCAGGAAAAATTTTTACTCTTTAATGAAGACGGAAAAGTCCTTCGTGCGCGAGTGACTTTGTCCATGAAAAGCTATCACCCGGCGGAGTTGCAGTATCAGGAATTAAACCTGCAATCACCGGACAGAACCAAAACCCGAATTGTTCAGGAGGGGGAGCGTTTGGATATTATCGCCGATCAAGAATATGGCGATGCCACGCTCTGGACAGTGATTGCAGAGGAAAACGGCATTACCCGGCCCAGGTTAATTCAGGCCGGGGACGTGCTCACTATTCCACCATTGTAGAAAGTAAAAAGGTAACCAAGTGGCGGTAGAAATCAACAACGTGAATGCACAAGTGAGTATTCGTGAGTCATCCACGAGTACAACACCGTCTGCTAATTCCAATTCGGCCAATGTGCAGGACGTTGACACATTAAGAGAATTAATACGGCCTATGGTAATGGAAATTATTCAGGAAGAGCTGAACGAACACATGAGGCAGCGAGGTTAAAATGTCTGGCAACGGGACAACAGGTCCAGCGGCGGAATTATCTAATAACGCATTACCGGGAACGCAGTTTTATGCCCCGCGTGCGCGGCTATTGGATGCTGCAACCGGTGAACCGGTCACGGTGAACAGGAGGCCTGTTCATGCCGACATTAAATCTGTTCGTTTGGTACAAACGCACAGCGGTGTATCGCAAGCCACCATCACGTTAAATAATCAGCGTCATCATGCGGATAGCCCTTACAACCCATTAGTGCCCACCTGGCTGTATAACGACTTTGATGAAATAAAATTTGGCAGTGAACTAAAACTGCAATTGGGTTATGCCGAACAATGGCAGGACATGATTGTCATTCGGGTTACTGATATCGCCTTTAAATTTCCCTCACAGGGCGGTGCTCAGGTGGTCATTCAAGGGGAAGACAAACTTAGCTTATTAAAAACCAACCCGGATGAAGATCATCGTTATCGTTCACCCAATGCAAAAGAACTGGCAATGGTTCGCGATGTGCTGCAACGGGCAGGTGGTGCCTTAACATTAGCGGGCAGTGCAGCGGAACCTTTTAGCGATAGTTTAAATACCATTACCCATCAAAAAGGCCAAAGCTATTTGCAGTTTATTCAGTCTATTGCAGAACGCATGGACTACGAAATTTATGTTGATGCGGAAAATCCGAGCCAAGTCCATTTTGAAGAATCCCGCTCCATGACATTGAACGGCATTGTCGAACTCACCTGGAATAAAGATTTAATCGACTTTACCCCAAGGTTTAAAGTCTGGGAATTAAAAACAGAAGCCAAAGCGGAAGGTCGCAGTCGCACCGCGCGTCGACGTGTGGCGGAAGTGGTGGCGGCCAATGAAATTGATGATGACTTACATACCGCACCGGGCGGTGATACCCCCATGCACGCGCTGGAAGTACGCAGTCAGTTTTTTTCCGCAGGCAGTATTCCGGAAAAAAATGTTGCCAGTATTTCCGTGAGTAACCTTGACGCCTCCCGCGCGCAAAAAAAAGCGGTCTCTGCCTTACGAAAATCCGCCAGGGAATTTCTGACTGCCGATGCCACCACATTGGGTTTTACCCAACTTAAACCGGGTATTCATATCAATATCAAACAAATGTCTGCGCCCTTTGATGGCATTTATTACGTAACCAAAGTTGTTCATACCCTGGATCAAACCGGGTACAAATCTGTTTGTAGTTTGCGTCGTCCAGGCATGCTGGACCCAAGTGATTATCCGGGGAGCGATTAAATTATGCTGAATAATGCCTACGCACAAATTATGCAACCTCAGGAAGACGCACAACGTAGCGGAAGAATTCAGGGCTTGCGTTACGCTGAAGTGATTCGCATTGAAGAAGAAGGGCACATATTGCAATGGCTTTCGGGCAATGTTGCCACGGAATCCGCACCCGCACGGGTGGCCAGTTTTATGGCCGGTAAAGAACGCGGTGCTTTTTTTGCGCCGGAAGTGGGCGATGAAGTGGTGGTAGGGTTTGAAGAGGGTGATTTAGATAGCCCGGTAATTTTGGGCGCGTTATGGAGCGATGTAGATGCACCACCCACGCAGGCCGATACATCGGAAGATAATAATATCCGCACTATTGTTTCCCGCATGGGGCATGAAATTACTTTTGACGATACCCAGGGCGAAGGTAAAGTTTTAATTAAAACCAAAGCCGGGTTACAGGCGTTAATGGAAGACAAGGACAGCAAGGTAACGATTAAAGTTGATGACAGCAATATGATTGAAATCACCAACACGGGTATTACTTTGTTGGCCGGCACAACCCTCACGCTGAAAGTTAACGACAGCAATAAAATTGAAATTTCCGCCTCAGGCGTAACCGTATCCGGACAAACCATTAATTTGAACTAATGATATGAAAATAGTGGCAGACAACAATCAACTCGCAGCGTATTTCCTGGTAGGTGCTCGCGCAACGCCGGGTACGGAGGTTGATATGAACAACGGCAGACCGGGTGAGCAGGTAGGCGTAGTTGTCATTAAACAGACTGTTGATCTGGCTGCTCAAGTAAGTGGTCTTCAACCGGTGCTCGATGTGGATGCGCCATATTTGGATGGAATGGGTAATCCAGATAGTTTTCCCGATTTTATCCGTTACGAAGCGGACATAGTCACGGCAAAAGAAAATATGGACATTGTGGTCATTCGACATTTAAACGACGTTAATATTGGCCCGCCCGCTGCCTTGTTTGGTTCATTGTCGATACGTGGACGCGGTGAAAATACGTTTTGCCATATTAGCAATCAGTTTCGTTACGGTTGGTTAGACAGAAAAATTTCTCCTAGGGTAGATGATGCTTTTGATCCTGCAATTTTTAATGATGCTGTAAACCCTCCAGAATTTGATTTTGACCCGGCAACGGAATTATTACCAAAAGGCTATCGTAATCGTTTTGCTAATGGCGCTGGCGTTGCCAACCAATTGGCGCTATTGGGTAACGAACAGGTGCATTTACAACCGGACATGGGGTTGGATGCGGATCGTATTTCCAGTATTACCACGGGTGCGGTCATTCGTTTTACTCACGCAGGCACACTGCATAATTACGATTTAATTATTCCCGTCAAACCACAGTTAACCATCAGCGACGATCAGGGAATATTAAACCCGCAACCGCCTTTGACAGTTCGTGTCGATACCGTTGTATTTGATTTCTCGCTCGCCGAATTTTATGTGATTTGGCGGGGTGCAATATTGTGGCCCGAATGGCAGGAACGTTTGGAAAAAGCTGAATTAACGATTCACTAAACATCACAGAAAAAGGTATGGAATAGCGAAATGGGTAGACCTACCACAACCAAATCCGGCGGCATTTGTTTTGCGTTTCCCAATGTGTGTTTGACACAAGTGGGGCCGGCAACTGTGCCTATTCCGTATCCCAGTATTGGTCAGTTAAGCGATACCAATGGCACAGCAAGCAGTGTATTGGTTGCTGGTAACGAGGTGGTAGTGGAGTCCTCGGAAATATCATCCACCACCGGTGACTCAGCCGGTCAGGCGGGAGTGAAATCGGGAACCATTGGCGGCAACGTGAAGTTTACCTTATCGCCATCGACGACAGTGTTTGCCGAAGGTAAAGGCATAGTACGCATGTTCGATCAAACCTGGCAAAACAATGAAAACGCCGTAGGCGTTGTGTTGGGCGGCGAGCCCACTGTATTAACCGGGGGTTAAACAATGGCAAACAATGCAGTGCGAGCACATTTAGGTAAGGGTTGGAATTTCCCCGTGCGCCCGGATTCCTCTGGTCGTTTGAACTATGTCGGTTACGAAGAAGATGTGGAACAATCCATTGGCATTATTTTGCAAACCGCGCATAACGAACGGGTTTTATTACCGCGATTTGGAGCCAATTTGCCGCATTATTTATTTGCCGGAAATTCACCGGTCACACATCGACAGGTGGAAGAAGATGTACGCAAGGCACTGGTTGCCTGGGAACCAAGAATTACTGTGGAGCGTGTCCAGGCTTATGCCGATGAACAGGAAACCAATCTAATGTTGATCGAAATTGATTATGTGGTGCGTCGATCAAATAGTTTTTACAACCGGGTTTTCCCTTTTTATTTAAACGAAGCAGGGTAGCGCAATTATGCCGTTACAACAGCCAAAACTCGACGATCTTGATTCTGCCACCGTAGAGGCCAGTTTGCGCAGTGAAATTCCAATTTATGCGCCGGAGTGGACAGATCATAACGATTCCGATCCGGGAATTGCGATGATCCAATTGTTCTCGTTATTAACAGAACAAATTGGCTATCGTTTAAATCAAATCCCGGAAAAAAACTATATTGAATTCCTGAAAATGGTTGGGGTAAAACTGCAACCGGCAATTCCCGCCACAACCAGAATGAACTTTATTATTTCCAAGCCGGATAAATGCGATATTTTTTCACTGCCGAAGGGCAGCCGAATTAATGCCAGTACACCCGCAGAACCGGCACCGGTATTCGAAACAGATACACAAATAGATATTCTACCTGTTCAGTTGGCGGCAATGGTCACCACTCAGGCGGCGGATTTACGCAATATAAACGACGTGGGGGAAACTGGCCCCGGTGCACTCGACCCGCAAACTTATATCGATACCCGTTACAGTTTGGCGTGGGATGGTAAATCCCCAAAATTAAAAGATATGCCCGTTGAACCGGTATCGTTGTTTTATGAAAGCACGGAAAACACCCATCAACATCTCTGGTTGGGGCTTGCATTTAATCAACAGCTTAATGCCGGGTTTCTCGGGGCACGAGTTACGTTAACGTTACAACTGGACGATGACGAACAACCGGATGAAGAAGCCGTTGCTCAGTGTGGACAGGTAGACACACAACTGCTTGACGAAGATAACGTGGCCTATCGTTATTACCGAAAAGCCCGTGTCGGCGAAACCGAAGGTAAATGGCAAAGTCTGCCCGTAATTGGGGACAGTACAGATAGCTGGCAAAAATCCGGTGAAATTCGTTTTGATGTACCAATGGATATGGGGCCCGTGGCGGACGATGAATGGTTAGCGGTGGAAGACACCGGCACTGATACTATTGCGCACCCGTTGGAAGGCAGTTTAAAAACACCGGTAGATAACACCGGAGATAAAGTTGCCGTTAGCGGTTGGTTGCATGTCGAATTTATTAATGTGCGACCCAAGCTGCGTATTCGCACACTGTCCTTTAATGTTGCACCGGCTACCGCTGCACAAACTATTAAAAATGAAGAATTACAGCGGGGTGATAATAGTCCAGGGCAGCAACGTACCCTGGCCAATCAAAGTGTGTTGGCGGGCAGTTTAAATTTAATCAGCCTCGGCCCACCACCGGTAAGAGAATTACGGCAATGGACGCAGGTGGACAGTTTTGATGGTGTATCCGCACAGGAACGAGCCTATGTGCTCGACCCGGAATCGGGGCAACTGGTTTTTGGTAATGCCATACATGGGCGTCCACCGGAAGAAGGGGAACGACTCATTGCTCAGGAATACCGTTATGGAGGTGGAAAAAATACCGAGTCGGATGTTGGCTTAGTTAATATTCCCAATTCATTACCGCCAAAAATTGAAGCCGCAGTGAATATTGTTTCCGCTTTGGGTGGCAGAGATACGGAAACCACCGAAGAAGCAAAATTACGTGCGCCCGGTGAATTTCAATCCCAGGCTCGCGCGGTAACCAATGACGATTTTACCTTCCATGCAGAACAAACTCCCGGCGTTCGCGTGGCCCGTGCGGAAGTGGTCAGTTTACATCGTCCGCGGCCCGAGTCAGGTATAAAAGGGCCAGGACTGGAGCTGGATAAGGTGGCTCCCGGCGTGGTTTCTGTACTCACCGTACCAGATGAACCCGGACTGTATCCAACACCCACCAAAGGCATGCTTAAACGTGTTTGTCAGCACCTGGATCGTGTGCGTCTTATTACTTCGGAAGTTTATGCCGCTGCACCACAGTATGTGCGTTTATTTGAGGTTCAGGTGCGCATTATGGCGGAACCGGGTTACAGCCGAACCGCATTAACCGAAGCAATTAGCGAACAATTAAAAAATTATTTTCATGTGTTAACCGGCGGTGAAAACGGCGAAGGTTTTGGTTTCGGTGCGGTTATTCATCATGCGGACTTGGTGGGGCAGGTATTTCGTACGCCCGGTGTAAAACGCGTCGAGCAGCTTAGTGCCTGGTATGACGGCAATACCCCGGAAAATGTCGACCCGGAATTTATCTGGCGGCGACAATATATTTTTAAAGAATTATTGAATGTACCCCAAGGGGATGAAAGCTGGAAAAACTACGCCAGATTATTAACGTCTTGTCCGGCACAAAGCCACGAAGATGAATTAATTCAACTGGAAGAAGATGAAGTGCCGTTTGTAGATACACAAAGTTTAACGGTGCAGGTTCTATAGCGGTGTTGATAATGGACATCAAGGTCGGAGAATAAACATGAGTCAGTCTGCTGTTTTTCAGGATGCACAACGTATTGGGTTAGACCCCAATAATGCGCAGTGGATTTCGCTGACCTACGAAAAAGACTGGCAGGAAAAGGTTACACTCAAACACCTTATTTATGATGCCCACCGTAACGTTATCGAACTGGAGCCTTTGTTACCGGAGTATTGGCAGAATAACAATGCCTGGTTTGCATCAGAACCTGTTGCCGATAGTAAGGGCAATGTTTATCGGGTAGACAGTAAAAAACATCAATTATTAATACAGAAAATTGGCACTGATGTTTTTCAACCGGTGGAAAATATCAGTGGCCCTGGACACTATACCGGTTGCCTTAACACACCGATCAGTGTCACGGTTGATCGTCGTGACTGGTTGTATGTTGCGGATTCCGCAAACCATCGTGTGCAGGTAATTCGACCGGAAGATGGTACGGTGGTGGCCACCTTGGGTGAGGTTGATGACTGGGGGCGTCCATTAGCGGGTGACAAAAACGGCGCAATGGTGGAGCCGGTTCATGTCGCCGTGGATGAAAAAAAATGTCGGATTTATGTGGTCGATCGTGCGGCAATTAAAATTCATATTTTTGATCATCGTTTCCATTACCTTTCCAGTTTTACTCCCGTTACCTGGGAACCACATACATTGACGCCCAGGGCAGAGGGTATTCAGCCGGAAATTGTTGCTGTTGCCGTGTTGGCGGATTCTTCGTTGGCGGTGTTGGATTTAACGCGACCACGATTGCAACATATGACCGCCAGTGGCGAACCACTGCACGATATTGCGTTTCATGCATTGAACAACCCATTTCAGGGTGGACGTCCATTACCGATCCAATTTGTGGTCAGTGGTGAGCTGTATAGCAAAGCCATCGACAGTCGAAGCTATCACTGCCACTGGCATAAACTTGCGGTGCAAGCGGAATTTCCGCAGGGAACCCAGGCGCATATACAAAGTTTCGCATCGGACGAGCCGGTTGTGGACGGTCGACGCATTTGGGCTCCGATTAATCCGGTTGCCATACCCGCTGAATTTGAACCCAATACCGAGTCGATAACATACACCCGTTTAGTGCAATCGGATACACAGCGCTGGCTACGGCAACAGCAGGGGCCTTTTGAGCGGGTGATGCCAAAACTGTCGATACAGAATACTGGCCCCGATCAAATCGATGAATTTTATTTGCCGGGTCAACAGGCAAGAAAATTACGCATTAACGATCAAATAGAATTTGATAATGGCTTGGGGGATAAAGAAACGCACACTGTGAGTGATATTGCACCCGTCACAGCGGATTTTGCGCTTTACGGTGTGCAGCGGTTATATACAGCAGGTGCGCGTGTTTATATAAAACGGAGAACCAACAAAACCACCTCCCGGCAGGATGATTTTTACGGACAACCACGTTTGCTATTGGAGCTGACTCCTGGCCAGACTTTGGATTTACACTCCAATAAAAAACAAGGGCATATTCACAGTAAGGAAATCAGCCACAGTATTGCCGCATTTTTTCAACCCGGAGACGAATACATTATTCGACAGGGCAATGATGTCAGTCGAATCATAATTGAAGGACTGGATGAAGGGCTGAGAAAAATCACCTTAAGTGCTGCTACGCAAGGGGATTATTCCACATCGTATTTAACTTGTGTATTTTCCAGTGGGCGACTGTTTGCCGGCAACTTATCCAGCTTTGATCATCAAACGTTGTTAAACGAACCGGTGATTGTTGAAAGCCTTGATCCACTTCCTGGGAGTAATGCACAACTGACTTTTGTGGATATTGAGCCGAACAGCGATATCGGCCAAATATGGTTGAAGGATTCAGCCATTCAAGGCAGCGTCGATTTTGCCAACTGGCGACAATTTTATTCCGCACCTGCGGAAGCAACAGATCGCGGTCAATACATTTGGTTGCGCCTCAAAGTTTTCGGTACTGTTTCCAGACAGCGCCATCAATTCAGTTTAAATACGCCAAGTATTCATGCATTGAGAGTTCAAACCCCCAGGTTCTCCTATTTGCGAATGTTGCCTGCGTTGTTCTCCCGCCGGGAAAATCGTTTAGACCCAACGGGCTCACTCTTTATCGAACGCTTTCTGGCGTTGTTCGAAAATAAATTAACCGATATTGAAGCCGCTTACGAAAGCGTTTCCCGATTACTTAACCCGGAGACTACCAACGAAGAATGGTTACAGTTTCTTTCGACCTGGTTGGGTTTAGTGTTTGACCCCAGTTGGCCGTTAGCAAGACGTAGACAATTAATACTGGAAGCAGCAGAGCTGTTTCAAAAACGTGGTACCGGGCCAAGCCTGCAGCGTTATATTGAAATTTATACCGGCAGGCAGCCGCAAATAATGGAAGGTTTTCAGTACCGGCCATCACAAGCATTGGTGGTGGGACAAACCGGCCGCCTGGGTTGTTCCCGTTTAGATAGTGTCAGCTGTGACGATGCACCTTACGCCCACAAGTTTACGATCTATGTTTATCTCGATGATGACTGTGAGCGACAAAAACTGGAACCGGTTATTCGACACATTATCGAATTAATGAAACCAGCCCATACGCAATATCATTTGTGTGTTATCTACGCTTACTCGCGTGTTGGCTTGCAGTCTCGCGTTGGTATCGATATTCAGTTAGGCAATACGCCATCCAATTCTTTGGTGTTAGGTCAGGGGCCGGTGGTGGTGCCTTATCAATATCAACCGGAACTAAAACCGGTATTAGGCCGGGAAATTATCGGCAATTCGAATTACCAGTATGTGAAAAAATTAACCAGTAGTTTTACCGGTCAACCGGGAAGAACGCCTCAAATATTTTTGTAACCGATTTATCACATCGTTTTAACCTGAATGAGCGATGTCAAACCGGAAGGAGAAACTGATCATGTCTGTCTGGGACTGTAACAAACCAAGTGAATACAACCAGGGGAATTGTGGTTGCCTCCCGGCTGGATTTACCCGCCTGCGGTATTATTTTGGCAAGCATTTAGGCGTATCGGATTTCGTTGACGAACAACGTTATAACGTAGGCAAACATCGGTTTCACAATCAACGTTTACACGGCAAAGGCGTGTTGTGTGGTTTAAAGATCAGCCTGCCAAATGACGATTCGGCCAGTCCGACATTATTAAAAGTACATCGCGGTGCGGCGATCGATTCCTGTGGCCGGGAAATTATTGTCGGCTTTGACCAGTGCATTGATGTGGATGCCTGGTTTAAAGCGGAATACATGCGGCGTTATCAAGCCGACCCGCTAACCACCTGGCCACAAAATGATTGGTTAGGCGATGGCAAAGTCACCTTCTGTGTGCTTATTCGTTACGTCGAAACACCTCGTAACCCCGAGCCTGCGCCACGGGATATATGCAATTGTGCTGAAGGCGGGTGTGAATACGGGCGAGTCAGTGAAGAATATGAACTGACCTTAATGACGTTATCTGAAGCTCAGACAATATCAGAACAGCATTTATTCCCCAGTAAAAATCAGATAGAAAAATCCTTATTAGACAAAGAAGGCCGTCTGGATTTAATTGGTGGCTTAAGTGAATCCATTTTAGCGGGTTGCCCATCGGATGATACGGTGAAATGGTTGCGTTTGGGCTGTTTTGTCGCGAAAACGGAAAATGTCATCACCGACCCGGAAGCGCGAAACACCGCGCTTGATAACGGCGAGAATCCTGCGGGTGATGTTGTCTCGCTGGAACCAACCGAGGTAAGTGAGCCGCCTCCCATTTTGTTATCGACAGAAACCATTCAATACCTCCTTGCCAACCTATATAAAGATTTCGAGGCGGATGACAACGCACCGCACATTATCGAAGTGTTATGGCGAAAACCCGATCCGGGTGAAAATAGATATCACATGATTCTTCGTTTAAGTGGCAATGTTGCGGAGAATAGTATTTCCGAACAGGAGAGTTTTTCCTTGCGTCAATTGGGTGAAACCGGTTGGACAGAACCGGGAGAACGAAATGTGCGTACTGAATACGTCAGTGATTTTGAAGGTTTTGGCCCTGCGTTAATTGTTGCCATAGACAACACACGAAATTTCCTGACCGACGGGGAAATTTACCACCTGTACAAAGCCACCGATATCCACCCGATTGTCGATAACCAGTTAAGAGAGTTGCGTCCATATCGATTTCAGTGGCGGTTTCGGTTAGCCGTTGATGGTGGCAGTGGTGACTTTGTTATGCAGTTACCACCATTTAATAATCCGTAGTGAAGGGGAATATTATGTCATCGGATACAGAAAAACCTTCCAGCACTACCGGTACTAAAACCTCATCCTCAAAAACGGAAACCGGGAGTGCGGCAGGTACAACAAAAACAGGTTCAACAGCAAAAGCCAATACAACCGGTGAACCGCTTACGGACACTACAAGCTCAGCCAGGTTAAATAAACGCTTTAATACGGATGCCTTTGCCAATTTGGTTAAAGGCATCAATATGGATTCCATGGAAGAAATTCTAACCCTGGTGGGGGCCTCGTCCAGTGTGGCGAAAAAAGGCGCGGTAAGTGGTGCCCGATTGTTTATGCCTCTTCTGGAAGGCTATGCACGAAGTTTGAATACCGAAGAAAAGCCGGATAATCGAATACCCCAGGGTGAAGCGCAAACCTTTTCCGGAGCAGAGAAAAAAGTACTCAATGCCTCAGCATCTAAATTATTTTATGAGGCACTGGCGCTCTCTAGCCATATGTACCCGGTTGGCAGTCAAACGTATAAAGCGGAGCGTAACCCGGAAACCGGAAAATTCCCTGAACCATCGCTTTCTAATTTGCTTTCCCTGAGTAAGGCGGCACGTTCTCTTTTGGGAACTGAAAAACAACAACTACAGGAAAGTTTGACAAGAAGTGATATCAAGTCCGTTGAGCAAAACAATACGGTGTCGATACCGCAGGGCACACCAAAACAGATCCGCCAGCAGCTAGTGCAGCAGAAGCAAATCAGCCAACCTGTATCCCTGGAATCGCAGAGAACCCTTAACCGGAATATCAACTATGCGAACTTAAATCATGCGAACTTCAATAGCCCTGAAGTAACACAACTTAATGTTCAAAATTATTCGCAGCGGTCCAACACAGCCTTGCAGAAACAACAATTGAGTAAAGGAGAGCAGCGGATGAGCAATTCAGAAGCTTTCGGTAATTTATACGTTATGGATCAAAAACGTCAAACCAGTCAAAGCAGGGATTGCGGATGTGGTAGTTCGAACCAAGCAAGTGTTAACATTCTTTCTGCTTCAGGTTGTGGATGCCAAAACAAATCCGCTGCGCGTTATGATGAATCTGGTGAATGTGCGCCGCTACTTGAAATCAGTTGTGAAACCAAATGGCGTGTTCGCAACTGCTTTAAAAGCTATTTTTGCGAGGTGTTGTACAGCACCGCGGATCAATATCGTTTTGAATTGCAGGCATCGGAAAACGGTGACATTGATCCGGAGACCAATGAGGTATACGACAGACCTGAAATTTTCAGTATTTTTATTGAAAACCTGGGCTCTAATCTGGTTACGTTGGTGGAATGCTTGCCGGACGCTATATGTCACAGTGAAAACCCCTGTTGTACCTACACCGACGACAGTGATAACTGTCATTTCGCCGTTGAAAGGAGATCGTAATGCTTACTAACAAAAAGAAATTTTGCCATCCCTGCGTGACGGATGCTTTCCCCGGTGGACTGAACAGAACGGAATTTTTTGATGGGATGTTTTTAACCGAAAAAGAATTACGTCGGGAGCAAACCTATTTACGCATGAAGCGCCAGTTAACCAATCGTGCACTGGGAGATGGTGTGGTATGGGGGTTAAGAACCACCTGGGACGACCGTAAGCGACGAATAGAATTATCCGAAGGGTATGCACTTGATTGTTGCGGTAATGATTTGATTGTGGAGTGCCCTCAGTCAGTGAGCGAAACCCAGTTGATCGATAAGCGCGACCCGGTCATTCAGCAGATCCTTTCGGGAAAAGAAAACGAGAACGATCCTTGCCCCAAAAAAAATCTGGGCGATAACGTTCGCAAAGCAGCGTTAATGCTGAAGTATGTGGAAATACCGGAAGACCCACTCCCGGTTCTTGAGGATGCCTGTGCAACAAGCAGTGCGCAATATGCTTATTCCAGTATACGGGAAACCACCAAGCTGTGTGTCGTGCCAATTCCAGATAAAAAAGAAGAGTCGCCTTTGGATGACTTTTGTGAAGCGCTTGCTAAGTTAAAGCAGGAGTGTGAGGAGTTGGGCGCGGACTGTGATTTGTTCTTTCCAGATAACCCAATAACAGAAGAGCAGCTCAATGCAAAGGTCACTATATCGAGCAGCGAAAATGGTATTGTCGATGCGATTGCGCTTCAACCTCATACAAAGGTAATGGCGGATAAAAAAGAAGAATTTTTACGATTGCATGGTGGCACCTTAGAACTGAAGTTTACACCGTTGCCCGGTTATATTTTTACTGGTGGTGAAGTGCTACTGGACACAGGAGAAAGTCATTGGTTATATCCTTTTGGTAACACAATTGAATTGAAAGCACCCTCGGATCAAGGAGAAAAACTGGTTATACGGTTTAACAAAATTCGATTGGAACCGCTGTTTGCCGATCAACAAAGCGTGGAAGTGTCTTTTGTTGTTGTTGCCCAGTTATCAGAAGATAAGCCAACCGTTGCCAGTTTTTTATTGGATACCCGTGAAATAAACCCCATTGCGGCCAAAGCCAAATCTTGCCGTTCACCGTTTGAATTTATTCAGAAGATTATTGATCAAGAACCCGGATGTGGTTTAAAGGCTACCGCCGTTTCATTATTACATGGTTGGATGCGCTCATCGCTCGGTCCTTTCGATTCTCTCGATGTGGATATCTCTGGTAACACCGCCGGAAATACTCACCGTCAAATTGTTGCCTGGGCACTTTGTCGGGTAGTGTGGCAAGCGTTGTTTAATGTGAATTGGGACAGTAAAGACACGTCAAAACTCAATGTGTTAATCCAGACGCTGTTTCAAAAATGGTGTCAGGGTTTTGTTTACCCTGGGCCACGTTGTTGTGAGCGAGAGCATGGCGTTTATCTTGGTTGTCTGACATTGAACGAAAAAGGAAAAATTCTGGCGATTAATCCCTGGCGACTCCGTCGGCATGTTGTAACGGGCCCATTATTACACCATTGGGGAAGTCAATTTGGCCTACCGAGAATAGACAGTGTTGCCGCCAATTTTGCTGATTGGATTTGTTGTGTGAAAAATCAATCGGAAATTACCGCACCTGACCTAACTCAGATAGGTGATGGTGAACCGGTTAAAAGTTTACCTTTGAACAAAGCTGGAGCTGAACTACTGTTGAGCAGTAACCTGGATGCACATATGCATCATTCGGGGTTAACCTATGATAAGGTCGAATACGTTAGTCATGAGGGTTTTCATAAAGCCGCATTGGAAGCCGTATTGTCTGATTCAAAATCGATAAGTAATGCTACTCACCGACTTGTGTTGGGTTTACCTGGACAAAATAGCTATTTGCTCATTCCTTCACGTCGTGCTTTGCAGATGATGCCCCCCGGTGCAGATGAAAAATACGGCAAGTTCAGCAGCGATATAATTTTACGTAAATCGATGGCGGTGAAACCGCTTGCACGTAAAACCACTGCGGATTTTCTCACTGTATTGGCTGATGATATTAAACTGGAGAGTTTACGGGAGAGCGGCAACGAAGCGCATTTTTCGCTTGCCGTAGATGCGCTAGGTGCTGCGGGCATTGCTTCGGTACGGGAGTATCTGGAAATTGGACCGGAAGAAGCGGCAGAAAAATCTCTGGTTTATCGCCCGGATGACATTAACGAAGAGGAATTTTATGTCGCGATTGAAGAAGTCTTTGAAGTATCGGAAAACGTGATAGAGAAAGCCTCCAAACCGTTACTGAGTGCCATTGAAAAATCCGAAACACCCTTTGTTCGCACCAAATTAAATGAGGAAAAACTGATTACCGAAGTGCGAAAATCTGCTGCTTCGTCATTGAAAAATAACCGCTTAACCAAAGCCAAAATCACCGATGTCGCGGCGACCACCATAGCAATGGGGCCTGCAAGTAAACGTCAGGGAACGTTAAACTTGTAACTTTTAACGTTATTGGATGTTGTAACGTGAATATACGGGTTAATCAGCTGGATTTGGATGTTGATCTGGCGAATGAATATGCATCGCTCAAGGATGAGTGCTTACTTAGTGCTCAGCGAGTTTTTATTCCACATATATTGGAGGCATTGTCCCAGCGACTACACCATAATTTTGGTGCAGATGCCCTGATAAAAATTAGGCAGGTGGATATTCAGTGGTCATTAGATAAGCTGGCACTAGAGGACAATTCGCTTATTCAGTATTGTGCCCAGCAATTATGTGCGCGTATTGAGCAGCAAGTATTAGATAAAAGTATAGAGCAGCGTTTACTTCCGGATATGCACGATGAGGTTATCGTCTTTAATAATTGCGCCCATTATCTTGCGGTGTTAATTTACTACCTGACACCAGTTCCAGAAACGCATACCACGCTTACTCCAGAACAAATTTGGTTTGATGAGCCACATATTCCTCTGAAAAATCTATGGTCCGAAGTCAGAGAAAGTACTGGCGATACGATTGTTTCCGTAATGAAATATCTGGATCGAATGGCGGTGTTAGAGCAATGTATCGAGTTGCTTGAGGTGGAAACCGCCACTCGCATCAGTCAAAAACTGAAAAACGAAACCGATGAACCTGTAGCAGTTAAAGCCAAAAAACGAATTAAGCAATATTTGTCCCGTAAGCAAACGAAGTCGAAAAGGTTTAATTCCGATCAATCATCAAGTTCGATTCGTTCAAAATCTGATTCGAAGATTAATTCTGCAGCAGAGCGCGAGAAAACTATCAATAAGGAAGAAATTAATCAAGCTTATCAACTGATAAGCAGAGGGAAACATCACAAACCGCCTATAAAAAATGACGATTTTGAGATTGTTAGTAAAACTCAAACTAAGACGAATGCAAATTCTGGTGAAAGCGAACTGACATTAAAAAGAGAATTAAACTCCAGAATTGAGCCTAATCTTGATGGAGGGATTAATAAGGCGGAAAACAATACCTCTGCTGAAAATGCCGATACACTAGAGAAATTACATAAACATCATCTTGTTGATTCAAAAACAAACTCAATAACTTCAGTTTCGAAAGAAAAACCTCCGGTCAAGATATCGTCATACGTTGATGAGACCGAACCACTGGATGATGATTTTGAAACAACCCAGGTTGCAGGTTTGGCTTATTTGATTAATATCTTACTGCGCATGGAATTGCCGGAAATATTGTGGTGTGCCGGGCTGGATGAACGTCTCTACTTGCATGATATTTTTCAGTCATTCACTACCTTATTTCAAGTGGACGACAGAATGCCTGAGGTTCTCAGCGGATATATTTCTGAAGGGGAAGACACCTCGGCGACACTTGAAGAGTGGGCTGATAGTGAAATAAAACAAAAGGTACGCTTGCGATTACAAAAACACCTGTTATCGGAAGCACAATTAATCGCTTTTAACAACATTCAATCACAATTTGAACCCTGGTTTTATCATGCCAAGCAATTAAGCGGAGAATCGCTCTATTGTCAAAATGTTGCCTGGAATTGTGCAACATTGATTGCTGTGTTTTTTATTTTACTTGAGGACGAGAATCACTCGAGAAACACATTAGAGTATTTTCTAATGCAATCTGGAGGGGTTTATTTTGATGAAGAGAAAATTGATATCTGTATGTCCTCACCGGTAACAGACATTCGTTTGAGACGGGCTGGTTTGGATATCAACCCTGGATATCTGCCCTGGTTGGAAAAACAACTTGAATTCAGCTACCCAGATTCGGAAGAGTTTTGATGCGTTCAATCAAGAACCGGTTTAAAACGCGAGGTTGTTATTACTGATGAAAACTTCAGTTCGCGAAAATGACCAGAAGGGCGAGCAGGAAAACTCCTCCCGAGTGGTCAATCCATCCGTCAGCTGCGGTACACAATCGTGTTCCTCCTATGCCGCGGGCAGTAATCAAAAACGTCTTGCCGTATTATTACAACGCAAACAGGCCAGACAACAGCAGGAATCTGGTTCACCGTTTATTCAACGCCTGGAACAGGATGCTGACCGTTTTGCCGATGCGGCACTGTCAGGACAACCTTTTTCCGTGGTGGGTATGCAGCCCCCTTGTCAGTGTGGTGGTACCTGTCCGAAATGCAAAGGTGCCAAGGGAGTTCTGACAAAAAAAAGTAATGGCAATAATTCTCCACCCAATATACCTAACTCACGTATATCTCCATTTAAAGGCAAACCAATTGGCGACGGAGCCAGGCAAAAACTCGAACAGATTAGTGGGCAATCTCTGTCGGATGTGCGCGTACATACCGACAGCCAGGCCAACCATGCGGCACAACAACAGGGTGCATTGGCTTACACTCAGGGAAATCAAATTGTATTTGGCCGGGGGCAATATCGCCCTGGCGAAAGGGAAGGCTTTCGTTTATTAGCCCACGAAGTGGGCCATGTTTTGCAACAACGTGCGTTAGGTCGTGGTTTATTACAAAAACAAGAAGGTGTTATCGAAAATGCCGACGCCTTGGGGCCTTGTCAAATACTGGTCGGTAACCTGACAAACCTGCAACTGTTGCAACAATTAAACCGTGCTCGTGTGTACCTCACCCAAACTAAACGGGGAGAAGATCAGTTTTACGATTATGCAAATTTATTTCGACGCTTGGCTGCTGAGCGTCGTCGTCGAATAAGTTCCGGTAACGCCTGGTTGCAAGAGACGGGCTTAATTGAAGTTCCAGCGGTGTTGTACACGCTGACCGCAGGAGAAGGTACTTCAGTTAATATTATTCGTGCCGATTCAAATGCAATTTCTTCGGCAAGGGGCGGAGGTTCTTCTTCCTCGCCGATCATTACCCGAGCACAACTGGGACGTTTTTTCTCTCGTCATCGCGTGTCTGTGATTGATGTTGATCGGGCCATTAATGAAATCACCAGTAGACAACCTGGTGCCAGTTCCGTGTTAAATTTAAATCCGAGAGAAAAATTTCGTCGGGTGTATGAATATATTCAGCCGCAAGCTAATCCGTTATTTGGCCCAATGCAAAATAACACCAATCCGTACAATAATTTATTCGCGCCTAATTCTCCATTTGGCAGTTACGGTCGAAATCCTTCGGCTTATCCATTTTTGTTTGGTCAGCAACAAAATCCTCTTAGTCCGTTTACGCCACCCTGGTTGGCCAACTGGCGTGATACCGGAAGAACTGAAAGATACACACCCAATGCGTCTGAATTGGTAAATAATCTGCGTAATCGGCCAGGCAGCTTTACTGCTGACGGTCGAGAACGTTTGTATTTTGATTCACCGGCTCAAACACCCGGCCAGCAAACAACACCTGCAAATCCACAACCTATTATCTACCTTGATCCGAATGCGGCTACCACGGGCCAACATGGTATGGGATTTAATCCGTATCCACTGTCTTCCCTTGGTCACACCGCTGCTCCCGGTGCACTAATTCCTAACAACGCTACTGGGATATTATGGCAGGGTTCCCATGTTACAGACTTGGTGACCTTAAATGGTCAGACTATGTATGGTGGCTATCGGGCCGGGTTCCCCCGACATGCAATTTCAACCGCAGAGAGAACACCTTTTATTCGGCGATTAATTCCCGGTCGTGGAGCGGCAACGGCATCGTTAAATAGAGGCACGCCCGGCACTTACGCCAATGATGCTTTCTTTCCATTAACAGGTAATGCCATCGTGATTTACCGAGCGAATGGTACACCTGCAAGTGCGCAAGAAGTGGCTGCATTAATGCGCGATGCCCATGCGCAAATGCGAGGACAATATCGCTTTAGTACACCACCGAGAAGTAACCCCGCATTTAATCGCGCGTTCCCCAATCAGCCTGCCGGATTTACTCCACCGGATGCTCGTAACTGCATTAACTTACCGGCGAATATCCACAACATGGCGATGGGTGCTGACCCGAAAAAACCACGACTCATTATTCCGCAGGCGGATGGTGGCTCGATTGATTTATCCCTACCGCAGAATGCCTCCGCACAAAATATGCGAACCTTTACAGAATTACCTGAAAGTTTTTTTGCAGAGCACGGATTGGTTAAAGTCAATATGACAGCGCGGGCTTGGGGCAATGTCGGCATGGGAGCCGGATTAGGTGGTGTTATTTCCCTGGCCAGTGATATTTACCAGGGCAATACTACAAATCAATCCCCAAGGTATTTTGTCAATGCGGGCATTAATACCGTAGCCGGTGGTGGCAGCGTTATTCTGGAAAATCAGGTTACTAACTCCATGATGTTACGCGGAGGCTCTCCCTGGGCTTCGCGTCTCGCTGGTGGGTCAGCTGCTGCGGTTGTCTTTGCTCCGGTTGTTACGGCTGCAACAATGTATTTTGATGATAATGAGTACACCACCATTGATTATGTCGCGCGTTCAACCCGTTCAGGCACATCCGCATTGGGCGCGGCTTTGGCTTCAGGCGGTAGCGTTGCCGTGCTTGGGTCATTTTTCCCAGGCGTAGGTAATGGTGTCGGTTTTGTTGTTGGGTTCGGCGGCGGTTTGATTGGCTACTTTGTTACAGATTGGGCAGTAGGTGATGAAGTTGAACAAGGGGTGCGAAACTTAATGGGCGAGCAGGGCTGTACCGGTGGTATAGGGCCGGGGCGTTAGATCGTTATGAGTTATTTTGATAGTCTCGAGTATTAACTTGTATATGGTAACCAGACTCCAAAAAGCATTAGAATAAGAAAAAATGTACTTTTGTAGGAAACAGAGAGGGAGATGTTATGAGATTAATTTTTAGTGTATCATTTTTACTTTTTTCGGCAGTACTGGAAGCAAATACCACATGTTCAGGGCCTATTAACGGGGTTTATTTTAACCCTATAGGTGGAAACGTAATGATAGATTATGGGTATGGGGTAAATATGCTCTGTAGCGTGGATCAAGAATACGTCAGAGTAAGTCCAGATGCCTGCAGAGCGTTGTATAGTGGTTTGTTAGCCGCCGAAGCGCAAGGTAAGACAATCGTAATTAAATACAACGAAACTTTTAATTGTTCTGTGTCTGAACTCGGCAACTTTGTTGCACCGTTAAAAGAAGCTTACTTAGTTACGTATAATTAGTGGTATTGTATTTAAACGTAATAATACCGGTGTCTGACTAAATTACGGGAAGGCACCTTAATCTTAACGTTGAGGAGTGGTGTCCATGAACTCCGCTCCATGAAATAAAGTAACCTATCAGACAAAGAGTAATTGTTCTCAATCGCATTACCAAACCTGAAATTCTAATCTGCTTCTGTTTTCTCCTTGATGCGTATTTTTTTAAGCGGTGCAATAACTGCATATGGGGGCAGAGAAAGGTAAAATAACCGCCAGATAAAAGCTTCTCTCTTATAACTAATTGATTTTAAATAGCAAATCTGTCCCGTTTAGCGGATAAGGCTTTACGTAATAGACAGAATACTCCGAAAATGTATAATAAAGTGCCAAAACGGACATACGAAATACAGCAGGGATAAGTCCTTTCACATCTGCCTCGTCGATTCTTGTACATTTTTCGTCTGTCCTGTTTTTGACTTAATACTAAATATCATGCAACTTGTTTGTTCTTGGGTTGTTGATTACTACCTATGGAGATGTAAATGAATAAAGTGCTAACACTATTTCTCAGGGCACTTTCTATTTTTGCGCATGCAGAACTTGAAGTAAGTTCTGTCTCTACTAACGGTATTAGATTATAAGGAGAAAAAAATTTGAGAGAGAGTCTATGTGTATTCTTTTTTGCGATGTTGTGCTCGTACTTTTCAAACGCAGGAGTTTTAACCGAGGTGGAAATTGTTGATCTTGAGGTTAGGTTTGTTTCGGGAGGGTATGTACTTGCTCGGTTAGATAAAGAGTTTAATACGTGTGCCGAAGGTCGATATCTTAAGTTAAAAATGGATGGATCTGCACTTAGTAATGCTGCATATAGTACGTTACTATCAGCAAAAGTATCGGGTAAAAAAGTTGATTTGCTTTCATCAAATACTTGCGAGCATTTTAATGTGTTGGAGCGGGTTAAGTTGAAATAAAATTTAATCAAAAGGCCTTATATTACTTACATTCGGCGCTAAGATAACAAGTGCAGGGAGAATGTTATTTGTCAGTCCGGTGCTTGTCTTTTCTAAAGGTTATTAACAAAATAATAAACAAAACTGTGACTAGTTTTAGTGGTTTAGGAGAATCATGAAATATTTATTATTGATTGGTTTTGTTCTTTCTCAGGCAGTCTCTGCTTATGACGGACTCAGTGGAGTAACAACTGTTGAATACATCTATTCTCCGGTAGATGGGAGCCTTCCTTATGTCCAGTTTGGTGATAATTCAATGTCTGGATGTCACGATAATAACGGTGGATATCTTCCAGTTACTAACGTTGAGGGTGGAGAAAGAACTTATTCACTACTGTTGGCAGCATACATGTCAAAATCGCCTGTAGCCGTTTACTACAAGTATGTTAACACAGATCCAAATTACAATGGTTGGGGTAAGTGTCATATTTTGGCAGTTGACTTGCGTTGAAATTAATGTAGTCCGTTTTGTGTTGATCTATGGTGGTAGTAAAAGCTATCAATTCAGAAATTGCCGCAACTAGCGGTGTTAAAACAAAAGAAAGGAGTTGTATCTCATGTTTCGTTATAAATATTTATTGCCTGTTTTTGGGCTTTTTTTAGCAATAAACTCTAATGCATCGGTAATTCACTTTGAAAGCGATTTTGACTCTGCCATAGATTCAGGGGCAAGAATAACTGATGGCAGCTATGAGCTTAGACAGGGGATTGGAGATGTGGCCATCGCTGGAGGAGAACTTGAATTCAATCTTGGTGGCGGTCGAGATTATGACCAAGTGAACTTGGATCTTGGTTATGGCTACGACAACTATCGCGTAGAGTTTGATTTAATTACCCGCAATTTAGCAAATTCTGGGCATTCCTTTAGTGTTTTGTTTGATACTCCAACGGTTCAAACATTAAACTTCAATAATTGTTGTAGTAATCGTATTGATACATATACACCTTTCGCATCAAATCAAATAGGTAGTCTTGGTTCGCTCATTGATGACTACGCTATGCATGTAAGTATTGATATCGACTTACTTTTGGAAGAGTGGGAAATTGATATTTCTGGTGTTGGAAATGCCAGAGGCGGGTTTTATTCAAGCGGTGGCGATGTTAACTCACTCCGTTTCAGCCTTGCAACGGCTATGGGAGGTATTAGTGGTGACCCATCTGTATATGCTTATATGGATAACTTGGTGGTTTCAAGTATAACTTCCGTTCCGGAACCGGCATCTTTGGGGCTATTTCTATCATCTTTCGTTCTTCTACTCATGGCAAGGAAAACTCAAAAAAGAAGACTCCTGTGAGAGTTTAATTTACCTTTAACGTAAAGGTTTTCCTGAAAAGGTTGCGAAAAAATGTCTTTGATTATATTTCCTTGGATGTTTTCGTAACCTTTCGCGATAGGGTATGTTTTCACCTATTTATAATGCTTTGAATGGTTATATAGTACCTTTTCTCCGGAAGATAGACTGCAAAGGCAACACTCGCAATATCAGAATTGTTTGGTAAAAAGGAGCAATAAGGATTAGTCCAGGTAGTCATTTACTGATGAGTTGGCTTTCATCGAACCTTGTTAAAGGCGATGTGCGAGAACGAACGATAATTACTATATGCGGTATTTCGCCCGATATAGATGGCATAGGTTTGTTTATCGACTTGCTCATGAGACCATTTGGGGTTGCTACAAATTACTGGGGTGAGTTTCATCATATATTGCATAATCTGAGTTTTTGCATGGTTGTTACTGTTTTCAGCTATGTGCTTGCAAAAACAAATAAAATCAAGGTGGCATGCTTTGCGTTTGCGGTTTTTCACTTGCACCTTTTGTGTGATTTAGTTGGTTCAAAAGGGCCTGACGGGTATCAGTGGCCGATTCCTTATTTAGAACCGTTTACAAGCGAAGTGATGATAACCTGGCAATACCAATGGGAGTTAAATGCTTGGCCAAATATTCTAATTGGACTAGCGCTTCTACTAAATATAATTATGTATGCAAAGTTTTACGGTGTATCTCCGTTTGAAATAGTCTCAGAGAAAGCAAATAGGGCTTTTGTACGAATCGTTAACAGGGTTGTATTTCGCCATTAGGTACGTAAGTTCGAGTGCCAACATGAAAACCGGCAGTGGCTGTTGGTGAGATCAATAAGTATATTGAGGTTGAGTATGTATAGATTAACGATGGAATACGCACACCATAATCATGGTGAGTCAGAAGATCTTGGCTTGTTTGGTGCCGAAGAAGCACTAGACTATTTCGATAAGTTCGATTGGAAGCTAGAAGTGGAGAGGGCAAACGAACTTCAACGAGTTTCCCCAACCTTATCAATCAAAGATGAGCAGAATAGCAGATTGATATGGCTATCAGCTTACGGTTCATCCAGTTCCCATGATTTCGTGTCTGAGTGCAGTTTTCCCGGCATGGTGTCGCATTTATTTGGTCTTGTTAAGAAAAACGGCATGGTGTTCTTGCATCATGATGGGTTTAATAGGAATGATGCAAGAAAGGCAATTCAGTGCTTTGTAGCGTGGTCTGAGGATGAGCTGCGTCGTTTGTACAGTTAACATTAATGTGGCTGAATAGTTGAGAATCCGAGCATTGAATCAAAAATTTTCGACGAAATAAGTGTTTTTAGATTTATAAGAATTAAGTGAATGGTTAAAGAAATAAAAACAGAAGAAGAGCTTCTAGTCAAATCTCGCGAGACAATGGATCATGTCTGGAGTATGAGAGCAATGGGGGATTCCTTTACATTGTTCGGGTTGTTAATCTTTATATTTGCAGCATACTTAGAAAAATGTCCCTGAATATCATTTTGATCAGTTGGGCTATAGCTTTGTTTGTGGTTGCTGAGTTGGTTTGTATCTGGGGCTTTTTCAATAAAAAGCGTTGGGCAGTGCCTTTTCTACATGTTTCCTCTGCGGTATCACTACTGCACATCCCTTATGGAATCGTACTATCAGTTATGCATTTTAGACACTGCTTTCGTGTGGTCAGAAGTTGGCCTTAAATAAATGAGTTCTAAATAAACAAGAACTTGCGACAATACTTTATTCACCACGGTCCATCCGTTCCCGATTTGTGTCCACTGTCAATCACAATAATAAAAGCTTCCATATTTTGTCTTTGCATAACCATTGAGCCGTTGTAGCCAAAGTCATTGGCGTAGCATTCTTGAGTATTGTCCAGTTTTGGCCACCAGTTTAGCTGGACGCCTTCCGGGAGTTGCCAGTTGGTTGGCAGGTGAGGGGAGTTTGCACTCAGATCGAAATGGTGGATAAATTCATTGAGGAATTGTTCGCTTGCGCGTAAGTAAATATAGGTCTGGCAATAAAGTAAATCCCGGCTGGGTTGCCATGAATAGTATTGAATCTGTTTCACATCTTTGTTTAATTCAATGTTTAACAGGGTTTCAATTTTTTTCTTGGTCGAGAAATTAAACATTTCACCTCTTTAGTTTAAATCTTCCGATGCCTGAGCACCGGCTTCGGCTCCTACATCGCCACCGCCCACATCGCCAACGGTGATATCGGTAATTGTTCTACCTGCTCGATCTGGAACGTGTTGCACTGTGGCCGCTGCCCAGGTTGCCCGTTGATCTGAATCGCTCTGAGATACGGGAGCGAGAACACTGGAAATTGCAAAGGGTTGGCCGGGTAAAAAAGCATTGGCTACTCGTACTTTTATCTCAGCTCCTAACGGGCGATTTGCGCCACCGGTATTGAAATCCCAATAATCTTCGAACCACATGGTACCACTGAAGGTCCAGCTTCCGCTGCTATTGACAGCTAACATACCATCATAGTGGATTGTGAAGTTACCTAGAGTACCATTTGTCAAAGCTCCACCCCATCCCGTGACAGAAATCGCCTGGGTACCACCGCCTTGAGCCTGTAAACTGGCGACGGCACTCATAAAACCCCGACTGCGTTTTAGATCAACTATCGGGTTACAGTCCTGCATTTCCTGTGGGCTTAATACTATCGGAGTACCTGTATCATCCATATAATTATTTAAAAATTTTCGGGGCAAATAGTGATCGAAAAAGGCCAGCCAAGCACGCCTTTCCAGCCAAGTTGCTTCCCGTAGTTGCACCAGGTTTTGGTTTTGCCAAACATGGCCTAATTCGTGTCGTAACAACGAGGCATCGTAGATGGACGCGTTACGGCTTAGATATATATCCCTGCCATGCGAAAAAGCCTGAGCTCCAAGTAGGGATGCAGCTTGCTGAGCCTGAGCATTCTGGTGGATGCGAATGCTTTCAATTTGCTTTCCAAAAATCGGGGAAAACTGTCTTTGCAGGTGTTTGGGTAAATGGGTTCCTGAAGTCGCAAGGGAAGTGACTATTCCTTTCGATTGTTGTCGGCCGGATGTGTGACTGAACTGATCCGCTTCACGCTCACGCGCGTCGTTTGCGGAGGTAAAACCAGCATTGAGTTTACTGATATTGGATAACACACTGTTACCGCGTGCAAGAGGAGTGTTCACCACACTGCTACGCATAAGCATTCGCTGTTGTGCACGGTTACTATATGATTGGGTGGAAAATCCTCGTAATGAATGCTTTTCTGCTTGCGTAAAACGGCGAGTATGACGGCCTGGTCTGGATTCTCTCATCTGATTCATGATCTGTATCCTTTATTGACAGTCACCTACAGCGAAAAATCAATGATCTGTCTTATGCGACGTACTGGTTGATATCTTGTTGCCACTCATAAAATAGTTCGGTATCTATAATACGACCGGATTTTTGCATTTCCCTCCAAACTCCGAGTACCACATGTCTAATTGACAAGGGGAGTTGGTCTTCTGCGGCAAACAGGGAGGCGGAGAACAGTGCATTACGTATATCACCACCGGAGACTTCAAATCTCTCGGCAATCATTGCCAGAGTTTGATCGGTTAAATTGTGGTTTTCACTGAATGCAGAACGATTGATTAACCCCTTCCAAATAGCGTAGCGTTGCTGGGAGTCTGGTACTTTGAATTCGGCATTAACTTGTATACGTCGCAGAAACGCTTCATCCAGGTTTTGTTCGAGGTTAGTCGCCAGGATGCATAAACCGGGATGAGCTTCCAAGCGTTGTAAAAGATAGCCAACTTCAAGGTTAGCGTAGCGGTCGTGAGAGTCTTTTACATCGCTGCGTTTACCGAATAAGGTATCGGCTTCGTCAAAAAATAGGATGATTTGGGCTTTGGCTGCTTCATCAAATAATTTGGCGAGATTTTTTTCTGTTTCACCGATGTATTTATTGACCACTTGAGAAAGGTCTATTCGGTATAAATCAAACCCAACTTGGTTGGCAATGACCTGCGCGGCAAGTGTTTTACCGGTTCCCGGTGGCCCACTAAATAAGCAGGTTAAACCTCGACCGCCATCCATACCGTTTAGTCCGGAATTGGCATCGGCCAATTGAGGGCTGTATTTAACCCAGGCGGAAATTAAATCCAGTTCTCGTTGGGTGGAATCGTGTAAAACCAAATCTTTGGTTTCATAGTTGCTTTCTAATTTTTCCGCATATTGATTAAATTGCGTTTCCCGAAGTTTTTGACATGCGGTATGAATAAATTGGGTGAGTTGTTTGGTTTCAACTTGTTCGCCGTTTTGCATGCCTTCGGCAAGTTTCAATGCGCTATCGATGCGATCAACGCCAAAACCGAAGCGCTGGGCAATTTCACTTAAATCAATAGTGTTGTTAGCAAAAGAACTGAGCTGAAAGCGGCTTTGCCATAATCCAAGCTGGCTGGAAAACGTGCGTTTAGGTAATGTAATATGAAAATTTTGTCGGTTAGGATGGTGAAGAAATTTTGCTTGTTTATCTCTGTCACATAAGATGAAGAGAGGGTGGTTTATTTGTTTGATGAATGCGTCTTGATATATTGGCGGTAATACATCTGCGTTTTCAAATATCACGGCTGCATTAAACCATGTGGCTTCGCGGCAAAAACGGCGGATATATTTACTAATTTGTTCGCGTTGGCTTTCCTGCTCCGAGGTGCTGTTTGCAACAACTAACCCATCAATTTTCTTTAGGTCCAGTGTAAGGCAATTTTTACCGAGACCTGCCGCAAAAAATTTGGCAACAGATTCTCTCCCACTTTCAGCATCACCACTAATAACATACAGTAGTTTTTCACTGCTGTATTTCTGACTATGTTGCTGAGTTGTTTTGATAGCCTCAATAGTGTTGTCGTCAAAACCGAGTTGCTCCAGAGCGAACTTTGTTGAGTTGGATAAGGTTTCGGGCGGTGCCTTACTGGTATCCAATAAATATGGCCAAAACTCGTTCGGGATTTTTATCGGTTGATTTGCCAGAGGTTCGCCCGGTTGCAATTCCAACAGTGCCTGTTGTGTAAGCGCGCTACTGTGACCGATGTGCGATAGTGCCTGGGCCTGTGCGTCGGTGTTTCTTGGTAGTAAAATATTTAGCGCTAAACCTAGTGTTGGTCGGGTTTGACTTACCTGATCATTCAGAAACGCAAAGAGCCGGCAGTATCGGCTATCGACCTCAACGGCAAGGGCCAACAGTAATATATCTCGCTCTACCGTGGTTAGATGAAACAATTCTGCTGCTCGATTGAGTCCGGGTAATCTGGTGTTGGGCGGAGGTTCAATTGTTGGAATATCACAAATTTTCTGGTGTTCATTAAACAACTCAACCAGTAACCCTTCAGCTTCACCTTCCTCAATAACGGCCCCCGAAACCGGATCGCCAAGCGAGGTTCGGCCACGCATTCTTAAATTAAGTAAATGGCTGGAGAGCATTCTATCCAGGCGCTGTAGTTCAGCTTTTAATGGTGATAGTCCCGTTTCCTGTGAATGCGAGGCGGAGTGGGGTTGTTTGTCCTGAGTAGAATGTACCACTGCGAACTCCCTTATTTGCCAAAAGATGATACGAGCCTAGCCGGCGAGGCTGTATTGTGCTCGTCGATAAATCGCCACGGCTTGTATCCGTGATGTTGCGCTCAAACGTCGTAATATTTGTTGGACGTGGTTTTTCACTGTGTTGGTTTCTATATTCAACTGCCGGGCAATTTCCTTATTGGTCTTACCCCGTTCTATGAGTTCCAGGACGCGAATTTGTCTGGAGGTAAGTGAACAGCGCATATCACCATCATGATATTCATGAGTGTCAGTTAATTCATTTCCTGACTCGCCGGATAATATCCGTGCCAAACCTATAGGGCACAAATACTCCTGATGGACAACATTGGACAGGACTTTATATAACTCCTCCAGTGGTTCGTCCTCAGATAAGAAATCCGATACCAGCGCTTCAACCATAAACTTTGAAATATCATGATGGTCGTTGGGAGAAGCGAGCACAACAAAACGCAATTGTTTGTTTAGATTTCTCAGTGATTTCAAGGTCGGGAGTATGTCGTCCATACGGGAATCAACTAGAACTGCGTTAATTTCCTGACGAGAACAAAAAAGCTTTAATTCATTGGAGTGATAAAAGGTACCAGCGACATTCAAATCCTCAAAGGTGTTTAAATATAACCTAATGCCTTCGAGATAAATTCGACTTGTTCCAGCCAAGACCACGGAAGCCGGGTGGTGAATACCCATATGCTAGTTCCTTGTGTCGAGGATACCAATGATTAAAAAAGAGGTATAGCTGAATAAAACCAGTAAGTTTCTTTAGTCTATACCCCTACTTGAATGCGGGCAATGTGATTTCCAAAAAAAAGCTTGGGTTGTATAACCCATCAACTTTGACTGACACGGAAATCAACAGGTCTTACGCATTCGTCATCGGTATCAATTTTTTATCCTGTGAGTTCGTGCTGGTCGAGTATTTTAAATGGAATGATTTGTTGGTGTTCTTGTTTTGGAAAAAAAATATATTGTTATTTTGTTTAAACAAGAAACAATTAACCGATCAACTTAAAAACCAAAAAAATATTGGTTTCATATAGTGTATTTGTATTAGAGAATTTTTTCTTTATTTTATTCAGTTATGTTGCCGTGGTAGTTAATGAATACAAAAAATAATTTTGAGATGACAGTTCGGGAATATCGATATACGATTTTATTCTCTAAAAATATTTTGTTAGTAAAACAAGGTTGATTATTCGGTCTGAGTTCGGGTTTAACCAACAGGTTGCCATCACCTTTTGAGCTTAGCTTACTCTTAAGACACGATAAGAATAGAACAAGTTTTAATCACTAAGATTTTTAGCTTAAAGTATTCTTTGTTGTATCTATAAAGTGAGTGGATATGACACAATAACGTGATCAATTTGACTTCTGATTATTAGGGTTCACTAATTTTAATGAAAGCTTCTCTTATTCAATATTGCGCTACGTCTTCTGTGGCAATCAATCTCTCCAAGCTGGATACGTTGTTAGAGCAAGCACAACAACAAGCCAACGATATAATTGTGTTGCCGGAAAACTTTGCGGTATTAAGTGGAAAGAACTTTGTTTCTGCTGTGAAAGATAATGAAACAATACCAGCGATTATGGCGTGGTTATCCAGCCGGGCAAAAAAACATAATGTATGGATTCTGGCCGGTAGCATGCCAGCGGAGTCAGGTTTAAGTAATAAGGTTTACACTCGCTGCTTGTTAGTTGATCCCAATGGCGAAATCTATGGTCACTACGACAAAATGCACCTCTTTGATGCAGATGTTGCTGACAATGTCGGACAGTATCGCGAATCTGATTATATTGTTCCGGGGACTCAACTTGGGCTGTTTGACCTGCCGTGGGGGAAGGCCGGGGTGGCAATCTGTTACGACTTGCGATTCCCCGAGTACTTTCGTTCGCTGGTACAAGCGGGTGTTAAATACGTATTTGTGCCCGCAGCCTTTACCTACACCACCGGTGAGGCGCATTGGTTACCATTATTACGTGCGAGAGCAATCGAAAATCAAATCTATATACTGGCTTGTAATCAAACCGGAACTCATGATACAGACCGGCAAACCTGGGGGCACAGTTCTATCATCGACCCTTGGGGGCGGGTTGTTGCCGGGCTTGAGGCTGAAGAAGGCGTTGTAAGCTGGGAACTGGATATTGAGTATTTGGAATCTGTTCGTAAACAAATGCCCGTATTAAAACATAGGCGATTATAGTCAGCGATCAGCTCTTACGATTACGGGTTAGCATCTGCTGTCAGTTTTCGGATGGGAAGGGTAATGAAAAAAGTCGTTCCCAAACCCGGCTGACTTTCGATTCGTATTTGTCCATTGTGTTTATCGACAACACGTTTAACGATACTTAAGCCCAAGCCGGAGCCTGAATAACTGCCTCGGGTATGTAACCTTTCAAAAGGCTGGAAGACAACATCAAAATATCGTTCTTGAATACCAATCCCGTTATCCTGTACCTGAATGGTGATTTCCTCATCATTGCTTGTCGATGAGATGGTGATAACGGGCGGGTTCTGGTTATACTTTATGCCATTGTTGATGAGATTTTGAAACAGCATAAATATATATGGTCGTATGCCATACAGCTTTGGCAGTTTTTTTAGCAGTAGTTTCGGTTCCTTGGTTTTGTCTTGCAATGCAAACTCCCAGGCATCGAGAACTAAGTCGTTCAAGTCGATATCCTCATAGGTGTTGTTATTCATATCGACTTGCAAATACTGGTATAAACCATCAACCAACTCAGTCATCGTCGAGGCTTGTCTATCGATCATATTAAAATGTTCGGTTGTTTCCTCGTCAAAATCGATCGACTGACTAAGTTTAAAATTCAGTGAATCACACAGTTGTCGTATTTTTCGAATTGGTCCTTTGAAATCATGGGATAAACTGCGGCAGAACATTTGTTGGTCTTGTGTTTTTCGCTGAAGAGAAACCTCTTGTTTTTTTCTTTCAATGGAATACATGCAAATTCGGTGTAGCAGTGTTGGGCTCAACTCTTCCTTGGGTAGGTAATCCTGTATGCCGGCCTGAACTAATGTTTGACCAATATCGTCATCCTTGAGTGATGTTAAGACAACAATCGGAATCGAAGAAGCGGTGTTTTTTAACGTTTCTATGGTGTCCTCTAACGAGGAATCGGGAAACTGTAAATCGGCCAAAACGATATCGTAATGTTTCTCCGCCAGGGCACTCATGCCTGTTTTTAATAAATTGTGAACATCCAGCGTTAATTTTTTCCCAAACAGCGTATCGCAACAGTCGGATATTAATTCAGCATGATCCAGATTGTCTTCAATCAACAAGATTTTTATGCTATCCATAGTCATATGTGCTTACTCATGTTGAACTGTGTTTTCCGTAGGATCAGGCTGAAATCGTTGTATGAGAAGGGTTTAACCATGTAACCATCTGCGCCATATCTATAGCACTCATCTATATCCGTATCTCTGTTTGATGTGGTTAACATAATCACGGGAAGCTTTTTCAAACGCTGGTCGGACTTAATTTTTTGCAGAGTTCTAACTCCGTCAACACTGGGCATTTTTATATCAAGAAGAATGACATCCGGTAAATCACTATGGCTTCTAAGTCGGTTTTTAAGATCGTTTATGAGTTGTTGTCCATCATGTGATCGAATCAGTTGATATTGATCCTTACATTCATCAAAACTATCGACAATCAACTCAGCGTGGTCGTCGTTGTCCTCAGCAAACAGGATTTGAATTTTCTTCATTCGATTGCCTCGTTTCTATGACCATTCTCTCTCGGAATATGTAAGGTAAAACAGCTACCTTCACCGGGGGATGATTGCACAGTTACACGCCCATTGTGTTTCTCGGCAATGCTTTTTACGATGGCGAGCCCAACACCATTACCGTCTTGTTCTCCATAGTGTTCAAAAATATCAAAAACCTTTTGTTGGTGTTCAATGGGGATACCTATACCATTATCACACACCGATATTTTCGCTGTGTCCTGTTCAAGTTCTACGCGAATATGGATTTTGGGTGGAGGGAAGGGCTTTGCGTATTTAATTGCATTATCAATCAGGTTTTGTAAGCCTCGGGTTAGTAGGGTTTTGTTGCATAGAATTTCTGTCTCGCAGTGTTTAAGAATTATTTCCGCATGCATTTTATCTATGACTTGCTCCAGAGATTCAATTGCCGGCTCAATGCATTCTATTACCTTACATTTTTCCATCTCAGGGGTTTGCTGAAGAATGCGAGACAAATTCAATAGATCATTCAGCATATTTGACATATTGTCGGTGTTAACTAACACTCTTTCCAAACGATGAGTATTCTTTTCATCCAAATTGTCTTTTAGAGATAAAAGGACTTTCTCCGTAAATCCTCCAATGGTGATCAGTGGTGCTTTCAAATCATGGGAAACGCTGTAAATAAACTTTTCCATCTCCATATTGCTTTCAACCAAGCGTTGATTGGTTGTTTCAAGCGCTTTTTGTAACTTCTTACTTTGTGATATATCGTGAAACACTACGGAAACACCTTTAATAAGGTCTGCCTGGGCTTGAATTGGTGATAGAGAAAGATTGTAATCCGAGATATTGCGCTTCGAGTTGGTTAACCGGAGCTCAAGATTAGAACAGTATTTGTCTTTTAAAGCACTTTTAAAAGCTTGCTGATATAGTTTTTTTTCTTTTTCTTCCCGTATTAGCTCGTCGAGTTGTAAACGGTATCTGTGTTCCTCTGTTAAGTTAAACTGGCGCTCTGCCGCAGAGTTCCAGGAAGCTATTGCGCCGGATCGGTTGAGTGTAACAATCGGGTTTTGTGTTCCCTCAAAAATTGCCTCCAACTTAGCTTTTAGTCTTATTTCTTCGTTGGTTTTTTGACTAAGGCGAAGGTAAAGGTACAGCAGCATAAGAATCACTGCCCCCATGCATAGGGTAACAGTCAATTCAAAAAACAGGCGTTTTAATAACAGAGTGGAAATATTTCGTTGCTTGATGCCGATATAAAATCGGTATTGAGGGTGTTGTACGGAGTTCTCTATGCGAATTTCTCTGGTTAACACCGATATATTCTTGTCGATTCCAATGTGAAGAACATTGGTTAGATTACTTTTTTTTCCTGTTTCTTGATTGATATCGTTCGTATTATTTACATCCTGTAGCCAGGTATTTTGCTCGGAATACTCCCAGGCAAACTCTTTGTTTTTATCTGGATGAATTAAGTAGTTTCCGTTTTCGTTCACTAAAAACGTAATAATTTTTTTATCGCGACTTTCGCGTAAGTTTTTTAACAGGATTTTGGCATCAAAGTTGACAATCACTATGCCGAAAAACTCTCCCTTATTGTCAAAGATTGGTTTCGTTACTCTGTATGTTGGCCACGGCGGTTCATCTATCTTGCCAAACTCTCGATTCAAATTGATTGAAGATATATAGATTTGCCCTGGGGAAAGGTTTTGAGAGGCGGTAAAATAATCTCTATGACCTTTTTCTTGTAAGTCGTTGTTGCTCACCTTTATGATTTGGGTGTCTTTTCGTTGCACGCGAACCAACTCACGGCCATTATTCTCTTTACCAATGACTCTGAGTTGAGCAATGTTCGCATTTGTTTTCATATAGGCGGAAAAAATCGCCTCTAGTCGTTTTACCCAGATGTTGTAAGGCGTATTCTCCAGAGTATCGATATTATTATTATCCTTGGCTCGGACGATTCCTTCGATCGGTGGTGTGGCATGTAAAAAGTCAACGTGGCGAATGCTGTCTTGAATGGTATTGCTTAGCCGTCTGCTTTTAACTGAAATTTCGTTGTCCAGTAGAGCGCTTATTTCGGCTTTTATTTGCTTTTCCGCCTGATTCGCGGCATAGAAAATTAACGCCAGTAGCGTGGTGATAATCAACGTAAAAAATACAACAAAACGGCCTTTAGTTACCTTTTCCTGTTCCATATCAGGGCTCAAGTCGACGAACGTTTCAGCTCGTTAATTCATACGCCAATGCATAAGCATGTATTTTTCCATTTTTATTGTAGTCATTGATTTCTTACCTCTCTCGCTTTTTTAGGTAATAACACCACAAAAGTAACGCTTTTCTGCAGATCAAAGATCTGTATTGGAATGAATTGATTAGATATGCTTCTTTTGTCTGAAGACAAGGAATGAAAGGTTTTAAAAGTTATAAAAAAGTAACGCGTGCCGGTGCTGAAACGTTTGCTTAAGCTGTCATCATAACCTTAGGCTGAGTTTGGATGATTGCAGTAACGTTCAAGCCGATGTTCGCGCAGAAAATATGATCTAAGCTTAAATCAATACGTTGAGTAATCATGGGGTTATTGGTGATTTCCCGAATTAGGATGAAACGTGGGAATAGCAAATAAAAGGCAAAATGATAAAAATAGGGGCGTACACAATCTGTTTACTAATGAATGGAGCAACTATTTCCTACCTTGAGAGGTGGCATGGATAGTCAACATCTAGTCAATCATTCCACAAAGTTGTCACTTCGTTTTTCTTTAGGTGTTGGTTTTGCCGTATTGATAATTTCGTTATCCATATTGGGGATGTACAAACGGGCTGAGAAAAACATCTATGACCAGCGTTGGCATGATATTAATCGTGTGGTAGCCGAAAGACGCCAATATATGACGCAGTTTATAGAGGATGCCCATGATAAGGTTGAGTTTCTGAGTTTGACGCCACCAATAACCGGTATTGTTCGCGCCACAGAGAACGGTGGTATTGATCCGCTTGATAATACGCCATTGTCAGAGTGGAAGAAGCGGCTTGAAAAGATCTTCTATTCATTTATCAAGGTTAATCAGGATATCCATCATCTTCGTTACCTTGGTAAGGCGAACAACGCGAAAGAATTACTTCGGGTGGATCGTCGTTCCGGTGCTATTGAAGTTGTGTTGCCCGCTTACCTACAGGAAAAGGGGAATCGTGATTATGTTCGTAACCTACAGCAGCTCAAAGCCGGGCAACGATATGCCAGTATTATTGAATTAAACCGGGAGCATGGAGAAATTGAATACCCGGAATGGCCAACTATACGTATGGCACGACCGGTATTTGATGCGAACAATCACTATTTCGGCGCGGTAATGGCAAATTTTTATATGGAGGGTTTTTTGCGGCAAGCGACCCAAATGGAGTTTGGCGCAAATTTCTATTTAATAAATGCTGAAGGTGGTTTTCTCACGCATCATGATAAAAATGCGGCTTTCTTACATAACCGGATAGGGGAAAGCAAATGGTCAGCACTATTTGACTATAAACCACCCCGTACAAATCACACGCGTTGGTCACAGTTTCAATCCCCTATGTATGGCGAGAGCCTGTATTATGCCGAGTCTTTTCAGTTAGGCGGTGGAGATAAAACAAACACCTATTATCTTGTTGCAGCAATTCCGGTTAAAACTCTTCAAGATGAAGCGATATCTCAAACGCTCATTGGATCTGTTGTACTGATTAGTACTTCATTTTTAGCTTTCCTTATTATACTTTTCTATCGTCGTACTCTGAGCGAAAAACAGCGGTTGTTAGCAACGGAGAAACACTATAGTGCACTGGTAGATGGATCATCAGACGCTATTTTAACTCTGGATAAACGCGGTAGAGTACGGGGTTGGAATAACGCAGCAAAAAACATGTTTGGTTATGACGATGCTGAGTTTGAAGGGTTGCTGATAAAAGATATTTTTTATACCAAAGGTGACAGCACCATTCAGGATAAACTGAGCGATGCATTTAAAGGAAATGGATCGACGAATTATGAGAGCCTTGCTATCACCTCTGGAAATAGAGCTTTCCCCGTTCTGTTAAGTATATCGCCGATAAAAAGGGACGAAGAAAATGTTGAACAACTCGCCGTAATTGTTCGGGATATCTCAGATATTAAATCGATGGAAACCGAACTACGCGAAGCCAACGAAAACCTGGAGCGTAAGGTTTACTTACGAACACAGGAATTAAAAAGTGCTCGCGATCAGGCATTGTCCGCGAATGAAGCCAAAAGTCGTTTTCTCGCTAATATGAGCCATGAAATTCGAACACCGATGAATGGTATTTTCGGTATGTTGAATTTTATGCGGCGCGATGGGCTGTCTCAACGGCAACAACACTATCTTAAAATGGCGGAGAATAGCGCCAAATCATTAACCGATTTGATTAACGATATTCTGGATTTATCCAAGATTGAAGCCGGCAAGTTGGAATTAAACCCTGAATCAACGAGGTTAATTTCGCTCATTCATTCTTGTGTCGAGAGCCACGCGATTCGAGCATATGAAAAAGACCTGGATATTGTACTTGATGTTTCAAAGGTGAAACATGACCATGTTATTGTTGACGAAACACGTATTCGCCAGGTTCTGGGGAACTTGCTTTCCAATGCGGTTAAATTTACCGAGAAGGGGGAAATCGTTGTAGAGGTGGAAACGACACCAATTGAAGGCAGTAATATTTTATTAACGTGTATCGTGACAGACAGCGGAATAGGTATTGAAAAAGAGGAACAGGATAAGCTATTTGGTGCTTTTACCCAGGCAAAACAGTCGATATCTAAGCATTATGGTGGCACGGGTTTGGGGCTGAATATCTGCCAGGAACTCTGTCAATTGATGGGTGGTGATATTTCGCTACAAAGTGAAGTGGGGAAGGGAACTCGTTTTTGTTTTCGTATTAAACTCACCTCATCTAGCAATGGTGAATTTACTTCGGCTGTAAATCTTGAAGGGATAAGCATACTCATTGCTAACCAGCATAGACCGTCGGCGAAGGTGATAGCGGAACAACTGGAACAATGGCACGCGCAAGTAACTGTGATAGATACCTTAACAGAATTAGAAAATCTGGCTTCAGAATGGATGGGAAAAAATCAGTTAATGATTTCGTCTGTAGATTGCCTGCGAAATTTGGTCACCGAGAGAGCCGAAGCTTTTGCTCATTTACAGAAGACTATACCCGTTATAGTCTGCAGAAAACCAAAGGAAATCGATACGAATATTGCGCAACTGTCTTGCATGGAGTTGATGGATATTGATACCCCTGTTAGTCCGGTAAACTTGATTCCAGTCATCAATAAGCTTTGGCCGGACAGAGTGAATTACTCTTTTGAAGATGATTCTCCCAAATCCGTTGAACAAGGTTTGTTAATTGGTAAGCGTGTGTTGATTGTGGACGACCAGGAAATCAATCAGGAAATTGCTATGGGATTACTGGAGGATGAGGGCGCTGAGGTATTTATTGCGAATCACGGAGAAGAAGCTATTTCTATATTGAAACAGCAGTGTGATAGTCAATCAATCGATCTGATATTAATGGATTGCCAGATGCCAGTTATGGACGGCATCGAAACAACAAAGCTTATTCGCAATGGTACGGCTGGAGACAACTATAAGGGAGTAGGAATCATTGCAATGACCGCTTCGGCGTTAACCGGTGATCGTGATACATGCATAGAGGTTGGAATGAATGACTTTTTGACAAAACCGATTTTCCCTGATGCTTTGGATGCTTGTCTAGTAAGATGGTTAAGTCATCGGGATTAGTGACCAGATTCATTATTGTATAAATGTGCTTTTTTCTTCTTCTCTTAACGTTAATACTTCAAAACCGTTTTCCGTGACGAGAATTGTGTGCTCCCATTGTGCAGAAAGACGACGATCTTTTGTTACAACTGTCCAATCGTCATTTAATACTTTAACGTGATATTTTCCCTGATTGATCATAGGTTCAATGGTGAATATCATCCCTTTTTCGAGTTTGGTTCCGGTTCCCGCAACACCATAGTGGACTACCTGGGGTGGTTCATGCATGCTTTTGCCAATACCGTGACCACAATAATCTCTTACAACAGAATAATTATTGGCTTCAGCATGTTGCTGAATCGCTAGGCCGATGTCTCCCAGTGTTGCACCAGGTTTTACAACACGAATGGCTTTGTACAAGCATTGTTGGGTAACGTGAACCAGTCGTCTAGCGTGTTCTGTAACGTCACCAACCAGATACATCTTGCTGGAGTCGCCATAGTAACCATCCTTTTTAACCGTGACGTCGACATTTACGATGTCACCGTTTTTTAATATTTTTTCAGCGGAAGGTATGCCGTGGCAGACAACATTATTTGGCGAGGTGTTAATACTATACTTGTACCCGTATTGACCAAGGCTTCCCGGTTCTGCATACAACTCGTTAACAATATAGTTGTGGCAAAAGCGGTCAATATCCAGCGTGGAGATACCTGGTTTGATTAGTTTTTCTACTGCTTCAAGTACCTTTGCGGTCAGCACACCAGCTACACGCATTCGTTGGATTTCTTCTTCCGTTTTAATCGAGATTTTTTTCATGTAGAAGTTGTATTAACAAGTATTTTTGGTAAAGGATTAGATCGTAAAAAGATCAGGACAGAATAGCACTTTAAAAATGCTTGGCAAAACTGTGGCCATTGTAATGGCGGAAGCCATGGCGGAGTAGATGTTAGCCAGTATTATCTGGCACGAATAAATATGTTTATGTCACATTAAGTTTTATGTTCGTACAAAAATGCGATGAGATAACGCTTTTACTGGAAGGGAGTTAAAGGTGAGAATCGGTGTTTAATCAGTCTGTGCATAATTAGATCGATTTAAACCAACTATGCACAGGTCAGAATAGTGTCGAATTCTACGAGGTGGTTATTTCTCGTTCAAGCATTTGCGAATCATTTCACTCATTTGAGGTAATTCATTTATTGCCTTGCTTAAATCAAAATCGCTGCCGCCTATGCACTTGGCCTTGATTAATTCCAGAGCAATGATAGCGGATTCGTGTTTTGTCACATCATCTTCATCATTGATATAGGCTTGGATTCTTGTATCTCTATCGCTCATATTATTCCCCAATGGTTTGTGATTTATATGGACTAAAGTGTTCTCATTTAATGCAATAAAGTGAGAGTTTTTTATTGTTCTATATATTAAAAACGGCTTATAAAATATCTGCTTTTTTTATGCCGTATGGTGCCCATTCTATAGAAACAGTTAAGCCATGTATTGATGCATACCCACTTTGAGCTGTGGTTTGGCAGAGGCTAAATCTAATCTGCTTTTTCTGATGGATCAATTACTATTTTGGGATTCCGCGCACTTAACCAGATCATTAAGTTATAAGCTTTGGGGCGGTGCAAAACAAGGTCGAAGGGAAAAACAAGCCCGCGGTGGAGGAGCGGGCTACAGTAAGGTCTGTTTCGACGCTTCAGAAAAAAAAGCTAGACATTCGCCTAACATATCTATAGAGTGCGTCAAGCTAGAAAGAAAGTCTTTTATTTACATCCTACATTTCGCTGTTTTACTCGTAATACCTCGTTCTGCAGTATCTAAGTTTCAGTCTCCATCTTTAAGCTTTCCACGCCTTGTACTAAAGGCCAGTTTGTTTTTATCTTCAGGATATTATTATGTCTAAAACAGTTAAAGGAACCGTAAAGTGGTTCAACGAATCTAAAGGTTTCGGTTTTATTTCTCCAGAGTCTGGTCCAGACGTGTTTGCTCATTTCAGTGCAATCGCCAGTTCTGGCTTCAAAACTCTTGCAGAAGGTCAAGCTGTTGAGTTTACCGTAACTCAAGGCCAAAAAGGCCCTCAAGCTGAGAACATTGTTGCGCTATAACGCATTTTTTCTCTATTAAAGGCAAGCTCAGGCTTGCCTTTAATCTATCTGTTTTTCATTCTTTGAACGCTATTTATCTGTTAGCGAAGCCTCTTTCATTTTCCCGTATTTGTCTATCTTACTCCTCCCGTAACCCAAGTCCTCCCTGGTAGATGCACAGCAAACTTCTGTTGGCAGTCATTCACTGTGCGCCAAAGTGAAATTAGAATGAGTAGGTAACGGAAACTCCGATATTACGGGGCGTCACCACAGATACATAACCCGTTGGATAGCGACGGCCTGCAGGCTCTTTGGTCACAATGCCTTCTTCATCCAATGCGTTGTTGACGAATGCCGATATTTTCCAGTGATCAAACTGGTAACCGGAATTCACACGGACTAGTGTGTAATCACCGGCAATACGCTCTTCCGTATTAGAAAAGTCGCCGTAGTACTCGTCTACATAGTTGGCTGATACACCTATGTGAAAACCTTCGGTGAACCAGTATTTGGTTCCAAGGTTCGCCGTTAATGTTGGAGCCGAATTTAGTTCGTTACCGTTTACATCTGGATATTCTTCACCGGCATCTTTGATTTCCGTATTCAGCAATCCTAAAGCCGCGGTGAGTTCAAGGTTGTTAATAAGGCTGGCTGACAGTTCGACTTCGGCACCATAGGTAACAACTTCTTCCATGTTGACTATAAACCGGGTAGAGCTTAGTGCTTGGTAGCCGTCGTAGTCGTTATAGAACAGGTTGGTACTCAGGAATACGGTATCGTCGGCAAAGCTGCTTCGACTCCCCAATTCGTATGTATTCACTGTCTCTTCGTCAAAGTAGTAATACTCTTGCGCGGTAAAATTCAGTGCACCGCCCGCTGCGTTATAACCTTTGCGTGCGCTTAAGGACCATGTTGTCTGCTCGCTTGCCTGGTATTGCAAAACAATCTTGGGTAAAAAGATCGAGTTGCTTTGATCCAGTTGCGCCACGATGGGGTCGTAAGTGAAGTCTCGTAATTGAGATTCCCGTTCAAATCGGGCACCGGTTGTGAGTTTGAAATTGCTGGACAACCCAAATGTTACTTCGCCGTAAATTGCTTTTGAGTCACTTTCGTCTTTACCGTAATAAACATAAGCTCCGCCACTGATCACGTCGTGTTCACGCTCAAAATAAGCAAGCCCGACAAAACCGTTGAGGTTTTCGTTGTTTATGCCAAAGTTCAACCGGGTATCAAAAGTGATATTGTTTTCGTCGAATACCAACTGCTGTTCGGTTTCAGGGTTTGGCTCGTATGAATCAAATCCCCATTCATAATCCATCGATGCAACCAATATACTCAGGGATGTATCGTCGCTAAATGCGTAGTCGATATTTAAGCTTGTGGTATTTGAATCAGTTTCAATATCCCGAAAATATAAGCGTTGATGTTTTGCTATATCATCCGCCATATAGTAGACACGACCAGTATCGCCTTGCTCATTGTTACTGGAATAGGTCAGCATCGCGGAAAGATCTTCCAGCGGTGTCCATTTTAATTTTGCCCGTGCTTTGCTTGTTTTAACTTCGTTCAAATCGTAGTCGGCGGGGTTAGAGTCATAGCCTTTTTCATCTGTAATGGTTTCACCATCCACACGTTCAAGGCTAATACGAAAAGCCAGAGTATCGTCTACAATCGGACCGGAGATCATGGCAGAGGTATCGATATATTGCTCTTGATCACGGAAGCCAATACGCGCAGCACCTTCCCATTCGTTGCTTGGGTCTTTGGTTTTAATAAATATCGAACCGGCAATACTGTTGCGTCCGTTATTGGTGGATTGGGGGCCGCGAAATACTTCGATCTGTTCCACATCCCACATGCCGGAATCACCGGTCAAGTCAGCAACAAACGGTTGGGCTACGCCATCCACTAAAATGGATACTCGGCCTTTAGCGCCGCCAGAAATAGAATTAAACCCACCAGCAGAACCGTTACCGGACACGCCGCGAATATCTGGCACAGAACCGGAAAGAGAAACAACATTGGACACTTCCGATACCGCATCGGTGACGGTCAAATGCTGCATGTTACTTAGTGCTTCTTCTGCTAAAACTGAAACTGAAGAGGCGGTGTCTTTAAGAGAGCGTTCTGTTTTTTCACCTATCACCCGGATTTCTTCGAGGTAAGGGGTGCGTTGTATTCCGGCTAACACAATTTCGTCTGCTGTCGCGTTAGTACATAACACACAGGCACAAAGCGTGCTTAGGGTTGTAACGCGGTGTTTGCTAGTAAACATTTTTTCATTCCCAATTTGTATTGTCATAGTTTTTAAAATTGTTATGCCGGTTTATATCCAGGCACTGTCTTTTTCTAATGTTTTTTCTCGCTTTTTAACCCAGCCAAGTGTGGCCAATAAGCCGGCGGTAATTATCAAGGCAACAAAAGCAAAGACGAGACTGATCGTGGATAAACGACCAAGGCCAACACTTGAAACGGTTAATACGCTAGTCAAGACACAAAGCACGAGCAGCTGTTGTTTGGCTGCGTGTAGCGGGGGGCATATAAACGCCCAACCTATACAAACTAAAAAACCGCTGTAGTAGGCGAAGTTTTGCCACCATGCAATATCCACTTGGCTGTGCGGCAGCCATTTGACGATTAATAGTGATAGGGCTAAACCCATTAGTGTTCCAAGAGCAACGCCAACAGTGAGTCGCGCCATAGTTACACATGATTTTTTTTGCTCGACTGGAATTTCATTTTGTTTCTGTCGTCGGCGACGAGTTTCAATCCATAAAATATTGCCGCTTAGAAATAACAAGGCGCCAGACACACCAAGGCCGAAGTACACCCAACGTATGGTGTCTCCACCGAACCCCCCAAAATGTAAAGCAAAAAATCCGTTTACAAATTTGCCCATGCTGCCAGGTTGGTTTGGCAGCATCGCGGTATAACCGGGCTGAGTTGTGTATGGGTTGCTTACCACAAAGGCGTAGTCAGGGCCGCGTATCCAATGGCCTTCCATTTCTCCACCAAAAATCGCGCTGGCCCTTGGCGAATTGAGCCCTCTGAAGGTGATTACTGCAGGTTTAAATTCCGGTTCCAGTGTTTGAATAGATTGTGTGAGTTCATTAATGCTCGCTAATTCTGTTATTTGTCGCGCAGTTCCAGCAGGCGGGGCGTTAAACATGGGCGTGTCTTTATAAACCAATGCTTGAAGCGAACCATAAAATAGATCGTGAAAAGCAAACACCATGGTTGTTAGGGCGATAACAATGTGAAATGGCAAAGCCGAAATACCCAATACATTATGAAAATCGACCCAAAAACGCTTACGGTTTTTTCCTCGTCGGACACTAAACAAATCCTTAAACCAGGAAGGAAGAAAAATAATTAAACCGGATACCAGCGCTAAGAAATACAACCCGGCTACAATACCCATTACGTAGGTTCCAACGGCATCGTGACCGTCCCCGCCAGGAATACCAGCTGTACGATGTAAGTCATCGATAAAATCGCCAACTGCGGATACAGAAGCCTGCGCAGTCACCAGTTCATTATTATCGTTTAGTGTTGCGTGCCAGATGGTTGTGGCGTGAGTTTCGTGATTTTCAATAACCCAGGAAACAGGTGCATGTTGGGGTTGCGCCCTGGGTAAATAAACCGTCATTTCTGCTGCAGCTTCCGGGTGTTGCTGTAATACCTGCTGAATTAAATCATCGTATTTTTCTTCAGCGATTGGAGCTAAGGATGCGTCTGCCTGTAATGCCCATTGGTTCAGCGGCGTTTTGAACATGGTGAGTGCACCACCAATGAAGCAGATAAACAGAAATAGCCCGGCAATAATGCCTGTCCAGGTATGGATTTGGTTATAAACTTTAAAATGCTGAATACGCACAGATTAGACTCCAGCTCTGGCGTACCAGAGTAGTAAATAAACAATGATGTTCAGGCTCAAAATAATCGCTAGCGTCCGAACGATGCTTTGAGCAAAAAACACTAAACTAAGCGGAAGAAGCCAAAGGGGAGTGATCATCCACATCACCAGCTGGGATTTAATATCGTGCGTAATTTCACCCGGCCCAAATAAGGCGAAGAGGCCACTGATTCCCACTGCAAGGGGGTAACCGAGAATGAAAACTCCCAATATTCTTAACCACCATTGCGGTCGATAGAGGGAGGCGCTTTTATCTTTGGTTATGCCTGTTTTACTCGTTCCTGTATTCCCTATGGGGTTATCAAAGCGGGCCAAAAAAGGAAGTAGGCTAAGGGCCAGCATTTGTATGCAGAGTAGGGCGAAGGAGGAAGACAGCACACTTAAATGGCTTCTAAACAACCACCAGGCGCCGATGAGAAGCCCGAGGCTAACTGCCAGGTGGGGATAAAACCCAACCGGGCGTTTATCAAACCATTGCTGGTTGGGGCAGCCAAGATAGAAGACCGCAGAGGAGA
Source organism: Teredinibacter sp. KSP-S5-2 (assembly GCF_032773895.1). NCBI lineage: Bacteria > Pseudomonadati > Pseudomonadota > Gammaproteobacteria > Cellvibrionales > Cellvibrionaceae > Teredinibacter > Teredinibacter sp. KSP-S5-2. Next base: position 2,194,651 of record NZ_CP120416.1, on the reverse strand, counting down.
TCAGGCATAGTCCAACCGCCAGAACATCAAGGATATATGAAGGCATTTATGTCACACTAGGTTATGAGATTGAGTTGAACGGCAGTAAGAAAGTGATTATGCAAGCGAGAATAGGCGGCATAATACTTTCAGATGGCGTTGAAATCGTTATGTTTCGCAAATACTAATCTAAATAATAACTATTATCAATTGAGTTGTATCAATTTATCTGCGTGTTTTCCGACGAGTTAAAGCTGTGTGGCGATAACGTACCTTGATCTGTTTGCCTTTTAACCAGGGATTGTATTGGTAGTTCTTGTTATGAGAAGAAGTAAAAAAAGAAAAACTCAGCTAGATACCGAAGATAAAGAACAAAAGATAAACATGTCTTCCTTGCTGGATGTGGTGTTTATTCTCGTCATATTCTTAATTGTCAGTTTCTCATTTACACATCGAACATCTGTTCCTCTTAGCGAGGGCGAAGAGGTTTCCGGTTGTGATCTTGAAGGGGGAGCGCTACTGATAATAATTACCAAGGACAATCGCCTGCATATGAACGGAACTACATGCAGCTTGGGGGACTTCGAAAAAGCATTGCTTGCCTTATCAAAAGGAAATGAAGCAAGAAGTGCTGTTGTGCGAGTACACGAAAGGGTAAATGTGGAAACTTATGTCAGAGTTTTGGATAAGCTTCAGCAATACGGAATTGAAAATGTTCAGTACTTTACATTTGGTAAATAAGTTATTTGTACACTGTCTGTGTCACTTTTGTGTCCGCCCAAAGGCTGATGTTTTTATCGGTTAAACGTATGTTTATTTAATGCATTAATTCAATATAAAACTCACTAGTGTTATTTAGATAAATCCAGTTAAATTAATCAAGCATATTAATAGCAACATAATCCATGTAACCGAATTACCTAAGCTTCTTAACGCAGATTTACCTCCCTTGTTCACTGTGTAACCAATAGCATGTGCAATTCTTGAAATTGTAAATGCGGTAGCAACAAAGATAAGCAGACTCGAGTTAATCTGGTTGAATTCTGCAATGGCGAGCAAGATTAAAAAAATTGGCGCGTATTCCACAAGGTTTGCGTGCGCGCGAAACGCAACCGTAAAATCGAGATCTCCGTTTATCCCCGGCTGAACACTGTTGTATTTCCTGATGTATGCAACCCTGTAAGCCAAAACTAAAGTCAGTATTCCTACTATTGATGCGGTCAGAGACGTTATCTTTATTGTTGTAAACATGATGAAAACGTTATAAATGGACTAATGAGGGTCGCATTTGACATTATATTAATTTTGTTTTCAAGCGCTGCCTTAAAAACGACGCAAGGATTCTAATGTTGGCATTGCATTTGTTTTGTTGCAGTCTTTTATGTCGCTTAGGAAAATGTTGTGACGTTTTTAGCTTTGCCGAGGATGTCGTAACGATTGTTACCGAAATTCATGCGTGATAAAACATTATTTTATTTTCTTGATTGAATTACAATTTTTGAAATAAATAATTGTTTTGCAATTTACAGGGTTAATCTACTTCACTATTCTTCGCCGCAAAAAATGGCACGAATTATTCCTGAATGGAATGATGATTGTTTTTCCGTCTTGTAATTTTTTTTTAAAAATCTGTATTTAATTTAAATAATTGTTGGTTGTGATCAAAAGCATCTTGATGATTTCGATGTCTTTGGTAATCGCATTTTATAGTTCGCTGTCAAGTAGAGATTGTATGGATAACGAGAATTTATATTTAACCGAACAAGCTACATTGAACCTCATTTTAGATTCAAAAAAGGCCAAGATTGAAAACAAAGTGGCTTATACCTTTTTGGAGAAAGGTGAAGAGGAAACCGCCTCAATAACCTATGGTGGATTATGGGAACAGTCCGTTAATCTCGCCAAAGCGTTGAATGATATCGGTATTAAGCCCGGTGATAGAGCCTTATTGTTGTTTCCTTCGTGCATAGAATATGTGGTTGCCTTCCTGGGTTGTTTGAAAGCGGGCGTTATTGCCGTTCCTCTGTTTCCACCACAATCGCAAAAAAACAGTCAATCCAGAATGGAAACAGTTTCTATAGATTGCGGTGCTAAGGCGATCCTAACAACGTCATCGACATATAAAACCATGAAGGATTGGTTAGAGAATTCTAATGTATTGGGAGCTTTACCCTGTCTTTTTCCCGATAACCTACCTCCTGTTAATCCCGACTCAAGTTGGCTCGAACCCGATATCACGCCGGAATCCACGGCATTTTTACAATACACATCGGGTTCCACAAGTGCGCCAAAAGGGGTGATTGTTTCCCACCGTAATCTTGTACACAACGCAGAACTCATGCGTCAGGCAATGAATCATACACAAAATACTGTGCTGGTTTCCTGGCTGCCAATTTTCCATGATATGGGATTGATTGGTAATATCCTTCAAACATTGTACTTGGGGGCACACTGTGTATTTATGCCTCCCATAGCGTTTATTCAAAGACCTTTACGTTGGTTGAAAGCACTTTCCAAGTATCGGGGTCAGTCCTCTATGGCTCCCAATTTCGCCTATGATCTGTGTTGCGAAAAGATTACGGACGAGCAAAAAAAAGAACTGGATTTAAGTTCTTGGCAATCTGCGTTAAACGGTTCTGAGCCAGTTCGTTACGAAACTCTGGAACGATTTTACCGGAGTTTTAAATCTTGCGGGCTTGATTACAAAGCTCTTTACCCTGGGTATGGTTTGGCTGAAGCAACACTAATGGTAAGTGGCCCACGTGTTGATGACAATTACCATCACCTCAGTGTTTCTGCTGTTGAGTTGGCCGACAATAACATCATAGAAAAACAAACCGGTGAAAAGGGTGCTGTTGAATTGGTGGCGTCCGGATTGCCTTGGTGCGGTACTGATGTGGCAATTGTTAATCCAATTTCAAAAACCCGTTGCATAAATAATGAGGTCGGGGAGATCTGGATAAATAGCCCGAGTGTCGGTCAGGGCTATTGGGAAAATGAAGAAGCTACTAAAGAAACATTTCATGCAAAAATAGCGGATGATACTGACCAACGTAATTATATGCGTACAGGTGACCTTGGTTTCATCAATCAGGGACAGATATTTATTACCGGTCGACATAAAGAAATAGTGGTTATTCGTGGGCAAAACTATTATCCACAAGATATTGAACGTAGCGTCCAAAACAGTAATCCAGCATTTGTAATAAACGGTGGCGCGTCATTTGCCATCGATATCGCTGGCGAAGAAAAACTGGTTGTCGTACAAGAAGTTAAACGTACTGCTTTAAAAACATTGGATGTCGAAGCTGTCATTGCGGATGCGTATAAGGCCGTATCAAAAGACCACGAACTTCAGCTATATGCAATATGCTTGATCAAGCCCGCAAGATTATTGAAAACATCCAGTGGTAAGATTCAGCGACGAGCGATGAAAGATCGGTACTTGAATGGTGATCTCGAGTTCATCGCCAAGCATCACTTTGCATCAACCGAAGGGGTGAGTAGGTACCAGGAAAAATTTGATTTTGATGCCGTTACTGGTAAAGAATCATCATTTATCCATGCCGTGATGCTTGAGTATTTAAAGGGACTCATCGCAGCATTAATTCAAGTACCTTCTTCAATTGTTAGTGCACGTAGCAAACTTGTTGAGTTAGGCCTAGATTCAATGAGTTTCGTTAATTTACAACATCTGATTGAGTCGAATTTTTCTTTAGGTGAATCTTCCGCAAACGTAGAAATTGATCAGAATTCAACAGTTGAAGAGCTGGTCAAGGAGATTCATCGAGTAACACAGACGGATGATTCGAATAATGACTCTTTTCAAAATGAATACAACGAATACATCAACGAAATAAAGGACGGGCTCCACGTATCCTTAAATCAGGAATCCCTATGGTTAGTTCAAGGGCTTTACCCGGATTCTTACGTTTATAACATAGTAGCTCCATTAGAAATCAAAAATAACCTGAAGCTGGAAAAATTCCAGTTTGCATTACAAGAGTTATTAAATGAGGAAGAGTGTTTTAGGTATGTGTATAAGCAAACCGCTTCAGGTTTGAAAGCGGTTCATTCTTCTGCTTTACCGAAAATAGATGTGCTTGATGGTGCACAGCTATCAGCTAGTGAAATAGCTGATGCAGTAGATGATTTTTGGAAAAAACCATTTAGCCTGGATAAAGAAGTTCCAGCCAGATTTCTCATAGTTCGACAACAGCAAAGTTTCCTTTTTGTACCCGTAATTCATCACATCGTTTCAGATATGTGGTCTATGTTGCTGTTTTTGGAGCGCTTGGCATATGCCTATTTCAACGATGACCGCCAGCTACATTTGGTAGAGAGTAAGCAGTATCCCTATTCACGTTTTGCCTTTGAGCAGAAACGCTTGCTTGAAAGCTCTAAATTAGATCGAGAAAAAAATTACTGGACAGAAAAACTTGACGGTTATACTGATTTAAAACTTCCTACGGATTACGGTTCGGCAAGAACAAAGAGTTTTGCGGGTGAAGAAGAAAGTTTTTCCATCAGCAATGAACTAAGTAAAAAATTAAAGGAGCGCGCACGAAAACAAGGCGTTACGCCATATGTTATTGCTTTGTCCGCCTTCAATGTATTGCTTCATAAAATATCAAGCCAACAGGATTTTGTTGTAGGTACCGCTACGGCTGGAAGGGGTTTGTCTCGGTATAAGGAAGCATTGGGGTATTTTGTCAACCCACTCCCATTACGTACACGTATCGATGTGGAATCTTCCTTAGTAGATTATGTCGCCGAAACTCAAATAAATGTTTCCGAAGCAATGAGCCATCAAGCTCTTCCATTTCAGAAAATTGTCGAGATGGCGAAAAATAACTACGACGCAACTGTTTCACCTATTTTCCAGGTAATGTTTGTTTATCAAAGTTTACCTCGTCTAAAGCAAGCTTATTCGCTAGTACTAGCAAATCGTAAGGTCGATTTTGATTTAAATGGTTGGGAGGCGTCATCTTATCCCATTGAAAAAAAATACGCACAATTTGATATCACTTTGACGTTAGTTGAATCTGACCTCGGGCTCGAAGGGCGAATTGAATATAATTCTGACAAGTTTTGCCCCCAAAGAATCGAACTCATGGTCGATCAATATCAGACCGTTCTAAATGCGTTTGTTGCAGGGCAATCTAGTAGTATTAAGTCACTCAGCTACTTGAGTGGTGAAGAAAAGGCGGACTTTGACTTTGCTTCCGGGTCGGATTTAGTCGGCTTTTTGCCTGTCACAGCAGCAATTTCAAAGCATGCAGAACAATCGCCGAATAAAATGGCCGTTAAGGCCGGAGATAAGTTCTATTCCTATAGTGAGTTAGAAACAAAAGTTAATCAGTTAAGCCGTTGGTTACTTGCACAAGGCTTCATGGCCGAGGATGTAGTGGCTGTGCATATGGATCGTAGTTGTGACTATTCCGTTGCTATGCTAGCGATTATGAAAGCGGGAATGACATATCTTCCGTTGGATACTCACCTTCCTCCGCAACGTTTGCAATTTATTTTGCAAGATTCCCGTCCTGTACTTGTTCTTACCGACAGTACTCAGAGTCTGGTTTCTGAAACACTATTGGCGCAAATGTCCGAGGAATCCAAAGTACGCGTTACCAAATTTGATCACATAAATTATCAACAATACGAGGTAAGCAGCCCCGATGTAACGATAGATCCAGAGCAGCTTGCGTACATTATTTATACTTCAGGTTCGACGGGTACTCCAAAAGGTGTTCTCTGTTTGCATCAAGGATTTAAAAATTGTATTGAGCAATGTGCTGAAACATTTGGCGTTAGTCCGGAGTACAAAATGTTGCAGTCAGCATCTTACTCCTTTGATGCGTCGATCTGGAACTCATTTATCTGTTGGCATTCCGGCGCATCTTTGGTCGTTGCCAACAAATTTCAAATGTTACCCGGACCTGATCTTATAGCACTGTTAAATAAGGAAATGATTGACTATTGTTTTCTATCACCGACAGTTATGGCTGAATTGAATCCCACATCTGTTCCTAATTTAAAAAAAGTAATAGCAGGTGGTGAGGAACTCCCAGCCAAAGTCGCCAGAAACTGGTTCTCTCACGGAAAGCAGGTGTTTAATGCATATGGTCCCACAGAGGCAAGTATATGTGTAACTATCTCCAAATGTGATGATGAAGAGTGGACGACCAATATCGGCAAACCGATTGGTAATGTTTTTCTGACTTTGCTGGATGAAAATCAACAGCAGGTCGCTGATGGTGTGGAAGGAGAAATTTATTTGGGTGGAATTTCTCTGGCACGGGGTTATCTAAATAGTCCTGATAAAAATAGACAAGCATTTATCGACTATGAATATGAGAATGGTGAATTCGTTCGGTTGTATAAAACTGGCGATAGGGCGATAAGGGATTTTAGTGGTGATCTTTACTACAAGGGACGTAAAGATGGCATGGTAAAAATTGCCGGTCATCGAATTGAATTGGATGAAATTCGCAATGTTCTCGTCAATACTCTGGACTCAGTGGAGAATGCTATTGTCCTTGTTGATGAGGACCAATTAGTGTGTTTCTATCTATCTAGTAGTGGAAAAATAGAGACATCTGAAATACGTCAAAAGCTTCAATTAAAGTTACCTGCATATATGATTCCAGCCGAACTGGTGTCAGTTGACACTATTCCCAGAACAGATAGCGGTAAAGCAGATAAAAAGCAGTTGATGGTAATTCTGGAAGAGCACAGAAACATCCGTCGCTCGCATTCTAACGATCAACAAATCAAATTAGATCAAACAAACCTTGAAAAAAATATTCGCAATTGCTGGGCGAGCGTACTAGGCCATGAAAATTTTGGTAATGACGACCTGTTTTTTGAAGTTGGTGGGACGTCTATATTGATGGCTAGGTTACATCACATGCTATGCGAAAATCTTGGATTGGATATTTCTATGGTGGATTTATACGAATATACCACCGTTACAAGTTTAGTGAGTTACGCCAATCAGGGAGCAAATGCCAGCGCCGAAACGGCGATTAATGTTGGGAACAAGCCGGTTTCAAGTCGTGCGGAAAAAAGAAAACGAGCACGACAAAAATCTGAGAATGCAGAAGTCTAGGGTGCCGCTATGAATGATAATGATGTTGCCATTGTTTCTGTATCCTGTCGTTTTCCTGACGCTGATACGCCAGAAGAGTTCTGGCAAAATTTGGTAGATGGGAAATGTTCTGTTAGAGATCTTGATGATGATTACCTAAGAAATAGAGGCGTTTCAAATGAAGATCTCTCGAACACGGATTACATTAAAAAATCGATTATTGTTGATGATATCGATAGATTCGACGCAGACTTCTTTGGCTTTACACCCAGAGAAGCGCAGCTGCTTGATCCTCAACAGCGTATATTTCTGGAGGTTTGCTGGGAGGCGCTTGAGCGGGCCGGTACAATCCCTTCCAAGTTGGATGATTCAATAGGTGTTTTTGCTGGCGCAAGCTTTAACACTTATCTAATAAACTGTTTGCAGTACCTCAAAGAAGATAGACCCGATTTGCTTTCCAAACTGGGTGGTTTTCAGTCGTTAATTCACAGCGACAAAGATTTTATTGCGACACGAACCTCTTTCAAATTGAACCTACGCGGTCCAAGCTTCACTATTCAAAGCGCCTGTTCTACTTCATTACTCGCTGTTCATCAAGCATGCCAGGCATTACTTAACTATGAATGCGATATGGCGCTAGCAGGTGGCGCATCGCTTTCGGTACCACAAAACCTCGGATATTTTCATCAGGAAGGTATGATTTTTTCTCCCGACGGTTATTGTCGTGCGTTTGATAAGGACGCAGAGGGGACTATCGTTGGTAACGGCGTTGGAGTTGTGCTGTTAAAAAGAGCTGTGGATGCGCTTGATGATAAAGATCCTATTCTTGCGGTAATAAAAGGAAGCGCAGTAAACAATGACGGCTCTTCAAAAGTTGGTTTTACTGCACCCAGTAAATTAGGCCAATCGGAAGTGATAGAAGAAGCTCTAGGCGTTGCTGAAATTGATCCTGAAACCATAAGTTACGTGGAAGCTCATGGTACAGGAACAACAATGGGGGACCCAATCGAAGTTGCGGCGTTAACTAGAGCGTACAATACAGACAAAAAGCAATTTTGTGCACTTGGTTCTGTTAAAACCAATATTGGTCATCTAGACGCTGCGGCTGGCGTCGCGGGTTTGATTAAAGTTGCCTTAATGTTGCAAAATAAAAAATATGTACCTTCTTTACATTATAAAGCTGCCAATGAAAAAATTTCATTTAAGGATAGTCCGTTTTATGTAATTGATAATACAGCACCCTGGCCAGAAGGCGGAAGTATTCCCCGTCGAGCGGCTATTAGTGCTTTCGGTATTGGCGGTACTAATGTCCACCTGGTGTTGGAAGAATCAATAAGCCAAGAAAATCAACATTCTGAAAAAACGTTGGAGCCTATATTTATTCCCGTTTCGGCGAAAACACCTGCATCTCTGTCAGGAAGCGTTCGGAAATTAAAGGAATACTTACAAGCGAACTCTCACTTATCTCTATACGACGTGGCACACACCCTCCACAAAGGGCGTGAAACCTATCCCGTACGTAACGGATATGTTTGTAGTTCAACGCCGGAATTTATCGAGCTATTGAGCAGTGGAAGTGCCGGCGGGTATTCCGAGTGCACAGAAAATCCTTATCTTGTGATGGTTTTCTCCGGTCAGGGAAGTCAATACCTGTCAATGTTTAGTGGTTTGTACAACCGATTTTCCGTTTTTCAACAGGTATTTGATACATGTGACATTTATCTTAAACAGAAATACCAGATAGATATCAAGGCCATTATTTACTCCTCCCAAGAGGACGTTGAATTGTTGGCTCGTACAGATAATGCTCAACTCGCGTTGTTCTGCGTGCAGTATTCATTGGCAAAACAGCTGCAGGATGTTGGCGTAACTCCAGATGTAGTATTGGGGCACAGTATTGGTGAATATGCAGCAGCATGTTTATGCGGTGTTATGAATCTGGAAAGTGCATTGGACTTGGTTTTCTGGCGCGGCAAGTTAATGTCACAAATGAAGTCTGGAGCAATGCTTAGCGTTGTTGGCAATCCAGAGCAATTTTTATTACCAAGTGGCGTTAATGTCTCCGCCATTAACGGGCCAGAAAATTTTGTTGTCTCCGGAACTGGTGATGCTATCTCTGCTTACATGTCCTTATTGGAGGGGCAGGGAATTGAATGTCGGCTGCTAAAAACATCTCATGCCTACCATTCGCCAATGATGAATGATGCTGCACGAATGTTTTCAGATAAATGTTCAAATATCCATTTTTCTCCTTCATCTATTCCTTTTGTGTCGAGCATGGAAGGAAACTTCGTTGACGAAAAATTTTCCTTTAATCCTGAATATTGGGCAAACCAGATCGTTAATCCGGTTAAATTCAATTCAGCTATTGAATCTATAATCGACCGTTATCTATCGAATACTAAAAAGGGAAGTAAAAGCAAACTGATAATTATGGAAGTTGGCCCAGGAAAGCAATTAACTTCAATAATAAATCGTTTGGCTAAAATTCAAAACACAGTTGCTTTCTCGTGTAGTCGAAGTCCGAAAAATTCAGTCGATGACGACCGGGTTTTCCTTGATGCCCTCAAAAATCTATGGGTAAACGGTGTTGACATCAGCTGGGAAAAACTATCATCTTCTGTCAGTTCATATGGCAGACGTGTTGTACTGCCGACCTATGCTTTCGAAAGAAATAGCTATTGGTTAGGTGATATTGAAGATGCAAGCCCATCGGGCAAAGTAAATGAACAGTTTGACTTGGACAACTATCATTTCCAGTCTGCTGTTAATAGTAGACCAAATTTAGATGTGGACTACATTTCTCCAAGCTCTGAAGTAGAAATTACACTGGCTGAGATTTGGCAAGAGAACCTTGGAATAAATAAAATAGGTATTGACGACATATTTTTTGAGCTGGGTGGAGACTCTCTTCAAGCAACTCAAGTGGTGTCTGCAGTTAATGGATTATTCAGCATAAAAATAAAAACTGCAGATTTGCGTGCGCACCCAACAATTCGTACCTTGGCATCAGTTATCGAAAATAGAACACTTGATTATGTTTCCTCTCTGTCTGAAGAGGAAACGGTACGTTTGCTGGCAGAGATGGGGTAGAGGAATGAACCAAGTTGTGGACACCAGATTAGTAAAAGATCTCGAAAAGATTTTGTCGGAAAATCAGCATAAGCTATATCAGAAGTTGATTGGCCGAAAAGTTCAATCATCTTCAACTCCGGTCGTTTTCAATAATGAGCCGATGGAGCTAACCGACGATCAAAAAAGACTGTGGCTAGTTACCCAGATAAATTCAGATTCGCATATGCTAAATTTGGCGAGCGTTTATCGTCTACCTTTGGACACTGATATCGATAAGCTGCAAACGGCCTGTAATCATTTAATAGGATTACAAGATCAACTGAGATGTTACGTTGATGCGACGTATTCAACGCCCAAGCTAATAGTGGCTAATGACTTAAGTGTGAAGCTGGAAGTTATTGATGTCCAAAGTAATACTTTGGATTATCACATCTTAGAAGAGACAAATAGAACTTTCGACATATCCTGTGCGCCGTTGATTCGATGTCTATTGCTACGGACAAGTGATTCTCTTACATTTATTGTAGTTATGCATCATTTAATCGCTGACGGTATATCTCAAGAAATCTTTATCGACCAGCTGGTTAAGATTTATAACGATCAGAAAATTCAATTATCAAATAACTTCTCGTCTTATCAATTATGGTTGAAAAAACAAAAGTCTAATTCCGAATATCAGAATCAACTTGCTTTCTGGCGAAACAAAATGGAAGGAGTTTCAGGCAAGCTAAATCTCCCGCTGGATTATCCAAGGCCGGACGTATTGACGTTTCGCGGTAAGTCCTTGAGTAGAAAAGTTTCTCCAAAGCTTTATAGCACATTAAAAAAATATCTAGCCAAACACAATTTATCTGAATTCTCTGGCTTGTTGGCAACCTATGCCTCTATGATTTCACAGCTGAGTAACCAGCAGGATTTCGTGGTTGGTGTACCATCTGCCTCTAGATTACGTCATGATGTAAGTAATGTGATTGGATTTTTTGCCAATACAATGGCGGTCCGGTTAAAAATGGAAAAACATGAAGCTGATCAGGACTTGATCTCACATGTTCAGCAAACTCTTGATGAATGTTTCGATAATTCGCTGGTTAATTTTGCTGACGTTATTCAGTTGGCCAATCCAGAACGTGTTTCGAATTACACCCCGTTAGTACAGGTGATGTTTAGTTACCTGCCTCAAAACGAACCCAAATATATCCACGATACGAAAATTCAACGATTACCCATCACTAGCGACTCCGCCGAGTTCGACTTATTTTGGATTGTCCAGGAAAACGACGACGACGGTCTGGATATACAGGTCCAGTTTAACTCGGATCTATTTTCAATCGAGAGCGTTGATAATTTTATTAACCTATATACGGATATATTGCAAAAGCTTGTTCGGATGGAATCTCCAGCTGCTGACGGTAGAGAAGATATTGGTAAAGTTGAGGAAGTTAATGATACAGTTTCCCCTTTGCATTTGACTTCAAATTTCACTGTAGAACCTATCAAACCCGTTCTTGACTTTTTACTTGAGCAAACCGGTTGTAGAGAAAGAGCTGTTGTATCGGATTATGATCAGGTTATACAAGAACTATTAATGCCGGCCAGTGGTTTGCGTCAGTCGCAAAATGGGGGTTTTATTGTTCTCAATCTGGAAAAATGGCTGAGCGATGATTTTGACAATCGTGTTTCAGACTTCTTGTCGGCTGTTACCACCGCTTGCGATAGCGGTTGCCGTTTAAACGGTATTATTAGTACCAGGCCATCACCTAAATTAATGTATGGCGAAGTTGAAAAAATTCTAGATACAGAAAAAGAACTACATAAACTGGCGAATGAGTATTCATTTTCTTTTATAAGTTTCAATTCAATCGATACATCTGAGCGTGTTATTAATTACTATGACGAGATAAGCCGTGAGGCCGGTGACATCCCTTATACTCCGGAGTATTTTGCAGCATTAGCAGAAACGATAGGTGGTTTGCATTTCACTCAGGTCTTTAAGCCCTATAAGGTTATTGTGCTCGATTGTGATAACACTCTATGGGCGGGCGCTTGTGGAGATCTAGGTGCTAACGATATCGTTATTGATGAGGCTCATTTAAAGCTACAAGAAAAAATTATTCAGTGCCAAGAAGCCGGTGCACTTGTCTGCCTGGCGAGTAAAAACACTCCTGAGAGCGTGGAAGATGTTTTCTCAAGTTCAAAGAGAATGCTGCTTAAAAATGGACATATCGTAGCCAAAAAAGTTAATTGGGAAGCTAAATCTACAAATATTAAAACATTGGCGGAAGAATTAAACTTAGGTTTAGATAGCTTTTTGTTTATCGATGACAATCCTGTCGAAATTTCGGAAGTCAGCATGAACTGTCCGGATGTTACCTGTCTATTATATCCCGAAAAACTCGATGATCGTCGTCGTTTTGCTACTAACAACTGGTTGTTGAATATGGCGGCAACTTCTACTGAAGATGTCGAACGAACAAGGATGTATCGCGAAAATATTCGCAGAAATGAAGAGGCGAGTCAATTTACTAACTTTGAGGAATTTATTAAAAAACTGGAAGTAAATGTTGATATACGGCCATTAACAAAGGATAGCATCTCACGCGCATCGCAGATGTCTTTTCGCACAAATCAATTTAACGCAACAACAATACGAAGAGATGAAAGTGAATTTGATGAGGTTTTGAACAACTCCAATCAGTCTTGCTTTATCGTGTCGGTCTGCGACAAATACGGAAGTTACGGAGACGTTGGGTTAATTGTGCTTAATATTGAAGGCGATTCTGTAATCGTGGAATCGTTTATTATGAGTTGTCGAGTTTTAGGTAGAACAGTAGAAAATCAAATGATTAGGTTTGTTGGCGAATTTGCAAAAACGAACAACAAATCTAGAGTTATTTTTAATATTGAACATACAGTTAAAAATGAACCGATTCGAAAGTTCTATAGTACAGTTTTTGGTAGTGGAAAAAATTATGATTCTCTTGATATTAAACGATATGAGGTTAGCTCTGGCACGGCGGCCATAGTTCCGCTGTTTATCGAAGAAAGCGGTGGGAAGGAAATCAAAAAATCAACACCTTCTGTCGGCGCAAAAATCAATGTTGAGCAATACCAAAAGGTGTTGTCGGTACTTGGATCACCAAAAAAACTGGTAAATATCCACAAGAGTATTGAAGCTAATCATCAAGAAAGTGAACCAAAAATTGATTTTATTAGGAATGAGTCTTCGCTAGCTATAGACCACGCTAAAACTAGCAAAGTTGATATCGTAAAAATAGAAGACAATACCTCACTTACTCCAAAGGTATCTGAGTCAGAAAGTATTCATTCACAAGAAGAGCGCGAACTGCTGGAGCGAAGCCAACCTTTTGTAGATTCAGACTTGGTAAATGCGATAGAAGATAAAATTGAAGCTGTATGGCAAGACGTTTTGTCTATATCAAGAATTGATCGACAACGAAATTTCTTCGATCTCGGTGGTACATCTATATTAATGGTGCAGGTAAACAGTCAACTAAAGCAACGTTACGACATATCTCTCACCATGGTCGACTTGTTTAAATTTCCAACAATTTCTGGTTTGGCTGAAAAGATATGTGGCGGGTCTGCACAGCCAAATAAAACAGAAAAAGTCTCCTCTTCTCGGGGAAGCAAGCAAAGACAATTATTAAAACGTTCACTAAAACGTAAGGTTAGATAAGGACTGTATATGACTTCTCAGGTCAATGAGCTTGATATTGCAATTATAGGTATGTCGGGACGATTTCCTGGCGCTGAAACGCCGGATCAGTTGTGGGAGAACGTGATTTCAGGCGTGGAATCAGTTCGCTCCTTAACAAAGGAGGAATTACTCAACGCTGGTATTTCCGAAGCTCAACTTCAGGATAAAAATTATATCCGTTCGGGAGCTCCTCTAGAAGATTGCGATATGTTTGATCCAGAATTCTTTAACCTTACTGAGTTAGAGGCGCAAATTCTGGATCCTCAACGCAGAATATTCAGCGAGGTGTGTTGGGAGGCTCTCGAATCGGCCGGAATTAATCCGGAAAAAAGCGATCACTGCATTGGTGTGTACGCCGGTTTGGGTATCAACATGTATTTATTAAACAACCTTCTTACCCGGCAAGATGTTCTGAGTAGGGCTGGTGATCTGCAAATTTTACATGGTAACGATAAAGACTACGGTCCATCACATATTTCATACTTACTTAACCTGAAAGGGCCAGCGGTTTCTGTTCAGACAGCTTGTTCCAGTAGCCTGGTTGCTATACATATGGCTCGTCAGGCAATTTTGACTGGGGAGTGTGATGTTGCTCTTGCTGGTGGTTCTTCGTTAAATAATCCCAATTATGGCGGTTATATTTATCAGGATGGTGGAATATTGTCGAAGGACGGGCAATGTCGGCCGTTTGACAGCGAAGCTACGGGAACAGTTTTTGGCGGCGGCTCTGGAGTGGTTGTACTTAAACGGTTGGAGGAAGCCTTGGATGACGGCGATAACATCCTGGCCGTAATTAAAGGCAGCGCTATTAACAATGACGGCAGCGATAAAGTTGGTTTTGCCGCTCCAAGTATCAGCGGACAGAAAGAAGTTATTGAGCAAGCACTGGCTTCTGCCAACATCGAACCGGAAACTATCGACTATATCGAAGCGCATGGTACAGGTACGAACCTGGGGGATCCGATTGAAATTGATGCTCAATCTCAGATTTTTGATAGTCGCTATTTTTCCGAAGCTTATAAAAATAAAAAATGCTATCTGGGCTCATTAAAAGCTAATGTGGGGCATCTCAATGCGGCAGCCGGAGTATCTGGTTTAATCAAAACAGTTAAAGCTCTACAGGCAAAGAAAATTCCGCAGCAAATCAATTTCACAGAATTGAACGAAAATATTGATTTGAATAACACACCCTTCTCAATAACAAAAGAAAATATCCCATGGGAAACGGAGGGGCATCCAAGGCGGGCTGGAGTCAGTTCATTTGGCGTCGGTGGTACCAACGCACATATTGTGCTTGAAGAAGCACCAGAAGTACGTCCAGAACGATCAACAAACCGTTTGAAAATATTCCCTATATCTGCAAAAAATGATAAATCATTAGATACGCTAGCCGGAAAAATTCAAAAATTCTGCAGCGAAAAAGTATTGATGGGGGAATCTTTCAGTTCTGACAATATTGCGTTCACGTTACAAACAGGCAGAAAAGAATTTAAACAAAGAGCTGTTGTAGTTGCGTCCAGTCTTCACGAACTGGCAAGAAAACTGGAAAATAACGACGGTGCTCAAATGGTGTACGGTAGAGCCGATGATATCGCACCAAAAATCGCATTTATGTTTTCAGGGCAGGGTTCCCAGTACTTAGATATGGCTAAAGGTCTATATCTGATGCTTCCCGATTTTCGTCGTTCTATTGATTATTGTTTACAACAATTTTCCAGTCATATCGGAGAGAACTTAAATGAACTTCTCATGGCTGACGAAGAAACGTTCGACATCAATCAAACATTGTATTCTCAGCCATTTTTATTTTCAGTTGAGTATTCGTTAGCGAAGCAGCTAATTGATTGGAATATCGAACCTGATGCCATGATTGGTCATAGCATTGGCGAGTACGTGGCTGCAACTCTAGCCGGAGTGTTCTCTTTAGAGGATGCAATTACCGTGGTATCGGCTCGTTCAAAGTTAATGCAAAATCTACCATCCGGTTCGATGATGGCTGTTGGCACGGATTTAATAACAGTAGAAAAGTATTTGCCGCATGACTGTTCAATCGCAGCTGTTAATGCACCAGAGAAGGTGGTTGTCGCTGGAGAAAGTAAAATTATAAAAGCCTTGGAAAAGGTTCTCTCCGCAAATGACATTTCCTGTCGTATTTTACAGACATCGCACGCCTATCATTCTCATATGCTGGACCCCATTTTGGAGGAGTTCGCCGGTGTCTTCGCTAGAGTTTCTTTAAATTCACCTAAACGTAGATTTATTTCCAATGTTACAGGGAGTTGGGCAGAAGCAGAAAGAGTTACTGCCGCGGGTTATTGGGTAAAACATCTACGGCAGAGTGTGTTGTTTTTTGATGGTATAAGCAAACTCAATGATGATAGTTATTATTATCTTGAACTAGGCCCAGGAAATACTTTATCTACCTTTGCTCGCGAAGCAGGAATTTCCTCGTCCCATATAGCCAACTGTATCCGTCATCCTAAGGAGAAAAAAGATGATTTGGAAAACTTACTTGCAGCAGTTGCTAAATACTGGACTTGCGGCGGTGAGCTTAGTTGGCAAACAATAAACGAAAGTTTAGGTGTAAGTGTAGACTGTAGGAAAATTCCTCTGCCAACATATGCCTTCAATCGTCACAGAGTTTGGATTGATTCGGGTGTTAGACCGGAATCCTTTGATTTATTAAACACAAAATTACCGGACATGGAAGACTGGTTTTCAATTCCGTCCTGGAAGCGAACCAGTGATATCGAGTTAAAGCCAAGTTCTGGCAGAAACATATTGGTTATAGGTGATCAGCTAAGATTAGCCAATAAAATGTGTCCGGTACTGTCACAGAATAACCGCGTGGTTTTGGTTCAACCCGCGTATCAATATAAGAAACATTCTTCAGATTTGTACTCATTGTATAGTGCGAACCCTGAACACCTCGAAATGCTTTTTAATGAGTTCAAAAACTCTGGTTGGCAGCCAGATCTGATTGTGCATTTTGGTTTATGTAGTAAACACAAAAACTACGACGAAGGTATTGGGTTCTTTAATGCTATTCAACAAAACGGTTTTTACAGTTTGTTGTACCTCATTCAGAAAATGGCGAACTTTAATTACTCTCATCAAATTGACTTGATTGCCGTTGGAAATGGTATTCATGAGGTGACTGGAGAAGATACTATTTACCCGGAAAAGGCTACAGTTTCGGGCTTATTTAAGGTTGTACAGCAAGAGTACACCAACATTAACTGCCGGGTTGTTGATACAGATATTCCGGAGGTTCTGCCGGCAGATTCTACGCTGAAGAATATCGTATTCAGTTTACCTGTCGTGCGTAAAGCGGCATCGAATACACATCCTGTGATGCGTTGGATAACAACATTAGTCAAGGAAATTCTTTCTCGGCACTCCAATAGTACCGTTTCTTATCGTCAAGGGCAGCGGTGGATACAAGGGTATGAGAAAGCTTATCTGGAAAACACTGGAATCGCGCAACAACGGGTTAAGCCTGGAAGCACCGTTCTGGTTACCGGTGGTTTTCTAGGGCTTGGAATGGAGCTTACACGTCATTTGGTCCGTAAGTATAAAGCCCGACTTATCTTGTTAGAATCTGCAGCGCTTCCCCCTGAGCATTTATGGAATGAATGGCTTGCTCAGCACGAAGGTACGGATCTGCCAATGGAACAATCGAGTTTTCCACGCATTATGCGAGAAACAATATCGTTGAGAAAAGAGGGGGCAGACATATTGGTGTTAGGAACTGATACCAGTAGTTATGCCGAGACAAAAAAATCTATTGAGCGTGGCGAACAAATAATGGGACCAATTAGCGGCATTCTACATGCTGCTGGAGCCTATGCACTTAATCGCTCGGTTTTCATCCGCGATGCCAACATGTACAACTCTGAGTATAACTTCAGAAGTATCGCGCATTCTATGTACCTTTTAGATATGTTGTTTTCGGAGCGAGATCTTGATTTCCGTTTGTGCCTTGGTTCCTTAGGTTCAATTCTCGGAGGTTTTGGTTACAACTCATACGCAGGTGCATCAGCTTACATGTCCGCTCTTGCCGCTAAGCGAAGGAAAACCAGTCGTCCCTGGCAAATGCAGGCATGGGATTCTCTGGATATCGAATGGCAAGTGGAAGACTTGAATGTCAGCGATGAATTTAAGGATATTATGAATAATATCATCGATCGCGCACTACCTATTGCGTTAACCCTAGAAGAGGGGCTTGAATCTTTTGACCGTTTGTTCGGTATCGATGATGTATCTCAGGTTGTTATTTCAGCAACGGATATTAATGAACGACTTAATTACTGGGTTAAACAGGATAGCCTCGGTAAAGAGTTGGATGTCGTTGTTGAAAGTGAGCGTACAAGTCGCCCTGATATAGGCACGCGCTACGTCGAACCAAGAAACCAGGTCGAACAAAAAATTGCAAGAATGTGGGAGGAGACCTTTGGTATTTCGGGTATTGGGGCGTTTGATAACTTCTATGAGTTGGGTGGCAATTCATTAATGGCCACACAATTAATGTCTTATATCAAGAAATCATTGGACGTTGACTTACCCCTGAATGTGCTTTTTGAATCACCAACCGTTGCTGCTTTAGCCGAAGCGTTTACTAACGAAAAATTAAAGGATATGAATCAGGACGAAAAGCGGGAGTTGGTCGCGGAACTGGAGGCCGAAGTTTAATTATGGGTAACAGTTTAGAACTTTCCAGTCTTGCACCGGAAAGCATGTTTAAGCTTGCGGATATGTTGCTTGCAAAATCGATGGAAAAAGCGGCAGTTAAACCGCAGAGTTCAAACTTGTGTGTATTGCTTAAAGAAGGTAATGCCTCACAACCTTGCTATTTTATACACCCCATAACCGGCGATGTCGCCGGTTATGTCACACTGGTAAATCAACTGGATACAGATCGAATTATCTATGGTATTCAATCTCCAGGTGTTGACAATCCTGACGAACAGATTGATTCAATTGAACACATGGCTGAGTTGTATATCGAGGCGATGGCATTGTCTACGGCAACTCAATCAATTGTTTTGGCCGGCTGGTCTATGGGGGGAATGATTACATTTGAAGTTGCCTCCAGATTATTAAAAAAAGGCCACAAAATCGAAAAACTGATTTTGATTGACTCCGCTTTACCCAACACTAAAAATGTTATTTCATTGATTAATCAGCAGGGCCTTATCCATCTAAGTATGGATATCGTTCCCAAACAGTCACGACAAGCTATTGAAAGTTACGTTATTCAAAATAATGTTACTAATCTAGATGAACTAGAAAAAGGATTAATTCAGGGAAAAATTGTCATATCAGAGGTAAACAAATCTCTAATTATTAAAGCCGTTAGATTATTAAATAGTAACTACCGGGCCATCGAAAAATATAAAACCAGTAAGAGAATTGATGATATACCGACATTGATGATCTATGCCGGAATTCGAAACTTGGAGGATGTAAAGCGAGCCTGGAAACCGTTTTTAAACCAAAGTATCACTGATTACCTGTCCGTTGAGGGTGATCATTTCTCAATAATGCAACTACCATCAGCTAGCCATAGTGGGAAAGCTATCTCCAGTTTCTTGAATAATTGATAAAAACTCAAGGATAAATTTATGTACATGAAAATTGCTGGGTTAATCACCTATCGACCGAAAACAGTACTGCTCGCGGTACTCATTTTAACCTTGTTGTTTGCTAGTGGTATGCAAAAACTTGGTATGCGAACGGATTTTGAATCGGAACTTCCGTCGGACGACGTTATTGTTAATGCAGATAACTATGTAAAGGAAGTGTTTGGTGATAAAGATTTGGTAATGATCGTATTGGGTGCAAAAGAAGGCACTATATACGAGCCTAAAACACTAAGTGCTGTGTATGAGTTATCGGATAAAATTCGATTGCTTGAAGGCATAGTAGAAGATGAAGTTCGCAGTTTATCGACTGTTAATAACATCAAAGGCGAAGAATGGGGTGTGGATATTAACCCGTTCATGTCTAAAGCGTTAACCTCTGAGGAGGAGATTAACTCCTTAAGAAAAGATGTTAAGGCAAATAAGCTCGCTTACGGTTCAATTGTTTCAAAGAACGAAAAGTACACATTGATTACCGCTACATTATACGGTGACTATGATCAAGCGGTTTTTTATAAATCTCTTCGCGAAATGGTAGAGCCATATCGAGATAATAATACAATTTATCTCGCAGGCGATCCGGTAGCAGAACAGGAGATAAGTGGCGGAATCCAAAAAGACTTAGGGACATTTCTTCCACTCGCATTTTTGTTGGTTATCGTTGGTCTGATTCTTTCATTCAGAACAGTTCGCGGTGTTATCTTACCGTTCACAACGATAATTTTAAGTATTGTTTGGACAATGGGGCTAATGGGACATCTCGGCTTTCCTATTTCAATGGTGTCTTCCATGTTGCCAATTCTGATGGTGGCGGTCGCCAGTTCGTACGCTATCCATGTTGTTCATCGCTATTATATTAAACTCGCGGAGTTGCAAGATCGAAGCGCTGCTTTTCATAGTTTATACGAGATTATGCCTGCAGTTCTGATGACAGGTATAACATCATCCTTGGGTGCGGTTACTTTGATGGTATTCGATATCGTGTCTATTCGCGAATTCGGTTTGATTTCTTCTATTGCCATTGCATCCACAACCATTTTGTCACTTACATATATCCCATCATGGTTGGCTATTTTAAAACCGAAAGTTAGAAAACTTGAAGTGCGTAAAAATCGACTAACTTCGCTTCTTGAAGTTGTTACGTATTTATCAATAAAAAATCGGGTCGCAGTGTTGAGTGTTGCTGTTTTTCTTATGGCAATATCGGCATTAGGTATCACTAAAATTAACGTAGGTAATGACTTTATTGAAAACTTTCCTAAAGGACATGTTTTAAGGGGGTCTTTTCAGGTACTTAACGATAATTTTGGTGGCGCTCGATATATAGATGTTATGATCGAAGGCCCGGAAACTGAATCGGTTAAGTCTCCTGAATTTCTAACCTCACTGAATAACTTTCAATCTTATTCAGAATCCGTGAAGGATGTCGGACGAGCTTCATCTGTTGCCGAAATTGTTACTCGTATCAACTACGTCATTAATGCTGAAGATGAGCGCTTTGATACAATTCCTGAAACACGGGAACTGGCTTCTCAGTATTTGTTGCTATATGCCATGTCAGGCAATCCTGGTGACTTCTCTAACATGGTTGACTATGACTATCAACGAACAAAAACCCAGTTATTTTTAACGACCTCTGACCAACAGGAACATAAACGTATATACACAGCGTTACAGGAAAATCTGGATAGCACGTTACCTGCGGGATACAACGCAAAGCTTTCTGGTGAAGTAATGTACTGGAGTTCAATTGTTGACTATATTGTTGACGGTAAAATTAAAAACATATTCCTGGCTTTGGGGATCGTTTTTGTATTTTGCTTGATTATCTATCGGTCATTTATTTTAGGCTTTGTATGTATCATTCCTTTGTTGTTTTGTACGGCATTGGTATTTGGTGCTATGGGCTTTCTCGATATCCGGCTCGATGCAAGTACCGCTATTATTACTGCAATCTCAGTCGGCATAGGGGTAGACTTCGCAATTCACTACATCAGCAAACTTAAATCCGAGCTTATGGCAGGCAAGGATATTATGGTGGCCGCAAGTAACACAGCAGAAGTAGCAGGCACCGCCATTATCTACGACGTCATTTCTAATATTTTAAGTTTCTCTGCATTTCTCGCTTCAGGTTTTTTAACTATTCAATATTTTGGATGGTTAATTGGACTATCGATGGTTACTATCTGTCTGGCAACTATCAGTTTTATGCCGGCGATTATGTCTTTCGTCTTTACTCCTGCATCCGAAACAGCACCTCAAGAAAGCGCTGTTGTTTCTGGCAATGTTGTGAATGAAGCTTAGTGCGGAGGTTATGATGAAGATTTTAAAAATTCTCGGTATTGTTTCTTTAAGCATGTATTCTTTATTCGCTGTTGCGGAGTTTGAAGAGGATGTGCTTCTGGTTATGAGGGACAATACCGAAATGATGCGCTCCACTGAAGAAAAGGTGCTCGTTACTATGGAGTTGATCAATAAACGAGGCAAAACTCGTGAGCGCGAAATGGTATATTACATGAAGGGTAATACAGAGGAGATGCGCGATTCGCTCGTGCGTTTTCTCTCGCCAGCAGACATTAAAGGTACCGGTTTACTTACATATGAACATAAAGTTGGTGCCGACGATCGCTGGTTGTATCTTCCTGGATTGCGTCGTGAGCGTCGTCTCGCGTCATCGGATCAGCAAGATAGTTTCATGGGGTCTGATTTTTCTTATGAAGATATGACCTTAATATTTATTGATGACTTTAAATATAAAATTATTGGTGAAGACACTATAAACGGAGAGCCTTGTTGGTTAGTAGAGAGTTTACATAGCACCGAAGAAGGGCAAAAGGATTCGGGTTATAGTAAACAAATTTTTTATATTAATAAGGCTCATCGTTATACCATGGGTGTGGACTACTACAACAAAAAGCACGATAAGTTTAAACAAATGCGTGTAACCAACGTCGCCTATTTTGACCAAGTGAAAAAATGGCGGCCAACCGAGCAGGTTATGGAAAACCTGAAGACCGGCCACAAAACACGACTTATATATCGTGACTACCAATTCAATGAAGCCGTTCCAGAAGATTTTCTTACTATTCGAGAGTTGCGTAACGGATAGAAGAAATACATGAAAGAGTGGCGCACCGCCACTCTTTCACTATCTTCTGTTTGATATGCGCTAAAACAAACATCACGTTACCTATACACCTTTATTAATATAAACGTATGAAAAATATTTATAATGCAGCCTTGTTTGTAGTGACTGCTAGCGCCTCAAATCTGGCAGTTTCCTATTCTTTAAAAAATGAATTAGTTGTTGATTACATTGAGTATTTTGAGGAGTCTGAGAATGCCATTGATTCTCGGGAGTTAGTTCAACTCAGATCATCATTGGAACATAAATATGGAGATCGAATAAACGCCTATGTTCAAGTTGAAGCCAAACAGGACTTTGCGGATGAACAATATAATAATTTCCGTTTACGAGAAGCCTATTTGGAATTTTCATTGGCTAATTCTGATCATCGAATAGGTAAACATCAGGTCGTTTGGGGGAAAACTGACTTTCTTAATCCGACGGATACTATTACGCCCGTTGACTATTCGGATTTTTACGATACCGAAGATCAAAGGCAACCAATAGAGCTTCTCCATAGCCGGTTTTTTTTTAATAACGCTGAATTAGAGACGTTAATGCAGTTTGGTTTTGAGGCGACAAATTTACCGAAATCGGAATCACGCTGGCTATTAGATCTCAACTATCTAATAGGAGTAGAAAATGCTGTTGTACAAATTAACCAAAGCGACGAGCCCGACGATGATGTCAGCAATCTTGGCTTAAAACAAAGCTTCTTTTTACCTAGTTTTGACTTCTCGATAAGTTATGTGTACGGATGGCACCCGGTAAGTAACGCCGATATGACAACGCAGGGTAGTGATACTGTAATAGATTATTACTTTTATAAACGACATCAACTGGGAGCTGACTTTGCTGCGAGTTTAGGTCAAATCGGGTTGCGAGGAGAAATGGCATATGTTCAAGTTGAAAAAGACAGTTTTGAGCAATCAAGAGAGGGGGGATATGTTCAATACGCTCTAGGTATAGATAAAACCTTTACCAATGGCGTTTACGGAAAGGATCTCTATATAAATTTGGAAATATTAGGAGATGAAAATACGTCGACAAAGAGCTTTGGACGTATCGAGCTTTTTGACCCCTACGATCTTGCCGTTGGAATTAAAGTGGAATTGGTTGTTGATTATACGTTACGTTTTAGTGTTGAAACCATAGCGGATACGGAGAAAACAAATTACCGTATCAGACCTAAAGCTACTTATTCACCAATGGATGGAATGGATATAGACTTTATTGTTGATATTGGTGATGGAGAAGAAGGCACCCTGTACGGATTTTTTAATGATAATGATCGTTATCAAATGCGGTTAACTTACTCATTTTAATTTGAGGTCACAAGGCTTTCCAATTAGGGAAAGCGGTGCTATCTGCAATTAAAACCGATATCCATAGTAAAGCTAAAAGCTTTCCCCGCATGAGTTAAGGCAATGTCGGCTCCCAGGCATTAGTCGTGTGGCACTGATCGCATTCTTCCGTGGTTAACACATGGGTGATACCTTTCCCTCTGGCGATTGAACCATTATGGCAACTGGAGCAAGTGCCAATTACTACAGAATGATCGACTTCGGCTGGTAACCAACCCATCACGCTATGACAGTTTTCGCACGAGGGGGCGCTCAATATGTGGTTGGGTTGTTTGCCTGTGGCTTGAGTACCGTTATGACAAGCAACGCAACCCGTTGTAATGCCATCGTGAGTGAAACCGGTGGGTGTCCATGCGACCGTCGAATGACATAAATCACATTGTCCGATTGCAGGAATGTGTGTGGGACTCTGGCCTGTTGCGATAACGCCGTTATGGCAGCTGTTGCATGTACCGATTACCACATCATGATTGACCGAGGCGGGAATCCAGGCAATTACACTATGACAGCTTTCGCAGGTTGAGCCACTCACAATATGACTAGGGTGTTTACCTGTTGCTCGCACACCGTTGTGACAACCAACACACCCATCAACAATGCCGTCGTGATTAAAGCCTGTTGTTAACCAGTTATTGTCGTTATGGCAAAAGTCGCAGCTTTCCGTTGTGGCAACATGGGTGGCAGATTTACCTTCTGCCAAAATATTATTGTGGCAACTTTCACATGTGCCAAGCGTTTGTGTGTGATCAACACGTGGTACATCGTCCCAAAATGTACTGCTGTGGCAACTGTCACACTGGTCGGAGGTGAGCACATGAGAAACGGATTTCGGTGATGCGTTACTTAAACCATTATAGGTATGGCACTGCACACATTGTTTGGGTGTGCCTTGAAACCGACCTCCAATATGGCAACTTTCACAGGCGGTAAATTGATGGGCACCTTCCAAATCAAACCCTGTATCGCTGTGATTGAATTGCCTGCGTTCCATCGCAGGGTCTTTTTCCGGGTTTTCCTGCGCAATTAAACCCGAGCCAAGAATTTCACAAAGCAGAAATAGTCCCAAAACAACGAAGACTCGATTAACCATTCGCAGGTTTCCTAAAAACTAATTCTACAGTTAAAAAAAGTAATACCGGCATGTTAGAAACTTACGCGTACACGATTATTCATTGTGAAGCATGTTGATGCGAACACCAACATGCTTATCTCATTTTTGTTTTTTTCAAATATTTCTTTTTCTATTTCAAACATAGTGCGAGTTAAAACCTTGAGTCACGCACGCTGTGCTCTGGTGATGACTTGTGACAACTTCCAGCACAATCTCTTAGCTCTGACACTGTTGCACCTCTGTGCGGCCCGGAAACATAATCGTTGGCATGACACCCCGCGCAACTTGCAGGATACGCACTAAACGGCCAGGGCACTGTTTCTTTATTATCGCTATGACATCTGACACAGGTTAATGCCTGGCGATGATCTCCAGGGTAAGCCGAGCTTGAAGGATGGGTATATTGTACCGGTTTCCAAGCCGTTTTAAGGTGGCAAAGGTTACATTCACGGGTAGTAGCAAAGTGCGTTACTGGTTTACCAGTTGACGTTGTTCCGTTGTGACAACTGCTACAGCCGTCCGTAATACCGTCGTGATTAAACGTGGCATCCAACCAACGCCCGCCCGGTGTGTGACAGCCTTCGCACGCGTTTCCACTTGGAATATGCCCGACTGATTTACCGCCAGCGATTGTGCCATCGTGACAAGTCACGCAATTGGTCGTTACATTAAGGTGGTCGAAATTACTCACCACCGTTACGAGCCATTTATTTTCCGGCAAGTGGCAAGTTTCACAAGCGTTGCTGCTACCAATATGCGTGGGTGTTTTACCCGTCGCAATGGTGCCGTCGTGACATGAAACACAATTACTGGTGATACCTGTGTGAGAAAACTTAGCATCTAACCAATTGCCACCTGCATTGTGGCAAGTCTCACATTGCTCTGAGCTGGGAACATGGGTTGCGCTTTTTCCCTGGGTAATTGTGTTGTTGTGACAACTCGCACAACTTGTATTTAATCCCGTGTGGGAAAAGGGCGGTTTTAATTCAAATGCCCAAGCCATATTTGGACTGTGGCAACTCTCACACACGTCCGGGCTGGGTACGTGAGTAACCGGTTTGCCTGTAGACGTTGTACCGTCGTGGCAGCTTGCGCATTCCGTTGTTATACCGTCGTGAGTAAAGGTTTGAACTAACCAGGTCGTTCCGGTTGCATGACACGTTTCACAGCGATCATTACTGGCAATATGTCCTGGTCCTTTACCTCTAGCAATGGTTGTGTTGTGACAACTGACGCAACCAGTGGTAATTAAATTGTGTGAGAACCCGGTGCCAATGGTAATTTGCCAGCCCTGATCGGGTAGGTGGCAGCTTTCACAATTATCGCCACTGGCAATATGGAATTGGCCTTTTCCTGTTGCGTCTGTGCCGTTATGACAGGATACACAATTATCGGTAATACCTTCATGACTGAACACATTAACCTGATTCCACTTGGCTCCGACAACATGGCAGCTTTCGCAAACATCACTTGAAGGAATATGGTTACTGGATTTGCCTGAAGCGGTGGTGCCATTATGGCAAGCGATACATCCGGTTACGATTGTGCCGTGGTTAAATACATCTGTTCCGGAAAGCCACCAGCCATTATCGGGAGAGTGGCAGCTTTCACAAGTGTTTGAGCTGGGTATATGAAATTCTTTTTTCCCGGTAGCTTTCACTCCGTCGTGACAGGAAAAACAATTATCGACGATTCCTGTGTGATCAAAACCACTGGTTGTTGTCCAGGCAACATTTGGCGTGTGGCAATTTTCACAGTCATTAGTGCTGGGAATATGTGTGGCACTTTTTCCTGTTGCGATATTGCCGTTATGACAACTAAAACAGCCGGTTGTAATACCTGTATGTGCAAACCCGCCTTGTGCGTCGGTGATTTGCCAAGCTCGGGTAGGTGAGTGGCATATTTCACACTGATTACTTGAATCAATATGCAGCGGGCCTTTACCACTTGCCAGTGTGTCATTATGGCAACTTAAGCAATTGGTAGTGACATTGGTGTGGTCGAACGTCCCGGTATAATAGGTGAAGGCATACCAGCCTTTGTTATCCGTCGCGATGTGACAAAACTGACAATCGTTGCTGGTTTCAATATGTGAAGCGGATTTACCTTCAGCGATAATATTGTTATGACAACCTGAACAGCCATTATTTACTGTGCTGTGATCGAACTGAAGACCGCCACCATTATTATTGCCACCAGTTCCGGGTGCATCACTGTTTAATGTGGTCACGATGGAAATGTCGTCAATAAATATCGGGTGGGTTTGAGTTTTGCTAGTAATTCGAACCCGGGCAACACGGGAAAACACATAATCCTGACTGGAGAGTTTAACCGTAATATCAGAAAACTGACCGTTACCAAAATCCAAACCTTTGACCAAACGGGAGATGTTCTGCCACTGGGTACCATCGGAATATTCAATACTTAACGTATCACCATCCGCCAGGCTCTGACCAAAAATCCAAAGGGATAGGGTAATTGCCTGAGCATTGGAGAGATCAATAGGTTTACGTAAAATAATGGATGAACCAGAACCATAATCACCCTCCAGTTTGGCAGAACTAATACCGGCATAGGGTTTTTCCTGGCTTAAACTTGAATATTCACCGCCATCTAAATAATTTCCCCATCCACTTTCAAAACCATCAAACAAGGTTTTATCTACGGTTGAACCTGGTGTGGTAGGCGTACCACCAGAGGACGAGCTGGAACTGGATGAGTTGCCCCCGGAAGACGAGCTTGTTGACGAGCCACCAGATGAAGAGCTTGTACTGCTTGAAGAGCCGCTCGTTGATGAACCACTTGACGACGAACTTGAACTTGTCGAAGTGCCACCAGAGGAGGAACTGGAACTCGTCGAATTTCCATTCGAAGAGTCGGAGCCCGTGTCTTGTGATGAACCGCCGCCAGAGCAACCGATCAACACGGAAAAACATACAGCGAAAATTAGGGTAAATAACTTTTGCATAGATTCAACTCCCCGCCCTGGGTTTTAGCCTGCTTGTTTTTTTATTTGTTTTATACAGGCGTTTCAGGTTTGTAATTATGGTTATTTTCACTAAATTATCATAATAAATTAAAAATAAAGATCGATAAAATCTCATTCCCAAATACCGCTTTAGCGCATTTTTAAATAAAAAATATCGAACTGTTAATTTGTTTTTTATTCCATTAATTTCGTATTAATTTAAAAATTCAGCCGATAGCTCAATAATCCATACGTTTGGCTATAGGTTCCATTTTCAACACCTGTATCAATATTTTCGCCGCCAGTTTCCAGGCTGAGTGCCATTGCGCGCCAGGGCTTGTAGGTGAGCGATAATGCATAACGGAAAACGTGTTGATCGGCATTGGTACGGGTAACCGTCGACTGGGTGTAGGATAATTTTGGTTGTATATCCAGTGTTCTACCGATGCGTATTCTTTCTCTTAAGTAAACATGAAGCGAGTCGATGGAATCTGAGCTGCTGCTGCGTATACCCATAGTTGCCGCATCCTGTTTGCTTAAAAACTCCTGCAAAACAATTTGACCATTGTATGAATCGTAAGACATAGATAAGTCTTTATCTGTAACAACAGAAACACCGAGCAAACGCTCAAAATTAGGCACATCCGACAACGTTGAATGGGTGTAATCCAGGCTGACTTCGGATTTGCTGGTAAATTGGTGATTCAATGTCAAAACGTAGTATTCGCTAGATGATGTCCTTTCTAGAGCATTTTCTAATAACGCATTACGGTTTTCTTCAGAACGAAGATATAAGTCGAGATCCAGATCCGGTTGACCAATTAATATATTGGTTGCAGATAAAAAGGGTGATTTTTGGTTGGCGTAAGTGGCGGAAAATTTTGATTTTTTAAGGAAGATATATGAGCTTGTCCACAACAGGCTATTCATCTCGTTAAAAGCAAAGTCATAGTCCATATGCAGAGACGAAGACAAATTTGAATCAAAATACTGCGCGTTAAGGCCGAGACCTTGCCTGTCTGTTACGTCATTCAGGGTTTGATGGGTAATATAGGAGTTTAAGTGCCAGCGTTTGTTAATATCCCAGTCGGCATAGGCACTGTAAAAAAAGTAATCCAGTTCTTCATAAATATCGGCAAAGTACACGGGCGCACCCGTACTAAATCCAACACGCATATCTTTTAACACTGGGTAAGATAGTGAAAGCCCATCGTATGAGGTAAATACGCCGTTGTTATGGTCTTTAATTCTTCCGAGTGTCAGGTTAGAGCCTGAAGGCAGATGCTGGTAATCGATAAAAAATCGCTTAATATTGGTTTTGGAATCTTCTTTATTCAATTGGTCGTCAATACGGTAACCATTGATTCGGGTCTTTAATGTATGGTTTCTCCAGCGAACGGAGCTGCGCAAATCCATATCCGTAGAGACTAAACGACTATATTCCTCACTCTCCTGATCATCGATTTGTCGGGATAGAGTGCGATAACTTTGGCCGAATACGCCTCGGTTAAATATTTCTCTATTGCTGTCTGATTCTTTGGCTTTTCGTAATCGGGATTGTTCGTCCCATGAGGCCGTTGTTAAACCTCTGTGACGTTGTTGTACTCTGGCCAGACCACTATATTCACTGTGATTTTCCAATATAGATTCATATGTTTTAATCGCCGCAGAAAATTGCTTGAGCTTTTCCTGACACAACCCTATTAATTCGGTCGCCCACGCTGACATCTCCGCGTCCTCAGCTAGTGCTGCCAGCAAACGGTATTGTGCAATGGCGGTTTTATATTGATGGTTCACATACGCCGTTTTTGCTGAGTTCAGGATTTCCTTTGACTCATTATCAAACAGGTTTTTTGCGTCTGGGCCTATAGCGAAAGTCAAATATGGCGGGTTTTCAGAGTCGTGCTTTTTCAGCACAGAAATAATTTTTCGGTGTTCTTCCTGACTAATAAACTTGACGGACTGATTGGGAAAAAGAAACCGGCTGTCTCGTTTTAGACCTAAAGCCTCTTTTTCATTTTCAAAGAAACCGATGTACATCATCCCCGAGTCGGGGTTTTCCAGATCTTGAACGGAAATATACAACAATCGGTAACGATAAATTGACCGACGTTTTCTCAGTTGTATTAAGTTCTCGGTGGAAAAAGGGATACCTATTGCATAGCGATTTTTAGCGTAATTATCCAGTCCGCTCAACCAATCAAACGTCGTATCCTGCGTAGTTTGCCCCCAGGCAAGCGAAAAACTTGCCATTAACAAAAACGCAAGCATGATACTGTATCGAGTTCGTGAGCGCATAGTCTGCATCACTTAATTACAGCGCACGATTCGATATTACTGAACAGTAACATCATGACGTCTAGGTTGCGGATCATAGAGATTTTTCTCCTGGCAAGATAAATAATTCATAAAACCCCGATGTGCTGTGGCAACGGTCACATTGAGCACCAAACTCTCCGCCGTGAATATCCTGACTCTGATGACAGGTCCCACAAATCTTCGATGTATCTTTTGGTTGACTGTTTGGCTTGTGGCAGCTTTCGCAGGCTACGTCTTTATGTTTGCCATCTAATATAAATTCGGTTTGGGTATTGTGATTAAACTGCCAGGGGTTCCAGGCATTGGGTGTATGACATAACGAGCATTCATTACCTTGTGACCCTTTATGAACGTCATCCGCCGTGTGGCAGGTGCCGCAAACAGAATCCGTACCGGCGAACTGGTTGTTTAAATGGCAGCTTTGACATGGCGCAATTCGGTGCATGCCAATCAACGGGAATGACGTAAAGTCATGATCGAATAGGGTGGTTGCTTGCCAGGATTCTGTACTGTGGCACATACCACACACTTTCATTTCAGAGTTGTGGTGCACATCGTCGGCCTTGTGGCAGGATGCGCAATCAGCAGGAAGTGGATCATCAATCGCGCCGATATGGCATTGCGTGCAGCTTACATTTTTGTGTTTGCCGGTAAGCGGGTATTTGGTATCACGGTCGTGATCGAAAATAATATCATTCCATTTTTTTGATGTGTGGCAGGTATCGCACTGCTTACCGTTTCGCCCTAAGTGGCTGTCTTGATTACCGTGGCAACCGAAGCATTCTGTGGGGGCATCGGCAGCCTCTTCGCCCGACTTATGGCAAGCACGACAAGGAATATCCTGATGCTTACCGAAAAGAGGGAACTCGGTTTCACTGTGATCAAAGTCCACTTCGTCCCAGGCTTTTTCGCTGTGGCAATTTTCACATTGCGTTCCGTTTTTACCACCATGAACATCCGCAGACATATGGCAACTGAAACAGGTTGTGGTTTCAAATTCAAACTGCTGGGCAATATGGCAGCTTGCACAAGCGACCTTTTCGTGAGCACCTTTTAGCGGATAATCCGTTGTACTATGATCAAATTTCTTTAGGCTTTGCCAGTTTTTATCAACATGGCAAGTCTCGCATTGATCACCTGTTGCACCGTTATGAATATCATCGTCCTTGTGGCAATCGACACACGCGGAGGGTGTATCACGATACTTGACCTTCTCATCTTTATGGCAGGTGTTACAGGCAAGTCCTTCGTGACCGCCAGCCAGAGGAAAACGCGTCGCGTCGTGATTAAACGTACCTTCAAATAAACCGGTAATGTCTGCGTCTCGTCCTTTGTGGTCTTTATGGCAGGTATGGCAATCGTCGCGCGAAGCGGCCCCGGTTTTACCATGAAACCCGCTGTTATCCTCTCGATCTGCCGCAATGTCTTCATGGCAATCTAAACACAACGCCGTTTGCTTGGTTTTGTCAAAGGAGGCGTGGCACTGTTCGCACTGGGTCTCGTACTCTGCATGACCACTAATGACCGGGCCAGGCATGAGCATTTTTTGTTTGATGGATAAGCTATTTTCATCCGCCCACAGGTAACCCGAGGCTAGGCCCAGAATAGCAAGAAGAACTATGGCGAAAATCGATTTATTCATTTTCTCTATGACACTTGGAGCGGAAATATTTAATACATGTGCACAACCCAAATATGTACAACGACCGAAACAATCATCAGTACAAATATCGGGATATGAGCCACATGCCACAACGAAAACAAACGTTCGAATAGCTGTAGGCGAGGCAGTTTTTTTAACGCAGAAAACAAGATGGTATTGTTCTGCCGTAAATTATTTTGGATAACCTTTAGTTGCTTTGGTGGGTGTGAGGCTTTTTCATAGTACGCTGACATATGCTGGGTCAACTTCTGCATATTGACCGCAATTAATCGCGCGCGCTTTACATTTTTATAGGTGGCAATGATTCCGAAGCTGTTTTTTTGGTTTTCAATTAACGCGCGTGATGCAGCAAACAGCTTTTTTGCTGCTAGCTTTTGCTTTTCCAACTTTGCCAAATCCATAATTTCGGCTTCTACCAGGTTAAAGTCCTGCAATATGTCGCTGACTTTGATTCGTTCTCCATAAACACCATAGTGAATATAGGTATACAGGTAGCGGCCTATAATTCCACTGATTGCTACGACCAACATACATATCAGTGATACGGTACTGTTTAACGAAGCGAGGTGAAAGTTGCTGTGAAATAAAATAGCAAGCGGGCCGAGTACACCAAATATCATGTGTAATCGGAACCAGAATCTAACCGAAAGATAGCGACGCACCAACTCCCAGCGTTTGCTCAAGCTATAGGTCAACAACAACAGCATCATGCTGGAGCCAATAATTCCCAGGGCATAGCCGAGCCCACTCTCGGCGACGAGCCATCCTTCGTTGCGATTTAACCATCCCCAGAAAATCGCAGCAGAAATACTTGTGTACCACAATGCTGTTAGCAAGTTAGAAGAACGTTGCATCCAACGCTTAGTGATATCCACACGTTGAGCGTTTGGCATGATGTACCTTTTATATTCTTATTATATATTAGAGGGAAAAATATTAGAGAGTTCTGTGAAACTTGTCTATATACGAACCAGTCTTTAACGCTAATCTGTGATCGTTCGCGCGCATTTAAAATGATGGCGAAGTTTGTAATTGTTAATGGGATTTAATTTCATTTACAGATAAACATTTATTTGTCCATTAACAAAAAAATTAAAAAAACATGGAATAAAACTACAAGAGTGCATTATTCGGGTGGTGATTTAACTCTTTTTATAATGCGAATTGGATTTTTACTATCGAGATATTGGGTTTTCATGAACGAACTTGAATTTTATCTTTTGTTCTTTGTCTTGCCGCTGTTATTAATATGGCTAATTTATGGTTTTCGCCAAAACCAGAAACACCGGCGAGCTGTCCGCCAGTTAAATCAAGCCAAGGAGCATGGGCTGGGTGAGCCGGCAACCCTACATCCCGTGATTGATCCTAATCGTTGTCTGGGCTGTGGAACCTGCGTTAAAGCCTGCCCGGAAGGTGAAATTCTTGGTTTAATTAATCGCAAAGCTGTATTAATAGAACCAACTGCATGTATTGGGCACGGTGCATGTATGGACGCATGTCCGGGGAAGGCAATTTCTTTGGTGTTTGGTAGCGCAACACGCGGAGTAGAAATCCCTATTGTAAGTAGGGATTTTGAAACGAGTGTTCCGGGCATTTATATTGCCGGCGAATTGGGCGGAATGGGGCTTATTCGCAACGCGATTGTTCAAGGTCAGAAGGCCATCGAAGCCATTGCAAAAAATCGGCCGAAAAAGTCGAATACCAAATATGATTTGGCGATTATCGGGGCTGGCGCTGCGGGTTTGTCTGCGTCGCTTGCCGCAAAAGAAAAGAAAATAAATGCAATAACCCTAGAGCAGGATACTGTAGGAGGAACCATTGCCCATTACCCGAGAGGTAAAGTTGTGATGACACAACCGGCAAAATTACCTCTGGCAGGCAAATTCCAATTTCGGGAAACCAGCAAAGAAGAACTCATTGATTATTTTCATGGTGTGCTCAGGGATTTTCCCCTCAATATCAAAACCGGTGTGCATGTAGAGGAAATAACAAAAATTCCAGAAGGTTTTGCCATATTAACCAATAAAGGAAAACTTCGTGTTAGCCAGATATTATTGGCTATGGGTCGTAGGGGAACGCCTCGGAAGCTGGATGTTCCGGGCGAAGAATTACCTAAAGTCGTATACCGGTTGGCCGACCCCGACCAATATATAGGAAAGCATGTTTTGGTTGTGGGTGGCGGTGATAGCGCACTGGAAGCCGCGGTTGCCATTGCCGAAAGTCCGCGAACACATGTTGTGTTGAGTTACCGTAGTGCAGCCTTTTCCCGGGCCAAGGAGAAAAATCGACAGCGTATCGCTGAGTGTGAAAAGCGCGGAAATTTAAGAGTGATGCTTGAATCTACGGTAGTACGTATCGACTCCGACAGTGTCACCATTAACAAGAATGACAAACACGAGTCTATACCAAACGATGCCGTTATTATTTGTGCGGGTGGAATCTTGCCAACTCCGTTTTTAAAGAAAATAGGTATTCAGGTTGAAGAAAAATTCGGCACGGCTTAATGCTTTTATGATCAGATTAACCATTGCAAGTTTATTCATGCTCTCCTCGTTTATTGTTTTTGCTGCGCAGGCAACAAACAGTGAGATATCAACAATCAAAAGCCCTCAAGTTAAAAGTGCGGAAAAATCCTTAAGGATGCAGGATTTTAAACGCGCATTTTCTCTTTATCAGGCGGCGGCAACTAATGGTGATGCGGAAGCACAATATCAGCTTTCTAATATGCTGACCCTTGGTACGGGAGGACGAGTCGACAAAAATGCTGCTCGAACATGGTTGGGTAAGGCCTCTGCGCAAAATCATCCGGCAGCGCTGTATCAAATGGGAATGCTAATACGGGAAGAAAATAAGCAGAAAGCAGGAGAACTCATTCAGCGCTCAGCTCAACTCGGGTATCGTCCGGCATTGGAATTAATCGAAGGACGCGGAGAAAACTTTATTCATGCATTAGAAGGTGACGACGAAAATAATTCGCTCTGGTTTGGGGCTGCGCGCAAAAACTCTCCCGAAGAATTAAAAAGATTGGTAAAAGAAGGACAGATAATCGACCAGGTTGACAGCGCAGGCAGAACGGCGCTTTTTGCTGCGATCGAGTCAAAAAGTACTGAAGCGGTTGATTGGCTGCTCGCCAATAAGGCAAACCCAAATCATCGTGACAAATTTGGTGATACACCTGCCTTTGCCGCGGCGAGAACAGGCAATAAACCTGTGCTAAAAAAAATCTTAGCTGCTGGAGGGCAAGTCGACCATGTGTTAGGCAATGGTGATAATTTATGGCATTACATTATTCGGCTACAACAACCTCAAATGGCCAGTATTTTAATGCAGCACAAAACACCGGTTAATCAACAGAATATTGATGGCTGGACGCCCCTGGATATGGCCGAATACAAAGGGGATAAAAGCATTATTCAGTTGCTTAAACAAAAGGGGGCTACTCACGGTAAAGGCTGGACCAATACTAACACCATACTTAGCGTTACTCCGGAAACATTTTTTGAAACAAAAAAAGGGGTGCGAGAGGTTTCGTTGGCAGAGCTGGCAAAAGTAATGTTTAGTGGCAATGTAACGCTTACGCAAAAAATTGTTGATGATCAGCCAGCATTATTAAATCAAATAATGCCTGACGGATCGCACTTGTTGTTATTAGCAGTAAATGCGAAAAACGCAGATATGGTAAATGTTTTTCTACAAAGAAAGGCGGACGTCAATCAACCGGGGGCAGGGGGCATTACCGCACTACACAGTGCAGCAAGGCAAAATGATTCTGCGATGATTCAAGTATTGTTGGATGCCGGTGCAGACCCTCTACAAATGGATGACAACCAAATGGACGCCATTGGCTGGGCAATTCAATCTGAACACAGTGAAAGCGCCTTACTCTTATTGCAGTACGTGAAAGAAAACCGGAAGTTATCGAAGGCCAGTCGCTATTTACTGTTGTCGGCAAAAGCCAACTTAGCCGATGTTGCTGTAAGTTTGAGTAAAGAAACCAAATTGCACGCCGTAAGCGATGATCTGGGGAGAAGTGCAATATGGTATGCGGCTTACAACAACAACCCGGAATTAATTAAACGTTTATCCCGTGTAGTAAAAACACAATCTGCAGATAATCAGGGCAAAACCCCATTTTTCGTGGCAGTAGAGCGAAACTGTTATGAGTGTGCTGTTTTGCTATTTCCAGCTAATGACGTTAACCTAAAAACTCAGTCCGGTGATACACCACTCATTGCTGCAGCTGCTACAGGTAATGCTAAACTTGTGCAATGGCTTATCTCTAAAGGTGTCGATGTTGAGCTTCGTAATGAACTGGGGAACACGGCGTTGATCGTCGCGACAGAACATGAGGATATGAACATCGTTAAACTGCTAGTAGGAGAAAAAGCCAAACCGGGAAGAAAAAACAAGTTGGGTATTTCCGCTCTGGATGTAGCCGAACGAAAAAACCAGACTATCTATGCGTACTTAAAAGAACAATCTGTTTTAGGCGTTTTTTAAAAATAAAAACCAATAAAAATATAACTTTCACGAGAACCTATCAGGTAGAGAACATTGAAACCACTAAATAACCTATTTAATAGTTGTTCCCGCTTTTCTATTGCCCTGGCAATTGCAGCCGGCATGCTAAGCGCGAATATTCATGCAGAAAATGCCGTATCCAATCCGTCAGAAAAGGGACATATAGGTTCCGTGGATTCGCTGACCCAAGGACTACGACAGCGCCTGGAAAGCAATCCAGATGATTTGGAAGGCTGGATATTACTTGCCAAATCTTACAACTACATGCAGCAATGGGATGAGGCTAAATTCGCCTATGAAAAAGCCAAAGAGCTGGGGTATGACGGCCCACCGTTGCAACCAAACAGCAACATGCCCATGCAGGGTAATCCTCATGCTAACCACGCTAAAAGAGAAAATGTTTCAAGTATTATCACCAATGGTGTAATGGATGCTATAAACAAGAACAATGCTTCTGCAAATTCTCCTAACGGTATTCCTGTGAGTGTCAGTATTTCTTCTGAACTCAAGAACAGTCTCGATCCCAATAGCAGAGTATTTATATTTGTTCGTGCTGTTGGTGAAAATGGCCCTCCGCTTGCCGCGGTTCGAAAAATGGTTTCTGATTTACCCGTTACTCTGGTGATGAATGACACCATGGCCATGATGCCGGGAAGAAATATTTCGTCTGTCGACAAAGTGACTATCGTTGCTCGAATTTCTATGTCTGGCAGTGCGGCGCAATCAAAGCAAGATATCGAAGTCTCGTCAGACACACTGAACTCAGATCACTCTGAAAAAGTTGAGTTGACGTTATCCCAGAATTAATTACCACTGTCGGTTATACGGCACAAATTGGAATATAAAAATAGATGAATGCTGTAACACATATTTATTACAGCATTCGTTATGGCAATACGAAACAGGGATCGAAATGCAAAACTGGTTACGTTTTTTATTTATTGTAACGTTACTCTCAGCAACCTTCGGGCATGCGTCAGAAAAGAAGGTATTAATTATTGCATCAAACGCCATTGATATGGGGGATGCAGAAAAACATGATGCAAGAAACAACCTATGGGAGTTTGCTCCGCCATATCATGTTTTTGTCTCCCATGGTTACGATGTGGACTTTGCTTCTCCTAACGGAGGGGCGGTGCCATTTATGATGGACCCGCTGGGTATCAGTAGCTACACCATTAAGTACGAAGGCTTTCTGGAAAAAGCCAATAACTCTCTCAAGCCGGAACAAATTCAACCGAACAATTACTCGGCGGTATTTATTGGTGGAGGTTATGGTGTGTTATTTGATGTTGCCTCCAACAAGAAGCTTCAAGAAGTTATAGCCAAAATCTACGAGAACGGCGGCATTGTTGGTAGCTGCGGACACGGCGCTGGAGGCTTTGCCAATGCAAAACTCTCCAACGGTAAGTATTTGGTTCAGGGAAAGCGCGTTGCCGGTTTTCCCGATGCAACAGAAAAAGAAAAAAACTGGGCCAAACATGGGGAGTTGTTACCATTTCTTGTCGAGCAACAACTAAGGGAAAACGGTGCGATAGCCATCAATAAAAACACCGTTCGCGATAAGCATGATGTTATTGCGGATGCGCGTATTGTATCTAGCATGTTTTTACCATCTGCAGCGCTTGTCGCCAAAGAAATGCTGCTTTTACTTGAATAAGAGCGCTCTGCTTGGTTTCCTTGTACCTGCCTGCATCGTTTCTTTCTTATACAAAGGCCAAACCATAATTAATATTTAATAACTTGCCAATTTATATTAAATATTTTTTCTGTATTCCCCCTCCTAAAATATGGTTAAAGCATAGAGGTTAGCGTGCGGGGTCGAGGTATGACGACAGAAGAAAACACAGCGATAGTGATCATTCGCGAGATGCGGCAACATATGATGCCGCGAGTTAACGGGTTACTGAGTAAGCTACAAAAAGGCGGCAGTTTGGACAGCTTTGATATGCTGTTTCTTGACCAGCTTATCCAGCAATTGAAACACGCCGCCCCTATCGTTCGCTGCGATAAATCCTATTTGGCGGTTCACTGCGAATTGCTCAGCCGCATTAATACCTTGACTGACTTGGCGATCGCCAATGATCTCAATTGTTGAGGTGTCGATGAACAGGGTGCGATCAATACTATTCTTGCTGTTGTTTCTTATTTCCTCGTTAGCCGATTCCAGCAATAGCGAGTCGGATAACGATATGTCTTTTTTCTCTATTACGTTTGAAAACGATGTATTTCTACAGGAGGACGGTGGCTATACCAACGGTATCGGTGCTTCTTGGGGAAAAGGCGTGTTTGATCGTTTTACTCAAGACAATACTCCAGATTGGCTCCATTGGATAATTAAAGACCTGTACATCAATACCATGAATAATAAGTATCGTGGTATTTCTTATGGTTTATCGCATCTCATGCAAACACCGCAAGATATTGAAACCAGTGAACTGGTCGAGGATGAACCGCCCTATGCGGGGTTACTTATTGGCCGTACAACGCTTTATGCCTTCGATGAAAAACAAACCGACAGGTTAACACTCGCAGCAGGTGTCGTTGGGCCAATATCGGGTGCGGAAGAGGCTCAAAAATTTATACACAAAACAACGAATGGTGACGACCCGAAAGGGTGGAATCACCAACTCAAGAATGAACCGGTCTTTCTTATTCAGGCGGAACGATCCTGGCG
Source organism: Teredinibacter sp. KSP-S5-2 (assembly GCF_032773895.1). NCBI lineage: Bacteria > Pseudomonadati > Pseudomonadota > Gammaproteobacteria > Cellvibrionales > Cellvibrionaceae > Teredinibacter > Teredinibacter sp. KSP-S5-2. The sequence goes on along the minus strand of NZ_CP120416.1, from coordinate 2,155,397 downwards.
AAATTATGAGTTTACAAGCAGAGGGGTAGACTTCGATATTATTTCTACCGTCAGCGGTTCACTTGGTAACTTACAAAGCGATGTTGGTGCTGCCGGGACAATACGGTTTGGTTCCAACTTATTAGAAAGCTTTCCGACTGCGTCGATTATGCCTGGTCACGAAGTGAACCCTATGGCCGGCACCAAAACCGGAAACTGGAGCGTGTTTACCAGTTTTTACACCCGGTATGTTTTTAATAGTTTGTATATTGAAGGCAATACTTTCCGCGAGAGCCACGGCGTTGAGTTGAACCACGAACAATGGGTACTCAGCTATGGGTTATCAGTGAATCTAGGGCGTTGGTCAATGCTGTTTGCCAGTGCAGAATCCAATAAATGGTATGAGGGGCAAAAAGAAGATGAACGATTCGGTACGGTAAGTGCGACGTATCGTTTTTAAAACCAATACGTCGTTCAGTAAACCCTTTGATTTTCCCTGTTCAATTAATTGTTTCCTACTTCCTTTGCCGGTAATAGGTCTTCGAGGAAAAACGCAGACAGTTCGGAACGGCTGGTCAAACCCGCCTTTGAATAAATAGACATGGATTGAGCTCTGGCGGTTTTCTCCGATGTGCCGCGTATTGCGGCAACATCTTTTAAACTCATTCCTTTTAACAATAAAAAGGCCACTTCACGTTCCGCCGGAGTCAGGCTCCAATTGGTAAGCTGTGTATCAATCATGGCAGAGAGTCCATCAATATAGGCTTTGGCCTGATTCCGCCATTGATCGGCTTCCTCCTTTAAACGAAGCTCACGATCATGGGCTTTGCTTAGGTCCTGTTTCAGTCTGATCATATCCTTCAGCAGATAAAACACACCGCCCAACGCGAGCAAGCCAGCAGTGCCTTCTGCAAAAAGGTGCCACCAGGCTACGCCATCCTGTGAATCATTCACCAGGTCAGTGGCAATAAAAGCGGCAATCAGTAACAGTGTTGATAGCAAAATCCCCCGGTCTTTATTGTTCATGTTTGTGCTTAGTCATCCTCATCGTGTTCGTATTCATGCTCATATTCGTGATGCACGTGTTCGTCACCATCTTCAAACTCGGCAAGATGAAACTGTTTACCCATGATAGACAGGTTTCGGGTTGCGGGATCAAAGTTGGACACAAGGTAACCGGCCAAACCAAACGTGAGTAAAAGCAATACCACCCCAGTCTTGATATGCGCGGGAACCGGGGCTTCTTCATCCGCCACATTCTGTTTACAGCCAGTAATCATACTCTTACCGATGGGGTCTTTGTGCTTAATTGTATGAATAAGTACACCAGCGATATGGAGAATCACAACAACAATAAACGCATTCGCCAGCAGCTCATGCACTTCCTCAGCGGCTTCACCGCCTTGGCCTGTTGTCATCAGGAACCCGGTTATGCCCATCGTCAGGCCAATAGATAGCATCAACACCATTGCCCAGCTTGATGCGGGATTATGCCCAGACCAGAGTCGTCCGCTGGAGGAAAATACGTCCTTCACATAGGCAACCAGCGCAGCGGGGTTAAGCTGAAGATCGGAAAAGCGGGCGTGGCGACTGCCAACTGTGCCCCACAGAATACGCCAGAGAATTAAAAAGCAGAGCAACAAGCCGGCGATCATATGGAAAGAAAACACCGTCGAGTCATCATCAATGGTTTTACCGATGGTAAACGCAACAACAAAGCTCGCAGCAAAAAGCCAATGAAACACACGGGTGGGTAAATCATAAACGCGTTTCGTAGCCATAATGGTCACCTCGAATAGGGGAAAGAAGTTGTTTTGCAGCGAGACTACGCCTGTGAGCAGGGGGATTCCATTGGTCGAATGACCTAAAGCTGTGATATGCGGCAGTTTCTGCGATAATCTGCGTTTTAAATGAGAATAACTCTCGATATGACTTGCCATTTTCTGGCAACTAGCCCAAAGCCCAATATTTTTTGAGAACGGAATATGAGTTGGATTATTACCAAATACTTGGTTACGGCAGGTATCGTTGTTTTGGTTTCTGAGCTGGCAAAGCGCAGCGATAAAATGGGTGCACTGTTTGCAGCATTGCCCATGGTCACTATACTCGCGCTTATCTGGTTATATGTGGAAAAACAACCCGCAGAAAAAATTGCCAATCATGCCTGGTATACATTCTGGTATGTGATACCCACATTACCGATGTTTCTGGCTTTTCCCGCGCTAATGCATCGCTTTGGTTTTTGGAATAGTCTGCTGATATCGGCACTGATGACCATGGTTATCTTTGTGGTTTTTGCTCTGTTAATCCGCTACTTTAATATCAATTTACTGCCGTAAATGCTGTGAAAGCAGGCGCGCGGAGAATGTATTTCGACATAAAAAAGGATAGAACTGAATGCTGGAACTTAGACCCAATTGCGAGTGTTGTGATAAAGATTTACCCCCCGAGTCCATAGAAGCCGTGATATGTACCTTTGAATGTACATTCTGTTCGACATGTTCGGAAAATGTCTTGAATCATACCTGCCCAAATTGTGGCGGTAATCTGGTTCAACGACCCATTCGCCCACCGGCGGCATTAATAAATAATCCGGCGTCGACTAAACGGGTGCTTAAAGAAGGTGGGTGTAAATCAGTTTAAAAATTGACTCCGGTACTTTTAAGTACCGGATAAGTACCGGATAAGTACCGGAACTCAGGTTAACCTGTTTATTTCATCGGGATGAATACCAAGTGAATAAACGGGCTAATTGAGTAATGTTAAAGCTGACTGTCATTCGCGGCGCTATCATTGGTAGATCTATCGTTCAGGTAGAGCGACCGCATCACCTCAAGTTTCTCCTTGTCTTCCAGTAGCGAGCGATCCGAAAACATCATAATTCCAGACGATGGCGGTTTGGCACCTTCGATCATTACCTGACGAAATTCTTCGGGGGTAACTTCTCCCGGCGCATTGTGTGATTGCACAATTGGCCAGATTTTTGGGCCAGGGCCGATATCGGACTGCTTAATCTGCTGCCCAAGCCAGGAGGTATATTCGCTGACCCATTCAGTGGGTTTGGCCTTCATTCGATGGAACAACATGGGCGCAAGGACATCGGCGTTCCGGGCCAAGCCTTTCATATCAATACCGAGGGTACGATAGAGTGCGGCGTTGTGGTCTTCGGGATACCAGGCGCAATGGAATACACCCAGTAGGGCGTCCGGCTGAACCTCCTCCACCACTTCACCTAAATCCGATACCCACTGGTTAAGCACATGGTTACGCCACGAACGCCATTGCGGGTCGGTATGGCTTAAAATCCAGGAGGCCCGCTCGGCAGTATTTCCATCCGGTACGGTTATGCCGCTGTGTTTCGAGAACGAAGAGATGCAGTGCTCGCAAAAACAGGTCTCAGGCAAGATCGGATCTGTGGTTTCAAACTGCGCATGCCAGTGAACATAATCCAGAAAAATCCCATCCACTTTATAGTTCGCCAATATATTGCGTAACTGCTGCTCGCGATGCGCCTTAAAGCCCGGGTTGGTGGGGCATACCCCCATAAACCAATCTGCCGGTGGCGATTTTTTACCTGTCTGGTCTATGGGCCATGCATCCGGGTGTTCTTCAACATAATACCGGCCTAATAAGGTCGGGAACTCCACGAAAATACGAGCATTCTGGTTCTTAGCCGCGTTATAGATTTCGTCATCCAACGAAATACTGCGCACAAAAATCGCATTCATGCCGAGTTCGTCAAACCGATACCCAGCCTCCAGTAACGTGCCTGGGTCACCATACACACCGCGCGTAACAGCTGATTCCAGAGGTTTCTGTTTGGCTGGTATTGCCTGTTCGACTCGATTTTGCTGATCACAGGCACTGGCAAGTAATGTTGTAGAAAGTAATAATGCTTTTGAAAAGTGTCTATGGACTCGCATGATTCTATTGCCTCACAGTACGGCTGTTTATATTTATAAGACCTGATTATGTAATCGAAAAATAGCATCGCATTACATGGGTTATTCTTTTTTATTCTCTAACAGAGAAGGCGTTGGTTCCTGAAACCAAAGGCGACGCGATAGCTATGGTACCACCACAAGGTGAAATTCTGTTCAAAAGCCAACAGCAGACAGAGCTGCCTAATACCCTTATTCTTTTTAGTATATGGTGCAAAATTTGAGTGGATAGAGACCTTCAAAAAAAGAATAAAAAGCCGTTTTGCAAATAATCTGGTAAATCTAATGAGAATAAATAAAGTAGAGATCAAGCATAACCGAACCTCTAGTTTTACTAAATGCGCATAACTCATGCCAGACCAACCTAATAAATTTTACCTGCAAATACTTTTAAAAAATTTCATAAAACCTTTTAAAGAATAAAAGGTTACTAAGCCGTTCGCAGCGTTGCTCTTTGTTGTATTAAATGCCAGACTTTCTATATTCAATACTGCAATACCAAAATATTCAGCAATATCGCATGAAAAAAAGCAGGGTATTTCAGCTTGATTAAAGCGGGGGAAAGACAAGAGGCAGGGCATTACTGAATGCTGCAAATCATATTGGAGTGCTGTTCCAATGAAAACGTTATTTTCATACCCCATATTCTTTTCCCTCTTTCTTTGTTCCTGTGGCGGAGGCGGTGGTTACAACAGTAATTCATCATCAGTCGACAAAAACGATAGTAATCAAAGCACGCCAACGCTTTCAATCAACCTGACAGATGCGCCAGTCGATAATGCGAGTAATGTCTATGTTTCTATTCGAGGGCTCGCGTTAAATTTCGAGGACAGCGGCTGGGTTGACTACGATTTGAATGAAGTTGAACGAGTTGATCTGCTAACCTTACAGTCTGGTACAACTTTATCCTTATTGAGTGGTTTGGAAGTCGTTCCCGGCGAATATCGGGTTCGCTTGAACCTGTACGATGATGGTGATGAAACCACATTCGAACATTCAATTGTGATTGAAGAAGGTGGGCTTGAATATAACCTGTTTATTCCAAGTGGTGATCAAACAGGATTGAAATTAAACTCTAATATTATCGTGCCTGAAAGTGGGAGCATTTTTTACACCATTGATTTTAGTGTTCGAAAATCCATCGTTCGCCGCGGAAAAGACCACAACTATCTACTCAAACCGGTCCTAACCTTAATTGAAAATTCGAGAGCGGGTTCCATATCCGGCGTTATCGAAGATACCACTTTATTGGATACCGACTGCTCGGATGACGACCCAATAAGCCACAATGCAATCTATGTTTATGCCGGGCATGATGTCATTCCTGATGATATAGGTTCGGCAGGCGCGCAGCCGGTCGCAACAGTTTTAGTTGAATACGATGAAGTCTCCGGTGAATTCAGTTACAACATCCCCTTTATTGAAGTTGGAGATTACACTGTTAGCTTGACTTGCAATGCGGACTTGGAGAATATCGAAACAGACGATGAGTTATTGTTTAAAGCAACAGTAAATGAAACTGTTAGTGTTGTTGAGGCAAATAACAACCTTGAAGAATAAGTTGTTACCGTATAAAAAACAGTTCAACTAAATATATTCCGGAAGGCAAAGCAAAAACGTATAAATTGATTATCATTTGAGTATAACCATTCATATGCTTCATTTGAACTTAAAGCACACAAAAACCAATGTGCCTTCTTTGGCTTTCGATTCCTGAAGTGTTTTCTCACTATTAAGCAGCATTAATTATTTTTTGGTGAAAGCCATAAAAGTTGGAATGTTATGGATCTATTAACCGTTTAAAGGATTAAATGACGTCTAATATCACACGTTAAAAAACATTGCGCATTTCGTATGATTGTCCGGATTCTTGAGAAAGAATTTAGATATAAGAAATTGCTTTCAAAAAGCGAGTTAATTAAAACATTTTTATCTACACATTAAAAAAACAACTATTTTTTTGGTTAAAACTGACACTTAACTGTATTTTGTTTTACAAAAGCATAGCGGGTAATTTAAAAAATGCTTTTTTTCTTTTCTAATTTAGAATTCTGTCACGAACGAAAAAGTTGACATCTGGTTAAACATTCCAGTACCGTGGAAAATCGTGCGGTTGGATACATGGTCCCGAAAGTGGTTCAGAGGTATTGCGAGGATCTTTCTATTTAGTGTTGTTGTTTCTCAGTTTAATTTTATTTTGGAATTAACAGTAGACATAACAGTTGGCAAATGCCAACGCAAAGAGGAAGGTAATACAGTATGACGTATGTGACGACAAAACGTACCAAAATAAAAAAAATATTAGTGGGCTGTGTCTGGGTAGTTGGCTTGATGGTCAACTTAACCGCTTGTGCAGAACCTTCAGACAAACCTAATGTTCTCTTAATTATGGTCGATGATGTGGCGCCAAATTCGTTGAGTGCGTACAGCCATGGCATGCAGTACCCCACACCGAATATCGATCGTATAGCCAATGAAGGTGCATTATTTACGGACCACTATTCTCAGCCAAGTTGTACTGCCGGTCGTGCTGCAATTTTAATGGGACAGCTGCCTATTCGAACCGGGTTAACAACGGTTGGCCAACCAGGTAATCCATTGGGTATTCGTCAGGAAGATCCAACGTTGGCAGAGATTCTAAAAGAAGAAGGGTATATGACAGCCCAGTACGGTAAGAATCATCTGGGAGATCTTGATCAACATTTACCAACACTGCACGGCTTTGATGAATTTTACGGCAACCTTTATCACCTTAATGTATCGGAAGAGCCAGAACAGGAAGATTACCCTAAAAGCGCAGAGTTTCGTAAAAAGTTTTTACCTCGTGGTGTGATTGAATCCTATGCTACGGCGGATGGCGGCCAAAAAGTGAAAGATACTGGCCCATTGACTCGGGAACGAATGAAAGTTTTCGATGAAGAGATTCTGGCTCGTAGTCTGGGCTTCATGGAGCGTGCAAAGAAAAGCAACAAACCGTTCTTTATTTGGCATGCTTCAAGTCGGATGCATGTTTACACCCATTTGAAAAAGGAAAGTCGTCATTTGGCTACTCCAATTAGTTCCGAGGAAGACTTGTTTGGTAGTGGTTTAATGGAGCATGACGGACATGTTGGCCAATTGCTCGATAAACTTAAACAATTGGGTATGGATAAAAACACCATTGTTATCTACACCACCGATAACGGCCCTGAACAAAGTACCTGGCCCCACGCTGGTGTAACCCAGTTCCGCGGAGAAAAAATGACGACCTGGGAAGGTGGCGTTCGCGCGCCATTCCTAGTACGTTGGCCAGCAAAAATTCCAGCTGGTTTAAAGCTGAATGGTATTTCTGCTCATGAAGATGTATTGCCAACTGTTGCTGCAGCCGTAGGTCGTCCAAATATCAATGAAGAACTGAAAAAGTCGCATAAAGTGTATATCGACGGCTTTAACAATCTTGATTACTGGATGGGTAAAAAAGATAAGTCTGCACGTAATCACTTTTTCTATTATTACGAGAGCGATTTAACCGCGGTGCGAGTCGGCCCCTGGAAAATGCATTTTGCCACTAAAGAGCGATACTTTGATGATATGGTTTTCCACACCATGCCTCAGCTGTTTAACTTGCGTAAAGATCCATACGAGCACTATGACGATATAACCGGGTTTCATCAAATCATGATAAAAAGTTGGGTGTTCCAGCCAATGATTGCCTTGCTAACCGATCATGTCAAAAGCTTCTCTGAGTTCCCACCTCGCCAGGAGGGGGCTTCATTAAATATTAATGAGGCAATCCAAAAAGCCAAGAGCATGGCCAATCGGCAGTAATAAGAAATAGCGGCGCCTTCGGGCGCCGTTCTTGTTTTTAACGATATGATTAAGAAATTCTGCTGACGGGTTTAGATCCATTCTCCTTAACGAAGTGCTGTTAATTGAGCAAAAAATGCCGGAGTTACGAGTATTTTTTTGTTGTTAACCTTAGATATCACTATAACGGATGAATTTTAGATTAAAAATTTCTGATCTAAGGCTTCTTATGGGGCGTCTTAATTAATAAAAGATAAAGAATATATAGTTTTTTATGTTTTCGAGGTGTGAGTACGTGGCCAAGCATATATGCGCTACTTGGGGTTGGTTGAAAAAACAAAGTTATACAGGAAAAATTTTAATAGGCTTGACACTGATGCAAGCCGTATCCGTTTCGGCAAACTCTGGTAGCGAAGAGTGCGCCAGTTGCCATACTCAACAGTTTTCGGAATGGAAAAGTTCTCACCATTTTCATGCAATGGCTGAGATTAACAGTGCAACTAATGTGGGTGAATTTCTCAATCAAACCATAGAGTTTGATGGTGCAAAGGCGACGTTTAAACAGATAGATGGGCAGTACTTTATAGATATGCCCAATGTGAATGGAAAGCAGGTTGAGTACCGTGTAACCCACACATTTGGTTACTATCCACTGCAGCAATATATGTTTGAAGAAGGCCGCGGTAAATTTCAATATTTCCCCTATGCGTGGGATTCTCGGAGTAAAGAGGAGGGAGGGCAGCGCTGGTTTGTTTTGCACCCGGATCACAAACCGAATGATGAATTTCACTGGACGCAAATGGGGCAAAACTGGAACCAGATGTGTGCAGATTGCCACTCCACAGAGTTTAAAAAAGGCTTCGATCTTGAAAGCATGAGCTACCAGTCCACCTATGACGAAATTAATGTGGGCTGTGCCGCTTGTCACGGCGATAGTACTCAACATATGCGTTGGGCTGCAGGTGAAACATCCATCGCTGATAAAGGTTATCCAGATTATATCGGGAGTAAAACGCCGTTATTTAAGTCTGATGGTAAAGGCTCAATGACGGGTATCACCGCACTTAAATCCAGTAAGCAAATCGATATCTGCGCTGCCTGTCACTCACGTCGTACACCGTTTGAAGACCGCGCATTGCCCGAACATTTTTACGAGACTTACCAACCTTCATTGCTCACTTCAGAGCTGTACCACCTTGATGGACAAATTTGGGACGAAGACTATGTATGGGGCTCGCTCTTACAAAGTAAAAAATATCAGGCAGGGGTGACGTGTACCAATTGTCATAATCCGCATTCCGGTAATCTAAAGTTACCGGGCAATTACGTTTGCACTCAATGCCATGAAGCTAACACCTACGATGTGACAGCCCATCATGGCCATCAGGCGGACACTCAAGGTGCCTATTGTGTTGATTGCCATATGCCTGCCACGACCTATATGCAAGTGGACGACCGACGCGACCATGCATTTAAAATACCCAGACCAGACTTAACCCAATCACTGGGCGTACCTAACGCCTGTAATGATTGTCATGAGGACAAGACACCCGCGTGGTCAGAACGGGCGATTCTGCAGTGGCACCCGGACAGTAAATACATAGGCAGTGAACATTTTGCACAAGCCTTTCACAAAGCAGAACTGGGAACCGCGGATTCCGGAAGGGCATTATCGAAAATTGCACAAGACGGGCAAACCCCCGATATTATTCGCGCATCGGCTCTACAACGAATGGCGTTAGTACCTGGACGTGATGCCATGTTGGCGATTATCCGCGGGGTACGTGATGAAAATCCGTTAATGCGGCAAGCCGCTATTGTCGCTGCGGTTCCATATTCGCTGTCAGATCGATGGCCGATGTTAAATACTTTACTGAACGACGATCTGAAACCCATTCGAACTGAAGCGGCCAGGGCGCTTGCAGGTAGTTTGGTGCAGGCCGAAGCGCTGGGGTTAGTTGCCGTAGATAAAAAACGCTTGCAAGACGTGTTAGAAGAATATCGTGAGGTTCAGACCTACGCCGCGGACCGCGGTTCCTCTCATACCAATTTGGGCAATTTGGAAAAAGTTTTGGGCCACCCGAAAAACGCCGAAAAACATTATCGCAAAGCTATAGAGGTCGAACCTGCGTTTATACCTGCCTACGTCAACCTCGCGGATTTATACCGTGAGTGGCAGAATGAAAACCAAGTGCAAGACATTCTATCTCGGGCATTAACCAAACAACCGAAAGCAGATTCCGTGCTTTATGCAATGGCAATGAGCTTTGTGCGAAGTGGTAACAAAGAAAAAGCCGTTAAATATTTGCAAAGTGCCGCGAATGGCGCTGAACCTAATCCCAGCATTGTCTATACCTATGCGTTGTTATTACAGGATATAGGAAATCGCGATGCTTCCATCGAGCAGTTTCAACGCGCCTACACCTTAAATCCTTCGAACCCGGATATTAATTACAGTTTGGCACTGAACTATCAGGCGAAGGGGGATTATTCAAATGCATTACGCCACGCAAAAAAACTTGCGCAACTTATTCCCAATAACCCGCAAATTAAGCAATTAGTTCGTCAGCTTGAAAGCCAGAATAAAGGGACGAATTGAAACCACTATCTATACAATAATGGTAGCGGCCGGGAGGCTATAAGATATACACTTGCGAGTATATACGCATTTAGATAAAGCCATTGAAGTAGTGAAAGAGTATGAATCGTAAACTAACAGCATGGAGAAAAAGCAGAAAGTTTGGTGATATACACGGTGGTCGTACTCGTCTTCGCTTGACTGACAATATCTTCAAACGATGCCATAGCCTTAAAAAACCAAGTATAAATGATGATCTTCCAATTTTAATTGAGGATAATCCGTCAAAGGATTTTTTCTTTCCTTTGTCTGTGCATGAAGTTGAGAGAGCTTTAAAGGCTCTTCCCGAACCGGACCATAAAGAAATAACCCACATATGGTTGCGAAGGTTGAAGAAGTCGGATTACGAAAATGGGCAAACACCTCTAGCGGAATTTATATGTGGTAGTGGTGTAAGAGTTATTATTTTATATCCTATACCCAGGAGCATGATTATAGAGTTGGGGAGAAAAAAGCCTTCCTCACGGAAACTCAAAGAGCTTGGGAATTGGTGTGGTGACATTAGTTTGAAGAACGGCAGGTGGTGTGCAAAATGGAAATTGCCAGAATTACGAAAATATTATATTGGCAATCTTTTATATCATGAGGTTGGACACCATATAGACTGGTATTCCCACAACTGGAGTAAAACCAACTCAAAAAAACTTGAAGGGCATGCTGACAAATATGCGTTCCAAAAAACAGCTACGGCAACATACATATTTAATAAGCTAGAGTCAGCGTGAGAACGCTGTCACCACTTGAAAACTATAACCATAGTTGGCGCGAAACCCCAAAAATTGTAAGGAAGTAAAATTGAATATTTTAAATATACTATTGTTTGTTGTGGTTCTTTTTTCTGGTATTGCTCATTCACAAGAGGCACTCATTGAGGAAGAGGTTATCGTAACAGGGATTAGGGGATCTATAGATGAGTACCCAGGCGTTACTTTTACAAAGAAAGGGGATTATCTTTTGTTAAAGCTTCTAATCTCCAATGATACGAGAGAGGAAGAAGTAAGAAAAAAAGAAATATACAAAACGCTACAAGACTCTATAAAACTAGCTGCTAAAGATTCAAAAATCGAACTTAGTGTTGTTCAAAACGGGTTCGTTGTACCATTAACAAATGAAAATTACCGTATCGATTTGGAAAAAGGTAGCCGGCCTGACACAAGTGAAGCCCAAATTAGAGTAAAGACAACGATTTCTTCCAGCGTAAAAAAACCAGAAACTCTGATCGCAAACATGAAGAGATTTGTAGAATCCATTCCTGTTTCTGGTCGAGTGGAAATAGCAGTTCTTGATGAAATAGATGTCAGTGTTGTAAATCCATCTCAATATCGATCCAAAATATTGGAGCTTGTTACAGAGGACATTAAAAACGTTTCCAGCAGTTTAGGCTCAGACTATAAAGTTGTTTTATATGGTATAGATGGCCCCGTCCAGTGGGTTAAATCAGGCTCTATTAACTTAACTCTGTACATCAACTATAACTATACAGTAATACCTAGTACAGTAAGCTCGATCTCAGCCGAAGCGTATTAGGAACAATATCAACTTTTTAAGTTGAGGTTACTGGGCAAAGAGGGGAGTGAGTTTCAATTGAGGGAGAGTAAATTTGAATAAAATAGTGATAGCAATAGCATGTTTAGTTGTGAGTTCGTGTACAACCATGAGCAATGTAATGACCTTATCAGATGGTCAGTATTTCCTAGAAAGTGAGGGACCTAGAATCACATCTGAGAATCGCATAGCTCAACAAAAAGCTATAATTTATAAAGCCATAGAATACTGTTACTCAATAAATATGGTAATAGACGAGCGCAGTAGGAAATTAAATAGCTCCTATATGAGAGGGGGAATCAATAAGACTATTCATAACCTTTGGTTTTCGTGTAAGACAGAAAATAAAGAACTAGGCACCAATCCTATTAAAATTTATAGCGCTGCACCAATATATCCGAGTTATGCTGCCTCAAACAACATATCAGGTTTCTGCACTGTCATTTACGATATTAATATAGAAGGAAAAACAGAAAATGTATTGATAACAGAATGCCAGCCGAAAGGGATTTTTGAAAAGGTATCTGTTGACGCAGCAAAGTTATTCGAATACATACCCAAACAAGTGAACGGTAAGCCTGTACGAGAAAAAGGTGTCAAAAATCGTTTTACCTTTGAAATCGGAGCATAATCAAGACTATCAGTCTAACTCTGTAACACCAGTTATCTGTTGATATATAACAGTATTCCTAGAGTTTTACCAACCCAAGTCCTGACAAGGTAAGTTTGTGAATTATTATAGTGACCATAACGCGGATGATCCAGTGTAGCTGATTCATCCACGCCAATTCCCCGTGATGTTATAACCACTGATAAAAGTCCACAATAAACTGAACTCGTTCGAGTGCTTCAGGGGGTATATCTTTTTCAGCCTGGCGATCCTTTCCTGCAAAGCGCACAGTTCCTCCTGCGTACGTTAACAAAGCATCAATCAACGACTTTTCCTTACCCAGAACAGGAAGATCGAGCGATTCGTATATATTATTTCGGTTGCTGTAACGCTTTACATCACCATACACACCTTGCTTTTCGTATCGAAACTGATCAGAAATAACCGTAACATCATTAAATGAAACCCAGCTATCTCCACTAAAATTAAATTTGATCCTCATCTGCTTGTCTTCATCTTTTACAGAGATATACACCATAATTGGGTGGAATTTAGATAGATCAGAGTCTTTGTCTCGAAGCTTGTTGGAAACCCAATATTTGTCCTGGGATTCATCATGTTTTAAGTCTAATTGGTTGAAGGCAAGAAATGCATTAGTATGCTCTTTCTTTACGTGCTTTTTGATAAAACTGATCCGGGCGTCAATGTCATCTTTTGTAAGAGTTTCGCCATTGGAAAGGGTGTACGCAAGAATCTTTCCATAGGTAATAAGGCTCTTGTATTCGATAGAAATATTATTGCCTAACGCAGTACCTACGCGCTTATTAGCTTCCAAATACTTGTCGTAATCAATGAAATAGGAACTGGATTCTATGGGGTCAGAAGCTTCAACTGAATAGTAACGGTAGCCATAGGTCTTTCCGTTTTCAAAGGTAATACGATAGATATTGTATTTTCCTTTTGTAGGTTCCGGGGTCATAGAATGAAAGAAACCGCGAAGCCCTCTGAATTGATCGTATTTGGAAGAGCAATTTGTCTTCTCAGGATCATTACAAAGATCAAAAAGCAGAGTTTGTTTCCAATTACTGCCTTTGATGTCACCAGTCAAAGGATCGCCAACAATAATGACTCTTTTACCTTGCGACGCCTCATCAAAATTGAATGACGATTTAGCATGAGCATCTACGTGATAGATACAAAGCAAAATTAATATCAAGAATATGCGATTCATAGCTAGGTCCGTTTTTTAATGAGTATGATGAAATAAACGTCTGTATTTAACAGGAGATGATACCTATACAGCTAGAACTTAGTCTAGATGAACACATTTTTTTCAAATTTCAAATTCTTCAGAGCGGTGTATTGATTTGGTAATACATCATTAGATGTGGCAAAGGTAATCTATCCGAAACAGCAATCGATGCAAAGAATGTAATGGACGACCTAGAGTCGTTTGTTGATGTTGCTCGAGCAGTTCAGAGTCAACTTAAGAGTCTGTAAGTATTGAGCCGGAAGCTTTGTGGATGTACCGCAGGTACAGGTATAAAGCGTTGGCTTATTGATTGGGGCTAATAATGAAGATCGAGGCGTGCAAGCGAGCACCGCAGGGATAATAAAAACAGTATTGACCGGCACCTTGCCCCATACATAAATGCGCATAATTGATTACCTTATGTCGCATAATTGATCATATTGCTAGGAATTTCCTTTCTTTTTCTTGATTAACCTTTCTGCTTGAGGTGATCTGTTTCAGAATCGTAGGAACGATTCTGCGCTAATTAGCGCTGTACTCTATGCTGATGGGGAGTCCAGAGGGGGAACCCCTCTGTGCAAGCTCACAATGGACTGTGAGCGCTGCTAAGCCTACCTGAAGGGCATTTAGTACTTAAGAATGTACCTGTTTTCTGATTCGTACAGCATGCCTATGACAGCATTCTTCCCGTGTTTTTTTACGACATACTTTGCTTGGTTTTCAGTTGCGAATCTCATCGCCAGCTCTGGTTTTGACTTCCCCCACAGGTACCCATCCTTTGATCTTTTAATAAGGAACTCATCTGACTCTTCCAAGTAAACAATGTATCCAATCAACTTTCCGCTAAGTTCTGACATGTTAATTTTCCCTATTTTCACTGGTTTTTTTCATTTTCCTTCATAGGATTGTTTGGATTTGGAACCATTGGGCTTGTTGCTTCGGTCATGTACTTAATGTGAAACCACTTTTTTTCTGCACTGAATGTTTTTTCAATGCCAGCTGCGATACAGTATTGGTCGATTACATGCAACAGTATGTTTTTATTCTGTTCTGGTAATTCCTCAATCCTCTCAATCATTGCTTTGATTACTTGACTACCGCTCATTTTTGAACTGTCGGTTATGAGGCTATCTGCGGAACACCCTAAAGCTTCCATTAGTTTGTAAATGGTGGATAGCTTTGGGTCTCCGCTTTTTCCCTCGAGCTTGGGGATATGTGAGCTTTTTAGGTCTGCTTTCTCGGCTAATTCAGCCTGGGTCCATCCTTTTTCCCTTCTAAGACGTTTTAAATTTTCACCGAAAGACATTTTTATCTCCGTTTCATATGCTGTAGGCATTATTTTACCCCCTGTTTTCCCCTTCGAGCTTGTTTATACCCTATAGTAATGATTAAATATATTCTACAGGGTAGTTGACAGGTTTCGTCGGGGTCTCTGTTACACCCCGACTTAGTCCGGACGTCCGGATAAATTGCTCAAAATGCAGACACTTTTATGTGGTTTATTGACAAGCTTAATGTGCAGCAGGAATACGATTTTCGGCTTCCCATAGTGGGGGAGCATGGAGTGCTTCGTTATGATTTAGCTACGGGCGAAGCGATCAGCGACTCTCCAAAATCCCTTAAGCTTGAAGGCTCCTATTCTTCCATGATTACGATTCGATCCAATGGCTCCAAGATATCGATCCAGGGCAATCCTAGTCGTTTTAATCGCACAGAAAACGTTTTTGGCTTCACTTCTTTTGATGATTGCGTTGCCGTTTATAACAGCATTTTGCTTAGGCTTGATTTACCGGTTTTAACTAAGGCTACTAGTTTTGATTACCTTCAGGGGGAGGATGGAACTAGGGCTAAGCTTGTGTCAGATGGCGCGATGTTTGATCACATTGACTTTACTCGTAATTTTTCGGTAGGAAAGGGTGCCGAAAGGGCATTTATAAAAGCATTGTCCGGGCATCGGATAGGAAAGGGTCAAGAGCCTTATCTTTATCCAAATGGTATGACGGTTGATTGGTATAAGGGATCAGATCTTCATTATAAGAAAGTTTATTGCAAGTCATGTGATTTAATTAAGCATCAGAAAAAGAGATTGAAGAAGGCTGATGACGATCAGTTTGAGTATTACAGAAAGTTAATTAATTGGTGTAATGATTTGGGATTGTTAAGAGAGGAACATTCGTTTAAGCAAACTTTTTTGAGGAGAAAAAAGCTTTGTTTTTATGGCTTAACAAAAGAGAGTGATTTTAGTGAGTTTTTAAGAGATGTAGAAGGTGTTATTAAGAGATTTACAGTTATGAATACTCAGTACGAATCAGTATCAGATCAGCTTCTTTCTAACAATGTTGTCAAAAGCCAGCAGGCGGCGAATGCTACTCAGTGTGTTTATTTAAAGTGGTTACATGGTGATGATTTAAATCTTGGTCGATCTCAATATTATGAACATAGGCGCAGATTGTTATCTTTGGGTGTAGACATCTCTATGCCTAGAGATATTACAAAAATGCCTTTGAGTATAAGGTCGAATGATCTTATTGATATCAAATCAGTTGCTATTCCTGATTGGTATAGACTTCCTTTAACTGCACCAAGGTTATCTTTGGTTGCGTAATATCTCGAGAACACAGGACAAAACAATGACTGAATTTTTTAGGTTAGCTGATGATGGTCGTCCCACGCCGATTCCCATTTTGCTGTCTCTTTTGGATCAACCGGATGTTCCAGAATGCATGTGGCATCCTGAAGATAGAGAGTATATAAAGACTCGTCTGAGGGAGAGTGAGGGTCATGGTAATAATCTTCATGTGAAACTTCGCGCTGACAATAAGCTTATTCTTATTGGTGAGCCGGTAATGGGTTAGGTTGTGGCATCGTCTTCTATAAAAAAATATCTATACCCGCTTGATGAAATTTATGATCATCATCGACGCATTGAGGGGAATTGTTTTTATAGATACTTTCCTGATGTTGCCAGGTCTTTTATGTCTTATTGGCGTGAAATTGAGCGCGTTGATTTTGGTGGTTTGGCCACCTATGAAACTGATGAGTTGTATTTTTTCTTTGAGGAAAAGTTACGTTCGATAGCTAGGGTTAATATCGATTTTTATTGGATGATTTATGATTATGACGGCAATCCATTGTACTTGAATGGCAGGGAGCCTGAGCCGTTTTGGATGAAAAGACGCAAAACTTAAATAAGGTGATCCTTATGGTTGATCAGTTAGTAGACCAAGTTGATAACGATAGCTTGAATCAGTGGCTTTATGAGGATGGCTTTCAGAAACTTATCGAGAAAGCTGCGAAAGTTTGCTCCATGTATCCGTTTGTTTTTGATGTTAATGCTGATGGTGAACCTTCAGACAAAGCATTGGAGTCTGTTTCTCATATCAATGAGCTGAGTTCGATTCTTTCTGTTATTCATGTGGTTCAAAGTCAGCTTAAAGGTCTGTAAGTATTAAGCCAGAGTTTTGTGGCTGTACCGCAGGTACAGGTATAAAACGACGGCTTATTGATTGGGGCTAATGAAGACCGAGGCGCGCAGGCTACGAGCACCGCAGGGATGATAAAGCCCCAAATACCCTGGGTATCCTTTCCTACACATAAGTGCGCATAATTGATTACCTTATGTCGCATAATTGATCATATTGCTAGGAATTTCCTTTCTTTTTCTTGATTAACCTTTCTGCTTGAGGTGATCTGTTTCAGAATCGTAGGAACGATTCTGCGCTAATTAGCGCTGTACTCTATGCTGATGGGGAGTCCAGAGGGGGAACCCCTCTGTGCAAGCTCACAATGGACTGTGAGCGCTGCTAAGCCTACCTGAAGGGCATTTAGTACTTAAGAATGTACCTGTTTTCTGATTCGTACAGCATGCCTATGACAGCATTCTTCCCGTGTTTTTTTACGACATACTTTGCTTGGTTTTCAGTTGCGAATCTCATCGCCAGCTCTGGTTTTGACTTCCCCCACAGGTACCCATCCTTTGATCTTTTAATAAGGAACTCATCTGACTCTTCCAAGTAAACAATGTATCCAATCAACTTTCCGCTAAGTTCTGACATGTTAATTTTCCCTATTTTCACTGGTTTTTTTCATTTTCCTTCATAGGATTGTTTGGATTTGGAACCATTGGGCTTGTTGCTTCGGTCATGTACTTAATGTGAAACCACTTTTTTTCTGCACTGAATGTTTTTTCAATGCCAGCTGCGATACAGTATTGGTCGATTACATGCAACAGTATGTTTTTATTCTGTTCTGGTAATTCCTCAATCCTCTCAATCATTGCTTTGATTACTTGACTACCGCTCATTTTTGAACTGTCGGTTATGAGGCTATCTGCGGAACACCCTAAAGCTTCCATTAGTTTGTAAATGGTGGATAGCTTTGGGTCTCCGCTTTTTCCCTCGAGCTTGGGGATATGTGAGCTTTTTAGGTCTGCTTTCTCGGCTAATTCAGCCTGGGTCCATCCTTTTTCCCTTCTAAGACGTTTTAAATTTTCACCGAAAGACATTTTTATCTCCGTTTCATATGCTGTAGGCATTATTTTACCCCCTGTTTTCCCCTTCGAGCTTGTTTATACCCTATAGTAATGATTAAATATATTCTACAGGGTAGTTGACAGGTTTCGTCGGGGTCTCTGTTACACCCCGACTTAGTCCGGACGTCCGGATAAATTGCTCAAAATGCAGACACTTTTATGTGGTTTATTGACAAGCTTAATGTGCAGCAGGAATACGATTTTCGGCTTCCCATAGTGGGGGAGCATGGAGTGCTTCGTTATGATTTAGCTACGGGCGAAGCGATCAGCGACTCTCCAAAATCCCTTAAGCTTGAAGGCTCCTATTCTTCCATGATTACGATTCGATCCAATGGCTCCAAGATATCGATCCAGGGCAATCCTAGTCGTTTTAATCGCACAGAAAACGTTTTTGGCTTCACTTCTTTTGATGATTGCGTTGCCGTTTATAACAGCATTTTGCTTAGGCTTGATTTACCGGTTTTAACTAAGGCTACTAGTTTTGATTACCTTCAGGGGGAGGATGGAACTAGGGCTAAGCTTGTGTCAGATGGCGCGATGTTTGATCACATTGACTTTACTCGTAATTTTTCGGTAGGAAAGGGTGCCGAAAGGGCATTTATAAAAGCATTGTCCGGGCATCGGATAGGAAAGGGTCAAGAGCCTTATCTTTATCCAAATGGTATGACGGTTGATTGGTATAAGGGATCAGATCTTCATTATAAGAAAGTTTATTGCAAGTCATGTGATTTAATTAAGCATCAGAAAAAGAGATTGAAGAAGGCTGATGACGATCAGTTTGAGTATTACAGAAAGTTAATTAATTGGTGTAATGATTTGGGATTGTTAAGAGAGGAACATTCGTTTAAGCAAACTTTTTTGAGGAGAAAAAAGCTTTGTTTTTATGGCTTAACAAAAGAGAGTGATTTTAGTGAGTTTTTAAGAGATGTAGAAGGTGTTATTAAGAGATTTACAGTTATGAATACTCAGTACGAATCAGTATCAGATCAGCTTCTTTCTAACAATGTTGTCAAAAGCCAGCAGGCGGCGAATGCTACTCAGTGTGTTTATTTAAAGTGGTTACATGGTGATGATTTAAATCTTGGTCGATCTCAATATTATGAACATAGGCGCAGATTGTTATCTTTGGGTGTAGACATCTCTATGCCTAGAGATATTACAAAAATGCCTTTGAGTATAAGGTCGAATGATCTTATTGATATCAAATCAGTTGCTATTCCTGATTGGTATAGACTTCCTTTAACTGCACCAAGGTTATCTTTGGTTGCGTAATATCTCGAGAACACAGGACAAAACAATGACTGAATTTTTTAGGTTAGCTGATGATGGTCGTCCCACGCCGATTCCCATTTTGCTGTCTCTTTTGGATCAACCGGATGTTCCAGAATGCATGTGGCATCCTGAAGATAGAGAGTATATAAAGACTCGTCTGAGGGAGAGTGAGGGTCATGGTAATAATCTTCATGTGAAACTTCGCGCTGACAATAAGCTTATTCTTATTGGTGAGCCGGTAATGGGTTAGGTTGTGGCATCGTCTTCTATAAAAAAATATCTATACCCGCTTGATGAAATTTATGATCATCATCGACGCATTGAGGGGAATTGTTTTTATAGATACTTTCCTGATGTTGCCAGGTCTTTTATGTCTTATTGGCGTGAAATTGAGCGCGTTGATTTTGGTGGTTTGGCCACCTATGAAACTGATGAGTTGTATTTTTTCTTTGAGGAAAAGTTACGTTCGATAGCTAGGGTTAATATCGATTTTTATTGGATGATTTATGATTATGACGGCAATCCATTGTACTTGAATGGCAGGGAGCCTGAGCCGTTTTGGATGAAAAGACGCAAAACTTAAATAAGGTGATCCTTATGGTTGATCAGTTAGTAGACCAAGTTGATAACGATAGCTTGAATCAGTGGCTTTATGAGGATGGCTTTCAGAAACTTATCGAGAAAGCTGCGAAAGTTTGCTCCATGTATCCGTTTGTTTTTGATGTTAATGCTGATGGTGAACCTTCAGACAAAGCATTGGAGTCTGTTTCTCATATCAATGAGCTGAGTTCGATTCTTTCTGTTATTCATGTGGTTCAAAGTCAGCTTAAAGGTCTGTAAGTATTAAGCCAGAGTTTTGTGGCTGTACCGCAGGTACAGGTATAAAACGACGGCTTATTGATTGGGGCTAATGAAGACCGAGGCGCGCAGGCTACGAGCACCGCAGGGATGATAAAGCCCCAAATACCCTGGGTATCCTTTCCTACACATAAGTGCGCATAATATATATTATGTTAAATTGGATATATAACCGTATACCCCCACATAGACACATGGCTATTCAAGGACATTCGTTGCCCACTATCTCGGGTTAAGTTATGAGGCTGAGCTGCCTTTATTGAGCATATTTTTGAATGACTCCAGCTCTCTTAGTTCAACTAGAGCTGGATCCGTTTCAATGTCGTCGCGGAAGGTTTCACTGAGCGCAATGGCTTCGCTTAGATAATCAATTGCGTCTTCGTAGTAACCCATAACCGTATGGGCGCACGCCAGTTGATAAAATGCGTGACTGTTTCCTGGGTCGATGGTTAAAGCCTGATTACACAAGTTGACGGCCCACTGGGGCTCGTTAAGCTCTAGTACCGAATCGGCTTTATAGGTTAAGGCTTCACAATCTTCAGGTTTTAGTTTTAGGATTTGGTCGTATATAGCTATGCGATTAGCCGCAGAGTTTTCCTGCTGTGCACGTAACCATAACGATTGAACTTCTTGTGTTAGTTCTATTTCGTCCCGATTTTCCTCAATGTGTCGAGTTTTTTGCTTTAGCTGCTGCTCAATAGCATCAAGTCTGGCTTCGTATTCAGTCACCAGATTGTGTATTTTTTCGTCGGCGATAGATTGTACTTTTTCCTTAATATCACGGATCGATGTCCAGCCGACTAACACCAAAATCGAAGACACCCCTGCGATCAGATAAAAGAAATAGGTAACCGTGTCAGTTGCATATGTAACCGCCCTGTCGACTGAGGTGTGCTCCCTATCAAGTATCTGTTGCATGAGTTCATGCTTGGTATTGGCGAGGTCTGTGCGAAGTTGTTTCAACTCATCCAGCACGTAACGCTCTATAAATGGTGTGTATAAAGGTTTTTCCAGTGTATTTATTTCTTCTTCGTTTTTGGTTTCTGTTGCCGTGGACCAGACGCTGACGAGGATTAAAAGAATCAAACAACATACTTTTGCGTAGCTTTTGGAGAATGGCATGATATTTTTCGGCCGTATTGATGAGTTCGCATTGCGATGTAATTTAAATTTGCACCAACTTTTGTCACGTACAGGTATAACACACGAATAATATTAGAGATCTAATTAAATTTAGTACAAAATTTCAACTTTTTTGAATTTTTACACCTGAAAAGTGCGTGGTATAAGATGACATCTGCATATCAAATTCATTGTACACAAATTAAATTTTCGGGCAAGGCTCGGTATTCATTCAAGCCTTGCCCGCTGAAGCGCATGCTCTCCACGCGCTTTTAGCGAATGACAACAAAAAAGGTATTACCGTTTCTCTCAATCTGCAGTAACACAGAGCGCTTGCTTTTTCTCAACGCTTGCATAAAAGAGTTTATGTCAGTAACACGAATCCGATTAGCAGCAACAACTATGTCTCCTGGTCTTAAACCGCTGTATGCAGCTGTAGACCTCGGAGAAATGGCCATTACTTTCACGCCATTGTTGTTTGGGTTGTTGCTAAATTCGACGCCTTCAAGCATTGGGTGTAGAGCGCGACCAGAATTTAATAGAGATTGTTGGTCACCAACCTTAACTCTAATTGTTTGCGTTTTGTTTTCTCTTAATACGGTTAACGTAATGATGTCGTCGATGCTCTTTATTCCTAATTGACTGCGGAATTTTGCAGGTGAATCGGTTATCTGACCGTCCACTTCGAGAATAATATCCCCTGCTTTAAGGCCCGCCTTATCTGCAGGTGACTCGCTCATTACGTTGCTAATCAATACACCTCGAACACCATTTTTTAGCCCGAAGGCACTCCGCAGATCTTGTGTAATATCTTGAATACCAACACCAATTTGCCCGCGTTTCACTTCACCGTGGCGAATAATTTGTTCCATACTGGCTTTCGCCATATTGATAGGAATGGCAAACCCGATTCCAACATTACCGCCGGAAGGTGCGATGATAGCCGTATTGATCCCCACCAATTCCCCTTTAAGATTGACTAATGCGCCACCTGAGTTTCCTGGGTTAATGGAAGCGTCAGTTTGAATAAAATTTTCATAGCCTTCTATACCAAGCCCGCTTCTTCCTAGTGCGCTGACCACACCTGTTGTGACGGTTTGACCAAGACCGAAAGGGTTGCCTATAGCTACAACAAAATCCCCTACTTCCAGACGGTCAGAATTTGCCAGGCTGACTTGCGTTAGATCCTCACCATTTATTTCCAGGATCGCGATATCAAGATCCGGGTCGCTGCCCAGCAGCTTGGCTTGATATGTTCGCCCATCGATTAGGGACACCTGGATTTCATCTGCACCTTTTATGACATGGAAGTTGGTCATAACGATGCCACGCTTGGCGTTAACAATGACGCCGGACCCTGCGCTTTGTTGTTTCTTTTGTGGCTGTATACGCTGCCTGGGTTCTGGGATATTAAAGAAATGGCGGAAAAACGGGTCGTTTAATAGAGGATTGTAGGTATATTGTTGGGTCGAATAGGTTGCAATGTTTACCACTGCTGGATTAACGTCCTTTAGCATGGGAGCGAGAGAAGGCAAAGGGTTCCCTTCCCTGTCCGCCGCTGGCAATGCACCGTAGGCCAAGCTAATTGGGATAACTATCAGTATCAAAAATAAACGACTTATATAGTTAAGCATCTTGTCTGTCCCTTTATGGAATTTTAGTTCGATATGGGCGTGTAAAACTGTGATGTCGGCTGCTTATGGCTTTGACAATTTCTGTTCGAAGAAGGTTGCCGTATTAGGCATGCACACAGTGTGGTGTTGATGAAGATTAAGAAGAGAATCGATTGAGTTCATAATATATCCAGACGCTGAGCAACATAGAATAAAATCAACAGATCGCACAAAAGGCATGATCAAACTTGTTTATGCTTCAACTAAGATATGGGAGAGCAGCAACTTTTCAAGGCAGTGTTTATAACTTTTTATAAAAAACTAACCAGTTCAACGATATATAACTCTTTTTTTACCGCCTACGCTAGGCATAAGCCACTTTAGCCTTGAACATTTTAGTTGTTGGAGCGGCTTGATTGCTTAGCCGTATGCTTTCATACAAAGAGTCTACATTGGAGGAAAGCTCAATAATTTGCCTGGACAGTTCTTTTTCTGTCGACTGATAAAACTTGGATAGCCTAACGGATTTTCGCAGTAGTGATTCTTCCGAATAGTAGACTTTGTGCTTGTAGGTCGTCTTTAGTAATCGGCTATCAATATACCGGATCTCACTAATTAATTTCAGAATTTCACGTAAGGTGTTGCAGACAAAAAGTGTGTGTCGAACGCTAACAGCTAAATAATTTTCAACTCCAGTAATGGCCATGCGAATATCATCGTGCACATAACGTATTGCGAAGTTTCGTTCTGGTTCGATCGGGTACATTTGAAACTGAATTTTGGTGTCCTTGCATAGCGCATTGTGTACATTTTTTATCTGACCCGGAATCCATTTAATTTCCTTAACCAAACGCCCATAGACAATGCATTTTTCAATCAGCTTTTTGCTGTACTCTGAGTACTCTTTGAACAATAAATTGAAGTACTCAGCACGAGTGCACCCTTTTTTCGGTGCGTGATGAATAATTTGTATCTGACTCAAGACCATACTAGTCAGAACTTGATGTTTGTATACGCCCGAAGTGATTTTGGCTTGGCAGTCGACCAGCTTGGTTGTTTTGTTCGATAGTTCCCGAGTTAACCGAATCAAGGAAGTGGATTTAATTTCTATTCTATTTTTTATATTGCATTGCATGGAACTGTCCTAAAGCACCCTTTTCTGGGAGGCGTATCCAAACTTACTCTCTAAGCCCGCGCCAATCAAACGCTTGTGTTATCCGTATTTTAGCATCTCTCGTGCCAGATTGTATGCAGATTAAACCAAGGAAAAGGCACTTGCTATGCACGTTGCAGCGGATCAGGGCGCTCACATCCGTTGTTTCATGTCGTCGTTATCTGCCACTCTAAATACTCGTTCAGGGGCGGTTCTCCACAAAATTTTTTGTTTGAAAACACAAAAAAGATTCACTTTACTCCGGAAATTCCCCAGAACAATATGCTTCTCACAACCAACTCACTTTGAGATATTACTATGAAAAATTCGGTTTACTGCATCGCTCTAATGGCCTTGGCTATGACAACCAATTGTCTGGCTCAGGGGGAAGCAGAAACAGATGAAAAGCCCTTAAGTGTCCAAGAGCAATGTGAGCTTTATTCTGTTTACGAGGATGAAAACGGTGACTTCATCGACTGTCCTCAAACAACTGAAAATAATGGTTAACCCTTAATTTTTTTGACTGAGGTGTCTCTATATGTCTCACCAACAATCCCCTTGTCATGATCGACGTTACGAAGAGCAGACCTCGCTTTGCCCTTTGCGATCACGAGACAGGCGAAAAGGCATTTCATTGGAGGAGATTCGTTTTAAGCGTTCTCATCGCAGCAAAGGCGTGTTGCTACAAAAACCGGTAAAACGACAAAAAAGCGCCGAACACCGCCCACGTTTTGATCACTAAGCAAGCAGCCGAAAGGCTGCTTCTGCTACCCTGTTTATCCATCTACTGTTGAGATGCTGTCACTAATCTCCTGCCCTAATCGATACTTCTATTTGTTTTCTTGCTCGAATATTTTGGCGCAAAGCCCACCGCAATGACTTATGCTCATCAGCAAGACTTCAGTACCTTTACATTCGGCTGTTGACAACATAATGGTTTCCCGGGTGTTCTATGTGATGTGATCGGTTATTGATTAATAGAATTAATCAACTTAAGCCCTAGCGGCTGCTTTCATCCACTGAGCATAAGATGCTTTGTCCTAAGGGTTTTAAAGGTGATTCGGACGCCGATTTAACATGTTTCGGCATTATGGTTTTGCGTAAAAAGTGTGTAGAATGACTTTTTTTCGGCATTTCGATAAATAGTTTTGATCGACTTAAATCCATGAATACAGATCTACTACGCACATTTCTGGAGTTATCCAAGACACGACATTTTGGCCAAACTGCGGATAACTTATACCTTACTCAATCTGCGGTGAGTTTTAGAATTAAGCAGCTGGAGGAGACCTTCGGCGTTCCATTGTTTACTCGCGAACGAAACAATATTCTACTGACCAGTGCCGGTGAACGTCTACTGCCCCATGCGGAGAATATTCTGGCCGCCTGGCAGTTAGCTTTACAGGATGTCGGTGCAGCGCCAACAAAAAATATTCAACTGGCTTTGGGGAGCACCTCCAACCTTTGGGATACTTTTTTACAATCCATACTGCCTAAGCTCGCTACCAGCTTCCCTAACCTGTTTATTCGTACCGAAATCAACACGCCTCAAGAGTTAACCCGAGCGCTGTTGGCTGGTCGTCTGGATGCAATTGTATTGCTTGATCCGCCCAATACACTGGAGATTGAGACAATCAAAATCGGTGAAATTGAATTAGCACTGATTGCCAGCCAGCCAATTCATCGTATTGAGGACATATTGACACTAGGCTATGTGTTTGTTGATTGGGGAACTGCGTTTAATCTGCAATATGCCAAACTGTTTAACGAGCCTATTGCCCCTAAGTTACACACCAGCCAAACCCATATTGCCCTGGAATTTTTGCTTGCCCACGGTGGTGCCGCATTTTTGCCTGTTGCCCTGGTGGAGCCTCATATTAACAGTGGCCGACTTCATACCATGCAGTCGTTTACCACGGTCAGCCGCGAAGTGTTTGCCGTATTTAATAAACACTCTGACCATATTCAAGCAATTAAGCCCGTGGTGCAGTTGTTAACCGAGCTGGAGCTTAAACCGACCTACCCAATGGATAACAGCGCCTGATTAAAACCACTTAAACACCCGAAACAAAATAATTTGTATCGCTACGAGGGCAAAAAGAATTAACGAGAACACTGTAAATGCCTGAGGCTCTCCCACTCCAGGCATGCCACCAACGTTGACACCAAATAACCCGGTTAGAAAACCTAACGGTAAAAATATAGCTGTAATAACCGAGAGTAAATACAAGTTACGGTTTAGTTTATCCGAAAGTGAACTGGCTAATTCATCTTTTACAACATGCGCCCTTTCTCGAATTGAATCCAGATCTTCGATATCTCGCAATAAGTTATCCAGTGATTCGTGCATTCTCCGCTGGCTCTTTTTATGGGGTGTGAGTGCGTCCACATAACGAATAATATTAACGGCGTCATGTTGGGGGGCGATATAACGTCGAAGCATTATGGCTTTTCTAAGTACGTTGGAAATATCCTTGCGCATTTTTTTATTTGGGTGATCCAGAATCTGGTCTTCAAGGTGATCTAACTGTTCTTGAATCTGTTCGATAATCACTTCGGTATAGGATAATAAAGTTGAGATAACAGAAACCAATAAATCCGGTATGCTTGTCGGGCCGCTACCAACATCCAAACGTTCTGCAACACTCATAACTGCTCTGGATCTTCGATAACGCATACTGACGATACTATTCGGTGTAATCCAGATTCGCACCGAAATCATATCTTCTGGCTGGGCATTCTTGTTGTGATTAATGCCACGTAGGATAACCAGCATGCCTTTCTCTAGCTCCAGCGCTCTTGGACGAACATTTTCATCAAAAAGCGCAGCGAGACTGTGTTCATCAATCCCTTCTGCCGCTTCACGGAATGACTCCATTGCATTGGGGTGGTTGCCATTTATATGAACCCATAATGGCTGTTTGCTTTGTTTGGCTTCATGTAAATCACTGTATTCAATACATCCGCCTTTTTTGTCCAGAACTTTGATAAAAATAGCAGGGGTAGTGTTTTCCATGACAGATCTCAGTTTGTATGTAATCAGGTCATTTTTTGGTTTAATTCATCAAGTTTGGTATGTAAACGCATGATTTCTAATTCAAGCTTTAAGTTTATTTCGTATGAAGCGTCCTGCTTAATTCTATCCTTTGCCGCCTGCCGATTTTGCGACATCATAATAATCGGTGCCTGAAACGCAGCTAATGTTGATAATCCCAAATTAAGCAAAATAAATGGGTACGGATCAAAAATACTTTTTTCAACCAACCAAACACTATTTAAGATGATCCAGACAATAATGAAAGCAAAAAATAATCCGATAAAAGACCAGGAACCACCAAAACTTGCGACTTTATCCGCAACCCGTTGGCCAACGGTTAGTGTGCCTCTGAATGAGAGGTTGACGTTTTCGGATACGGTTGAGTTCTCAGCAATACTATGGATGACTTTCTGTACTGTTGTGTCTAGTTCATTGTATGGCACATCGAGTAATGCTTTGGCTAATCGCTCGAAGTATTGTTTCATCTTCCACTCCTTTTATAGTCTTTTAAACCAGAGAATTTGCCGTGCAACAACCGGTTAAGCAAGCTCGAATGGTAGACTTTTTTTCAGTATAGAAGATAGAGCATCAGCTATTGAATACCCTTTTCTTTTTTGATTAACGAGCAATGGCAACAGATTTTATTTGAGCCCAAACGTACTTACCGACTTCAATATTAAGCTGGTGGAGGGATTTCCTGGTAAGACGAGCAATAAGGTATTCGTTGCCAACATGCAGACGAACCAACACCATCGACGCGTCCATGTCATCTTTGATATCCGTTATG
Organism: Teredinibacter sp. KSP-S5-2; assembly: GCF_032773895.1. NCBI lineage: Bacteria > Pseudomonadati > Pseudomonadota > Gammaproteobacteria > Cellvibrionales > Cellvibrionaceae > Teredinibacter > Teredinibacter sp. KSP-S5-2. The sequence continues at coordinate 2,127,273 of NZ_CP120416.1, read as the reverse complement.
GTACCGCGTAAACGGTTTAGAATGCTTGAATCTTCATGAGGGGTAAGCGTCAGGCTGATATCTCTGGCCAGGATTTGTAATCGGATGGCCGACCCAATTGCCTGACCTTCGTCTCGCAACCAAAGCTCTCCGCCTGGAAATGAAACAAGGGCTAAATGCCATTGTTCATCGCGCTCGGTGATATTTCCTTGAATGACCACACCGGTTTCATTGCCAAGCTGAAGTGGAAAATCAATACGGGAAAACACATCAGTTACACTGCCTTGGGCAATGCACCGTCCTTCTTCCAGAACAACAACATGGTCCGCCAAACGCGCAACTTCGTTCACAGAGTGGCTGATGTAAAAAATCGGGCCATCAAAACTAGTACGTAAACGCTCAAGATACGGCAGTATTTCCTGTTTGCGTGCCATATCCAGAGAAGCGAGAGGTTCATCCATTAATAAAAGCCGGGGTTGTACCAAAAGTGCTCGCGCAATGGCTGTTCGTTGACGCTCCCCTCCGGATAGTTGCGCCGGATAACGATGAAATAAGTGGGCGATTCCCATCGTATCAACAATGTGTTCAATTAATTCTTCTGCAGGACTCTGAGCTGCGCGTTTGATGGCGAAGTTCAAGTTGTCCTGAACTGTTAGGTGAGTAAACAACCCCGCCTCTTGGAATACATATCCAAGGGATCTTTTATGGGTTGGCACAAAAACTCTGTCATCCTGCCAAGTATCCCCCTGAATGGTTAACAGCCCGTGCTTTGCCTTTTCCAAGCCTGCAATGCAGCGTAAAAAAGTGGTTTTACCGGAACCCGAATGGCCAAAAATTGCTGTGACGCCTTGCCCAGGGAGAGTTAAATCCAGATCGAGAGAAAAGCCATGAACCTCGGGGCTATGGGGGAAGTCAAGCCTAAAGCAGGTGCGAATTTGGTTTGCTGGGTCAGCTGTGTGCAAGATGTTGCCTCTATTCTGTTACTGATACTTTAACCCGGCACTTCCCTGTTTCCGCTGAGACCAATAAAGCCCCAAAAGTACAAGGAAAGAAAATATAACCAGGGAGCCAGCCAATGCATGGGATTGAGCATATTCCAAAGCCTCAACATGGTCGTATAGCTGAACAGACAACACCTGCGTTTCGCCGGGAATATTGCCACCAATCATCAGCACCACACCAAACTCGCCTACAGTATGGGCGAAACCCAGAACAGTAGCGGAAATAAACCCCGGTTTGGCCATGGGCACAACCACAGAAAAGAAACGATCCCACGGACCGGCACCCAATGTGGCAGCTACTTCCAAAGGTCGGGCCCCTAAAGCTTCAATAGCATTTTGGATTGGTTGCACAACAAAAGGCATAGAATAAAAAATGGACGCCACAACCAAGCCCCAGAAAGTAAATGGCAAGGTACCCAAACCAAGCGTTTGAGTGAGTTGACCAATAGGTCCATTTGGCCCCATTGCGATTAACAAATAAAAGCCCAGCACTGTGGGTGGTAGAACCAACGGTAGGGCAACAACAGCGCCAACTGGCCCCTTCCACCAGGATTTCGTACGTGCCAGCCACCAAGCGATAGGCGTACCTAGTAGCAGTAATAACAAGGTAACGGTGGACGCCAAACGCAAGGTTAGCCATATCGCAGTAATATCTGTTTCAGAAAAAGACATCAGGCGTTATACCTTGGGTGGGGTTTGGTAACCATAAGATCGTATTATTTCCTGTGCGGAAAGCTCTTTTACAAAACGCATTAGAGCATTTGCAGCAGGGTTCTTTTCACCTTTTTTTAAGAGAACAAAATCCTGCTTTATAGGTGTGTACAGGTTGCCAGGCACAACCATAGCCCCTGGGGCCATTTTTCCGTCTTCCATTACCTGAGAAAGGGCAACAAAACCAAGATCTGCGTTGCCGCTGTGGACAAACTGATAGGTCTGCCCAATATTCTCACCCATTATCCAACGGGCTTGTGTTTTCTCTGCAAGCTTTAGGTTTAATAAAACCTGTTTAGCTGCTACACCATAAGGGGCAAAACGCGGATTGGCGATTGCCAGCCTGCTAAACTGCCCCTGCTTAAGTAAGTGAAGTGCAGAGCTGTCATTCCTGTTTTTCGCCCAAAGGGCCAAAATACCGATTGCATAAGTGGAACGGCTGTTTTCGACAATGCTCCCGGCCTTTTCCAATGCTACAGGTTTTGCTTGATCTGCTGAGAAAAAAAGATGATAAGGCGCCCCATGACGTATTTGAGCATATAGTTTGCCTGAAGAACCAATAGAGAGAACAAGTCTATGCCCAGACTCTTTTTCAAATTCTCTGGCGAGCGTTCTCATGGGTTGGGCAAAATTTGAGGCGACGGCAACGTGGATGGTTTCTGCTTGGGCAAAGCCGACAAACAGTGTCATCACAAAAAAAACGCTTACCTTCATTTTACTTATTTCCTCAGAGGGCCGTTGCAGCGAAGTGAGATATCCTAACCGATTTATGCACTTCTAGCTCGGCCCTACCCACTTTGTTTTCTTCAATGACAAACTTTGCCGAAAACTGATCATAGCCAGTAATTATACGGTCAATGGGTGAGGAAACCGGCAGTAAGACCAAGGACTCTTGAACACAAAGCTATACAACCTGGAACCAACTCCAGGTCGTGGACAAATATGGTTTGAACAAAAAGAGAAAAACGCCTTATATAAGCGTTTTCAAATGATAGGGTTGTCTAGTTTAAGAAATCAACTCACTTTCGCTTCGGCCAATTTGGCTGCCAGTTGCACATTGGTTGAAGTCTGGGATTCGAGATCATCCAAAAGAAAAAGGTAATCTTTTATTTCCGTTTTATACGGCACAAAACGAAGCTCAATGCGCCAGTTCCCCAACAAGTGTTTAAATTCTCGAATCTTATGGAATTGATGGCGGCAACCTACCCGAATTTTTTCCAGTTCTTTATTAGGAAAAGCTAACTGACGCTGACACACAGTGTTGAGAGATTCGCGAAGTTGCGTGGTTGAGGCGATCATGTAATCAATCTCCTCAATAATGAACTGGTAATCGGCAATACTGGAGTCTTGCGCAGAGGTTTGCTTAGTGTTCATTACGTACGTCCTTGGTACCCAAGTCTTTCCAGTAATTATAGTTAGCTCAACGCCTTGTGGCTTTAGATAATCGCTCTGTGTTTTGTAGGAAATCGGCTAGAGTTACTCGCCAATCATGTAGTGTATCCACCTTCCACCTATATTTCTGAGATGGACTATCTCTCCTGAGTCGATATTAATTGCCGTGCAATAGTTTGAAGACCAGCTTACCTGCCGTAGCTTATCGTCGTGTTCAAAATTTACACCCTTTGCAATACCTTCTTTATCCAGAATGATGCAAGGTTCATCACCAGTGGCATATAGCATTATTACCCGATTTCCTCCTCTTACCGATCTCTTGGTTATATCACACGAACTAAAGCAATACTTAGAGTATGGTTTTTCCTAGTAAGTGATCAATTATTGTAGTTTTCAGCCAAAAAAAGTATTAAAAATATTACAGAGATGCGTAAAATGGACACCTTGCGCAAATAACCCCACCTGCTATGCAGTGCCATTCCAGACCCCAAATAGATGCCAACATCAGACTTCCAGTTCAATTATAGCGATAGCCCCCAGGATCATCTGTTTGTTACTGTGAGTGGAACCTGGACAATGGAATCCGCAAAAGAGTGTGTTGACCTTATCAAAAAGCACTCAATATTGCATAAACGTCCGAAAGTTCTGGTTAATGCGACTCAAATGTCCGCACCGGAATCAATTTTAAGCCGCTACCAAACCGGGGAATACATTGCCAAATGTTGGCACTCTCCTATGAAAGTCGCGTTTTATGTCTCACTGAGTAACTTGAATGGCTTGGCGATGGATACTGCAATTAACCGAGGAGCAAATGTCAATGCGTTCCCATCGAAAGAACTCGCTCTGGATTGGCTGTTTAGCAAGCCATAATCGGGTTTAACGACAATATATCCGGTAATTAATATCGGCAATAACCGCAGGCACACTTTTATTCTCGATCTCAACTTCGACCTGTTTGACCAATTCCAAGTGTTTTTTAAACTTTTGGGCTTCGACAATTCTGGATCTGGCGCGAATTCGGGTGTTAGGTTTGACAACAGATTGGAAGCGTGCGTTACTAATGCCCGAATTAACCACTAGACGGACGTAAGGATAGTCAAACTCTGTACTATTCACTGTTTCCGTTAAAAACGGCAATAAGGACAGCAAATAAAAACCATGGGCAACTGTTGAACCAAATGGCGAGTCCTGCTGCGCTCGATCCTGGTCAATATGTATCCACTGTTTATCGCCCGTTACCTCGGCAAACTGGTTGATTTTAGACTGAGACATCAAGAACCATTCACCAATATGGTATTGGCTTCCCATATTCTCGGATAACGCTTTGTACAAATTTTCTACAGACTCAGAGGCTTGAGGTGTCGCGCTACCACCGCTGTAGCTTTTTAGAAATTCCTTAATTTGGAATAGATCGATTTTTTTTTCGTTAAACTCTTCGAGCGTAATCGATATATCGCGTACCTGATTTTCAAACTTCTCCTTCAGTGTGTGTTGCGCACTTGCGACCCACTCACCTTTTTGACGGATATATTCTTTAACATTCATTTAGGAATTCTCAAGCCTTGACAGGCCTAAACTCGAACCAACTAGCCAACGGGAAGCTCGGCATTATACCTCAATGCATAAGGTATTAGTTACCTGAAGTTCACGTAATTTATGTCTATTTTTTGTTATTTAAAATAAATGAAACATTGGCCATATGAGAATTATTCTCTTCTGTATATCTCAAGTTATGGGGATGCATGAACGGAACAAGCCGGTCAAAATAGAACTTGGGGAACTATTCCTGGGCACGAGCCAATAGCGTATTAATCTTTTGACAGAGAGCTTGAGTATCGATGGGCTTTGATATAAAGGCGTTGAAACCGTGAGCCAGTGCTTTTTGTTCATCATCTTTATACGCATGAGCGGTTACTGCTATCATCGGCAATTTCGCAAACTTTATATCTCTACGCACGGTGTTTACCACATCGAAACCGGACATATCCGGCAAGGTGATATCTACCAAGACAATATCAAACGGTTCTTCTTCGATGCACCCTATCCCCGCTTGCCCTGTAAGCGCTTCATAGAATTCATAGTTTAAATGGTTTTTTACAATCTTTCGCAGCAGCTTAATATTGACCAGATTATCTTCGATATAAAGAACCCGTATATTTTTTTTCGGTTTATTATCCTCGTGTTTCTGTAACACAGTAGACTGGCTTTTTTCGATAAGATTATCAACATCATAACTATCGATGGGGAACTGAATCCAAAAATTACTACCGATGTTTTCTTCGCTTTCAACACCAATAACACCGGACATGGTTTCTACAAATTCCCGGCATATAGCCAAACCTATTCCGGTCCCCTCAATCGCTTCGTAAGGCGATACTGCGCGTTCAAAAGGTTTAAATATTTGCCCTATTACTTCCTCTTTTATTCCTATTCCTGTATCGCGTATATTTATTGTCAACTTGTGATCTGGCGAAATAGCTTGATCGATAATTATTTTTCCTCCTTCCTTGTTATATTTAATTGCATTATTAATAATATTAACAATAATCTGTTTAAACCTTAGGGGATCGACATTAATACTGGCAAGATCCTCTTCAATGTTTTGAACAACCGTAATTCCCCTTTTTTGCGTTAAGGATGAAAGCCCTTTCACACATTCATCGATAATGCTTTTAACGCAGGTGGACTGGTACGTAAACTTGATTTCTCCGGCCTCAATTTTACTAAGCTCCAGCACATCATTAATCATATCTTTCAAATGATCACCAGCCCGATAGATTTCGTTAACATTATCCAGAGCATCCTTTTCAAGACGAATTGCATCATTTAAAAGTAAAATTTCAGAAAAACCGAGAATGGCATTCAGCGGTGTTCTAAGTTCATGACTCATGCGCGAAAAAAAGTCTGACTTGGATTTATTTGCTTTTTCCGCCAAATCTCGCGCACTGATCAATTCTTGAGTTCTATTTTCCACCAGTTCTTCAAGGTGATCTCGATAGCGTTTTAGCTCATTCTCTATCGATTTTTGTTTTGTTACATCTTGCAGCGTAATAAATAGTCTTTTGCCATTTTGTTCCGTGTTGGCAATACACTGATGTTTTAGATATTTTTTGTTACCTTTAGCATCGGTGATTTTATGAGTAATTTCATACCCTTGATAATCCTTGGCTGCTTTGGTGTAAGCTTTTTCAACTCGCTGCCAGTCATCTCGATCGATCATCGCCATAAAACGACCAAATGACACTTCCTGAGGCAATAGTCCCAGAACATCCTGCACGGTATCCGACCACGTTTGAGTTCCCGCCTTGAGATCCATCTCCAGGCTACAGATAAGCGCTAATTGTTGCGCGCTCTTTAAGCGTCTTTCGTTGTTTAAAATGTTCTCTTCAGCGGTTTTTCTGAGGCTTATATCTTCCACGATGGTCCAAATCAGCCGTCGATCATTCGCTTCACGGATAATGGTGCCATGTACCTCCACCGGATAACGCTGGCCATCCCTATCAATAAAATCTTTCTGAAAGTGGGTATAAAAACCGTATTTCTCCAACTGGTGACGTGCCCTTTCATCCAGGGCTTTGTACTCGGAAGGAGAGTATAAATACGTGTGAGTGCCAATAATTTCCTGCTTGCTCCTCTTCATCGGTTTGAGAAAAGCATCATTTACTTCAACAAACTTTTCGCTATCAAAATCGATCAGAGCGATTCCAACGGGTGATAATTCAAATAACGCACGAAATCTCGACTCACTTGAACGCAACTGCTTCTGCATCGCGTCCTGACCGGTTACATCAATTCCAAATAACAATATAAAATGAGCATCATCGCTTATTCGCTTGCCAAACCATCGAATATTAAGTTCCTGCTGGTTTTTCTTACGAATCGCACCAAGGTATATTTCTTTAGTTTGACGCACCTGTAGCGAGTGAAAAAATGTATCAAATATTTGCTTCTCCCTGCTGGGTATAAACATATCGTCAAATCGCGAATTATCCAGATTACTACTATTGTATTCAGTAGCAGATAGAAAGCAGCTATTCGCATAGACGATATTTCGACGATCATTCAGCAAGAGAATGAAAAAATCTGCGTCTTCAACAAACTGATAGAAGCCAAAGGCGAACCGGTTGACAAAGCCTTCCTTAATGGTTCTTGACTCTTTTAATGCCAGGGTGGTTTTCAACCAGATATTGCCATCGTATAGACCTACAAATTCAACCATCAGAACTTGAAATTGTTTTTCCGGCTGAGACGAAACAATATCAAAAGATAAAGCCAGTTTCTGAGTATTATTATTTATGACCTTTTGCCGCTGGACCAAGTAGTTGTCCAGCGTTTTTCCCCCATACATTTTTGCCAAGGCCGAACGAAAATTCTTTCCAACAGCCAGCTCTTCTGCCAGCCTGCTTGCTTTGGTGTTTCCTTTAAAATCTATGCCGACAATTATGTCATTTTGGGTGATAATATCGACCTGGTCCACATCCTCTTCCGAAGCGTCCTGAATAGCTATACCTTGGCCAATATTTTTATCCATTATTTGGTATTACTCTCGCTGGTTCTGGGTATACAAATTATCTAAAAACTCATTAAAAAGCGGAATATTAATCGGCTTGGTCAGGTATTCATCAAACCCCGCACTCTTACCTCTCTTGACGTCCTCCGGCATAGCATTCGCGGAAATAGCGACAAAAGGTGTTTTTGAAAAACCTTCACTTTTAAGTCGATCAAGTAGTTGATAGCCATCCATTTCAGGAAGATTAATATCAAGCATAATAAGTTCTGGGTTATGTGTTTTTGCGAACTCTATGCCTATTTGAGGTGTGAGAGCACTAAGCAGCTTGGTATCCTTTCTTGAAGCCACTATTTGCATCATAAGTTTTAAGTTAGCAGGGTTATCTTCAATATAAAGGATTTTATGTCTCTCGTTACCCATCAACGTAGTATCATCAGTTGATGATGAAATCACTTCACCGCCTTGAGGGTCATCTGACACTTCCGGTGTTTTATCGAGCGGAAGATCAATCCAAAAGGTACTTCCGCTTCCCACTTCACTTATTACACCAATTGAGCCAGACATCGACTCAATGATTTTCTTGGTTAACGCCAATCCAATTCCCGTTCCTTCTATGCCGTCGTTTTCACCGTGCAAACGTAAAAAAGGTTGGAAAATTAGTTCGTATTTATCGGAATCGATGCCAGGACCTGTATCCGTGACGGAGATACGCACTGAACCCATATCTTGTTCGGAAATATTAATTTCAATATTTCCACTGTCCGTATTATATTTGATCGCGTTACTCAGTAAATTAAGAATGGATTGCTTTAAACGTTTGCGATCAGCTTTAACATGTATGTTTGTATCACCCACAACATTTACATGAATATTCTTAGTTTCAATTAATGTCGTCAGTAAGAGTGTACATTCGTTTACTATTTGGACAGTGTTAATCGTTTCCATCGAAAAAGTAAGTTCACCAGCTTCAATTCGGGCCAAGTCTAAAATTTCATTTACCAATTCAAGTAAGTGCTGCCCCGCTTTGTTGATTTCTTCCACATTGTCTTTTTGATCCCGATTAAGTGAAGCATCAAGATCCAACAACTCCGAAAACCCGATAATGGCGTTTAACGGGGTTCTTAGTTCATGACTCATATTGGATAAGAAATCTGTCTTTGCTTTGTTTGATTTTTCGGCCTGATTACGGGCATCGATCAAATCATATTCAGCTTTTTTTATATCACTTACATCTTGAAATACGCCGAACACACGGACACATTTTCCGTTATTTAAATCGGGCACACCTATCGTTCTTACCCATTTTTTTTCGCCATCCCGCGTATGAATGATTAATTCAACATCAAATGATTCGCTGTATTTAATCGCACGCTGAAAAAGCGTTTTCATTTGCTCACGACAACCACCTTCCTCATAAAAAACCACTGCATTCTCCAGCGTTGGCTGAAAATTATCATCAACATCATGTATTTGCCTGGTAACCTTACTCCATTCGATGCGCATCGTTTCTACATCAATACTCCAGTGACCTATTTTTGCCACCTCATTCGTGCGCTCTAACAGATCCATGGTATGTTCAAGATTTTGTTCCACCGCTTTGCTTTTCGTGATATCGGTGCGAATAGAGACATATTGATAGGGTTTGCCTTGATCATCCATAAAGGGGGATATCGTCGAATCGACCCAATATAAATCACCATTTTTCTTCCTATTGCAAATCTCACCTTTCCAAACATGTCCAGTCGAAATGGTTTGCCATATATTTTCATAGAATTCTTCAGGGTGAGCGCCCGACTTGATAATTCTGTGATTTTTGCCAATTAACTGGTCTGCCGTGTAACCGCTGATTTCACAAAACAACCCGTTAACATAGGTAATATCTCCGGCAGCATTGCTAATACTGACAAGGGCATGCTGATTTAAGGTAATATGTTCCTGATTACGCTCGTAGGCTTCCTTATAGCTGATCTGTTGATCGATTTTCCGGATTTTGGCTTTTTTAAGACCGCTTTCAATAAGATGCCTAAGATCATCAACATCCCTATCAACCGGAAACACCGTAAGCCCTTCTCCGGTAATGTTCGAAATTTCATACCTGTTGTTATTGGACAGAAAAATAACTGAAGCATGACTTAATGGATCGTGATCCAAAAAGAAAGCTTTCATTATAGCCGCAGGATATTTCCCGCCAAGATTCACCAGAATCAAGTCCATTGTTTCTAAATTTGCATCCAACAGTTTAGATATGCTCGGAAGCGTGTGAACCTTCGATTTTTTTTCTTTAAGTATCGATACGATTTTTTCTCGGGTGTTCTCATCTTGCTCGATCAACAAGGTACGATATTCGCAGCTCTGTTCATATAACAGTGCGCGTTCAATCACCTTCTGAAAACGTTTGGCAATCCCCCGCTCAAAAATGTGGAACATTCTGTCCTCATCTTGATCGAGGGTTTCGACACTCAAAAACTCAAGGTCTTCGGAAAATTTGTGGACAACGACAATTGGCACTGTGGCAAATTGCGCAAGTAAAAAAGAGAAAGTTCTGAGCTGCTCTATTCGTACAATAAAAACATCGGGAACAAAGTCGTCAATGTCATCATCGGGCTTTAGGTGTAGGGCATTGTACCCATACACCCTAACCATGTTCATATACAGAACAGATTGCTCTTTTTTTTCGGAGAGAATAATAATATTTGGAGAATGTGGAATGGCATTAATTTCAGCCACTGGACTGCACCTTTTAGCCTGTGTAAATACATACAAAAAAGTATAGTCGCGAAACGAATATTTAAGAGACTTTCTTTACAGGCTTTAAGGTGCCTCTTGAACGAATTACATGTCTATCTTTTCAACAGGTGACATCAATACATTCCAACAGGGACAATTGCGCTGGCGCGTATATTTACACTCCAATATCCCTTAACACATTCACAATTTCTTTCGCTATTGACGCCGATTTTGGATGCGACTCTTCCAACTGAGTAACCAGAAGCTCGACAGTTTCGATAAGGCTAGCGTCTTCGGGATGTTTTCCCTGCCAATCCTGCATGTGAGAGTTGATTTCCATCATGAGCCTTTCCTGCTCAGGACTGGTAGCGTCGTCACCGAAAGTTTCATGTAATTTTGAGATTAAATTTGTTACTTTTGCTCTTGGCATAGCCACCCCTCGTTATTGATGTTGTCTTATAAAAGCTTAGTTGATTTAGGAACTTAGCGTCACAAACATGAACTAAAATGTGTAATTGGCCGCTTTGATAAACGGCCTTTGTGGTATAGTCGCCCGTTATAACGAATTCAGCTTAATGTATATATCCAGGTTTCATAACATCTATGCATATTAGAAGGCTTTCTGTTGTTTTTTCCACCGCATTGTGTCTTGCCATTTCGAGCCAGAGCTTCTCAAAAGCGCCTCCGGTGCTCGATCATACCCAGGCTCAATCCGAAACAATTATTGATGTCGTAAGCAAGCTCAGAACCAAACACTACCGTGATCTCAAGATCGACGACAGCTTGTCGCAGGCATTTCTGGACAACTACATTGAAACACTCGATCCGTCCAGAATGTTCTTTTTCCAGAAAGATATCGACCAGTTTAAGAAAGAAGCCAACAATTTTGACGATTATTTCAAAGCTGGAAAGTTGGATGCCGGGTTCGACATCTTTTTGATATATCGCCAGAGAGTTCTGACACGCCTGGAATCGATCATCGCTATTCTGGAAGACCCCTCAATTAAGTTCACCTTCGATGGCTCGGATTCCGTGGAACTGGAAAGAGACAACTCCCCTTGGCCCAAAACCAAGAAAGAAGCGGATGAGATCTGGTTTAAGCGTATCAAGCTGGGGTTACTTAACCTCAAGCTGGCCGGTAAAGACGTGGAAGAAGGTCGCGAGACATTAATTAAGCGGTATAAAAACCAACTTAATCGTGCAAGCCAGCAAGACAACGCTGATATTTTTGAAACCATGGCAAACGCGCTAACAACGTTATATGACCCGCATACAAATTACTGGTCACAGCGAACTTCAGAGAATTTTGATATCAACATGTCTCTTTCCCTGGAAGGTATCGGTGCAGTACTGCAGACAGAAGATGAGTTAGTAAAAGTTGTGCGTTTGGTGCCAGGTGGCCCAGCCCATCGTCAGGGCGATCTAAAACCTGCTGACCGCATAACCGGCGTTGCTCAAGGTCAGGACGGAGAAGTTGTTGATGTTGTTGGCTGGCGTCTGGATGAAGTTGTACAACTTATCCGCGGCCCCAAGAACACTGTTGTAAAACTAGAGGTATTACCCGCTGGCGCATCTGTTGACGAAAAACCAAAACTCATCAGCATTAACCGCGGCAAGGTAAAACTTGAAGATCAGGCGGCTGAGAAAGCCGTGTTTGAGCTTCCGCATGGCGATGAAATATACAAAATCGGCGTAATCAACATCCCCCACTTCTATTTTGACTTTCAAGCCAAATTTGCTCGTGACCCCAATTTCGCCAGTGTTTCCAGAGATGTTTCCCGTCTTCTGGACGAGCTTAAGCGTGAAAATGTCGATGGCGTTATTCTAGATTTACGCAACAACGGTGGCGGCTCATTAGATGAAGCTCGCGAGCTTACCGGCTTCTTTATTGATCAGGGCCCAGTGGTGCAAATTCGTACCTCGGATGGACGTATTGACCGCAATAACCGGTCAGCTTTCCGCGCAAAATATCGTGGCCCGCTGATTGTGATGGTAAACCGTTTGAGCGCATCAGCATCAGAGATCTTTGCTGGTGCCATTCAGGATTATAAACGCGGCATTGTTGTCGGCTCCCAATCCTTTGGTAAAGGCACCGTTCAGTCCCTGACTCACTTGCGTGAAGGTCGATTAAAATTGACAGAGTCCAAATTTTACCGAGTATCCGGAGAAAGCACTCAGCATCGTGGTGTCATTCCCGACATTGAGCTCCCTTTCCTATTGGATGCTGATGATGTCGGTGAGTCATCTTATGACAACGCCCTCCCCTGGGATCAAATTCATTCAGTAAACCATGCCGAGTATTTCAACTTTAGCAGCCTGATCCCGGTTCTGGATAATTTGCACAGAGATCGAATCCAGCACGATCCTGACTTTATTTATATTGAAGATCAGATTGCATTGATGAAAAAGTCAAAGGAAAGAACGGTTGTCTCTCTCAATGAGAAAAAACGCATCGAAGAGAAGAATCAAATGGAGCGGGAGGCGATGGAAATTGATAACAAACGTCGCATTGCCAAGAAATTAGAACCCTATAAAACCATAGAAGACTTCCGTAAGAATGAGTTAGATAAAGAGGAAGATAGCGATACTGTTGCCGTCGAAGAAGAAACGGTTGCTCGTGAAAAAATCGATGTTGATGGCGACACCCTACTCATTGAAACCGGCAATATATTAGTCGACTACATCAGACTAATGAATAAGCCTGACTATAAACAAGCTTCTAATTTTTAAGTTGTTATGAAATGTATTTCTTTTAACGTGAACAGCCTACGTTCACGGTTACACCAATTGAAAAGTGTCGTTGATAAACATCAGCCAGATTTTATCGGTTTACAGGAAACAAAAGTTACCGACGAAGACTTCCCTATTGAAGCAGTGCAAGAGCTCGGCTATCACGTGGAATTTATGGGTCAAAAGACGCATTATGGGGTCGCACTTCTAAGCAAAACCCCTTTTGAGAAAGTGGTAAAAGGGTTTGATGGCGATACTGACGAAACCCAAAAACGTTTTATCGGCGGGTTATTTACACTAAGTGATAACAGCAAAATTTGGGTATTTAACGGCTACTTCCCTCAAGGTGAATCGCGAGACCATCCGACCAAATTCCCGAATAAGGAGAAATACTACCAAGACCTGAATATCCACCTAAACACATACTGCAACTCTGACGAGCAAGTTATTGTAATGGGCGATATGAACATATCGCACACTGACCTGGATATTGGTATTGGTGAAGACAACCGCAAGCGTTGGTTAAAAAGCGGGAAATGTAGCTTTCTTCCGGAAGAGCGAGAATGGCTAGACACCTTGTTAAGCTGGGGACTAAAAGATACATATCGGGAGTTACACCCGGAAAGCAATGATCAGTTTAGCTGGTTTGATTATCGAAGCCGTGGATTTGAGCGAGAACCCAAGCGCGGACTCCGAATTGATTTAATTCTGGCAACCGAATCACTTAGCGCCAAGTGTACCGAAGCCGGTATTGACTACGAAATTCGTGGGATGGAAAAGCCCTCTGACCACTGCCCTATTTGGTCCACTTTCTCAATATAGAATGATAACTCAAACAAACTTGGATTACCCCGTTAACTGAACCAGTAGATTAATCTGTTAACTTCAGGGTAATCCAATATTTAATTGTTGCTCTCAAACTTCTGCGTCTATCCGACAAATTAATGTAATCATCGAAACCAATTTCATAAACTGACGATTCAAAACTGGTTTTCGAGGTACTCATACCTACGATAGGTGTAAAGGTTTCAACCTCGTCTTTTATTTCCTTCTCTCTAATCCGGTCAACCAGTAACGACACATCGGTTGAATCATCACAATCAATAAGAACGACACTTGGTTTCAATTGGGAAAACTGCTCTTCAAGAGTCTCAATCGTAGTAACCAGAACCAAATCGCAATTTTTTCCCTGGAGTCTGTTACGCAACTCAGCGTCGGCTTTGGTGTTTTTGCTATAAGCGAGAATTGTAAAACGTTGTAACGCCTGTTTTTTGGGAATGATCTCACCATCTTCGCCTTTATTTTTGTAGGCAACCTGAAAGGAGGATTCCAATTCAAACAAACCAGCGGGTTTATTGACGTAGCAGACATTATCGTGATCAACAAACCCCATACCTGCCAGCAACGCGTGCTGCTGCTGTGTTGAAACCACCAGCTGGTGAGTATTTTTCAAATCGGAGTGTGCGTTAATATTATTGTTAAATTCGACAAAGTCTTCGCTGTCGTGCTCCACGTAATAGAGGACGCTCTCAATAGGTTTGCCATTTTTATAGCTGTTTTCCAGCGTTTGGTAGGCACGTTTGTATTGGGTTTCCGTTATTACGTTGAACCCAAGGGAATCTAACTCCTGTCTTTTGAGATCAACAATTCGGGCATTGCCGTGTACCAACAACACACTGTGTCCGGAGAAATAGTTTTTATGGAAGTCCAACTGCCCAAGCGCTTCGGCAATTTCCAGTTTGGCACTGAAACGGAAACGTTGTCCCTCACCGGGAATATCCGATGTTTCTATGCCACCTTCCATATATTCTGCAATCGCTCTCGCGGAAGAAAAACTTAAATCCAGTTTGGCTGCATTATTTGAATCTTCAAGGAAAAACAGTTTTTTCTGAACTTCAAGCAGACGAGAAATAGTGATATATAGCTCACCGGCAGTCTCGTACTCACGCAAGAATTCAACTTCAACCAGCACCAAACCTGAGGGCATATCTTTGATGCACAGGTTTAACAAAGATTTAAGCACTTGAGCCAGCTTGGACGCATCCCCTTTTAATCGCATCGGTAAGTTAGGAGAAAGTGCTGACTCAATTTGAATTCCCTTACCTTCACATTCATCCACATACTCAGCAATAATATGCTGCAGTTCATGACGAATATTAAATACGTTTTGCGATAACGTGAGTTCTTTGGTTAGGGTGCCGGTAAAGTTATCAACGTTATCAAAAATGCGCTCCAGGCTGAGAGTGATATTTCGACGCTGTTTGTTCAGGGTAATATCACCTGAATGACCGGCATTCTCAGCAGCTGTCTGATCCAAAGTAACGATCTTTTGCAGATCGTCACGCAGAAAATTCAGAAACTCTTTATTCAGTTTGACGCTGGCCCGTGTATCACGCTTTTCTTCCTCAACCGAACGGGTTTTTCTGGCTAAAGCATAGGTTGCTTCCAATCGCTCCCAATAGGTTTCTGAAATCATTCGACACTGATGGTTTAATACCAGATAAAACACCAACAGCAATGCACCGTAGATAACACCATTAACGGAGCCCAGAGACAGCGCTGCCAGGGCAGCGGGGACAAGACCGAAGAACTGATAATAGGTGAGAAATTTTTGATACGGTGCGAATGCGTGAGCTGTGGTTGAAAAGAATACAACAGTGTACAACCAGAATAACGGTGCCTCATGATTCATTTGCAGCTTATAGGTCACAGAGACCATAATCGCCGCCCACCACATTGAGCCGAGAAGCGTAGCCGCAAAATACTGGTTTCGCCATTTTGCCGGAGCCCTGGGGTAGAGCTGCTCAAATCGAAACAGGAAGAAACCACGAAGCAAGGTAACACAGAGCAAGCCAACGGTTAACACCAAAGTGTATGTGGGGAATTCCTGAACAAAAGTGCCACCGATAAAGCAGATAAGATAGGCAATAAAGTTAAAGACTATGCCTCGGCGACTGTACTTTGCCACTCTGGCATCTGTTTCCCGCATGACCAATCGGTCTTTTTGGACCTTAGTGATGGGAACAAAAAACTGGAACATAAACATCAGCTTGTTGGGCGGTTAATTTTATTTGAATTGCCGGGCATTTTACCCCTGCTGCTAGGTAAGCAACAGGGGTATTTGGCCAAAATAACGCCCAGTGTTTGAGCAAAATTAAAGCTTTTGCGTCAACTCAGGTACTACATCGAATAAATCAGCTACCAATCCATAATCTGCGACCTGAAATATAGGCGCATCTTCATCTTTATTGATTGCGACTATCACCTTTGATTCTTTCATACCTGCCAGGTGCTGAATCGCACCGGAAATACCCACTGCGATATACAGTTCGGGCGCGACGATCTTACCGGTTTGCCCCACCTGCATATCATTGGCCACAAACCCCGCGTCAACCGCCGCACGAGAAGCACCTACTGCCGCGTCGAGCTTGTCTGCGAGTTGATAGAGTAATTCGAAATTCTCCTCTGATTGCATGCCTCGACCACCGGAAACAACCACTCTTGCTGCCGTCAGCTCCGGACGTTCGGATTGGGCTTTTTGCTCACTGACAAATTCCGACAAACTGTTTGCTGTATTACCTGCAATGTTCTCGATAGATGCGTTATCTTGCGATTGAGCCGCGGCATCAAAAGCCGTAGCACGGATTGTCATTACTTTCAGGTTATCGTTCGATTTTACTGTGGCAATGACATTACCAGCATAAATTGGACGCTTAAAGGTGGATGAGTCAACAATGGCGGTCACATCAGAAAGTGGCTGCACATCCAGTAACGCTGCTGCTCTTGGTACAACATTCTTTCCTGTTGTGGTCGCCGGAGCCAAGATGAAATTGTAACTATTGGCGATGGAGACGATTAAATCGGCAAGGGGTTCGGCTAACTGTTGGCCATATAATGCATCATCCGCAAGTAGGACTTTCGCCACGCCGCTAACACTGGACGCTGAATCCGCGACAGCCTGACAGGCCGTGCCAGCAACAAGAACATGGATTTCCTCTCCTAGTTGAGTGGCAGCATGAATGGTATTTAATGTAGCGCCTTTTAACTCAGAGTTATCGTGTTCTGCTAAGACAAGTACGCTCATGAAATCACCTTTGCTTCATTTTTTAGTTTTTCCAGTAATTGATCAACATCTGCCACCTTAATACCTGCACTGCGTGTTGGCGGCAAACTAGCGGCAAGTATTTCTGTTCTCGGTGTAACATCGACACCGAGATCATCGATCGATTTAATCTCAAGAGGTTTTTTCTTTGCCTTCATAATATTCGGCAAGGATGCGTAGCGCGGTTCATTTAATCGTAAATCCGTGGTAATTACTGCAGGTAAATTGACACGAATGGTTTGTAAACCGCCGTCCACCTCCCGCGTTACATCACATTTATCAGCGTTTATCTCCACTTTCGAAGCAAAAGTGGCTTGCGCATATCCGCATAAAGCTGCAAGCATTTGTCCGGTTTGATTGTTATCACCGTCAATAGATTGTTTCCCCATAATGATTAATGAAGGAGATTCATTATCCGCAACCTGCTTTAATATTTTTGCAACAGCCAGAGGTTCAACGTTTTGTTCGGTTTCAATCAAAATACCTCGATCAGCTCCGATTGCCATAGCGGCACGAATCTGTTCCTGCGCCTTATTGGGACCAATAGACACCACCACAATTTCTGTGGCCTTCCCCGCCTCTTTTAGTTTAACCGCTTCTTCGACGGCAATTTCGCAAAACGGGTTAATCGACATTTTGACGTTGTTCAGATCGACATCTGACTCGTCTGAGTTCGGGCGTACTTTTACGTTGTAATCCACTACTCGTTTTATTGGCACTAAGATCTTCATGATATTTGATAGGTCTCCTGGCGAAAGATGCTTGCTTTATCAAGTCTTATATTGATCTGCTTTGGCTATTTTCCAAGTATAGCTAGAAAAATCATAAGGAATGATTATCTCATAGCAGAATATATAGTAATGAAACCCATTTATGCTAAACGGAAATAACACTTTGTGGACACAAAGTAAGGCTTTTATACTCATAAATAAGAGCAAAAATAATTCGGAGTGTTTTCTATGGAACGAGAATCAATGGAATACGATGTGGTTATCGTTGGCGCTGGCCCAGCCGGTTTATCCGCTGCTTGCCGTCTGAAGCAACTCGATGCTGAAATAAATGTATGCATTGTAGAAAAGGGTTCCGAGGTTGGCGCACATATTTTATCCGGCGCGGTATTTGAGCCACGCGCATTGAACGAACTCTTTCCTAACTGGCAGGAACTCGGCGCGCCATTAAATTGCTCTGTTACAAAAGATGAAGTCTATTATTTAACCTCTCAAAACTCAGGGATTAAGGTTCCAGGCCTATTTGTGCCTAGCACGTTACATAATTCAGGTAATTATGTGATTAGCTTAGGTAATTTGTGCCGCTGGTTAGCCGAACAGGCAGAAAGCTTGGGCGTAGAAGTGTTCCCCGGTTTCTCCGCAGCAGAGATTATTTATGACGAAGACAACCGTTCTGTGTTGGGAATAGTTACTGGAGACATGGGCGTTGATAAAAATGGTTCGCCAAAAGACAGTTACATGCCAGGCATGGAGTTGCGTGCAAAACACACTATTTTTGCCGAGGGAACACGAGGCCACCTGGGTAAGAAATTAATCCAGCATTTCCAACTGGATAAAAATAAAGACCCTCAGCATTATGGGTTAGGTATCAAGGAATTGTGGAAAATCCCCAAGGAACAGAGTAAACCCGGTCTGGTCATTCATTCCACAGGCTGGCCGCTGTCAGAAAGTCAAACCGGTGGTGGTGGTTTTTTGTATCACATGGAAGACAATCAGGTTGTGGTTGGCCTGATTGCGGATTTGTCCTACTCCAATCCGCATGTCAGCCCCTATGATGAGTTTCAACGCTATAAACACCACCCTAATATTGCTGAGCACCTTGAAGGCGGTGAACGAATTGCTTATGGCGCCCGAGCCATTACCAAAGGAGGCTTGCAATCCCAACCTCAAATGGCATTTCCAGGCGGTTTCTTGATTGGCGATGACGCCGGCACATTGAACGCTGCAAAGATTAAAGGCTCTCACACAGCAATAAAGTCTGGAATGATTGCTGCGGAAGCAATATACAACGCGATGAAAAAAGAAAATGTTTCCAACATCGTATTTAACCCCGCCTATAAAAAATCCTGGCTTTATCAGGAACTGTATAAACAGCGTAATTTTGGCCCGGCGTTACATAAATGGGGCACGTTCTGGGGATCAGCCTACGCTTTTATTGATATCAATTTATTTGCTGGAAAACTCCCCTGGACACTTTCAGATAGCAAAGCCGATTACGCACAACTGAAACGTGCAGCGGAATCAGAGAAAATTGAATATCCCAAACCGGATGGCAAATTAAGTTTCGATAAATTGTCGTCTGTGTTTTTGTCGAACACCAACCACGAAGAAGATCAACCTTGCCATCTAAAACTGGAATACCCGGAAATTCCAATTGAGGAAAACCTGCAGCTTTATGAAGAGCCTGCACAAAGGTACTGTCCGGCAGGCGTATATGAAGTGGTTAAGCAGGAAAATGGTGAAAGTGTTTTTCAGATCAATGCTCAGAACTGCGTACATTGCAAAACCTGTGATATCAAGGACCCGGCTCAGAATATTACCTGGGTAACACCTGAAGGCGGTGGCGGCCCAAACTATCCAAATATGTAACAGCGGGACATGGATGTCCTCTTTACCCTGTTCTCACACCAAAAAGCGTAACAGCAACTTGTTGTGTTGCTTTATCCAGAAGGTCTATCGGCAAGCTGTTCGATTCGGCAAAAAAACGGCCCCGCCCTTTCACGTGAATTACATCCAACAACTTGCGAGTTTTTACATCCAAAACAAACAGCTGAAACTGACTAACATCCGGACCAAAATATTTATCCGAGTGTGGGACGTCACCTTCCTGCATTTCACTCCAGGTATTGATGCCATTTTTTAAATCAATCAATAATGGATAAATTAAAATATCCGCACGATTTTGCCAGGCAAGATTCAGAGCCTGATTCATTGAGTGTTTACTGTCTTTAGCCACAAAATTGGGAAATCCTTGAGAAAAGGATCGATTTAATGAAGCAAATAACTGTGTGTTTGCTCGACGATATTGACTGGTTACACCATATTCTTTAGCCGGTACTTGAGTCGTACTGACAACAAGAATTTTGGCTTCCCGATTTATTTGCCATTTACCGCGACGCTCAATGGTGAAGTTTTCTTTTAATGCCAGGGTTTTTAATGTTTGGTCGGTCACGGAACTCACATAGTTAAAAGAGCATCCGGACAATACCAGAGCCACCAATATGAACCCGAATTGTAAGAGTCGAAAATGCATAACACCCTCTTGAGGCATTTCGTCTAATATTAAAGGTATCGGCCAAAACGGAAGATCTTTAAGGAGTTTCCACTCAATGACTGCCTCTCTCACTGATATTCTCACTATGGAGGAGTTAGATAAGAACCTATTCCGCAGTCTTCACCATAGAGAAAACTTCCGTAATATACTTTTCGGTGGCCAAGTGCTGGCGCAGGCCCTAATTTCTGCTTATAAAACTGTCAATAATATGCCTCCCCATTCTCTCCATGCGTATTTTTTACGTGCCGGGAGCGCCGATGCCCCGGTGATTTACGACGTAGAAAACGTCAGAGATGGCACCAGTTTTAAAAGTCGCCGAGTGGTGGCCAGGCAGTTTGGGCGTCCTATATTCAATATGGCCGTCTCGTTTCATCAAAAGGAAGAAGGTTACGAGCACCAAAAGCCGTTACCGCTTAATGTTGATTCACCAGAAAAGATATTGGAAAAACGGGGAATCACGAGTGGACGTAACGTAGACGCACACATTCCAGCAAGCAAAAGTAAGACCAGCGGAGAAGAAAGCCCTTTTCAGCTACTAGCGGTGGAAGATGACGTTTTCTTTTCAACAGACATTCATCCGCCTGAAGCCTTGTATTGGATAAAATCCACTGAACCCCTGCCGGATGACCCAATTTACCATTATTGCTCCCTGGCTTTCGCTTCCGATTTTGGCCTGCTGGCCACCGCATTACTCCCCCATAAAACCAATTTGTTTGACGACAAAATGGTTGCGGCCAGTGTTGATCACGCAATGTGGTTTCACACGGAAGAGTTCAGAGTCGACAAATGGTTACTCTGCCAAACACAAAGTCCCTGGGCGGGTAACGCTCGAGGTTTGACGCATGGCAATATTTTTAATGACACAGGTAAATTAATTGCCAGTACAGCACAAGAAGGGCTTATCCGTCCGATATAGCTGTCTATACTGAAAAAACAACCAATGTATAAAATTAAGGTAGTCCTATTATGGAGCGAGTGATCATCGCAAAAGCCGTAACAACATTAGAAGAATTATTGGGCGCATTAAATAATGCTTATTGGGAAGCCATTAACATACATCAGAAAGACACGTTATTTGACGTAATCACTTCCCTGCATGAAGAGTTAAACGAACTAGCCAAACTCAGTGTCGAAGACCACGATATGGCCTATGAACCAATTACATTAACTTTTCGAAGCTGTTGCAGAAAGCTGAAATACCTTGCCAGTAAAATTGATGAATGGTTTCCACGGACATCTACAGCAGAACAACTTGAGCATACAGTTACCGAAGCTGCAGCGTTAATATCAAACCAATGCTTACGATAATAAATCGTAAAAGTAATAGTGTAGATGGAAACTATTATTATTTGGTTTAAAAAAACATCAGGAAAAACTGGAAGTTCTTGCTGGATGTTCAATACTTAAAGTACTGACGATGCACATCCCCCCCAAGTGTTCACATCGTCACAGAGCTACCTTGTAGCTCGTTAAGGGCACTGTCCTTAATGTTTCACTCCTAATGGTCCTGGCCCGACGGTCTCCCCCCGAACGTCGGGCTTTTTTTATGTCACCTTTTTACTTTATCCCTGCATACCATGTGGAAAGGTTTTCTATTTCACCGTCTTCCCGAATAGGAGGATATGGAATACCTTTTTCATCACAGAGCTTTGCTATTACTGGGTGAGCCCAATGCATATACCGTTTTTGATAAAGGTCTTCAGGCAAGCGTAAGGTGTCATACAGGCCCGCTTTTTCTCTCTGCCTTTGTACTTCATTGAGAATTAATGCACAGGCCACAGAAACGTTGTAGGACTCCACCATGCCAAACATTGGCAGCATGACGTGCTGGTCGACCAACTCAGAAGCCGTTTCACTCACCCCGTCAACCTCCGCACCCATCAATATCGCTGTTGGTCGAGTGTAGTCTACCTCTCGATAATCCACAGTATCCGGTGTAACATTCGCGGCGACGATTTGAAACCCCTGTAGTTTTAACGAGGCAATAGGTTCGTTCACAGACATGTGGTGAGCAACCTCAACCCACTTTTCAGCGCTCGCGGAAGTGCCCCCAAAAGTTTGATAGCCTTTTTGTGGCACAACGCAGTGAATACGGTCTATACCAATAGCATCGCAATTTCGAATAATGGCGGCCAGATTACGGCCTTTATGTACTTCATCAGTAATAACCGTGAGGTCAGGCTGACGTCGACTGAGTACTTGGGTGATTCTTTGGTATCTTTCAGGTGTCATAGTTTATATAAATTAGTTAAAGCTGATCTAAGGGTTAAAATAAAACAATCTAATAGAAATTAAACAAATATGGCATTTTTACTACAGATTGTAATAATTCGAATCATTTTTTTTTCCACATTTCCTGTGGATAACTTAGTGGATAGACTCCGAGTAAAACGCCAAAAACCGCAAAAAATCTATATCGGCGTTAAACTGAATACTTTTTAATCAATTTATATTTTTATATAAAAATCAATTACTTACACGTTTTTTGCAGTGTTAAATATGTTGTCAACAGGAAAAAGCGCAAAAAATGCATTAATTGAAATTATTTTTTTACCAATGTGCATAAAAATAATTGCGAAATATAACTGAAAGCCTGTAGTCACATATTTGTAAAATTCAACCCTAGAATTATTTGGGCGCCATCATAGCAACAAACCCGGGATGTATCTTGACTAATGTGGATTGAAACCATCGTTAATGAGCTGACCTCAAAACGAGCGCTGTTGTTTACAGCCAACCAGCGTTTGCAGAGGTTTATCTATCGAAAGCTGATGCAAAATCGAAGCTATTACACCAGCTTGCCCATACATACCGTAGATCAATGGGTAGAGGAAGAGTGGAGCCGACTGCTTGACCGCGGCGAACCAATGGCCACGGCAACGCTGCTCTCGCCGTATGCGCAACGTCAGATTTGGCAACAACTGGTAGAAGAACACCCTCCCGAACAAGCGTTTTACAATGTTTCGCAATTGGCCGACCTGCTTGCAGAGGCGCATAACATATCCACACTTTGGCAAATTCCTCAAGCCCAAATGACAGAACTCGGCTCGGAAGAAACGCGATATTTTGTTGCCTTAAGTCGTTATTTTGATCAGTTTTTGAAAGAGAAAGAATTAACCACTATTGCTGGCGCATTGGAAGTTATTTCTCAAACCGAACATATACGTCTGGATACCATATACACGTATGGTTTTCAGGAGATAAGCCCTTTTTACCTGAAAGCCTTGAACGTTATTGCTGATCGAGTGATTGAACTACCCCAACTGCAACAAAGTGATGTGCCCCCTGCTATTTCGGTTAGCGAGTATCAGGAAAAAATTCAAGAGTATGCGACTGTTGCCGAACAATGCAAAAACTTGCTGACAGAAAATCCTGATTGCAGTATCGCTGTTGTCGTACCTAATCTGGAACAAGACAAACAGCAACTTGAAGAAATTTTTACCCGAGAATTTTCTCCACAAAATTATCTGTTAGATTCGTGTACGGATCCCACCCCTCTACCGTTTGAAATATCCGCAGCCAAGCCACTTATTCTAGAACCTGTCATTTCAGATGCATTTTTGTTGCTTCAGATTGATCAAACTGCGTTAGAAAGAGAAGCCGCTATTGCTCTCACCCAATCGATTTTTTGGGGAAGCGAACAATCGCAATACGAACGGGAAACGCTACACAGCACGATTTATCGTTCGGATTCAGCAACGTTCAGCATTGCGGATTTGGTAAAGGCGCACGAGGGAAATGCGTGTGCAGAGATTTTACTTAAAGCCCAGCAGTTTTTTCGTGACTGCATACGAAGCAATAAACAATTTAACTGTACAGAAGTGGCATCACTGATCCTAAAACAACTAGAGATATTCGGCTGGCCAGGAAACATCGTATTAAGCAGTCGGGAATATCAGGCTGTAAACCAGTTTATCGATTTACTCAAAACGTTTTCTTCTCTTGATGTAGTCAGACACAGTTACGATAGCTGGCCACAAACCATCAGTCAGCTAAGGGAAATATGCTCAAATAAAATATTCCACATAGAACAAAAGTTACAACCCGTTCAGATATTAGGGATCATGGAGGTCTCAGGCTCGACCTTCGATAAAATTTTTGTTTTAAACTGCCATAACCAAAATATACCGGCGAAACCGTCTCCGAACCCGTTTATTCCTTTTTCTATTCAGGTTCAACACGATACGCCCCGCTCTACGGCTAACCGAGAGCTGCTCTTTGCCAGAAAACAAATTCAGGGGTTAACGCAAGCCGCTGCAGAAATTATTTTTTCCTATGCATTAAAAGATGAAGAAAAGGCGTTTGAGATAAGCCCCTTACTGGAGAATTTTTCGCTTCAATCCCAGCTTGACGCGTCTCCCGAGAATACACTCGATAAAAAATATCGTGAAGCCCTCAGCTTTAATGCATTCGATGCAATAGATACGTCCCTTGCACCAATAATCCCTCCTGGGAATTACATACCTGGTGGAGCCGGCTATATAAGGTTACATGCTGCTGACCCTTTAAGTGCCTATCTAGTTTATCAACTAGGGGTTAAAGCGCCCTACGAAAACTATTTAGGTTTCACACCTGCTGACAGGGGAAATATGCTACATGAGGTACTGGCCGAGCTTTGGTCAAAAATGGGCTCACAGAATACCTTACAGTCATACGACGATGCACAATTAAGAACATGGATAGAAGAAACAACAGAAAAGGTCATCAGGGCTCAGCTTTTCCATAGCCGACGAGACGTGGATTATCAGTTAAAACAACTCGAGCACAAACGTCTGAGTAATCTGGTTTTCAACTGGTTACAAACGGAAAAAGATCGCCCAACCTTCACCGTTATTGCAGAAGAAAAACAAGTGGAGTTTTCTGTTGAAGAACGCAAACTCAAAATGCGTATTGACCGGATTGATCAAACACAAGATAAGCAAATTCTGATCGATTACAAAACCAAGTCGGTAAGCTTATCAAAATTACTTAAAGCCCCGGTGCTCGAACCTCAGTTACCCTTATATACCTTATATCTCACGCAAACCGGCGACACTCCGACCGCAGCAATGTTTGGCACCATTAACAGCCAAAAAATCAGCATGGAAGGTATTGCAGATGAAGACTTTATCTTTGGCGACCTGGTCACACCAAATAAAGTCCGTAATGGCGAATTCAAAGGGGATTGGAGTGAACTGGTTGAATGGTGGACAACACAAATACAAACCCAGGTTCGGCAGTTGGTTTCCGGCGATGTTACCGCCAGTAATAATAACGCTCAGATGCTGAGTTTCTATCAGTATTTATCACCGGCAATACGAGATACGCAGTAGTATTTATGACAGATATTCAGCTTCCTCAACCGCTTGATCATGCAGTTCGCCAGCAGGCGCTCGATATAAGCGCCTCCTATGCGGTATCCGCACCCGCCGGATCGGGAAAAACCGGGTTATTAACGCTTCGTGTATTAAAGTTGCTTGCGATTGTCGACAACCCGGAAGAGATTCTTTGCATTACCTTTACCAATAAAGCCGCATCGGAAATGCGGGAGCGTATTCTTCAAGCACTAACTCGTGTAAAGAGTATGGAGGCTGATGACATTCAACCGGGTACTGAAGGGGATTATAAGGCTGAGTTAAATCACGCTGCATATGCGGTGCTTAAACGAAGTGAGGATAAGGACTGGAATATTATCGAATCCCCTGCTCGCCTTAAAATTCTCACTATCGACGGTTTTTGTCGCAGTATCGCCAACAAGTTCCCAATTGAAAGCGGCATTCATGTAAATTCTTCGATATTAAAAGACCCGGATTTCGTCTACGCTAATGTCATAAAAGCCTGTATTAAAGAACTGCAGGAAGAAAAGTGGGCGAACGAATATCAACTCTTGCTATCGCATTTTGATAACAATCTAAACCGATTACATGATTTATTGATTCGTTTGCTAGCCTCCAGAGATCAATGGTTACCTTTAATTTCCGAAATCCGTGCCCAACCAGCGTTAGCCAAAGCCTTTTTCGAACAAAGCCTGGCAAACTGGCGGGCAGAACTTGCAGAACAAATTGCCGCACAAGCCGTAGCCTACGAAACTGAGCTGGGCGAACTTGGTTTGTTTGCACAAAAAAATATTATTGAAGAAAACCCCAACCATATTTTGTCCCGATTTCAAGTTGAAGATTTCTCAACCTCGGATGGCATATATACCTACTGGCAACCCATAGTTTCCGTACTTCTAACAGGGACTGGTAGTTTTCGTGCGAAATTAGATAAGCGATGTGGCTTCCCTGCTTCCACCAAATTAGACAAAGAAAAAAAGCAACAAGCGCAACAAATAATCAATGAGCTTTCGACCATCCCGGACTTTGCAGATTCATTAAATACTGCGCGAGCCTTCCCGGAAAATGCCTATCTTCCTCAGGATTGGAAGATAATAGAAGCCCTGATTCGTGTACTGCCACTTGCAGTTGCGCATTTGAAAATTTTATTTCATCAAACTGACAGCACAGACTTTATCGAAATCGCCCAGGCAGCCCAGGTGCTGACCCATGTAGACCAAGACTCCGTCAGCGACATCAGCTTAAAACTGGATTATCAGATCCGACACATATTGGTTGACGAATTTCAAGACACATCGCAACCGCAAATTCGTTTGCTCCATTCTCTGGTATCCGGTTGGGAAAAGGATGATGGACGGACCTTGTTTTTCGTTGGAGATGGAATGCAATCCTGTTACGGGTTCCGCAACGCCAACGTGGGTATTTTTTTGGATGTCAGATCATCCGGCTTAAACCAAATAGCTTTAGCGCCACTGGATCTAACGGTAAATTTCCGTTCAACACAGCGAATTGTTTCCTGGGTAAACGACATCTTTTCCCAAACCTTCCCATTCGCCAACAATATTAGCCGGGGAGCGGTTTCTTATGCTCACTCCGATGCGTTTAAATCATCAGAAAACAATACCGAAGACACCTACATTCAATGTAGAGGTTTTATCGACGATAAAGATACAAGACAAACTGAGAGCCACTATATTGCAGAGCAAATAAAGCAACTTATAGTCAAATACCCAAAAGAATCCATTGCTGTATTGGTGCGCAGCCGGTCTGATCTAAAAACGATTATCCCCCTGTTGCAGAAACGCAGTATTCCTTTTGAAGCCGTAGAAATTGACCCATTAAAAAATAAGCCCTATATCCAGGACATGCTTAGCCTAGTAAAAGCCTTGCATTCTTTTTCAGATCGGCTCGCATGGATATCGGTTTTGCGTGCGCCCTGGTGTGCTTTGGATTTCTTCGATCTAAAAGCCCTTTACGAATTTGAACAGGGCAATGAGTTGAACTCTCTCTGGCAAAGTTTATTGTTGCATACCGACAATACCAATCTCTCCGATATTTCTCACCCACTTATCGATCGAGTCATCAATGCGTTCACCAGAGCGAAAGACGCTTTTCAACGGGTTCCGCTGAAGCGATTAATCGAAGCCCTTTGGATTGAACTGGGTGGCCCGAACTGTTTAAACAATGAAAGTCACCGGCAAGATATTCATACCTTATTAGACTTGGTTGATCAGTTTGAACAGGCAGGGCGTATTGTTGAGTGGGACAGATTTAATATGAATCTGGAGAAACTGTTTGCCAAACCGTCCACTGGAGACAGTGTTTTGCAGCTGATGACCATGCATAAATCCAAAGGACTGGAATTTGATAGCGTCTTTCTTCCTTGCCTGGATAAAGCATCCAAAGCGGAGTCCAGCGCTCTACTCTATTGGCATGAACGCCTAAACCGGAATCATGAAACAGATATTCTGCTCACACCTGTTGCAGCCTCCAATACTACGGACAATAATCCACTTACGCAGTTTGTTCGTGAAGAAAAGAAAATCAAAAGCCAGTTAGAACAAACTCGGTTGTTTTATGTTGCCTGCACTCGGGCAAAGTCGCGTCTGTATTTAACTGGCCAACTGAAAATGGATGCGAAAGATAACATCGTACCTTCGGCAAAAACATCCATGTTAGGTCAGTGCTGGGATGCGCTTGGCCCCCATTTTTCGGTATTATCCGCAGAAGACCTTTCCCCGTTACCGGAAGATACCACAGACACATCTCAACGGATTAAATTCGGACCCAATCTTCTCTCACGACTTCCATTATCTCTCGAACCCTGGACGTTCGATTCTTGCATTGAAGCCCCCTCTCACATGCCTTTGACTGAAACACATCACCAGGAAAACAATGGAAGATCAAATCATGGCTATCGTGTGTTTGAGCAAATGCCTCCAGACTCTTTCGCAATTAACGCCCTTGAACGCGCATCAGGAACTCTTTTTCACCGAATTCTAAGGCAAATAACATTGGAAGGAATCAATCACTGGGATCAAAACAAAGTAAGAAAACTGTCACCATTTTGGCTAAAACAGTTAGCTCAATTGGGCGTTACAGCCAAAGAGGGTGAACCTCGAATCGAAAGAATAGCGCATTGTGTTAATCGCATACTGGGTGACTCACAAGCACAATGGCTGTTGGATAACCGCCATGCAGAAAGTGCATGTGAATACGAAATACTTTACGGCAATCAGCCAAAAAAAGTCATCATCGATCGAACTTTCGTCGACAACGACACGCGGTGGATTGTTGATTACAAAACTGGCACACCGACGTCTTCCGAGTCACAGGATGACTTTATCCAACGGGAAAAAGAGGCATACAGTAAGCAACTTGAGTTTTATCAGCAAGCTCTTCAGGGCATCGATTCCCTTGATCAGAGCGCTACAAAAGTCTCAAATTACCAACAAGCGCTCTATTTTCCCTTCCTAATGAAGTTGATATTGCTAAATTAGACTTAAATCTAAGCCCAAGTCCGGTCGTTTTCGAGTACAATTCCTGCTTCGTAATGAACGGGGCTTTGCGAGCTTGAGTATTCGCAAGCAAAATAACAAATAGATAAGACACAGAATTAAGTATTGGTTGGTAATTGACTATGTCTCACGTTGAAGACTTAAATGTTGTTTCGCAGGAAGTTCTGATTACACCAGCTCAGCTGCAAGAAGAACAACCTTTAACGCCTAAGGCCGCAGAAACAATCGAAGCAGGCCGCGCAGCGGTAAGAAGCATTCTTGACCGCGAAGATCATCGCCTGATTGTGGTGGTTGGCCCCTGCTCCATTCACGATCCTAAAGCGGCTATAGATTATGCAAACCGCTTGAAAGTGTTAGCAGACAAAGTGAAAGACACGCTGCTAATCGTCATGCGAGTGTATTTTGAGAAACCTCGTACCACGGTTGGCTGGAAAGGTTTAATCAACGACCCTCACATGAATGACTCCTTCAAAATACAGGAAGGCCTTCATGTTGGTCGTAAATTGTTACTTGATGTAGCGGAAATTGGGTTGCCCGCTGCTACTGAAGCGCTTGACCCAATCTCCCCTCAGTACCTTCAAGAACTTATTTCTTGGTCAGCGATTGGTGCTCGGACAACTGAATCACAAACTCACCGGGAGATGGCCAGTGGTCTTTCCTGTGCAGTTGGTTTCAAGAATGGTACTGATGGTGGTTTGACTGTTGCGATCAATGCATTGCAATCCGTATCCAGCCCTCACCGTTTTCTTGGTATCAATAAAGAAGGCAGCGTGGCGATTATTCATACCAAAGGTAATGATTACGGCCATGTCGTTCTACGTGGTGGAAATGGTAAGCCAAATTACGATTCCGTCAGTGTCGCCATGTGTGAAAAAGAGCTGGAGAGCGCCGGCATCGCCACCAATATTATGGTTGACTGCAGCCACGCGAACTCAAACAAGAATCATGAGCTACAACCGCTTGTATTGGATAACGTAACCAACCAGATTCTGGAAGGAAACAAATCCATCATTGGCGTCATGATCGAAAGTAATATTGGCCCTGGAAATCAAAGCATTCCCGCAGATTTAAACCAACTGCAATACGGCGTGTCTGTAACTGATGCCTGTGTGGACTGGGAAACAACCGAAGAAATGCTCACCACTATGGCAGAGAAGTTGAAAAACGCTCTACCCAAACGATAATTTTTCATCAAATGAACAAAGCGCCTTAATGGCGCTTTTTTTTCGTCTAAGATTTTCAGCGTATGGTCGTTGATCCTTTTTGTACTAGGTAACGTACCACGACTATCTGTCAACTTACATATCCAATTATTTACCTTAGGTTAATCGAGTATGTCTTTGATAAATAAGTTTTTTTCAAAATCGACATTAACCCAGGTCCAACAGTTAACCGTCTTTTACGATGCTAGGTGTCCACTTTGCCTGGCGGAAATGAAACGGATAAAACAACAGGATAATGAAGGCAAGATCCGCCTGGTCGATATTAACGAAAAAGGCTTTAACAAAAACTACCCCCAGATAGCCCCTAATTTTGCGCAGCGCATTCTCCACGCCGTGGATGAAGATCAAAGGCTGTACCTTGGTCTGGATGTTACCTATCTAGCCTGGAGCCTCGTGGGTAAGTCTTATTGGGTCTGGCCCCTCAAGTGGCCTTTAGTTAGATTGTTTGCAGACCCAGCCTATCGGCTGTTTGCTCGATATCGCTACCCTATCTCCTATTTCCTAACAAGGAAGAAAGCTTCGTCAGCATGTAATGATTATTGCAAATGATTATAAAACGCTCACACTAATTACGGTGTATTAGGCTGGATTTTCCTCTCCCAAGCTGGTACGTTAGTCTTAGCTGGCGCCAAAATAAAAAATTAAAAGCCACTCAAACTGCAAGAATCAATAACTATATAGAAAAGGCAGTACCGCTATGAATAACCTCATTGCCGAACAGGAAATATTCCAGTTCCCTTCAGCTATCAGCGAAAGCCTGGTTGCATCTACTTCTTCAAACGATGAAATCTTATGGAATGAGGCAAGATACGCAGAGATGTCAGGCTTGGACTATGTCTTCATTTCTTATGAGCAGGCCAAGCTCATTCGCTCTCCCGAACAAATCTCCGAGTTTGTCCTTAAACTTCCGGTTGTCTCAGGCAACGAGGCAAAACGCTGTGTGCTAATCGGTATGTCCGAATGCGGACACTATGCGGATTTGCGCTATGAGATTGAATGGATGGAGAAAGCTGTACGAAGTGTAAGCTTAAGGTCTCTTCAGAATAGCCCTCAGTACGACTTTATTCAGACTTTATACGAGCATAGCGAATATTTCTACTTCTAGAAATAGAATTAAAAACATTCGCTAACTATATATAAATAAAAGGAAATTTTAGTAGTAAGCTGTCGACTTATCGCTATGGTCGGTTAAATCCCTTACACCCTGTAGCTCAGGTATACGTTCAACCAGCGTTTTCTCAACGCCTTGTTTCAGAGTAACGTCTACCGCGCTACAGCCCTGACAACCGCCCCCGAATTTAAGCACTGCGTACATATCCTCGGTAATTTCCAATAAGCTAACATTGCCACCATGTGCAGCCAATCCAGGGTTCACTTCGTTGTATAAAACGTAATTCACTTTTTCTTCAATCGGGCTGTCATCATTGATTTGAGGCATTTTTGAGTTGGGTGCACGAATAGTTAACTGGCCACCCATTTTATCTGCCGCATAGTCGACTTTGGCATCTTCCAGAAACGGTAAACTCTTCTCTTCGAAATGGGCTTTAAACCCTTCCAGCTGCATAACAACGTCACCTTCCTGTTCCTCTCCTTCGCGGCAATACGCTATACACGTCTCAGCTTGAGGAGTTCCAGGATTGGCAACAAACATACGAATTCCAACTTCACCCTCTTGCTTGGCAAGCAGCTCTGCCAAGTAACCCTGAGCGGATTCGGTAATCGTTACATTAACCATATATTAGATCTTGAATAACCCAGTAAATTTGTCAGATATAATAGCAGAACGTAAAGTCAAAACCTACTGCCGATAAAAACTTCTATAAAGACGTCCATTTTATAAACTATTGTCGATTAAAGCTGGTAGAATCCGCGCCTAAATCAAAATATTTTGATATAGATTTGATAGCTCTAAGAAAAGGTAAGTCAATGAAGCACACCCACCAACAACGAACTGAATTACTTCGCAGCGCACTAAATGACCGCATATTAATTCTTGACGGTGGTATGGGCACCAT
This sequence comes from Teredinibacter sp. KSP-S5-2, assembly GCF_032773895.1. NCBI lineage: Bacteria > Pseudomonadati > Pseudomonadota > Gammaproteobacteria > Cellvibrionales > Cellvibrionaceae > Teredinibacter > Teredinibacter sp. KSP-S5-2. The sequence goes on along the minus strand of NZ_CP120416.1, from coordinate 2,094,768 downwards.
GATTCAAAACCGTAAACTGCAAAGCCAGGATTACCAAGGCGAGCGGTTCTCCGGACACCACATTGACTTACAAGGCAATAACGACCTTTTATCCATTACCCGACCTGATGTCATTCAGGATATTTGTCGAGCCTATCTTGATGCCGGTGCCGATATTGTTGAGACCAATACATTTAACTCAACACGCTTGTCACAAGCAGACTATGCCCTAGAAGCACTAGCTTACGAACTGAATAAGGTGTCTGCATCTTTGGCTCGTGAATTAGCAGATGAAGTGTCCACACCAGATAAACCCCGCTTCGTTGCCGGTGTTCTCGGCCCAACAAGTAAAACTTGCTCTATATCACCAGATGTAAATGATCCCGGAGCGCGCGAAGTCACTTTCGATGAGTTAGTAGAAAACTACGTTGAAGCGACAAAGGGGTTGATCGAAGGTGGAGCGGATATCATTCTGATTGAAACCATCTTCGATACTCTCAACGCCAAAGCTGCCATATTCGCTGTACAGAGCTGCTTTGAGGAGCTGGGCACTGAACTGCCAATTATGATTTCAGGCACAATTACTGATGCCTCGGGCAGAACACTTTCCGGCCAAACGACAGAAGCGTTCTATAACTCTCTAGCCCATGCCAAACCAATTTCTATTGGTTTGAACTGTGCTCTGGGCGCTTCAGAGCTAACGCCATATATCAAAGAGCTTTCCCGTGTAGCCAATTGCTACGTGTCAGCGCACCCCAATGCGGGTTTGCCCAATGAGTTCGGTGAGTACGACCAATCAGCGGAAGACATGGCCGCAATCGTAAAGACATTCGCGGCCAGTGGTTATCTGAATATTATTGGTGGCTGCTGCGGCACCACACCAGACCACATTCGCGCAATTGCTGCAGAAGTCGCGCAGTATTCTCCCCGTGTCATTCCTGATATTGAACCTGCATGTCGCTTGTCAGGGTTGGAACCATTCAACATCACCAAAGATTCACTTTTCGTAAACGTGGGCGAACGTTGTAACGTAACTGGCTCCGCCCGCTTTAAACGGTTAATTATTGAAGAGGACTACAACACAGCCCTCGAAGTTGCGTTGGCTCAGGTGGAGGACGGCGCTCAAGTAATTGATATCAACATGGACGAAGGCATGTTAGATGCCGTTGCCGCTATGACACGCTTCTGTAACCTAATTTCCAGTGAACCTGACATTTCCCGAGTACCTATAATGGTTGACTCATCGAAATGGGAAGTCATTGAAGCGGGCTTAAAGTGTATCCAGGGGAAACCCATTGTTAACTCCATCAGCCTTAAAGAAGGCGAAGACGAGTTCATCGAAAAAGCCAAACTGTGCATGCGCTACGGAGCTGCTGTAATCGTTATGGCTTTTGACGAAGACGGACAAGCTGATACTGCTGCCAGGAAGATCGAAATATGTCAGCGGTCATACCAAGTACTAACGGAAAAAATTGGCTTCCCGCCGGAAGATATTATTTTTGACCCGAATATATTCGCCGTTGCAACAGGGATTGATGAACACAATAACTACGCGGTGGACTTCATCGAGTCTACCAAGTGGATTCGCGAGAACCTTCCTCATGCTGGCGTATCCGGCGGCGTAAGTAACGTTTCATTTTCTTTCCGAGGCAACAACCCGGTTCGTGAAGCAATTCACTCAGTATTTTTGTACCACGCAATTAAAGCCGGTATGAATATGGGCATTGTGAACGCGGGGCAGCTCGCCATCTATGATGAGCTTCCGCAGGAACTAAAAGATAAAGTCGAAGATGTTATTTTAAATCGCCATGACGGCGCCACTGAGGCCCTACTCGATATAGCTGAAAAATATCGCGGCGACGGCAGTGCTCAGAGCAAAAAAGAAGATTTGGCCTGGCGCAGTGAGCCAGTAGAAAAACGGCTTGAATACGCCTTAGTAAAAGGCATTTCTGCTCATATCGAAGAAGACACAGAAGAAGCCCGCCTTAAAGCAAATCGACCTCTTGATGTCATTGAAGGCCCGTTAATGGACGGGATGAATGTTGTTGGCGACCTGTTTGGTGACGGCAAAATGTTCCTTCCTCAGGTGGTAAAATCCGCTCGCGTGATGAAACAGGCAGTAGCCGTGTTGCAACCGTATATCGAACAGGAAAAAACGGAAGAAACAAGAAGCAACGGAAAAATATTAATGGCAACAGTGAAAGGCGATGTACATGATATTGGAAAAAATATTGTGGGCGTTGTGTTGCAATGTAATAACTTTGAAGTTGTTGACCTTGGGGTAATGGTCCCCTGCGAAAAAATTCTTGCCACTGCCGTAGAAGAAGATGTGGATTTAATTGGCTTGTCCGGCCTTATCACCCCATCTTTGGATGAAATGGTCATAGTCGCACGGGAGATGGAAAAACAGGGAATAAAAAAACCATTAATGATCGGTGGAGCAACAACATCCAAGGCGCATACTGCTGTAAAAATTGATCCACAATTAAACATCGATCAAACCGTTTATGTGCCAGACGCATCGAAAGCAGTTGGGGTTGCCACAAAATTATTGTCTTCTCAAGCCAAACCAGAATTTGTGCAGCAACTTAAAGATGAGTATGAAAAAATTCGTGTGCGCAGAGCAAATCGCACATCAACACGCGCAGCCATTAGTTATGAAAGTGCCGTTGAAAAGCGTCTAAAAATTGATTGGGATGGTTTCACTGCGACACAACCACAGTTTTTAGGAACTCAAACGCTTGAAGACTACCCACTCGAAGCACTGGTTGATACGATCGATTGGACACCGTTTTTTATCAGTTGGGATTTAGTCGGTAAGTACCCTGCCATATTGCAGGACAAAGTTGTAGGTGAAGCTGCAAGCCAACTATTTAATGACGCTCAGGCATTATTAAACGATATTGTGGCTAATAAAAAGTTAACGGCTAAAGCCGTCTTTGGATTTTGGCGAGCAAGCTCTAATGGTCGTGACGACATAAATGTATATGACGAAACTCAGTCACCTATCGCGACGCTTCATCATATTCGACAACAGATTCCCAAATCAGACAATGATCAATTTATTTCCCTTGCGGATTTCGTATGTCCAGAGAGCAATCAACAGGAAGACTACATTGGTGGCTTTGCTGTGACAGCAGGCATTGGCGCGGAAGCACTGGCGAAAGAATATGAAGATGCCGGAGATGATTACAGCGCCATCATGGTAAAAGCACTTGCGGACAGGCTGGCGGAATCCTTCGCTGAACACTTGCACCAAAGAGTGAGAACAGAGTTTTGGGGATATGTTCCAAACGAAAATCTGGATAACGACGCACTAATCAAAGAGAGATATCAAGGAATTCGTCCAGCCCCCGGTTACCCCGCTTGTCCGGATCACACAGAAAAAGCAACGTTGTTTAGTTTGCTTAATGTTGAACAAGAAATAGGCATTAGTTTAACCGAACACTTTGCAATGTACCCTGCTGCTTCGGTTTCTGGATGGTACTTTGCACATCCTGACGCCAAGTATTTTAACACTGGAAAAATCAACAAAGACCAGGTTGAAGACCTTGCCATGAGAAAACAAATGCCAATTTCTGAACTGGAACGATGGCTACAATCCATATTAGATTATGACATTTAAAACAACTCTGCTTATTTCGGTTGGTTGTCACGCCAGACTTTGAAAACATGGTCACATTTTTGCCGAATAGTTCGATTATTAGCCTTGATGGTCATATTTTCCCCCTATAATTACCATGAGTCTTTTGACAGAAGAAATGCCGTAAAACACTGCAAAAGCCTCATGTAAATTCACAGGAAATAAACTGCCACAAGCGAGTTTTCCTATTTGTCCGTAACCCTTGGATTTGGAGTATAGAAATGTTTAGGAAGCTTAGTGTTCTAGCCGTACCACTAGCGGCCTTTTTGGCGATCAATGCATATGCAGGCCAAGCCAATCCAGCGAAAGCTGCTGCCCAGGAAGTTGTTGATGACTATAAAAAGCTACGAGCAATGTGCTCAGTTTCGATCGGCGAAGAGCGACGAGACTGCTTTGCAAAATTGAATGACTCGAATGCTAATTACCGCGCAGCAAAGGAAACATTAAATCGCGATAGCGACGATAGTAAAAGCGCACACTTTGTGAGCTTCGCAGGCTAATAATTCTAATAACAAAATGACCGAGCAAAAAAGCACTATTCAAAGGTGCTTTTTTTTTGCCCTGAATATCTGTTGTTCACATTTTGTCTGACTTCATTATAATTAAGTTTTTTCTAATACCAGATATGGGTGAAAGTGATAGTGGAAAGCGATAACTCGAAAAAGAAATTGGGCATGTGGCACTTGATAAAAACTTCCATGGCAGCCGCAATTGGTGTGCAAAGCAATAAAAACAGAGAGTTAGACTTTCAGCAATCCAGCATAATCCCATACATTATATCTGGAATAATTTTTACGTCACTTTTTCTGCTTGCGCTTTTTACAATTGTCAGTTTTGTGGTGTAAAAGAAAAATGGTAAATCGACAGACATAAAAAAAGCCCCATTATGGGGCTTTTTTTATGTCTCTTTTTTATTGCCCTGATATCCAGAAAATACAAGTTGCAACAAAAATAAAAACAAGCGCTACAGCGGCAATTGCGTCAGCAATACTATCGCCCTGCTCTGTCATTTGAATATCGTCTTCCATTCTCCCTCCTACTTATATTTTTTTAATTTTTGGTGACAGAAAACTAACCTTTTTGCCAAATGATCAGGCAACCAGTTAAGGCGATCAATTCAACCCAATCTTCCTTTAACAATCAAGTTTTTTTTACCATATGCGCCAAATTAATGCATTCCGCTCTCGAAATCAGTTAAATACCCCATTAACTGGTCACTTGATGCTTCCATTTCCTTTAGATGACCTATGGCATCACTCCGATTTCCTCTCGAGCCTGATTCAAGCGCGGCAATACCTTGATCATGAACCCGTTTATGAGCATCTTCTATTTTGCGAAATGTCGATGTACCGCCATATTTAGCCCTACCCACGTCGTGTAACCAGTGTCCAAAACGACAGGAATCCGCACTATCAATGGCGTGAGAGTCATACCGACTACGATGAAAATGAGAATACAACCTCGCTTTCCAGACGAGATGATCAAGCTTAACCGTCTCAATAAACCCCACTGATGCCGTCAGCGTGATGATCTGGTGCATATCTTTGGACACTTCTAACACCCGACCAACATCGGCAAACGATGCGTGTGATTCGCTAGAGAGCTGCTCACACTTGTCTCTTGTGCCACTTATTTTTTCATCTGTTTCCTGCGTATCCTTTTCAATCTGGCCAACCAAATTGGCAATTTCACTACTGGCCTCACTGGCGCGTTTCGCCAGAGCCCGCACTTCATCAGCAACAACCGCAAACCCTCGCCCCTGCTCCCCTGCCCGCGCCGCCTCAATCGCAGCATTCAAGGCCAACAAATTGGTCTGCTCAGAAATATTGGTGATAATGCCAACAAACTGAGTGATTTCATTTGCTACGCCTTTCAGCCTGGAAACACTTTCGTGACTAGCACCCGCGCTAATGGATATTTCATTTAAATCGGTTGTAATTCGAGCAAGCGTGGCTGAAGTTTGCTCATATACTTCGCCAGTGTGCTCAAGCCTTTCTTTTTGCCGTTGCATTCCTTCCGAAGAAGCCGATAACGACTCCCTGATAGGCTCCAGACCACTATAACTATCAATTACCAAACGAATTTCCTGGTCAACAGTAGAATCAATACCTGCTTGATGCTGTTGTTGATCACGATAGGTTTGCAGTTGCATCCCCAGCTCTTCAACTTGGTTTTTTAGCGATTGGTTTTCTGAACGCAAAGAATCCCTTTCCTCGCTTACCCGAAGCAATTCTTTTTTACTCGCAAACATATTGGTTCAGCCCCAAAATTTTTATCATCTGTATTAGTTATAACGGCAGCTTTACTATTAACTTAACGAATAGCACCGCTTTCAATTTTCAGCAACGTATAGATTTAAAACTTATATGCCTTATCTGGGAAAACGGCCATTATTCAGCTGGCTCATATCATTGAATTTCTTCGTTTTTATAAGCGAATGCTGTATCCTTCACCTCCTTTAAATTTCCGGTGTTCTGATACTCAACGTTTTGTTTTGATTATTAAACAACCTGAATTTCACTGACAACAAAGGTAAATCGACCACATGTACGTTTACGACGAACATGACCATAAGCTAGTTAAAGAGCGTGTTGCTCAATTTCGCGGTCAGACAGAACGATATTTAGCGGGAGAATTAAAAGAGGATCAGTTTCTACCGCTTCGCCTACAAAACGGACTTTACATCCAACGACTTGCACCGATGTTGCGTATCGCCGTTCCATACGGAATGCTAAATGCCACTCAGCTTCGCAAGATTGCCTACATTACCCGTCACTATGACAAAGGCTACTGTCATATTACGACGCGTCAGAATATCCAACTGAACTGGCCAAAACTGGAAGAAGTACCCGATATTCTTGAAGAGCTTGCCGAGGTCGAAATGCACGCAGTGCAAACCAGCGGTAACTGTATTCGTAACGTCACTTCGGATCAGTTCGCAGGCGTTGCCAAAGATGAAATTATCGATCCTCGCCCCTACTGCGAAATCATTCGTCAGTGGTCAACATTTCACCCCGAATTTGCCTTCCTTCCCCGAAAGTTCAAAATCGCTGTGTGTGGCTCTCAAGAAGACCGTGCCGCCATTCACTTTCACGATATTGGCCTTCAGTTGGTCAAGAAAGAAAACGGAGAAATTGGTTTCACTGTTCTTGTCGGCGGTGGCTTGGGCCGAACTCCCATCATTGGTAGCGAAATCAATAGTTTCGTTCCGGAAAACGACATTCTTACCTATCTGGAAGCCATTCTAAGGGTGTACAACCTGCATGGCCGAAGAGACAACAAGTATAAAGCCCGAATCAAGATACTTGTGAAGGCTATGGGGACAGAGGCTTTTGCTGAGAAGGTTAGCCTGGAATGGGAAAAGCTTAAAGACACTCCCACTCTGCTTACAGATAAAGAAATCAAACGAGCAAAAAGCTTTTTCACCGAACCTGAGTACGAAGAGATTTCTGATGAGGAATCTCATGCTCTTGTCGATGCACAAGCACGTGAAAACAAGGCGTTCGGCAATTGGGTTAGACGTAATGTGAGCGAACATCGCGTGCCTGGCTATCGATGCGTTACTCTGTCTTTAAAACCTACAGGCGTGGCTCCAGGGGACGTGACCTCCGCTCAGCTAGAAGCGATTGCAGATCTTGCAGAGAAATACACATACGGCGAAGTACGAGCAACCCATGAGCAAAATATTGTTCTAGCAGATGTGAAAGCCTCTCAACTGCTTGATTTGTGGCACGAAGCCAAACAAGCTGGTTTTGCTACGCCAAATATCGGCACCCTAACCGATATGATTTGCTGCCCTGGCGGTGACTTTTGCTCACTGGCGAATGCCAAATCTATTCCTGTAGCAGAAGCCATCCAGCGACAGTTCGACGATCTCGATTATCTCTATGATTTGGGCGACCTGGATTTGAATATTTCAGGTTGTATGAATGCCTGCGGCCACCACCATATCGGCCATATAGGTATTCTTGGTGTCGATAAGAAAGGTGAGGAGTTCTATCAGGTTCAGCTTGGTGGTAGCTCTCTAAAAGACGCTGCTTTGGCAAAGGTACTCGGCCCTGCATTCTCGCGAGAGGAAATGCCAGGTGTGATTCAAAAGCTTGTTGACGTATACACGGAAAACCGCGTCGAAGGTGAAAGATTTATCGATACATACCGTCGTGTTGGACACGACCTATTTAAGGAGCGTGTATATGCAAAAGCTCATTAAAGATAAAGAGATTATCGACGATAGCTGGTCTATTGTTCGCGAAGAAGGTACTGGCAACGGCAATCAGATTCTGTCTCTTGACGCTTTTTTAAAGGCCGCGAAAGAAGGTAACCTCGACACGGAGCGCACTGCTGTGTGGTTGGCCAGTGATGCTTCAATCGAAGCAATAGCCGATTATGTTCCATCACTGAAATTGATTGCGGTGGACTTCCCCGCCTTCGCCGATGGTAGAGGTTTCTCTATTGGCCGCATGCTTCGTGAACAGTATGATTTTACTGGTGAACTGCGCGCTGTAGGCCATTTCATGGAAGACCAGGTGTTTTATCTATCTCGTTGTGGCTTTAATGCGTTCAAGATGGAAGACGACTGTAATCTTGAATCCATGTTGAATCGTTTAAACGATTTTAGTAATAGCTATCAGGCGGCTGTTGACGAACCGCAACCACTTTTTAGGCGTAGAGCTTAATAATTCCTTTTGGGCTGCCGCTGCTTGGCGCAGCCCTTCTCAGCACTTGATCTGTTCCCGGTTTTTTTCATCAAGTCCATGAAATATCATGGGTTTTGAACGATAATTTACTCACAGATCATTCTTTTTTTAAAAAATACATTCTGTGCGACAGTTTTGTTATCCACTCACATACATCTCAAATTAGGCTAATTAATGAGCGGAGTTATTCTCGAAACGTTTTTCTTGATATTTTGCGGTTCCGCACTTATTGCCTCATTAGCGCTGTACAGCCGACAACCGATTCTTGTTGCATACATTGCAATCGGTGCGTTACTAGGCCCGTTTGGCCTGGAAGTTTTAAAGGATATTTCCTATATCACAGATATGTCACATATTGGCATCATCTTCCTGTTATTTTTGCTTGGCCTGGATATGCAACCAAAAGCCTTGTTGGTTGTACTACGTAAAGCGACCAGTGTTGCAGTCATAAGCAGTGCCTGCTTTGCCGCGATTGGTTTTATCATCGGTATTAGTTTTGGGTTTACATTAACAGAGTCTGCCATTATTGGTATGGCATCCATGTTTTCCAGTACGATTATTGGCATCAAGCTTTTACCCACCACGGTATTGCACCACAAATACACGGGCGAATTAATGGTCGGCTTGCTGCTTTTACAAGACTTCCTGGCCATATTCTGTTTGTTAATACTACTCAGCAGTTCGGCTGGCAGCTTCCAAATTAAACCGATGCTTACTGCGCTTGCGGCACTGCCACTTATAGCTGGCGGAGCTTACCTTTTTGTTCGCTTTGTTTTAATTAATCTAATTACCAAGTTTGACCGCTTTCACGAATACATTTTTTTACTCGCTATTGCCTGGTGCCTCGGTCTAGCGGAACTTTCTGAAAGATTACATTTATCGGCTGAGATAGGAGCATTTATTGCTGGCATTACTATTGCGACCAGCCCTATTGCACAATATATAGCATTAAGCTTGAAGCCTCTTCGTGATTTCTTTTTAGTCCTGTTTTTCTTCTCCCTCGGCGCCCAACTTAATTTAGCATTAATACCTCAGGTAATCGGCGCTGTGAGTGTGTTTGCTATCGCGGTATTGTTGCTTAAACCTGGTATTTTTTATTTATTGCTTCGTCAGCACAGCGAAAAAGAAAACTTAGCATGGGATATAGGCTTTAGATTGGGACAAATAAGTGAGTTTTCTTTACTTATTGTTTTCCTCGCGTATTCAAAAAATTTAATCGGTGACGAAGCATCACTTCTCGTTCAGTCAGCCGCGATAATCACCTTTGTAATTTCAAGTTACATCGTAATCTTTAACTTCCCGAACCCAATTGCGGTATCGGATAAGCTTCGACGGGATTAGTTTTTTTAGTCTTAACCTTTTTAGTGGAAGTAATCACACATAAAAACCGACATTATTGTTGGGCAAAAAAAAGCCACCTCCAGGGTGGCATTTTTCTTTTTGACAACGAGTATTAACTGAATATTTTGTTGTTAAGTGTTTGCCATATTTTGCTAAACGCCTTATCAATGGAAGCCTCAACAGAAATCCCCAGCTTTTCCTGCAGAGATTTTTTCTGAACAAATTCAACTTGGTAGATATCTGCACGTTCTTTTAAATCAAATAAATATTGATCCGAGGTCATCACCTCATCAATAAGCGCTTTTTCTACAGCACGTCGACCGAACCAGATTTCACCCGTAGCCACTTCATCGATGTTAACCTGTGGCCGATGGTCGGTAATGAACTCTTTAAATAATTCGTGAGTATCTTCCAGATCTTCCATGAACTTCTGACGCCCCTTATCCGTGTTCTCACCGAACATGGTTAAAGTACGCTTGTACTCACCGGCTGTCAGCATTTCATAGTCAATATCGTTCTTTTTGAGCAAGCGATGGAAATTCGGAAGCTGGGCGACCACACCAATAGAACCAATAATTGCGAATGGCGCAGCAAGAATTTTGTTGGCCACACAAGCCATCATGTAACCACCACTGGCAGCAACTTTATCTACACAGATGGTTAGTGGAATACTGGCACTGACTAAACGGTCCAGCTGACTCGAAGCCAAACCATAGCTGTGAACCATTCCACCCTGGCTTTCCAACTTAACGACAACTTCATCCTCAGGCTTTGCCAGAGCTAGAATCGCAGTTACGACTTCCCGTAGTTCTTCTACGGCGGATGCCTTAATATCCCCATCGAACTCAGCCACATACACACGAGGCTTCTCATCCGCTGATTGATCTTTGGCTTTTTTTGCAGCTTTCTTTTCTTCTTTTTCCTGCTTTTTCTTTGCTTTTTGCTCTTCCTTAAACTGGCCTTCAGACAGGACAACGGACTTCATTGTCTCTTCAATATCATCAAACTTATCGTTTAAGCTTTTAACCTCGATATGACCAGAGTCGTGCCCCTGTCCTTTCATACCAGCGGATACAATAAGTGCGATGACAGCGCCAATCGCAACCACAATGGTGACAGCCTTGGCCAAAAATAAGCCGTATTCGTATAAAAATTCCAAAAGAAACTCCAGATTGACTAACTAATTCGAATTCATGTTTATTGCCAGCGGTTTATGGCGTCTGTGGCGAGGTCATTAAGAGGTTTCGCAACCAGTCCGTTATGCGTTAATGAGATTTGATACAGAGCGCCATCCTCCATTGGCAAGTATGTCGCGCTACCATAAATTGCGTCGACCCAAGGAACAAAGCTACTGTGGGCGTTCAACCAGGACCAGGTATCCAGTCCATATTGTTGATCAGTCATTTGATGAACCGTCCTATCCTTGCGACGCTCATCTTCGAGGGAATAGTAACGGCCACTAATCCGATCTAACCGGTAAGCCGGTGTCGCACCCATCGCCTGGAAAAAACCCAACCAACGGATAATCCGGGCATCTACCTGCCATTGATCCCCTTTAAGCACGTAATCCTTTTCTACACCTTCCTCAACATAAACAAGCTTGGCTTTGAATGACTGCTCATCGAGCTTTTCGAAACTGAGTGTAATGACAGGTTTTTCAGCCAGAAGCTGTTGGTAGCTATTCAGATCCATTGCCACCAGAATGCAAACTGCGGCAAGAACAAGCATCAACAAACCAAGTGAGCCTCTCAGCCAACCCAAAAGCCATCCTTTATGACCCAATAATTTTAGGCCAAAAAATATGGCTATCAACGAAATGACGATTATGAAACCTGTGGTCGCACCCCAAAACATAGAGAGTTCTTACTCAGTTGTATCCAATGTTGTTATTTTTAAGCACTCAACCCGGGAGGGCATCCTACCCCGGAAGGCTATGGCCGGCAATTTATTCGTTTACGGCATGCCCCAGTGCTTCCAACCCCTCTTCTGCAATTTTGAGAACATTTTCGTCCATTTGCAGCGTACTGGTTGCGGAATCCAAATAGTACTCTATAGAGATCACGACATCAGCAAAAGTTTCCAATAACTCTTTAATAGCGGCAGGTGGCTCCTTATCAAGCAGGACTTCTTCCACAAAAACCGAGCACTTTTTGAGGATATTTGCAGCTCTATCCTTCTTAAGCATGATCATCCCACCCCTGACCGTATTCAAGGTTTTAGCAATATTACGGATATGGCCGGTATCATAGGAATCCGAAAACGAATTTAACGCACGCTTGGTGAGCGATATACCAGCTTCACACTCTTCCACCACAATCTTTTGCGCAATAGCCAGTTCACTCGACGCCACTGCGTCGTTACGAGCTTCCTGGGTAATTTCAAAGCTCTGTGTATCCGCGAGGCCAGCTTTATCCAGACTTGAAACGGTACTTTCAATGAACAGCAATGTGTTAGCTACCTGTGTTAACTCCGCAGGCGTTACACCATCATCATCGCCCCACTTTTCTACCCGTTTTATTTCCTCTTTCAACGTCCCACTGGCCGAATTAAGCCCCACAACAGCCAATATCTCGGCAATGTTTTTCAGCGTTTGAGTGAACCCAGCCAAATCATCAATTTCCTGAGTGGCTGTTTGGGTTGCATTTTCCAGCACTTTTTTGGTGTTCGAAATTTCGGACTGCAGAACTTTTGCGAGTGAACTTACGGTATGGGCGCTCGGACCATTTAAGCCATCACGTTCACTTGCCAGGCTTTTATCGGTATAAGGGAAGCTTGTGACTCCCGATGCCTGCCTAACTCTTTTGGTCTTTTCGGTATCCGCACCGGACAACATAATCAAATAAACCAACTCTTTGATCAGCGATTTGGGGGGTGCCGCATCAAACGCACTTTCGCCTACATCTTGTACTTGCTTAATAACGCGATCAATTCGCCCCAATAACAGCTTCCGAGATTCAATGACTTCCATCTTCTCAGAAATAAATACCTCAAGCGCCACATTCCCCAACCACCACAAGCTGGATAACGACTTCGCCGAGCCGGCAATTTTGTGTAAACGAATTAAAGCTCGACGCATAAGCGCTATGGAGTTTTTGGTATTTCTTTCACGAATGTAACCTAATAACCCGACCTGATACATTTGCCGAATTCTGCGTAGGGTGGACTTAAAGTTAGCGCTGTCTACAGAAAGTTTTTCAACTTCCGGTGGGACTACGGTGGAAATATTGAAATTAAAGAAATGGCTTTCTGGGTATGCGGGCTCTCCCCTTAACTTGCGTAAACTGTTTATCCAGGGGATTAAGAGAACAGGAACCTTACGCTCTGTTTGCTGAACATATTCCAAGTACCGAGCCATAACGAAGAAGACGTTACTCACCACCTCAAGGCGGCGCTCATACTGTTTTCCCGTCCCACCAGGGACAATATCATTCGCTGTAGCAAGCAACTCTTCCGCTAACTGGCAGGCGCCGCGAAATTGAATTAGGCGCAGAATACCTACGATTTGTTGAATACCATCGATACAGGCTTGCAGGCTTTCACCATCATCCTGGGCGGTCACGAAGTTTTCTAGGTGACGAGCAGATTGCTCAATTGTGGCAACGAGCTCTTCTCGTACCATATTAAGGGACTGAAAATTCACAGCGTCCATCGAATTCACGTTAGTTAAACTCCGCAGTAGTTGTTTAATTTTCTCGACCAAAACTTTCGGGCGACAATCCTTGAACTAAACCGCTCCACCAATAGTTTATTAGCCCTTCACTTAGTGCGAGTATTACAAACGCACAGATGCTTATTCGCTTAGTATAATACCCTTTGCCAAAAAATCGTTAATTTTCGTGGGCTTACAACTCATCCTTAAGAAAAAGTCTCGATTTTGTCACAATCGTTTGAATCGCGAACAATAAATAAACAGCAATCGCAATTTTTAGTCATTTTCTATGCAAAAGCCAGATTTTGTATTGCTTTTTAACGACAATTCATTCATTTTTAACTTCTTTCCCCACCCGCCAGCATTCAAGATCAAGGCTAGCGCATTTTTTAAAAATTAAGGTATACATAACCAAATATGACGAATGCTCAGCGATTGATCTACTCTTCACTAATAAAAAGATCTTTTCGGAGTGTCAAAAAATGACTCAGTCCTCTGGTTCTGTTTTAAAAGCCTTTGGGGCAAACTTCCTTGGGCCCAGTGCTACTTGGTACAAACAAACCATCATCGCATTTTTACTGATTAACCCTATTTTGGTCTATATAGACCCATTTTTGGCTGGTTGGGTATTAATCGGTGAGTTTATTTTCACCCTGGCTATGGCACTGAAGTGTTATCCATTGCAACCGGGTGGACTGCTGGCAATTGAAGCATTAGCTCTCGGTTTAACCACTCCCCACAACGTTTATCACGAACTGCATTCCAATTTTGCAGTGATTTTATTGTTGATTTTTATGGTCGCAGGTATCTATTTCATGAAAGACCTGCTGCTTTACGTATTCACCAAAATCCTGCTAGGTATACGCTCAAAAACCATTCTATCGGTTCTCTTTTGCGCCGTAGCAGCTTTTCTTTCCGCTTTCCTCGATGCTCTAACTGTCACAGCGGTGTTAATCAGTGTTGCCGTTGGCTTCTACTCGGTTTACCACAAATTCGCATCAGGCAAACAAACGCATATGGATCATGACCATTTTTCAGATGGTTCTATTCATGAACAACACAGACAAGATTTGCAGGAATTTCGCAGCTTTTTACGTAGCCTTGTTATGCATGGTGCAGTTGGTACCGCATTAGGTGGTGTGTGTACATTAGTTGGAGAGCCACAAAACTTACTTATCGGCGAAAAAGCTGGCTGGAAATTTGTCGAGTTTTTCCTGGTTATGGGCCCTGTGTCAATTCCGGCAGCGTTGTCCGGCCTGGTAACCTGTATCCTGCTGGAAAAGACCAAAATATTCGGCTACGGAGCCAAGCTTCCAGAAAATGTCAGAAAAGTACTAAATCAGTTTAATCAAGAGACTGTTGATAAACTCACAGTGACAGATAAAGCCGAATTGATTGCTCAGGCTGTGGTCGCAGTTACGTTGGTTTTAGCCCTTGCACTGCAACTAGCGGAAGTTGGGTTGATCGGCTTGATGGTCATTGTTTTACTCACCACAATGCGCGGAATAACAGACGAACATCGCATCGGCCATGCTTTTGAAGAGGCCCTTCCTTTTACCGCTCTTCTCGCCGTGTTTTTTGCTATTGTTGCCGTCATTCACGACCAGCACTTATTTGCACCAATCATTAATTTCGTTTTATCCCTAGACCCAGATGTACAAAAACCCATGTTTTTTATCGCTAACGGCGCATTATCAATGATCAGCGATAACGTATTTGTGGCAACCGTCTACATCAACGAGGTAAAAGCAGCATTGGATGCGGGAACTATCACTCGGGAGCATTTTGATGCCCTGGCTGTTGCAATCAATACAGGGACAAACCTACCCAGTGTTGCTACACCAAATGGGCAGGCTGCGTTCCTGTTCCTATTGACATCAGCTCTGGCACCACTTATCCGACTGTCATACGGCAGAATGGTGCTAATGGCTTTGCCGTACACCGTGGTGTTAAGCGTGGTTGGTTTACTTGCTGTGACCTACAATCTGTAGGCTCCCCCTATACGCCACCTTGCTAGCGAGGTGGCTACGACTCATGTAGCCAAAGGCACTTCCCGCCGGAGGCTTTATCAACGACTTCGAGCTTCTTCCTATGTGCTTCCAGCTCTTCCGCTGTTGCTTGAATGACTTTTAAGCGTGGTCGGTTGGAGTCGATACGAATAACCACTTCTTCCCCATCATCGTTATCACCTGAGGACATACTGGAACTCAGCGCCAGATTGGTCTGACCACCAGTCATAGCTAGGTATACATCCGCCAGAATTTCCGAATCCAGTAATGCGCCATGGAGATCACGTTGGGAGTTGTCCACCATGTAACGCTTACACAACGCATCCAGATTATTCTTTTGCCCTGGGTGTTTCTTTCTTGCTAAGACAAGTGAATCCAGGACTTTACAGCGGTCTTCAATAGTTCCTAAAGCTGGGTTAACCTGTTTAAGCTCATGATTTAGGAAGCCTACGTCGAATGGTGCGTTATGGATAATAAGTTCTGCACCATCAATGAATTCGAGAAAGTCATTCACAATGGCATCAAACGTCGGCTTATCAGCCAAGAACTCCTGGGTGATACCGTGCACCTCAATCGCGGCCTCATCGATATCCCGGTTCGGCTGGATATACTGATGGTAATGGTTGCCGGTTAGCTTTCGATTCACCAACTCAACACAACCAATTTCAATGATTTTATGGCCCTGCTGTGGCTCAAGGCCGGTGGTTTCGGTATCGAGTACGATTTGTCTCATGAAAGTTCGTCTATGCCTCTATTTGCCAACTGATCTGCAATTTCATTCTCTCGGTGGCCGGAATGACCTTTCACCCAACGCCAGTCAATCGTGTGTTTCTCTGTTTGTAGATCAAGCAATTGCCAGAGATCCGCATTTTTGACCGGTTTTTTGTTCGCAGTCTTCCAACCATTCTTCTTCCAGTTTTTCATCCATTCGGTGATACCTTTACGGACGTACTGCGAGTCGGTAGTCAATACCACGTCACAAGGTTCTTTCAGGGCCTCAAGGCCTGATATTGCTGCCTGTAACTCCATTCGGTTGTTAGTCGTATTCTTTTCACCACCATAAAGTGGCTTCTCATTATTGCCGTAGCGCAAAAGTGCACCCCAGCCGCCTGGACCAGGGTTACCCCGGCAGGCACCATCAGTAAAAATTTCTACTTTTTTCAACAGGTTAACTCTATTTTTTGATGTTATTTCCAGCCTTTTTGCGCCTTTTTAATTCGGGCTGCGGCATTAGATGAGGTTCGAACAGGTTCGGGCAAGGGTACCACACCAATTAAATCCGCTGAAACCCAGGAACGCTTAATCGGTGTCAGGCCAACTTTGTCTTTGCGCGCAAGGATACAGTAGATTGAACCACCTGGGATACGCCCTATTCCTCCCCATTTTTTCGGCAACTTAGCATGCTGAATATAGGATTCGTTATTCACTGGTAAGTTACGATGTGCGTAGCACTTGCCAACACTGGAGCAATCCAGAAATTCAAGCCAGTCTTTTATTCGAGAAGTTCGCAGTCTATTTCTGCGCCAAATTGCGCCCAATCGAAACAAATTGGCAAAAGGCTGAACTAGCCCGGTGAGACTATTAGGGTTAAAACCAAAAATGAGGATGTAACCTCTGGAAATGGTTACCCTGGCGGCCTCCTTGAGAACTTGCTGGGGTTGATCAGTAAAATCCAGTACATGGTGGAGAATCGTGACATCCACCACTTCATCTGGCAGGGGTAATGCGGTAAATTCGGCGGCGGCTTTAACATTACAGGCCTGAATGCCACTATATTGATTCAGATGCTTCGCCCGATTAAGGCAAGGGTTTAACGCGAAACAGTGGTTAATTCGACTCGAGGTGGTCAGATTTTCCTCAGGAACAACACTAAGTTGCATCAGGTGATACCCAAAGAGGTTGTTCAGCTCCTGTTCGAGCATTTGGCGTTCAGCCTGGATAATATACTTGCCCAATGGTGTGGCGAACCAGGCCGATAACGCCTGACTGGATTCCTGTATAGGCGGTGTACTTAAACTGGCCTTAAAGTCATTGAATCTATGCTGTAGATTATCTACTTTAGATTTTAAGATCTTCATAAGTGAAGCCATACCCAACTCCCGGGAATGAGAACGACAAAACCGTTACAAACCGTGTTTTTCAAACTATAACAAAGTATACGCTTTCAGGATTAAGTTTGTGGACAGAGAAAGCTTTACTACCATTTTAGGTAGATTACATATAGACGCCGTTCCCATTCTGAACACCAATTATGTCTGGATTATCCGTCATGCGGATCACGAAGGAGCATATTTATTGGATCCCGGCGACGCTGCGCCATTAAAACGCCACCTGACACAAAACAACCTTGCCTTAAAACAAATCATCATGACCCATAGCCACTGGGATCATATTAATGGCCTTGATGAGATGCTACGCTGGAAAAAAGTGGATGTTATCGGCCCAGAATGCTCAGTAATTCCTCAGGTGACAACTCCCGTAGCAGAAGGCAGTCGCTTTCAACTATGGAACAATGTTGAGGTACAGGTACTACACACACCGGGCCACCTGCCTGAACATCTTTGCTATTACCTGCCAAACGGCAACCAGCCGGTGGTTTTCTCCGGTGACATCATTTTTTCCGCTGGTTGTGGACGAATCTTTAACGGAACCCATGCCGAACTGTACAACAGCTTACAGCGATTAAATGCGCTACCAAGCCACACACAGGTATGCTGCTCCCATGATTACATCATGGATAATCTGGAATTTGCCAAACACGTCGAGCCAGATAACCCCTATTATCAAGAGCGAATTAAAAGCGTTATTTTGCGGAAAAGAATGGGAAAAGCAGCAATCCCTACCAGTATCCAAGCTGAAAGATTGATTAACCCATTCTTACGTTGCGGAGAAAAAAGTATTCAACAAAGCGTAAAACGCTTTAGCCAGGAATCTAACCACCCGCTTGGAATACCAACCAATGACCTTGAGGTTTTTACTCTATTGAGGGACTGGAAAAACCAATTTTAACCATTTTATGACAAACATAATTTGGATTTTATTACGCAACGCTATAGACTGCGCCCAGATAAATACGAGTTTTAACAGCGTAAAAAGTTATATGTTTGTCATTCGCCACCGCGTAACGTCTCCACTTATTGCCTTTTTACTTATCTCCCTGCTGTCTGGATGCAGCCAGCTATTGGCAACTAAAACACCTCCAGCAGAGCCTTTAACCTCTGAACCAACAATTGCGATTGACGAAAACGATTGTATTGTTACAGAGCAAGACTGGGACGAGTTCCCTCCTCTTGTTGCCCCGGACATATGGGAACGTATTCGCAGCGGCTACCAGTTAGCACATGTCGATAATAAGTGGATTCACCAACAACGAGACTGGTACGCCAAACACCCGTCATATATGGAACGCGTCGCTAAACGCGGCGGCAGTTACATCTACCATATCGTTGAGGAAATCGAAAAACGCGGCATGCCAATGGAACTGGCGTTATTACCCATCGTGGAAAGTGCTTTTGACCCTTTTGCCTACTCCCATGGTCGGGCATCCGGCATCTGGCAAATTGTACCTCGGACAGGCAAAGGTTTAGGCCTGAAACAGAACTGGTGGTACGACGGTCGACGGGATATTTTGGCTTCAACAGAAGCCTCTCTCTCCTATCTTGAACGACTGTATACACGGTTTGATAACGACTGGTTATTAGCTCTCGCGGCTTATAACAGCGGCCCTGGCAATGTGTCTCGCGCAATTCGAAGAAACAAACAAAAAGGAAAGCCAACGGACTATTGGAACCTGAAGTTGCCACGTGAAACACAGGCCTACGTTCCCAAACTATTAGCATTGAAAGAAATCGTGTTACAGCCTGATCTATTCAGTTTGAACCTCCCGCGTATAGAAAACCAATCCCACTTTGCAGTGGTCGATACGGAATCCCAGATCGACTTAGCACAAGCAGCGGATATAGCGGGAATATCAATGGATGAATTGTACAAGCTCAACCCGGCGTTTAACCGTTGGGCTACAGACCCTGGCGGTCCTCACCAACTGCTTATACCAGTTGCCAATGAAGAACAATTTCGCGAAGGTCTAAAACAGATTCCACCAGAACAAAGGGTCACATGGAAGCGCTATAAAATCCGCCCAGGGGATACGCTTTCGGTGATCGCAGCGAAATACCACACAAGCACCCAATCTCTAAAAGCCATTAATAACCTGCGAGGCAATACTATCCGAGCAGGAAAAACCTTGATGGTTCCTGTGGCCAGCAAAGGCAAAAGCCACTACAGCTATAGCTCAACCGAACGTTTGGCTAAAAAGCAACAAACAGTTGGGCAAAATCAGTCTGGGCAAAAAATCACACATATAGTGCAAAAAGGCGACTCCTTTTGGTCCATAGGCCAAAAGTACAAAGTCAGCCCCGGTAAAATTGCCAAGTGGAATAATATGGCACCAGCAGACCCAATCAAACTGGGCCAAAAGCTGGTGCTCTGGACCTCTTCAAATCAGGTGCCACGAACAACCGGTTCGCAAGGTATTATCCGAAAGGTTTCATATACTGTGCGTAAAGGCGATTCGCTACATCGTATCGCCGACAAGTTCCAGATACGGGTGTCAGACATTCTCGCCTGGAATCAACTTAAGGTTTCGAGCTACCTGCAACCAGGGCAACCTCTGACGCTATTCGTTGATGTCACGCGGGTAAACTAAGTCAGACTGCGATTAGCTCTTGGTGCTCAGTAAACTTAAGTTGAGCTGAGCTTGACTGGTGAAATGTTTGAAACTCTCGTATTGCTCACTGCTAAGCTTGCCACCAAACTTCCACCGGTCGGCATAGAAAATCGCAACCTTCCTCTGTTCAATTTTAAGTACCGAAACAAAAGAAGGAAATTTGCCCACAATTCGGACAATGTCATCCGAATACAAGTACGGACTTGTAAACACCATATCCTGAGTAAACCAATGACTGCCGCCCGCGGTAATTGCCTGGGTGAAGATGTTTTCGCTGTACGGGCCGATATCAAAGATAAAACTGCTACGCCAATGTTCAGTTCCCTCTCCCAGTGCGTAACGAGACTGCAGCTTATGGCCTTGAATAAAGGCAATGACCACCCTTTCTAACCCCACCCCTCGGTGCATACCTTCCAGCACCATTTGGAAAATAGTATTGACGTCGATACGCTCTTGAGTTGCGTTGGTTAAATCCCGAAGAATGCTCAGTTGTAACTGAGGGTCACCCTTTAAAATTTTAGGAACAGGTTTCTCTGGTTTGGGCGACAGCTTCTTCATACTACTAGGAATCAAGGGGCAAACTTCGGATACTCCGTAGTTCAACGCTGTCTCAGCGGCGTCATCAGCCCCTTTCTTAACCAGTGCCAATGCCAGTTCTTCGTCAACCTGAGCAAACTCCGCTACCTCCTTCACCACTTTATACGCCTGGGGACTATCCCAGCCATACAGCGCTGCACGGCTTAGGCGTTCACCAATAATCACGGATTTCACCTTGTCATCTGGGTGCGTGCTCGGATACAGCGCCCGCTCAAGGGTTTCGCCTAGCTTCCAGTGTTTTGCTAGCTCCTTTGATATTGCTTTAAACGAGGTTCCCAATACCTTCTCAATAGCTTGTTTTCGCTCTTTGGGGTCATCGCTGTATAAGCCAGGCTCATCGACCTGAAGGTTCTCACAGGACCAATAAGCCATTTCACCAAGGTTATAGAGCAAGGCCGCAATAAAGACCTCCTCGGCCGACTGACTGTCATTACGTTCAACTAAATTTCTTGCTTGAGTTGCGGCATGAAACCCCTGCGCAATTAACTTTAATAGTCGCTCTGTTGGCTTATCCTTCAACAGGGTGTCCATAACCAGCAGCGAGATACAAATTGCTCTCATGCCTTTCAAGCCAATAAGAACAATGGCACGACTTACGGTACTGATCTGTTGCCGACTGTAGTTGTACTGGACGCTATTGGCGACTCTCAATACATGGGATGTCAATTTAGGGTCGCGAAGAATGACTTCAGCCAACTGATTCATATCCGCATCTTCATCACCCGTTATTTTGTTTAACTCGACAATGACATTGCTCAAAACGGGCATATTTTGGCGCCGCAATGAATTTACCCACGCATTTAAGCCCTTTGTTGCCATTTATTACCCCAGAAAGAAGTTTTTGACGAATAGCTGCTTTAAAATGAGTTTAGTTCAGTAAACGCAAACTTAGAGGACAAAACACTGTCATATTTATCAATGAAAACAGATTCATTACATTTGCAGGCTTTTGAATTAGACTTAGGACGAGTCGGATACCGTTAGTTAATCTAGCATTGCGAACGTAAAGTATAAAAATCAATCAAAACGAACTAGGTCCTATGAGAATAGTTATCTCCCTTTTTGTCGTACTTTCATTATTTACACCATTAAGCCAAGCGGCTGAAGAAAAAATAACCATCAGCAACAGCATTAGCCTTCATGCTGAACCTCAATATGGACCAAATTTTAAGCATTGGGATTACGTTAACCCGAATGCCCCCAAAGGTGGGTACATTACCCTTGCCTCTCAAGGTGCATTCGATAGTTTTAATCGACACGGCTTACGGGGCGACACCCCGCCCGGAATTGAAAGCTACATTTTCGATTCGCTGATGGTCGGCAATGGTGACGAAGACTCCGTGCTATACGGATTAATTGCAGAAAAAATTGAGTATTCAGAAGATTATTCCTGGGCAATCTTTCACATCAACCCCCAAGCCACATTCCAGGACGATTCCCCTATAGAAGCATCGGACGTTGCTTTTACCTTTAACAAGATCATGACCGAAGGCGTTCCATTTTTTAATCGTTATTACAAAGATACGACTGTAGAGGTTTTGGACAAATACCGAGTTAAATTTACGATAGCCAACCCCGAATTACCTAAATTAATTTCACTATCGTCATTAATCGTTTTTCCTGAGCATTATTTCAAGGAAAAAAACCTTTCCGAACCGTTTGATACGCCCCCTCTTGGCTCGGGGCCATACAGTATTCACGACTATAAAATGGGTAGTTATGTTGAGTACAAACTGAAAGATGATTATTGGGCAAAGGATCACCCAACGCGAAAGGGCTTAAA
Organism: Teredinibacter sp. KSP-S5-2; assembly: GCF_032773895.1. NCBI lineage: Bacteria > Pseudomonadati > Pseudomonadota > Gammaproteobacteria > Cellvibrionales > Cellvibrionaceae > Teredinibacter > Teredinibacter sp. KSP-S5-2. The sequence continues at coordinate 2,072,344 of NZ_CP120416.1, read as the reverse complement.
TAACTTTAAATATATTCGTTATGAAACCTATCTGGATGAATCGGTCATGCTAGAAGCCTTTAAAAAAGGTGAATACGACTTTCGACAGGAAAACAGCTCGCAACGTTGGGCGACAGCATACAACGGTAAGAACTTCGACAAAGGGTACATTATTCATCAACAGATCCCGCATCAAATTCCCGGTGAAACTCAGGTGTTCGCCTTTAATGTACAGCGCGATCATTTTAAATCACGTGAAGTTCGTGAAGCCATTACTCAAATGTTTGATTATGAGTGGACCAACAAAAACCTGTTCTACAACTTGTATAAAAGAAACACAACCTATTTTCGCAACACCAAATATCAGGCAAAAGGTTTACCCGAAGGAAAAGAATTAGAAATCTTACAAAAAGTAAAAGATGAGCTGCCACCTGAAGCCTTTACTCAAGAGTTTCAGTTACCTCAAACAAAAGGTGATGGCAATATTCGCCCTCAAATGCGTAAAGCAGTAGCTTTATTGAAAAAAGCAGGCTACCAGCTTAATAAAGAAAAGAAAATGGTTCACAAGGATACCGGAAAAGCCCTTGAATTTGAGTTTATTACCTACTCGCCAGCCAGTGAAAGATTTGTTATCCCGTTTAAGGAAAACCTGGCAAAAATTGGTATCACCATGAATATTAAAATGCTGGATACCACCCGCTACTTGAATCGTTTACGCGAGCGAGATTATGACATGCTTATTCATGCCTTAGGTGGCGGCTCATTTCCATCAGCAGGCCTCAGAAACGAGTGGCACAGTAAATACGAGGATTCCACCTACAACGCAACAGGAGTAACCAGTAAAGCCGTTGACTTTCTTGTGGAAGGTATTATTAATAACCAGAAAAATGAAGAAATGTTAACCGCATATGGCCGGGCATTTGACCGTTTTATATTGTGGAATTACTATGCGATTCCACAGCAGTATTCGCCAGATTTTAAAATCGCTTATTGGAATAAGTTTGGCATCCCCCAAACCCGTCCAAAACTGGACCTGGGTGTTATGGCATGGTGGATAGATTCGGAAAAGGAAAAAGCATTACCTAAACGAAACGCACGCTAGGTTTTATTGTGTCAGCCTATATTATTCGTCGATTACTATTAGTAATACCCACATTACTTGCCATCATCACTATTAATTTTATCATTGTTCAATTGGCCCCGGGCGGGCCAGTTGATCAAATGATTGCGATCTACCAAGGTCATGACGCCTCCATGCTCGATCGTATTACCGGAAATAATTCCGCGGATACAGGTAGTCAGGAACGAACCATCGGCGATAGTTCATCTTCTTATCGCGGTGCAAGCGGCCTAATGGCGGAAGATATTGCCGAAATTGAAAAGATGTTCGGTTTCGACAAACCACTGCATGTACGTTATTTCACTATGCTCTGGGACTACCTGCGCTTCGACTTTGGTGACAGTTTATTTCGTGGCGGCAGTGTTGTTGATTTAATTGTTGAACGCCTACCTATTTCAATTTCTTTAGGTATATGGACAACACTTATTGTCTATTTAATTTCCATACCGCTTGGCATAAAAAAAGCCATTAAACACGGCTCACATTTTGATATCTGGACTTCAAGTTTAATTTTTGCCGGCTATGCTATTCCCTCTTTTTTATTTGCTATTTTTCTAATCATTTTATTTGCCGGCGGCAGTTTCTTTAACTGGTTTCCATTAAGGGGTTTGGTATCAAGCAACTGGAGCGAACTAAGTACGCTAGGTAAAATAGTCGACTATTTCTGGCATATGGTGCTCCCTGTTACCGCAATGGTCATTGGCGGCTTTGCGAGTCTCACCATGCTAACCAAAAATTCATTCCTGGATGAAATCAGCAAGCAATATGTGATGACTGCCAGAGCAAAAGGACTGGAAGAAAAACAAGTACTATATGGTCATGTTTTTCGTAATGCCATGCTCATTATTATCGCCGGCTTCCCGTCGGCCTTTATAGGCATATTTTTCACCGGGTCACTGTTGATCGAAACCGTTTTCTCTTTAGATGGACTCGGTTTACTGGGCTTTGAAAGCACGTTACAAAGAGACTACCCAGTGATGTTCTCCACCTTATACGTTTTTACACTTATTGGTTTAGTTATGGGTATTGTCAGTGATGTGGCCTATACCCTGGTTGACCCCAGAATAGATTTCGAATCGAGGTAACTAGCATTGCTTTCTCCGGTTAATCAACAACGCTGGCAGAGATTTAAAAAAAACCGCCGTGCGATATGGAGCCTATGGTTGTTTTCCATTGTCTTCATTATTGCGCTTTGTTCAGAGTTAGTCGCCAACGATAATCCATTACTGATTCGCTATAAGGGCGATTGGTATTTTCCGGTAATTAACAGTTACTCAGAAACGGAATTTGGCGGTGATTTGGATATTCAGGCCGACTACACAGACGAATACATTCAGGAGCTGATTAATCAGGATGGTTGGATTATTTGGCCACTACTCCCATACAGTTACAACACCATTAATTACAACCTGACGACACCAGCCCCAAGTCCGCCTACAGCGGAAAACTGGCTGGGTACTGACGATAAAGGCCGGGATGTCATCGCCAATCTTTTATACGGCTTCAGAATCTCCGTCCTTTTTGGTTTTACTGTAACCATTTTTTCCGCAATTATTGGCATTGGTGCCGGAGCAGTCCAAGGGTTTTACGGCGGCTGGACGGATCTGCTGTTTCAGCGCTTTATTGAATTCTGGAGTTCGATGCCAACGCTATACATTCTTATTATTCTTGCCAGTATTGTGACACCGAACTTCTGGTGGCTACTGTTAGTTACCTTATTGTTCGGTTGGATGGGATTTGTTGGTGTAGTTCGAGCGGAATTTCTCAGAACACGTAATTTCGAATACGTACTTGCCGCACGAGCGATGGGTATGAACGATGCCAGAATCATGTTCAAACACATTTTACCCAACGCAATGGTTGCGACCCTGACATTTTTACCCTTTACCTTATCAGGCTCCATTACCATCCTTACTTCATTAGATTTCCTTGGGTTTGGCATGCCTCCGGGAACGCCTTCACTTGGCGAGCTCCTTGCTCAAGGCAAGAGAAACCTTCAAGCCCCCTGGTTAGGCTTCTCTGCCTTTTTTATTGTTTCGTTTATGCTCACAACACTCATATTTATCGGTGAAGGTGTTCGGGATGCATTTGACCCCAGACACGCTTCGTAAGCTTATTATATGTCTTTAGTTAAATTTAATAATCTAAGCATCGCTTTCAAACAAGCAGGAGCTTTACAGCAGGTAATTCATAACCTGAACCTGGATATATACGAAGGTGAGATTCTTGCTCTTGTAGGAGAAAGTGGATCAGGTAAAAGCGTAAGTGCCCTATCCATACCGCAGCTACACAACCCCAATTTGGTTGTATATCCAACCGGTTCGATTGAGTGGCAAGGCGAGGATGTACTGAGAAAAAAACCGAATGAAATACGTAAGCTTCGCGGCAACGACATATCCGTTATATTTCAGGAACCAATGACCTCCCTGAACCCACTGCATAAAGTGGGAAAGCAGATTACCGAAATTATCCAACTTCATCGCCCTCTCACACTGACAGAAGCTTTTGATGAAACCCTCCAGCTTTTAAATAAAGTAGGTATTCGTCAGGCGGAACAAAAAATCGGCGTTTATCCTCATCAGCTTTCCGGCGGTGAACGGCAGCGTGTCATGATCGCAATGGCATTGGCAAATAAACCCAAATTGCTTATTGCAGATGAACCCACTACGGCTCTTGACGTGACTGTCCAGGCACAAATTCTGGATTTAATGATTGAGATTCAGAAAGAATCCAATATGACCATTTTGTTTATCAGTCATGATCTCGGTGTGGTGCGAAAAATTGCGGACAGAGTTGCCGTAATGGAGAACGGAAATTTAGTCGAGGTAGGCAACAAAACAGAGTTGTTTAACTCACCGAAACATCCTTACACACAAAAATTGATAAATGCCGATCCAGGCGGTAACCCCCAAATTGTTTCTCCCGACAGCAATACAGTTGTAAAGGCCGATAATGTTAAAGTCTGGTTTCCAATTCAAAAAGGCATATTGAAGCGAACAGTTGGTTATATAAAAGCTGTCGACGACATCAGTTTTAATGTTCGCTCAGGAGAAACTCTGGGAATTGTTGGCGAAAGTGGTTCAGGCAAAAGCACACTGGCTAAAGCAGTACTCAAATTAACCTCCTCCGAAGGCACTATTGAAATTAATGGCAAAGATATCGCCACGTTGAAAAAGAACGAAATGCGAGATCTACGACGAGATATTCAAGTTGTGTTCCAGGACCCCTACGGCAGCTTAAGCCCTCGTATGTCTGTGGAAGAGATTATTCGAGAAGGTTTGGATATTCACCAAATCGGCAGCAAAGCTGAACGCAATCAGAGAGTCATCGAGGTAATGCGGGAAGTTGAACTCGACCCAGAATTGCGGCATAGATTCCCCAATCAGTTTTCCGGAGGGCAAAGACAACGCATTGCAATAGCTCGCGCATTGATTATGAAGCCCAAATTTATGGTTTTAGATGAACCCACATCATCGCTAGATAGAACCGTGCAGTGTCAAATTGTTGAATTACTGAGAAAACTTCAAATCGAACACCAACTGGCATATTTATTTATCAGTCACGATTTAAAAGTCGTTAAAGCCGTGAGCCATAAAGTAATGGTAATGAAAGAAGGAATCATTATCGAATCCGGTTCTGCTGACGAGATATTTCATTCTCCGAAAAATAGTTACACAAAAAATTTGATCGAAACGGCTTTTTCGTAAAAGCCCACGTTCTGCGACAATATGTCACATAGTCAAAACCATATTTTTTGTATAGACTTTCACTTGTTAGTTAGTAGATTCTTGTAGAACTTTAGACACTTTACATCCCCGTAAAGTGTCTTTTTTTTGCCTACTTTTCGCGATTTCACTCTTTCCCTTTTTACATCCACAAACCGCAATTTTTATTCCGCTTGGCAAGTTACGCTACAAAAATTTGATCTAAAACAAAGAGAAAAGCAAGCATTACTCGAGGCAAACTATCAAGCCTGAATAATTAGAAATATAAAAATAAGCATTCTTTAATACGCTGAATGCTCACACCAAAAGTGCCGCAGGTCATTTGAACAACAGAGAAAAATATTGGAAGCAAATAAGAAAAGGAAAATTATTTTTTGACGGGCTTCTTCTGTAGTTTGCGTTGCAAGGTGCGGCGGTGCATATTCAACTCTCTTGCCGCAGCCGAAACATTACCATTATTCTTTGCGAGAACACGCTGAATATGTTCCCACTCTAACCGCTTGGTTGACATTACCGAGTCTTCAATTTCAACTGTTGTGCTGTCCGCCCCTTCGTTTAGTGCAGCTAGAATTTCACTGATATTGGCAGGTTTCGGTAAATAGTTAACGGCACCCAGCTTTACGGCTTCAACTGCAGTTGCGATACTGGCGTAACCTGTCAGCATCAGTATTTTGATTTCTGGAAATAATCCGATCAGCTCCGGAATAAACTGGAGTGACACTTCATTTTCCAGTTTTAAATCAAGCACCGCAAAATCAAACCTTTGCTCACTACAGCACTCTCGGGCACCATCCAAGTCTCTTGCCCAAGATACGAGCATACCCTGAGCCTCAATTCCAGCTTTGGTTACAGTACCCAGAGCTTGGTCATCTTCAATTAATAAGAGCTTTTTAACCATAATTTATCAGCGGTAACTCAACAACGATTTGCGCCCCACCTTTCGGTAAGTTAGACATAACTATACTACCACCAAAGCTTTCGATTGTAGAATTCGACAAATACACACCAAGGCCGAGCCCGCCTTGCTTACTTGATATAAAAGGTCTACCAATATTCTCTATCGAGTCCAAAGCTATACCCTCACCGTCATCCGTTATTTCTATGATCAGTTTTTCTTCCACGCTAAAGCTGACCTTGACAGAGTGTTGTGCCGCATCACAGGCGTTTTCAATAAGGTTTGCTATTGCAAGTTTCAGCGACTGACCAAAACGTATTTGATTATCGCCTATTCCACTCACGGTGAAATCGATATGCGCATTAGGAAATACAAGCGAAAAATACTCTTTTAGCTGATCACGGAAATCAGAAACACTCTTCACCTCATTGGTTAAAGGTTCGGCAGCATCTGCCAGCCGCGTTAGATTTTGCAAGTGTGTTTTACACACACCAATCTGCGATTGAAGCAAGCCAATTTGCTCGGGAGATACTTGACCTTGCTGCCCCATGGTTTCTGAAAGAATAGCCAGAGTAGAAATCGGGGTTCCCAGAGAGTGCGCTGTACTCGCAGTCAAATTTGCCACCGCGATTAACTGCTCGTTTTTTAAAATCTTTTCTCTCGCTTCCGCAAGCTTTCTCTCCCCTTTTCGAACCGATTCGGCAGCATAATAGATAAAGATATATAGCAACACCGCACTGGCGACAAAGTTAAACCACATACCAACCAAGTGTAACTCGAAAGAACCCAGATTCATGCCCCGATGATGAATATGCGAGTCAGTAACCACCCAATAAGTGTAAACAGCGATTGCTAACACAAGTAAACTCATGGAGAAACGTTTGGGTAACAACGCAGCGGCAAGAGCAATGGGCACCAAAATTGACGAGGTAAACGGGTTACTACTGCCTCCCCCGATAAAAATCAGGTAGCCAATAAATATCACATCCGATAACAATAGGCATAAAGCTTCAATATCTGTAAGGGGAAACCGCCAGTTAAAACGCACGCCCCAACCAATCAGCAACAGTCCGTTCACACCAAACGCGAGCCAAACGTTAACTTCTGGCAAATTAATATCAAAGTAATAAATAACAGACAGGATAGTCAAACCACTAATGGCAAGCACCAACCCTTTAAGAATGACTAATTTCTTTAATAGCGCATTTTGTCTTTTTTTATCGGTACTTCGACCAAAGATCAAATCCATCGACGCACCCTCTTCTTATAGTTGACATACTCCTCGCCGAATTTTTTCTCTAACGCCTGCTCCTCATACGGAATCTGTGAAAAATTCATCCAGCCTACAAAAACCGGCAGTAAGGCAGCAGAAAACCAATTTCCAGACCACACAGAAAAAGCCCCCAAAACCAGCAGCATGGCCAAATACATGGGGTTACGTGAATAGGCATATACACCCGTGACAACTAACTGACTGGCATTTTCAGGCAGCATGGGGTTTACAGTTGTTTTATTTCGCTTGAAAAGCCGAGCAGAATAAAAAACTAAACCCAAAGAAGAAACAAGTAACACAAATGCAAATATATCTCTAAAGGAAAACTCAATCGAAAAGTCAGACTGAGGTCGAACGATCACAATTTGAGCGAAGAGACATAAAGCAAAAGATAATACAGGAGGAACTTTATATTTAATTGAAAGCATGGCAGGTCGAATAATCCAATAATTATTGATCAATTTTAGAGTATTCGAAAAATAAAAAAAGGAGGCATATGCCCCCTTTTTTTAAATTTAAGTTGAAAGCGTATGCCTTCCATTTTACTCCGGTCGATTAAGGCAAGCTGTGTACCTTGTCACCAATTGGACCAGAGAAAATAAACCCATCATATGCATCCCAGTTGATTGACCATGTCATCACACCGTTAAACGATGGATAGGTTCCGCCTGCGGTCAACGTACCGCAACCAGTGCCCGCAGTAATACAATCAAGAGCGCTAATGATATTGGCGTTTGTTGCCAAACCAGAACCGGCAGAAGCAGGACCAGAAGGCAGACCAAGAGCTACTTGATCAGGACGCAAGCCTTGGAAGAAGCCTCCATCAGCAGTCTCGAAACCTTCTATCAACATACGAGCAGAAGCAACCATCATATCAACGGTGCCAGCTGCATATGGGCCGGGTTGATATGGCGTTTGCAGGCCGCCGTTGTTGTACAACTGAACATGAAGAAGGTCTAACTGATCACGCAGAGCGTCAATGATTGGCAGGTAAGCACCCCAGATTCCAGAGTACGCGATAATGCCACCGTGAACATATGGATGCTCAGGAGCCATAGTCAGAACCATACCACCAACGTTAGCATCAATTGTGCGTAGCGAAGTCTTCAATCGAGCCTGGATCTGAGAACCATGCACCAACTGAGAACCACTTTCCAGGTCGATATCAAGACCGTCGAAGCCCCACTCATTAATGATACTAGTTAAGCTGCTTACAAAGTTTGCCTCATCAGCAGCAGTATTCAAGGTAATAGTACCTTCAGCACCACCCAGTGATAATACAAAAACTTTTCCACGAGCTTGTAACGCACGCATATCTTGCTTGAACTGCTCTGGGTCTAAAGCAGGACAGGTGCTGTGAATATCACCTGAGTACAGATTGAAATGTACGGTTCCGTTACTTGTAGGATCGTTATCAGCAAACGCAATATCAATTACATCCCACTTATCCGAGATATCAGCCAAACGCATTGGACAGCCAGCTGGATTAACAAAGTTATGCCAGTAACCAACTAGCGAGTGCTTAGGTATAACACCGTTACCGCCACCTGATGAGGATGAGCTTGAGCTACTGGAAGATGAACTTGAGCTACTTGAAGAGCTGCTGCTGGAAGAAGAACTTGAGCTACTTGAAGAGCTGCTGCTTGAAGAAGAACTACTGGAGCTGCCGCAGTTATCTGCACCAACATAACTCCAGGCATATTCTTGTGCCCAACCTACTCCGGGTTCGTATGCAGAATTACCACTTGAACACCAGCCACCAACTAGACATTCGTAAACACCACCAACATTAGATACCTGATCACCGTTTGCATAGGTAGCGCCAGCTTGATACACCTGAGCACTTGAACAACCGCCGCTAGATGAGCTGCTGGAAGACGAACTTGAGCTGGAAGAAGATGAAGAGCTTGAAGATGAACTGCTCGAGCTTGAAGATGAACTTGATGAGCTTGAGCTGGAAGAACTTGAGGAAGATGATGATGAGCCATTACATACATCATTAAAAACCCATTGCTGCCATGGGCCTGAGTTTAATTCTGGGTCTGCACCTTGAGTCCACCAGGCTGCTGTGTATTTGCTGCCTTTATGCTGAACGGCCGTACCACCACCGTATGCAGAAGATGCGTCCCACGTAGGGAGACCACTACAATCCACTGCCGCATAGCCATCAGATGCCATATATCCTGCGCTAATAAGCGCAATCGCAACTGCTTTCTTTAACATTACTGCCACCTCATATGAGTGATTTATTATGGTTATTCGCAACATCAATAGCTGACGGAAGTCGACAGCTTAAGATGATCTCGCCGACGCGGAACAATTGTGACGAGACAATGCTTTCAATGAACCTTCCGAGACCCAGCATCCAACTTATTGAAATTATTAAAGGTTTTACTGGGCAAAGATGAGTAATCTGGACTGTAAAATCGCGGCCGGCTCATCGGGCAGTAGCTATAATGCCGGCGTGCGAGCGGATTAATCAAGAGAATTTGGACACATATTCGGCATTATTAGAAATTAATATTTAAGTCTATTTCGTAAATTTCTAATAGCTATAAGAAATAAGCTACTCTAGCTTTCTTCGATAGGTTGAGTATCCGATGACACCACAACCCTGTTTCGCCCTTGGGATTTAGCGAGGTATAGCGCCGAATCGGCACGGTTTATCAAGCTGGAAATGTCTTCCGCTTTTTGAATTTCCGCCACACCAAAGGACGCTGAAAGCTGCAACCCTTCTGGCCACTTATGGGTAAGAATAATTAAACGAAGATTCTCAGCCACTTTTTTCGCTTGAGAAAGGTTTGTGTCAGGACAAAGCAGCACAAACTCTTCGCCACCCCAGCGGCCGAAGAAGTATTCAACCCGAATTTTCTGTTCGACTAATTGAGCGAAGTCTTGAAGAACCTGGTCACCAAGGTCATGACCGTAGCTGTCGTTAATATTTTTGAAATGATCTATATCGATAAATATCAAAGAAAAGCGACTCTTATCTCGATGATTACGTGCAATCAGGTGTAATAAATGACTTCTCAATCCCATGCGATTAAGCGCACCAGTCAAATGGTCTCTATTGGCCTGTTCCTGCAGTTCAATTTTTTCTATCGATAAGGCCGAGTTAATATCCTGTAATACTTCCTTGGTCTTTCTCTCGCTGGATACGGAGCGTTGAGCAGCGATAATATTGCCAACTAAAACGAGGAAACCAAAAGCCACCCACATAATAATGATGATTGAAGCCACTTGGCCATAGCTCAACCACTTCCCATGCAACTCAATCGATTCGATAAGGAGTTCGTGGTAACCCTCAGAACGATAATCACCAGTAGCAATTTGTAAGTGTGTAACACGATCCAACTCTGGGGCAGCCTGCAAAGGAGAAAGTCCCATCTCATTAACCCACCAGGGCGGAACAGCAAAGCTTTTTAATGGAATATCCAGAGGATAACTTTCTTTTGATGGATCGTACTGAACCTGATTAATTTTTCGAGTATTGGAATTACCTGGACGCGAGTACTCCAGGCCATAGTTAAGCAAGTAGGTTTTAACGTTTTGAATACCCGGGCCACTGGCCTTCATTCGCACACGAATGAAGTCAAATCTGGAAATATCAACAGGGTTATCATCTTCCGCTAACTTGACACTAATCTCACAGAAAGGCCATTGGTACTCTTTACTTAACTGACACGCCAAAACCTGGCCTTTATCTGTGGTCTCAAAAGTCGCGACACTTTTACCACCAACACCCCGGTCATCAATCAAATGTATCGGGAACTCAGGGGTTGCTAAATCAATAGCCATTATCCGTTCCATCCCTTTCTGATACCACGTAATCAAGCCAATGGTGACCATCAACAAGAAAATCAGACTTTTATCAGGTAGGGATAATCGCACGAATAGTTTCCTAGTTTTAAACTCTCAGTACTCAGCAAAAAGCAAGAGCCCATTACATAAAGCTTAGAACATTTTTGTCCTAAAGCTGCTATTTAATTTCAGAGCCTAATATAAACAGCGACAAAGGCCCGCAGGCGAACGGCGCGATACTATACAGCATCAAATATTGATCGACTACGAAAAAAGTGGCAATAAACGATAAGGAAAAGACCTATTTGAGAACTAAATAGAGTTTATATAAGCAATGAATCAGTATTGTTATAATATAACACCACGAATAATGCGCTCAAAAACAAATCCACAAGCCACCAACATTGCAATTAAATTACAATCAATAGGCATTCGAGACATAAATCATTCAAAGACGCAGAGCGCATTTCAGACAAGAATAACCGTGGACCAAAGAATGGTTTTTACTCAAAAATACGAGTGAGATTTCTTAGTAGTACTAATAATAGAAACAGATGCACTATCCAAAATAGACTACCCCCACCAGAGCCAGCGGAAGAGGAGCTCGAACCTGATGATGAGCTGCTGCTTGATGAACTTGATGATGAGCTACCGGATGAACTTGATGATGAGCTACTCACTAAAGCACCATCCCCATCAGACCTTATTCGATGAATCGACATTTCCGCGGCACGTTCGCGCCATAGACGGGCCATATCTTCTGAATCCGGCCTGCCTAGAACACGGCCATTGAAAGTAACATCCGGACTCGAATAGTAGTTTATAGTGTTACCGCACATATGAGTTTTATCGCCACTTCCAGCGTCGTATCCGTAACCAAATCGCCAACTCGACCCACCTTCCTCGTGACAATGAGAACCTCCGACACTATGTCCGACTTCGTGACGATAAGCATTTGGCCATATATGCCCAACAACTTGCACATAACCCGGCGCGTACGCCCATCCCCCCGCCTCACCGTGAACTCCAGTGGGAAACTGAACAGATGCAACCAGATCCGGCTGTAAACGTTTTATATCATCGTAAAACCAGATTTCGACATCATTAAGAACTGAAGTCACGACACCCGGGTTTTCGGGATGAATCCCGGTACCGACGAGGTTTAACCGAACTCCCTCAACGCCCGAGTTAATCAAACCGCTATTCACCGAACCCACCAACATTGTGGCCTCGGCATTAACATCCCCCACCGCATCTGCAGCTGCTTGGGAAAAACCAATAAACGCATCAATGACAATATTGCCCTCCTCATCTGTTTCAGCAACAATCCCGTTGCTTGCTTTTTGCTTCTGCAGAACCTGCTTTCGATATACCTCCTCCCCAACTGGCAATTCCTGATCAAATAGAGGTGCTTTTGGTTTTGCCCTGTGAATAAATTGGTATCCAGATTCGGAAGAAGTCAAAGTGTACTGCTCTCCCCCAACTTCGAAATGTGCTGAAATTTTTTTATTTTTCTTGTTCACACCGATCGTAGTGTTGATGTACTCGCCGTGATCCTCACCGTTAAAATCACTCAAAAAACCATATATTATCTGCGTGTCCTGACTGTATTCTTTTTTTAATACCTTTAAATATCCTAACTCTGGAATGGTACTAATATCCGGTATATCCAAGCTACCATCGGATAAAAAGCCAATATTTAAAGTAACGTTTTCCCCAGAAGCATTAAATAGATTCTGTAGGCTTTGCGTATAACCTTGATGAACAAAAAAGAAACCACAAAGAAATAGAAGATGAGCACAAAACATCTTTTTCATTTTTTCTCTTACCACTGATCGAATGTCTGTTCGGAGTTAAACGGCCTTCACCATAGACATCTCAAACAGGAAAACTGAGTCAACCAAAACAAGTACACGCATTACCAGAAAAAACCACAAATAGACTGGTAATAGCGAATGATTTAACCCGAAACTTACAGCCAGTAATCTCCACTCTTTGCTTTGTAAACATAAATAGAAGAGATACTTGTCTGAAAAAACCTTGACCTACGATACAAGTGACTAAGGTCAAGTAATGGGACAAGACTTTAGCACTCATTATGCATGCATTAGAATATAAATTTATTTAGTGGAATTGACAGAAAACAAATCAATCATCGACACTCAGATTGCCGTTCACAGCCAATAAGCAGAGTGTAAAAAGGTAGATTAAAAAAACGGCACCCAAAATGGATGCCGAAAAAAGAGATTTGGTACAAGGGTTACTAATTCACAAATCTCAAACAGCTCTTAGAGCTAACAAAAAACAATATGGATGGTTACAAACAACTTCCGTTATTCGTCCAAACTTGCCATTGACCAGAGTTTTGCTCGGGGTTATCGCCTAGCGTCCACCAATTTGCGGTGTACTGAACGCCGTTTAACTGGGCACGGCTTCCACCAGAGTATACCGTCGCCGCATCCCAAAGAACTAAGCCAGAACAACTTACACCGCCGGAACTCGACGAAGACGAACTACTCGAGCTCGATGAGCTTGAACTTGAACTTGAGGTTGATGTAGAACTTGAGCTTGATGAGCTGGAACTGTTTGAACCACACGGGCCAATTAAATCCCACGCCATAGTCCAGTATTGGCCTACTCCAGGTTCATATGCCCAAGATGCAGTGGATGAGCACCAACCGCTCACCGTACAGCGGTATTCATTGGCCCGGTTTTGCACCAACGCTCCAACTGAGTAGCTCGTTCCCCCTACGTATTGGCTTGAGCTGCATACTCCACCACCTGACGATGAAGAACTGGAGCTTGAGCTTGAGGAAGAGCTACTTGAAGAACTCGAAGAAGAGCTGCTTGATGATGAGCTACTAGTTGACGAGCTGCCTCCCGTTGAGCTGATCCGGTGCATCGATATTTCCGCAGCACGTTCACGCCACAATCTCGCCATATCTTCCATATTGGGTCGTCCCAACACTCTTCCGTTGTAAGTAACATCCGGGCTCGAATAGTAGTTAATGGTGTTGCCACACATATGGGTTCTGTCGCCGTTACCTGCGTCATAACCGTAACCATAACTCCACCTTGAACCACCATCTGCCTGACAGTGAGATGCGCCAACGCTGTGGCCGACCTCGTGGCGATACGCGTTTGGCCAGGCATGCCCGACCACCTGAACATAACCGGGAGCATATGCCCAACCTCCCGCCTCACCTGGCGCTCCGGTAGGAACCTGAACAGATGCAACAAAGTCTGGCGATAAACGTTCGATATCCGCGCGAAACCAATTTTCAACATTACTGAGAACGGAAGTCACAACACCGGGATTCTCAGGGTGAATTCCCGTCCCAACAAGATTCAAACGAATACCTTGAATATTGGAGTTAATCAACCCGCTGTTTACTGACCCCACGAGCATCGCCGCCTCAGCATCAATATCTCCCACTGCATTTGCCGCAGCTTGAGAGAAGCCGATAAAGGCATCGATAACAATATCGCCATTCGCATCAATCTCCGCACGACTTAAGTCAGCATCTACCGCAGACTTGCTTACTTTGTTTTGCATATTCATTTTGGGAGGAGCAGGCAGTTCCTGATCGAATAGTGGCGTATCAGGTTTTTGTCTGTGAACAAATCGGTATCCCGAGGGAGAAGAACTTAACGCATATTGCTCTCCCCCTATTTCAAAGTGCGCTGAAATCTTTTTTGTCTTTTTATTAACACCAATTGTTGCATTGATATAGTCACCGTGATCCTGACTGACATCAGTGCGCAAATAACCATAAATAACTTCGTTATCACCTGCACTTTCCTTCTGCAGTACTTTTAAATAACCCAATCCGGGAATCACTGTTTCATTTTTAATATCCAAGCTGCCATCGGGCAAAAAAGCAGCATTTAAACTTGCTTTCTCACCAGACACATCAAACAAGTTAGGTGAACTTTGTGCGTAGCCGTTGTGAACGATAAAACACCCACTAGAAAGTGTGAGTGCAACAAGTAAATTTTTCATATTATGTTTCTCTTATAATTATCATTTAATTATTATTACTTTGTCGCCCCAACATTCACTGCTTTAAAAGCAATTACTCAGGCAATCACCCAATCAAAAACTTGGAGTTTTTTACCTAAAGGAATGTCAGATTAACCTCTTTTTTACCGCCTTCTAAAAAAACCACAAAGCAGCAACAAAAACATTACGCAGGAAAAACTCCCTCCACCGGAATTGGGTGACGCCAACCCCGAACCAGAAGAACTACTATTTGACGAACTTGAAGATGAGCTACTGCTCGAAGAACTGGATGAAGAGCTTGAAGTTGAACCGCCACTTGAAGAACTAGAGGCTGAACTGCTACTCGACGAATTAGATGAAGTACTGCTACTTGACGAATTTCCCCCTGCGAGACTGACTCTATGCATTGATATTTCTGCTGCACGTTCGCGCCATAGCCTGGCCATATCTTCTGTGTCAGGTCGACCTAATACTCGTCCATTAAAAGTAACTTCCGGGTTGGAGTAATAATTAATGGTATTACCACACATATGTGTTTTATCGCTACCGCCAGCATCAAACCCATATCCGTAACTCCACGGTGATCCGCCTTCATTTTGACAATGGGAAGCTCCAATACTGTGGCCAACCTCGTGACGGTAAGCATTTGGCCATGGCTGACCAACCACTTGAACATAGCCAGGAACATAAGCATAACCGCCCGCCTCCCCGGCAGCGCCTGTAGGCATTTGAACAGATGCAACAAAATCTGGTGATAAACGTTCGATATCGGCGCGAAACCAATTTTCAACATCATTGAGCGCCGAAACCACTATTCCCGGGTTTTCTGAATGAATACCAGTCCCAACAAGGTTAAGACGAATACCTTGAATATTTGAATTCATTAAACCGCTGTTAACAGAGCCCACCAGCATAGCCGCTTCTGCATCAATATCTCCGACGACGTCTGCAGCAGACTGAGAAAAACCAATAAATGCATCAATGACGATGTTGCCATTCATATCCGTCTCTGCACCAAGCAACCCACTGCCAACCGCCTCTTTTCGCAGCATACTCTCATTTAAAACCCTATGATTCACGGGCAGCTCCCGATCAAACTCAGGCAGTTCGGGTTTTGGTTTATGAACAAATCGATAACCCGTTCTTGTGGCATTTAGCGTGTACTGCTTGCCCTCAATTTCGAAGTGTGCGGAAATTTTCCTGTTTTTTTTGTTTACACCAATCGTAGTATTAATATATTCAAAATGATCCTGACTAACATCACTGCGCAAATAACCATAGATGACTTCACTCTCACTATTGCTTTCTTTCTGTAGTACTTTTAAGTACCCAAGGCCGGGAATTACAGTTTCATTTTTGATATCCAAGCTGCCATCGGATAAAAATCCTGCTTTTAAAACCGCCACTTCACCAGACACATCAAACAAGTTAGGAGAGTTTTGTGCAGACACTGGCTGAAAAACATAACCCCCACCAAACAACACCACAAACATGAAGCGAAAAATCTTCATAACACTCTCTTATTATTACAGTTTTATTACACTTTTATTTCAATCAAGCTCAGCCCACAGAATTAAGAGACCCCTCAATCCTGGCCTTCAAATATGTGCGTCCAATGGAAAATCGACCAATTTGTTTTTACAAGACAATTTTTTTATTTATATAGCTTGCACAAAGACAGCCATTTTTAACAAACGACAACAGCAAGAACAATGAATCGATTTCACATTTCATTGTTATTTTACAAAAACACAACAAACATGCCGAAAGAGGAAGATAAACACTCACCACACAACAATAAATTTCACGGATAAACAGACACAAGATTTCTGTTAACCCATTATTTCTGCATGCACAAACAACAACTATTACGGCATCACAACCAAAGCACCAACAACTTTAATTTCTACTTTTCATACTAAAAAAATCTGTTATTCTGTTTTTTAGACAAGAAAACCCCGCCAGTGCAAACAATTAAATCTTAAAAAAATACGTCAATATCAGAATGTAAAATATTTGTAAAATCTTCACAAAAATAAGACTCTCTCAAATAACACTTCCATAAACACGACTCATTTCTCGACATCTGCCATTTAAAACGAACAGAAAATCAATCTCGTTAAAAGAAAACAGAAAACGCCTACATATTGAGAAACGAGAAATCAGGACACACAGACAGGATCAGACATCAGGAACAAGAAATAAAAATACTTTCAACTACCTACAAGTGGGTAGTTGAAAGTATTTGGGATGCATATTTATGAATATAAATGAAGATGAGATTTATTTCAGACAAGTGATTAATTCCAATTAAACTCCCTAAACAATCAATTCGTAGGTTGTAAACTTATTCCCCATGAGTTCCGTTTCGCACACGCTTCTCGCCATCTTCTGCAAAAACTTATATTTAGGACGGGTATTTAAAAAATGAATCAATAAGGTTTGATGTTTAAACTCTCGAGCCCATTCCATTATTTTCTGAAACACGCGTTTGCCTGCTCCCCAAAAATCATCATCTAAAACAATAGCGATTTCATATTTCCCTTCTTCAAGTTGAATACCACACCAACCGGCCAAACAGGAGTCCACTATAACGGCACGAACTCGACACTTTGGGTTTGAATCCATTTCTACTTTATCCGCCATCCACTCCTTCGTTGTTTCTTCGTCAAATAAATGATGCTTGATCAAGTGAGTTCGGATCTTCTGTTTATTTAATAACGGTAAAAACTGGTCTGGCGTAACTTCATCCATTCGGACATAGCATATTTTGCTCATAAAACTCCTAGGTAAAATTGGTCTATCTGGATATTAACGAGGGGATTAGACTGACAGAGTCCAATCAAGTTTCATACGCAAAAACTGTCGCGAACGACCGCAGCCAAACAACACCAATCAATAATTTCTACGTATTTATCTAGGTGCTAAAAAAGGATAAAGCTGCATTAGTTCCGGAGGCCAGTTTCCCAGCGGAGGGTAATAAGGGTCCCAACCAAACGGCATTATTTGCTCTGGTGGAGCCATAGGCGGATGCCACCAATCCGGCATACCAGGGTAATTCAAGTTCGGCGCGGGGACATTATAGTTTTCCAAAGGAATAACATGGATCGGAGCAACAGGATCGTTAGTTGGATGGCCACTGGTCGTCAGCGGATGTAAACCGCCTTGATGTACCGGATGGTAACCTCCCCGCAACAAGTCTTGCCCATAAACTGGCATCAGGTGACGCGGGTCCACCACCTGCAACGGGAAGTCACTTTTGTTGTAGTTCCAGTGGTGAATGGTGGCAACATCAATTCCTTCAGCCCTGGCCAACACTTTGTATTTATCCCACATTGCAGAATAAACCTTTCCGAGTTCCTCACTGGACCACGAATGAACAGAACCGTCCCTTACTGCCGTTAGCCAGCGTTTATAAGCGTTGTTACGTGGCGACGTTGCCAGTTGCCTTTCTGCGGCCATCCATAAACGCATCTGAGTGGGGTCATCTGCAATTGTCGAACCTCTAAAACCGTTATTGGCAAAATCGTTTGGCTGCAGCCCTCGATTCATCAGCATAACCCCGCCCTGCCCCTGATTGCCCAGAGGTAAAGAATACACAGGTGCCTGCCCCGGTGCAGGTGCGAGCGAAGGCAATATAATTCGTGAACCCAAATGCGGGCGAGTCAAAGCGGTGCTGGAACCCGCTGGTAATAGCCCCGCAGGGGATCTACCCGGTAATCCATAACCACCGCCAGGCAGGGGAGCCAAATCGATAATCGGCTGATTTCCGCTTAGAGCCATTTGGGAGGGAGATCGTACTAAAGCCGTTGACTGTTGAGGACCAAGCTCTGCTGTAAGTGCAAGCCTGGGCGGAATCACTTCACCACCGGATATCGTGACTGTGCGCGAGCCATTAATAACCGCAGACCCATTCCCGGTAGACATATTAATTCGTCCGATAGCTATGTCCCCGCTGGTATGTCGAGCGATAAATTGGACATTACCAGAACCATCGGAGGATAAAATTTTGACTTCAACCCCATCCCCCGCAAAAGGCCTTCCTGAGCGAGGGCCAGCCCCAACCTCACTGTTAACCGTTCCATTCCCTCTTGCCAAAGCAGTTGTCGGACGACCAGCAAGTTGCCTGGCACCGTAAAAACCCGCAACCACAAAAATGGCATTCGCGACGGCCATAATACCTCGCGTTATCATCTCTACTTGGTCAAGCGGTTTACCCGTATATGCATCACGACCAGTAATGAGTTCCGTTATCGCCAGTGTTCCCTGGTAAGCAGCAGAGCCAGTGCCAAGTACTAGCGCTGTTTTTTGTAGCCACATTGGTCCTTGGGCTAAGGCGCCACCCAGGCCCGCCGTGCCCAAAGTCAGTATTGTTTGACTTGCCGTCTCGGGGGTCCAAAGGGCGGAAAAGGCCCCTGGAACCATCCATAGAGGGTTATCCGTTTGCACTGCTTTATCCGCATAAAATTGCGTGGCCTGGGAGCCCCAATAGGTAGTCATTGGCAGATACTGCCCTGCCCAACTGCGACCACCTTTGTAATGCTTAATCGCATCCGCCGACATCACGCCCGTTTTTTGCAGTGATTCCGCTACACGCTGTTTGTCGCCGTCATCTAAGTTTTCAAACAAATAGTAGAGCATGTGTTGTTTGGTCGGCTCACCAAAACGACCAACCAAACCGATATCCGTAAAGGGAATAGAGAATTTAGCCTCATCATGACGGGACATTATCTGGCGCAGCACCGCAGACTGTTCGCGAGGGGGTAATCCAGTCAAGACTTCCGCAACAGTGGTACTATCTGCACCGGAGGTATAACCCTCAATACGATTCAAAATCATATTCGTCGAGCGATTCACCAGCGCATTATTCACATCACCAGCGGGCGATCTTCCCGCCTGCTTTTCTCGATACTGATGCCAGAAAGGCCGATAACCACCATGCTTGATACTGTTCTGCGCGATGAGCGTATTCAGTTCTCCTGTATCATCCTCAATGTTGTCATACAGCTCATCCAGGAATGAGCGACTGTTTCTTGTATGCAATCCGAACAAATAACTTGTATGCAGACTACTGTTCTTTAAACGACTTAAAAAGCAATCAAAGTAGGAATTACCGTCCGGGGCAACCCAGTTTTTGGTTTTTGCCCAATAGCGAACAATCCCCATCAAAGTGTTTTCTTCATCACTATCAATATAAGTATTGAGCAGTATGCTTTTGGCCCGTCGTACATCATCATCCAACATGCTGCCCATTTTCTGCTGAAACTGATTGAGGTACTTGCTCTTCAACAGACCCTGAACAATTTCATATTGATAGTGGCCCTCGAAATATCTCAACCCGAAAACGCTTTCCATTTTCTTTGGCTCCATGATGGACGAGATATCCACACCATAAAGCTCATAGGCAACATCGGCATGCCTTGCCCCTTCTTCTGCAATAACCAACCAAGGTGCGCCAGGCTTAAATATCAAATTAACCGGGTTAAATTGTTGGGCCGGGTCAGGCTGAGGGAGTGACACAGGAGGTGAACCTGTTTCATTTGGCGACTGACGACGAGCCACATTGGGCGAAGAGGATTTAAGCCTAAAGGCCGACGTCTTACCGTTATCTAGTCGACTCAAATTATTAGCCTGGAACTCATGCTCGGCTCGATGACTGCCGAGAACAATAGGGCTCGCTAAATTCGGACTGGCCATATTCGCTTGCGCCGTATGCACAAGCTCATGATTAATGGCGCGGGTTTTGTTTTCTCCGGTTAACCCTGGTGACAACAAAATATGTTTGCCCACAGAAAGCGCATGAGCTCCCGCCTGCTGCAATACAGGCTTAACGTTATCGTTCTGATGTAACCGTGCTGCACTTAAATCCAGCCCAAGGCTGACCTCCATACCTTGACGCTCACCAACCGATAACGAATTTCCGGAACATCCGCTTTTTAGTAATTCACTCAATCGGGAAAAAGGACGTGCGTTATTGGGTGACATCATCTCACTACTGGCGTCACGCCGTGATTTCAATAGTGATTCGAGTGAGCGATTCCCCAGATTAGAACCTTGTCGATGGTAACCCGAAGCAGAAACAGTCTTTCCATTTCGACTGGATTGCCCTTCGCTTTTTTTAACTGACTGAGACGCCCTCGCACTTTTCATCGGATAAATCCCTCAACCAACAACAAGTCTATTGAATAAAAACAGAAAGTATTATTCACCGCAGCTTATATCAAATAAAATCTGCGCCATCCCCCCTCAGGCGTATTCAATTATTTCGCAATGCATGCAGTACTTAATATGGGTAGTTTTTAGTACGCCCTAGGTTTAGTTATAGACGAATAATGCTGTTGATGTTCGCTGTTTGAAACAATATAAACTCAAAACCATTTAGCATCGCGCAGACCAAATGATTCATCTGCCACCAGCATTCCATGTAACTGGTAAATAGCATCACTACAAGTTGAAAGCGATCCGGCATTAAAGGAATAACTTACTCTCTAATATATACAGAGATAACTATTTACACTCCGAGTTAAAAGAGCAGGTATTACGTGTTAAACACCCTACTTTTTAAAAAGATATATTTTCTCCAATTATTTGCCATGAGCTTGTCAGGCTGGCAAATAAAATAAGCATAGGCTTCAGAAAAGTCTTCAACCCAGTTTTTGCTCCCGTAGCTAGAAACAGGTTTTCGGTTGGCATTATATATAGCGGTCCATTCTTTTTTTGTATATGAGTCCATTTTACAGTGATAGTAATAGTGACCAATTTCATGATACAACACATGCTCAGCAGTTTTCCGATCGACCAAATCAAATATTACTATCGTATAAAACTCGGGATAGAAACCTCCTTTACATCCTTGATGAATGGGAATCCCAAATATCCCAAGCTCACGTGCAGGCTTAAACACTATTCCTTTTAGTCCTTTAACGTGTTCTGAGGGCAAACTTCGCACGCAAGCCTCTATTTCACGCGTTGAGAGTATATTTTGTCGATGAAAGTCTTTTATTATAAGAGGCAAATCAACCTTGCTCCCATACCAAGCTCATATCTAGTTCCACGATACGTGAGCATCCCTTCGTCATAAAACATGCATGCCACTATTGCTTGTGTCGACATACCAGAAATATATATTTATGTAATAAAACATCAGCAATAACTATTAAATTTTTCTATTGTTAAACTAAGCTGGCCTACAAAATAAGCCAATCCGTAACCCATCAAATGTTGTTGATCCAAATCAACCTATGTATAACGCGTGATAGAGAACTCGGTAAGGAGCGTACCAAAGAATCAGCGGCTCTGCCCAGCTCTCCCCCAGCCCAGCCATATAGTATGTATTCGGTACATTTTAGCCCCCCCCTTGATTTAGTAATACATAATGAGTACAGTCTTTGGCATAAAAGAGGCGCTCCGCGCTTGCAGTGCGGGAGTAGTGGAAGAACAAGACAAAGGAAATAGTTTTTGAACACTGATCCTTCTGAAGCAAGACAAAACCAAGATAAGTTAGATCGATATCTTAAGTACCTTGAATATACTCCAGATAACTTAAATCTCATATATGATAGCATAATACTTGCGGTCGACCTTAGTGAACTAGACACAGCCAGAGGACTTGTTCAGAAAGGATTAGCCCTCGCCCCTGAAAACGCCAATCTACACGCACATAAAGGCTTTTTACATTTGGCAGAAAACAAATTGGAACTAGCAGAGGAAGCATTTGAGCAATCTATTGAGCTCGGTATAAACAATTCTCCCACACTATATAATCTTGCCTACACCCAATTCCTAAGAGGAAAGTATCAAAAGGCAATCGATACCTTAACAAAAATCGAGATTCCAGATTCATTCGGAAGTGAGATTAACATACTTTTTTCTCGATGCGCTCAAAACCTAGATAGAGAACCCGAAGCAATTGAACGCCTGAAAAAAGTCATCCAAGATGACCCTCGTAACTACGACGCTATGGGTTTATTATCACTTATTTATGCGGATGAAGAAAAAGAAGACGAAGCAAGAAACTTAGCCAAAGAGTGCCTGGACAGCTCGCCAGATAACTTTAATGCCTTACTTGCCCGAGCCACATTAGATATGGCATCACAAAGATATGAAAACGCATATTCAGATTTGCAGAAAGCGACCACAATTCTCCCCGAGAGTGGCAGGGCATGGAGCTCCCTAGGACTGATAGATTTTCACAATTTTAGATTTGAAGAAGCTGAGAGCTCTCTTCTCAAAGCTGTTGCGTACATACCAGACCATATTGGCTCCTGGCATATCCTCGGCTGGATTTATCTAATGAAAGATAATATTACCAAAGCACAGGAAGCCTTTGAATCAGCATATGCGATTGACCCCACCTTTGGTGAATCACATGGGGCCTTAGCATCTATTTACGCATTACAGGGTGAAAAACAAAAGGCGGAGCACCATATCCGACTTGCAGAGAAACTATCCCCCGATGGAGCCAATCAAATATATGCTAACATGGTGCTGCTTAGCAACGAAGGAAAAACAAACGAAGCAGCCTCATTGTTTGAAGAAGTAAAGAAACGTCATAATGACAAACTTGGAACCTCTCTTGAAACACTTATACAGCTAAGGTTAGCTGAGCTTTCCACATAAAATTCAAACCCAGGCAATTCCCTTAACTAACAACAGGAAACTCACGTGTTAGATGCAGAAGAACTACTTCATCTTGCGATGAAGAACATACAGGAAAACAAATCGACCGAAGCCTTAGACCTCCTAAACAAATGCGTTCAAATAGAACCAAATAATGCTTTAGCTATCTATTTAATTGCAGCTCAGCACGCAGAAATTGGCATGTATGACAGGGCTCAGGCAGGCATGGAGAAAGCCCTAGATTTAGACCCAAGCCTTGAAATGGCATCTCTGCAACTAGGATTGCTATATGGCCATAAAGAAGAGTTGGATAAAGCTATTGCTACCTGGACGTCACTTATCGAGAAAACATCCAGCCAATATATAAAGACTTTCTGCCTTGGTCTTACTGCAATATGCGAAGACAAAATTGAAAGAGGGCTAGAACTACTTGAACAAGGAAAAAAAGAAAACCAGGACAATCCAGCATTAAATGTTTCCATACAAAACATCATAGATAGTTTGGGATCTGATGAGTCAGCAACAGAACAACCAATAGAAAGTGACAGCACATTCCTCGGCGCATACCGAGACAAGTCTGTATAGCGAGAATAAATATGTCTAAAATCGACTCCTCTCGTCTATCTTCAATATTTCAGAGCCTGGTAAACAAATCGGAGCCGACACCAAAGGCTCAATCTATCCATAAAAAATACTCACCATCACTTGAAACAGTTGAACAAGTAAAGAAAAGCCAAACAGAACTAAAAAAGAGGATAAGAGATAGAATAGCAAAAATCCCGTCATCATCAATTACAACAGTAGTAGTTCAGGAAATTGTTATCTGGGAGTTTGGAGAAGAAATTCTCGATCATCCAAACTTTAAAGAAATTGCCACAACTATAGCTACCTCAATAGAAAACTCCCCAAAACTAAAAGATCACATGAAGGAAATCATAAAAATGCTGACATAGTAGTAAAACCATCATATTCCAACAAATTTCTTAGCCCACCAACCAATATCAATACTTTTCTCTTACATAAAAAATCAACATTAAGTTCAAATCATACGTCAACGCTATAAACACAAGCTGTGAACCACGAATTAGGTCTCCCCCCAAATAACATTTTTAAAAACCAAAATCATATAAGCCTTGATTTCGAATAATCTTTTTGATAGCTTATTTGGTAAGATATTTATCAATTATGTTAAGGCAAGTAATAAAGGGAGTTTGGATCTTGTCCCCCCCCCCGGTGTTTAGTAAGCATTTCCCATGCTTTAAATTTTGCCTGAACCGAACCATATTTACTTGATGAGCATACACTCAGTTATTTTGTTTACCTAAAAAGCAACAAAGATATACTGGCATTACGGAGATTTACTTGGAACAGGAAACCGCGCTTTTTCTTTTGAGCGAGACGATGCTCACTGCAGCAAAAGTCTCTGCGCCTATGCTTTTTACTAGTTTAGCTGTTGGATTAGTTGTTAGCATTTTCCAAGTCGTTACCCAGATCCAAGAAATGACCTTAACATTCGTCCCCAAAATAATAGCCTCCGTGTTTGTTGCCCTTATGATGGGTGGTTGGATGCTCAATGTTTTGGCGGAATTTACTCGCAACGCATTTCGATACGCGGCTAGCGGGTAAATTATGTTTACTCAATATATTATTACAGCTCTAATTAGTGTGAGGCTGCTTCCATTGTTTGTTGTGGCCCCCCCGCCTCCCTTTAGGCGAGCCCCAGTACTTGTTCGAGTGTTTTTAACCATATGTCTATCTATGGTCCTGTGCTCAGCCATCAACGCTCAGTCAGTCGCATCTAACAGCATTCCCCTTGCTGGCCTGATTACTCTTGAGTTTCTTATCGGAATATCACTAGCTTTTAGCTACCATACTGCTTATGCAGCCATTCATTCAGCCGGCAAATTAATTGATATGCAAGTTGGCTTTGCGGCTGCTGCAATCTTTGATCCTAATACCGAAAATTCCTCGGGGCCCACCCCTCAAATACTGACGTTAGCATTACTATTCATCTTTTTTACTGCAAATATTCACCACGAGTTACTTATCGGCCTATCCAAGCTAATAAAGGTTTTTCCTCCTGGTATAGCATTTGACTGGAACTCTTCATGGATTAAAATACTGGGTGCTCACTTTACAACAGGGTTCATAATCGCAAGCCCAGTAATAATCATCTTATGGCTTGTAGACATAACCTTAGCGTTTATATCCCGATCGCTGCCTAAAACTCCCGTATATTTCATTGGTTTACCCGCAAAAATTGCAATAGGAATGATTACGCTATCATGGTTCCTGCAAAATGCTTCTATCCCAATATATAGAATCTTCTCCGACTCTCTAAATTCTTGGGATATGATGTTTAGGATTTAATATGTCAGGCGATTTAAATAAAGACCACGAGGCAACACCGTTTAAGCTTTCCGAGGCAAGAAAAAAAGGACAAGTGGCCAAAAGTAGTGAGCTTCCTTCTTTTTTTAGTATGATTGCCTCATTTACCGTATTGATAGCAACAGTAGGGAGCAGTGCAGCATATCTAAGCTCCTTTCTGAAATGGTGGTTAGTCAATGCAAACAATCTTGCAACTTCAAACCATTACCTATGGAATCACCTAGTTAGCTATCTATCAGGAATATCACGAATAACTTTATCAATCATACTATCTGGGCTAGTTGCATCTATTCTGATCACTCTTATACATGTTGGCCCGGTTTTTTCAACATTTTCCTTAAAACCAGACTTCTCCCGAATAAGCCCTGACAAAGGGTTTAAAAAGATATTTTCTCGAAAATCTTTAGTTGATGTCATATTGCTAGGCTTAAAAACCATCTCATTTGTCGGCGTCACTTATATTATATGGAGATACACCGCCCACAAGATACTTATCAACAACCACCAAACTATGATAGGTGTTCTCACAAACTGGAGAGACTCATTTTCTATTTTGGTCTTTTCACTATTAGGTGTTTTTTTTATTTTTTCCATTTTTGATTTGTGGTACTCAAAAAAAGAGTTTGGCCGACAAATGCGTATGAGCACCAGAGAAATCAAAGATGAAAACAAGCGAAGAGAAGGCGACCCAGAAATAAAAGCCAAAAGAAAAAAAATATTAAGAGAGTTGTTAACACGTGCAACAAGCATAAAAAACACAAAAAATTCGGATGTAATTATAACCAACCCAACCCACTATTCAGTAGCCCTACAATTTAAACCAGGAGTTATGCCCGCTCCAATTGTCGTATCCAAAGGCAAGGGATTCTTAGCCGCATCAATTAGAAGAATTGCGCGCAGACATCAAGTTCCCATATTTCGCCAACCGGCATTGACCAGAGAAATATATAGATCTGTCAATATAGGAGAACCGATCCCGACAAGCTCCCAGAAAAAAGTAGCTGAAATCTACAGGTGGGTAATATCCCTACCTAGCTCCAAGGTAAAATTGAAATGAAGAAAACAACATCAGCACTCTTCAATGGCATCAATGAGTTTGCACTAATCATATGCATGGTGGGAATACTTTTAATTTTATTTACCCCAATTTCACCTAGCGCATTAGATTTTTTATTACTGATAAACTTTTGCACTGCCCTACTGATACTTCTGGTAACTTTTTACACAGACAAACCACTTTCGTTCTCAACATTTCCATCGTTATTACTGATGACAACCCTATTTCGTTTATCACTTAACATTTCCGCAACTAGACTTATTTTAGATGATGCCGCAGCGGGAAAAGTAATTGATGCTGTAGGAAACCAAGTGGTTGGAGGAAACTACATAATAGGCTTGGTAGTATTTCTTATACTAATAGTAGTCCAATTTGTTGTTGTTACTAACGGAGCTCAACGGGTCGCTGAAGTAGCAGCTCGATTCATTCTAGATTCTCTTCCTGGTAAACAAATGAGTATAGATGCTGACTTAAATATGGGAATTATAGATCAAGAGCAAGCAAAAAAAAGAAGGAGTGAACTTGAAAAAGAGTCTAATTTTTATGGAGCAATGGATGGGGCCTCAAAATTTGTAAAAGGTGACGCGATAGCAGGCATAATCATCATAATCATTGACATTATTGGAGGGTTAACTATTGGCTTAGCCCAAAAAGGAATGGGATGGGGGGAAGCTTTACACGTATATACTTTACTTACAGTAGGAGATGGAATTGTGACTCAAATCCCATCTCTCATCATTGCGGTATCCACAGGAATTATCATTACTCGCGCAGCAACAGATGCACGCCTGTCAGATGAAATTACCAAACAGTTTTCCGCTTACCCTAAAACCTTGATTATAGTATCAATTGCGGTAGGAGGTCTTGCTCTGGTCCCGGGGATGCCGCTCTTTCCTATACTTGTCATACTCATCTCACTATCACTAATGGCATATTTCTCACACAAAAAACGAAAAAACGCTACTGACGAAAACAATCTCAGTGAAGATGACTATTCAAAAGACAACCAATCTGTTTACGAGTCCATTAAACCCAAACCATTTGAACTACTGCTAGCAACAGATTTGGCAGAAGAATATCTAAATGAGACGAGCGAATTTAAGAAGAGACTAGAAGTACTGCGTACTCATTTTGTCGAAAACTATGGGATAGTAGTACCTACACTTTCTGCTGTTAAGGATAACTCTCTACCCTACTCAGAATACAAAATAAAACTATCTGGAGTTGAGATAGCAGCTGGGCAAATCAAGCCAACAAAGTTACTAGCAATACAATCTGGTCGAACAAAGATAGAAATCGACGGAGAGGAAACCAAGGAGCCGACTTATGGTCTTGCCGCAAAATGGATCGACAAAACGCAAAAAGGACAAGCCCATGCAGCGGGATATACTCTTGTTGAACCCGAAACCGTACTAGTAACCCACCTACAAGAGCTTAGTAAAAGAAATGCAGCTGAATTTATTACTCGAGCAGAAACCGAAAGATTAGTAGAAAGTCGACGAGAAGATCTAGGAACCCTTATTGACGAACTCATACCAACAATATTAACATATTCTGATATTCAAAGAGTATTACAAGGATTAATTGTTGAAGAAATATCTATTGCAAACCTAGAGTCTATTTTAGAAGTTCTTGTTGATCAGGGTCGGGTAAGCAAAGAAATTGAATACCTTGTAGAAAAAACTCGAGAAAAATTAAGTACATCAATATGCCGGACGCTATCCGATAATAACGGCCAATTAAACGTTATAACACTTGCGCCAAGCCTTGAACATAGAATTCTTTCCAGTCGAACATCAACGCAGAATTCAAGCTTAGGGCTTAGCCATTCGGAGTTAGATCAATTTATCAAGGAAATGTCTAGAGAGTGTGAGAAAAAACTTAATGAGAATAAGCACCCGGTGCTTTTGTGCGCTCCAACAATTCGGCCAGTATTAAAAAAAGTCTTTTCGAGAGCCTGCCCTCAACTAAAAGTAGTTTCAACTCAAGAAGTTGATCGCCATGGAAAAATAGTTTCGTCAGGCCTAATTAATATTGACCTAACCAACAAAGAGGTTACTGCATAGTGAGCGAGCAGATAATGAGCCTCTCTCAGATAATGAGAGCAAGAATAGATAGCATGAACTCTATCTCTCAAAATATTACAAATGTAAATACACCCGGATACAAAAGTATAAAAAGTAGTATAGATAGTAGTTCATTTAACAGAATGTTAAATGATTCTAGCAGCGAAATTATAACCACCTCGAAGGTTGATAGAAGTAATGGTACGCTCAATGTGACCAATCGACCTTTGGACATAGCGATTATTGGAGATGTTTGGCTAGGCGTTAAAAAGAGCGATAAAATTTATTTGAGCCGAAATGGAAGCATGACAGTTAATGCAGACGGACACCTGGCGACAAAATCTGGTTTACCGATAATTGGAGAGAACGGTCCAATTGAGTTAAACAATACACATGAACTGAATATTATGTCTGATGGAACTATTATCCAGAATGATGAGAACATTGGAAAAATCACTCTGTACTCCATCGAAGACGACTCCAAATTAATACCGATAGGAGATGGATTATATAAACCCAGCGGGGAGATTAGCATCGCCTCCTCCTATCAAATAGCTCAAGGCGCTCTGGAGCAATCCAATGTTGATACAGGGGCGGAAATGGTTAGCTTGATGGAAACGACTCGCCAGATTGAAAGCGTTCAACGAGCCATTGCAACATACAACGAATTATTAAATGTGGGAATAAACCAAGTAGGTAAATAAAATGATAGATGCACTACACGTGTCTGAAACAGGATTAAAGGCAAACCAGGCATGGCTCGATTACATGTCAAATAACGTTGCTAATATGCATACCGTTGGATACAAAAAAACAACTGTTAATTTTGTAGACATGGTTTCAAGCAATAACCCCACTCCAAACACATCTAACATGGATCTCACTACCTCAAACCATGCTTTAGGCACAAGAATATCTACTCCTGATGTCGATTTTTCCCAAGGAGGCTTGAAAAACACATCCAGAATGCTTGATGTTGCTATTGACGGAAATGGATTTTTTGAAGTTCAGCTCGAAGATGGCTCTCTTGCATATACTCGACTAGGTCGATTACAGATTGACGATGAAGGCTACCTCACTATTAATGGAGCCAGATTAACCTCTAGCATTCAAATCCCAGCAGATGTGGATAGCATCGTAATTGAGAAAAATGGTTTGGTTCTTGGTGAATATGCAGATGAAACCAGCTCATTAGAACTTGGCTCTTTAGAATTAGCAAAGGTGCTGAACACCTCTTCAATGAATTCCATTGGTAATAGTATGTATACGTTAAAAAGTGAGGACTCAGATGTAATCCTAGAAACGCCGGGAGAAAATGGCTCTGGAACTGTATCTCAAGGTTTTATAGAGTTATCCAATGTAACATTGGTTGATGAAATGACAAATTTGGTTCTTGCTCAGAGAGCTTATCAGTTAAATGCCAGATTAATTCAAACAGCAGACCAAATTTTAGAAACAATAAATAACATGAGAAGATAATGACTCTTTTGCCATTTATTTTTTCATCTCTTTTGATCTCGGATAGCTTTGAATGCAGTCCTGAGAGCATAATCGAAACAAAGAGGGAGATCGTCGCCCCGGTTTCAAATGTTGCGCAAGCAACATGCCAAAAGCTGAGTAAAAAATACCGAAACATATCTACCGTATTAATAGGAAGGCGTACTACACCAAATATCTCTGCAGATGAGCTTGGGGAATTCAACATAGGAGCACTTAAAGCAGGCCGTATAAAAGTTACATGGAAAGGATTGAAAGGCAAAAAAAAAGCAGAGTTTTGGTACAAGGTATCTGCAACGGGAGAAGCATGGATAGCAAGAAAAAATATACCTCCTATGTCAGTAATAAAAAAAAATGACATTAAAAAGGAAGAAGTCAACATAGCGCGCTACGAAGGAATAAATCATATTTTCTATGAATATCCACCAATTGGATTAATTAGCACAAAAAGAATTAGAAAAGGACAAACTTTATTTAAAGAAAATCTTTCCTCGCCCCCAATGATATCAAAAGGAAAGACAATTAAAGCCGTACTTACAACGAACGATGTCAAAATTATCGCCATAGGCGAAGCACTGGAATATGGATGGAATGTCAATGATGTTATATCAATTCGAGTTCAAAACTCTGAAGGCTCTATTAAAGCAAAAATCATCTCAGAAGATGAGGTTCATATTATTTAGTATAGTCTTTAATTTGATTTCTTCTACGGCTTTTGCAAACAGTTTGATTGATATCGATTCATATCAAGGGCTGGCCAGCGACCGTAGAGCCTATAGAGTTGGGGATCCTCTTGTAATTTTGATTTCTGAATCTACTCGTGCTCAGTCCTCTGCAGGAACCGGGACAACAAAATCTACAGGAATTGATATGGGAGCGTATGATACGATCAACCAGCCTTCAATAGGATTATCAATAGAAAGAGAAGGAAAAGGAAAAGGTCACACGGTTCGCAATGGTAGTGCAAAAGCAACCGTTAGTGTTCAAATCATCGAAGTGCTCGATAACGGACTTGTTGCTTTGGAAGGCAGACAAAACCTTATTATTAACAACGAGAAACAAATGGTTATATTAACCGGGATAGCTCGAATAGACGATATAACCAAAGACAATACACTTTCATCTACGAGAGTTGCAAACGCCGAAATCGAAATTCAAGGTAAAGGAATTGTATCTAGCGCAAATCACGAAGGTGTTTTCATGAAGCTATTGAGATGGATGAGGTTGTTTTGAAGATAATTACTTTTTTCTTATTAACGTTAGCAATAGCTTCCAATTCAAACGCATACGAGGTTCGTTTGAAAAACCTCGCCAGGATCGAAGGCAATAGAGAAGTTGCATTAATAGGATATGGCATTGTTGTAGGGCTTTCTGGGACTGGAGATTCACAAAAAAACAAAGTAACACTCCAATCCCTGGCAAACACTCTAAGTCGCTTTGGTCTTGAAGTTGAAGAAAACGATTTAAATGCAAAAAATGTTGCTGCAGTTATAGTCACAGCTGAACTACCTAGATTCGGAGAGCCAGGGGATCGTATTGATGTGAGTGTCGCATCGACAGGGGATGCCCGCAGTCTAGCAGGAGGAACATTATTGCTATGCCCTTTATACGGGCCTGACCAAAGACTATATGCACTAGCGCAAGGCTCCCTGATTGTTGGTGGATACGAGACAACGTCTTACAGTAATAAATCAAAAAAAAATCAAACAACTGTAGGTCGAATTTCCAATGGCGCCTCTGTTGAGCAGTCTCCTCCAAATTTCCAGGATTTTTCTGGGAAAATAAACATCCTTCTAAATAAACCTGATTATACAACTGCGTCCAGAATAGTCGAAAAAATTAGAACAACACTCACTCCTAATACGGTAACAGCAGTTCATCCGGGAAAGATAGAAATCGAGCTAAACAACCAGACAAAAATAATTCCTTTTATTTCAAAGCTTGAAAATATTCAAGTTTCGCCAGACATTGAGGCGAAGGTTGTCGTAAACGAAAGAACAGGCATAGTCGTCGCAGGAAGTGATGTGACTATAGGTGATGTAAGTATTATTCAAGGAAGTCTCAAAATTGAGATTGAAACATCTTTTGGCGTGTATCAACCTCAGTATCTTGTACGACCCAGTGACAGTATAGGAACAACTGTTGTTCCTGACACATCTATAAAGCTAGAAGAAGAAACATCTCGAAGCGTTACGTTAAAAGGCGGCACCACAGTGGGCGATCTCGTTAACTCACTCAAAAAAATAAAACTAAGTACCAGAGACACAATTTCTATTCTTGAATCAATAAAAGCTGCCGGCGCATTGCACGCGGAACTAATAATACAATAAGGGGATCAACGATGTCAGACTTCACAATCAACATGATTAGCTGGTCTCTCAATCTTGAAAGACAAAGAGCAAGTGTTGCAGCAAATAATATTCAACTAGCCAATCAAGGCGGGATTAAGCAGAAAGGAAACTTTGATGAATTACTTAAAGTAGCAGCAAAAGAAATGGAAAACGTCAACAAGCTCTCCACCAAAAATATTATTAACATGAAAGCAACTATATCAGAAACTGGATCAGACTCACTCTTTGGAGCGGTCGCTTTAGACAACGAAGTTCTGGAGTTGTCTCATGCAAAAGGACGATACAAAACAATAGCTGAAGCTCTATCTAGAAAATACGCTCTAATGGAAATCGCATCAAAAGGTAGTAAATAATGGACAGTATATCCTTGGCAAATATTGCAAAACTTGGCATGAACTTCGAACGACAACGAGTTGAACTAGCATCACTTCGACTATCCCATGCGAACATAGCGTATTCAAATGCTGCAGATGCAATTGATGCAGCGAATAAACTAGCAAATTTCTCTATACTCGTTAACCAAACAAATCAGGAAAGCGGAAGCGTTCAACCAGAAATTAAAGCTATCCATAATCCATCACATCCAAATGCAAATAAACAAGGATACATATATCTTATAAATACAGACCCGGTTCACGAGATGGCAACGTTGGTTTCCGCTTTACGATCATATGAAGCGAACATTAAAGCGTATGATACTAACTCAGAAATGAACAAAGCAGCATTATCTATTGGAGGAAAATAGTTATGATAACCCCTATTTCGCCTATTACATCAGAACTTACAGCGAATACTATCCAACAATACTCAAATCGCGAACCTAGTGAATCTATATCTAACGTGTTCTTGAATGCACTTACACATTTAGATACAGACGTTTCCGCTGCGAATACAGCCATTTCCGACTATATCGTTAAAAAGCCAATTTCAACACATGAACTAATGATTGCCATGGAGGAAGCCAAGCTTTCACTGAATATTGCAGTCCAGGTAAGAAATAA
The DNA here is from genome assembly GCF_032773895.1 of Teredinibacter sp. KSP-S5-2. NCBI lineage: Bacteria > Pseudomonadati > Pseudomonadota > Gammaproteobacteria > Cellvibrionales > Cellvibrionaceae > Teredinibacter > Teredinibacter sp. KSP-S5-2. The sequence continues at coordinate 2,038,569 of NZ_CP120416.1, read as the reverse complement.
AGTTTTGGAAGCTTACGAAACAATTACACGAATTAGACTATAAAACGGAAATAACTTGTGGCTGATTTACTTATTTTTCAATCAAAAAAGAATGGATTAATTCTTGGAATCGTTCTAATTGTAGCAATAGCGATTGGGGCAACATGGTGGATTTTATCTCCTAAATGGACTCCAGTCATTGGCAGCGAAATGAATCCGGATACAAAACTGAAAGTTCAGAACCATCTAATGGAATGGGGAATTCCATACCGAGAAGAAAGCCAAACCGGAGCAATACTCGTCCAAAACACCTCTCTTTTAGATGTGAGATCCCGACTAAATGAATACGGCATTCCATCCGAAACAAAAATTGGTTTTGAGCTATTTAATGAAGCCGAATACGGGATGTCTGAATTCACACAGAGAATAAATTATCAAAGAGCCCTGGAAACTGAAATTGCAAAAACCGTAGCAGGATTTTCCGGAGTTAAAAATGCCAGAGTTCATCTATCATTACCCAAAGAATCGATTTTTAAAGATAAAAGCTCAATACCCAAAGCGTCAGTAACAATTACAGCTATCAGAAACACGGCACTATCAGACGATCAAATTGAAGGTATACGCAGACTAGTAGCAACTTCTGTAGATCAACTATCGACCGAAAATGTGGTAGTACTTGATGAACGAGGAAGAGTAATATCCTTTATAAAGGGTAGCGAAAAAACTTTCGGAATTGAACAAAACAGAAATCTCGAATTGAGCTATGAAGAAAAAATAAAAAACCTCGTTATTGAAATGCTAAAGACTAAAAATGTACAAGCTGTAGTTAGCATTAAGTATAACATGGACAAAATAAAGTCGATCCGAGAAGAAATACTTCCAAACAACGAAGGAAATAACGGCGGATACCCAATAAAAAGCGTAAGCAAAAAGACCTCCGATGGAGAACTTAAGAACGCACAAAACAACTCTTCACTTGAACAGGAATTTATTTACTCCAGAGAAAAATCAGAAATCGAGTATGCTACTGGTGGAATAGAAAAAATCAGCGTAGGAATTGTTATTGGAGAAAAAATAACTACAGAAACAAAAGAAATCATAAGTGCACTAGTAAGCTCCGCTCTTGGACTGGAAAAAGAGCGTGGTGACACCATATCCGTTGCCTATTCAGAAACAAATAAAGAGGAAAAAAGTGCAAAAGACAGCGACTCGACAATAGCAACACCTCCAGAAAAAAGTAGTTTAGATAAATCAATTTACAAAGACAAAAAAACTATTTATGTATTTAGCGTTATTCTTCTGTTAATTACTCTCATACTTATCATCACAACAACTTTACTTAGAAAGACACCGAGAAAAGAAAAACAGCTTTCTCAAGAAGAAATGAACACTCTCCTACTGGAAATTAAACAATGGGCAAACGAGCAGGTTCAAGATAAGAATGAGTAGAAAACTGGTGCTTAAACTCCTTTGTCTAGAGGAAAAAGACAAAGAATGGATATTAAACAACCTTTCCGAAAAAGAGTTAGGTGTAATTAGTCCATTATTAAAACAGGCCGAATCTCTAAATATAGTCAAAGAGAATAGATTATCTTTTGACCTTATTGATAAAGTGGAGGTTTATGCCGCCCCACAGATGCAGAAATCCAGCGATGACTCGAAAGATATTTTTCACATATCCAAACTACCCGAAATCTGGCAAAACATTCTAACGGGAAAAGAGGCTCTTAATTCATCTAGTAAAATTACAATTCAAAAAACACCAATGCAGTTAAAAAATGCTCTTATAAGAATAGCAAGGGAACTAGATGAACAAGTTAATTAAAAGTGCGAAAATTCTCGGCAGTGTTCGAATTCTACCTCATAGCACTACTACGTCAAGAGTCGATGTATCCACGGAAATAAAATTGGATCAAACAAACATAGAGACACACTCTTCAACCCAGAAAACCGGCAAATTAAAACACAACAATAAAGAAACTAAGTCAAACGAAGATAAACTGCTAAAAATAAGAGGGGAAATGGAAAGTGACTTTCTAAATAAAATTGACTCAATAGAACGAAAACACCATAGAGAACTTAACGAACTGAAGGCTAGCGTTAACAACGAGCTTGAAGTCCTTTCCATCCTGAAGAAAGAATTGGAGAGATATAAAGCTGGGTTCAAACAAGAAATGGAAGAAGCTTTGGTATTACTGACAAACGAATGCTTAGTAAAACTAATCAGCGAAGACAATGTATACAACTCTGTTGTCGAAAAAATTACTAAAAAAGAAATTAACAACCTTGCTGATACTAACGAACTAACACTTTGTGTTAGTGAGAAGGAAATTAGCCTTTTTGAAAAAATTGCGTGTAAAATTGATGGGAACATTAAAATAATATCTGATTCAACTGTTAAACTTGGAGAATGCAGAATAGATTCAGCCTACAGTTCAAAAGAAGTTGGTATAAATACCATACTCAGCCAACTTCAAACTTCATTAATAACCACTTTAAGGGAAAAGAGTGGTGAAGAAGAATAATTTCTTAATTAGTACTGATCGATACATAAATGCAATTAGATCTACAAAACTTGGAATAAGTGCAGGACGCTTAACCGCAGTACATGGTACATTGCTCGAAGCATCAGGTTGCGACGTTCTCCAAGGAGAACTAGTAGAAATAATTCAAGCTCGTAGCGGCATTAAAGTACTAGCAGAAGTTGTCGGACTACGAGATGGCCGCATTTTGCTCATGCCATTTGGTAATTCACAGGGACTATGTCTCAATAGTAGGGTTATTCCTCTAGAAAAAAGTCTAGACCTAAATATTGGCGATGACCTTCTTGGATCTGTGATTGATCCCCTCGGCAACCCCCTGGACAATCGAATTAAAACAAAAAACCAGGACTCTGTCAGTACTCATTCACCACCAATAAACCCTCTTCATAGGGTACCTATTAACGAATGCCTTCATACAGGGGTTACAGCTATAGACCTTTTTTGTCCTCTAGGTCGAGGACAAAGAATAGGAATATTCGCCGGAAGTGGTGTAGGTAAAAGTACTCTTCTAGGTATGATTGCGGCTAATACCGACGCAGATGTCGTGGTTATAGCACTCGTTGGCGAAAGAGGAAGAGAAGTAATTGACTTTATAGACGACTCGCTTGGAACGGATGGTTTACGACGCTCTGTAGTAGTAGTAGCAACTGCCGATCAACCCGCCGTCCTAAGAAAACAAGCAACTTACTCCGCAACAGCAATAGCGGAATGGTTTAGGAAAAAAAACAAAAATGTTCTGCTAATAATGGACTCAATTACCAGATTTGCTATGGCGCAAAGGGAAATAGGACTATCCACAGGTGAACCAATCGGAACAAGAGGATACCCTGCTTCAGTTTTTTCACTACTCCCCCCACTATTAGAACGCGGCGGAACAATCAAAAACCAGGGAACAATAACCTCTATATACACCGTTCTTGTCGAGGGAGATGATATGAATGAACCAATATCTGATCATATGAGGTCATTACTTGACGGACATATTGTTCTATCAAGGACTATTGCATCAAAAAACCAGTATCCGGCAATAGATATTCCAAACAGCTTAAGTCGTTTAATTGGAAGACTTTTTGACAGCGAACAGAAAAAAACAATTGGACTATTAAGAAAGCAACTATCAGTTTATTCAGAAGCTCAAGATATGATCGAACTTGGAGCTTATATCGCGGGCAGCAATTCGGATATAGACAACTCGCTTCTTGTAAACGCTGACATAATAAGACTTGTTACCCAGCTCCCAGAAGAAAAAATAAGCAAAAACAAGATGTGGCAACATGCAAAGACAATTCAGTCAATTCTTGATCAGTAGGAGAAAATAGTCACATGGATAATCGACGAATCAGAACAAGTAAAAGTCTAATAAGAGCAAATGGTATTAAAAAAAACCAAACGGCATATGAGCACTCAAAATTTGAAAGAGAGCTTATTGAACAAAAAGAACAACTGAAAGAAAGCACGAACGAATTAAGAGACGTTGTAGCAAAACAAAATAGAGCTTTAAAAAACCAGCAAATCATAGACCCAATATTATTATGCGCCATGACTAATGATATTAATATAGCGGAACAAAAAATTGCGCACACACAATCCCATATTAACAATATATCAATGTTAAAGTCTAAAAAGCTAGCCGAACTAACGCAGCTTCACATTAAACAAAAATTGTACGACAAACATTTGAACAAATTGTCATTCGAGCATGAAAAAGAAAGAGACAAGAAGGAATTACACGACAGAATCCAGGAAAGAAAACCAATATTGGAGAAATTCCTTTGATAGAAAACATACCCAATAGCCCATCGATTTATACTCAGCCCGACAATTCAAAGATCGTAAAGGGGAAACATCAATACGAGCCAGAATCAAGTTCTGACTTTTTGGATACATTAACAAATGGAATACCCAAAAAAAAATCAAACAATGAAATACAAAGCAACTCCGACAACGAAAACATGGAAAGAAACAAATTTAACAATCCATTAAACGACTCGACCAAAATAGATACAAGCAACAATATTCAAACAAACATCTACATGAGCTCAATTGCACTAAATAAACAAACATACAAAACAAATATACTCACAATCTATAAAAAAGAAGAAAACCGCACTGCACCACATAAAAACATAGAGACATTAAATAAATCAAGAATAACACAGATAAAAAACGCCGAGCACACGCAGAAAATCAATACCAACAAAATATATATTCACGGAAACTCAAATGATATAAAATCGATCACCAAAACCAAACCCGAAAACAATATAATAAAATTACATAACGTTATCTCAAGCTTACCTGAAAAACTAAAAAGAAAAATAACGCTACAGAAAAGCTACGATAAAGCAAGCTTGGTCATTCGGGACTACGTGTCTAACGTCAATGACATACTAGCTATTGCAGATGATATTCATCAACACTTCATAAAGAACAATATTAAAAATTACCAATTAATCATAAACGGAAAAGAATATAGGAGTTGATGTTATGCCAGTAGATGCTATAGGAGGTATTCTATCCTCAGCCTCCGACAATTCAACCAGCACCAACTCAATGAGCCAGGAAGACTTTATAAAATTATTTCTAACAGAACTTAATTATCAGGACCCTCTCGAACCTGTAGACAACAAGGAGTTTTTAGCGCAAATAGCTCAATTCGCAGCAGTCGATCAAAACAGAAAAACTACCGAATCGATAGAAAACTTAATATATATAACATCCACCCAACAATCTGTTTCTCTTCTAAATAAGAGAGTTGAAGTAAGAACTTCGGATAGCGTACTTTTTGGCACAGTAACAGCTATAAGATTTACTCAGGACGGACCAAGATTAACAATAGCTCAAACGAATGGGAATATAATTCCCGACATAAGACTTTCACAAGTTAGCCTTATTCAAAATAATTAATATATGTAGAGGATAGAAAAATGCTTCAATCATTCTTTACTGGATTAAGTGGAATGCTAGGTTTTTCAAAAAGCTTAGATACTGTCAGTAATAACGTCGCAAATATGAATACCCCAGGCTACAGGGGGACGAGTACTTTTATGAGGGATGTGGTAGGCGAAAATGGTTCCGGTTTCGGTGCAACCGTTGGAGACACCGCCACAAGAACATCTTCCGGAGACATAAAGCAAACAGGAAATGAAACCGATATTGCTATAGTAGGAGAAGGATTATTTGTTTTACAAAATGAATCTGGAGACTATTTTTATACTAGAGCCGGTCAATTTATCTTTAATGAAGAAAACATGCTGGTTGACTCCACTGGTGACTTTTTTGTAATGGGATTAAACGAGGACAGCAATCTGGAAAGGATCGACATTTCAGAACAAAGAATTCTACCTCCAGTAGCCACAACAAATATCGATTTAAAGGGAGCCCTAGCTTCAACCGACGACTCGCATCAAATAACCCCCATCCCCATCTATGATGCTAGTGGAATCTCTCATGATCTTACTCTAACACTTAGAAATCCTACCGATTCGATTAATCTGTGGACAGTTGAAGTTACCAATAATTTAGGGGATATCTTAGGCGACGGCGAAATTCGTTTTAACTCAGATGGATCACTTTTAGAAAACTTCAATCAAATATCAATTACTACCTCCCTATCAGGTTCCGAGCAAACGATAAATTTTAACTTCGGGGAGCCTAACACAGTTACAGGAGCCCGACAGAGTTTAAGTGGCGCTTCGAACCTCGTAACCGGAACTGTCGACGGTAACGCCCCTCTTGGCCTAACCGGCGTGAAATTTAATGAAAAAGGAGTAATGATCCTTCAATATTCTAATGGAGACACCCATGACGGGAGTCAAATCGCAGTTGCTTCCTTTAGTAATGAACAGAACCTTGAACGATCAACAGGAGCGATGTTTACAGCAAAAGATGACCAGACACCAACAATTCGCCGTCCGGCAGAAGAAGGGATGGGGAAAATAAAAGGCGAAAGTATTGAACTCTCTAATGTAGATCTAACCCAAGAATTCGCAGATATTCTAATAATACAACGCGGTTATCAAGCTAGCTCTCAGGTAATGAGCGTAGCAAATGAACTCATAGAACAGCTTTATAACGGAACTCGTGGTTAGTCAAATGAAGCATCTTCCAACAAAAATAATTTATCCTAAAGAAACGGATATCAAAAATATTTATGGGCGTTTGACCCACATCATTACACATTGGATAGAAGATTGGTGTTTCAATCCCGAAGAACTAAAGTTATCACCTATCTCCCTAGATACCGTTGAAGGTTCGCATATAGCTTTTGGCAATCCGCATCCCGCTATGTACCTTTTTGAACAGGGTACAGACTGGGAAAACATCATATATGGTAAGCACGCCAGTCATATTCCGAAGGATGATATAGCTCAAAAATTGAAGGAAAATGCAACAAAAGAGCTTTTCTCAAGAATTCAGGGGGAGCTTTTTAGCTCGACATCGGAGGGAAAGGAAAACGGAGACAATGATTCTTTTGAGACAAAATCCCTTTACCCGGCCAAGTCAAATTTCCTAGGCATTCTTTTTAATTATAAAACAGAAAGCTTCGCAATAATCATTAACCTGGCAAAACTAAAGGAAAACATTTCTCACTCAACAACGAGCAAAAAAACCTTATCAAATGAAAAAATATCTTTAGTAGACAAAAAAATACCTATCAATATTCGTTTATCACTAGGACAGTATTCAATAAATGAAATTAACGAACTAACACCAGGTGACATTCTAACTTCAAAAGTTAACATTTCCTCACTATTCGACATTTATATAGATAAAAATCATATTTCCAAATGCCGACCGATTAGGCTAGAAGAAAACAGAGCAATCAAGGTAACAAAAAATGACAGATAAAATTGAAAAGATTGAGTTCCCATATCCGGAAGAAAAATATACACCATCAAACAAAAAGTTAATTTCCGACAACATCGAATTAGTTGGACATGTAAATGTCAATCTCTCGGTAAACCTGGGCAGTGCAGACCTAAGCATTAGCGAACTTTTTTCCCTGACAGAAGGGGAAACAATAAAACTAAATGAGTCGCTTGATTCGCCAATATTACTGGAACTCAACGGAAAAACTATTGCAAAAGGAAATCTTGTCGCTGTTGGAGATAATTTCGGTATTGAAATAGTACAGATTATTGACTAATTTTGACGTTTAACAAAAAATGAATAGCACATCCCTAGAACAACCCAAATTTAAATCTAACACACCTTATGAAAGTGATCCGTTAGAGTCAGTTCTTATTTTTTTGTTAATTTTTATTATTCTAGCAACGATTGTATTTCTTTTTAGAAAAAAAATACAATCAACATTCTCAGAACACTATCAACCAGAAGAAGAGAAATCCGAAAAAATAGAAATTATTTGCACGAAACATCTATCCAACAGCACCAAATCATACATAATTAGATTTAAAGAAGAATATTTTTTAATAACAGAATCAAAAATAAACACCACGTCCACAAAAATAGATTTTTCGCGCAAAACGGATACTATTGAAGAGAAAAAAGAATGAATCAAGTTTTAACATGGAATCAGGTATTTCAAACACTATCTGAAGGAAGATTAACCCCTGAAATAGAAACCTTTTTACTTATAACAAGTTTATCGTTCATTCCATTTTTTTTAATAGCGGCAACAACCTTTACGAGAAATATTATAGTATTTTCTTTTCTTAGAAGTGCTCTCGGCCTACAACAAACCCCACCGAACATGGTACTACTTACTCTGGCAATGTTTTTGACCATATTCACCATGGAACCCATTTTTTTAAAAAGTTTTGACTCAGGTATATCCCCATATCTAAAGGAAGAAATAAGTTTCGATATAGCAATTGAGAAATCCTGGAAGCCATTCCAAAACTTTATGATAAAACAAACCAATGAATCTGATATTCAACTAATTTACAAGCTTTCTGAAAAAAAACTGCCGAGCATAGCAACGGATGTTCCCGCTGTACAATTAATTCCCGCATTCCTTCTAAGTGAGTTAAGGACTGCCTTTAAGATAGGCTTTATTATATATCTCCCTTTTCTTTTAATTGACTTCGTTATATCAGCGCTTCTCATGTCACTCGGTATGATTATGGTCCCACCAATCACAATATCATTACCACTTAAAATCATGCTATTTGTTGTTGTTGATGGCTGGAGCCTTATTGCAGAAACGCTCATCCACAGTGTGAGTGGATGACATGCAACACGTGTTTCAAAAGGATATTCATCACAACATAGACCCATTGGATGAGATCTGGTCTATAACTGGAGGAAAAATTTCAGTCAAAAATCGAAATAGGATTTTTGAGCTTTACTTCCCCTGGTGTAGACAAATTGCGGGCAGTATCTATAAAAACTACCAACATTATCTTCTAGATTGGGAGGATTTTTTGGGTATATGCTCTGTATCTCTACTTGAATCTATCGACAAATATGACTCAAGCATGAACATACCTTTTAAGGGATACGCTTACCCCAGAATGAAAGGATCCATTCTAAATGCGATTCGCGACTTAACAAAAAAAGAGAGAGCATTCAGCAAGAGAAAGGAAAAAAATGATGATTTGGTAAATTACTACGAAAAAAAAGAAGATGACCCTCTGACGATTATAGCTGACCTTACCGTTGACATAGCATTGGGTATGCTGATTGAGAGTAGCTCAGATTCACAAAACTCACTTTGCAATTACTATATTGCAGCAGAGACAAATAGAAAGTTATTTGAAATAGTGGAATCTCTTCCCGAAAAAATACGTTTTATAATAAAGAGCTACTACTACCAACAGTTAAGCTTTAAAGATATTGCTGAGCTACTTAATTTAAGTAACGCACGCATATCTCAAATTCACAAAGAAGCACTAAAGAGCATTCGAAGACTACTTGAACTCAAGAAATAAACAAAAACATATTATAGGATAAGTATTATGAACAACTACTCAGCTTTTGATAGTGATGAACTACTTGCACTAGCCGATTTTGACTTTAGAAATGACCGCCCTGAAGATGCACTTCTTAAACTTAAAAATCTTGTTGCCCGTGCCGCCACACCGCTTCAAACATATGCTTTGATTGGTAGAATATACGCTACTATTGGATTATTTGAAAAAGCAAAAGGCGCATTTGAATTCTACTTAACTAAAGTAAAAGACCCTAACGCAAAGATAAATGAATTATTTCAACTTGGACTGGTTGAAAGAGATCTGGGTAATACGGATATCGCTATAGAGATATGGAGTGATCTGCTAAATGAACATCCCAACTACGCTCCGGCCCTTTATCACAAAGCAGAAACGCTCATCAATCTAAATAGAGTTCAGGAGTCTGTAGACCTACTTAACCATATTCTAGAAACCGCAGAAGATGGCGACAACTTTATTGCTTTGGCGGATCAACTACTTAGTAAGACCGTACTGCAATAGTCAGAAATTATTATATTTGAATTTTACAGGATCATGCTTGTCATTACTAAACATGATCCTGCTAAAAAGCGATCTAGATTATGTCCGAACCAACAAGAACTAAAATTGGAGTTGTATCCACAATTGCTGATGCAAGATGGAATATTGATTTTTTCATTCAATACCATCTGTCAATTGGAGTTTCTCATATTTTTTTATTTATAGATGACGAGTGCTCTGAAACCTACCAAATAGCAATCAGCTACAACAACGTCACCCCAATTCATGTGAATAAATTCACCAAGGAAAATTGGGCGCTTACTCCAATTTATCATCAAAAAGACAGAGAAAGATTACACTCATCTGAAGTTATGGTTCGACAAGAACTTAACTTATACCTAGCTCAATCACTTGCGCTGAACGAGGGGATAGATTGGCTTATTCATATTGATATAGACGAACTTTTTTATCTCAACAATCACAACATTCAAACATTTTTTAAAAATTTAGAAGCGTCAGGAAAAGTCAGCGCCATCTTCAAAAATTATGAGGCAATACCGATTACAGCCGAAAACACCAATATTTATTTATCCACCCCTTACTTCAAAAAAAACTATTTTTGCAAAGCAAGATGGCATTACTCCAAAGAACAGAAATCATTTATCGACAGCTGCAGCTGGTTAAGACCGCTATACTTTAACTACTATCAAAATGGAAAATGCGCTTCATTAATAAATAAAAATATTCATATCGACGATGTCCATTCTTTTCGTCCAACAAAAAGTAATATAAACTTTATGGACGAAAAATCCCCTTTAATACTGCATTTCCCATGCACATCCATAGATGAATTTAAAACAAAATACCGTCGACTAGGAAATTTCAGCGACATTTGGAGAGGGTATCCAAGAGCAGGAAAGTTTATTGACAGCCTTCATCTAGAAGCTAGAGACTGCTTAAAGTGCTCTGACCCAAATATAGCTTTAGAAGAACTCTTTTACAAAAGAATACTTCTTAGCCAACCTCAAATTCAAGAACTTATACAGTACGATCTCGCCACCAAAATCACACTACCGTTTCAGAGAAAGGATATAAAGACAAAAACAATATCTTTTAAAGAAAAAAGAAATAACAATCACAGTACATTCAAAACTGAATGGAAAAATTCCATATCAGCCTACCATCCCTGCTTAAACAGCATAATATACAACGAAAATCCCGAACTTGCTCTTTGTTTTGAAAGCATTTCGGAAGCAAAAAAATGGATCCGAAGACACCCATTCCTGAAGAACAAAACGAACTTGCAAATCAAGCAAGACTCCTTTGGGTTTAAAGTATGCGAACATGGTGTATATTACGTTGACTTTCAGGATCAAAGAACACATCAAACATTAATCAATTGGATACATAGTTCCGAAAATCTCGATAACACGATATTTGATTTAAGGCGAACATATTTTAGAAAGTATGACCCGGCCAGCGAATTTCAATGTATAAGCCGAAGAGCAAAACTAAAAGAACTTATAAACGCCCATACAAAATCGTACTCAGAAGTGTATTTTGTAGTGGACAATGCGACAAACATCTTAACGTTTCCTAGAACAGCCGGAAATGTGATAGATTTAAGATCTCTTGGAGACATAATTTTGGGGATTAAACAACAAGATAGCGGAAAAATATCTAATGCTATAAATTCTAACTATCCAAAACCAATGATAACAAATTCAGCAATACTCTACTCCCCAGAACAAAAAGGCTTACAATACATACGTAGCCACTACGATCCTATCTTCTATTTTTTAGGAGGAACTATCGTCAATCACCCAGATAAAGAAGAAAACATATACCATGCTATCCGTGAGAAATATCCAGCAATAATAAACTCGTATGCCAAAGCCCTAAATACCGAAAACAATCTCTTAGTGTTACGAAAAAAAATCGAAAACGAAAACTTCCTATTAGTAGCCAACTACAATCATACACCTCAACCTATAGAAAAAAACGTCTTCTTAAAAAACAACCTTCCTAAAAATTGGGTTTGCATAAATCAACAACACGATATAAATAGGATCTTAGCCCCGAAACAGATTATCTGGCTAAAATCAGAGTAGCTAACGTACCTTATCCAACAATCCCGTCTCAATTATCCGAATCATTGCCTCGTTCCCATGCCCTTCTCGCAAGAGAGCGGTGTACTTTGTATTGTGTTTTTTATGAATATAATCTGCATTGTTTCTCCCAGACAAAAGGCGGCCAATTTTATTTTTATCATGGGGGATATGAAAAGTTTTGACATCTCTTGCGACCACAAACTTATTATCGTTATCATATAGCCGTATAGCCAATTCAACGTCCTCGCCACCCCAGCTTTTAAAATTTTCATCAAATCCGCCAACATTAATCAGCGAAGATTTCGAAACTGACAAATGACACGTCCAAGCAAAAATCCATGGAGTCTTCATGTTACTTAAATCAAAGTTGTACTTTTGAAAGAAAATGTATCGTGGGTCAATATAAGCTTTATCATCTCCCATAAGTTTAAATATAATATTCAACTCCCCTAGATCCAGAAGCTTATCGATTTCGGGTGGAATACCCTTTCCCGTTTCAAAACAAAAAGGGAGTCCCATAGCAACGATCGAGCGCTTTTTATGTAGTGCATAATGCTCACTCACCACATCAGGGCCACATAAAACCCCACAATCAATAAAAAGAATTGTCTTATATTTACTTGCTTTTATACCTAGATTCCGAGCTTTTGAAACCCTAAATCCTTGATCATCCTGATACAAATAAGTCAGATCAATTACACTTTCGTATTTCTTAACTACGACATCCGCCTTGGGGTTCGAGCCATCATCGACAACTATAACTTCATACTTATCCTTCGGAAATATCTGATTTACCAATGAAAGCAAAGATAAATCTAATAGGCGGTTTCGGTTGTAAGTAGGAATTACAATGCTAACTCCGTCAAGATCTTTATTTTCGGAGATAACATTACCGGGCTTAAGGTATTCCATATATTTTTGCATATAAATCACTGAACTTTAGAGTTCCTTTCAATCAATTCTTCTGTCTTTATTATCACCTGCCTAATTGTGGTTAAATCAGACATGTGAATACCTTCAAATCGAATATCAAAAGCATCTTCAATTTCTATAGCCAATTGTGCAATAACCAGAGAATCAACCCCAAGATCTTCTCGAAACTTTGTCTCTAAATTTATGTTACTACCAACAAACTCCTGATTATTTCTAATAATTTCCAATACCTTATTTTCTAATTCAGTCACATTTACTCCTTTTATATCAGTAGATCAAATCCCGGTAAAACTCCTCCGAATCAAGCACTTCTTCAGCCATATTGTTGATAGAACTTAGCGTCAAATTTTTTGCTAAAAGCTCGGATTGCTTCTCCGTCAACAACCTTCCTAAGCTAAACAAGTATTCAAAATGCTCTCTATTCCAGGTATTGTCTCCGTAAAAATTATATACGTATAATTGCGCTTTGGTGACACCACATAGCAGTCCTTTTTCTTTGAGTTTTTGCACAAAAGACAAATCTTCGGATTTATTTAAAGGGGGGTACATCAATCCATTTTTCAAAATAAACTCCCTTTCAATCATTACGGTATTTTCCCACCCTCGTCCGGAAGATATATAACCTACACATTTAACCTGATCATACATAATTGTATGGGTCAAAATCGAACCTCTATATCCTGAACGTAGCGCAGCTTCGACTTGATCTTTCAATCTATCTTTGTGATGCCAATCGTCGTCGTCCCATGTACATACAAATTTTCCCTTTGATTCCCGGATAGAGATATTTCTCAACTCTCCCAGAGTTCTCTTTCTTTTTACGGGATCCAAACTTATAACGCGTATATTAGGATCATGGACTTCACTAAGAAAATCTTTGGTTTCTTCGTCCCTGGAGTCAATCAGAAGTACAAGTTCTTTATTCCGGTATGTTTGTTGACGAAAACAGTTTACTGCAACAGCCAATTTTTCAGTTCGCTTTCGACTTAGACATAGACATGATACTAGAGGAAAGTCGTTATTCATATTCTAATTCCTATGCTTGAAGAATATCCGACAACTCCAGTTTGGATTGCTCAATTTTCCAAAACAAGCTGCTTTTACAGTGAAAATATCTCTCAAAAAAACTTGTGTGAGTGTCGAAAATAACTGAGAGTTCATTTATTTTCTTTTGCATTGACTCGACTGTTTCCTCCGGGTTGTCTTTCCTTTCTTCATAAAGATATATGGAGGATCTGGGATTCTCGTAGGGTGTTGCTCCGTAATTTACAAGGCGGACAAATAAATCAATGTCTCCATAATAGTAGAAAGAGCTATTAAATCCTCCTACATTTTCAAAATAACACTTGGGAATAACAACACCCCATTCGACCGAGGTTGTGAGTAGCCTTTCGACGTTATATTTATCAATCAGAAGTCGTCGATCCCATGTTCTTCTCTGAGCACTACTCTTATCTCGCATAGCACCTATAGTAAATAAAGTCGACCACAAAAAGTATGAGTTCGATTTACAATTACCACAAAACTCATGAACTCCTAGCAAAAAATTTCTATCCAGTTCACACCACTCTTCAACGAAAATAAGGTATTCGCCCTCCGAAGACTTAAAAGCAATGTTTTTTGACTCAAAGTTCCCTAGTGGTTCTGAATTTTTTATATATTTTATACTATACCGTTTTGTATAGTGCTCCAGTCCAGACAAGTCATAGACAGAGTTTGATGCATCGTCAACAATAATAATCTCATAATTTTTATAAGACTGAGAAAAGACACTTGCAAGAGACTTTTTAAAATTTCTTTCTTGATTCTTAGTTGTCAATATAATCGAAAATTTCGGATTGGATTGACTCACTTTAGTATTCCCTTTGACTTCATTTTCAATGCATCCTCTATTTGAATCTCTAAGCCACGTATAGTCCAATGCAAATCACTTTTTGAGTTAAAATTATGATCAAAGTAAGATCGATAAAGACTTAAAACTCGCTCAATTTCCAATATTCTATTTTTAAAGGTATTTACGTCTTTAGTTAGCCTTACAGCACGGTGCACATGCATAAATACATTAGTAGACGTTATTTCATGGGGAAAATAGCCTTGAGACAAAAACTTTGTAAAAAATTCGGTATCTTCAACAAGTTTGAAACTAGAATCCAATCCACCAACCTTGGAGAAGAGTTCTTTTGTAATTACCACACCATAACCTAACCCAGATCGAAGTAATCGAACAGGAGAATGCTCATATGATTGATACTGTCGCCCCCACACAATTGGCTTAGCAACTACCTTTCCCCTTACAGTTTCAAGTGATGTAACACTTGACCAGGACATATCCACATCAAAACTCCGCGCTTTATGGTACTGATATGTCATAGATAAGAAATTGCTAGATAATTCGTCATCGTCATCGAGAAATACTAAATATCTCCCCGATGCCTGGTTCACAGCCAAATTCCGTGTTTCTGCCTGCCCTAAATTTTCACGGTTATGGATGTACACCAAATTATGGACATTCTCATAACAGCTTACATCATAAGAGTTATCTGAGGCGTCATTAACAACAACAATTTCATAGGATTCAAAATCCTGAGCTAAAACGCTCGCTATTGCTCGTCTAAGCAACAGTTCCCTGTTTCGAGTTGGAATAATTACCGAAAAAAACGGCTGCTCAATCGAAATCATTTTTTATACACGCGGTTTTCGTAAACACCAAATGACTATATATATGGTGACAGTAGGGCTTCAATTTCAGCAACAGGAACATTCATATTGCTTTGTATCACAGAAAAGAACCCTCTTCCCTCACCGTTAAAAAGGATCTCAGGCTCCAGTTGATCGTATTCATCAATCACCCAGCAACACTTTTTCGATATCAGCGTTTCCTCCCAATACTCCCCACCAAATGTAAAGTGATAATCCCATAGCAAGCCATGCTTCTCCAAATAGAGAAAATATAAGGTATATTCCGACCAAATCTGATGGGGTAACCAACCTCTTGGCTGTCCATTTACGAACTTTATGCAGTAAGAAAGTAGTTTTGACTCCCAAGATGCATATTTTAAACTCAACTCATTGATCAAGCCCTTTACCACATCTCTCGATAAAATTGCTGGAGTAACCGACATGCCAATCTTGTTAAAATCCAGTGGGTAGTCAAGCACTTCTGCGGCGCCTTTCCACCACTGTGAGTGAATTTTTTTATCTTCCAACTGAATTAACGCTTTATTGTCATTGACCAAGTCTTCATACCCCATATTCCTAATACAGAGGCAATCACCATCAAAAGTCAAATAGAAGTCCGTTTCAACAAGCTCATGTGCTTTAAGCTTTATAATTTGCTGCAATACCCAACCATCGACAAATCCCTTCATCCTTAAATGACCAATTAATACGTTTTCATCGACCACTTCAATAGACAGTTCTGGCCATCTTTCCGATAGTACGTTTAACTCAAGTAAATCGATAGATGGACAGATAACGAATATTTTTTTGAATGTGCCCTCCTGACAAAATTTACTTAAAGAACGAAAAAGCAACTCACACTGTTTAATGCCTTCTTTTTTTTCACAGTGTCTTAGTTTTACAGGTATTACTGCAGAAATCATAGTTTAAAACCATACATACATTGGGCTAGTTTATGTAATTGCCTAAACATCGGTTTCAGAGTTTATCCAAAACGGGGATTTAGGTATGCTACTCGGGTTTTTATTAATCCAATTATTTCCTCCGCAAGGAGAAAAGCTGTGGTCTTGATATAAATTTTCACACGGCGCATTCTTTTCCGACTTAATGTACTGTCCAATCAAGCACCAACTGTCATACTGATCAGCCAAAAAGCTTAACATATGTGTTTCAAGACCATACCCCATTGCCCGGCAACTCATGACAAAGTTTGAAAAGAAAATAACTTTCTCCGAAATTTTTTTTTGAACCACAACCAAACCGACTAATCCCATATCGCCAAATTTATCACATAAACGAAATCGCCATACTTCCCACAAACGACTATTAATCATACTTTGGAGTTCGCGTCTGGAATAACGTTCCCCCGATGTATTGAATTGATTTGTGCGAGACAGAATTTCCTCCGCCCGTTCAATTTCCTCATTGCTTAACTCTTTACTGCACACCTTAATTTCAAGAGGTAACAAGCTATGTTCTGATTTTTCGCCTTCTATAGATGAAACACGTTTTAAATTATTTTTATAAAAACGTGTTCTATTTTTGGCTTCATCTGTTTTTGCGGTATTACACAAAGAAAGCATTTTTTTAAGCATACCCCAAGAAATATTTGATTTTGCATCCAGACAACATACTTCAGGGTAGTAGTGTGACACCAGACCAAGCTGCCTTTCGCAATCATCCAGATATATAAAAGCATCCATAGCTAAATTTAAATTTTTGGCAATTTCAGGCAGCCTATCGACTTTATTTTCCCAATCAAAACATAGCTCAACAAAACGGTTTCTTGTCAAACTCATTTCAGACCAACGAATATTTTCCTTAGCATTTTTGCTCAAAGCAACTAAAAGAATGCCTTGATCAGCCAAATTTTGTAGTAATTCTTGTTTATCCCAATAGTGGTCCACCAAACCTTCGGCCATTATTCCTGACCAAAGCGTATTGTCAAAATCAACCACTACCACCTTTTTTCGCTTAAACTCCGAAAGCGGGTGTAAAATAGAAAAGTAAGCTTCGGCCAGCTGACGTCCAAATTCAATTGGACGAAAAATAGCGCCCTGCCAAAATCGCTCATCCAAATAAGGGGAAAAACATTTTTCCGCACCAATGCGAGAAACTATTTTCTTTTCATCAACAATCGATATGTTTTCATATTGTGATGTAAGTAAGGAGATCTGATTGTTTAAGTCGCCAAATACGTATTGCCATTCAAATGGTGCATTGCCCTCTACCGTAAACCAAGGCTCGTCCCGTTGAAACCTATAATTCAGTACCCAGGGCAACCCCCCAGTTGAATGAATCAAAATGGGTACATTTGAGACACTTCGAATACTTTGGATAAATTGGTGAACATAGGTCATCATATCGTTGATCGATTTTTCATGTCTTTCCTCACAAAATCCATTTTGGGCGATGTCTAGTAACGTTGCACGGTACAACGGTGTTCCCCAATAGGAAAAAAAACTTACCGCGATTACATCGATATTTTCATCTAATTCTTGTGATACCGCACAACCGGTCGACGAATCAAAAGTCTCACTGTTCCACGCACCTAGATATATTTGCTTTACATCCAAATCAATCGCATGATTAAGACATCGAGCTCTTAAGCCTGTTAGTATGTCTGTGAGTACACAGTCTCCAACGACGATTATTTTTAGTGATTTAACTGGTTGCTGGATAAAAGACCGATGTAAATCTTCTGACAAAGCTAAAAACGACTTCTGCCTATCAGTATCCAGTTCACACAAAATATCTTCTACTTCTGCTTGAATAATAGATCGATAAAATGCATTTTTTTTGTGCCAATCACAGTCAATTCCGAAAAAGCGAGACCTTTCCGCTATGTATAACTGTTTTATCTTCGGGTCACCTGAAACACAATACTCCAGTAACATTTCAAGCAAGAAAGCTAACCACTGGCGCCCCAACTTATGCACTTCCTGGTTATCGTTAGGAAAATCAATATAGCGAGAGTACTCGCACTGCATCCGCGTAAACCAGGCAGAATATATTTTTCGTTTCGTTAAATACGGAAGGAGCCTTGAATTACGGCTATTTGTTGATCCTATTTTCATAATGCCAATGGTATTACAGAGCCAAACTACTTATAAAACGGGCTACTCGCTATAAGAAAAGCCTCTGAACCTTCCTTGAATACTGTTAACTGAGTTTCAAATGGGGTTGAATTTTGATTCTAAATTAGCAACTAAACGCATAGAAAATGCGATTACATCTCTGAAATTCTCGCCCCAAGAAGCGATTAAAAACGCTTAAAATCTATCAAGATTCGCCTATAACTTCAATGAAAAACTTCATTTTACTCACAAAAAAAAGCTTTTTTTTAGGCTAAAATTAGTAGACGATTTTCAGATTTATATTTACTCCAAAATTGATTGTTTTACCCTATGAGAGGGCAAAATCCATAGTATCTATATTATTGTGCAATATCACTTAGATTTGCTAACCTAGACCTCCAGATCCCCCCAAAAAAGGACAAGGTTTCTTCATGGTCGACAGAAACGATGCAAAAAAGAAAGCGCAAGAAATTATTCACACACATTACTTAAATAAAATCACTGTTGAGTACCCTATTGGTCACTACTACTCCCCTTATCCTAATTTTGCTTTTATAAAAAAACGCTATGAGTCCCTGGTTAATCACCAGCAGAAAAGCATAGCGGGCGTGAATTTAAACCTTGAAGCGCAGCTTGCATTAGCTGACGAACTCAAACAGTATCAATCATGCATCCCTTTTCCAGACAAACCACAACCTGAATTTCGCTACTACCTGGACAATGGCTGGTTTTCTTATACAGATGCCTGTGTGCTTTTTGGGATGCTCCGCCATCGACCGCCAAAAAGAATTATTGAGGTCGGATCTGGCTACTCATCAGCACTGATGCTAGATACGAACGAACACTTTCTGAACAATGATATCGAACTGGTATTTATCGAGCCAGACCCATACCGTTTGCATGAGATTTTCAAGGAAAATGATAGAAAAAAGCATAAACTAATCCAGTTACAACTTCAGGATGTTGAACTTGAGATGTTTGACAAGCTGAATAGTGGTGATTGGTTATTCATCGATTCTTCTCACGTTACAAAATTTGGTAGCGATGTGAATCGTATTTTTTTCGAGATTCTTCCTCGTTTAAAGCCCGGTGTAATGATTCATTTTCACGATGTCTACTGGCCATTTGAAAACCCGAAAGATTGGCTATTGCATGGCCGATTGTGGAACGAGGTGTACTTGCTACGTGGGTTTCTACAATACAATACTGCTTTTTCGATATGCTTTTTTAACGCCATGCTGGATACTCTCTACCCTGAGATCATGCGAGAGACCTTTCCGCTTTCCGTACATGATGAGAAGTACGAAATTACCGCTGCGGGCTCGAGTATCTGGCTACGTAAGAATTAACTCAAAGCAATAAAATGCCATTTGCCAACACAAATACTCTTCGAGCTCAACGAAAATTATCTGCTCCGCCCACATAAATGCGCGTAATAAAACCCGTCCGCTTTCCTAGTTGCGAGCAGTTTCTGAGGGTTTTCCAGCAAGCTATACTGCTTAGGCAGCACATAAGCCAGCTCCTCTTTCGAGAATATGTCTTTTGGGTCCAACACCTGGCAAATTCGCTCATATAGCTCAGAAAAGAGCAAGCAAAGCAAGCCTCTACAGTTGAGTTGCAAATATTTAATTTTTGTAAAAGGATTAGCCATAAACATGCCATGGGCGTGAAGCATTCGGATATTTTTAAGCTCCTGGCCATATTTATGAATATGCATTGGGCGGCAATGCTCCGTAAGGTCAATGTGTTGTAACAAACTAGGGTTATACTTTCGCATATATGCCAGAACCATCTCATCGTATAAATAATGGTCACTCTCATAGGGTCTGCATTTCTGTATAAGCTGGTACATATCCTTAGAATGTAAAGCAGACAGCGTATACGATTCAAAAACCTCAATAAACCTTTCGTACTCCTCCGACTCCGGTTGGTAATAAAAAAAGCCGCTATTTCCACCGTCGAAACAGAACTTTTTCGGGTTCGCACAATGTGGAAGCGGGTCTTGGAACCAAAACACATCGACATCACAATACATCAAGGTATCTGTATTGATATGATGTGCATTTCGACGCAAATCAAATAATCTGGATAAGTAATCCCATCCCACGTACTCCCTGTATTTTTCCATATAAAAAGAGATTGGGACCACCCTGAAATTTAATAAGCTTGAATAGGGCTCAAACTCATTGAGCTTTCTATTCCCGGAATACAGCACTAAAATTTCAATATCTGGATTGCATGCACGCAAGGTTGCGATGGAGGTAATAAGTGGGGAGTGGTGGTTACGCCACACCTTGTCAATAAGGCTGGAATCATCCCACCAATGGTATACAGCTGTTGTGGTCATATGACAATACTACATCAAAGCAGTTAAGCTTACATCAATAAGCACAATGATTTTAAGTATGTATGCTCACATAATGGCCACTTTTTAGTAGGACTAAGAGTTTTCTTCAACTAAAAAATAAAGTACTCAACTTTTTATCATAAACCAGAAGATCAGTTCATAATTCGACCAGAAAGCGTCGGTATCACAACTAAGTATCTCCATTAAGTAAGCCTCTTGTATAGGGTTAAAGGACTCGCAAAAACTCCTATTTAGCAAGCTATCATCTATGTCTCCTACCCACCACTATAACCCGTTCCCAGGGAAAAGCATGTGCCTGTGATTATTAACGCCCCCCAACAAGCTAGTGATTACGGTATTTAAGCAAGGAGGCTGCCAACATTGATAGCTCTCTGACGAGGATCAAAAAGCCCTTATCGTACTGCTTAATAGCCTTGTTGCTTGGGCTAATATGCAAAAGCTCGTTGGACAAAGCCAAGATATTAGAAGATAACTATTCATTAATCGCTGACTGATTGGGTTGCCCCCCAACCAGCCAGCTAACCACAATCACTGTAAGAAGTGAGTTATGGCTACAAGTGAGCCTACTAAAGCAAAACCCATCTGTCATATTCGGCAGATTAAAACCGGCTCGATGATTTACGACTACCATCGTAAAACACAGAACAATTCACAAGCCAAAGTGCCCTGGCTTCAACTCAAAGGCCATTGGCTGGATCAAGCAGGCTTCTCGATTGACACACCAGTCACAGTGAGAGTTATGGAGGGATGCTTAGTTCTTACTGCTGAACAACAAGTTGTTAATTCTTAAAGTAAAAAGCCCAGCTGATAGCTGGGCTTTGATCAAACTAACGACAAACAGCAAATAAAATTTTTGCTCCATAACAGCCAGGAGGTAAACAAACCTTCCCTTTCTGTAGTCGATTAGCAACATCTTCCATAACAGACACAAAGCCTGACAAAGTATAAAAGTTTCTCATCGTCATCTTTGATGCTTCAAAAACAACTATCTCTGAATCATTTAGGGAATCCACAATTTCATTGCACAACGATTCTACGCCTTTAAATGCCCTAATTAACTTCGCATCTCCTTTTTTAATTTTTTCTAAAACCTCCACGTAGCCTTTGTCGAAAACGACATAAGATGACTTTCTATTAAGTTTCTCACAAGACAAGTTATTTTCTGTCAAATAAGTATCTAGCTGATTCTTTTCAAGCTTTAAAAGCTCTTCCTCTCTAGGGTTAAACAGTTCTATTGTATTCATGGCAACTTCTTATTTGGACTTAAACCTCTGCCGCCAAACCTAAGAGCTGATTCAATAAAATCTGCTCCGTAGTAGTCAACGGCCTTTGTATATGAGCTTAGAACTTTAGGAGAACCACTCTTAAGCGCTTGAACTGCTGGCTGGGCAAATATTGCACCCACGCCAAATTCATCAAATGCAGCAGCTGGAGAATAACCAGAGTTAATAGCTTTTCTGACATTATTATAATAACCAACTGACTCCATCAAATTTAGCTCAAACGGGGATAGCTCAGTTCCCGTTTTCCACTTACCCATAACCCGCGAAAAGTTAACATGTGACACTTCATGAGCGAGGACATCAAAGGTAGCTGTTTTCGGATTCAACTTAATAACACCCGATAACTCATCGATCATTCCAAAGGAAACTTCATCGCCTACAAATCTTACTTCTGCGTCAAACCGATTTTTAAACGCTGTTTGAAGTTTCGCTAATCTGGCAGAATCATCAAAAACCAACCCCTGACCTCGAATATCAAGCAAATCATCTGCATTTCTTGCAAATGTTTTGTTAGCCCCTTTGTTTAGAACTTTCCCCGCTAAACTTTGCCCCTTTTCAACTGCTTCAACAAATGCTTTTTTGCCCGCTCTTGCTAATTCATCTGCCCCCGTACGTAATATGGAACCAATTTCATCGGCATACTTAAAGCCTTTTCGAGCCGCCCATGTACCGGCATCGACTAAGCTCTTCGGTGATGCCACTGAAACAATTTCAACCGCTAAAGCCATATCCTTGTCTTTATAACCTGCCGTAAACGGCGAAGGCTCATCTCCGGCAAGAGAAAAGACTACTTCATCAAAGAAACCGCTGAATTTTTGCCCATAATCATTTCCATTAAGTAATTGAGTTAAACCTACAGGCGAAAGTGCCTGCGAAAGCGTTATCATACCAGAAAGACTGTCCCGAGTTGCCTGGACGAACCCACCTGCCATAAAGTCACCAATGTCAGATAACTCTCCCCAAATGTCCCCCATATCCCTACGGGCACCGAACTTGGCTTCATGCGCTTTGATTTGTGGTTCTCGCCACACGTTGTAATCGTCTAACGACTGTACCTCTTGGGAAAAGCTTGTACCAACGCCGGACAATGTTTCTTTCAAGCGCAGATTGGAACGAACAGCTATTTGGTTCACCTCATGATTAAAGCGTCGCCGGTCTTCTCTTATTCCATCCACTTGGGCTCGCAGTGCCTGCTCATTCCGCTGAAGTTTTGCATCATAACTATCCCTCCGAGTACTTTCTTCAGCGGTAGATTTGAGTCCATCGTACATTCGGGTTCTGTTTCGACTATCCTCTGATGCAGCCATTTCGGCGTCGATACTATCATTAACCGCGGTCCTCTTCTCGGAACCAGCGGAAGCAATATCGTCTTCGATTTTCTGTCCAATCTTTTTATTGAACGGCTCCATTACCTTTCTTTCGAACTCTTCTTGATCGATCTTGGGTGCACCAAACTCTCGAGTTAGGTTCTTGCCAAGCTTTGCTTCTTCTCGCCGTTTAGCAGCCTCTTCCCTCTCCTTAGCTGGAAGTACCACATTTTGCTTGTACTTTTCGGCGTTCCACTCTTGTGCTTTTTTATTCCCCCAAGCTGCGGACTTCGTATCCAGCTGGAATGCACCGACCAAGCCTTCACCCAGCGCATTGCCAAAGACATCGACCAATGCTTCGCCTACGTCTTTGTCCTTATCCAAACCGACCGCACGCCTTGTAGCTGCTCCGACAGCGGATTTAGCAAACCCGTTGGCAAAACGACTGCCGAAACGACCAACCGCTTTGCCTTGGTTGCCAACTTTGATGTTTATACTGGAGGTCGCCGCACCAGCAATCGCGCCCGCCGCGACCGCTTTCCAGCTGAAGCCCGAATCCAAACCAACCATGGAGTTTGCCAAGGCATTGGCGGCAACCGAAGTTGCACCCGTTACGGCCCCACGAACTGCATCTGCTGCAAGTAACCCGGTATTTACAGAATTGAGGGCTTGACCTACACCAGCGGTCATGGCCCCAGCCAGACCTGACGCTAAGGCCTGCTTAAAGTTAATACCATCTGTGACGCCGAGCGCCATACCCACTAACTGGCTACCTAAGCTACTCACCACCCCGGCCACAAACCCGGTGGCCATGGCACCAAGCAGTGGGCCCATCGCGGTAGCTAATATTGGCCCTAGTGCTCCCATAGTTACGACGGTAAGCACAATCGCCACGACCACCATCACCACAATGGCGATCATGTTCGATTTTGGTTTCTTGATATGGATATCCGGTGACGGGGTTAAATCACCAATAATCTCTGATGGGTTATAGGGTTTAAATGTAGTGGAATCGTTCTTAATACCTTGGTGGGTATTCGGAATATCCAGAGTTCGTCCGGCTTGGTCCGCAGCAAACTTGTCTGTCGGTGCCATAGCCAAGCCGTTGGCTTCGGCTATGACATACCAAAGAGAGCTGTCTCCAAAAATGGATTGTGCAATACTCGCCAGGGTTTCGCCTGTGCGTATGGTGTAGGAGCCTGGAACATCTCCCCCTTTATGCAAGCCTTTCAGTGGCGAAATATTGGCGCCTTTGCTACCGATATCAGCGAGCACATTGCCCTGGGAGTAGAAATAGGTTTGGGTTTCCGAATCTCCTCTAAATGGGTCATAGTACGAGGCATTGATCATACCTTCCGCATTGTATGAAAAATACTTCCTTCCCTTACCGGTATCATTTCCATCTGCCTCGTTGATAACAGCCGAGACAAGTCGTCCACGGTGATCATAGGTGTTGATGGTTTGTCCCTGAGATTCCGATAAACTGCCCGTATTGCGGTCAGAAGTCACTCTAATAGAGTGATTCTTAGAACCAGCAAAGGTGTACATGTAGCTATAACGGTAGCTTCGAGTAAAATCCAACCGCCCTGAGTCGGTGTAATTACCATAGTCATAACTCAACAGCTGACCGGTATCAGAATACCGGTAATTCGTGAGGTTACTTAATGTAATAATGCCCTTTTTGGTTATTTGGGACATAACTTTCCCATCCTTACGATAGGTCGTCTGGATGGTCATGTCCGGAATAGCGTTTCCTCCTGGGGTGGCAGGAGTTGTATTTATGCGTGTGTACTTTTTAAACCCTCGGGCATCGTAGGTGTAATGCTCTTTCTGGTAAGTTTCACCTTCTGCCCAACCCGCATTACTGCGATTGAACTCAGTCGCGATGACTTCTTCCACTAAGCCAAAATCGTTGTAAATGTATCTTTCGTCAAAGAGCTGGGTTTCGGAGCCATTTTTGCGAACTTCTCTGAAGCTAATGCGACCTGCAGCATCGTATTCGTAGCGACTGACTTCATCGTCCGCCAATCGGCGACCCTCAACATCATAAGCGAACTTTTGAGTTGTCGAACGGGTCGTACCGCCTGTTGGAGCGTATCTGGCCGATATACGAGCACGGTTGCCCCAGACATCATAGTTATACTTGAGGTACTCAAGGTTAGTGCTGGTTTTGGTTACTGTGCCTGCGATGAAACTCGAGCCTGGTGACTGAACTTCAGTCAACCTACCACGCTCATCGTAACTGTATTTTGTTGTAAGGTCGTACTCAAAACGACGTGTTTCCTTACCCACTACACCGAAATACCGCTCACTGGAATACGTCCAGTCATAGACGTCCACTTGCCGCGTGTCGATGGTTGAATGAGTTTCGACTTTCCGCTTCCCAGAAAGGTCATACTCATAGCTAGACACCAATGTTCGATTACTTGAAGCGCTATCCCACTGGGTGTCTGATTTTGATTTTAATAAGCCATTGTTGAAGTAACTGTACTCTACTTTGGTGTTGGGCTGGCTACGTAATATTTCAGCTTTTAACTGCCCAAAACCGTTGTATTCATAGTCGATAATTTCCGTGGGGATAGGACCGGTTGTCTTAGTTGAGGTACCGATAATGTATTCCCGCGTGTCCAAACGACCGACTTCGTAATCCAGTTCACTGTATGTCCACTTATCACCAACTTGAGCAACGGCATCCTCCCAGCGGTATTCGTAAACTGGCGTAGTGTAATCACGAATATACTCCACCTGAACTTCAACCATGTTCGGTACATCATAGCCAGTCAACACATCTTCATTTACATAGGTTGGTGTATCCCAGGTACCGTCCCACTGAAGCTCTTGCGTTGTCCATTGATGATATGTTGGCGTATCGTAGTAGGTGTATTCTTGCTGCACAGTGGTATAGGTTGGAATGATGTACCCATCTGGCACCTCAACCATACCAAAGACGGGCGTGTTGTAACCATCAATAACATCCCGGGTTTCATAAATAGGGGTTTTGTAGGTCATGACCTGAACGTCATCATAAACAATGACGTAGGAAATACCCCCGTATTGATCCACAACTTCCACCTGACGAGGAACTTGCTTGGTGATATAACCCGCTTCTACGCTGCCAGGTGTTTGTTGTTCAGTGGGAGCTGTATACCCTACAAGCACATCTTTCGGGCGATATATCGGTTCACTTAGTGCATGTTCAGCTGTGGGCGTTTCAACCCAGCTAGTTGGCGTTGTAGACTGGACTAGTTTTGTATCGGGGGTATACCATGCTGCACCATATGGGAAGTCATACACCTTGGTAGTACCAGACTCCACTTCAACATCACGCACTCCGGTTCTTTCAATACTCCCCCTTTGCGCTGTGTCGGTAACAGTCCAGCCAGTGATTTCCTCATGATTAACTGTTGCATACTCGTAGTGTTTAACGCTTTCACTATTGAGTTGATTAGGCGTGTTTTGAGTCCCCGTCTGTACTTTTACAGATTCATATTTGGCAATCCCGCCTTCTGGCGCTGGAGAGGAAGCGCCGTATGGCAGGGAATCTACAGATATGAAATTGTATGTCCCATCATGTTGCAATTCGTTTCTATAGGCTTTGTTCGCAACACTTTCATCATTCACCCAGCTTGTGGTTGTTTGTGTGCCATATTGGTAGCGTACATATTCAATAACATCTGCTGTGCTACCGCTAAAAGTTTTGTTACCAAATTGGTCGTATGAATATGTATTGGTTGGACGATCATTCGCAGCAGTTTGGCTAAACTGACCAAAATAATCGTAGTATTTCACTACGTTATCTCGCTCATCAGAGATAAAAAATTCTCTGTCGCCAACAGCATTGCCTTCGGCGTACTTTCTTCCCGCTGTGTCGTAGTCATATGAGTTTGATAGGTGATACCCCCGAGCTATCTGAGAGGTATCCAACCCATTGTATCTAGCCTCCGAGATACCTGTTTGTGTGCCATAGACGGGATCGTCATATTCCCAGGCTAGTTCCTGCTTGAGTAACTTGTCAGCGACAACCTGCCCTCTTTCGTTATATTCCCAGACAGTAACATCGCCTATACCTGTGCGTCGACCGACCCGGTTACCGTGTATATCGTAGGCATAATCAGTCATCATGTACGTAGAATCTGTCGTACGAGTGATATTGCCAGCGGTATCGTAGAATTTGAAACGACTGCGCTCGTGAGTTACATTCTGAGTCAACTCACTGGCAGGCGCATCTGGCACAGTTACACCATAGGGGTCTGTTGCAGGAGGCTCATTTCCTCCAACTTTTATCTTATCTGTGGCCGAGATTTTTTCAATTCCTGCTCGGCCAAGGATATCGTACTGGAACTCCTTAATCTCAATGGAAGTAACCAGTCCATCGTTTCCACGAACATTGCTCGCAGATGCAGAGATCTCTCGAACTACACGCCCTTCATGGTCATAACGGAATTCAGTTGTATTGCCCAATGCATCGGTATTACTAAGAACTTTCCCCCAGCGATCGAATGTTTGGCTAATTTCAGGACGGGCTCCAGGGTTAGAAGAGAAGTCCGCGTTAGTAGCATCAAATTGGGGAAGTGTTTGCTTAATTGTTCTACCAAGCAAATCCAACTCGTTGATTGTTTCTCTCGGTGCCGCTGGTGCACCGGAGGGCACTCGTTCCGAGACAATTTGTCTAACAACACTGCCCGCTAAGTCATAGCGATAAGTCGTTATGCCTTCACCATTGGTTTTTGTTTCAACTCGGCCAGCATCATCGTATGTATAGGAAGCTACTTTGGCCGAAGTTAGTGCTGCTTCGCCTTGATTTGCTGCGCCCCAAATCTTTTCTTCGTGAACAACTTCGCCAAAAGCATTGTAGATTTTTCTAGAGCCTGTCTGGTTGGTTCCACCGTCATATACATCAACTGACATGTATTGACGACCAAGTTTATCGAATTTAAAACGCTGTTCAATAGTTTGGTTATATACAACACCATCATTGGCTGCTGCACCTTTATACTGACGAATAACCCTACCGTTTACATCTAACTCATATTGAGTGGCTTGGTTCATTGCGTCGTAGCTTTTTACTACATTACCACCATGGTCAAATTCTGTAACGAAAACCAGTTGGGCACCACGACCGCTAGAGCCTCCTCGAGTTTGTTTGACTGCGTTGTTGAATACATCGTATTCGACGGTTGTGACTAGATTTGCGTTGACTTGACCTCTAAAAGGGTCAACTTGATTATTAGCGTGACCTCGGGATATATAAACCTCTTGACTGGCGACCTTTTGCGTCGCTTTAATCGTCTCGGTTTGAAGGCCTAATCTGTTATAGCGGATTTCTTCAACATCGTCGTTACCATTTTGCGTAGCACTTAATTCGTTGAAGGCATTATAC
Source organism: Teredinibacter sp. KSP-S5-2 (assembly GCF_032773895.1). NCBI lineage: Bacteria > Pseudomonadati > Pseudomonadota > Gammaproteobacteria > Cellvibrionales > Cellvibrionaceae > Teredinibacter > Teredinibacter sp. KSP-S5-2. Next base: position 2,009,512 of record NZ_CP120416.1, on the reverse strand, counting down.
GTGTTAATGGAGACTACTTTTTTCTGATCAAGTGCATCGTTAGCCGATTTAAGCTCAGACCAAGTTCCAGCTTGAGTAATAGAAGGGTCCTGAATTTGATCTATCCACTGAACGTTACTCAAGGCTGTTTCTGCTAGACGTCCAAGTTTGTCGTATTTCAGATAAGTGACACGGTCATAACCTATTGAACTGCTGATACCAAGATTGGTTTCTGTATAGCTCGGCGGTGTATTTAGTGTGATATTTCCTGTATACGCCGCCGCATATTCGCGAATACTTTCTTCTTCACCAAACGCGTTATATTCAGTTTTTCGACCGTATTTCATGGGATCGACAAGTAAGGTAACCCTACCGGCACGATCGTAATAACTGTAGCTATGCGCCCATTTTTGCGTTGCTTCCGTCGCACCATCTTTCAAAAGTACTGACTGTTTAACAATATCACCAAAAGTATTGTATTCCGTAACCGTGGTTGGATTTGAGCGTGTTGACGTTGCGAGGTTATCAAATACTTGCGGCATAGTGACTTTAGTTACTCTGCCAAGCACGTCAAAATCTTGGATGACAGTTCGAGAATATCCTGCGCCCAGGTTTGCGGAATCTATGTTCTCTTTAGAGATGCTAGTAGGAAATACATAGGAACCTGCTGCTATCTGCGCATCCGAAATCAAACCTTTTTCAAATCGAATAATTTTACGAGCATTATCTAAAGCGTCATAAACCGTTTGCGAAACCTTACCAATAGCATCGATATCGTAGATTTCTCTGCCCAGAACATCGTAGACCTTGTATTGATATACATAGTCATTGTTAACATTACCGGAATTACCGATACGAATTTTGTTGCGTATGGCATTACCGAAAGCGTCATAGGAAACTTCGACAGTTCTCTCAAAGCTGGTTGCAGTGTGGTTCTTAATGATTTTTTTCGTTGCCGTGTCATATTCACCGGCCAATGTGGTTTTGGTTTGATTCCCCAAAACGTCATAGTCGTATTGTGTGAATCTTGAATAGGCGCTTATATCAGCGAGACCAGCCCGCTCAATTAACCCCTCAGTTACTGACTTTATCTGCCCAAACGCATCGTATTCGATGTGCTTCTTGACCTGACCTTTAAGAGGGGTGCCTACACTAGTATTAAGCGGATCAGCTATGAATTCTGCGGCTGTAAGTTCATCAGTGACACGATTGTTTAGATCATAGCGATATTCAATAAATCGGTCACTGTCATTGATAACTGGGTCTGCACTACTGGTGCCGGCAATTCGCGATGCCAAAAGTGTCCCTGACTCGGGTTTGCTCACGTAAGATATGGCCTTGGTGAGATTGCCGAATGTGTCATAGACATTTTCAGTTACATAGCCTTCGGCATTTACCTTAAAGTGCGCCCGCCCCAGAGCATCGTAATAATTTTTACTGATTCGATCGTATTGCGAAGCAGTCGGTGCAGGTGATGGTTCCCCTGAGGAAGGGTGAGTCGTGAGGTTCGCATAAGCAATTGTCTCAACCAGATCCCCTAAGCCGTTGTAGCGACTTTCAACATAACTTCCAGCCGCGTCGTATTTCGCCGTCACACGACCAGCTTTGTCGTAAACATAACCGTCAAAGCGATCATTGGCAGAGGTAGTCGGTGTGGATGGCAGAGTATTTGTTGTTTGTAGCGTTGCGATTTGTGCATCGTTCAGTGCTGTCGCATATTGAGTGGATTTATGTACCTGACCAAACGTGGTGTATTCCACTTTGGTGATATTACCCAGTCCATCGACAGAATGCGTCAGACGGTTTTGCGCATCGTATACAAAGTAGCTGTGGCGATCTGCGGACGCTTTTCGGGTAAGCGTTCCCAGTTCGTAGCCATAGCTGTTTTCGTGAACCAAATTACCGAAAGCATTGTAGTTCTTCTCAGTCACAGCGCCTTTTGCATCGGTAATAAAGGCAAGCCGACCAGCTTTGTCATACTGATAGCTTTCACCACGAGTAACGCCGTCACCAACTTTATGATTACCCCGCACAGTTTCAAATGCTGCCCGTGTTCGAGCCGTGGCCGCCAAGTCACCGCTGGTAATGGTACTGGCATTGGCATCGGCCCCTCCCACTAGTACAGCAAACTGACGTGTTTCTGTGACATTACCCACAGCATCGTAACGAGTTTCCGTTAAACGCTGATTGTTTTTAATTGAAAAGACTTGTCTACCGATACGATCGTACAAGTACTCTGTAATTTGGTCATTAGAAGAAACTATGAAGTCAGAAGTAACAAGGCTACCGCTCGATTTCAAGGAGACTATTTTGTTTGCTGCAAGAGCAGAAGCGTAACGAGTCTCTTTTATTACTTCACCAAACTGGTTGTACTCTTTCCTAATCGCTTCGCCAGCTGCATTAATGATATGAGTTTGTTGGTCCAGTTGGTTATACAGGAAGAACTGCTCACGGTTTCGAGAATCAGAAGTGATGGCTGAAGTAAGTACAGTTTCTATGCCTGCTTCCGTTCTGGCAACCGACGAAAGGTTAGGTCTGTTGTAGTACTGCGTTATTCTGGTAACGTTCCCATGAGCATCGTAGTTTGTTTCAGATAAACCACCCTCACTGTTTATGGTAAACCGAGTTTGCCCAATTGCATCAAATACGTATTCAGTTGTGCGATCGTTGTTAGATGCAGTTAGGCCAGTAATCTGACCGGTTGTTTTTAATGAATTTAGCTGAGTGCTGGTTAATTTATTGAAGTACGCAGTTTGACTTATTACACGGCCTAAAGCATCGTAGCTGGAGCTTCGAACCTCTCCCTGACCATTAACTGAGTGTGTCTGCCTTCCAGCATCATCGTAAACAAAATAAGTATTGCGGTTTTGACTTGAATCTCGCACTGCTGTGGTAATTGCAGCGTTCACGGTTTGTTCCGTATAAGTGGAAACAGAAATTGTATTGTTGTACTCCACCCGGCGAACAATATTACCCAAAGCATCGTAAATATTTTCTGTAAGAGCACCCGCTGGGCTAAATGAGTAACGAACCCGATTAGCATTGTCGTAGACCACACGACTTGTTTGCGCATTCGTTTCCAGAGCAGCGTTTGCTTGAATCGCGGCGTCTATACCCGCCAATAAGTTTGAACCTGCAATTTGGGATAAATTCAGATCATGACCAAAACGTAAGGTCTTAGTGACTTTGCCAGTTTTATCATATTCTGTTTTGGCGATATTCCCTTCTGGATCAACTGTGTACTTAAGGCGGTTAACATTATCAAATATGAAATGGGTTTGACGCGTATCGCCTAAGTTAGTTGTTGAATTACCCCACGCGGTGTCAGTTAAACCAGCAGCTTGGAGTGCCGAGATAATTTCCTGCTCAGTGATTCGACTGGCTTCTATTGAAGTTCCTGCTTGTGCTCCAGTTATTTGCGCAGATGTAAGGTTTTTATCGTATCGCCTGGACTCAATAACGTTTCCGTTTTTATCGAATATATTTTCGGAGGCAACATATTCATTGTTACTGGTAAGAGTGAGGGTGAATCGCTTGTTATCACTATCATCATAAACATAAAGAGTTTCCCGAACCTCACTTCCGGCTGCACCCACACCTGAGCTGGTTTCGGTGAGCATATCACCGAAGCCCGTCGTCGAAACTTTGTTAGAGTATTGGATGCTGCGCGAAACTCGGCCTTTACTGTCATACTCTTGCTTTGTAACTTCACCTAGAGCATTAATCGTATAGACTTGCTGATTAGCATCGTTGTAGATAAACCAGGTACTCTGGTTTTTAGCATTGATAACACGAGTAATATTGCCCGCATTATCGTAGCGATACTCTGTAGTAATGTTTAGCTTACCTGTGCCAGGATCAAGAATTTCTTTGGTTTTTCTGCCTAGCTGGTCATATTGATACTCTGTAACTTTCTGGGTTTGCTCCGCTAATGTACCCTGCTCTGTTCGGATTAGGTTACCTGCATTGTCATAGTAGAATTTAGTACTAAGCTGCAAGCCTCCCGTTTCAGGTTCAATAATTTGTTGATCAATCCTACCGGCCGCATCATAACTTACTCTGGTATGACGAACATCGGTAGTTTCATAGGCTTCATAAATATCTACCTGACGACCAAGAGCATCAAGAGTGTAATGGGTTTTTAACGCCAGCCCGGAAGGATCAACAGTTTTGTCGATTAAACGGTTGGCTGCATCGTAGCCAAATTCCACGACTCTGTTTTCGGCATCAATAACTTGATGAAGACGACCACTATTATCGTAATTATTTGTTGTTATGTTGCCAGCAGCATCGGTAACGGTTTTGATTTGGCCGTCTTTGGTATAACTGTAGTGGATTTCATTACCTTCACCGTCCCGTACCTTTAACGTTTGGCCTGTACGTGTTTGCCAAGTAGTCAAGGTCACATTTTCTGGTGTAGTAACGGTAATAACGCGGTTTACATCATCATAGTTATAGCTTGTAATCTTACCTAACGCATCAGTGACTTCTAGCTGGCGCCCTTTGAAATCAGTGACCGTAGTACTTGTACGCCCAAGCGAATCCGTGACGGTGATTTTTCGCCCTTTTTCTGTAAAGTCATAATGTATTTGATGATTATTTTCATCGTCTGTGCGATACAGACGATTAAATCCATCAAAGTAATTTCGATTAAAAACGCTGTCGGTGCTGTTTAGGTAGCGGTATACATAAGTATTATTACCTAGTGCATCATAGCTATAGGTAGTTCTCGCTTTTTCTGTGCCTGTGCCTGTTGGCGTATCCAGATGTTCCAGCTCACCATAGCGGTTATAGAAATAGTCAGTTTCCAACCCGAGAGCATCTGTGCTTTTGGTGACTAAACCGATTTTATTGTATTGCTGATGGGTTTCCATAACCGGTGTAACGGCCGCGGCAGCATTAAACCGAGTTATCAGGTCAGTAGTGATATCTCCACCTACTAGCCCTGTCATATTGCTGATTGCTGTTGTGAGAACCTGAACGGTTTCGACTTGACCAAAACTGTTATAGGTGGTTTTACTGGCTTCGCCCAATGCGTTGACTACATAGGTCAATCGGCCTTCATTGTTGTAGTAAAACAGACTTTTTTGCCCATTTGGCCCGATCTCTTCGATTTTTCTGCCCATACCGTCGTACCGATACTTGGTACCAAACTGGTCAATAGCAGCATTAATTTGAGCATCCGTGGGTATACCTGTTAACGTAACTTCACCCTCTCCTAAAACCACCCCTGTAATCTCACCAAAGGCATTGTACCGCGTCCTTACCGCAGTTTGATCTGTGGTTCCTTCGGCATTAACAGCCCTTACTATCCTTCCAGCATCGTCGTAATAGTTCCGAGAAACAGTACCGTCGCTTGTAACGGTGGAATCAATTCTTCCATAGGTATCATAGTAAGATACCGTGAGATCATGTTCAGTTCCCACCACAGCCTTCACATCTGCCAGGGTGCTGCTTAAAGTAATTGTAGTGGCGTCAGGCACATGGTTGTGATACCGCTTGATTTCTGTTTTTCTCTGTGCAGCATTGTATACGGTTTCAGTTAAGAAGCCTTGAGAGTCGAGAGTTCCGACAAGTCGGCCTTGGTTATCGTAATAGTTGAAGGTATGCAGCCGTTCCAATTGAGAAGCATGTGCATTGATCAAAGTCTGGAAATCTGTTTCCGTAAAGGGCATTTCCTGGCTATATTGAGTGGTACCGATCAAACGCCCTGCATTATCGTAGTGGTTTTGGGTAACAATACCTTTCGCATTCTGAGTACCTACTAAACGACCATCATCATCGTAGAAGAAACGGGTAACCCTATCACCTTCAGTTGTTTTAATAATACGGCCGGCACCATCATATTCGTGCTCAACCGCCTTGGCCACAACGCCCACCTTGGGACTATATACTTCTCTAGTTCGATAAAGACGCCCCGCACCGTCATAATCCTTCCAAAGGTTTCGATCTTTATTGGTGATATAGGGGGTTTCAATTTTTGTTGGTACGACTTGACCATTCACAAACCAACCAGAGGTATCCACTCGTGCCTCATGATGGATTTCTCTAGATATGAGTGGACTTTCACCGCCCATGATATCGTACCGATATTCAACCACTTCCCCTGCGGAATTCACGGAATGCGTAACACGTCCAATGCCATCATAGAAGGTGTAGCTGCGCTCCCCTTCTGCATTCTCCGTCATGGCCAGACGACCGGCTTCGTTATAAACGTACTTGGTTTCGCGAGTTTGATCGCCCCCGGTTTGACTAATATTAATTAACCGACCACGACCGTCAAAGGTACTGACCGACACGACACCGGTTTGGGCGTTTTCTATCGTTATGGTATTAGAGTTAAATGTAGTAGAAGTGGTAATGCCATTTACCATGGCACTTTTGACACGTCCCATTCCATCGTATTCGCTGGATTCCAGGGTGGTGCGCTCTGTACGCGCCGCTCCAGTCAAACTAATCGTTTGCAGAAGCTCTCCATACTCACTGTATATGTATTCACTAACAGCAGCTCCAGCACCGTATATGGGGTCACCGGAAGTGGTGATACTGTCTACACCTTCAACTTTCTTATCCAAGTTTCCGAGGTTATCGTAGTGAAAATACGTAACTTCCGCCTGAGAGAGACCTTGAGCTTCAGCCCATGTCGTCAGTTCAACCAAGGTCGGTGCTGCGGTACCAACTGTGTAGCCAGCACCAGCGTATTTTATTGACCATTCCACTAACCCCGCAGCGGTGTAGCGCTGCTCAGTGACATTCCCTTCTGCACTTACCGTAAAACGAAGATTACCAGCGATATCGTATATTAAACGATCTGTTTCAGCCCCAGAAGGTGCCGTTAATGAGGCAATTTCATAGCGGGTAATACTGGTAAGCTGATTATGATCGTCATACCCATAAGCAACAGTGTTACCCAAGGCATCCCACTCTTTTACCAAGCGCCCTTCTACATACTCAAAACGGGTATCAGTCACCGTATCTAGTGCACCAGATGTCCCCGCCCTTATGACAGAAACAACTACCCGAGTTACCTTATCTTCATCAACCCCTTTATTATCCAAGTACTCATAGGCAACATGTTGTCTACGCGCCGGATCACCAGAAGGATGTATAGTGCTATTAGAAATGGTTTCAATAGAGATGACCCGATCAAACTCGTCAATGGTGTGCGTACTCGATTCAAGCACAACACCAGTACCAGTTACCTTTCGTACCGCAGTGGTTGTTGCCGTGTAATCGAATTCCACAATTCCATTCTGGTCTACTGCCTTCACGACCTTGTAGCTGCCATCTAATAACGCATATTCGTAACGTACGCTGGCATCAGTTGAGCGAGGCCCAGTATTCGCGTGATAGTGATCACTTTGGGTGATCGTTTGAACTCGGGATGAGTCACCGTCATAAGTATAGGTAGTCGTAAAAACGTTATCTCGCCCCGCAGAGTCGACATCGGTCAGGGAGTTATCGAGGGTTAAATCTGTTTTTACTTGCGATAAACGACCAAGGGAATCATAGAAGTAAGCTACCTGACGAACACTTGCGCCTCCGCTATTGGTTGTTTTTAACTCCGATAAGCGGTTGTCGATACCGTACACTAGTTCCGTTTTTTGCCCTGTGACTACATCAGTAACCTGAGTGAGTCTATCTCCATCAAAGGTATAATCAAAACCATTTCCAGATAAATCTCTTGACGATTGAATCCAACCAGAACCACCGCTATACCGCTCTTCAGTTCTGGTTTCGCCATCAGTCCAGATCCATTCAAATTGATCACCAACCACAGTGGTAGTTGAACCTTGCCCGGTTCCATCAGTGGGGGTTGTTATCGAAGGGTCTATCTCCTGAATATTGTCAAAATGCCCTGTTACCCCCCTTTGACTATAGTAAATATGGGTACGCGCGTCTCCCCAATCAGTACGAGCATCGTGATAGGTAAATCCCTGTGATCTATCTAAACCTAGCTCATACACATACAGAGTGGATCCCCCTGCATGTAACTCTACTTCAACCTGATAGGTTTTACCGACTTCAACTGTCCCGATCTCTCTAGCAATACCGTATCCATATACATCGCTTGCTCGAGAATAAACTTTCCCGCCTTCAAATACCGCTGAGTGAGCACGCATCTGATCGCGAACAGTTGCCGTATTCTGAGCACCAAACGCTAATTCGCCAGCTGTACCCCATACGGCATTTGCGTCTATCGTAACCTGTGATGTAAAGAGCATACTATCAGCGAACTGATAAGTTCTTTCTCCCAACATATTGAAATCGCCAGTATCCCAGTTGTTATCGGGGTGGCGCGTCACAGCTAAGTGGCCATCAACAACCTGGAACGACCCCTCAGGCGCAGTCAAGCCCGCGCTGTTAGAAGTAAAGTCTTGCGCCCAGAGAGTACCTGGGTGATTGGATAAGGGTATGTCAACAGTTGTACTGCCACCGGTTTGACTACCAGAGCTGGAGCCAGTGCCTGTGGAAGAATCGGGTAAGCTATCTAGCTCCTGAATAATTTCGAAATGACCAGTTACTCCACGCTGATTTGAGAAAAGATATGTTTTAGCGTCAAGCCAATCTGTATCAGTATGGGTATGGCTATACCCGGAAGATCTATCTGTTCCAAGTTCATATACATACAGTGTTGATCCCGCAGCATGTAACTCAACGTCAACTTGGTAGGTTTTTCCTAGCTGGACTGCACCTAAGTCCACGTTGGTTGGGTAGCCGTATATGTTGTTCATACGGGCGTAAGCTCTTCCGCCTTCGAAGACAACTGAATGGAATCTTTTATCAGCAGCGGTAGCTGCCGAATTGGTTGCACCGAAACCTATTTCACCTTCTGTCCCCCAAACTGCACCAGCATCAAGTGTTATAGATGCAGAAAAAGCTTTATAGTCCCCAAATGGGTATACTCTCTCACCTTCAATTTTATGCTCGTACACATCCCAATGACTATCGGGATAACGAGTTACACTCAAACGTCCATCAGCGACGGAGAAATTACCAGTCAATGAGGTTAAACCTGAACTATCGACACTAAAATCTTGTGACCATGCGACCTGAGGAGAACTTCCTGAGCCGCTATCTCCGCCACCACTTGTTGGAACTTCTGCAAGAACTATTTTATCAGCAGTTGCAGTATCATCAGAAACATAGGCCCCAGCAACTGCGCTCCAATGGTAAGTGGATTCGTGCCCGTCGCCGGATGTCAAAACCAAACTGCTACCAGCTTCTTGAGCATTACCATAAAGTACAACACGTTTTTCACCCATCCAGCGCCAGCGATCACTATCTCCATCAGTTGTTTCACCTTTAGAGTTGTATGTGCGCAACATATTGATGTCAGCACCACTGCCAGACAAGGTCTGCTCTGAAACCTGCAAAACTAAATTCCCTGTTGCGAGATTTACATATGCAATACCATCAGAGCGGCCAAGGGAACCATCACCAACTACTCCAGCCCCACGGGACTGAGTTACTGAAGAATCCAATAAACCTAAACCTGCGCCTGTTATAACAGCAACCATTGCCGTAACTCCTAATTAATGACGGTCGTAATCTAAGCAAAAAGCCCAAAAAACATACTTTTCAGCTGGTTTTTTGTGGAAGTTTTGATATTTACTAACTAAGTAACAGTGGGCATAAAAAAGTTAAGAAGTTTTTTTAAATATTTTGATGTGGAACCTTTTGGGGTTCCCCCTATTAATAGCAAAAAGCCAGCTCTTGAAATTTTCACACGTACGTTAAACCAATCAATTGGTATAAGAACCAAATAGAAACTCTTTTTATTGCTCAATAATTAAGCCGAGCAATAAAGCTTTCCTAAGAAATACCAAAACAGACTGGTACAGTCTGATATTTTAGGCAGCACATTATTGAACGTAAGACCAACATCCCAAGATCAGAAGGTAGAAAATTTGTGAGGAAAAAAGAAAAGAAAAGAAAAGAAAAGAAAACTAATTTATAGACATATCTATACAATCATTTGTAAAAGTTCAGACCAGATCTGACACATCCTCTTGAAAAGAAGAGAGTTACCCGTTTTGATAAAGGTGTCGAATCTTTATATTTCAAAACAAAAGGTAACTCTCTATGCTACATACTAACAATCCAATCATTAAACACAAAGCCGGTTTGCTCAATCTTGCCGAAGAGCTAGGCAATGTATCGAAAGCCTGTAAAGTGATGGGCGTGTCACGAGATACGTTTTATCGTTATCAAGAGCTTGTTGATGAAGGCGGTGTTGATGCCTTGATTAGTAAGAACCGTAAAACCCCCAATATTAAAAATCGCGTCGATCCAGATACAGAGCAAGCTGTAGTCACCTATGCGATTGAGCAACCGGCTCACGGCCAAGCTCGAACCAGTAATGAGTTACGTAAGAAAGGTATATTTGTGTCTGGTAGTGGTGTTCGTTCTATCTGGGTGCGTCATGACTTGGAAAACTTTAAAAAGCGACTTAAAACTTTAGAAGAGAAGGTTACGAATGAAGGCATTATCTCATCTGATGACCAAATTGCAGCCCTGGAGAAGAAAAAGAACGATGATGAAGCTAGCGGTGAAGTAGAAACCGATCACCCAGGTTATCTTGCTTCTCAAGACACATTCTATGTCGGTAACCTTAAAGGCGTAGGTCGTATTTACCAGCAAACTTTTGTAGACACCTACAGCAAGGTAGCCTTCTGCAAGCTCTATACAACCAAAACACCAATCACTGCGGCAGATACTCTCAACGACAAAGTGCTTCCATTCTTCGTGCAGCAAGAGCTTCCTGTGCTACGTATCTTGACAGATTGAGGCACTGAGTACTGTGGTCGCGTGGAGCAGCATGATTACCAGCTTTATCTTGCCATAAATGATATTGATCACACCAAGACAAAAGCCATGTCACCGCAGACCAATGGAATCTGTGAGCGTTTCCATAAAACGATCCTAAATGAGTTTTACCAAGTTACTTTCCGTAAAAAATTGTACTCAACGCTGGAGGAGTTGCAAAAAGACCTGGACGATTGGCTAGATTACTATAACAATGAACGAACTCATCAAGGGAAGAAGTGCTCCGGCAGAACGCCAATGGAAACTTTGCTTGATGGTAAATTGATTTGGGCTGATAAGAATTTAACTCAAATCTAACCTAACAGACACCCTCAAAAAATGGGTAACTGTCAGATCAAGTCTGAGTCACTACAAATCATTGATAATTCCTTCCTTCTCTATACGTTAACGCGTATTGATAAGCACGGTGAATTTATTTCTCTGAAAAATAACGAACTATAAATTACTCCATCCTTGGAGACAGGGGAAGGTTAAAAATTAAAAAACTCGAATTTCATCAAAACTCACTGGAACTGGTTCCAGTTTCTCTCGTTCGGCACTCATTGCCAATCGCTTATTTACACCGACTACGCGAACATACCGGGCATTAACCGCATTGAACTCTATGGAGATAAGGTTTCCTTGATCATCAATCTCAGCTTCATATAGATGGGCGACCTTTTTCCATTCATTATTATCAGTGGATACCAGCACCTCAAGCTCTTGAGGTGGAAAGAGTTGTCGATACAAGCCCGCATCTACACCCAGTTCAACTTTTTCAACACTGGTTACTTTTTCCAAGTCAATAGCCACATCAATGCTTTCACCGTAGAACCCATGCCAGTAACCAGAGTGATAGATGCTGTCATGTTTGACTATGCCATCGGTTAGAACGTGTATTCCTTCGCTTTTTTCACCTGCAATGAACACAGTTTTGCCAAATGCTTTGTGCTTGACCAAACTCTGACGATAGTCACCATACAGCTCGCCTGTGGTTTTATTCTGCGCTACGGCTCTCACTGTGGCCGATTTATTTAGGCGTAGTGGCTTACTGTAGACTTTAGAATGAGCATTCGGCTTGCTACCATCTAACGTATACAAAATTCTGTGGTTTAACCCTTCAGAATTAAGAGCAACATCGAAACCTTTCCCTGGATGAGACATAACCTCTCCGGAAACATTGTAGATGCTTTTAGATGCATTAATATTCAACGTATCTAAGCGCTCGAAAAAACCATCCATTCTGCCAACGAAGTCTGGCCAGTTCCGATTGGCTTCCGACGTCCACAATACTTCCGCCAAAGCACTCATTCTCGGCGCAACCATATACTCCGCATGAGCAGGCGTTTTAACGTATTCCGTCCACAAATGGCCTTGCGCACCCAAAATATGTTTTCTTTGTAATTGATCCAGTTCTTCTGGTATCACTTGATAGTGATAAACATCTTTTATATCTAGAACTGTTCGCGGCGCCATAGGCTCATCTTGCGATTCAGATTGATACATATTGAAATACAAGTATTTTTGTTCAGCCATAATAACATTGCGGCCTTTGTTCGCGGCCTCAATTCCGCCTTCAGCACCCCGCCAGGACATAATGACAGCACTGTGCGCCACACCACCTTCCAACACTTCATCCCAACCTATGATTTGCTTGCCGTATTTCTGGGCAATTTTTTCCACCCTTCGAACAAAATACGCTTGCAAGTCATCATAATTTTCAAGTTTTTCCCTCTTCATCACCTTTTCGCATTGCGGACAGTTCTGCCACTGCGTTTTTTGTGCTTCGTCACCACCAATATGGATATATTCCACAGGAAATAATTCGGCGACTTCACTTAATACCCCATCCAAAAACTCAAACGTTTCTTCTGTCGGGCATAATGTTTGGAGAAAAATGCCAAAACGATCTTTAACTTCAAACTCTTTCTCCACACAGGCAAGATGCGGATACGCCGCCAACATGGCCGATGCGTGCCCAGGAACATCAATTTCAGGGATCACATCAATATGCCGCTCTTTGGCATAGGCGACGATTTCTCGAATGTCATCCTGAGTATAAAAACCTTCATGCGGCGTATTGTCGTAGAGGGCATTACGATCCAACGTAAAACCCACTACTGTTTTATCCCGCCTGGAGCCCACTTCGGTCAATAGAGGGTACTTTTTGATTTCAATCCGCCATCCCTGATCGTCCGTTAAATGCCAGTGAAAAGTATTCATTTTGTGTAGCGCAATCAGGTCAATATACTTTTTGACAAATTCCTTTGGGAAAAAATGCCGGGATACATCGAGATGCATTCCTCTATAACCAAAATCTGGTGCATCCTCAATCTCAACAGCAGGCACACGCCAAGAGATATAATTCACCGGATGCCTCTCTTCGATTTTCTCTGGAAGAAGTTGTCTTAAACTCTGCACCCCATAAAACAACCCATTCGGAGTTTTAGCTGAGATTTTGATGTCCGATTCGGTTACAGATAAGCGATACCCCTCGTCTTCCTTAACATCATCACTCAATGACAACTCAATATAACGCGTATCCGCCTCCTTTTGAGTGGTGATAACCAAAGGAAAACCTGTCGAAGGTCTGAGTATGGACGCCAAATAATCTGCCACACCCCTCTCGACTTCACTACGTATGTAAATACCTGTTGACCACTTAATGTGGAAATACCCATCCAACGTTTTAATTTTATTCGGCTTGGGAATAATATTAACCACTTCTACACTCTCCGATTTTGCTAAAGCAACATTAGCCAAAAATACAAATAAAAACGCAAAAAACCTCAAAAACATACCATCACCCTAATATTTATGATTTTTCTTACTTTAAAATACAAACAAATAACAGCATGACGCCTTCTTATAGATGTACCGTTGTGCCGGTACGAAGCGCTTTATCTGCTGCCAAAACAATTCGTAAACTATTCACCGCATCGTACATATGTTCACTTAAATCCAAATCTTCCCGTATCGCTCGCAATAAATACTGCTGTTCTAAACTGCAGAGCTCGTCATGGTCAGGCTCGCTACTGGTATCAATGAATTGATCTTTCCTTGAAAAATTACCCGCACTATCAAGTTCGCTATAGTGAACTCGTAAAGCACCGGTTTGCGTATGACCGTCTATATCCTGTGATTCACCTTTATTCTCATCCACAATACTGACGCTGCCGTTAGGACCGATAACATCTTTAATAAAGAAAGCGGTTTCACTCATCATCGGCCCCCAACCCGCTTCGTACCAACCAACCGAACCGTCATCAAAAGTTACTTGAAGCTGTGCATAGTTGTACATTTGCTTGTCAATTTCATTGCTTAAACGCGCCCCCACTGCATTCACCAAAACAGGTTTGGCTTTGGTCATTAAGCACATAATATCCAGATAATGAACGCCACAATCGACAATGGGCGATACACTTTTCATTAACTGCTTGTGGGTTTGCCATTGCGCGCCATCACTTTGTTGATTTAGATTCATGCGCATAACCAGAGGTTTGCCCAGAGTCTGCGCTTGCTCAACAAACAGTGTCCATGCCGGGTGCACACGCAAAATGTACCCAACCACCAGTTTTCTATTTTTAGCTTTTGCTAAAGCAACAAGTTCTTCTGCTTCTTCGACGGTTTCAGCAAGCGGTTTTTCAACAAATACATGCGCCCCTGCGTTGAGACTTTTCCGAACATACTCAGCATGTGTATCGGGGTAAGTATTAATCGACACAACGTCAGGTGTGGTCTGCAATAAGGCTTCATCAAAAGAGTTAAATGAAGGAATGCCACCAAGCTCTTGAGATAATTTTTCACGCGATTCTGCACCACGAGACACCAACCCTATAAGATTAAACCCAGCTAGGTTTTTGTAAGCACGGCTATGAGACGCCCCCATATTGCCGCATCCCACGACAAGAACATTCAAATCTTTCATATACCACCTATAGAAATATACTGGTCGATTGTATTTTTTATTAATCGATATTTTCTTGCTGCTGTAAAAAGAACTTCCAGAAAAACAGTGCGACAACAATGGATATACAAGCCGGAACAAGCCAAATGGCTTGCCAGTCATAACCTGCATCTGTTGAGAAGTGAGAAACCACAATGCCCGATAATAACGTCCCCAAAAACATACCCACGCCATAGGTCATTTGCGTCAATAAACCTTGGGCAGAATTAATCAGGTGTTTCGGAGCATAGTTGTTGACATATATTTGAGACGCAACAAAAAAGAAATCGTAACAAATGCCATGCAGCAGAATCCCCATCAACATCCACGGATAAAACGCCTCTGCAGAGAAAGCGAAAAAGAGATATCTGGCCGCCCAAGCAAGAATCGCAACCAGTATTACGTACTTGGCTCCCCACCTTCGGAAAAAGAAAGGGAGAAGCAACATACATACAATTTCAGACACTTGCCCCAAAGTCATCTTGGCTGCGGCATATTCAATGCCTGAGTCATTCATAAACAAGTTGGTAAAGCCGTAATAAAAAGACAGAGGAATCGATGTTGCGAGCGAGCAAAGCATCAAGACTAAAAATGCCCGATCCTTCAACAAACTAAGGGCATCGAGGCCCAGCATTTTGCCAAGAGGTGGTAATTGAGTGTGGGTTTTGCGGGCTTTAGCCTCGGGCAAAAATACACTGACAACCACCATTAAGCAGGATAACCCGGCCGCGATATACATGGGGTAGTGCGTTACTTCCAACTTCAATGTCGAGACGACCCACCCTATCGCTATCCAACCCACGGTACCCAACACACGAATCCTGGGAAACTCTGATTCAGGGTTTGGTAAGTGTTCCATCGTAATGGAATTAGTCAGCGCAATGGTTGGCATATAGCAGAGGGCATAGATTAGTACTAAGGCGTAAACCCCGGTGTATTCATCTTGGTTAGCAATGAATACCAATAACAGCACACCGATCAAATGCAGTATTGCCAGAACTTTTTTTGCTGGAAGCAGGTAGTCCGCGACCGTACCAATTAAAATGGGGGAAATCATCGCAGCCACAGCAAATGCACCATATACCAGACCAATTTGTGTTCCCGTAAACTGGAGTGTCTGCCCCAAATATGCCCCTAGGGTGACATACCAGGCCCCCCATATGGCATATTCAAGGAACATCATTACCTGAAATAATGTATTTGAGACTTTTATCGATCCCATTAAAATGTGCTCTTCTTAAAGAACTTAGCAAAAACGTTGCCTCTAAGTGGTACTACATACCAATCATCCAATGCAGAATAACCAATTGGCAGCTAAATAATACCACTTGCAAGAAATTGGTATTATATATTCACAAAAGTTAAATAAAGGCGAAGGTAGAATTGAGCACAGACAACCGCATCCTTGATGTACTAAAAAGCAGGCTAAACGACGACCTTCCCACGCCACTTTACATCCAGATAGACCAGTGCCTGAGAAGCGCCATCGATGAGGGATTGATCGCTGACGGCGATAGCCTTCCCTCCGAGCGCGCCGTCGCCGAGCGTCTTGGTGTATCAAGAGTCACCGTAAGAAAAAGCATTGAACGCCTTGAAAAAGATGGATTTTGTCGAAAAGTTCGGGGGTCAGGCACCTTTATTTCTGCCCCCAAAGCCTCTACCGAGCCTGAAAACAGCGAATTGCCCCGCTCCTTTTGTTCTTTGAAAGGTTTCTCGGAAGATATGCGTCAACGGGGGGCAACCCCCAGTGCACGCATGATCGAACGTTATGCCGGCCAACCTACGGCTGAGGAAGTATTTTCGTTGGGGCTACAGGGAGAATCCGTGTATCGCTACACGCGTTTAAGATTTGCAGATAATCAACCGGTTGCGATTGAAGTCTCAAGTATACCTCCTGAGGTATTACCCTCGCTGGAGTCCGTATCTGATTCCATCTATGCCGCATTACAAAAGGCAGGACATAAACCCTCGCGCGCCTTGCAACGAACCACCGCCTGCGCCCTGAACGCAGAACAAGCCGCGCACCTGCAAACTGAAGAAGGCGCACCGGCGCTCTATATTAGACGGATCACCTACAACCAAAATAACCACCCGATTGAATACACCTGCTCCTACCACCGCGCAGACAAGTTTGATTTTGTTGCTGAGCTTATATCCGAGTAATTATTTCTCAAGTAACGTTGGTGTTAGAAATCAACACTTATAACAACGTTACCGCATATTGTTATCACGATTGATATAAACCTTGCATGATTCGCTCAAAAAAAGTGTGCTGTATATTACTGTTGCCCCAGGAGTATTTTCTTTAACATAACCTATAGAGTGTCCCCAACAATTGTTAGCGAGATCAACACCGCACAATGCAGGAGAATCGGACCACCAAGCACTTGCCCCATACCACCATAAAATGTTTGAGATGAAGAACTAAACACCCTGATTTGTGTGCCACCAAAGGCAGCAACAGGCAATATGAATAAAAGAACAATAAAATATTTAATTATAAGGACCTCAAAACAATGATTACTGCATACATTGCAAAAATGTGATTCTGATTATCACTATGGCAGATACCAACAAACCTCGAAGTAATTCTAGAAAACTTAAAATCCGACAGGATAGATTACATATCATCCCGACCAATTAGTTCGGAATTAACTCGAATCTACACTAGATCACACACCAGACTACCACCAACACTCTTTTAATTCTTAGTTAAGACATGCTTCTTATTTATTTTACGAAACTACCCGGACAACTATCGTTCCACTCCGAACGTTAGAAGTCGTGCAGCACGCAAGTTCGCATATAATTAATAGCGGCCGTATTTATATACTTGCGCCACATGCGACAAAACAGTCAATTCATCTTTACGTGGCTGTCTCCAATTATTTACGCTAAAGCAATTGAAATACCGGCGTGTCCAACCAATCAAATATGCTTTCATATACTGACTTATTTTGAGTATCAACCGAACCGCCTGGCTCAACCATTCCACGCACAAACGTACTTGCAGAATTCACATTAGAAATATCCTTGATGTTGAGTCTTTTAAGAGCATCATCAATCGGAATAAGATAATTAATATTGAGAGAAGCTCCTTCTCTCGTCATCAATGAAGACACTGCAATTGCAACAAGATGGCCCTTGTTATTAAAAACTGGACCACCTGAATTACCAGGATTAATCGCGGCATCTGTTTGGATGAATTTCATTCCTCTCATGCGCCGCTCTGCAGACATTACGCCGGATGTTACTGTGTGACTAAGACTCACATCCAGTGGTGTACCTATTACATAAAGCTGATCACCCTCTGAAACTCGCTCTTGGCTAATTTCAACAGAAGAGAGAGAAGAGCTTGGTTCAATTTTTAATAGAGCAACGTCCCTTGCTTCGTTTTTCTTTACAAGCTCTGCCCTTAGGGACTTGCTACCTATTCCAATTGTGACACTATTTTCATCTCCAACCACATGTGCATTCGTTAGAACATACCCCCCCTTAGCGATAACTACTCCACTACCGTGACCACCAGTTGTTTTAACGACAACAGTGCGCTCTTTTAAACTTTCAACATTTTTCTTGAATGAACCAAGCTTTCCGGCATAAGATAGATTGAGCGAGAGGCTGTTCGATTCTAATTCCTTTTCGCTGATAGTCACATCATCCATGGACCCGACCTCGTCAACGAAAAATTGGTCTGACAATAAATTTTTTACGGCTACATCTAACGCGCTATCAAAGCTTATAGCTTGTCCATTAACAACCGCCGGAGCATCGATACCATGATGCGACCCCTTCGAGTTAAACGTCTTTCCTTCTTCTGTAGCTAGAGGATCAATTAATGTCCATTCAATATTCAAATAAGTGCTATTTTGAGATAACTTTCTCGAGGCATCCTTCACACACCGATTAATAAACACTTTTTTAAATTTTGCGACGACTTCTAGCTCACCTTCCTCACGAACCGGATCTCCTATTCTTGCCATATAACCATTTTCTTCCATAGTTTTCACAAACTGAATACCGATTTCGTGACGATCAAATTTAAGATCACCTTGAGTCCAGAATATATCTACAGGGTTCCCACACACCACTCTTCCCATCAAAACATTTCTCAAATTGGCTTCGGGGATATCAAGGGTTACTTCGCTTAATACTAGTGTTCTACTAGGACTGCCATTGGAATACGGAATTGGTTGTTTTTTTGTGACTCTAGTGACCGAATACTTATCATTTACCTTAACCGACTCACCATTAGTCGACCCACTTGTATTCTTTTCACCAAAGTGTACTTTTCCATCATCATCTACCCATTTATAGATTTCTGCACTGATATTCGGAGAACACAATAATGCGGTTAGATACACAGCAATAAGCGGCATGGCCTTCATAGTTTCCATCCTCATCTTTTAGTCCCTCCCTCTTCTCAAAAAGAAAAATACACCAACAGAGATCAAAACAAAGCCTAGCAACGCTCCCCGTTTAATGGTTCCATCCGGATAAGGTGAAAAAGTTAGCACAAGAGCCACACCCAAAAAAACGCAAAGAAAGTCTTTTAATCGAGGAGCAATATACTGAAAAGAGGTTCGAGGAGCATATTGCCTCACATTTAAGTTCCTCATTTTCTCCCTAAGAATAGCCGCGTCTGAAGGCATCTCTTCCTGATCAGGAATACTCTTTGGCGTATTGTCTGGCTCTTTAGCCACGAGGGACAACCTATCTATGCCGCTAGATTTGGCCTTCGCAGGAGGGGCTGAACCGGTTTTAGATGAAGAGGTTGATGTTACCTCAACGGCGATTTTCGCAACCACACCCAAGTCCGCAAGTTTTCTAACAAATGATTCCGCAGCTTGCTTAGATAAGTTCTTTTTTATTTGTATGCTTTTGCCAGAGAATAACCGTTTGATCTGCTCTGGTGAGGCTCTCATTGCTTTTTGTAAGTTGACTTGCACGTCCTTGCGCAAATAGCCTTCGGCCACTTCTCCTGAAAAGATAACCTTAAATGAATCGTTCATATACCCTCTTATCAGATCTTCCCACAACAAATACTATCAGATTAACGCTTTTTAGCTTCACAATATCAATGTCTTATATAGTGTATCACTGCTGCATTTTTCCAAGACGCAAGACATCCTGCCTTAAGTTCCGGTAATGCGAAAGCTTCGTTCTATTATTCGCGTACGAACTCATGTCGCGAATAAGCTCTGGTATCGCTGCTCACCACAGATAGCTTCGATCACCTTATTCAAAACAGTATTACAGCCTTACTAGCTCTACAACTACAAAGCTGCATAAAATATCAACCATATCACTGTTCTAATCCACTTCACGCCACAGGTAGCACTGCTTTCTTTTGATTTTTAAAAATCTTCATCAGTATAATTATTGACCTCAAAACCAGCTTACTTACGTTTAATCAGGCTCGTGTTTTTCGTTCCAGACTTATTGCACTGCATCGTAGCTCACCTTCAAATCCTCAATAGCACGATGACTAAGATTGAAATGATGTTATAGCCAAACTGTACGTTAGATAATCTCGGCAGAAAAACGGTAGCCCTTGCACATATTCATCGCTCAATTATCCTTCCTGCTAAATTTATCTTTCAGCACTGACGATTGCGCTTTCTCTCCAACTCATGTCGGTATAATTTACAGGATTACGCAACCAGACCAACCAATAGAATAAAAATAATACCCTTTAAAAACAATAGCTTAGAGATAAAACATTTAACATCCACTTATGGCATATAGATTGCTAAAAACCGCTTTGAATCTCCAAATTATAAAGGTCAAAAAGGACATTTTACTAGATATGAAAAACTTATCTAAATATTTCAGCGTGTTAACTTTTATTTTTGCATCAATTTGTTCCGTTAGCACACAAGCCTTACTTATAGAAAACAACGATAGCTACAGTGGTTCTATTCAAATTCAATATGCCAGCCCAGTAGGTCAAAGTTTTAACGCCACCGATACTGACATAGGTAGTGTTGGCATATACATTGTCAACTACAATCAATGGTACAATGATCTAACTATAACTATGAGCTTGTACTCTGGTGTGGGGGATTTTTCATCCGATGCGCTTCTTACGAGCAGCGAAATAAACTTAACTCACAACTACATTGGCTGGGTGGATTTGGATGTAAGCTCCCTTTTGTTTGACCTGGGTTCGAATTACACAATTGGCCTGACTAACAATACAGCTCAGAGGGGCGTGAGACGAACATATAACGACTACGCTGAAGGCACGACTTATTACTCCGGCAGTCCGTCTTCACAAAGTGATTTAACGTTCAGAATTCGGCCTGGAAACCTAGTCAATGTCCCCGAACCTGTCTCTCTTTACTCTTGGCTTGATTGCGTTTGGTCTAACGAGGAAAAGATTGAATAAGTAAGTTTGAGGAAAACGCTGACCGCGGCCGAATACCGCGGTCAGCGTATAAAAAATAAAATTTCTTTATATTTTCTTCCCCTTCGCGTTATTGATGCCCCACTCTCCTTTAAAACCATAAAGCAGATACTCTCAAATAAATGCTTTTTAGCACTACAATAATAACTTTGCCGCTCAATATTTATTCCTCCCCGGCGATTAAATCGCTAAATATCGCACTACAACCGAACTGAGTATTGAATAATATAGACTGCATGAGGATAGCGTTTATACATATTCTTAGCTCCATCATCCGCTTATTTATCGGTACACAGGAAACTATGACTTAAGCTCGTTTTAACGCAACAGCTACGTTTACCCTTACCGCTTTTAGAGCAGGAAACAAACCAGAAATCATGCCTATTACTACAGCACAGATTAGACCAGTAAGAAAGATCTCAGGTGATACGTCGAAATCAAAAACCACTTGACTCAGAGTGGATCCGCTTAACGTAGATACGCTATATCCCCCCAAGGTTACTATTATTATTGAAGCCCCAACCAGCCCACCAATCAAAGCTAAAACCAGGGATTCAATTAAGATAGATACTACGATGGAAAAAGGCAAAAAACCCATTGCTCTTATAGTTGCTATTTCATGCTTCTTCGCATCGACCGACGAATACATTGTATTAATTGCACCAAACGCAGAACCAATAGCCATTAATATAACTATAGGGTATCCGATTGTATTAATAAACATGGACAGGCCTTTGGACTGTTTTTCAAGGTAGTCCTTTTCACTTTCCACCTTAACCTTTAACCTCGGATCTTGTTGTATATACTCTTTAAGTGCATTTATATCTGAGCTAGAGTTTAATTTTGCCCTCAATGACTGATAATAATTGCTACGGTTATACTCTTGTTGAAGAGTATGAACATCGGACCACATTTCCGATTCTAAGACGCTACGCTTCGATTCAAAAACGCCGACTATTTTCCAACTGTTACCATCCAACTTTAAGGCGTCACCTATCTTTAAACCAGAAAACTTTTCGTATGATGATCTTCCTACAATAATTTCACGTTTTCCTTGCTCGAAAAACCGGCCTTTAACAAGTTTAAAGTTATCTCTCACCGATACCGCATTTTTACCCACACCTCTAAGTGGCAAACTAGATATTTCCTCCGGTTTGTCACCAGGAATATTAACCACAACATAAAATTCAGGAGATACCAAAGGTTGTCCAGTTGCATCGCGTTTTACAATAGAAGTATTAGATAGAATTTCAATTTGTTCACTAGAAAGACTACTACTCACTTCAGAGTTCGCGCCATCTCTTAAAATAATTATTGTTTCGTCAGATGCGGCACTTGACATAGATTTCTTATAACCATTAACCAAAGCAAGAGTTGACACAAAAACGCTTACAACAAAAGCTATACCCAAAATGGCCACTAAGGATGACGGCCACCTTCTTTTTGCTCCGAGTAAATTGATTCGGGTTAAAGATGTAATTTCCTTAAGCATAATATCAAAACCTTAGTAATTCCGTCTTAACGTCAAAGCAACATTTGACTTTAGTATCGTTAAGCTTGGAGCAACACCCGAAACCACACCAAAAATCAAGCTTATAAATAGTGCAAAAAACCAATTCTCCGTACCTATAGAAAAATTTGGTAGAGAGTCTTTAACAAGTTGTAATTCTGTTAAGCCGTATGCACTCGCCATTCCAACCAGATAACCCGCTGTAGAAACTACTAGTGTCTCCATTAAGACTAAGCCAACAATCGAAAAGTCCGAAAAACCTATTGTTTTAAATAGAGCAATTTCAGACATGCGTTCACGAACAGATTGAGATATTGAGCTCCCGGTAATCAACATCATTGTGAAAAATACTGCTGAAAGAATTATCTTTGTTACAAACCCCACATCGCCAAATTGCTTTAAATATGCTTCCCCAAAAGCTTTTTCTGTGCTTGTTTTTGTTTCCGTACTAGAGTTCCCAAAACGGCTATCGATTAGCGTAGCAACTAAGGATGCATTTTTTGAATGGCCAAGCCTAACGCCTAACCAGCCAACCTCGCCTCTAGCAAAGTCTCTTGCGCCATCAAAGTAGTCATAATGGAACAACATTAATTGCCCCCCACCTTTCTCACTGCTTGGGAAAATTGCTTCAACATCAAACTCCCAGGTAAAATCTCCGCGAGTTGAATAAATTGCACTTGTTAACGATATTTTGTCACCCAGCTTCCAATTATATTTATCGGCGATTTTCTCACCAACTGCAGCACCGATGCGATTTGCTTTAAATCTTTCTAGTTGCTCCGGTGGAATTTTTGTTTCCGGATAAACAGATAAGTAACGGTCAATATCAACTGGAAACTGAGCAAAACTATTGCGAGGGGTCTTGTAATAACCGCCAAACCAAGATTGATGCGAAACTGCATCTACACCCTCAATACGATCTATAGAATCAACGTAACTAACAGGCAGGAGTTTCATCATAGATGACTTACTCGACACAACTAAACGGTAGTTGTCGGCAAGTTCAGAACCTGAATTAAATGCAGAATTTAGCGCCCCTAACAAGCCAAAAAGTAAAAAAGCGATTACAACTGAACAGAAAGAAAGGGTACTTCTTAAACGATTCCTAGTAATGTTTTTGTATAACAAAATCCAGTAGTTCATGCCACTTCCGTTCTGTTTAAAATAAACCCACCTTTCGTCATATGTAATGTTTTCTTTGCATATGATGCTGCTTTTGGATCATGTGTTACCATAATCACAGTTTTTCCTTGTTCGGAATTTAAAAACTTTAGCAACTCCAATATTTCAAGCGCAGACTCTTCATCTAGATCACCAGTTGGCTCGTCACATAATAGTAATTCAGGGTCTGTCACAAATGCTCTTGCAATAGCAGTTCTTTGTTGTTGTCCACCGGATAACTCTTTTGGAAAGTGTTTCTCTCTGTCAGACAGCCCCACTATTGAAAGTGCGATCTTTGCTCTACGTTTTCTTTCTTTTGAAGTGAGATTAGTGAGCAACAATGGTAGTTCCACATTCATTTGGGCATTTAATACAGGAACAAGATTATAAAACTGAAATATAAAACCGATTTTTCGCGCACGCCATTTTGAAAGCTCATTCGGAGTCAAAGTTTCAATATTCATACCATCTATTTGCACGCAACCCGAGTCCGGTTTATCCAACCCCCCAATTAAATTTAGTAGAGTAGACTTACCTGATCCAGAAGGTCCCATTAGAGCAACAAAATCACCTTTATAAATTTCTAGCTCACAGTCAGAAAGCACATTAACCTGTTGACTTCCTTTTTTAAAACTTTTACTGACGTTGCTCAATTTAATAACAGGGCCTGAAGACATGTCTTAATCTCACCAATATATTTCAATGCCAAATATGTATCTATTATCTACCTGGCTATGCTTCAACTATAAATGGAAGTACCATCTGCTAAAACTTCCGTACTTTTAATGATTATCCAGCGTTTTTATGATCCAAAAAACTAACTTTAACTCCCATATCAGGCATTATTCTCGGATCTTTTTCGAGAAGGCTTATTCGAACCCGAACAGTAGCTTTCTGCCTGTCTGCGGTTGGTACGATAGTAATCACCTTTCCTTTTAAGCTCCAATCGGGATAGGCTCTTAATGACGCCTCCACCGGTTGCCCAGGCTGTACTTTACTGACATAAAGCTCATTGATATCGACTTCGATTTCCAACGAAGACATATCTACAATGCTGCAAATTCCGGTTCTAGTGAAACCACCCGCAGAGGAAACAGGAGATATGATTTCACCCGGTTGCGCATTTTTATCCACTACAACACCACCGAAAGGTGCTCTGATTACCATATCAGAAAGCAACTGCTTTTGGAGAGATACACGGCTTTTGGAAGATTCCACTTCAGCCAAGCTCGCTTTATATCGAGCATTTTGTGCTTCATATTGTGCGACTACTTCATCGTACTGAGCCTCACTGATTAGTTCCTTTTCAATCAGCTTTTTGATTCTATTTAGTTGAATCGAGGATTCCTTTAGTAATGCCAAGTGTTGCTCTGAAACTGCCTTTAGTGTGGTTTGCTGGGCTTCGGCATACTCCAACTCAGATCTGGCATCACTGTCTTCTAAATAAGCCAAAGGATCGCCTTTATTAACATAATCACCCTCTTCTACCACGATCTTTTTAATCTTCGCGGTGAACTTCGAAGCAACTGTCGCATATCTTCGAGGAGTAATAAAACCGCTTGCTTGAAGAACGGTTGAATCTCTCGGAGCTAGATTCGGGCCGCTAGGTTTATCAATACTAATGCGTTCTTCTACCTCCTGAGCCGGATACAACGTCTCAACATTTTTTTGTCTATCTATAGCAAACGCAAAACCAATAAAAGAAGGTACCGCAATAAAAACCAATACAGATGTCCAAAATCGGCCACTTTGATACAAAGGCTTGCATGACGTAATTAAGGAATCGTCCCGATCAGTATCTTCCAGTTTAAGTTCGTTTAAAAGTTCCTTTTTGACACTTATATTATTTTCGTCAAACATTTTCAGACCGATTAATTTCCATTTCACTTTATTAATCTAATGACACAATGATTATTCTTTTTTTGAAGCAATAACAGCCACAGTTCCGCCGATCATAAAACCAACTATCCCGATTAAAAATCCCATTGGATCTGCGGACATCTCCACAACGGCATGCTGAATAGGAATATCACTTTCAGCGCCAAGCGAAAAATATGAGCCCACGATGAATCCCACAATCCCTATGACAAACCCAATTAAACCCCATTGTGTACCTTTCTTTAGACGACTAGATTGCATGTTTTTCATATAATTTACTCCTTTAAGTTCGACGATCTGATTTTAACTCTTTTAACAAGGTATTGACGATCTTTTCTTTTCCAAAACAGTAACTTATGACATTTTCTCTCTTTATGCAGAAAGTTAATACCATAATGGCTCCATCCATTAATTATAAATATATTTTGAACATATGAAATCGGTCCTTCATTCCATTCATAATCATATTGCAAATCGATTTTTTCAACTTTTATTTTTCTATAGGACGATCTAGAGATACTTGCCCAAGACACATAACCTATCAAAGTATCTTCAGGACCATAAATAAACTTGAAACAGTCGTTTTTAATCGAGTTCTTTATGGTTTTCAGATTAACCTCATTGAGCGCTATTCCCGAAGCCTCGTGAAGTAGAAACACTTCGCCCAAACTTGATTTGATTTCATTATTCCTTTTCATGCTCTTCTATACGCTGTAATAGGCTTATTACCTTGTTAAGATATGGTTGATAATCATAACTGGAACAATTTAATACCCCGCTCTCTGTCAACCAATAAGCTAGTTCTGTTATGGAACCAAATGTCGCCTTGTGGTAATTCAAGTGATTAAATATTTGAAATGTTTCGCTTTCCAAGTAGTATCGTATATGTACGGTATCCGTTTGACAGATAGTCACAATCTGGGTCGATTGCTCATATATCCAGGAAGCCTGCTTGATTGTTTCGTCCACTAGTTTTTGAATTCTTAAACCGGAATGAAGACTTTCCGACACATAGTTATTAATTCTTCCCCTAAAGAAATAATTCTGCAAATATCCCTGTTTTAGAGTAATCAAAACCCTGGCAGTCAAAAATGCACGCCATGACACCTTAGAATTACGCAATTTTAAGTGACATTTTCTATATATCCTATATAACGCACTTACCTCATTCGAGTATGTATTCTGACAGCTTCCATTTCGATCGAGCAAACACTGAAAAAGGGTATATAACCAATCATTTATTTTATCGCATTCACTCCATGTTTCAGGAACCTCACAAATCAGTTCAGTACCCGAACTCAGCAGGGACAATAGTCTTTTGCACAAAGTAAGATAATCTGCCGAGAGGACAAAATGCGGAACCATTTCCTCTCCCAAACCAAAAACACGACCCGCATAATGAAACGATTTCTTTTCAAATTCCTTGAAGTAGTAACTTTCCAATTTATAAAAATCCAAGTTAGACATGGAATATTTATTGATTGTATAGACAAATTCCTTTAAAACCTCTACCGTAGAATATGGCTCACGATAGAATGGCATCCCCCCTTTTCCCAGCATTATGTTTACTCCGCTCGGCAGAGTAGATACGGTTCCAAAATCGATCCACTTGCCACTTAGAGTAAAATTGGAGGGCCCCAATGCTCCGTGAGAAATTCTCATAATTTTTGCATATGCCAATTGAGCGGCGGTTACTGATAGGAATTTCTTAATATTCTCTTCAACCAAAGCACCGGAATTAAAGTACTCATATAAGCTATTAACAGATAGCCTTGTTCTTATCTCTTCAGGAAACACTTTCCGTTCCAAACCAGGATAAGGCTTAAATGAAGGACTCCGCATGAAGTGAGCGGGACGTATCGCAATATCTCTAACTATAGATGCTCCCGGCATCACTTTCCTAACGCCATAGTCTAGGTATTCCACATCAACACCAGTTTTAAGAATCGCATAACTGGTAACCGCTCCGTAGGGAAGAACGGTATTTAGCATTTCAGAATATATAGCTTCACAAACAGCATCTCGTAATGACATAGCACCATAAGAATGCCATTTTTCGGTATACTTACCAGCTAAAGGATTTTTACCTATACCTTTTACTTGCAGGTCATTTGCATTACCGCATCGCACGCCTCCTCCGTTCTGCTCAAGGCCTCGACCTCCGTAATACTCAGCCTCCATAATTTTAAAGTCTGATAGAATAAAACTTTCAGTTGGAAAGGCTTCCCCCGGTATAGCATAACCAAGATCCCTATTAATTGTTTCGGCTTCCCATGGTTTACCTTTCTCAATATAAGAAGCTGGTGTGGATAGTTTATTTATCCATACACATTCCGAATTACGTAATTTACAAGCGTAAAAAGACGTCGTCAGCTCTTCAAATAATGGAACATACATCAAATTAGTCCTACGCCACAAAAAACCAAATTATGTAACCAACCAAAGCTGGTGAAAAAGCGATCAAAAAAGATGCTGCGTACGAAATATCCAACCACTTTCTGACGCCAATCGAAACAAGGAAGAGATTCCAAAATATAAAAGGCGTTAGCGTCGTCGCGATGTTCGCGTACTTATGCGTAACAGGAAATCCAGTGACCAATGCGTTTAGGCTCATAAAGTTTAGATTTTCGTAGAAAACCATATTTGAATCTTGCAATAAATAGTAAGTTATCATTGAAAGAACCAATATCACGTTTGGAAAGTAAGACCAGACTAATAGAGACCACCAATCTGAGTACTGTTTTTTGGTATCACCGAAAATAACTGAGACAAAGTACAAATATAATGAATAAAGAATCAACACCACAAAATTAATAAATAGCTGATAGACAATTGTGAACCCGATCATTCCATTCTTGCTAAAGTAATCCGAAGCTTCTTCTGGGGCATATCCGTATCGTATTGCCATCTCAGACACAAGCCAGTTAAAATCCACTGTATTGTAGTAGTAAAAAACAAACCATATAGATAAAGAAAAGCTAACCAACAAAGGTATAAGTGTATTTAATTTTTTACTTTCCACATCATTAAAAACAGTATCAGGTCTAAATAAAATCAAGCTTAATGATTGAACGGTCAAAGCAATACTATTCATCGACTTTCCTATAATGTCACGTTAGGCTTTGGCATATAAATCTGAACAATCTCTTCAGTCAAATCAAACCCTATAACAGCTAGGTTAACAACGACAACCAAAAAGACAACACAATATATCCTATAAAGAAAAACAGCCTTACCACCCTTTCCTTTAAAATAGCCCAAACTAAGTGATTTGGTTAACAGGTTATTCTCATTCAAGATATTTTTGAAAAATGCTGCGCCATCGGTATTAGAAAATGGATTTAGGTTAACTAACACGATTAAAATTGCGAAAACTGATAAAGTATAAAAAACATCCCCTAAAACGCTACCAGAGTAAACACTAGCCACAAAAAGAGTTGACGCAAACAAAAAACAATCAGTGATCGGACCAGCCAAAGATATCAGCGACTGCTTAAGAGGATCTTTTAGCTTAATTGACTCTTGAGTTGATATAAAAAATTTAAAATTCGGGAAATATCCGTTTGCGATTAAAACACCAGCCTGATTAATTTTTACACCAAAATAACTTGCGGTAATCGCGTGACCCATTTCGTGAATAGGAATCCACACAAAAAAAATAAGCAGAATCGCCCAGTATGAAAACCTTTCCACAAGAGATTCAGAACTATAGTAGCTTAATGATACTTTATCCAAGCAATACCATGAGGAAAAAAATACAAGTACCAACGCCAAAAACAAAACCAACCTACCAGGCATTATCCTGAATACCCCAGCAATATTTCTTGATATCGAATCCGGGTTAGGGAACACATAGATCGGATTGTTTGACGATGATTTTTTTGAAGTATTTAAAAACCCAAAATCCTCCAGCTTTAAAATAAAGCTATCCAACTTTCTTCCGCTATCACCTGCACCCGACAAAAAGCAAAGAAGCTCATCTCTCGTTGCCCCATCCTTCAAAGCATTAATTAATTTTACGGACAACCCCTCAAAAAAAAGGCGAGAATCAGTTGGACCACGATACAAACATAGCTTATCCGCATCCACCTCTATCACATTAACTCTAGTATTGAGTTTTAATACGGTATTGGAATACATATACTACTCCGAAAGATGTCCTAGACATGCTGATATAAACACACAATTATCGATATAATTGTGATCATATAGTTTTTTGAGTTCAGGCCTCAAAACCCCTCCCGCAGGGGAAAACGCCATATTGCGTGAAACACAATTCAACCACAACCTAGCGATTATGGATCCGCATCTTGACAACATTAAACGATAAGCTACGGCACCGTAGATAGACACATGCTCTTTCAAATCACCAGTGATTAATATCTTTACAGGAGATTCATCAAGCGTTTTCTGATTTATAATTTTATGCTTTCTTTCATTTTCACTAAATTTCTTAAGGCATAAGAAAACAGGTTTACCGTCTTTCAATATACAAGAATAGATGCCCGGCTGATACTTCCCAACACCATTTCGTAAAACAACCCATGGCTCAAGATTAACAGTTAAATTAGTGGAAATATCGATAGATCGATTCACAGAATAGAAATCCGTAACTAACGACTCAAGACACTCATAAGACACATTCTCCTTGGAAAAGCTTCGTATAGTCCTTCTACTTTCAACTAAACTTACAAATTCACTTTCATTCCACCTAGGATAAGCAGCATCTAACTTTCCACGTGAAGAATCTGCATTTTTAAACAAAAAAGCATCACACACCGAATTATTTTCAAATTCGGCACGACCACAAGAAAGAATAAATATATTTGAAGGTTGATACAGATTTGAGTCGAGTCCAATCTTCAATAGTTTTCTAACATCTATTTCACTGAACACCGGCTGCTCTTTAAAATCAATTTCCTTTTGACTCAGAGAATTTCTAATATATTCACTAGCCACCCCAGCATCCAAGTGAATGATGTTTTTTGCGAATTTCTGGTATTTATTAAAGACTTTTCTCAACCTTCCGGAAAGCACAATAGCATAATCACAATTCTCGCAGGCCTTTTCCAAGAAGGCAGTTTTTACCCCTTCTGCAATGCCAGAAATATATTCGAGAGAATTAATCGTTGGCGTATAACGATATACCCCAGCATTTATTTCCCTATTCGTGAAAGCAATCAAAAATGCTTCCGTCGATCCAAGAGCACCACCGGTGGGAGCGATTCGTTTAAAACGATCGCCAACCTTATCGTAACCTACCGCATATCTTAAACATTGAACAATATTCCATAGACGAGAATTTCTACTTAAATCAGTGGAGATCTGTACTTTTTCATTAGTATAAAGAGGCTCGGTAGCAGTTAAGCTAGCTTGCATATTCTTTGGCGAATAATGGCCCAGATGGGCTCTTGGAGTATCAAACTCCAACGGGGGAAAAGTAATGTCGATATGGTGCTGAAATACATCACGAGCCGACATCTCATCATCGCCAATTGATACATTATCTTCAGGATAAATAAGCTCAACTCTTGACAAATGGGATAGTGATTCTAAGTCAAATTCAACAAACCTGCCGTCCAGCCTCAAATCAAGAATGTTTGCAATGTATTTAAATACCACTTTGGAAATAAACCCTGCCCAGAACTCCAACTCACTTTCATCGAAATCGGCAAATCCACTATTCCCACGGGCTAGATATGATTGTATTGATTCTGTTTTTCCAGGAATAAGCAAAGGGCCAAGTCTAATTTTATCCTTCAAAAAAGACACAAACAATGTTGGCACTTCAAGATTCAAGTGGATATTTTTTACTGAGTTTTCACAAATAACCTGGAAATTCACATCGCTCGCAATTATGTCGACTGTTTGTATGCCTTCTTTTTGCAAATTTTCAGATAAAGGTTTTTTAATGATACTATCATTAAGGAAAACTAATGCAGATCTTATATTCGCCTTTGCCTCTTCTTTACCAGAGATTCTTCCCGTTTTCGATGCAGATAAAGACAAAAGTTTCTCATCAGATTCCGTAGAATTGATATCAATCCCCCCATCTTCTAGAAGGGCAGATTCAAATAAAATGGAAACAACAGATTTAACAACGTCTCTTGAGATTATCCCATCAACTAAATTACATATTTCCTCGACTGTTTTGCTTCCATCAAGGTGTACGAGAACAGAGGGCAACGTGTTTATCACCGTTTCTCCTCGTATTAACCTTGGTTTTACACCACCACAAATCAACACTCCATTTGATTCAAAAGGCACCAAATAACACATTGGGCTTAACCTTGGATAAACGGGTAATAGATTTTTCAATTCCGGGTCGATATCAAACTTATTAGAAATTTTATCGCTTCTTACAGTATCAATAGCCATATTATCAGTGCTTATCTTTGTTTTATGCCAATGCTGCTTTAATTCGCGTAACCGTATCTCGGCGCGATTCAACAACTCCATGTAAAGGAACAACAAGTCGCTTAAGATAAAACATATTCAAGCAGTCGATACTTACATAAGATCCTGCATACTCCCTTGGCGAAGCTATATGCTGCATAAGTTTCCCTTTGATGAGTGCATATATTGACGGAGACTTGTAGGTATCCGGTCGCTGATCACATTTCTTTTTATGATAATTTCTAATTGCTAACTCATACTCGATATTTCTACCGTCGATGGGATTACATAGAAATCTTCGATCAAAACAATCAAAGGTAGCCTCTCCATTAAAGCCAAACACAGGCCCAACTTGACACCGATAACCATCCATCCACACCAACGTCCACTGAACCCCCTTCTTTTTAAGGCTTTTCTCGACCAACCCTATTGAAGATGAATCAATGTAGTCAACGATGACTATTGCATAATCAATATTTTGTGTTAACGCTTCTTCCAATTGATTTATACAAAATGACGTTAAATCAACATCATTTTGTATCAAATACTCCGCAAACGACTTACCAAAGTCGCCATTATGGATCGCGACTACTCCTTTTTTTTCTAAGCAAAGGGTTGTGGACATGGGTTTACATTTGCCTCCGTAAAATCCATTTTTCTGTAATCTCGACAATAATCGTATAATCTGGAATGACCAAGATAGCGAGACCTAGACACTGTACTCATAGGCATCAATTGAGGTATTATCGCTCGAATAACGTAAAATCCCTCTGCAGCTAAATCATCAGTTGTAAGATCCACAACGACAAGATCCATACCTTTCGACTTTAGTTTTTTAATTAACCAGTCAAGCTCTAAGCTCGAATAATCAAGTTGCTTATATTGTTCGACGCCATATATATCATGAGATAAACCTGTCGCCACTTCTTCTATTAGAATTGTTCCGTTACCTTTGGTTAAAAAATCAAAGTCTTTCGAGTTTTTTGGCAATCCGTAGTAGCGCAAACCGTCTTCCAACCGTCTAAAGTCCATTGTATCGACTGGAAGATCGCTTGGAGCGTACTCCAACATATAAGAGGCTGCCGATACTTCCCTAATAATTGAAGAACAGGCTGCATATTTATCAAAATCAGCTGCACAACTAACGACACTAGCCATTGATGGATGATTTGGCCTCCTCGCCAATCCATATAAAATTGGAACACCAATATCGCTTGTCGCATCATAGAACTTCAGCTCAAACTGAGAAGCTTCTAGCGCTTTGAAATAGGCATTACAATCCGAAGGCAGTGCCGTCTTATCAATTAAAACTTCCTTTAGGGGGAGTTGCCCCATCCAGACCAATGAAGTCATATCCCTTTCTATCACTTCCAAAATACCGGAAACGATCGCTTTCTTTATATTTGTATGAGCAGCAACACCGGTGGAAATTTGAATCCAGTATGAATCTTTGCTTAACGGCCTTGGAAACAAATGGCTCATTACTGCGGGCACAAACATTTCACGCCCCTCCGTTAATGAGACTCCCTTCACCCAACGAGTTGGTCTAGCTGGGTTAAATGCTTGAACGATACTATATGGATCATTTAATTCTGATTGGGAAAAAGATGGCCATTTTGACCATTCAAGAGCCGTATCACCTAACTGGTTTGCAGAAGCGATTTTTGTTTCACTGGGTAGCAGAATACAAGAGGCATATCTTTCTAATGATTCTGCTACAGCTTTTACCAAGGCAATTTCCTGGTTAGGATCACAGCCGACACCACATAATGCATAGGAATCCAAATGCTTCCCCGAAATAGTCGATACGTTTGAGTAACAACGGGATAATTCCCCCACAGGTACTGTACATAACGGAATATCTATTGCTCCTGGGTCGTTAGTATTTCTCCAGGTAGGATCACCAACAACACCACCACCGGAGCCAACTAGACGCATAAATGGGTACTTTTCGATAAGGTCATGTGGTTGTGGATATTCCATATCTATTCAAACTCAACAAAGCTAGATAAAGTTAACAGGTAGGCCAAATCCAAGACATTAAAACCAAGTTGATTAACTAGGGCCTCAATGACTACAGGAAAACAGAAATCAATTGCGTTGTCGCTCATATTAATATGGCTGGCTAGTTCGTCTGCATATACTCGAATATTTTTAACAATATCCTTCTCTGCTTCTGAGAGGTAACTAGATTCTTTATTGATTGTAAAAAGAGTCTTGCCTTTAAGGGTAAACTGCTCAGAAATATAGGCCGCTTTTTCTTGGTCTTTTTCGATTTTTGCCAATGTTTTGAGCGCCATGGAACTTAGCTTTTCTTTTGCACCCTCTACTCCAACCACCTTGTTGGCAATCGTTCGAATAACATAAGGAGCAATAGTTTTTCTAGAATGACCATGCTCATTTTCTTCAGATATAATTTTCTGTGATACTACAGATACTCTAGTCAGGCTAGGCTCTAGCACGTCTTCACCAACTAAACTATCAAATTCCACATATTTTTCCGATTCATCTATAGACACACCAGCAGAGCAATATTCAGAAGGATCCACCCCAGAAGGAACATCTATATCAACCAAACCGGTAAAATACGTATCTTGCTTTTGCATTGCTTCAGATAAACACTCGTCAATCTCAAATTCACACACTGCAATATCGTCATCCGTAAATTTATAGGCATCAATTTTTGCCGTTAAAGTTATTGCATAACCAGCTGGAGATAATGAGCGATTGAAATACCAATTTACCGGATTAATCTTTCCTAAGATTACTGGAACTACACTCTCAATCACATTATCAAGTGCATTTTTTCTATCACCAGAACTTAAGGTAATTTTTAATATTTTATCGTTATTTTCCACAAACCTTCCCTCTTAACGATTATTGGTATCGTATTTAAAGAAACAAACCACAAGCATTATTGAAACTAGAACAAAAGTAAGCATACCAACCAACAAACCCGGTACAGAAAGGAACCCTTCTGATGAGTACATGACAACACGGAGTAAGTTTGAAACATATGCTACTGGATTTATCATTACAAATGGTCGTAGCACTTCGATATTTGAAACTGTTGTAAATATTTCACCCATAAACAGCATGTAAAGGTTGGTAAAGGTGATCACATGGGTGCCTATGTGATGATTAGGTAGAACTCCCCCAATTGCATACCCTATTGAGATCATTACCAAGGTGGAAGAAAATATAGCCAAAATCAAACCGGCAATAGAGCCCGGCAAGCTAATATCGGCTATATAAACCATTAAAAAAAGTAACACTATCACCTGAACAAAACCGATAACAATTTTGGCCGACACATCACCTAAAAACATTGTTAATGGGCTTATTGGAAGCAACTTAAATACTCTCATAACTCCCTCCCCCCGTTCTTGGAGAAGAGGCATCGCCGTTGAGTACATAGCCAGTTGGAGCAGAGCAAGAGCAAGAACACCTACTAAGGCGAACTCTTTCTGACTTATTTTTTTAGATTCAACAGTATTATAATTAACAGATAATTTGGATTGCAGTCCCTGCATGCTATTGAATGATTGTTCAATAGCATTAGAAACTAGCTTAGTCGATTTGTATTTATCTTTGTGGGTATAAACATCAACAGCAACATCCTCCCCCTCGTTAAATACAACGACATATGAATATTCATCAAGATTTCGACTAATTTTAGCATCATCAAAATCTTTTAAATTTGATACTTTAACACCTTGAAAATATTTAACGGCGTCAACAAATCTCTCATACTCAGGAGAACCATTGCTTTGATCCACAATAGCAATTCTTGCCAATATCTCTTTTTCACCATTCGGACTTAGAGCAAACAGAAAGAAAAAAACCAAAGGAAATCCGAAACTCATCATAGCAGCAAAGAAACTTCGGCGATGAAGCATAAGAGACTTTTTAAAGAAAATATAAAATACCTGCATATTTTAGTCCCTTAACGAACGTCCAGTTAGTTTAATAAATACATCTTCCAGTGTATTTCTTTTAATATTTATACTCGATACATCTACAGACTCATCACTGGTTAGCACTCTCATAACCCGCGCTATCTCATGTCCATCTTTTGCAATAATTTCAAATTTTTGCAACCCATCTATAAAACCAGTCTTCTCTATATTTTCCAGTTTTAGCAAGCTGTCGGATAATTCGCCGCTTGTTTGAAAACTTATAACACAGCCGGGTGCATTTTCTCTTACCATTTCCTCCGGCGTTCCTTGAGAGCGAATTCGCCCTTCACTTAACAAGTAAACACGAGTACAAAGCGTCTCCGCTTCATCCATGTGTTGAGTACTTAAAATAACGGTTTTTTCGCCTGAAGCCACATAGTCTTTCAACAAGCCCCACACAATACGCCTTGCTTGAGGATCCAACGCAGAACTTGGCTCATCCGCAAATAGAATATCTGGTTCAGCAGCCAATGCCAAAGCTATACCTAGTCGTTGCTTTTGCCCCACTGAAAGTGTATTAATTGAAACTTCTTTTTTACTTTCCAAACCGACGACTGAAAGCAATTCCCTACTTTTTTTTATGCACGTGGAATAGGAGGCAGAAAATAGTTGCATTAACTCTTCTGCTGTCATAAACGGCGGTAAAGGAGTAGTTTGAAGCACCACAGCCATGGACTTACTAGTATTATTTCGACGTATCCCTAACTGAATTTTATCTAACTCTATATCACCTGAATCCGCCTGAATCAGACCTTCAATTATTTCGAGAAGTGTAGTTTTCCCTGCACCATTTGGACCTAACACTCCCACAATCTCTCCGGGGCGAGCGTAAAGATCCACACCTTTTAATACTTCAACACCCGAGTAGCTTTTGCTAATTTTTTTAACTTCTAACAAAACTTCCCCTCTTTGTATTAGATATAAATCACAGTCATTAAAAATGCCTCCGAATTTCGGAGGCATTTTTAGAATAGCTTAGATAGAAGCGCAACCGAAAGTACCGAAGCTACCAGCAGTTCCGCCGAAAGAACCAGCACAACCGAAAGTACCTGCACATGAGAATGCTTGAACCTCAGCAGACATCTCTTCAACTAAAAGCTCGTCTTGAGCATTAACTTTAAGAGAAAGATCAAAAGCGTGATTCATATTGTCTAATTTATCCATGATAATTTCCTTAATTTAATAATTATTTAATTTTTCCAAAAAAGACAATGAAGAATTACCGCAAAGTCCTTTTTAGCTTTTTCGCCCCCAAAGAGGACGAAAAAATATTAATCATGTATTTTTAAAAATGCAAACAATAATGAGAATAAATATTTTTATTTTTTAACACACTTAACAATATGAATAATCCACACCTCACTTATCAAGAGATAAAAAACCAAAAAAAACACACCCCTACTTTAAAGAAAGCAAAATAAATTTGATTAGCATATTAGCTATTTGACGAAGGCGAATAATAAAACACCCGGATAACCACCCGGATAGCATATCTAGAACTTACAAAGCATATAAATCCATTTTTTATCGCGCAGGAGAAATCTGTGGGGTAAATATATAACCCACTAAATTAAATTTAGTTACTGAAAGGCGTCTCAGCACAATTAAGCACCAAGAAGAAGCATTATTTATTGAATCATCTAAGAAGTATCTATGAGCACAAAAAATCCATTTATTTAAATTAGGCTATTTTTATATTCCGACAAGTTAAATATTTATATAACCCACTTCATAATCACCTACGAAAGGATAGGTACTTTATTGATTTACACTCGATCTTATATTTATCTTTTACCTAAATTAGAAATAACTTTTAGGTCTATTAATCATAGACACAAAGAATTACTTTTACGCTAATTGACCAAGCTACACGGCACCCATCAATTACAAGCAAAACGTGATTTTTCAGGCACGAAAATATTCGCACCATGAACATTTAGACCACGGATGATTTGATAACTAATATAATTTGATATTTATCTAAGATGTGTTGGAAGACACAAAAACTCCTTTTTAATTAAAGCACCCTGCCAATTTGGATATGAATTGCTCGAATGTAGATAAGACTTATAACATCCCATCTATTTCTTCTAATTATTCTAAGCAACGCTTGCCGCATAGGTTATGCGTCAAGCTTTTATATGTACTATTAAGAACTGGCCACCTGAATAAAGTTTACTATTATTGATTCGAGACAAGGAGAGGTTAAACGTACTTTATGAAAAAGACAACATTTCTTTTTGCGCGATATTGTTATCAAAGTTTGCAAGTATATACATAGCATTGAAAAATCCATTAACGTATACACACCAAGCTGTCCGTATGCCACCGATAAATATTTGGTGCCAAACGCGCCAGGTTACTTACTATCAGAGGTAGTGTCAAATTAGTTCATACCAGCATCACAACATCAATATTTTATCTTTTAACACGGCTGTATTTTCTATAACATACCTGTATTAACATTCAGAAGATCTCTACGCTTGCTTTATCATTTTAAACCGGTGGTGCGCTCTGTCATACTCAATGACGACGCCATAACCATCAAACAAGCAAAGAGATACACCACACTGTTTTTTAAGATCTTTTCCATAATTGTTTCCTAACGTTTCTCTTTTACTTTGTCTTAAGTATTAACGACTTCCAGGTTATCAATAAAACCATTTAAACCAAGCTGATTGGTGTAAATTTTGATAATTATTATTTATAAGCTGCACTCCCTAGCGAGTGCAGCATGCACAACTATGCCGCCATTCGCGAAGCACCATTCATACGCAATATGTAACTCGCCATTAAATGAATTGTTGCTTCTGGATCTTCAAGATGAAACAAATGATCCGTCAATGGAATCGT
The DNA here is from genome assembly GCF_032773895.1 of Teredinibacter sp. KSP-S5-2. NCBI lineage: Bacteria > Pseudomonadati > Pseudomonadota > Gammaproteobacteria > Cellvibrionales > Cellvibrionaceae > Teredinibacter > Teredinibacter sp. KSP-S5-2. The sequence goes on along the minus strand of NZ_CP120416.1, from coordinate 1,970,612 downwards.
ATCAAAACGGGAGTTCGGAATATTTGATGCTAAAGCACGGCAACGCTGTGGTGTGACATACGGATCAAGGGCTCCGGTAAAACACAGCGTCGGACAGAGAATTGGGGATAAGTACGAAGGTGTATAGGTATCCAGCGCTTGGCATCGGAATATAGAGAAGCTTTTCGCACGATCGTTCTTTTTGAAGGTAAAGGCTGATATTTTCTGTTGCGTTGATTATTATAAAAAAGCCCTAAAAATCAAAGCATTAGGACACTTTTACACAAAAAAGACGCTATATGAGCAAAGTTGGAATAGATGTTTTTTTTGATTTAGTGGTGCCCGGGGCCGGACTACAAGTCCTGATGTACCGGGGAATACAGCTTCATTGTCGTAAAAATATCGTACGTAATACAACAAAATGACGTCAGATATACTCCAACAAACATCCAAAAACGACATCTTTGGATAAGCCTTAACCCTACTTCACCTTTCCAATTACTCAGGTAAATTATATAAGAATTTATCTTATTTAAATATCGCTCTGTGTATAATTTCCGTCCTTAATCAACCCCCCCTTCTGCTACGACTTAGGACATCCAGCCTTGAGCTGAATTAGAAAATGCTGTGCCCCAGACCAACTCCTCCCATCCGTTGATTCCATGTATTCAAACACTTCTAGTGTTGTTGACTGCCTCGACGCTGAGAAACAACCCATTCCAGTGAGCACAGAGTTCAGCTTTCAGCTTGCTATCTTTCCTTTCAAGAGTATTCTCATTCAGATCGATAAGAAGAGTATGAACTCATGATAACGCCAAGATTCATATATCCTAAAGCCGAGGCCGGAGTATGGGCGCGAAGCACCGAAACAGAGATCCAGTCCCGCAGAGGCGGTGGTTAATAAACTCGTTATACTAGGCTAGAAGTAGTGATAAAAATGGAATTGCTACCACGATGACAGCCCCTAGTGCATACAGCCACTGCTTTGTTAGCCATATTCCTGCACAAAATATAATACATGACACCCCAAACATACCAAACCATACTATCGCCTCATTGATATTCGAGGCTTCCAAGTAAACGAAGCTTGTATATACAATAAATAACAAGCCAATTACGCCAACCAAAGAGGCCAATAGCTTTCTAGTAGCCAATATCTTTACTCTTGAATCGCTGATAACGGATCGGTGCTCAATGTCACTCCGCAGTGTGTCGTTTATATGTGCTTATAGCGTATTATACCAATAGCTTTTGGGTGCCAATTTCGAACCAAAAACCCGACTAGTAATCTTAGGCTTCCACCCCAAAAGCAGACCTTAATATTTGACTCAACTCGTCTTCTATTGATCCGGTTATATAGGTGTTAGGCAACGCTACATCCAACCTCTATTTCTTGCTATTTCGATTTGCTTTAGCTTCTCTTTGTATTTTTCATTTTCTTTTTCAAGCTGAGTATAACTTGGATGCTTGGCAAAGTATGGCCCAAGCCAACCTTCCTCGTGAGTAAATGCCATTGTCCAAGCCATATTCTCGGGAAAAACATAAACATCATAATAATTTAGATTTGATGGCCTCTCATCTGTTAATAAGGCCGGTTCACCATTATTAGGCATTACAACGTACTTAGCAGACACATGAGATTCATATGCCTCCTGCGCCTCATCAGCTTCCAGAGATGGATATCCTCCACCGCTAAATATGTGCCACTTATAATCTTTTGTATTCAACCCAGTCTTATTTTTGCAGAAGATAGCCATCCACGAACGCTCTATTTCTTTAGATTCAAGATGGCTATATATTTTTATCACCTGCCCTGGTTTTATATCTGTAAATTCCACGACGATTCCAGTTTTTTACCTAAACGCCCGCCTAAACGGCAAGCAACTTGTTGCGAGTCCAGCACACATAGCGTATTACTAATAGCTTCTGGGTGCCAATACCGGACTAAAAGCCCGATCAGTCAATAGGGTATTCAAACCTCCAAAGCGGACGTAAAGATTTAGTCCTATTGATCTTTGGCAGGTTCGGTCATATAGGTGTTAGATTATTTTGGCATTGAGGTAATAATAGATTGCACCCACGGCGTGGCCAAATTTACAGCAATACCAGCTGGAATACCCTCTAAGGTTCTTGCTAGTCGACTTAGTATCCCTGGTGACTCGTTTTCAAGGATACCTAAAGACGTTTCAAGATCATGCTCCAAAGACTTTGACTTCTCTTGGCTAGATATACTCTCTATAACAGATAGAGCCTTCAAAAAAGACTCCGAAGGATTATAAGCGCCTGAAATATTTCGTATGGTTTCTGTCAAGTTGTTATGCTGAATTAGATTGTTCCCTACCAATTCGTGCAAACCAGCTATTTGACTTTCAAGACTAGATATTCTCGCTTCATAATGCTTAGACTGCTCGAGATGGGATTCCTTACGAAGCCTAAGCTCGAGACTTGTTACTTCCAACCTTGTTTTTAAATCCTGAACTAACTGTGGATTAGAAGAAACTGATTCTATTGGCGCTTTTCCCATGACCGCCAAGCCATATTGATTGAGCGTCTTTTCTACTTCTTTCAGCAGCTCCCCCTCAGGGGTTTCAACACGAAGAGTGACAGCATTTCCATTTTGCATAATTCCAACCTTAACCGACTGCCCCCCAAATTCGCTTTCTACTAACTCTGAAAAAAAACTTAAAATAGATACCCCTGCTTGCCGAAACTCTGGCTCAAACTCAATTACGCGTTCGAATGATGGAGGAGCAACAAAGCTCTCTGCTGGAGTTTCCTTTCCGATCAAATTAAGTGGATTAACTTCAAGAGCCAAATATTTTTCAACATCTGTACCCAGCACTTCAGCAATTAATTCAAGCTCCTTTCTCGTAACAGCCCTCGCTACTCCTCTTTCAATATTCGAGACCAACTTGGCTGATACACTAGCAGAGACGTATTCCCTTCCTACACTGACAAAGTTTCCCGTCTGCCCTAAAAGCAGCTCTTTCTCTTTATCGGAAAGCCTTGGATCTCCCTTAATTGAAAGATCTCTAACTTTAAGCTGCAGCTCAGCTTGAGACATCTGCAAGCCTTTCCTATCGTTTTTTATGGCATGCCCTAAAAACATATTCTCTATACTTCCATTAAAATCTAACAGGTCGGTGCTCAATGTCACCCCGCAGGGTATCGTTTGTGCTTGTTTATAGCATATTACAATGGCTTTTGGGTGCCAATACCGGAAGTTCTTTCTAGTATATGATCGGGGTTCGACAGCCTCCAAAGCGGACTTTCTATCGATACCTCCATCAACGTCTAATATGGCAAACCTTATACGCTACTGCATCAAGTAAGAGTCTCTATATAACCTGGAGAAAACATTTTATGCCAGATATCTTCAGGGGTTTTTTGGATATCAGGCCCCCAAAAACATCCATATGGCTTACCGTTTTGTGAATTTTGCAGCAAATGATATTGATAAAATGGCTCCTTACTATAGCAAGTCACCAAACATGTAGAATGTGGCTCTTTTTCAAGCTCCAATAACAACAATGTATGTGCATGTACCCAGTATTTTTTAAATTCAGATTTTTGATCGTGATCTACAGCTCTTTTTGATTTTACAATTAGTTCACTGACAGCCCTTTTTTCCTCTGACTGGTAGCAGAGCGTCTCATCTTCGACGAAACACATAAACTCCAGCTTTCCCCGAAAATCGTTACTCAGAACCTCATCAAACATGAATAGTTTTAGCTTTTCCATATTATCACTTAATTGACTAATAACCTGACCTTTACGGTTGGGTTATTTTAAATTTAGGCACTTGAATCATCTACATTGACAGCCAATGAGAGACAGTAAAACCATAGAAAAAATACGCTCAATCTAAACACAACTTCTGCAATACCATCCGAGGACAAAATGTTAATTACATAGGTGGTAAGCCCGCTGTATTCCAGGCCATCCCATAGTCCAAAGGCCGACAACGCTTATACCATTTATAAGTACCGATGGAACAATGCACATTGCCCAAATCATTTTATTTCTTGCCTGGGCGTAGATGATTGCCCTTGTGATATCCAGATTTCCCAAATAAATTTCAAATTCCATTTACACCTCATAATTTTCTAGTAATACCTAACGACTAGGATAAACGGCGCACCTATTTTTCACGTCCGAGTCAGCGAATTGTGCGGGCGATTTTAACCCGCTTGTTAGCATTCTCAGACTTCATAACCCGCCACCCAAAATGTATTATCAACCCCGTTGATGCCGATAGTTTCAAATTGATCGTATTTCCAACGACTAGGAATAACGTTCCGATCAATCTTTTTCGACAAGAAATCTAAATTCTCGTCAATTGGAGTATTTGAGGGGTTTGAAGAAAACACCAACATAACAGTGTGATCAGCTTTGGATTTAGACAACTTCTCAAAGTCATCTCTTATGCCTGGAATCTCTGTGTTTCCGGTCGAACTCATCCAGCGCTTCATTTCAACAACTACGTCGTATTTATTTGGATCTTCGTCTGAGAGTACCACCAGATCAATACGGCTGGACTCTAATGCGATTCGTTTAGGTAGCACTTTGAACAGATGCCTAGCAATAACGAATTGATAATATCGTTCATTATTTATGCTTAGCAATCCGTTCTTGTCTGCCGAATACGCGGGATTACCAGATAAACAATCCCGAAGATAAGCATCTTCTTCCCTAAGTGCTTCACACGAGAGTTTAACTATTTTTTCTAATATATCTTCCATGCTTCTTCCGTATTGCTAACGGGTCGGTACTCAATGCCACCCGCAGAATGTCGTTTATGTATTCTTGTAGCATACTGCTAATGGCTTTTGCGTGCCAGAAGCAGAAGCCAGTCGTATCTATATATGCCATTCTTAAATAATCCAGAGCGGACGTTGCAACAAGAGGTCTGACTTCTGGATCTTTGTGATTTAAGGCTTATTTATAATGGTTGGAGTAAAGGGATCAATTAAGACATCATCGTTCTTAATAGTACAGCCGGCTTGACTCAATATTCTAAAAGCATTCTGCAGCCCGTCTTCATATACAGCACTGATATAATCTTGAATAGCTTTTTCTTGACACCGGTTCAGCTTAACGGACTTCAGAGCATCCCTTGCTTCTTCCTTAAAAAGACACTCTGAAGAAATCAGATAATCATCGGAAATAGATGTTTCTCCAAATAATGTTGGTGTAGGTAATTTTTGAACAAGTTGGAATAGCTTCCGCTCCAATTCATATTCCTTATCCTCTTCCTTTTGGAGGTCAGGAAATTCAACTTCGCCACTTTTAACCAGCTCAATTACCTCTTTAAGATTACGATCAGGGTCTTCTTCAAGCCACAGATCAAATTCTTCGCTATTAGAGAGCTCATTAAGTAAACTTAGTAGTCCTAGCTCCCACTTGTATATTAGAGGATCAAAATCTGCTCCCGAATAGTAACTGGCAATATAACAGCTTACTGCGTTCTGCTCAGACAGAAATAAACTCAAATCATTTAAGAAGCATTCTTCATCTTCAGTTCCGCCACATCCGACCTCAAATTTCAAGATCTTTCCAATGGATTCATATTCAATTACCCAGCAATTATTCTTGCTGCCACCGTTTAAACAGCGAGGCAAAATAAAAAACCTTCCATTAAAATCAGCATCTTCAAGAAACTCAAATTGCTCCTCAATATTATCCGCTGAAATAACGTCATTAAACTCCGCTTCGCAATAGAAATAAATGCTGGACATATAACTCACCTGAATACATTTAGAAATCTTAAAGACGAAATATTTTTCACTATTTATATTGTTCCTTTTGTGCCACTTGCGGACCAAAAAAACCAGCCTGCTATCCATGTCTTCCCGCCCAAAAGCAGACGGTAGTATTTGACTCACTTGATCTTTGATAGGTTCGGTCATATGGGTGCTAGATCTAGTGCTTTGACTCCCATACTCTAATACCTTGACGTGCGATCATAATAGACTTAGATTTTTCTTTCGCATGAAGTGATACTGCATTTCCATGACTAAACAAAGCGAGAGCTGGCTCTTCAGAAGCGATTATGCCAATTTCATTCATGATTCCATTATCATCATTTCCCTTCACAGTTATCACCGCTGAATCTTTACCTGAGTTCAAAAGCACGCTGTTTTCTGAATTTATCTCGCCAACACTGAAGTATGTTTCTTCTTGTACCTGAAATGCAGACAAGATAGCCGCCCCACTCTGGTCATACAAAATTATTTGGGGTGTACTACCCATGTTTTCATTGCTATTCGATACTCCGTAAAATGCCCGAACTATATTATTTTCGTCTCGCACCTGAACGCCAAACTTTTTAACTTCACCCGATGTAAATTCACCCAATTCTAAGCGAGTATTTCCTTCTGAATCAGAAATGGTTAACGCTCCATAGTCTGTGTAGTTTTTTACATAAAAATGGTCATAAGCACAAATGCTAATAGAACATACTGTAACCATCAGGAAAACATTTGCTAAATATTTCATACTTTCTCCAAAAAACTAACAAGCCTATAGAATATCTACTAACCATAAAAATGTTATTCACAGTTCATTTTCTAGTTTCCCTCAGATTCTTATGTAACCATACCTCTTTAATACTATCACTCTTTGCAGAATTCATGCTTCCTCTGCGCGAACAGTCTTTCTGGTGCCAACTGCGGACATAACTTAGACCTGAGAACAGCTCAATTGAGCAATCTAGAGCTGACTTTAAGCATCAAAGCGGTTGCTTTTTATAGCTCCTCTCATCTATATGTTATACGATGCACGAAATTTCATTGTTTTCGCATAAACACCCTGATTGCCTCACTTGGGCGCTCCAACTCTGACAGGTATAATCGCTCATTATTTACACCTAGAATTTTATAATGCCGCCATACTTTCCCTTCATGATATATTGCAATTAGCTCATCTATTAACTTGTAATCACGTCTCCAACTTTCTTTTTCATCACGGGAGCTGGCTATTGATACATCTGTTACATTCCAGACCGAGTTTTTATAGTAGTCGTCTTTTATTGGTTCCTCTATACCTTTGCTCATTTGAGCAACCTGAACCCAATCTCCTATCAAATACTTATCAATATCTTCCCGTTTAATTGGAGCAAAATGCGCCTCCTGAAATTCATTACATTTCAAGTAGGTTTTACCCTTTAGCTCAAGTTTTTGTTCACTGATAATTTTAAACACTGGGTCATCAAATAACGTAGTTGGCTTTTTCATGCCAGGCATCGGAATACAACTAAATCCAGCGCATAAGATTACTTGGTATGGCCCTGAATCGTGATTCCGACTTAAAATAAAGTAGCTTTTACCATTGTCACAATCATCAGCCCAAACACCTGAATATCCAGCATGGGAAAAATTCGAAACAATACTGAATAATACAATTACTAAATTTCTTAGTTCTTTAGCCATTAATCCACCTTAACTGTTACCCATTTTTAATTTTTTATTTTTAGAAAGCTTCCTTCATTACATAGCTCATCTTCTACAATAGTTAGTTCATCCACTCCTCCACAGCAGTCACCCAAAATCCCACCTGTAGGAATGGAAGATCTGTTCACTGTTGACCCACTCCATCCGTAAAAGCTTCCCATATAGCCTACAAAGGCTGCATTGCAAAGCAGGCTGTTTTTTATATGGGTACGTCCTATGGTCGTATTAGAAAATCTAGAACCACTCAAGTTGCTGCTTTCAAAATCAGTTTGATATACCCGCGCTCTAGAGAAGTCAGCTTTGCTTAGATTGACCTTATCAAAAGATGAGTTTTCAACTTTTGCGGATAAAAAGCTTGCACCGGTTAAATCGACATCCTTAAAATCAATCCCGATTAATGATGCACCAGAGAAATCTACATTTCTTAAGCTTACATTTTTAAACGTGACTAAGTTAAATTGATAGCCACTAAGATCTAGATTTTCCAACTCCACATCCGAAACATTTGGCATGTTTATAACTAACTTCCATGGTTGGACATATATAGTGGAAGCCAGGAAAAAGCAGAAAAAACCGGATAAAAAGTATTTTAATTTGGTACGATTGACGGGGACTTGGCTTCTTATTATTAAGATACCTTCCCTTGTCAATACTGCTCCCATAACCAAAGTAATTATCCCAAAGGGGATAACAGGCATACGCCATAACTGAGCAGCGCCAGCTAAAACGTACATCACGCCACCGTATATCAAAATAGCTGCCCCAAAGAAAAACACCTTCTCTGGCAGCTTTTCCTTGGCAATTCTGACAATAAACAAGGTAATTAAAGGCAAGATGGATGAAACATAGAGATAAGTATGATTTGGCAGAAGAAAAACCCAACCTACCAAAGCGTGTAGTGGCCCTCCAAAAGCGAGGTCGATACCAATAAGCATTGAAAAAGTGATTGGGAAGATAAAATCAGCTTCCTTGTCGTTCTCAAGTTTGGTTCGTTCAAATTTGACGTCCGCTTTGTCACTTGCGTTTAACGCTTTTTCGATTTCCCTTAGTGAGTCGGGTACTTCACCGTACATTTTCAGCCTAAACAGAGACTCCCATGCGGCATCTAGGTTTCCTTCTTGGTAATACTTTATCGCGTATTTGCAGTGGTGTTTGTATCTTGCGGTTCTTATGGGGTTTTGAGGTAATATAGATAGACGGTTTGCGAATAGAAGAATGGCAACACCTATGGATATGCCAGTAAATAGGCCTATGAAGCCGCCAGCAGCGAACCCTAGCATGCCAAATGCTGTACCTAGCGGGAAGCCAAGCCAGGTTAAGCGCGCGCGCCCACCCAGGCCTTTAGTTTCAATGTCTCCACCGTATCTGCGAAACCCCATATCGCTCCTTCTTGTTGGTAGTTCGTTCTCCCATGCTGGATGCCCAATAAGACCGCAACTAAGCGGTTATGCAGCCACAGCTCCATACTTATAACCCAACATCAAGAGGGTTATATCATGTTACATTCTTCGTCACTTGTAAAACCCAATACGCCCTGGAACAAAGGCAAGCTCATTGGGCAAAAGCCACCCCTTAAACTACCTGAAATTTGGGCAATTCGAGTAAGGTTGTAGATCGCGAACAACCGGCGAGATCTGGCCCTATTCAACCTTGCTATAGATAGTAAGCTCAGAAGCTGTGATTTGGTAAAGCTTAAGGTTTCTGATATCTCTCATGGCTCAAGCATTTTAAAGCGAGCGATGGTGATTCAGCAGAAAACCGCCCAACCAGTGCAATTTGAAGTCACTCAGCAGACCAGAGAAGCGCTTGCATCCTGGATTGACTCAAAGCACCTTGCCCATAATGGTTACCTGTTCCCAAGCCGATCTAAGCCGAACAGACCTATATCGACGAGGCAATACAACCGAATTGTTAAATCGTGGGTATCTCAAATAGGTCTGTCGCCTGATGAGTATGCTACGCACTCGTTACGCCGAACAAAGGCTACGCTGATTTATAAGCGAACTAAGAACATTCGTGCAGTTCAGTTGCTTCTAGGGCATACCAAGCTTGAAAGTACGGTTCGTTATCTGGGTATTGAAGTTGATGATGCATTGGAGATGGCAGAGCAGACAGAAACATAAACTTGAGTGGGATCAGCGGCTTTTGAAAAGCCGCTGAAGTGCCAACAGCGGACTATACTTCCGTTTCAAAACCAATACTTTTTATTCTCCAAAGCAGACATTATATTTTTACGCTATTGGTCTTTGACTGGTCCGGCCATGTAGGTTTTATGTTTATTGAATTTGCTCACATTTAAGCCCAGTTTTGTCTTGGATAATTGAAGCAAAATAAACCGACAGATCAACTTTAGATGCTCCCTCGCTATAAGTGGTAAGTTGAAATGTATTATTGGGCTCTTCACGTATATCGTTACTGCGTTCGTGTTGAACTTTTTGTTATACACGAATACTTCTCTTTTCTACTAGAAGTTTTTTTAATTCATAAATTTCATCATCTGAAAAAGAGTGAGAGCATTTTCTACAGTTAAGCTGCCCCCAATAGACATCTTTACTGCATTGCGGGCATGGAGCTACAAAATATTTCTTGTGCGCTCTTGTCAACCTTAGGCTTACAGGGCATAAAACAAAACCGGCTAAGAAAGTTATTATACCTACCCCTATTATTACTGCAAACCCACCACCAGAATGCGCCGTATAGGAATTCATACCCTTGAATCCTACAAACAAAATAAATAGACCAAACAGTAATTGAATTATAGGAGCTAACATCAATACTAGAAATACTTCTGTGAAGCCGCCCTTTTTTGGCATTGAGAAAAAAACTATCAGTATATTTTGTAATAGACACATTAAAATAATGAAAAACAATATAATCATGATGGATCCGTATAACAGGTCGGCGCTCAATGTCACCCAGCAGGGGTGAACTTTTGGAGCAGATTGATAGGCGGACGCGCTCGCCTATTCTTGCCAACCACTTCTTAGATTAAAATTAATTCTTACTCAATTTATAGCACTGCGCGGACAACTATCTGCGACAAAAAATTGAGCACCGACCCGATACATGGCCGAGGTCGCGCTGCGAGCGAGGTCGTGTATCGCTTGTATTTGCGGCAGTTTTGTAGCGAGGAACGAGCGAAAAACTGTTCAAGCCACGCAGTGGCTGGTGCAACATACACATGTTAGGCATTTCTTGCACTAAGTTTATATACGAGAGCCCCAAACACCAACGCCACGACAAACACATGCACATTAACAAGCCACAATGAATAATACTTATAATAAATTGCAAATAACAAAATCGTAACCGCAATAAGTATAAAAAGCGCAACATTGTATTTTATCGGTTCACTTTCAAAAGTGATTTTCCCATTCCCATTCACCTTCTAGTTCACCTACGGGATCCGTTTTTCTCAGTTCGCCCCACAACCCTCGGCAAACAAAATAAAGTAACAGAGTGTACTCAGGAAATCCAAATAACAATGCTCCAATAAGGGAATTTGTTAATTCGTAAATAGTCACCGGAACCAACAAGCAAGCTAACCATAAAGCGATCAGACAAAGCTTATATATAAAGTTCCTAATCATTACTAATCCTTCTTACGCCTAACGCCTTTGACAGCGGCCGAGCGTAGCGAGGTCCAGCCCCGAAGGACGATGCTGCATGGCCTTGTTAGGCTATCAATGTTTTGTCTTGAATTCATTTGCCTTGACCTACAGGTCATGATCAATCCACGCACTGATTATTTCAGGCTTAGTGTCGTAGATGAGCTCTTCTTTAGATAAAGAAGCAATGAACGCTTCTGTGCTTGGCCAAATAAAAATTACATCCCGATCGTCATTTATGTAGACAACCTTTCCTGATTCGGTATCGAGGCAAAAAAGTTCATGCCAGTCACCCTGGAAAGGAATCAAGTTCTCAGGAACTTCCCATTCCTCTCGTAACGTTATGCCGGACTCGATTTCAGCAATTGACCAAAAAGGCAGAGCGATACTTTCTAATTCTGTATCAATTTCTATTGAACAATACTGACCATTAAATGTTTCGACTTTTGAAAGGAACTCTTTATTCAATCATGCCTCCCTGAAGGCATAACGGGTCGGTGCTCAATGTCACCCCAAGGGGTGAACTTTGGGAGCTGATTGATAGGCGAACGCGCTCGCCTATTCTTGCCAACCACTTCATAATTTAAATTTAATTCTTACTCAATTTATAGCACTGCGCGGACAACTATCTGCGACAAAAAATTGAGCACCGACCCGATTCATGGCCGAGGTCGCGCAGCGAGCGAGGCCGTGTATCGCCATGCCAAGCGGCAAATACGGAGTGGCGAAGCCTCGGAGTATTTGTCCTTGCTTGGGCGCCTTGTTAACTTTTTCCTACTCACACTCACCCTCTATTTCAAAGGTAAATTTCTCTTCATGCCTTTTACCAACAGCTTCTTTATTTGCATACACTGAAACTGATTTTTCGAGATTTTTTATAGCCGCTTCGCCGAACACTCCTTCTGGATATGACTCCACAACTTGGATATTCGATACAATTCCTTCACTAGGAACCTCAAAAGAGAGAACTGCATACCCTTCTACGCAGGCCTCTAGAGCCTCCTTTGGGTAGTATGGAGCCACCTTGGTAGCGAGTACCGTTATTGGTAAAAACAAAACTAATATCAGTACTTTATTCATATTTAAAGTTAACGGGTCGGTGCTCAATGTCGCCCCGCAGGGGTGAACTTTTGGAGCAGATTGATAGGCGGACGCGCTCGCCTATTCTCGCCAACCACTTCTTAGTTTAAAATTAATTCTTTTTCAATTAATCGCGCTGCGCGGACGACTATCTGCGACAAAAAATTGAGCACCGACCCGATACATGGCCGAGGTCGCGCAGCGAGCGAGGCCGTGTATCGCCAACAACAGGCGCGCGCTTTTTGCGTCGCCTGATTGTTTTTGTTAGGATTTTTCATAATTTCCTTCAACCAAATAAGCGTGAATTTTATTAGCTTTGTCACCCTCAGAAAGGTGTACATTTTTTCCACATTTTATTTTCACAAAACTATTACACATAGGGCAATAAGAGAAGCTTAAAACATCATTTTCTTTGAACTCCGAATTAGGCGGTAGGTCTTCCCGAAAATCAACCTCTTTCAGTATTTTGCTTTTATTCGAAAGGATACTGTGGCAGTTTGCACACGCTTCAGAATAAACGTTACCCATTATAATAACACCAACAGGAACACCTATGAGTGAACCAATAACCACGAGAAGTGGTGCAATATGTAAAACATTATAGAATAGGTAGAGTATGCTGATGCTGACAATTACAATCCCCATGCCTATAAATAGATTTTTCGGTGTTGCCTTCTTAATAATTACATGTTTAAGCTGACCGTCAATTTTCCAAAACAAACCCGACAGAAGTATAGGCAAGGCGATTATTGCGGGAATTGCAGGGAATAAGTATAGAGTTGGCTTTCTAGTTTCCTCAATATTATCTGCACCAATCATAAATAGAAAAATACCCGAAAGAATAAACAAAAGAAAACCTATTGCAACTTTTACACCGCTACTCATTAGCTCCTCCTAATAATCCTAACGCTCGGGTAATTTGCGCAGTAAAGCATAGTTTGTGAGCGAAGCGAACTATGCTTTACGGAGTCAGATTGACCCGCTTGTTAAGACTTTATACACCACTATATTCCACCCCGTAAAAAATAGAACATTCACAACATGAAATGATTTAATACCCTTTAATAAAGTGGCTAGCTTTGGGTTTCTCGGGTTTACAAATACTGTGGCACGAGGAGCCATTTTCGTAGCCTCTCTATATGCTGACCACACCAACCATTTGATATTCCAGGAACCAAGCCCAAACCCTATTCTTTTGCCAGTATATCTTCTACCTCGAAATTCATAGGAATATTCAACTTTTGCCTCATACATCAAGTCACCATCACTGTCTCGTGACTCCTCAACACCATGAAATTCAATTTTTCCTGAGACAGTACTCCACGAATTAGCGGCTTGAGACAACAGTATGGAATATAAAGAGTACAAACCACCAACAATCCCTACAGCCACAAAAATCAACTTGATAATGAATTCTATACTTTCCGGCATACTTGCGCCTTAACGGGTCGATGCTCAATATCACCCCGCAGGGGTGAACTTTTGGAGCAGATTAATAGGCGGACGCGCTCGCCTATTCTTGCCAACCACGTCTTACTTTAAAATTAATTCTCTCTCAATTAATCGCACTGCGCAGACAACTATCTGCGACAAAAAATTGAGCACCGACCCGATACATGGCCGAGGTCGCGCAGCGAGCGAGGCCGTGTACCGCCTCAAACACCGGAGTGGTGAAGTTGGCGGCTTTTTTGGTACAAAAAAGGTGACAGCTTTACCAAGTCCGCGTGCTTTGACTTGATACTTATTGATGACCTCCTCCTAAAGATACCAACGGGGGTACCTTCTAAACTTAAATCGCCAAAAGTAAGTTCTCAAAGAAGGAGACCATCACATGAGATTTTATACCAAATCCCACCAATATTACTGTGGAATCGATTTGCATACCAAAACCATGTATGTCTGTATTCTTGATTCCGATGCTAACATATTGATTCATAAGAACATACCAACTCATGGCAAGACATTTCTTAAGCTTCTCTCCCCTTACAGAAACGATATCGTTGTCGGTGTTGAGTGTATGTTTTCCTGGTATTGGTTAGCTGATTTATGTGCCAAAGAAGGCATTGAGTTTATTCTGGGGCACGCTCTGTATATGCGCTGCATACACGGTGGTAAAACCAAGAACGACAAAAAGGATTCTGAGAAAATCGCCCGTATTATGCGTGGAGGTGACTTCCCGCTCGCCTATGCCTATCCAGCCGAACTTCGTCCTATTCGGGACTTGATGCGCCGACGTGCGCATTTGGTACGGATTAAGAGTGAAATTCAAAGTCATATCTCCATCACCAATTACCAGTACAACTTAACGCCCTTTGAGAAGAATATTGTTCACAAAGGCAACCGTGAAGGCATCGCCGATCATTTTCAAAACCCATCGGTTCGACTTAATGTGGAAACGGATATCGCCGTTATGGATCATATTCATGATCAAATTAACCGACTGGAAAACTACATTATTAAACATGCAAAACACTATGATGGAAGAATGCTGTATCGGTTAAAAACCGTACCTGGCATTGGTGATGTGTTAGCCCTCACCATTATGTATGAAGTGCTTTCTATTGACCGATTCCCAACGGTACAAACCTTTTGTTCTTACTCTCGGTTAGTCAAGTGCAGCAAAGAGTCAGCGGGTAAAAAACTAGGCACCTCGGGTTCGAGAATAGGTAATGGCCACTTAAAATGGGCCTTTTCAGAAGCGGCGGCATTATTTATTCGAGGCAACGATCCTGCGAAAAAGTATTTGGACAAATTAACGAAGAAATTTGGCAAGGGAAAAGCGCTTTCTATTCTCGCACATAAACTTGGACGTGCCGTTTACTTTATGATGAAACGAAACGATGTGTTTGATATGAACTATTTCTTTCGAACAGCATAGGTTTTGAGTAGCGTGTCTGAGCTTGTGTGTATAACTGGTGGTGTAGTGCTTAAAAATCCAGAGGCAAAATCATCTGTTTAAGCCTTGAGCTTGTTGTTTGCCTGATTGATATAAGCCAACCCCTTCTGCCTTGATTAGACAGGACACGCTACTCTCCTGACAATGAATTTGACTGCCCCTTATCTGAGCAAGTGTATAACTGGATGCCTATGCAAGCCCGATTTTTTGAACCGCCAGATTAAGGGTAACCAATATGTTTCTAGTAGCGCTTTGGCAAAGCCAAAGCACGCCTAAGAAAACTTAGGCGCGGACTCTCAATAGGTGTTTGGTACAGTCATCAATCCAAATGGGAAATGATTGTCAGTGGTCGAATTATTTTTATTAACTCTTGCTATGTGGGCGAGCGTTTTGGGTTCCTATTGATCTTTGACAGGTTCGGTCATATAGGTGTTAGGCATTCTTTGACCTTTTTCTCGCCGGTTTCTGAAATTCTGATTTTGGAACATTAGCAAGAGCTTTTTTTACGACTGACAGCTCTTCGAATGGACTACCAAAATCAGGGCTAAATTTATAACCACTTTCAAATAATGGCCTCAGTTTTGACCAAGCCTTTATGTCTGAAACTTTGGGGGCTTTGAAAGCCGAGCCCGTTTCATACATTATCGCGGAACACTGTGGGCAAACCACCTCGTATTCTATAGGTTCCCAGTTACCAAACTTATCTTGAGTATACTTATGCTTCTTAAAGACCTTTTTACACTCCAAGCATGCGTAACCAACTGCAATATCTTTCTTGTGCATACCAAGTGCCTAACGGGTCGGTGCTCAATGTCACCCCAAGGGGTGAACTTTTGGAGCTGATTGATAGGCGGACGCGCTCGCCTATTCTTGCCAACCACTTCATAATTTAAATTTAATTCTTACTCAATTTATAGCACTGCGCGGACAACTATCTGCGACAAAAAATTGAGCACCGACCCGATTCATGGCCGAGGTCGCGCAGCGAGCGAGGCCGTGTATCGCCTTTGTAATGGGCCGGAACAAGCTTCGCTTGTGGAGGTCCAGCCCGAAGGGCGATCATTGACAAACTTGTTATGCACTTTACTTTACTGCCCTTTTCTTAATCAGCATTACTGCGACTGTAATTGGCGTAAGTACTGCACAAACAAGAGCAGTTCTAAAAAGCACGCCGAGATAAAAGATAACATCCATATCAGGATTCCCCTCCCAACCGGGCCTTCCCATTTCACTTTGAATCCAAATTACATCTAATACTGGAATACTTAAAATTATTAGCAGATACCCAACAACGAAACCTTTGAAATTCGAACAATAAGGTAAGACCACTGATAAAACCAGCCATGCAATCCAGGTTAAGAAACTATATCCAAGTAATTGACTAAACACAGATTATTCTCATGGAGGCATAACGGGTCGGTGCTCAATGTCACCCCGTAGGGGTGAACTTTTGGAGCAGATTGATAGGCGGACGCGCTCGCCTATTCTTGCCAACCACTGCTTAGCTTAAAATTAATTTTCTCTCAATTAATCGCACTGCGCGGACAACTATCTGCGACAAAAAATTGAGCACCGACCCGATGCATGGCCGAGGTCGCGCAGCGAGCGAGGCCGTGTATCGCCTTGCTAAACCGTGACAAGCACGGAGCACCTTTTGTGTAACACTGAGCGAAGCGAAACACAAAAGGTGAGGAGTGTTTGGCATCGGTTTGAGCACCTTGTTATGTGTGCATTTACACCTCATTATGGAGAGGCAATAACAAAATTAAATAGTGTTTCATAAGCCAATATTAACCAAGCCGCCACAACAACTGTATTTTCTTGCGCAGGATGAGACATAGAAAACCTCGCCACGGCAAAACCCCACACCCACGGGAACAGCAACATTACCACCGCCCCGACACACCTAATTAAAGTGGCAGCCACTCCAGGGTATGTAAACAGCCAAACGTACAGTATATTCACTATTGCAAATATTATTCCCAAGACTGAGGATACCGATACGTTTAAGTTAATTTCTCTCATTAGACCTTAGCTTCCTTACCACATAACGGGTCGGTGCTCAATGTCACCCCGCAGGGGTGAACTTTTGGAGCAGATTGATAGGCGGACGCGCTCGCCTATTCTTGCCAACCACTTCATAAATAAAATTTAATTCTTACCCAATTAATCGCACTGCGCGGACAACTATCTGCGACAAAAAATTGAGCACCGACCCGATACATGGCCGAGGTCGCGCAGCGAGCGAGGCCGTGTATCGCCCGCCACAACCGTATTTATGGAGGGGATTGATTTTTGTTAAAAGCGAAGCGAACAAAAAGCAAACCCCGGAATAAATATCGGCTTGCTGGCGCTTGTTATGCATGACGCCACCTAGATAGTTCTTTCTTAATTCGAATTGCTTCTTTTTTATTTCGAGGTATAAGTACATTGTGCCGTTTACCATCTTTTGTTAGAAGCACTACTGTATATGTCACAACCGGCCCATATCTAGTGTTTTCCTTGGACGTATCAACTCTACTTCGCTTTATATCAGACCTCCTAAACCTATATCTCTTTTTAAATGTTATAGGCTGAATTGGTTTAATATAAAGATAAATATTATCAGCATAAATTGACACTTTTGTAACCACTAAATCTATAGTAAACAACGCCAATCCAGAACACAATATTGCGAGTACTAATACCCATAACTGTGAATTTTCTAGATATTCATGAAATAGTACCGCAGATCCAAAAGTACAAGCGGCCATAGAGCCAATATTTTCTAGGCTATAGCCGTGCGAGTAAAAATATTTTTCTTCTGACTCTTTCTTCATATTCCAGGTGCATAACGGGTCGGTGCTCAATGTCACCCCGCAGGGGTGAACTTTTGGAGCAGATTGATAGGCGGACGCGCTCGCCTATTCTCGCCAACCACTTCTTAGTTTAAAATTAATTCTTACTCAATTTATAGCACTGCGCGGACAACTATCTGCGACAAAAAATTGAGCACCGACCCGATACATGGCCGAGGTCGCGCAGCGAGCGAGGCCGTGTATCGCCTCAATAATGGGCCGGAGCAAGCTCGCTTGCGGAGGTCCAGCCGTGAGGCGCCATTAATTGATTTGTTAGCTGCTTTCTCTATTTTTAAGTAGTTCATTGTGTTTTTTAATGGCCTTAGGGATAGTGAATACAGCATGCAGAAAAATTACGCTAAACAAACCGAATACTATATACCAACCCAAATCATTGAATATAAGATTGCCCACATAAGCGAGGCCAAGGAAAAATACCGGAAATACAATATAACCCACCAGCGATACGCCAGCATTAGGCTCCCTACCATTTTCCATATGAACGATATTGCCCTCTATACAAGATGCATAAACACTTATGACAACTACAACTAATGACAGAACAAATATCAGTATGTAAATACCATCACCTCAATATCTAACTCAGTTTCAGACAGCTAACGGGTCGGTGCTCAATGTCGCCCCGCAGGGGTGAACTTTTGGAGCAGATTGATAGGCGGACGCGCTCGCCTATTCTCGCCAACCACTTCTTAGTTTAAAATTAATTCTTTTTCAATTAATCGCGCTGCGCGGACGACTATCTGCGACAAAAAATTGAGCACCGACCCGATACATGGCCGAGGTCGCGCAGCGAGCGAGGCCGTGTATCGCCCAAATCAGCCGACGCTTTCGGCGGTCGGCTGCATTTGCTTGATACTTATTGATGACCTCCTCCTAAAGATACCAACGGGGGTACCTTCTAAACTTAAATCGCCAAAAGTAAGTTCTCAAAGAAGGAGACCATCACATGAGATTTTATACCAAATCCCACCAATATTACTGTGGAATCGATTTGCATACCAAAACCATGTATGTCTGTATTCTTGATTCCGATGCTAACATATTGATTCATAAGAACATACCAACTCATGGCAAGACATTTCTTAAGCTTCTCTCCCCTTACAGAAACGATATCGTTGTCGGTGTTGAGTGTATGTTTTCCTGGTATTGGTTAGCTGATTTATGTGCCAAAGAAGGCATTGAGTTTATTCTGGGGCACGCTCTGTATATGCGCTGCATACACGGTGGTAAAACCAAGAACGACAAAAAGGATTCTGAGAAAATCGCCCGTATTATGCGTGGAGGTGACTTCCCGCTCGCCTATGCCTATCCAGCCGAACTTCGTCCTATTCGGGACTTGATGCGCCGACGTGCGCATTTGGTACGGATTAAGAGTGAAATTCAAAGTCATATCTCCATCACCAATTACCAGTACAACTTAACGCCCTTTGAGAAGAATATTGTTCACAAAGGCAACCGTGAAGGCATCGCCGATCATTTTCAAAACCCATCGGTTCGACTTAATGTGGAAACGGATATCGCCGTTATGGATCATATTCATGATCAAATTAACCGACTGGAAAACTACATTATTAAACATGCAAAACACTATGATGGAAGAATGCTGTATCGGTTAAAAACCGTACCTGGCATTGGTGATGTGTTAGCCCTCACCATTATGTATGAAGTGCTTTCTATTGACCGATTCCCAACGGTACAAACCTTTTGTTCTTACTCTCGGTTAGTCAAGTGCAGCAAAGAGTCAGCGGGTAAAAAACTAGGCACCTCGGGTTCGAGAATAGGTAATGGCCACTTAAAATGGGCCTTTTCAGAAGCGGCGGCATTATTTATTCGAGGCAACGATCCTGCGAAAAAGTATTTGGACAAATTAACGAAGAAATTTGGCAAGGGAAAAGCGCTTTCTATTCTCGCACATAAACTTGGACGTGCCGTTTACTTTATGATGAAACGAAACGATGTGTTTGATATGAACTATTTCTTTCGAACAGCATAGGTTTTGAGTAGCGTGTCTGAGCTTGTGTGTATAACTGGTGGTGTAGTGCTTAAAAATCCAGAGGCAAAATCATCTGTTTAAGCCTTGAGCTTGTTGTTTGCCTGATTGATATAAGCCAACCCCTTCTGCCTTGATTAGACAGGACACGCTACTCTCCTGACAATGAATTTGACTGCCCCTTATCTGAGCAAGTGTATAACTGGATGCCTATGCAAGCCCGATTTTTTGAACCGCCAGATTAAGGGTAACCAATATGTTTCTAGTAGCGCTTTGGCAAAGCCAAAGCACGCCTAAGAAAACTTAGGCGCGGACTCTCAATAGGTGTTTGGTACAGTCATCAATCCAAATGGGAAATGATTGTCAGTGGTCGAATTATTTTTATTAACTCTTGCTATGTGGGCGAGCGTTTTGGGTTCCTATTGATCTTTGACAGGTTCGGTCATATAGGTGTTAGGCATACTTTCTACGAATGTTGCTTGGACTCTTTTTGAAACAAGCATGTAAGGAACCCAAATGACACTGGCAATCAATGATCTCATAAATTCTTTTGTTGTTTCCGGATCGAACATGGGCTCACCAGGAAATACTTTGGTTACAATCCAAGCGTCCAGAGGAATAAATATTAGGGATGCCGCTACAATGCCTATATATAGTTTGGGGAAAAGATAGTGCTTTGAAAAGAACAGATATATTAGATATACAGAAGCGGCAACCATTATAGTATTAAATGCGATTTCACCTATTAACAGCGAACCAAAATATGGGGTATACGCTTCAGATCCTACCGTAGTTAAAGCTTCCCAAGTTCCATCTTCAAAGATTGGCTTGTAAGTCGGAACAAACGTAGCAAGCAACCTGAACGGACTTATTACAACTCCAATCCCTACCAAGACCAACCAGCCACCTAGTCCTTTTAGTTCATTATTATCAGTCATTATCTATCTTCCTATTAGTTTGCCTAACGGGTCGGTGCTCAATGTCATCCCGCAGGGGTGAACTTTTGGAGCAGATTGATAGGCGGACGCGCTCGCCTATTCTTGCCAACCACGTCTTACTTTAAAATTAATTCTCTCTCAATTAATCGCACTGCGCAGACAACTATCTGCGACAAAAAATTGAGCACCGACCCGATACATGGCCGAGGTCGCGCAGCGAGCGAGGCCGTGTACCGCCTCAAACACCGGAGTGGTGAAGTTGGCGGCTTTTTTGGTACAAAAAAGGTGACAGCTTTACCAAGTCCGCGTGCTTTGACTTGATACTTATTGATGACCTCCTCCTAAAGATACCAACGGGGGTACCTTCTAAACTTAAATCGCCAAAAGTAAGTTCTCAAAGAAGGAGACCATCACATGAGATTTTATACCAAATCCCACCAATATTACTGTGGAATCGATTTGCATACCAAAACCATGTATGTCTGTATTCTTGATTCCGATGCTAACATATTGATTCATAAGAACATACCAACTCATGGCAAGACATTTCTTAAGCTTCTCTCCCCTTACAGAAACGATATCGTTGTCGGTGTTGAGTGTATGTTTTCCTGGTATTGGTTAGCTGATTTATGTGCCAAAGAAGGCATTGAGTTTATTCTGGGGCACGCTCTGTATATGCGCTGCATACACGGTGGTAAAACCAAGAACGACAAAAAGGATTCTGAGAAAATCGCCCGTATTATGCGTGGAGGTGACTTCCCGCTCGCCTATGCCTATCCAGCCGAACTTCGTCCTATTCGGGACTTGATGCGCCGACGTGCGCATTTGGTACGGATTAAGAGTGAAATTCAAAGTCATATCTCCATCACCAATTACCAGTACAACTTAACGCCCTTTGAGAAGAATATTGTTCACAAAGGCAACCGTGAAGGCATCGCCGATCATTTTCAAAACCCATCGGTTCGACTTAATGTGGAAACGGATATCGCCGTTATGGATCATATTCATGATCAAATTAACCGACTGGAAAACTACATTATTAAACATGCAAAACACTATGATGGAAGAATGCTGTATCGGTTAAAAACCGTACCTGGCATTGGTGATGTGTTAGCCCTCACCATTATGTATGAAGTGCTTTCTATTGACCGATTCCCAACGGTACAAACCTTTTGTTCTTACTCTCGGTTAGTCAAGTGCAGCAAAGAGTCAGCGGGTAAAAAACTAGGCACCTCGGGTTCGAGAATAGGTAATGGCCACTTAAAATGGGCCTTTTCAGAAGCGGCGGCATTATTTATTCGAGGCAACGATCCTGCGAAAAAGTATTTGGACAAATTAACGAAGAAATTTGGCAAGGGAAAAGCGCTTTCTATTCTCGCACATAAACTTGGACGTGCCGTTTACTTTATGATGAAACGAAACGATGTGTTTGATATGAACTATTTCTTTCGAACAGCATAGGTTTTGAGTAGCGTGTCTGAGCTTGTGTGTATAACTGGTGGTGTAGTGCTTAAAAATCCAGAGGCAAAATCATCTGTTTAAGCCTTGAGCTTGTTGTTTGCCTGATTGATATAAGCCAACCCCTTCTGCCTTGATTAGACAGGACACGCTACTCTCCTGACAATGAATTTGACTGCCCCTTATCTGAGCAAGTGTATAACTGGATGCCTATGCAAGCCCGATTTTTTGAACCGCCAGATTAAGGGTAACCAATATGTTTCTAGTAGCGCTTTGGCAAAGCCAAAGCACGCCTAAGAAAACTTAGGCGCGGACTCTCAATAGGTGTTTGGTACAGTCATCAATCCAAATGGGAAATGATTGTCAGTGGTCGAATTATTTTTATTAACTCTTGCTATGTGGGCGAGCGTTTTGGGTTCCTATTGATCTTTGACAGGTTCGGTCATATAGGTGTTATGCTTTTAGTCACAATTTTGCCAAACCAAATAGCCAATTCCATCCTTAGTTTGCACAGGAACCCAAGCTTCCATAATTTGATGCTTCCTTTCTCTTTTATCGGAGTAATATAACTTAAGCGGCTCTCTAGTCGTACTTTGCGTTAATTCGTCCTCACTCCAATACGGAATTGACTCCAGTATTTCCTCTAATTTCTTCAATCTATCTGCTGGTAGCTGAGTCGGCCAACTCTCCGAAGCTGGCTCCCCACCACACAAACAATGAGACCCTCTATGAAATACTTCGGTTAGCTCTTCTACACCAACCAAACCATCTTCGAAATTAACTTTTGAACCACCAAGCGGAATATAGTAGCCCTCCACTTCTAACACTACACAATCAGTACCACCACATTGCTGGCTATATGTAACACCAGTTTGACGCTCAAAGATAATACCTATGTAGCTCTCATTGGTCCCATCAGGATCCAAAAATATTTTTTTGTTCATAAATTACGAATTTAGGTGAGCATAACGGGTCGGTGCTCAATGTCACCCCGCAGGGGTGAACTTTTGGAGCAGATTGATAGGCGGACGCGCTTGCCTATTCTTGCCAACCACTTCTTAGTTTAAAATTAATTCTTACTCAATTTATAGCACTGCGCGGACAACTATCTGCGACAAAAAATTGAGCACCGACCCGATACATGGCCGAGGTCGCGTAGCGAGCGAGGCCGTGTATCGCCGCAAATCACCGGCAGTTTAAAGCAGAGCGACGAGGAACGAGGAGCGGCGCTTTAAACTGTCCGAGTGCATTTGCCTTGTTAGATGATGATTTCTTGTGCAATCTTTATTACTCCGAGCATACCGCTAAAAGCCAACCCAATTAACGTAAACGGCTTAAATTTAGAGGAATCTTCCTTCGGTAGATTCTCTGTTGCTACCTGTATCCATTGCACCGCAAATAATCTTCCAATCCATAAAATAAACCTTGCGAAAATCAGGAAGTAAAAAAACAAAAAATACCCAATGGTGGGCAATAAAGTCGTGGATCCATATAACATTGCTTCCGGTTCTCGAGTTTCTGAAAAATCCCACGAAAGAATTGCGATGAAAAATCCAACAATCCGATCCCAATATCTCGGAATATTAAAATAAAAATCTTCAAAGAATCCTGCAAAGTCATTGGTAATATTATGGTCAATAAACGCA
This sequence comes from Teredinibacter sp. KSP-S5-2, assembly GCF_032773895.1. NCBI lineage: Bacteria > Pseudomonadati > Pseudomonadota > Gammaproteobacteria > Cellvibrionales > Cellvibrionaceae > Teredinibacter > Teredinibacter sp. KSP-S5-2. The sequence continues at coordinate 1,946,708 of NZ_CP120416.1, read as the reverse complement.
CCCGAGAACGACAAACAAAGGACTCCAAACAGAAATGCGAGAGCAATATCGAACAGTACAACCAAGATAGAAAATAAATTTATGTTTTTTGTTAGTTTAACAAGCACACTTACCGTAATAATAAACGTTAAACCATCAAAGACGTAGTTAACTGGAAGCAAAATATGGAAATATGATACAAATTCAAATGACTTGTCGAGACCTTCCAGAATTGATCCTTTGCTCAGTATTGCGCCAGAGATTATAGCCGCAGAAGTAATAAATGTGCTTCCAAGCATCATAATTAATAATGATCTCTTGCTAACCCATTTTGTTCCCAGAATGCCATGAACAAAGCCAACACTACTTGAAGCCATAACTTTTGGGAGATTAGGCAAAGTAGTATCTTCGATTTTTAAAAACCATAAACAAAGACGATCATAGAGCTTGTCTTTTTGCCCTGCAGTCATCCAAGTATCAATTAGCACTCCGAAAACTACCGGCAAGGAGGTGACTGCAATTAATAATTTCCAATCCATATGCACCATACGATTTATTGAACATCTAACGGGTCGGTGCTCAATGTCGCCCCGCAGGGGTGAACTTTTGGAGCAGATTGATAGGCGGACGCGCTCGCCTATTCTCGCCAACCACTTCTTAGTTTAAAATTAATTCTTTTTCAATTAATCGCGCTGCGCGGACGACTATCTGCGACAAAAAATTGAGCACCGACCCGATACATGGCCGAGGTCGCGCAGCGAGCGAGGCCGTGTATCAGTATATTATACGGAATTCCGTATATACCCGGATAAGAACGATTCTCACCGGTAAAATTTCTTATTTAAATTCAATGAGTTAACAAGCTGAAAGCTAGGTTGAGAAAGGCGCTTGGCCGGGGAAAAGCTGCCTGAGTACATAACAGACCTTTCCGGGTCTTCTATGCACTCAATGAGGAGACAGTTTTTCCTTGGTTTTCAACAACTTACTTTCTAACGCCTGGAAAAACACAGAATTCATTTTCGTTTCTCATTAGACCCCATTCTTGAAAAAATGTCTATTTTTCAATATAACTGTATATACATACATATCAATGGATTGAAACGATTATGAAACCCTCTCCCTTTCTTGAGCGTATTCGAACTGAACTACGTACCCGCCATTACAGTTTGAAAACCGAAAAAACGTATCTTTACTGGGTTCGATTTTTTATTCATTTCCACAACAAGAAACATCCTAAAGATATGGGAAATCCAGAAATTGAACGGTTTTTAAACTATTTGGCCACCACTCGCCGTGTGTCTGCCGCCACTCAAAACCAAGCCCTATGTGCCCTCGTGTTCATGTATCGGCATGTAATAAACCAGGAGATTGAAGGATTAAATTATGGGTATGCGAAACGCCCAAGAAATTTACCCACGGTCTTATCTCACAAGGAAGTCAATGGAGTCCTTTCTTGCTTATCAGGTAAGTATTGGCTTATTACTGCGATCCTTTATGGTTGCGGACTAAGAGTGAATGAGGCGCTGAGACTCAGAATTAAAGACATCGACTTTGACAACAAATCACTTTTTGTTTTTCGGGGAAAAGGACAGAAAGACAGATACACATTGCTTCCGACATCTCTGATCGATCCAATTCAAAAACAGATAGAAAAAGTGAAATCCATTCACGCTATTGATCTGTCCGAGGGATTTGGCCTTTCTTCGGTGCCTTCGGCTTTGTTTCGAAAGTATCAGCACTCTTTATCACAGTTTTCATGGCAATACTTATTTCCGTCTACCACTCGGTGTGTGCACCCATATGACGGGTATGAGTGTCGTCACCATATTCATGATACGGCCTATTCTAAACAACTGAGACTTGCCGTAAGAAAATCGGGTATTCACAAGCGTGTGACAGCCCATACTTTTCGACATAGTTTTGCGACAAACTTATTGTTAAGCGGCACAGATATTCGCACCGTCCAGGATCTATTGGGGCATTCGGATTTACGGACGACAGAAATATATACTCATGTTATTGGATCACGAAGAGCCGGTACGGTAAGTCCAATGGATCGGATATAGCTATTTTGACTGTATCTGTTTATGTGCGTTTATAAAAATTAATGTCTGCTTTTACTGCTCAGTCGTTTTGAAACTGGATTATCTTGAATGACGGCTTTGTGTCGTTAACCGACCTTCGAAGCTCCCCAAATAATCGATTTTTTCTTACGCTTTATTTTTCCCCCCAAACTCAACAATTCCGCCTCACAGCCCCACCAAAACACGTTAGAAGTTTACGGAACAATTATCATTACAACGATGCAAAATTTGAGTTAGGTCTAATATAAGATGCATCAATGTATTCGCACAATAACTGCTCTTTCACGGAAGCATCAATCGACACGCATTACACCCAAATGACGCCTAATGTTTTTTCAGGCTAGCTAATTTCGCTATTCTTCTACGAAGAAAAACGTCCGGAAAATTGCTACTTTCGCCGTTTCTCGATCTTTTAGCAGGCGTTGAAAGTACACTTTCATGGAGACCCGGGATGATTTGATGTCGAAACTCGATAAAGTAAGGAATATCGGAAAAGCCAAAGGCTACGCGCGAGTAATCGTGAGTAAAACGCGAGTAATGGGTGTAAAAAAACGCGTCTTTTCCAATGCTAAATAGACTGGCAGATCGTAGGTCTTTTGAAGAAAAACGAGGGGAATCAATAACTTAAAATATAGACAAAAACTATTGTAATTATTTTTTTGATAACTTTTTTTCTATTGGTGCCCGGGGCCGGACTTGAACCGGCACGACTTATTAAGTCGGGAGATTTTAAGTCTCCTGTGTCTACCAATTCCACCACCCGGGCAAATGGGGTTAGCTTTACGCTAATTTCTCTGTGAGAGAGAAAGTGGAGGCGCGACCCGGAGTCGAACCGGGCTACGTGGATTTGCAATCCAGTGCATAACCGCTTTGCTATCGCGCCTATTTATGATTTACCAAGTTTACTCTTGGACGCTTCGCTGTTATTGGATTGTGAACAATCCAGTGCCCTATTTATAAAACCGGGGCTTTGCTATCGCGCCTATGTGTGATTTATCAAGTTTACTCTTGGGAGCTTAGCCGTTACCAGATTGCGTTCAAATCCAGTACCCTATTTCAATAATATTGGGCTTTGCTGTAGCGCCTTTAAGGGGTGCGAATTGTATAGGAATCCTTACGTTTTATTCAACTCTATTTTTGCTAAATCACTGAAAAAGAACTAATTTTTCCCAGATAGGGTCGGCCATGCGGCTTTCAGATACACCATCATCGACCACAAGGTTAAAATTGCAGCAAGGTAGAGTGCTACGTAACCAGCCTGACTGAAAAGTGGGTAGCTATCCGATTCAAACGTCAGCAGGACAACAATTGCGATTATTTGCAATGTGGTTTTCACTTTACCGATCATGGACACCGAGACGCTCGCTCTCTTCCCAAGTTCAGCCATCCACTCTCTGAGGGCCGAGATCACAATCTCTCGGCTTATGATGACGATTGCCGGCAAGGTAAACCAGACATCGTGATAGCTTTCGATTAACAATGCCAAAGCCACCGCCACCATTAGTTTGTCTGCTACAGGGTCAAGAAAGGCGCCAAACGGCGTCGCCAAGTCATATTTTCGCGCAATATGGCCATCCAGGTAGTCGGTGATACCGGCTAGGCCAAATAAGGCTCCGCATAAGAAGTAACGATATTGAAGGTCTGAGTAATAAATCACCACAAGCAACGGAATGAAGAATATTCTCACTAATGTAAGTTGGTTTGCGATGTTAAACATTCGGGGGGGATCTACCTTTAGCATTTCTGAACGCGCACGTTACTCACTGTGAAGTGCGCTGTAAATATCCATAGCCATTTTTTTACTAATACCATTAACTTTTGTGAGATCATCAGCATTAGCCTTCATCACTTCCTGCAAACCGCCGAAGTGTTTTAAGAGTTCTCGTCGTCTTTTGGCTCCAACACCGGGAATTTGTTCCAACGTTGAGGTTTTTCTTTTACGATCTCGTTGTTGTTTATGCCCTGTAATGGCAAATCTATGGGCTTCATCACGAATTTGCTGGATAAGGTGTAAGCCACTGTGGTCTCCTTCCAGATGTTTTTCCTGGCCATCCGTAAAGATCAGGGTTTCCATTCCCGGCTTCCGCGTTACCCCTTTGGCAATGCCTATGGTCAGAATATCTGCAATACCGAGTTCATCGAGCACTGACTTTGCCATGTTTAGCTGTCCTCGCCCACCGTCGATAAATAACACTTCCGGTAATGGTTTGGCTTCCTTCTGCAAACGTGTATATCGTCGGGTGATCGCCTGCTTCATAGCGGCATAATCATCACCACCGGTAATACCTTCAATATTAAACCGACGATAGTCCGACTTCACTGCACCATTAATGTCGAATACCACACAACTCGCGACCGTGTTTTCACCACTGCTGTGGCTGATATCAAAACACTCAATACGACCAGGCATGTCGTCCAAGTCCAAGGCATCCTGCAAAGATTCGAAACGATCGAGAAGAGTTTGCCTGTTGTTCAGCAAGTTTTTCAAGTTCTGACGCGCCGCTTCATTCGCCATCGCCAGCCATTTTGCTTTGTACGTTCGAACATTCGATGTAATTTTTACTGGCCTATCCAAGGATTTGGAAATCGCCTCTTCTAGGGAGGTACGGTCTTCCAGATCATACCCTAAGACAATATTGGGCGGCGTATCCATTGCTGAATGCCCCAAATAATGATGAGCAACAAATGCGCTCAATACTTCCGCCTCACTACTGGATAACTTATCTTTTGGAAAATAGCTTTTGCTGCCAATTATTCGACCATGTCGAACATAAAGCAGATGAACGCAGGATAGCCCTGCCTCTGAGTAGGCCGTAATAACGTCCATATTCCCACCACCGGCTTCAATTACCTGCTGGGCCTGAACCTGCCTCAGAGCCGTAATCTGGTCGCGATACACCGCAGCCTTTTCAAAATTCAGGTTATCAGAAGCCTTTTCCATTTTCTGCACCAGACGTTGATGCAGTTGATCGCTTTTTCCCTCCAGAAACAAACGCGTATTTTCCAGATCGCTGTGGTAGTCCTCCTGACTAATTTTTTCGACACAAGGACCAGAGCAACGGTTGATTTGGTACAAGAGACAAGGACGCGTTCGGTTTTGATAAACACTGTCTTCACACTGACGAACACCAAAAGTCTTTTGCAAAAAATTCAAACTGTCTCGCACCGCACCGGCGTTGGGAAACGGCCCGAAGTACTTACCTTTTTTCCGCTTGGCACCACGGTGAAACGCCAATCTTGGATAATCTTCACCTTCAGACATGAAAATATAGGGGAAGGATTTATCGTCGCGAAGTAAAATATTGAATGGAGGCTTTTGACTTTTGATCAAGTTATGTTCAAGCACCAAAGCTTCCGCTTCGCTGGGAGCAACGGTAATCTCAATGGAATGAATCCGTTTTACCAAGGCCTGCGTCTTGGCGTTTAAGCCAGAACTGCGAAAATAACTGGACACCCTGTTCTTCAGGTTTTTTGCTTTACCAACGTACAAAATATCGCCAGCCTGGTCGTACATCTGATATACGCCAGGCTGCTTGGTAAGATTTTTAAGGAAGGATTCAGAGTCGAATGCTATGTCAGCTCGTGTTGGTGCCATCTAAGACAAATTTTCTACATCCAGAATTTTATATTTGACCGCCAAGAGCGCCAGCTCAACGTCAGAGTTAATTTTAAGCTTATCGAAAATACGATATCGATAACTGTTTACTGTTTTCGGACTGACGCAAAATGAATCAGCAATTTGTTGTACCTTCTGGCCATTAGCGATCATGATCGCCGTTTGCAGCTCTCTTTCGGACAGCATTTCAAAGGGTGACGCTTCGCTTTTGGTACCGGAAAAGTTCTTCAGCGCTAGCTGCTGTGCAATCTCCGAACTCATATAGAGTTTGCCTGCCAACACCGTTTTAATCGCATCAATTATTTCGTCAAAGCCGGCGCCCTTAGTCACGTAGCCAGATGCCCCCGCTTTCATAAGACGCTCGGGGAACATTTCGTCAGAAAGTGCGGTGACAGCAATAACCTTAGTTTTATCACTGGCATTCAATACTTTTCGTGTGGCCTCTAAGCCACCTATTCCGGGCATTTTTACGTCCATTAAGACGATGCACGGTTTAAGCTCCCTTGCCAGATTAACGGCTTCCTCGCCCGTTTTTGCCTCTCCGACAACATTGAAGCCGTCCACGTCGGATAGCATGCGAACGATGCCCATCCGTACTAAATCGTGATCGTCAGCGACAAGTATGTTAGTCACTAGATTACCTCTACCTGTGAGATGTTTTTTTAAATATTGTTTTTATAATTGTTTGATCTCGATTTCTTCCAATCGAGTTGAAACTTTAATATTACATTATTAATTGGTAATAAACATACTTTTCTAGTATAGATCGGAATAACTTATCCCGAAGCATGTGGGATAAAGCGTATTCGTAAAGAGGATAAAACCCACTTTTTAGGATATATACCTAGGCTCGATGTCTAAATGAATCGAGAATAACCCTTGAACATCTGACTGTATTTGCCTGGCAACAGAATAAATAACATCGACCGAGCAGCCTTCTGGATTTGTGAGAACCAACGCCTGCCTTTCGTGGATTTTAATTCCATTTTTTTGCCTTCCGCGCCAACCTGCCTGCTCAATCAACCAACCAGCTGGTATTTTAACCTGCCGATTCGGTTGGTGGTAACAAGGCATTAACGGGTATTCGGCCTTTAACTGTTCATACTGCAACTGACTAATTACCGGGTTTTGAAAGAAACTACCAGCATTAGGAATTACCTTCGGGTCAGGCAGCTTAGTTTGCCGTATCTGCCTTATCGCAGATAACACCTCTTTTGACCCAATCTGCGAAATATCCCTGTCAACAAAAGCATTTGCTAACGCTGGATATGACAGGTTTAGCTTCGGAGATCGACTCAAACGAAGAACAACATGAGTGATAATATACTTCTGATCCAACTCTCGTTTAAAAATACTTTCACGATATGCAAATCTGCATCCTTCGCGATCAAAGATATCCACGGCACCCGACTCAAGATTAATTGCCGTCAGTTGCTCAAAAACATCTTTTAATTCACAACCGTATGCACCAATATTCTGAATAGGTGCTGCACCGACAGTACCAGGAATCAAAGTCAGGTTTTCAATACCAGACAGGCTATTTTGCTCTGCCCAATTCACCAAGTCTTCCCAAATCTCCCCAGCCCCTACCCGAATAAGCACATCCCCATATTCTTCCGCAAGAATATCAATGCCTTTTATTTTCGGCTGAATAACGAGGCCGGAAATTTTTTCTGCGAGTAACAGATTACTGCCCCCACCTAATATATTGATTTTTTGTGCGCGCTTTTTTGCCCAGCCAATGGCCTCAAAAATATCATCCATATTTTCAGGTGCACAAAACCAATCACAACGGGACGGAACAGCCAGCGTGTTTTTAGTAGTTAAATCAACATCCGCAACAAATTGCATTAAAGATTTTTCTCGTTACGAATTGTTGTCAACAAGCCTTGAGAAGCGGCCTCTACCAAATCCAAAACCGTATCAAAGCCTTTATCACCACCATAATAAGGGTCTGGAACTTCGTTATAACTGCTTTCAGGAAAGTAATTAAGAAAAAGGGTTAATACACCAGAATAATGGGAAGGCTGTAATACTTGTAAGTCCTTTAGATTGCTTTCGTCCATCGCCAAAATGTAATCGTATTTTTCAAAATCATCAACGTCGACTTGACGACCACGAAGGGCAGATAAATCATAGCCTCGTTTTTTGGCTGCAACCATTGTTCTGGAGTCCGGTTTTTTACCAATATGCCAGCCCGATGTACCAGCAGAATCAATATCAAAATAATCTGTTAAACCACTGTCATCAACCAATTGCTGAAAAACGCCATGGGCCGTAGGCGAGCGGCATATATTACCTAAACAAACAAATAGTACGTGTATTTTCTGCATACCACTACACACCAAACTCGGCTTGAATTCGAATTAAATCTTCTGGTGTATCCACACCACCAGGTACCACTTCGCAAGCTTCCTGAACATGAATGTTTTCACCATTTTCAAGAATGCGCAGCTGCTCTAATTTTTCCAGACTTTCCAAACCACCAATAGGCCATTGAACGAATCGATTTAGCATTCCAACACGATAAGCATATATACCAATATGCCGCTGAAATAATGGACTGTCCGGTAATGATTCTGCGCCTTCGGCAAAGGCATCCCGAACCCAGGGAATCGGCGCACGGGAAAAATAGCAGGCACGGCCATTTTTATCTGCAACAACTTTTACGCAGTTTGGATCAAACAACACTGTTTTATTGGTAATAGATTCAGACAAAGTTGCGGCGCTAACATCAGGGTTTGAATCAAGATTTCGGGCCACTTGATTAATAACCGCCGCAGGAATGAGCGGTTCATCCCCTTGCACATTCACCACGATATGTTCTTCATCGAAATGATATTGCGCCGCCACTTCCTGCAGTCTATCGGTTCCAGACTCATGAGTTTCCGATGTCATACAGACTTCACCACCAAAACCTTTGACAGTATCGAATACTTTTTGATTATCCGTGGCCACAATAATTTGTTCTGCATCACTGGCGCTGGCACTTTCATATACACGTTGAATCATCGGTTTGCCGGCGATATCTGCCAGAGGTTTGCCAGGCAACCGGGACGACTGAAAACGTGCAGGAATAATAACGGTGTACTTCATAAGCAAGGAATTTTATTTTTTTATTGCAGTTTTTTTCTGTTGAAAAAGTTTTCGAACAGAATTGACAAAGGCATCCAGAAAAGCGTCGGGGATATCCAATTGAATATCCAAATACCATAAGCCCGTATTTGTCAGCTTGTCATTATTCGGATTTTCTTTTATTAACTGTTGGATTTTAACCGCATCTTTCGAAGTCATAATGACGTCACGACCAACAAATTGGGTGATATCGTCCAAAACATAATTATGGTGATCGTCAAACACCTGAGTTTCAAACTTAACGGATAAACCTTTTAGCGTGGAAAAAAACTTATCCGGATTACCAATACCTGAAATCGCAATCGGGTCTTGGGCATCAGAGATAGCATCAATGGGTAAACGCGTTGACGATTTAACATCACACAAACCAACAGGTTTAACTGCAACCTGAACAGATTTTTTAACCAGACTGCCCACCGTGAGTTTACTCACATCACCATTCACGATAATGCAATCCACTTCATTTAAGCGCTCAACCGGCTCACGCAAAGGGCCTACAGGTAATAAGTGCTCGTTACCAAATGTACGTCGTCCATCAATGACGGCAATTTCCATATCTCTCGGCAAGCGGTAATGCTGTAAGCCGTCATCACTCAGAATAACATCACAGGAGAAATTCTCGATTAATCTCTGTGCTGCATCAAGACGATCATCCGCAACTGCCACAGGGCAACTGGTCTGATGAAAAATCAAAATAGGTTCGTCCCCAGCTTCGGCCGGAGTCGATAATGAACCGACACAGTGAACACTGTTTTCGTATTGACTATTTCGACCATAACCGCGAGACACTACGCCGGGGTGAAAACCATTTTTTTGCAGATGTTTGATCAGCGCAATAATTAACGGTGTTTTACCTGTGCCGCCAACCGTAATATTACCGACCACCACAACTGGCACACTTAATGGCGTTTGCTTGCTCTCTAACCGGGCTCGTCGTATACGGCTCACGCCTTCGTAGAGAAACTCCAGGGGGGCAAGCGCGCTTAATACTCCCGGCTTTTTAGCGTACCAACGTTTTTCTATTGCGGATCTGAATGACATACCAATTATTTTTCACCACTGTCTTCACTGTCCGAAGGCATACGTGTTGTCATGCTTAACTTGGCAAATCCCATTTGTCCTGCAAGGTCCATAACCGTGACCACAGACTGATACGGTGCTTTTGAATCACCGGTAATAATAAACGGAATACTATTGTCCCCGGATGACAACTCTTCGACTGCACGACGCAGCGTATCCACCTGGCTATTTACCAGAGATTTTCCATTAATGGCATAACCACCCTGAGGGCCAACCACCACTTCGATTTTTGAGGCCGCAGCGGGTTGCTTATCGCCAACCGCTTCGGGCAGATCTACTTTTAGATGCGTCTCTTTGGTAAAGGTCGTGGAGACCATAAAAAAGATCAGTAGTAAAAAGACCACATCAATCAGAGGCGTGAGGTTCACGCTCTCTTCCGCTTTTACCTGACGACGAAATTGCATGGACTACCCCGCTTTCAGGTCGACACGTCTTTCACTGTGTAAAGCATCCACCAGCTTTACGGCTTCCTGTTCCATGGTCACCACCAGAGAATCCACTCGACGAACAAAGAAACGGTGAGTAATCATGGCCGGAATCGCAACACACAAACCTGCAGCTGTAGTCACCAGAGCTTCGGAAATCCCTCCAGCCAATACCGCCGCATTACCCGCACCCTCCAGATTCAGTGCAGTGAACACTTTGATCATACCGATCACGGTTCCCAACAAACCGAGCAACGGTGCGATAGCCGCGATCGTACCCAGTGCCCCAAGGAAACGTTCCATATCGTGCACCACACTACTTGCGGCCTCTTCAATACTGTCTTTCATCACTTCTCGCCCGTGACGGGAATTACTCAATCCGGCAGAAAGGATGAAGCCCAACTTGGATGAACGACGCAGCTTTTTCAGCTTTTCGCTATCCAGCTCATTACTCTGAATCCAAGCCCAAACCTGTCCCAACTGATGTTTGGGTGCGATCTTGGCTGGATTGAGAGTCCAATAACGTTCAAATGAAATACCGATTACCGCAACTGAACATAAAATGATCGGTAACATTAACCAGCCACCGGAAGATAAAATCTCAAACACCTGTTACTCCCACTGCTTTTAAAATTCTGTCGTTATTAAGAGTTAAAGTCGGCAAATGATACCCGAATCATGTCCTGAAATCTGTGCTTTTGTACATGCATGTTACACAAGCGCGACAGCTGTTCAGATTCCGCTCAATACCTTAGCCAACCGTCAGCCCTATTGAGCTTGACCTAGGAGTATTTCACACGGGTTTAGTACCATATCCGTCGATTGTTGTCTCTCTCCGCCAGGACTTCCAACACGCCTTCCGGGGAAACATTAATTGTGATCGCACCATCGTAAGCGGTATCCCAAAGTGTGCTGGCCATGTCTTGATATCGGCTAATCACCGCACCGTGAGGATGTCCGTACCGGTTTTTATACCCAGTACTGAATATCACGTGTTTGGGGGCCAGCTGCCGGATAAAGTCGAATGAAGATGAGGTTTTACTGCCATGATGAGGAGCCACCAACACATCAATATCGGATGGCAACAGGTTTTCCCTGATTAAAATACGCTCAACTTCCTGTTCGATATCTCCGGGCAACAAAAACTTACGTCCAAAAACCGTAACAACTAGCACGCAGGAATAGTTGTTGGACTTGGCCAATACCTGCTGGTGCTGGCGATCCGGCCATAATACTTCCACATGGGCCGCGCCCAATCGGAATTCCTGGCCAGCATGACAAAGCTGCCCTCGTGCATAGATATGTTCAGGCTCTCCCAACCAAAGACTCTGCACATCAACTGAATCAAGCACGGATAAAGCGCCACCGGCATGATCATTGTCATTATGAGATAACACCATATCCAACTTAAGTGACCGTTGCTTTTGTATAAAGGGTGTAACCACGGCACTACCAATATCGAACTTATCACTAAACTTTGCGCCAGTGTCGTAAAGCAAACTCTGGTTACTTGAATTCATATGTATGGCCAACCCCTGACCAACATCCAGAGTCGTCATTTGAAAACCAGCGGATGTATTTTCTCGCGGAAAAAGAAATAAAATAAAACAGGCCACTCCCAAAACGCGCAAGTTAAGGGGCTTAGGCGTAAGACATAATATTGTTGCTAAAACTCCGCTTGCTATAAATAACCCGCTTTTTTCAGAAAAAGAAACCTGCCAGTAATCCTGTTCGAAAAAAGTGCTTAACACTCTTAAAAAATTCATTAATAAAAACAACACCCAATCGGCAAAAGCAAGACACCCGTTTGCAAGTAGCGGAGCAACCTCAATTAATAGCGTGGACAACAGAATAAACGGTACAACGAGGAATGAAACAACTGGTACGGCAATAAGATTAGCCAATGGGCTTATTGCTGACAGAGGCAAAGCATGAAAAACCAAAACAACAAACAAACCAATAAAAATTACAAGCTGGGCTTTACCATAAACCAATACATAATTCGGGACGCCCCACACGCTCTTCGTTGCAGAAACACCCGGTAACGAAAAACAGAAAAGCAACACGAACACCGCACCAAAACTTAACCAAAAACCAGGCTGGCCCAAATTAAAAGGCTGAACACCAATTAACAGCACAGCAACAAGTAAGAGCAAACGAAAAATACTGACGCGAGCACCAAAGAAAAACACAGCCTGAATAAATAAAACACACAATAATGCGCGCTGGGTGGGAACGGAAAAACCGGCCAAGGCGGCATAGAACACAGCCGAGAAACAACTGACCAAAGGCGCAAGCGTCCTAAGCCAAGGCTTTTCTCGGCGAAAACACAAAGCCACTAAACGGGCAAAGAGAAAGCTTAGAAAGTAGACAACGCCGGTAACAAGCCCCAAATGTAAGCCGGAAATAGCCATAAGATGATTGATGCCTGTTTGAGCAAACAGCTTCCATTGCTCTGCGCTAATTCGGCTTTTATCTCCAACCATTAGTGCCGATATTAATTCGGGGTGATCAAGTACTGGGTTTGAATCGATAAGTTTTTCTCGTAATCCGTAACGTAATCGATCAATAGAAATGTGACTGTATAAAAATTCTTCGCCACCTGGACGGACATAACCTACCCCGGAAATACCATTGGCGATCAACCAGGCCTGATAATCAAATCCACTGGGATTAACCAATCCCCTCGGTCGCCGCAGACGGATAGTAAAATTCCACACATCACCGGACTGAAGGTGTTGAGACGAATACCAGCTTAGCTTGATCTTTTTTGGTGCAGAGAAATACCGAACCACGTCAGGCGGAAGTGTTCCCACAGGTATATTTTGCAAGGAAACTCTGGCCTCAAAGCGCAGTGCACGATCTCCCCGATAAGGCAGCCCCACCACCTCCGCACTAACCGGAATATCCAGTTTTTCGTGGCCATTAGGAAACAAACCCGCAAGAATAAAATCCATTCGCACAAAACAGATCAAAGCACCACTATGCAGGCCAACCAATATAAATAGTCCTGTATACCGATAACGGAGCAAACAGCCCAGGCCAATCACCAGTACAAAAGACAACGTAGTGTAGAGTGCGGCATTGGGTAATGCCGGTTGAATAAATGCGATCAATGCGCCGAGAACAAACGAAACAAGAAAATACATTGGTTCTATCCGTGAGCCAGAGGGTTATCCTTACCTTGGTCATTGTGACAAAAATATTAAGTCACGACGACCCTTTGCGTTTTTTTTCACATACCGCTTACGCCCGAAAGGCAACATAGTAGACAAAGATGACAAAAGACAAAGTAACCGCAGCTTCTGCTAGAAAAGCATAGCAAGTCTCTGCATAATAGCGCCCCCGAAAATAGTTAATGATCATAGATGCCACGTAAGCTGTTTAAACGCTGGATCCCTGACCCCAGTGAAATTCGAAAGAATCCTGCTCTGAAGTTCTTGGGGGTACTGCTACACGACCCCAATTTATTTCATCTGAACAGGCATTCCGTTTCCGTTGCGTTTTTTGTTGGTCTTTTTCTCGCCTTTTTACCCTTACCTGGGCAAATTCCTCTCGCTGCACTTGGGGCTCTCCTGTTCCGCTGTAATTTGCCAATCGCAATTTCCCTAGTCTGGATCACCAACCCACTGACATTCCCCTTTATCTACTTCGGCGCATACATGATCGGCGCACGTATCCTCCATACACCGATAAGGGATATTCATTTTGATTGGACTTGGAGCTGGTTCGAAACGCACTTCCCTTTGATCTGGGAACCGCTGCTATTGGGATGTTTAATCTCCAGCGTATTTTTTGGCGCTTTAGGCTACATCACCATTCAATGGACATGGCGTTGGCACGTAATAACACGCTGGAAGAAAAGGCAAAACCCGGACGAGCCAGAAAAACAATAACTCGCTATTCGTACCGTAGCGCCTCTGCCGGCTGAACCCGACTCGCCTTCCATGCAGGATAAATCGCCGCAAGAAAACTTAACGCCATCGCGGTTAAACCCACAGTAACAATATCGGAAAGTAAAATCTCAGAAGGTAAATACGTAAGCGGGTAAACATCGCTTTTCAGAAATTGAATCCCCAGTTGCAACTCCAGCCAGTGCATCAAATCCTGAGCCGTCACGGCAAGCAGCACACCAAAGCCAACGCCTAACGCCGTGCCGATAAAGCCAATAACACTGCCCAGAACCAGGAAGATTTTCACAATATCCGAAGAGCTGGCACCCATCGTGCGAAGGATAGCGATATCCCCTTTTTTCTCGATCACCACCATCACCAGGGTCGACACCACATTAAATGCCGCAATCGCCACAATCAGGCCCATCAGTAATCCAACCAGATTACGGGACATGTGGATCGCGTGATACAAGTTGCCGTGGGTTCGCGTCCAGTTGTTACCATAAAAACCAGCACCTAATTGCAGCATTTGGGAGTAAACCACGTTCGGAGCAGAGAAAATATCCTTCAGGGTTAGACGCACCCCACTGACACGCCCGGGGTACTCGGAAAGCGCCGAGGCCTGTGTTAAGGATGTGAGAGCCAAACGTGTATCCAGCTCGGTATTGGATTGTAGAAGCCCAACCACCTCAAAATACTGCAGCTTCGGTGCTGCACGCGTATTCTGCATGTTTGGAATCAGTAGCATGATCTTCTCGCCAACCACAACATCCAACTTATTTGCCAGCCCCTGTCCTAATAGAATCCGGGGGGAATCACTGTCCAAGGAATCCAGCAGCTGAGGATCGATATACTCCTCAATTAAGGAAACCTCTTTCTCCAACTGACTGTCGATTCCGTATAGCAGAACCGAGGAGGTATTGCTTTTATAGCGCGACAAACCGCTCAACTGAACAAAGGGCGCTGCCGCAGTAATGGCTTCGTCGCGCAGCACTTTTTCCCGTACAAACTGCCAATCATCAATACCACCATGTTGATATATCGCAGCCTGCGGCACCAGGCCCAGTATCTTTTCCCGCAGTTCCCGGTCAAACCCATTCATGATGGATAGCACCGCAACCAGTAAACTGACCCCGACAATCAAACCCAAGGTGGAAATAATGGACAAAAAGGACACCAGCTGGTTTTTTTTACCCGCGTTGGTGTAGCGCAAACCAATAAATAACGGGATTCCACTCATTGTTTATGCAGCTTCCCATTGCTCAATTCATAAATTGAATCCATGGATTCGGCCACACTCGAATCATGGGTAACCACAATAAAACTGGTGGAAGACTCACGGCTAAGCTCAAGCATCAGATTCTGGATCGCTTGTGCATTGCCCCGATCCAGGTTACCGGTCGGTTCATCCATCAACACACAGCTCGGGTTATTCGCTAATGAGCGGGCAATCGCCACACGCTGACGCTCGCCGCCAGAAAGCTCGGCTGGTCGATGAGTAAAACGCGATGCCAAGCCCACCTTCTCAAGTAACGCCTTGGCAGCTTGCTTCGCTTGCTGTTTACCCGCCTTGCCAATAAGCAGCGGCATTGCCACATTTTCCACAGCATCAAACTCGGGTAACAGGTGATGAAATTGATAAACAAACCCGAGATAACGATTGCGAATTACCCCCCGCTGAAACTCGGAGCTGTCCTGCAAACTCTGGCCATTGATTTCAACGCTGCCAGAATCGGCAATATCCAAACCGCCCAGCAAATTCAGCAAGGTACTTTTACCACTGCCGGACGCACCAATAATGGCAATACGTTCACCCGCATTCACCTGCAGGTTCACGCCAGTGAGCACCTCAACTTTATCCGGCCCCTGACGATAACTTTTTACTACATCCGTACAGGACAACACCCTATCCGTCATATCACTCGATCTCTTAAATGTCATACCTCAAGGCTTCGGCCGGAGGAATTTGCGCTGCACGATAAGCGGGATAAATCGTCGCCAAGACGCTCACCACAAATGCAAAAACACAAATGGTCACGGTATCCTGCCAACGCCATTCAGAAGGCAGTTGTGTCACAAAATACACCGATGGATCAAACAACTGCCAACCCAGGGTATTTTCAATCCACACAAAAATCTCAGGCAAATAAATCGCAACCGCAACACCGCAAACCGCGCCGAGTAAAATTCCCATAAGGCCCATAAAGATGCCCTGCACCATGAAAATTTTCACCACATTCAGCCGGGAAAGGCCCTGAGTTCGTAACACCGCGATATCCGAACGTTTTTCTGCAACCATCATCACCAGACTGGTCACAATATTAAACGCCGCAACGGCAATGATGACCGCCAACATAATGCCAACCACGGTTTTTTCCATTTTTACCGCTTGAAATAAATTTCCCTGAGTGTGACTCCAATCTTTGCCTGTTACGGCCACCGGTAAAGATGCTGACTCATTCAACGTATTCACCAACGCGCCCATATTTTTTGGTGCGTCATAAATATCGGCAAAACGTAATCGTAAGCCGTCAACATTGTTGCCCATACGAAATAATTTTTGCGCATCGCGAAGATGAATTAATGCCAGCGATTCATCTACCTGTGCCCCAGCCTGAAAAACACCAATGACCTCAAAGCGTTTTACTCGGGGAAAAACCCCAGCAGGCGTAACAGACACATCCGGCAAAGTGATATTCACTTTATCGCCAGTGGTCACACCCAAATATCGGGCCAATAAGCTACCTAGCACAATGCCGTATCGCGTCTGTCCCAAGTCATCAATTGAGCCAATCAACATGTGTTTATGCACATCGGACACATTGACCTCTTTGTCAGGTAATACACCCTGTATTTCGATAGCCCGAACACCGCCAGAAAAACTGACTAACCCTTGACCGGCAATATAAGGCGCATCCGCCAATACCTTGTAACGGCTTTTGTATTGTTCAAGCTCGCTGGATAAACCCTGCCAATCACTCAAGGGCACATCACTGGACAGATAACCATGGGGGATAACACGTAGGATTCGATGCTTAAGCTCACGGTCAAAACCATTCATCACCGAAAGCACAACAATTAATGCAAAAACACCCAATGCCATGGCCACAAAGGCAAACAGGCTGACAAAGGCAATATAACCTCGGTGTTTCCACAGGGTGTAACGTAAGCCGATATAGAGAGGGACGGAATTCAACATGGGGGTGGATGATGCAGGAGAACACGCCTAACGACAAGCGATAGTTTTCTGAGCTATATTTGAATTCAGAAACGCCCTAAAAACAGTATAAAAGATGAACAAGACTTCAACAGAATCAGGGTACGATAAGCGCAACTACTTTCGGGTAAGCAGCGATGTTTTTTTCGACTACAAACAAGTCGATTCTTTCACCGCGGAAAATAGCGATGCCGAGAACGAATTTGAAGATGCGGTATCGCTCAGTCTCATCAACGAATTGCGCCGTCTCGATAAAGATAATGTGCAAACCTTGCGTTTGCTCACAGAGAAAAATCGCCTTCTTGGCGATTATTTGCAAACACTCAGTAGCAAAATCGACCTGATAGCACGTCACACCTTATTTACGCAGGATCATTTCTCCGGGCAAAAAGAAAAAACCCGAATTAATATCAGTGAAGACGGTATTTCGTTTACCGCCGACAAAGCGTTATACAAAGGGAACTATCTGGTAGTGCGCATGATCTTCTTACCCAGCTATGCGCCGGTTGTAACTTTTGCTAAGGTACTTCGATGTGAATCCGCCGGGGATAAACACCATATCGCCGCATCATTCCATCGAATTGAAGAGAAAGACCGTCAGGAACTTTCGCGACAAATATTGAAAGCTCAGGTGATGCTTAAAAAGCAGTCAACAAAATAGAGTAACTTAGAACTGGACAACACTATGAAGAAGTTTTTGACCATTGGCTGTTTGGCAGCCTCAGCACTCCTGTTTACCAGCACAGGGTACGCAGAAGAAGTACGCATCCCCATCGGGCAAGTGCAAGTTGGTCCCAAGACTGGTATGACTATGGAACAAGTCGAAGCGCAATACGGCGCACCCGAGAGTAAAAATGGCCCCACTGGCGAGCCACCAATCTACTTCTGGGAATACCCGGATTTCACGGTCTATTTCGAGCAGTCCTATGTCATTCACACCGTTTCCAAGCGTTTACCGCCCAGCAAATAACCCTTCACCAAGAGTGGCAGCCGGTTTTGTATAAAAACTGGCTGTATCTCTGCAAAATCAGTACAATAGCCCGCTTTTTCCCAGGCTACACTTACCATTCGCAAAGTGGCGCAACTACTGAAATGCAATGCACCTAGATCAACGTGATCCCCAAACAACCAAAGTGATTGTCGGCATGTCCGGCGGAGTCGACTCCTCTGTCGCCGCCCTGCTTCTGCTGCAAAAAGGCTATCAAGTCGAAGGCCTGTTCATGAAGAACTGGAATGAAGACGATGGCACGGAATACTGTACCGCAGCAACAGACCTGATGGACGCCGCCGCGGTCAGCCAGAAACTCGGTATCCACCTGCACACAGCCAATTTTGCAGCGGAATACTGGGATAACGTCTTTGAATACTTTCTAAAAGAATATCGTGCGGGGCGAACCCCCAACCCGGACATCCTCTGCAACCGCGAAATCAAATTTAAAGTTTTCCTCGATTATGCCCAAAAGTTGGGGGCGGACTACATCGCCACCGGCCATTACACCCGCACCCTTAATCAAAACGGCAGAACCTATTTGCAAAAGGGCTTGGATCCGAATAAAGACCAAAGCTACTTTCTCCATGCCGTGGGCGAAGCTGAGTTTGCTCAAACCCTGTTTCCGGTTGGTGAACTGGAAAAAACCAAAGTGCGGGAAATTGCCGAGCAACATGATTTAATCACGCATAACAAAAAAGACAGCACCGGCATCTGTTTTATTGGTGAAAGGCGTTTTAAAGACTTTCTAGAAACCTACCTACCTGCGCAACCGGGACCAATAACCAACCCCGAAGGCGAAGTAATCGGTCAACATCAGGGGTTGATGTACCACACCATCGGCCAACGACAAGGTTTGGGCATCGGGGGCGTGAAAGGTGCCAAAGAAGAGCCTTGGTTCGTTGCAGAAAAAAACCTCGACACCAACACGCTTATCGCTGTTCAAGGAGATCATCCCCTACTCTACGCCCCAGCGTTAGAAGCAGAACAAATTCACTGGATCAACAACGAAACCAAGCCTGACGGTTTTCGTTGCACAGCAAAAACCCGTTACCGACAACCAGACCAACACTGCACACTTTCATATACCGACGACAACAACATTCTGGTCACGTTTGATGAACCACAGCGCGCCATCACACCAGGCCAATCCGTGGTGTTCTATGACAAGGATATCTGCCTCGGTGGTGCAGTTATTTCCCGGGCAATCAAGACCACATAATTAGCGAGTAGATTATTTTGGAAAAAAGTTGGCAAAAAAATGCAATCGCGCTCGCAGGCTTGTTACAGGCATGTAACCTGGTCGAGCAGCTGGCCAAAACCGGTTACTTAAAAACCGATGAATTTGAAGTATTGATTAAAAGTTTATTTGAACAAAACCCCGATTCCGTGGAATCTGTATACGGCGGCTTACACAATCTCGCCACTGGGTTTGAACTATTAGTTGAGCTATTGGACAACCCACGCGCCCAACAAAACGCTGACCTTTTACGTTATGTCCTCGGCATATTGCACTTACAAAAAAAGCTGTCCAAACGCACGGAAGTACTCAATATAATTGGCTCACGCCTGGATAAAGCCACCACCCAGATAGAACACTTCGGCTTTACGCACGACAACGTAATTGCCAACATCGCTGAAATTTATTCCGACACCATCAGTAAATTTCAATATCGGATTCAAGTCACGGGCGAATACGCCTACTTGCAACAAGAGCGTGTCGCCAACCAGATACGCGCATTACTGCTTGCAGCAATACGCTCTGCCACACTCTGGCGTCAATGCGGTGGCAAGCGTTGGCATTTACTGTTCTATCGCTCCCAATTGGCAGAAGTCACCAAAGATTTAGCCAAACAAAGTAAACAGCTTCATTAATTTTTATTTACGTACGATTAAACAAGAGAAAGCATTATGGAATTAAATAGTTTATCCGCCGTTTCCCCTATAGATGGCCGCTACGGTAGTAAAACTGAACCATTGCGCACAATTTTTAGCGAATACGGTCTGATTAAATACCGGGTTTTAGTTGAAATCCGCTGGCTACAATGCCTTGCCGCACACCCACAAATATCAGAAGTTCCAGAATTTTCAGCAGAAACACAAACGCTACTTAACAGTATTGTCGACAACTTCTGTGAAGCCGATGCCCAAGCGGTAAAAGACATTGAAGCCACCACCAACCACGATGTAAAAGCGGTTGAATACTTTATTAAAAACAAATTCAAAGGCAATGCAGAATTAGAAAGCATCAACGAGTTTGTTCACTTTGCCTGTACATCAGAAGACATCAACAACCTCTCTCACGCATTAATGTTAAAAGAAGGTCGTGAGGCCGCACTGCTTCCCGAAATGGAAAAAATCGTTGCCACATTGGTAAAAATGGCAGAAGATTTTGCAGATGTATCCATGCTTTCCAGAACCCACGGTCAAACAGCCTCCCCAAGCACCATTGGTAAAGAAATTGCCAACGTAGCCGCCCGCTTACAGCGTCAGGTAAAACAAATCAAAAACGTCGAATTGCTTGGCAAAATCAACGGTGCAGTAGGTAACTACAATGCACACTTGTCGGCTTACCCGGATATTGACTGGCAAGCCAACGCAGAAAAATTTGTCACCAGCCTTGGCTTAACCTGGAACCCCTACACTACCCAAATCGAGCCGCACGATTACATCGCCGAATTATTTGATGCTATCAGCCGATTCAATACCATCCTGTTGGATCTGGACCGGGACATCTGGGGTTACATCTCCATGGGTTTCTTCAAACAAAAAACCATTGCTGGCGAAGTGGGTTCATCTACCATGCCGCATAAAGTTAACCCCATCGACTTTGAAAACTCAGAAGGTAACCTGGGTATTGCCAACGCCGTGTTTAACCACCTATCGGCAAAACTTCCGGTATCCCGTTGGCAGCGCGACCTAACCGATTCAACCGTATTGCGTAATATGGGTGTGGGTTTTGGCTACAGCCTGATTGCCTACGCTGCCTCACAAAAAGGCTTGAGTAAACTGCAATTAAACGAGCAGGTCATTGCCAACGACCTGAACAATGCTTGGGAAGTGATGGCAGAACCAATCCAAACCGTGATGCGTCGCTACGGTGTGGAAGAGCCCTACGAAAAACTCAAAGCACTGACACGCGGCCAAAGCATTACTCAGGAAATCATGCAGGACTTCGTCGATACACTGGACATCCCGCAGGAAGCCAAAGATCAGTTAAAAGCGCTGACACCAGCAAGCTACATTGGTAACGCTGCGGAGCAAGCCAAAGACATAAAAAACCGAGTTTAATCCCCCTATAGCCCAGCACCAAGCTGGGCTATCTCCCCTCTCATACCACTACCTTCTTCTCGCCTACGTCACACCCATTTTCAAAAACGTATTTTTTTCTATATAGATCTTAAACAGCCAGAACCTCGTATAACCAGGCATAGCCATTAATTAAGAAGCGCGACGCCACACAAATGACGACTAAATTCTGGATAATCAACCTGATACTTTTTCAGTTAGCTTGGTTTACCTGCGCCCTGCTTACGCCCCAAGCTAAGTGGCTATTACCCGTGTATTTAATTCTTCATTTTGTTCTATCCCCACAAAAACGTATTGATACCCTGATACTGCCTATCGCTGTAGCTGGCATCAGCCTCGATTATGTCTTCATGCAAATGGGATTCATCGAATTTGGTAACCAAAGCTTTCCAATTTGGCTAGTTTTGCTTTGGGGATTATTCACTCTCACCCTCAACCATTCGTTAGCGTGGTTACAACGATTAAATACTTTATTAGTCGCACCGATTGGCGCTATTGGCGGTGCAAGCAGCTATTTAGCCGCGCTCAAATTCCAAGCGCTGACAAGCCAATTAACCACGGTAAGCTTTACACTTTTATACGGCCTAACCTGGGCACTTCTATTGCCATTGATGATCTGGCTTATCCGCCGCTTCGTATTACCGCAAAATATGACTCAACAGATATAAACCTATGTACCGATTTCTTATTCTCTTAACGGTTCTCTGTTTACCTGCCATGGCAAACCCATTAGCCAGCCTGAACAAATATGGCGAAGGCGAAATGAAAGCGTTTTTCTGGTCACTTTACAAAGCCGAGTTATACGGAACACAAGAAACCTACTCACCAAACGATAAACACCTTGCACTAAAAATTACCTATCATCGTAATATTCGTAAGCAAGCATTGATAAACGCCACAAACGAACAATGGCAGCATATTGGAATCAACCACCCACAAACAGAAGCTTGGCTAACAGATTTATCCACCATCTGGCCCGATGTAAAACCAGGCGATACGTTAATCGTAAAACGTAATACCGATGGCACCACAACCTTTTTCAATACAACCAATGTGCTGGGTTCGATTCAACATCCCGACTTTGCAGAAGCGTTTTTAAGTATCTGGTTATCAGAAAAAACATCCCGGCCCAAACTTCGACAAGCCTTACTTGGACACACACAATGAAATTCCTATGCATCCCCCTGATGGCTATGTTTATCACCGCCTGCTCATCCCCAAACATACAAGACTACACCAATACCAAACCGCCACTAAAACTGGAGGAATTCTTTAATGGCCCACTTACCGCACACGGCATAGTGCTAGACCGCTCTGGCACAGTTACACGAAGATTCAGCGCTAAACTCATTGGCACCTGGCAAGAAAACCAGGGCAAACTGGAAGAATGGTTTACCTACGACGACGGAGAAAAACAAACCCGAGTTTGGTTATTAGAAAAAACCGGCGAAAACCAATACCAAGGCACAGCAAATGATGTCGTCGGCACCGCCACCGGCCAGACCAACGGCTCCGCATTCTACTGGCGCTACCAACTTGAAATTGACTACAAAGGAAAACCACTGCAAGTCACCCTGGACGACTGGATGTTTTTAATCAACGAAAAACGGCTTATCAACAAATCGGAAATTATTAAATACGGCTTCAAAGTTGGCGAAGTGATACTAACCATTGAAAAACACTAAAAACCAATTATTCTATTCAGTGGCTATTCATATCTTGAATTCTTCTGTGTAGTTTCTAGCACCCATTAGATCCCCCTTTATTGGTCTAGGGTAATAAACTGACGTCTAGAAGACTAGAGGCTATTCAAGGCTTATATACAATACCTGTTTAGAGGATAGATGATTGGAGAGGAGTCCATCCTATCGCCAAGGACAGGATCTGCCCACAAATTTTTATATTTCTTTACTCTTTTCCTTAAATACAGCCAGCAAATCAAGGTTTTTTTCTGGTGCAGATTTTGGGTTTACCGAGTCCTTATTTTTTAACGCAATGATCAAATGCTTTTCAGCCTCATCGTACTCCCCAAGATGAATGAGAACCCAACCTAAATTATTGTGGTACAAACCATTATTTGGATTATTATCAATCATCCTGAGGTAGAGACCCTTAAAGTCAAGCAACTGTTCTCTGCCTTCATCAATTTTGGAATCTGCTATTAATGCAACTCCGTTACTCGAAGCCGAAATTGCTTTGCTAAGGGTTTGATTATTTTCACCACATGCCGCGATCAAAAACAGAATCAAAATAATAATATATTTTTTCAATTTCTTACCCCGTAAAATATATCTATAGAAAATAAAAAGTGCGCAAACTTATATAGACCTAACCTTCCCCAAAAGTATAATATCAACCATAAACCGAAACAAACATATAAAAAATACATTTTGTATTTTTGTGGAAAAGCCGCTATTGCGACTTTTCCAATTTCCATCATTAGCTTGAATTAGCAATTTACTAAGAACAAGTATCTCGACTATTGACGTTTGCCCTGCGAACTTACCTGCTGAACTGAAGTTCTTACCAAATGTTTTCTGAGCAACGTTAGCCCCATCAAGTACTCCACTCTTTGTAACATCAAGACACCCTGATGCTCATCGTAGACTAACCCGCCAACTTTCCTAATGCCTTCAACCACTTAAAGAGCCTGCACCCCAGGTGCCCCGGCATTCTAACAAGTTAAAACCCCAGAGGCACTTTTTCGCTTACATATCCATTCCCGATACCGATGGGCTCGGCTCTGGATCGTGATCCGGCTCCATAAGCAACTCCATATATGCGATAGCCTCTTCCTCAGTTGAGAACCATTTAAGTAACTTATTACCGTCGAAGACGCCCCAGAGTCTTGTGTTAAGTGGCTCCTCTAGTCTTTTAACTTGATAGCTCATGCATCACCCCTTGTTTATTTAATCAACACTCCTTTTATGCCACACCTCTACCCAGCATAAAAACGTTTTTCGTCGAGCAACGTATTAAGTTCTACTTTTCCAGTTTTCCATAGTTGATTTGCGCTTTTAACTGAGCTGCCATCCTTGACTTGAATTAGCAATTCGCCAAGGACAGGTTGATGCTTTGGCTACTACCCGAGCTCTGGATGTAGGAATCCTACACTCATAAGTTTGATCATACTTAACTAATTTAACCAAAATCAAATCACGAATAAGTAGATTTGTGCCAATATCTGTACTTACTTATGATCAGCGACTATGAAATACCCGTGCACAATAATTTGGTTTTTTCTCAAAACATTATTCAGGTTTTTTGCACCGAGAAAAACGAGATCGATTGTTGCCGAGAATATCCTACTTAGACAACAGCTCTTAATTCTTTCCCGAAAACAAAAACGTTGCCCTAATTTAAAAATGGGAGATCGTTTTATTTTTTCCCTATGTGGGGAGTTTCTTAGCCTTCAACGTATTACCAAAAATGCTGTCTTACTGAAACCTGCTACTATCCTTCGCTTTCATACAGCATTGAAAAATAAAAAGTATCAATTACTTTACAAAGCTAAACCCGGCCCTAAAGGGCCTTCTCAGGGAGTTATTGATGCAATTTTGGAATTCAAAAAGCGAAATCCGCGTTTTGGCACATCAAGAATTGCTCAACAAATTAATTTGGCGTTTGGCTTAGCGATTAATAAAGATATTGTTCGGCGCATTTTATTCAAATACCACAAACCCAATGGCGATAACACTGGCCCTTCGTGGCTAACCTTTTTAGGCCATAGCAAGGACAGCTTATGGAGTACAGATTTTTTCCGTTGTGAATCGGCAACACTAAAAAGCCACTGGGTAATGGTGGTTATGGATCAATTTACTCGCCGGATTGTGGGTTTTGCTGTTCATGCCGGTGATTTAAATGGCTTAGCCGCATGCCGTATGTTTAACCAGATACAAAGCAAACAAACGTTACCTAACTATCTCAGTTCCGATAATGATCCATTATTTCGTTTTCATCGCTGGAAAGCGAATTTACGGATACTGGACATAGAAGAAGTAAAGTCCATTCCCTGTGTACCCACATCCCACCCATTTATAGAGCGTGTGATCGGCACGGTTCGAAGAGAATTACTCGATCAGACGCTCTTCTGGAACAGCCGGGATTTACAGCGAAAGCTTGACCAGTTTAAGCATTACTACAATCAATACCGCTGCCATTCAGCCAGAATGGGAAAACCACCTGTAGATTGCTCAAAAAACACGCTCAAACTTTCCAACTACTCATGGGAAAGCCACTGTCGTGGTCTTTTTCAACTCCCATCTTTGGCTTGAAATAGGAATTCGCCAAGGACACGCTTAAATGCCATGCCTGCGGTATCCTGGCCTATTACCAGACCAAAGAAGCCAAGGCGCATATTGAGCAACGACTAAAAGCAGCTAAGAAAGAAGCCACCGAGCAAGGCGAAGAGGACGAAGCCTTAGCCCCGTTTATGCATGAAGGTGAACAAGCCATCATTTTAAAATTGCCCCAGGATGTGCAAACCACACAGCACTTTAAAATTACCCTGGAGCCGTTGCCCCTGGAAAGCGAACCGGTCAAGGCTGAAGAGACACCGCCAAACAAACAACAAAGCGGCTGGTTTTTTTGGGATTAGGGGGTAGATATAAAAAAGCCCTGGGGGTTTAGGCCAGGGCTTTGGTTGTTTAGTTTTCTAATTTTAATGAAATATTTTCCTTAAGAAGCTTATCCTGAAACTCCTTTAATGAAAGCCCAACAGACAACACACCAGTACCTTTTTCAAAAATAAAATAACCATATGGTTGAAGCTTTAGACCTTCGGGCAATGTAATAGCTGGAACAGGAGCCTCAGTTCGTCCGATGATATACAAAGAGTCATCTTTTGCAGAAACAACATTTGGCATGACAAGCTCTCGACCATCAGGAGTGGCAATAGAATGAGCATCACCATAGACCCTGATAATCTCATATCCTCCTTGAAGCTTAATTTCTTCTCTCTCTTCACACCCAGAAAGAAAAAAAATGAAAGCACATAAAATTAGTACCCTACTCATTATTAGTAACTCCGATCCACTGTCCAACTATGATTAATTTGGTACGGCTGAGAAAACGGAAGGTCTTGATTACCTCTCCATTGGTCATTGATATCAAGTGCATCAACAAACATATCACTTGTTGAAAAGTTAAACGTACAATTACCAGATGAACAGCTAGCACT
This sequence comes from Teredinibacter sp. KSP-S5-2, assembly GCF_032773895.1. Classification (NCBI taxonomy): domain Bacteria; kingdom Pseudomonadati; phylum Pseudomonadota; class Gammaproteobacteria; order Cellvibrionales; family Cellvibrionaceae; genus Teredinibacter; species Teredinibacter sp. KSP-S5-2. The sequence goes on along the minus strand of NZ_CP120416.1, from coordinate 1,919,803 downwards.
CATATTTAGCCACCCATCCCCTAAAGAAAACAGAGCGGGCTTTCCTGTAAAATCTTTTGCTCCATCATTAGTGACATTCCTTAAAACTCGATCACTTGCTTTCAAGTTGTAAATAGGGCCATTCAACACTCCTTCCATGAATTTCTCTGTCGCATTTTTAACTGATTCAGAATTCTCAAAATCATCACCCAATCCAACATCAGATAAATTAACAGCCTTTCCTCCGCCAAAAAGGTAATGTTTCAAAAAGTCTTTTGTTGTCCAATCTCCCTTGTTCTGTCCCTCATGTGACGGCCCTCTAACCGCCGCTACCTGAGCATTAGACAGTGCACTTTTCGGTATGCTCGTGTTCACACCCGTTACAACAACTTCTTCCTCAACAGGAGTACCCTCATTGTTAGCATTTACTTTACCATCTGCAAGTTTTTTATCACGCTGCTCTTGCGAACCCACATCTTGGGTTGGAGTTGTCCCTGTAGGTGTCTCCTTCTTATCTGCATTGTTTTGCTGCTCCCCTCCATTGTTATTATTTGAGTTAGCATTATCTGACTTCTTGTACTCATTCATTTTGGAGAAAGGCGTACTGGCATTGCCGTGCCCATCAAACACATAGGTCGTGCAGTTCACTCCACAACCCTTATCCGCCTTTTCATTTGCCTTATCCTCAACCCCCTTGCTCACATACCCCGTCGGATCTACCCCAGCAAGCGGATTATTCATGATGTAGCTGTAGGGGTTGATGCTTTGTGAGTTACCCGGGCTCTGGATGTAGGGATCCACACTCAGGAACCGGCCCAGGTTGTAGTCGTATACCCGGCCGTTCATGTGGATGTATTGCACCGCATCCAGGTGTTCGTGGTCGGTGAAGCCCCGTGGAGTTTTGGCGCTGTCCAGGTCGTCCAGTATGGGTTCCATGGGCACGCCCGCGATCCAGTGCTCTTCTTTTAAGGTGCCATCGGGCTTGCGCGGTTTGCCGAAGGGGTCGTAGTCCCGTCGGGCAACAATGTTGCCCGCTTCATCGGTGAAGGTGCGCGCGCTGCCTAACCGGTCGCGGTGTTGGTAGCGTATGGAGGGGGTACCGTCTTCTTCGCCCACCACGGCCACGCTGCCGATGTAGGCCCGCCAGCTTTGTTTTAATCCGATACTGGTTTGTTCGGTCACTTCTTCATAGAGTTTGCCGATGTAGCGTGTGGTGGTGGTGTCACCGTTGTCGCTTTTCACCTGCCGGTAGCGCATTTGGCTGGGGCCGTAATCGAAGGTCAGTAATGCGCCGTCTTTGTTGATTTGCGTGGGTTTGTCCATGGCGTTGTAGATCGCCTGGGTTAAGCCATCGCCAGTGAGCATGTTGCCCCGGGCATCGTAGCTGAAGCTTTCCCACTGGTAGCTGGTGGTGCCGTTTGCCTGTTTGAGGATTTTTTCAATCCGCTTGACCGCATTGGGTCCACCGCTGGTGCCGGTGGTGTAGTCGTAGTTGCGGGCGTAGTCAGATTTACTCAGCAGGTTGCCGCTGGCGTTGTAGCTGTAGGTGATGCTGGCCCCGATAAAGTCGTTGTACCCGCTTTGGGTTAAACGATGCAGTTTGTCGTAGACATAGTATTCACTGTAGGCGTCCGCGCCGTTTTGCACGGTTTCCAGTTCGATGTTGCCGTAGCCATCGTACTGTTGGTAGTAGATGCTGAGTAAGGCGGTGGTGCCCCGGGTAGCGCCCAGGCTGAGCACCTGGCCGTTTACATCGCTGTACTGGGCGGTTTCACTGACCCCGTTGCCCAGCATGGCGCCGGTGATGTTGCCCCATTGGTCCATGCTGTTGATGGTCTGGTAGGCGTAGCCATTGGCGGCGTTTTTCAGCTGCGTGAGGTAGCCCAGGTCGTTGTATTGGTATTCCAGGGTCAGGTTGTTGGGGTAGCGCAGCCCTTTGAGGCGACCGTAGTTGGCGTCGTATAACTGGGTCACGCTGTGGCTGTCGCCGCCGAGGGTTTCGGTGGTGGTCAGCGGTTGGCCCAGGCTGTTGAAGCTGGTGGTACGGGTTAAGCTGCCGTTGGATTCCTGGTACATCTGCCCGTAGCCGTAGGCCACGTTGTCGTACAGGTAGGTGCTGTCGGCTTCGCCGGTGGCACGTCTGAGGGTCACCCGCCCCAGGGTATCCAGGTAGTAGCTGACGGTTTTGTTGTTGGCCCGGGTTTCCTGTTGCACTTCACCAAAGCCGTTGTAGACAAAGTCGGTGATGCCCTGGTTGGGGTCGTTGACCTGGGTTTTGCGGCCCAGGCCATCGTAGTGGGCAACAATCGAGTTATTTTCCACGTCGGTGATGACCGCCGGGCTGCCCAGAGTGTTGTAGGCGTAGCGGGTTATGCCGTCGAGGGCATCCACGGTTTTCACCAGCTGTTGCTGGCTGTTGTAGGTGCGACTCATGCTCAGGCTGTGGTCGTTGCCCCCGCCGCTGCAAGCGTCGGTCAGGCTGATGTGGGTGGTGTAGTCCACGGTGGTGTATTGGGTGGTGACCAGGCCGTCGACACCATCACTGCCACAGGATTGGGATTTGATTTTGCCGGTCAGTCGACCCACGGGGTCGTAGCCGGTGTACCACACACCATTGGCGCCCAGATCGTCCGCTCCGGTTAAGGGTGTGGTGCCGGGCACGGATTCAAAGGCCAGTTTGCCCCGACTGGTGTAGGTGTTGTCGACATAGAGCCAGCCGCCATCAAAGCCCTGGGTGGCGGTGCGCAGGGTGCGGCCCAGGCGATCCTGGTAGCTTTTTACGGTGGGGCTGCCCGCCTGGGTGACAGTCACCTGGGTCACCGCCAGGCCAGGCGCATTGGCATCCGGTGTGGTGTAACGGGTGTATTGGGTGGCGCTACCCAGTGCCCGGGTTTCCAGCGGTCGACCAAACGGATCGTAGTCGGTTTCTGCGGTCAGGCTGGTGGTGGCATCCAATTGGCGAGTAACCGAGGTGGCCACGCCCAGAGCCGGATCGATGACGCTGCTGACGCTGTGTCCCAGGTCGTTGCTGACTGTTTGCGGGAAGTAGCCATCGGTGGTGTAGCTGGTACTGACCTGGCGGGTTTGTGCCACCCATTGGTTGCTGCTATTGAGCACGCTGGCGGTGGTTTTGACCCACTCAGGCAGGCCGTAGGCGTTAAATTGGGTTTGCGCCTGGCTGCTGCGGGCAGCGTCGCTGCTGCTGATGGCCACGCCGGTGGCGACCCGCATACGGCTGTTGTTGTAGCTCAGGATGGTGGTGATGATCACCGCGTTATCCAGCCCGGTTTTGTCGCCGCTGTAGAGTTCCAGGGCGTCGTCCAGCAGGTTGCGGCCGGTGATGGCCTGTTTGGTCACCACCGATTGGGTGGCCTTGTTCAGCCACCAGGCGGTTTCCTGCCCTGCACCGCTGGCGTAAGTGGTCACGGTGTTGGTCACCTGGGTGCCCCAGTCGTCCGCCTGGGTCTGGCTGGTCGTGGTCGGGTTGCCCCATTCATCGATGGCACTGACTTCGACCCGGTTGCGGCTGAGTTCACCGCCCAGTGTACAGCTGGTGGGCCCACTGCAGTTCAGGGCATTGCGGATGCCGCCGGATTGATGGGCATAGGTGCTGACTATCTGGCTGACACCCAGGCCGGTCATGGCACTTTGGTGGGCGGCGTTCAGCTGATAGCAGCTTTCGCTGAAGCTGAGCGCGTCGGCAGCCTTGGCTGGGCGCGTGTCGGTGTCCAGGCCACAGGTGCCGGTGTTATCGCCAAACAGGTTGTAGCTGTTGTAGCCCTGGTAGGTGCTGGCCAGGAAGCTGGCCTGGTATTGCACGGCACTGACATAGGGGTATATCTGGTGGAAGTCGGTGTGGTTGACCACACTGACGTCGACGCCGTTTTCCAGGGTTTCGGTGTGACGGATGATGCTGCGGAAGCCGGTAAAGCCCCGCCCCTGGAAGTTGTACATGGCACCACGGTAACCGTAGTGCACGGCATTCATACCGCCCAGCCCATTGGATTGCCGGAGGGTTTTAACCACGTACATGCTGGAGCCGAAGTGGAAGTAGCCTTCCGCCGGGTCAACGTAGGCGTTCGCCGGTTGATACATCGGCTGGGCACTGCTGCCATTGGCCGCAAAGATGGAGGCGTCGCCGGTGGAGAGCGGGCGATAGTCCCATTCGCTGGTCAGGCCATAGGGGTTGTCCACACCCTGGATGACATCGACCGGCTGGTAGTCGCCCCCATTGGTGCCGGTGCCCGCACCGTAGTTACGGGTAATGTAGATGCCGTAGTTGTTGCCAAACAACGCGCTCCCTTCGGCGGTCATGGTACCCATTGAGTTGTCACTGAGTGCCGCGCGCGGGCCATAGGCAAACACCATATCCAGGTTGCCATCGCCAAAGGCGTCGATCATGGCCACTTCCGAAGCGGAACCGATCAGGTCGGTATTCTCTTCACGCAGGCTGTATGTGCCATCGGCTTGTGGGTCAAAGTACAGGGCTTTATAGCGGTAAATGGAGTCATCGTTGTGATACACGCTGATCGGGCTTTGCGGGTATTCGTTACTGTCGGTGGTGGAGTAAGCACCATAGAGTTCATCGCCACACAGGTTCACCCAGCCGGACTGATTTATCTTAATGTGATGGTCAAAGACCTGAGAACATCCCTCAATCAAACGTTCACCGGGGTATAGCAGTTCGGGCCGGCCATCGCCATTGATGTCCGCCACCTGCATGGCTTCACCGTATTTGGCGGTCACCATGTTATACAGCACACCCGGGCCAACGTATTGCGAGGCATAGCGTATGGGGAAGTACGGGTTTTCGGATAAGACCTGTTCAGGACCAAAGCTGCCGCCCTGGTTGAGACGCAACACCAGTTTAGTACCCTGGGACCACTGCAGGATATCCGGCAGACCATCACCATTGACATCGATAAAGCGATGGAAGAACAGTACGCTGATACTGGAGGCGGGCATGGTTTCGCCCATCAGGGTGGTGACCATTTGCCCCGCCGATGCAGCACCACCATAGGCCTGTCCTTGATCGACAAAATTCAGCCCATTGGGAGTACTGAAGTTCATCAAAAATCGCTTGGGCAAGGGTTCCGGGAAGCTTTTGAGTACGCCGTCATAGGGCCCTGCAGTCATGGAGACCACAAAGTCCATCAAGCCATTGCCGTCAATATCTCCCACAGGCGAGGTGCTTTCGGTGGGGTTGACCGGCCAGTCCGGGTTCGGTGTCAGGCCGCCAATTACATTCGAGGTAGAGGCGTGGGTGTACAGGGTCTGCCGGGCATTGTTGTCATAGAACGGCGCGGTAGCTGAGCGGTTATGCAGGATCACCTGTAAGTACACCGTGCCTTTGGGGCTGGCATTAAAAGTATTGCGCTCCACTTTGTGCAGCATAATGTCCGGGTAACCGTCGCCATTCACATCCGAGGTGCCCAGGAAGTTGTCGTGACGGCCAATGGCGACCCGACGGGTTTCCTGATCCGCAACCAGATTGCCCTGGGCATCAAACTGACGCACATAGGTTTCCATCCGGATACCGGTGTTGACGTAGTTGCCCAGGCCATCGCTGGAGTAATCCACGTACCAGTAGAAGTCCTGTATTTTATGCGGGTCGCTGGTGCCATCGCGGTCGACATCCACATCAATGCACTGGAACTTCGAGGTGGCTGCGCCATACATACAACTGTCCGCTGCCGCCACGGTGTTGGCACCGCGACTGCGCTGCTCCGCATCCACGTAATGGCCCGGGAAGTCGCGGGTACCGTCGCCATTAAAGTCGCCGTACGGCAAGGCCGCATCGACCCGCAAGACGTCGGTATAGGGCGTTTGGCCCCCAACTTTCAGGGTTTCCGGTGGCGCAATATGGCGATTGTCGAGCCAGTTGAAGGTGGTTTCGGGTAAGCAAGCCAAGGCCCCCGCTTCCCAGCCGCACTGCTGGATACCGCGGATTAATGGCCGCTGGCTGGCGGCACTGTCCTGGTAGCGCAGCGCGTAGTGCTGGACTTTATCCAGGCCCACCTGGGTATCAATCGAGGCCAGTTTTTGTGTGGTTTCTGATTGACCACCGGCCAGGTAGTGCACCCGTTTTTGCGTATTCGGCAGGGCCGTATAGTTGAAGATGACCTGGCGGTCGCCGGGCAGGAACTCGCCCTCCCCGGTGTATTGAATGGCACTGAGTAACACTTCACCCGCACCAAACGTCTGGTATTGGTAGTGAATAAAGTTGTTGGCATTCGTCGGAATGCTGCCAGTGTGTGCCTCACCGCTGGTATTGCCCACCGCATCATGCTGGAAGCTGATCAGCCAGCTGATCGGTGTGCTAACCCCCTGGTGTACCACCTGACTTTGACTGGTTCGACCAAAATAGGCCACGGAGCCGTCTTTGTACTCGGCACTGAACCAGGTGGTGCTGTCGTCCAGTGACCCGCCATGCTGAGTCACCCGTACAAACTGGTCCACTTCGGTGCGGTACACCGCGCCCATATAACCATAGCCACCGGAGACGGCCACCAAACGTGAACCATTCAGGCACAGGCGGTCTTTGCCCAGATCGTATTGCACACTGTGGGTGAAACCATCCTGCGCATAGGTGGCGCCACAGCGGGCAATCGCCGAGCCCGCAGACAGGCTCCAGCCCACGCCCAATAAGCCATTGCCACCTTTGGCGCTGTAGCTCAAAGACACATTCGGTTGTACCCCGTTACGCCCTGGCGGAATCGCCACCGGGACACTGTAGGTGGCCGTGCCACCACTGACGCCGGCCTGGCCGGCAGTGGCGCCAATGTAGTTCGCCGGTAACGCCGGCGCGCTGTTGATCAAGCTCACATCCGCCACATTGCCTGTGTAGGTTTCGGCATAGTTGGGTGACGGCAATACCACGCTCACCTCTGCGGAGGTGGCCCAGGTATCGGCACAATGCACGCTGTTACAGGAACGGATTTGATAGGTATAGGTGCCACTGCCCACCTCATCGGTGATCGCGGTATTGGCCCCCATGGTCGCCACCAGGGCACCTTCGGTTTGCCCAACCCGATAGCGGCGCAACTCATAGGATTCCACCGTCCCCGAGGCCGCACTCCAGGTCAGATTGATCTGCCCATTGGTGCTGGTGGTGGTCGGCACCGTGATGCTCGACACCGCACCCGGCTTGCGTTTTACCGCCGTGGTGCCGGTCTGTTGTAACCAACTGCTGTTACAGCCCGTGGTGTTACAGGCGCGAACCCGGAACGCATAGGTGCCATCGGCCAGGGCCGGATTCGGGGTGTAGCTCGTGCCGGTGACCGTAACTCCGGCCCCCCAGCTGCCACCGCTTTGCGTGCTGACCTGGTAAGAGTCCACCAGACCGCTGGCCCCTGACCAACTGACCGGCACGGCACCATCACCGTGTTCCGCCGGCGCCACAAGGCTGGTAGGATTGCCGGGGAGTTCTTTCACCGACACATTGCTGGAGGTACGCCACGCTGAATAATCCGTGGTGTTCCAGGCTCGAACCCGGTACAGATAGTTGCCTTCCGGCCGGCTGGGTTCGTTATAGCTCAGGTCTAAACCGTCATTGTTTAACGGAATATTGCTCCAGCTGCTGCCGCCATTGCTGCTGCGTTCCAGGTAATATTTTTGCGGTTCCGTCGAAGCGTCCGACGCCAACCAACTGACCACATAACTGCCGTCTGTATAACTCGGCACGGTAATCTGTGCCGGTGCCACCGGTGTCGGGCGCACATGCACCTCTATCGACGCGGTACCAGTGCCGCCCACATAACACATGCTAACGGGGTAATCCCGGCAGTATTCCAGCTCCACTTTGTACGCCCAGATGCCATTGGCTTTATTGCTAAAGCTTTTGGTGAGGGTTTGGGGGCTGGGGATGTAATCGTAATTAGCAATTTGTTGATAAGTGCCATTACCTAGCTTTTCATACAACTTGTATTTGTATTCCGGTGAAGCCTGCCAGGATAACTGGTAACTGCCGGTATAGCTGCTGCCAGCCAGAGTCATACTGACCGACGTCATCGGGTGATCCACTGCCACCAGCCCAGAGGTGCGGTAGCTGCTGCAACCGCTGACATTACAGGCCTGAGCCCGGTAGGCATAGTTGCCATCGGCCAGGCTGGTTTCGTCATAGCTGCGTGCCGACCCAGTGTAGGCCAACTCCCAACTGCCCCCATTGTACTGGCGGTAGAGTCGGTAGCTGTCGATGATACCGCTGCCGGCACCCCAGTTGATGTTAAAGGCGCCGTCATCATCTGAGGCGGGCACACTGATGGAGGCCGGTAGTCCAGGTATATGGGTCACCGTCACCGCCGAAGAGGCGCGCCAACCGGAACAACCATTGCGGTTACACGCCTGCACTTGATAGTAATAGGTGCCGTTAGCCAAGCCCGTTTGACTGTAGCTTATGGGGTTGCCGCTGATCAGGTTGCCAGACCAGCTGCCACTGCTGCCGCTTTTTCGCTGTAATTGATAGGTTTCTGCGGTACCCGTACCCGCCACCCAGCTGACCGTAAACGCCCCATCGGCGTCCGCACTGGGCACCGATAGGCTGGCCGGCATGCCCGACGGCCGCATCACCACCACGGTCGACGAAGTCACCCAAGCACTGCACCCGCTGCTATTACACGCGCGCAACTGGTAGCTATAGGAACCGTCCGCCAGGTTGATTTCTGAAAAGCTCACCCCGTTTGGACAATTGGTGGTGCCGGAACATAACTCCGCAGACCAGCTGCCACCATTCAGGCGTCGCTGTAACTCTATGGATTCCACTATGCCGGAACCCAACGCCCAACTCACGGTGTAATAACCATCCGCATCGTTGCTGCTCAGCGCATTAAATCCGGGAGCACCCGGTGGGAGTTTGACCACCACATTATTCGAGTACGTCGGTGCACTGCAGCTCAAGCTGTTACAGGCCTTCACCCGATAACGATACGTACCATCCCCCACATTTTGGGCTTTGGCGCGTGTACTGGTGCTGCCGGAGTGAATTTGTGACCAACTGCCCCCATTAACTTGACGCTCCAGAACATAGGAACTGTATGAACCAGAAGCCGTGCCCCAGGTAACCGTAAACTCTCCTGTCGTGCTGGATGAAACAACGGTAATATTGGCAGGCTGGCCTGGTGTCCGAATGACATCAATGCTACTGGAGTCTCTCCAGCTGGAGCAGCCTCCCGCATTACACGCTTGTACCCGATAGTAATAGGTACCGTTGGTTAAGCCCGATTCACTGTATGAGGTGCTTGAATTGGATTGGAGATAGGTTGAAGGCCAACTGCTGGAAGACGTTCGCCGTTGCACATAGTATTTTGTTGCCCCGGAAACCGCTCCCCAGCTCACAGAAAAGGCACCGTCCGTATCCGTCGAGGGTAACGATATGCTGCCCACAGTGCCAAGCAGTGCCACCGTCACCGACACCTCATTCGACCAGTTGGTGTAACACTGGTTTACCGGGTAAGTAATACAGTAGGTGCTTTTCAGTTTGTAATACCAGACCCCGTTGGTTTTACCCGTGTAGGTATAGGAGGTCATCGGGGTTACATTCCCCCCGGAGTTCCAGGCACCCGAACCGTATTTTTCATAGAGCCAATAGGTGTAACCACTGCTTTTGCTCCAGGACAACGTATAAGTCCCCGTTGAGCTGGTGGTCGTGCTCACACTCAACGCCTGAACCGCCGAGGCAAACATCCATAACGTTAACCCCGCTAACCCCAAAGCCACACCCCGACGACTTCCTTGAAAACAACGCCACGCTCTATAAATCACGTTCATTTTATTTCCTATTTTTATTTTGACTTTACCATATGCACTACCGCAGTTTTTTCTTCGCGATTCAACTCAACCTGCTGAGGTAACACTGTTTGATCATACGTTAGATCGGTATTGGATATGGCTTGCTGAATATCCGACAAATAATCCGATAAGCAATCAGGGAAAAATCAGAAAGATCGTTTTTATTTGTATCGATATAAAAATTTTGTAGCCGGCGTAAAATAGTGCATCGCGCGCTCAAAGTCCCGATTCTTTACCCCAGAGCACATAATTCCAATGACCGATACAACCATACCCTGATTTAAACCCGCCCCTGAAAAATCAGAACCATCAACCCAAATAAAATTAAAAAAACAAGCAAATGCATTATTTAAAATCCCATTTAAATACCACAACCATGACTCACATTTATTTTTATTTTGATAGAACAATAAAAATAAACCACCCGAAATTCCGGTACGATTTATTCGAAGTAAAAAAAGACAGAGAGCACCAGCAGAACACCGGCAACACAGGAAAAACTTAACGCTGCAGAAAAAAACAAATTCCGTCTTGATACACCTTCTCCAATCGATGTTATCAAAGTCTACCAGATGTTTTTTATTTTTTTAAAGCATTTATTTTAAAAAATAACTTACACATAAGAATTAATTCTCGTTTACATCTTTTACGGTAGGCGTTCTACTGTAAATCAAATGAATTATTTATCCAATTTACGCAGTAGAATCTCTACTGCAATCCACCATACCCAAGCGCTAACAGGCAATAACGGGGGGTCATTAGCAAGCAAGACTAGCATGCCCACTATTGTCCAATACACGACAGTATACCTTCACAAAATAGATCATACCTGCAACCGAGGCTATCCCTACAGTAGAAAGAAGACCTTAAAAAATGCAACCAAAAGAACAAACTTTGTACACAAAAAAGGCGGCCACCGGCCGCCTTTTATATTGTTTAATTGAAATCAGCTTTAAATGGTACAAACAAACGCCCAGGAACCATCACTTCCTGGTTGTGAACTGGTGTACCAGTTTGCTTTATAAACTGACCCGCTGTACTGCATCAAATCACCAGTCTCTGCGTGGTCGGGTGTTCCTGACCAGTTTGTTCTCGGCCAATTTGGATATTCATTGACAGCTGTTGGGTCAATGTTTTCTGCTGCACAGGTTCCAGCCCCACCCGAGCTTGATGAAGAACTACTGGATGATGAAGAGCTGCTAGAAGAACTTGAGCTTGTAGAAGACGAGCTGCTTGAGCTGGATGTCGATCCGGTGGCAGGCACAGAACCGCGGGTATGGTCAAAAGAAACACCGTAGGTTTTACCACCGAATTCAATTGTCCAGTTGGAGAAAAACGAAGTTGGCAGTTGTTGCACAAACTGATAAATGATTGAACCACTTGGCGCCATATCTGCGGTAATCGCAAACTGAATCAAATGGAAATCGGTTTTGTAACCGCCCACATTTCCACCATCATGGCCGTCAACCAATACCTGTAGTTTTGTTGCCGCCAAGCCATTTTTCCACTCACCAAATACTTCAGCTCGAGGGTCGGACACAGACATATTGAACTGCACAACCGCATCTTTTGGAATAGTGATGTCAGAGTTATTCGTTAATGTCAGCTCACAATTCATTGGGTAGTTTTGATCACCTAGAGGGCAATTACCTAATGAATAAGACATCGCCAGATGCTCAGTTGGCATCGCTCTATCGATATTCGCTTTCGTGGCTTGATATGGCGTTGCATTCACAAACTTGCTGTGCAAGGTGCTGGTCATTGTCTCACCGGCGGTACACTCTTTAGTGACATCGGTTGGGCAATCATAGTCACCGGACAACTCCCAGAACATGATACCGCCAATCCCTTCATCTACAACGTAGTCGGCTTTAACCGCAAGGGAGTCAGCATCTTCAGAAGAAAGGAAAACTTTTTTCTGTTCGTTCCACAACCAGGTATGGCCGGCTACAGGGTCGTATTTTCGAGCGTAGGTGCCGATCAGGTCATATCGGGTATCAGTTACCGTGCTGATTTTATACAGGTCCAGATAGCTTGGTAGTAGACCACGCTCAAGGTTTTTCACATGCCAGATGGGGTTTGCACCAGCAGGTAACTCACCGTTGAACTTGGTAATACGAGGAATAAAATCGTTCCAGATATTATCGATACCAATGGCACCTTCACCACACTTGGTTAAACCATCGTTACACTCATCGGTTGGAACGGTAGTTTTACCCCATAAGCCATTGGTTCCGCCTTGCACGTTTCGCCAACCACGGGTGTAGTATGGGACACCGATATTTAGTCGACCGGGCGACATGGAACCACGGTAGTAACGATACGCCCAGTCGGTATTTAAGTAGCCTACACCATGCGCGTTATAAATGGGGCCAAGCTCAGTGTCTTTCCCGTCATCAAATAACGCAGCGTTAGGACCAACATGCTCGTTCCAGGTTCCATGAAGGTCATAGGACATAACATTCAGGTAATCCAGATATTGAGTTACTTGGTACATTTCCATACCACGTAGCAGATACGCGGAAGAAGGCGCGGCAACGGTTAACAAGTAGTGTTTGCCATCCTGAACACTCGCAGCATCCAATTTGTTACGCAAAATTTTCATTAGCCTCGCATAACCTGCCATGAGGTACGGACGTCTTGCGTTGGAGAAGGCAAAGTCCGCAGGGTTACCCGCATCACTATTGGAACTGGCGTATTCGTAATCGATATCCGCACCGTCAAAACCGTAAGTGCGCAAGAAGGTTACGACAGAATCCGCAAAGGCTTCCATGGCCGCTTCACTATCGGTCAAGGTATAGAAGCCACCATCTTCAACACGTGTGCCATTTGCCCAATGACCGCCGGTTTCAGACCAACCACCGATAGAGATGAGCGTTTTCACCTGTGGGAATTGCTTTTTGAATTTGCTTAGCTGGTTAAAGTGCCCTTTATATGGAAACTCTGGGTCCATTTCATTGCCGGGGTACTCAGGCCACTCCATAGTCAGGTTCGGGTTGTAAGTACCATTTGGGTCACCGACGGATATCAGACCATTTTCCAGATGCGCAAACGCATAGTTAATGTGCGTGATCTTGTTCCAGGGGATATCAGATACCAAGTACGCAGGACGAGGTTCAACGCCAGGATCCGATTTACCGGTTCTCCAGGAGGGGAAATACCCGATAATTCTGCGGCTGATTGCCATTTTTTCACGGCCGCTGGTGTCGTATATCGTACAGTACGGAACGTCTAATCCGGGCGTTTTGTATAAACCATCTGGTCGACAGGCTTCGTGGTCGACCACTCCGCCAGAACTGCTGCTAGATGACGACGAACTCGAGCTGCTTGAGCTAGAGGACGAGGAGCTAGACGAAGAAGAGCTGGAAGACGAACTTGAGGATGACGAAGAGCTACTGGTAGAGGTATCTTGAGACACGCACTCGCCCAGGCTAAGCCAGGCATATTGCGAGGCCCAGCCAGTGCCTGGTGCATAAGCACCACCAAGCGAACACCACCCTTCCTGAGTACATTCATATGCACTCCCCTGATTTTGTACAACAGCACCATTAGAGTATGCCGAGCCTTCCACATACAGTGGTACGCCAGCACACTCATAAGCATGAGCGCTATTAATAAAAGCCAGGTATGAAAAAATAGAGATGCTGAAGAAAAACGTTGTTTTCTTGAAGAGAACCATTGGGACAAATCTCCGATTAATTATTTAGTTATCTTGCAAACGGTTCTGTATCAATGCCTGCAAGTCTCTTTTGCCCTATCCTTGATTGAACTTCCGATCAAATAAATACTTGCTTACCCCTTCTTTCATATACATTCGAAAACTGCCAGATTTACGCTTATGTATACATATGTCAAATAAAATGAACGGGGCGCCATCGAGCAACCATAAAACTTTCAGAATAAAAATTAAACACTTATTTCTTATTATTTCATTTTGTTCTTAACCCAAAAGTTTTATGCTTTTTGGGATTTAGAACTTAAAACTCTGAGTAATAAGCGCTAAGCATTTTTATCTATACCATGACAAATGACTAATTCTTAATCGTTATTCTTTGCGTTTTATGTATGAAGTAATATCAATGGCATAAGAAGGAGGTACTGGCATTGAGGGTAACAAATTGGCTCACAGTATGGTTTGCATTTTCTACGATATGAACATGGTAAAAATAAAGAACAGTCCTAGTTTTTGTTGAAACCATCCGCCTGGAATAATTTACAGATTTTTAAAACAAAACAATCTTAATGTACCAAACTAAAACTTTGCGCATGCATAGCGATGTCTTCATAATAAATGTATCTCCATAGATGGGGATTCGGATACACAAGGCACTGCCTTGTCGCTAGCGGCCCTGCCCGTTCAGCCCCCGAAAAAGGCAAACCCGTGGTAACGCGGGGACGCAAAGCCAGTGCCCGGCATCCAGATGTGGGTCGAACGGTTACCGAAAGAACTGAACATTGGCAGTCTCCTCTTCCAGAGGACACTCCTGATAATTGGAGAAGAGGTTATGGCTCTAGTTAACTACGCGGATCATCTGCAAACCTGGTGGTCCGATCATCACAGCAAATTTGACCCGCGCAATTATTCCCGTACTCACTTAATCATTACAGGCTCAATTGTATCTGTCATTCTCTGCTTGTTCTGGGCAAGCCTTTTTCTTGATATTGAACATTCCGGTAAGTATTACGACGCACAGCGCAACTACAAAATCCTGCCTTTTGATTTACTTGACGCCACAAGCATATGCGAACAAAAAACCCAGAAACGCTATGGCGATAAGATGATATCGTCGTACATCGATAACCATTCCACCTACTTCGATCGCAGTACGTATTTATATAAAGTGTTTATGTTTGCCCGCGTCGGCGAACTAAGGGATTCCGAAGAAGTGGTCGTTCATTGCTTTGTGAACCCATCAGAATATATGGTTGAACACTATCGCGCCTTCGAACCGAAAAAAGGTTCGTTGATGAATCGTGCGGTAGGCTCTTTAGGAGGATAAAGCGAACTCCCCTTTGCCCTTTTCTAAAATCGTTTGTTTAAACGCTATTGAGTAGCACCGTTAAGGTGCTATTTTTTTGTCTGACGAAAAGCTCACATTGACGCAGGCCATGACATTCAAGAAAAAGTTACTCTTTATATTTGAAACAAAATGAACTCTGCCGCCAGACTAACAATGAACTCTGACACTAACGCTGGGTTAAATATTTTGTAGACTAAGCTACAATGCCTGCCCACTGACAAATAAAAAAGAATAGTGTCCGATATTGTGAATACTCAATCCCCTCTTGGCTCCGTATCTGTTGAACAGTTTTTTGCGGAATACTGGCAGAAAAAACCATTATTAGTTCGACAGGCATTTCCTGGGTTTATTTCACCCATTTCACCAGAAGAATTAGCCGGCTATGCATTAGAGGAAGACATCACTTCCCGTTTGATCATTGAAACACCAACAGATGACCCATTACACAGTTTATGGCAAGTAAAACACGGGCCTTTTCCAGAAACAGTTTTCGCTGAACTGCCGGAAAAACATTGGACTCTATTGGTGCAAAACCTGGACAGTTTTAACGAAGCAGCTAACCAGCTATTACAGTCATTTCGTTTCCTGCCAAACTGGCGTTTGGATGATGTCATGGCCAGTTACGCAAGTATGGGCGGCGGTGTCGGGCCACATTTTGATTATTACGATGTATTTTTGCTACAGGGGCTAGGTTCCCGACGCTGGAAACTCGGCCAAATATGCGATGCACAAAGCCCACTTTTACCTGACGTAGCCATGCAAATATTGACCGAGTTTGATACCAACGAAGAATGGGTATTAGAACCGGGTGATATGTTATACCTTCCGCCGCAACTCGCTCATTGGGGAACTGCAGCCAGCGACAATTGTATTACATATTCCATTGGTTTCAGAGCACCAAGCCACGAGGATATTTTGCTGGATTTCTGTCAGGAGGCGTCGTCTTTTTTACTGCAAGACCAGCGCTATACAGACATTGACCTCAAGCCCACAAAGTATTGCGGAGAGATTCCGTGTTCAGCCATCAGCCAGGTACAAAATATTTTACAAACCTATACAGGGGACACCGGAAAAATCGCGGAGTGGTTTGGCAAATACATGACACAGCCAAATATGGATACCGAATTCTCCCCCATTTCGCCAATGCTTTTCGATGAATTAACAGCGACAAATTCATTCCAGCTTTCACCGCACGTTAGAGCAGCGTACTTTCAGTTACCTGATGAGCAATGCATGCTATTTATTAACGGGATGAAGTGGTTGACGAACACCGCTCTGGCATCCGGCTTAAGCGCGTATCAAACCTTGTATTGGTCAAAGCTGACTAAAGAGCAACAAGCTGTCATTGCGGAACTCTGCGAATATGAACTGCTTATAGAGAACCGGGGTGAGTGAAATGTCGCTACGTATAGAACAAGTGGAATGGACAACAGCAAACACAGAACTCCATAACATACGCAAAGAAGTGTTCTGTCAGGAACAAGGCTTTCCAGAAAAGGACGAAGTGGATGAATGGGATCATAACCCCACCACTCTCCACCTGCTAGCTTATTCCCGCAACCTACCTGCTGGCACAGTCCGGGTATTAAACACCGGACAAATCGGGCGTTTAGCAGTGCTTCCTCAATTCCGTCAACAAGGGATTGGATCGCAACTGCTCGTACACGCGACCCGGCATGCTCTGATCCATTGTGACCAACCAGTGTTTCTCAATGCTCAGCAACACGCTATACACTTTTACCAACAGCTTGGTTTTCAGGCTGCAGGTGACGTACATACGGAGTATGACGTTACACATCAACGGATGATCTTTACCCCAGAGTCTGCTGAACGATTGGAAAATCTTTTCCAAGATCAGGTAATACGGCCAATCTCAGCCCTGGAGTTCGCTCATCACCTGGCAGCTATGGTCCAACCGACACTGAGATATGTAGACATCTATTCACATCACCTACAAACAGGCATCTTTGCCAACCCACGCTTGGTAGATGCACTTTCCCGGTTTGCCCGTTCAAATAGGCGCGCTCGCATACGAATGCTGGTGCATACAGCCAAACCACTTTATGGCAGCAACCATCCGTTAATTACTTTGGCACAAAGGATTTCCAGTAAAGTAGCGATTCGGGTGATCAATGAAGACCCGATGAAAGCTGAAGTGGGGTTTTGCATTTGCGATAAAAGACGACTTATCTATTTTAATGATGAACAAAATCAAGACGGCTTTGTAAATTACCAAGCCCCCAGGGAAAGTGAATCCTGCCTAGAAGAATTTGATCGCTACTGGCAAAAGTACAGTGATACCGATCCGAATTTAACTCAATTTATTTTATAAATCTTTCATTAACGGTTTGCCAGTCAATAACCGATTCGTTGTAAAACCCCGCTTCCGTTAACGCTGTACGCAAACGACCCTGTGCTTTAAGTTGTGCCAAGCCAAGCTGTAAGGCTCTGTATATCGCCGCACCTTCCGGATGTATTTTGCTGACAACCCAGTGTTGACTTCCGGGAATTAAAAACTTAACACGAGGTATGGGGTGTAGGGTTTGTCCGTAGGCGTTTAACACCATTCCTTCCGTCTGCTGAAACGGTGCCAAAGTATAATCCGCCCTCCCGGCAACCAGCATTCTAACAACCGATTCCCAATTGAAGGTGTCAATTGGCTCTCGACGATGGAACTGAAGCAACGCCTGCCAGTCTTTTTCCCAGCTTCTGTTTGATATGGGTACCAAAGCATGCAGGTCTTCGTTGACTTGGAAACTTTTGAGCCTGGACTCAGTGGTGTACATGCCGACAACAAAGCTGCCGTCACCAATAATTTCATCGGTTACCCATACTTGTTCACGATAGTTTTCCAACCCACTTAACCAGAAACTGATCCCAGAGATTGCGACCTTTCCTTGCACAACCAAAGTCAAAATACGGCGATTATTAATTACTTCCCTGCTCTCTAATGGCTTGGTGTAACCGCCCAAGAGAAGCGCTTGACGTTGCAATACCTGAAGGGCTATATCACGCCTGGTTTGGTGGAAATTATCGATATCCAACAAAGAGCGATCTGCGATAAAGGTGGTCAGGTCTTTTGTATCACTAGTGGGAATAGCAACCTGTACCGGGTTCGCCCATCCAGAGGGCGCCAGCAGGATAACGAGACTGAGAACAAGAAACCTGCACCATAGATAGGACATAAGCCGTTTTCGATAAGCCTACTAAACGATATCTATATAGACTAGACCAAATATTGCACTATCTCGACGGATCGCCCCGATACGCCCCTATAACTCGACACCAACCTGATTACCCTCATAAACGAGAGTGAAATGCTGTAAGCAGTCAATGGTATCCCCCAAAGGCCCCTGAGCCTTACCAGACACGAGATCAAACTCAATACCATGTGCACGACAACGAATCATGCCACCAGGCAGCTGGACTGCGGTGGTTAAACTCACGTCCATATGCGGACACCGGTTCTCAATAAGGTGGAGTTTGCCTTCAGCTTGTATGAGTAACAACTGTCTACCGGCAACGGAAAAAGGTTGTTGGTATCCATCATACAAACGATTTAATTTTTCCAACGGGTAAAAGCTCATAGGATTACTCGTTCTCTTTTACGATGTAAGCGGATTCTATCCCGTAGCCTTTTGCTGCAACAACATCTAAAATGCGCCCTTTCCCGAACCGCAGCATTAGTATTCTTGTGATCAAACAGATAAATACCATTGAACTTCCGTATCTGGAAGATAGCAGTCAGTACTTATTGCGCCTAGAGGGTTTTACTAACCGCGTGTGGCTGGACTCGGGATATCCTGCACACACCTCAGGTCGCTATGACATCCTCTCCGCCAACCCCGTTCAGGTACTTCACAATCCAAGCTATATCGACATTGAACAAGCCATAGCAACCCACTGCCAGGTGACGGAATCGCATAATAGCGATCTGCCGTTTATCGGCGGCGCAATAGGCTATTTCAATTATGATTACAACCACAAACACTTTGCTATTTTTTCATCCAAAAAAGAAAAACACACCAGTACCATTGGCATTTATACCTGGGCAGTTATTCAAGATCATTTAAAAAAAACATCTGCACTAGTTTTTCAACCAAACTGTACTCAACAAAGCCAACAGGAAATCTATAGCGCACTAACACAAGGTATACCAAAGAATCCTAGAAAACGTTTTTCGGTATCAAAGTTTGAGTCAAACGTTGACAAAGCTGAATATCTAAAAAAAATTCAACAAATAAAAGAATTCATTCTCGCCGGAGATACCTATCAGGTAAATTATACCCAAGAGTTTCGGGCTGAATTTTCCGGCAACCCGAGTGAGGCATATTTAGCTTTACGCAAGAGTTCACCCAGCCCGTATTCCGCTTTTTTGGGTTTCGACAAAAGCCAAATTCTAAGCTTATCGCCCGAGCAGTTCATTGCCATCAACAACAATCAAGCTCAAACACAGCCTATAAAAGGCACCATAAGCCGATCAGAAAACCCTAAAACAGATAAAGAGAATGCACAAAAACTACAAGAAAGCGAAAAGAACCGTGCAGAAAATCTGATGATTGTGGACTTACTGAGAAATGATTTCAGTAAATGCTGCATTCCCCATTCGGTAAAAACACCGCAGCTCTATCAGTTGCAGTCTTTTATCAATGTCCATCATTTGGTTAGCACTGTGACAGGAACAGTCAAAGAATCAGTTTCCCCTTTGAATTTTTTCCTGCAATGCTTTCCTGGTGGCAGTATTACCGGTGCCCCAAAAAAGCGGGCTATGGAAATAATTGAAGAGTTGGAAGCCCATAACAGAGGGGTTTACTGCGGGAGTGTTTTCTATTTGAGCGCAGATTCGAACTTTGACTCAAACATTGCCATTCGCACAATGCAAATTATCGATCAACAGATTTTCTGCTCTGGTGGTGGAGGTATTGTTGTCGACTCAATAGCGGAAGAAGAGTACCAGGAATCCATAGACAAAATATCGCACCTGATGAAAAGTCTGAATCTTGTATAACTCTTTTGGGTAGACTTTTAACAAGCTAATTCCATTTTTTTCAAATTGCACAAAAAACATTTAACCTCACATTCTTAGCGGATATCAGATATAAACACACGGCACGCAAATCATATTCACTGACGTATTTTTCCCTTTTCCTATGATAGCGTCTAAATTTATCAAATAGAGGAAATACGAAAACACGGATCTTTGGTGAGACAATATGCTAAATATGCCTTATCACACACTCATTTCTTCTTTTTGATTAAAAAAACGTATTTTTGTACCAAACAAGAAAGTTTCTATTTAACATGTTATTTTTTACGCCTAGTATTACTGACATAGTGATAGAAATTTTATAACGACAATTTTTTACGATGCCTATTATGAAAAACATGAAAAATATACCTCTACTTGCGCTGGCTGCACTTATAGTCTCCTGTGGTTCAAACGAACCGACAGAGCAGACATCTCAAATATTTTTTGATGACTTCTCCTACCAGGATATGGCAGGTTTTAATCAAAATGGCTGGCAAGCTCGCACAGGGAAAGGACACCCAGGGGATAAACGAGCCCACTGGGACGAGAAAGGCATTAGCTTCCATCCAGCTGAAGCACCCGAAAACTCCTTTGTCAGACTCAGCGCCACCATCAAAGGCGATATCGACAACACCGCACAAGCACAAATTTGCTATCAACGAAAATTCCGTGAAGGCACCTATGCCGCTCGAGTATTGTTCTCTGACGAACCGGCTCAAGGGCCTGATGGCGACCAGATTATTGAAACCTTTTACACCATCAGCCCACTCGAATCACCCATGGATCCGGATTACAGCGAACTGGATTTTGAGTATTTGGCTAACGGTGGCTGGAAGCACGATAGAGCGCTATGGGTAACCTCATGGGAAACCTTCCAGCACGATCCCTGGACCATGAAAAATCAACATGGCCTGAAGGAAGAGTCCTATGCTGGATGGCGTACACTGGTGATTCAAGCCATGAATAACGAAGTGAAATACTTTGTCGATGGTAAAGAGTTCTTTACTCACGATGAAGAAGTCTACCCTGAAGCACCGATGTCGATAAACTTTAACCTTTGGTTTGTAAAAAACGGTCTGATTGATTCTGATGAAACCCGCATTTACCAACAAGATGTTGATTGGGTATTCTTTGAGAAAAACGTTGCGTTGACTACAGAAGAGATCTCAGGAAAAGTCGCTCAGATGCGTACGAATAAGCAAGTGTACTCAGATACGGTTCCAGCATGGCAACCACCATTGGAATCGCCCTGTTCACTTTAAGTTTACGCGTAGCCCCCTAAAATTTGACCCACTGATTTATTCACGAGAAATCACCATGATTCCGATTTCTTTTACCCTGAATGGCAGTGTGGTCAAAGTCGTAGCTCCTCCCGATAAACCACTTCTGTGGGTACTCCGGGACGATCTCAATCTTACAGGCACTAAATATAGCTGTGGAAAAGGCTTATGCGGTGCCTGCACAATTCACCTAAACGGCGAAGCTGTGAGGTCCTGCAGCCTTCCTGTTTCAGCGGCAGCGAATGCAAGCATTACCACAATTGAAGGGCTTTCCGGCCACACCGCAAACGAACTCAAACAAGCCTGGGATACCTTTAACGTGCCCCAGTGTGGTTATTGTCAGCCGGGACAGCTTATGTCTGCATCAGCCCTGTTAGACAAAGTCCAAAAACCAACCGATGAACAAATTGATCAAGCAATGAAGGGTAACCTCTGTCGTTGCGGAACCTATCAAAGAATCAAAAGCGCCATTCGCCATGTCACTGAATAAACACGTTAAGCTGTACGTATTGCAATGATCAATGACGCCAAGATAAATCGAAGAGAACTGTTAAAGATTGTCCCTGGAGCATTGTGTCTTGCGTATGCACAATCCTCGCTGAGTACAGAGGGAGCAGTCAAAAAAGTCAGCCTGGCCGAACAAAAATCCATCGCCTATAACCAATTTATTACGCTCTATTCCGACGGACGTATTGTGTTTGCCAATCACCTACCCGAAATGGGGCAAGGTAGTTTACACACCACGCTGACAATTTTGGCGGAAGAACTGGATGTCGACGTGGATCAAGTGGATTTTTATCAAAGTGACGTTAATCGCGAGCACTATGGTGATCAGACATCCTGGGGCAGTAAAAGCACCAAAGACTCTTGGGAGCGATGTCGGGTTTTAGCGGCGACGGTCCGTCATATGCTTATGGAGGCGGCTGTCAATACATGGAAAATCCCATTAAATGAGTGCAGCACGCAATCGGGAAGAGTTTTGAATCACCTATCGGGAAAAAGCTTCACATATGGTCAACTTGCAAACAGTGCCAGCTACTTAATCCCACCTAAAAGTATTTCGCTGAAAAACAAAAGTGAATACAAACAAATAGGTAAGCCTCAAAAACGACGTGACAACCAGGCAAAAATCAACGGTTCAGCCATTTTTGGTATGGATGTTAAAGTACCTGGGATGCTTGCTGCCAGCGTTACCCGCTGCCCCTACTTCCATGGCGAGATCAGCAGTTACAATCGTCAGGAACTACTGTCCATCCCCGGAGTTGTGGATGTCATTGAAACTCAAATGCAAGTCCTTCCCTTTACACGTAGAGGGATCGCAATCATTGCAAAAGATTTCTATACGGCAAATGAAGCCAGAAAGTATCTACGCATAAAATGGGAAAAAATAGATAAAACTCTGGACAGCAGTGACATTTATCACCACTTTGAAGAACAGGTAAATAAAACAGGGATAACTCTAGAGGCTAATGGGAATATAGAAGCTCTCGCTGAACTCGACACCCAAGATGCCTCGTTAAATCTATCCCAAAGTTATTTTTGTCCCTATCAGGCACACGCCTGCATGGAACCCTTAAACGCCACTGCGCATGTCACAGAAAATCACTGTGAGCTCTGGGCACCAATACAAGCACCACAATGGACTCAAGATGCATTGGCAAATTTGTTGGGGCTAAAATGGCAGCAAGTCAAAATCAATGTCACCTATCTCGGTGGTGGCTTTGGTAGGAAATCGATCCCAGACTTCTGCCTTGAAGCAGCATATTTATCCCAAAAATTACAAAAGCCCGTTAAGGTTATTTGGACAAGAGAAGACGATATAACACAAGGCCCTTTTAGATTTGCCAGTTTAAATCACTTACAGGCAAAGCTGACCGAAGAAGGCGAAATTGAATCACTGACTCACACGATAATTGCACAAGACCAAGCAAATCAAATAGAGGCGCAAAATCCCAACTCTGCAGAAAAATATATCACCAACGGCATAACAGATTACGCAATTGCTAACCGAGCATATAAATTCAATCGTCAATTTAATAAAATTCCCATCAGCTGGTTTCGCGGTGTTTACGCACCAAACAATGCCTTTGCGCATGAATCGTTTATCGACGAGATATGTGCACAGACACACCAGAACCCAATGACCGTCAGGTTAAAACTTTTAGCTCACAAGCCAAGGCACACCCGTGTGTTAAAAGCCCTGTCAAACTTGGTTAACTGGAACGAGAAAAGCAAATGTGGTTGCGGAAAAGGTATCGCCATAACGGAACTGGCGGGCTGCGTAAGCGCTCATTGCGTCAAAGTAAGCTACTTTAGTGGCAAGCTAAAAATAGACAAAGTGGTATCCGTTATCGACTGCGGCATTATCATTAATCCAGATACAGTCAAAGCGCAAAACGAAGGTGGCGTGCTAATGATGATAAAGGACATAAAATATTCGGGCATTCAAATAAAAAGTGGCGCAGCGGTTGAAAGTAATTTCGATGATTACCCTATTCCCACCATTACTGATATGCCTTTAGTCGAAACGTTAATTTTAGACAGCGATGTATCGCCTCAAGGTGTAGGAGAAGCTGTCCACTTGCCATTTCTCCCCGCATTAGCCAACGCCATCTACGAAGCAAGTGGCAAAAGAATCCGTCAACTACCATTCGATATTGATTTTGCCTAAGTAAGAAAATCAGTTTTCTCACAATGTATCCCCTCTTCCAAAGAAAGAGCCGTCGCCACAATCTTCATCCCGCCACCCATAACAACAAGAACAAAAAATATCTGCATACTTATTCTCAATATCAAATAATTTACTTGTATCGATGTTGCTAGCAATATTTTTTTCCAGTATAAAAATATAAAAACAAGAAAAGAGATTAATAATGAAAAAAGGAATTTCCCTATTCGCAACAATCTTTTTCTGCGGCATACTCGGCTTTGCTTTAACCTACACAGCAACCCCAGTCATTAAGCAATTTTTCGCCTCACCAAAAACTGAACAAGGGGATTATTCTCAATACGGCGTATCAGAAGAAAATCAGCTCATCATTTACACCGTAAAATGGTGTAACTATTGCAAAAATCTAAAATCATTCCTGGACAATAAAAATATCCCATACCTCGAAAAAGATATTGAAACATCTCCATCAGCAAAACACGAATTTAATCAATTAAATGGCCAGGGGACACCGTTAATACTCATTGGAAACACCCTAATCCGAGGATTTAATCAAGAAGAACTAATCAAAAAGATTAGTCAAATAAACAGCTGATTTATCGAATTACATTCACTGACAAATACTGTCATTAATGTAGTACCTGTAGTGTTATCAACCACAAACAAAGAGGCTTAACTATGAAAAAAATTAAAATCGCTATCGCTTCCGTTGCTTTTGGTGTTGGCTGTGCAATTGCAGCAATGAGTTATGCAGACGATGTAGATACCTGTATTGCTTCAAACTGTGTTCAAGGACCTTATAACTTTGCATGGTGTGTTCAGCAATGCCTTAATGGAGGATTCTAAGATACACAGTGGCGGGTCCATTTTATTTGGGCTCGCTATATAGTTCGTTTTAACCCATAATCCCAGACTGGCTCCCCTTTTAGCTTCCATCCCAACCCCGTCCACGACCACTTGATCTGAACTAAAGGTCAACCGCCTCTCGAATACATCGCCACTCAGAAAATAATACGTTCTCCAGATACCCCCTAAACGCCGTGTAGACAAATGTCGCACCGATGAACACACAAATTTCGACAAACTACTTGCATACAGTAAAAGTACTGTATATATTAACACTGTACATTTAGACAGAATACTGCCTCGGAGCACATATGATCAAACTTACGGCACGCCAGCAAGAAGTTCTGAGTCTAATCAAAGAGCATATCGAAGAAACCGGTTACCCCCCTACACGGGCAGAAATCGCCAAATCCCTTGGCTTTCGTTCTGCCAATGCGGCTGAAGAACATCTAAGGGCTTTGGCAAAAAAGGGGGCGATTGAAATGGTATCCGGAGCATCCCGAGGTATTCGTCTCCCCGAAGCATATCAGGGCGTGCCAATAGTCGGGCGTGTTGCCGCTGGTAGCCCTATTCTCGCAGAAGAACACATTGAGGATTATTGTGAAATTCCAAGCAATATGTTCAGCCCAAAGGCGGATTACCTACTAACCGTTCACGGTATGAGTATGAAGGACGTAGGGATTCTGGACGGTGACCTACTAGCGGTTCACAGCACCACACAAGTCAGAAATGGCGATATTGTTGTAGCCCGCATCGAAGATGAAGTAACAGTTAAGCGCTTTAAACGCGTTGGTAATCGTGCGGTCATTGAGTTACACCCAGAGAATACAGACTTTCAGGTTATTGAAGTGGATTTAAGGGATTCAAACTTTTCCATTGAAGGTTTAAGCGTCGGTGTGATTAGACGAGGAATCTAGACATGTTAGCGTTAGATAATACCTATACAAACGAGAAACCATCCCACTCTGGTAACTTAACGGAAATAGTTTTACCCAAATCCGATTCGTCAGCGGAGTTTGTGATGCCGATGCTCGCTCAGCTCAGCAGGCAAGCAAAAGACAAATGGTTTACCTGGATTACGGATCAACCGATTGATAAAAAGACTCTGCTGAACAATGGGTTTTCTTGTAAAAACGTAAGGGTGATATATTCCAAATCCCTATCTGATTCTATTTGGATGTTCTGGGAGGCCCTACGAAATGGGACTAGCTCATCGGTTGTGGTTACCCTTGATAAACTTAAAGAAAGTGAAATAAATGAGTTTGAGCAGGCAGCACAACTTGGAAACAGTACGGGGTTAGTATTGAGATACCGGTAAACTGGGGTTTCCCAGTTTTCATGGTATTAATGAAGTGTTTTATGGTCAGAGATTAACGCGTCATCCCACAGGTCGTCTTGATTATCTTCAATATCACCAGCGGCTTCTAAGCCAGCTTCAATCATTGCTTTAGCAACAGTAATTTTCGAATCACTTAAGAAATACAAAGACTCTTTGGAGAAACGTATAGAAACCAAAGGCTCCCCTTGCTCGTCAGCACGCTGCAAGGCGATATCACCATTTGGTAATTCTACAATTTCATATAATACAGATTGGGACATCAACTTCTCCTGTCTATGCAGGGATTCTAACACTAGAAATGCCTATTTGCCCGTTTAAATTGGCTTATCGAGATAATCAGGAAGGAATTATTAACGCTAGTATTCGATCTGACTGCTGATCGATCTATTTACCAAGTCTTTAGCTGACGCAAGAATTTTGTCTAAATCTTGAGTCGTTATATCTTCCAGTTTAAGCGGTTTTATATCACTGGAAGCAATAAGCAGCTCGTTGGTATTAGCTTTTGCAGAGTCTCGTAAACCTTTTTGCAACGCATCCAACTTAGACAACCAGGAGTTTGGATCTATGGCTAAATTAAACCACTCAACAAGAACAGGATCCAAACTATCTGGCTCAAGCCCTTTTAAGTCAGTCAACCCCAAACGATTGTGAGATATATGGTTTAGGTAACCGTCCACCCCCAATAGAAGCTGTAATACAGCAGCCTGATGGTAACCTGTCAGATCAAAAGCATTACCCGCATGCTTGCACGCCCGTATCTGTAAGCGTGCAAAGCTTAACTGCTGTAACACAAAGGCTTCTTCAATACTCTTCATTTGGAGTGTTTTACGCCTTTTTCTTTTTCGCGGTAGTTTTTCGTTTTGTTTGTTTTGCCCCTGGCTCAGTCACAACCCAACGACCGCCCTCATAAAAAGCTTTCCATCCAGTAGGCTTACCCTCTTCCTCCGACTGCACGTATTGTTCTTTGGTCTTCCGACTAAAACGGATAATGGTGTCACGCCCCTCGTTATCTTCCACAGGAGCAGACAATAGATGCTTGTATTTTGGGTCAAGCTCGCCTTTATACGGCAAAATTTCCTTCACCAATGGCGCGCGAGTCTCACGATTTTTTGGGAACTGGCTCGCCGCCAGGAACATACCAGAAGCACCATCGCGCAATACATAATGGTCATCGACCTTTTCACAGATTAACTCCGGCATATCAATCGGGTCCATTTTAGGCGGTGCCGCTTCACCATTTTTCAAGAGCTTTCTGGTGTTCTTACAGCTTTCATTTGTACAACCGAAATACTTACCAAATCTGCCCGTCTTCAGCTGCATATCCTTGCCGCACTTGTCACACTCGATAATCGGACCATCATAACCTTTAATCTTGAAGCTTCCTGACTCGATTTCATAACCCTCACAGTCCGGGTTATTACCACAGATATGAAGCTTACGAGATTCATCCAGTAGATATCCCTGCATCGACGTATTACAGATTTTACAGCGTTTCTTACTGCGCAGTAGTTTAGATTCCGCTTCTTCATCTTCATCAACATTAACCACCTCATCACCAGAAACCAGGTTCATGGTATGTTTACAACGCTCTTTTGGTGGTAATGCGTAACCAGAGCAGCCGAGAAAAACCCCTGTACTGCCGGTCCGGATCTGCATATTTCTGCCGCACTGAGTACACTTTATATCCGTTTCGACTGGCTGGTTTCTGCGCATTCCTTTTTCAACATCCTGCGCCTGATCGAGCTTGGAACAGAAGTCTTTATAAAATTCATTTAACAAGTCGATCCAGTTCTTTTTCCCTTCAGCAACCGTATCCAAGGACTCTTCCATACTGGCAGTAAAACCGTAGTCCATCAGGTCATTAAAGCTTTCATTCAAGCGCTGAGTGACGATATCACCCATTTTTTCAGCGTAAAAACGACGGTTTTCTACGTGGACATATCCACGATCCTGGATGGTTGAAATAATTGATGCATAAGTGGATGGACGACCAATGCCACGTTTTTCCAGCTCTTTCACCAGACTGGCTTCGGTGTAACGCGCGGTTGGTTTGGTGAAATGCTGCGTTGGAATCACTTCATGCAGTTTAAGCCTCTCGCCAACAGACAAGTCAGGCAAGATACCGTCGTCATCTTTCTTCGATACTTGCGGCATAACCTTAGTGAAACCATCAAACCTAACCACACGACCTCGTGCCCGCAGTTCATAGCCCCCGGCTTCAACCAGTACTGATGTGCTGGTGTATTCTGCTGGCGTCATCTGACAAGCAACGAACTGATTCCATATCAGGGTGTACAGACGCTCCGCATCCCTTTCCATGTTCGATAATTGATTAGGCTTACGCGTCACGTCGGAAGGCCGTATCGCTTCGTGAGCTTCTTGTGCGCCCTCTTTACTGGAATATTGGTTCGGCTTTTCAGGAAGGTATTTCTTACCAAACTCATCCAATATGTAGTCACGACACGTATTCACCGCTTCGGCACTCAAATTGGTCGAGTCGGTACGCATATAAGTAATATAACCCGCCTCATACAAGCGTTGAGCCATCATCATGGTTTTCTTAACACCAAACCCCAGACGTGTAGACGCGGCCTGCTGTAAGGTAGAGGTGATGAATGGGGCACTGGGTTTTGACTGAGTCGGCTTATCTTCGCGATTCGCGACAACAAAATCCGAACTCTGCAGAACATTAACTGCGGCATGGGCTTGCTCTGCATTAACTGGCTTAAACGCATTGCCCTGGAATTTCTTAACCTCGAACTTGGCTCTTTCGCCCTTTGAAGAATCGAGATCAGCATTAACGTTCCAGTACTCTTCGGGGACGAAAGCCCGAATTTCTTTTTCACGTTCAACGATAAGTTTTACAGCAACAGATTGGACTCGACCAGCAGATAACCCCCTGGCAATTTTTTCCCAAAGTAGTGGCGAAACCATGTAACCCACTACCCGATCCAAAAAGCGCCGGGCTTGCTGAGCATTGACTCGGTCAATGTCTAATTTACCTGGGCTGCGGAAAGCTTCCTGAATCGCCCCTTTGGTAATTTCGTTAAACACCACACGACGATAACGGTCTCCCTCTCCACCAATCGCTTCTTGCAAGTGCCAGGCGATGGCCTCTCCCTCTCTATCCAAGTCCGTTGCGAGATATATGTGGTCAGCATCATCGGCAAGCTTCTTAAGTTCCGCAACGACCTTTTCTTTACCTGGCAATATCTGATAGTTGGCTTGCCAATCGTTCTCGGGGTCGATCCCCATTCTATTTATAAGCTGCTCTTTCGCTTTACGTTTTTTGTGCTCGGCCTTTTCTTCCGGAGACATCTTACGGGTAATCGCCGCCTGTTTGGCCCTTTCCTTTGCATCAACCGGAGTTTTGGCTGAACCACTGGTCGGCAGGTCTCGTATATGGCCCACACTCGACTTCACTATGTAGTTGCTGCCCAAGTACTTGTTGATGGTTTTTGCCTTGGCCGGTGACTCTACAATTACTAATGACTTCCCCATAAACCCCTTCTTGATTTGGTTATTTTATACTCTTTTTTCATATAAACGAGTTATATCAAGCACCATATGAGGTGCGCATATATAAGACGTCATGCGCTTAAGGTCAAGCAAGATCGTTTTAGGAACCCCGAAGCAAGAACCTAATCACAGTTCAATACGCAGCTACTATTCACTTAAACTCCCACACATAACTCTTTGTATTTATTATATTTTTTATAAAAACATACAAAGAGCGAAAACGGTTATATAGCCATTTACTCTCGTTTTATGAAACTATGACTAAAATTCAATATATGTTTATTAATAGATTGAAGACAGCCAGATGTCGAGTATGACTTTTGTTATTCTCTTCCTCGCTATCGCGTTTTTCTCATTGATTTTGGTTAGTTTTGTTAACCAAAGACAAATGAGAAGACGCTTGATTACCCGGCAGGTACACCAATTAAAGCGCAAGGTTGCCGAGCTTGAGGAGCTTACCGTTTCCGTCGACCCACTGGTTGAAGATAGTGTCATTGTCCAGATTATCAATGATGAAGTGATTGATCTGATTCGGACGATGATGCAGTTATCGCCGGAAAGTTATTACCTTGAAGCAAATTTGAACAATGCACTTGAACTCAAGGAAAGCTTTTCAGAGAGTCGGCGCCAACGAGAAATATACCGAGTACAAAATAGCGACGCAGCCATCGCCAGATCGCAATATCTGCTCAATGAAGCAGGCAGGATTATTCGCCGAAGACAAACCAAAGGCATGCTGGAAGTATCCCAGATGGAAGCTTACATTCAGGATTTGGCCTGGGCACATTTGATGGTTGGGGTTGCCAGCACCATCGCACAAGGCCATAGAGCAGTATCCAGAGGGGATGTACTACAGGCACATGCTTATTATAAAAAAGCCCAGCAAATTGCGATGCAAACCACCAATCCCGATGATCGACGACATCAATTGATAAAAGAAATCAGTGAGTTAATGAACGGTAGGCGAAAAGCACTTTCTCGCAACTTAATGCCGGAAACACAGGTCAACCCCATCGAAACAGAAACTCGTCCACCTCAGATCAACAGGGTAGCAGGGGAATCTCAACCTGAATAAGACTGGCGAGTAACTGCTCGATCTCCTTAATCACTTGCTGCGGTTCCCTCCCCCTCAAATATTCATTCCAATGGACCGAAGCACCGAAACGGTTAACTTCTATTGCGGTGATGTCTTCATTCACGGAATCAAGAATCGCAGCTAACTCACCCGGAACAACAGAGCTGGTTTTACTTTTATTATCCCAGTCCCACACCGAATGAAAGTGGATATCATGGGCAAATGCCATGCGGTTTAGTCGCCATTCAGGGAACTGTCTTGATTTCAGCGATTGCAAGATATAATCAGGCCAAGGCTTGGTATATACAGCATACATCTCACCCTTGTCATCAACATGAGACTGGACTTTGAGCTTATTCGCTATAGCTGAACCACGAATTCGTGCCAATCGACGTTCTTTTTTGGAAGGCTGCATCATCATCACCGGGCCCAACATCAGTGATACCACAGCAATAATCATTATGATTTTAAGAAGCATGCTTATAACCAAAAAAACTTAGGAGAGCGGGCTATTTTATTGCGATATCCCTTTTCGTAGTAGATATTTTTAATAGGGCTGGCAAAGTGGCCCATAAAAGCACAAGAATGTATCGAGAGGAGGAACCAAATGGGTACTTATTCTCATCTATTGGTCGGTCTTGACCTTTCTTCAGAGTCCGAGCCTGTGTTACAAAAAGCGATTGCGCTGGCAAAAGCAATGAATGCTGACATCAGCGTCGTGCATACCATTGAACCCCTAACCTTTACCTATGGTGCAGATATGCCCATAGACCTGTCAGAAACTCAGCAGATCATGGAAGAACAGGCAAGAATCCGGCTGGATAAAGTCATCGATGAACATCAAATCACACCGAAAGCAGCGGTTATCGCCGTCGGTAATACTGCCCATGAGCTTCACCGTATCGCTGACGAACACAATGTCGATTTAATTGTCGTTGGTAGCCACGGTCGTCACGGCTTAGCCTTATTACTTGGGTCGACCGCTAACGGCGTTTTGCATGGTGCCAACACAGATGTATTGGCTGTAAAAGTGTAGGATTATCTTTTTTGGTTGGACCCAAACGGCCTGTTCTCACAAATTGAATAGGCCCTAGTCCAACATGGACTCCAACTCCTCCCAGCGCGCATAGCGTTCCTGCAAGAACGCCTCACGATTGGCCAGTTCAGTCAGTTTGTCATTCACAACGTCTTGCGGCTGTTGGTAGAACTCCGGCCCACTGACTTGTTCCTGCAGTCCTTCAATTTCACTTTCCAAAGCTTCCAGTTCTGCTGGTAAAGCATCCAGCTCACGCTGCAGTTTGTAGCTTAACTTTTTGGCTGGCGCAGCTTTCGCAGGTGCGGGCTTTGCTACTTTTGCTGAAGCTTCTTTTATTTCACTCTGTGCGTTTTTACTGTCCTCCGGCCAGATACCACCTTGACGCAACCAATCCTCATAGCCACCAACATACTCTTTTAGCTGTCCATTCCCTTCGAATGCAATCGTGCTAGTAACCACATTGTTCAAAAACTCCCTGTCATGGCTTACCAGAAGTAAGGTTCCGTCATAGTTACACAACAGTTCTTCAAGTAACTCCAGAGTTTCCGCATCCAAATCGTTAGTCGGTTCGTCCATTACCAACAGGTTACTGGGTTTGCTGAACATCTTGGCCAGGAGAATGCGGTTTCTCTCACCCCCGGAGAGCGATTTAATCGGTGTTCTTGCCCGCTCACCAGAAAACAGAAAGTCCTGCAAATAGCTAAAGATGTGTTTGTCTTTGCCATTTATCTCAATAAAATCCCGCCCTTGGGATATGTTATCAATCGCGGACTTGTCTTCATCAAGCTGAGCCCGCGTTTGATCAAAATAGGCAACCTGAACTTTTGTTCCGTGTTTGACTCGTCCCGAATCCGGAGCCAAATCCCCCAAAATAACCTTGAGTAAAGTGGTTTTGCCTATACCGTTTGGACCAATAAGACCTATCTTGTCACCCCGAATAATGGTTGAGGAAAAATCCCGAATAATGGTTTTACCGTCAAAAGCAACCGAGATCGAATCCATTTCAGCGACCAGCTTGCCGGAAAGCATGTCAGAACCATGTTCGATTTTCGCCGTTTTTAATACATCCCGACGTTGAGCACGTTCATCCCGCATTTTTTTTAACGCTCGAACCCGCCCTTCGTTACGGGTCCGGCGAGCTTTAATGCCCTGACGGATCCAAGCTTCTTCCTGAGCCAGTTTTTTATCAAACAGCGCATTTTGTTTTTCTTCGGCATCCAATTGTTGCTTCTTAAATTCCAAAAAACCTTGATAATCCCCATCCCAACAGATCATATTGCCGCGATCCAATTCGCCAATTTTATTGGCCACCGCCTTTAGAAAAGCCCGGTCATGGGTAATAAAAACAATTGCGCCACTGAACTCGTTGAGCTGTTGCTCCAACCAACGAATTGCAGCAATGTCCAAATGGTTAGTTGGCTCGTCCAACAATAAAATATCCGGTTGAACCACTAAAGCTTGAGCCAGGGAAACCCGCCTGCGCCAGCCCCCCGAAAGTGAATTCATTTTTGCCGCCGCATCTAACTGCAACTTGGATAGCACCTGCTCGATACGGTTTTTCGCTGTCCAGCCATCAACCGCCTCAATTTTATGCTGTAAATTCTCAAGTAACGCCACGTCAGGGTTGCTTTCCTGAGCCATTGATTCGTAACGGCTTAAATCCGTCATCAGCTCACCCAGCCCCTCTGCAACAAAGTCATAGACGGTAAGATCTCTCGCTTCAGGTAACTCCTGGGAGAGTGAAGCAATTTTAATGGCCGGATCCTGCCAACGGGTGCCGTCATCCGAATGCACCGTTCCCTGGATAACCTTGAGCAATGTGGATTTGCCCACCCCATTTCGACCTATCACACACAGTCGTTCCCCCTTATCTAATTGCAGGGTCAACTGGTCAAAAATGACTTGTTCACCATAGTGGAGTGACAGGTTATCAAGCTTAAGCAATGGCATAGGGGTAAGGCTCTGAGTGAATTAGGCCGCGTATGCTACCAGAGTCTTTAAATAGGGTGAATTTCAGGATAAAAATCAGACAGTTATTCCAAAACATCAGTGGCATTTACCGGCTACATCTACAACAATAAATATATTACTATTACCGGATATATACGTTCGAGAGTCCGATGCCCGTGAGTTTTACTCGAAAAATCTGCCTTCGGGGCCTGGTTGTACTGGCGGCCCTACTGTTTACCACTGCCAGTGCCGTGGCGGTATCCACCAGTTCAAACAAAACAACCCATATTGATCTACAACCCAAACCCCTGTCGCTGGCCAATAAACGCTATCACTACTCCATGGCGAAAAGCAGCCTGGCCAAAGGAGAATGGGAAAACTTTACCCAACACTATGCGTTACTGGGCGACTACCCTCTGGTTCCGTATCTTGATTACGCCATACTCAAATATCAATTGCCCGACCTTCCGCTGGCCAAAGTAGACAGTTTTCTGCACAAACATAAAGGTTCGTTTCTGGAAATCCGTTTGCGCCAACAATTGCTTTATACCCTGGCAGTAAAACGCCAGTGGGATGATTACCTCGCCTATTACAAAAACGACGAAAGCAATACCACCGAACTCCAGTGCTACGCCCTCTATGCCCGCATTATGAATCGCGACCACGCGGCCTGGGATGAAATTCCAGCGATTTGGGTATCCGGCAAATCCCTGCCAAAAGAGTGTGACCCACTTTTTACTCGCTGGAAAAAGAAAGGTGGTTTAACCGAGGAGATTGCCTGGCAACGTTTTAATGCAGCCATGCAAAATCATAAACGAAGCCTGGCTCGCTACATCACCAATTTTATGGGGGAAAAATATAAACGGTACGCTGACCTATACGTCCGTGTTCACCAGTCCCCCTACACGATCCGTAAGCATCGAAACTTCTCTGAACAAAGTGAGCCGATGCAACAGGTGATTGCCCACGGTATCAAGCGTTACGCTCGGCTCAAACCCAAAGACGCCCTTTACCACTGGGAGTTGTACGAAGCTCAGCAACTGTTTTCCAGTGAATTAAGCACGGACACCAAACGCTATATTGTTAAGCAGCTGGTGCGTAAAGGTTATCTGGATGAAGCGGAGAAAATGATCGACAACTCTCAGGAGCTCCGCTCTAACGAGGTCGTTGCCGGTTTTATTCGTGAGTCACTGAAACAAAAAGACTGGGAAAAAGCATTACAGTGGAACAACCTACTGGATAAACAATTACAGCTATCTGACCGCTGGTTATATTGGCGCGCACGCGCGCTGACCGAGCTGAATCAGGAAGACCCAGTTTACGGCAAGCCCAAGCAGATCTATGAAAATCTTGCTCAGAATCGCAGCTTCTACGGTTTTCTTGCCTCAGATGTTCTGAACTTGAACTACTCTCTGGAGTTCATTCCCGCGGAAGTCCGGCCATCTACCTTGCACGTTGTAGAAAACAACCCGGTCATGCAACGGGTGAAAGAGCTTTGGTTAACCGGCAATACTGAAGAAGCCAGATATGAATGGGAATTCGCCACCAAGGATATGTCCACCCACGAACTATTGGCTGCGGGTTATTTAGCTCGCGAATGGGGTTGGTACTACAAAGGTATTCGCGCCATGATTGCTGGCAACCTATGGGATCATCTGGACCTGCGTTTCCCGCTAGCATACCGGGAGGAAGTGGCCAAAATATCCAGTTCCACCAATGTCGCCGAGACCCTTATTTTTGCCATTGCCCGACAAGAAAGTGCTTTCTACGAAAGCGCACACTCTTCCGCTGGCGCAATGGGATTAATGCAGCTTATGCCCTCCACCGCACGGCAAACTGCGAGAAAAACGGGAATAGCCTATAAGCAGCAGGACTTATACAAAGCGGAACAAAATATTACCCTTGGCAGCCACTATCTCAACCAGTTACTGGAACAGTACAACGGTAACCGAATCCTTGCCGCAGCGGCCTATAACGCAGGCCCTCACAGAGTCAAACGCTGGACTCAAGAAAAAGATACCGAGCTGCCGTTTGATATCTGGATCGAAATTATTCCATTTCAGGAAACACGGGGTTACGTGCAAAACGTTCTCGCGTTTTCCGTTATATACGGCTACAGGCTCGGAAAGCCCGAACCTCTGATTACGGAGTCAGAAGCCAAAAGTTTGCTGTAATCGTCTATGCTTATAACCTGAGGAAAAGGTAAAGGATTTGACTATGAGCGATGCCCTACATAGCGCAAACTTAAGAACACCAGAGAACGAACAAGACTGGTCCCACGTCGCTGAAACCATCAACATGCTGTACCTTGCCGTATGCCAGATTGAAGCGACCCTACACGACAGTAACACCTCGGTTGACACGCTTACCCGTTCTTTTACTTTGATGGCTCGGCATACCAATGACGTTAGCCAGCAGATACAAACCCTGACCAAAGTCGAAGAGCTGGACAGTTTTAAACATGACATTTCCTCTACCGCGACGGAAATACAAACCAACATCAATTCATCCATACAAGCCTTCCAGTTTTACGACCGGGTATGCCAACGGCTAGATCACATCGCCCGCAGTCTGGAAAAAGTGTCTGGCATTATGGAAGACCATCAAGCGATAAACTCACCATCCCAGTGGCGCGCCGTCCAGGAAGACATAAAGCAAAGTTACACAATGGAAGCAGAACGTATTATGTTTGAGTACATTATGCGTGGCGGCAAAGTAAAAGATGCCCTGGAAATATACAACCATCACTTCACCAAAGAGAGTGCTGAACAGGCCAATGATTCGGACGAGATTGAACTTTTTTGATTTCGTCTGAACAAAAGCAGCTTTTCTCTCAGTACGTACTACAGCACAAACAACTTGTTAGATTTTCATAATCTGTTTAAAACCACCACTTATGGAGGTGATAATCAATCAACTGTAGCCAAATCTGAATAAGAAAATATTCGAAAGCGTGTGTTTTGTTCTAGAAACATGCAACAAACACATTCATGCACGCTCGATATCAACACTCACCTAACACGGCAACAAAAACAAGCACTAGGCTACAAACCTGGTAAATTATCAGACATTAATTAATCTAAAAAACTAAAGCGTATTAACTCAAGCAGATCAAATACACTTCGCCTTCCGTCCTCAATAAATTACACATACAAAACAAACACGATCGAAAACAATTAAACACTCACATTGAAACATGAAAGTTTTAATGATACGTATTCGCTTTTTTCTACATTGGCGATAAAAATATTAAATCATACAAGTCAGCCCAATTTATGAGAAAAACCTTTTACATAATGCGAACAATGTATTTTTTGCATCCTCCAATTCGCTCAACTGCTTGAAAAATAATTTAAATGCCACATATACCAAACCACTAAAAACCTAGCGTTTTGAGATAGTTTTTGACAAAAAATAACAGATTAAATTTTAAATTTAAAAACGCTATA
Source organism: Teredinibacter sp. KSP-S5-2 (assembly GCF_032773895.1). Classification (NCBI taxonomy): domain Bacteria; kingdom Pseudomonadati; phylum Pseudomonadota; class Gammaproteobacteria; order Cellvibrionales; family Cellvibrionaceae; genus Teredinibacter; species Teredinibacter sp. KSP-S5-2. The sequence goes on along the minus strand of NZ_CP120416.1, from coordinate 1,882,826 downwards.
TCTTTACAAGCAATAATTCTATGGGTTTTCTTTGTGTAGATTCCCACCAAGAGTAGATACTCAACAAGCCCATATTAAAAAGAATAATATTTGGCTTTTCTTTCCCATTATTTTTTAGGTTTCTCTTAAATCTACATATGCGCGGACCACAAATAAAACGAGATACTCGGTCGCATGCAGGTCTTCAAAAAATAATTTAACACTCATACAAAAGAGGTGGAGTCTATGAAAAAAACAAAGTTAATCAGATTTTCCTCAACGTTATTATCATCCATTGTGTTTACTCTCATTTTTGTATCTAGCCTATTAACCCATGCAGGACCCTGGCAGATAGGCGTGAATTACCAAATTGGGGATGAGGTCGTTTTCAACGGAGAAAACTGGGTGTGTGCCCAAGCGCATACATCTCAGGCAGTATGGACTCCTCCCTGGGCTGTAACCCAATGGAACGCGATTCCAGACAGCACAGATTGGGAGCCTCGTGTAGCCTATGTTACCGGACAAAAAGTCAGTTATTTGGGGGGTTGGTATATCAGTGTACAAGGGCATACCTCACAGGCAGGTTGGGAGCCACCAAACACGCCAGCACTTTGGAAAACGACAGAGCAAGACAACTATTGTAATTTACCCATTGCGGAGGGAGAACGATGTGTTGTCGATGACTTTGAACGCCCACAAGGTGGTGCGCTCAACGAATGGTTTACTTATGAGCACTACACAGGTTTAACCAACTTCATTTGGCAACAAGGTGGATGCGTACAAGGAAATCGTTGTTTAGTGATGGATAACGGAATGAATTTAAATCACTCCTCTTGGCGTAAGAATATTGCTTTTTCTCCGGGCGAATACTATTCGGTAATGGGTTGGTCTAAAGGGGAAAACGTAGGTGGCGATTTTCACGAAGGCGCAGGTTTTGGTATTTACGATGGCCCCAATAACTCCTACTGGGATTTTAAAGGCAAAGGCACATGGAACTGGCGGGAAGTCGCCTTTACGTTTGAAGTACCAGCACACGGCAGTCGAGGCCTGGATGCTCGCTTAGGTCAAAGTTGGTTAGACTTTTTTTACGTGTGGTTTAGCTCGGGTAAGGCGTGGTATGACAATTTGCGCCTTGAGAGATTAATAAAAGTCGATGGTCAGCACACAACTATCATTTTAGAAAAGTCCGATTTGGATCATGTTTCTGATACAGGGCTCGCCAATTGGATTGCTAACCTCGACCGCGCTCACCAAGCAATGGCAGACTTAACAGGTGTAACGGTATATGACCCGATAGAAGTGCTTGGCGTACGGCACTACCCTGGTGGCTGGGCCGTAGCTGGTAACCCCGTGCAATGGTACAAACCTTATATTGCTGAAAACATGGCCAGGGTGGAACAACACGGTGATTGGGTGTTCGGCATTTTGCATGAGTTTGGACACGACTTTGATCATGACGCATGGAACTTCGATGCAGAATTTTTTGGCAGCTTTAAAGCGGCCTATGTTATCGACACACTACCAGCAAAAGTTCTGCTTGCTGAACATGGTAAGCCCGCAGAATACTTGGAAGGGCGTGCCGCAAGAATATTTTTCCAAACTCATCCAGGTATCAGTGACAGATTTATTTATCGTCTGTTAGCAATAAGCGACGTTATTGGCTGGGAGCCGTTTAAGCAAACTTTTAGAAGCATGCTTACGCATTCCTCTCCAACAAATACCCGAAGACAAAAATTTGATTTGTTTATTGGCCTTTTGTCCCAGCATTCCGGGCAGGCTGTCGCAGCCATGATTCCGGCAAGTGAGCAAGCAGAAATTGACACATGGCTGGGGCTGCAATAAAAAGGAAATTAAAAACTTATTGATACTCAGAAATACGCAAGCCTCGTTATGTTTAACGAGGCTTTTTCGTTAAATAATCGGTTATGAAAATTCAGACTAATTAGGACCCCCCCCTAAAAAACAGTCTCATCGACAGTAAAGTCTGCGGTTATGGTTCAGGCATTCAACGCTCTCTACAAAACTTTAAAGATATTCTCTTTTAAAAAATCAATAGTCACACGCACTTTTTTAGGCAAATAGGATCGGCTGGGATACAACATCCAGGCACCCGTGTTAAATGTTGTCGCAGTCACAGCGTAGTCCGGAAACAGATCGACCAACCTTCCGGCTCGAATATCCCGATCAACCATCCAATCAGCGAGTAAACCAGGCCCCAATCCTTGTCGCACAGCTTCTCGAAGGGCTAGAGCATTGGAACAAAAAAGCTTGCCTTGAACCCACATTTCTTCAACTTCTTGTAACGAGTTTTTAAATATCCATCGTGTCCGAAAATCGGGGTAGGTAAACAAAATACACGAACACTCGCCCAAGTGTTCTGGTCGCCTCAACCCCGGATGACTCCGCAAATACTCTGGACTTGCAACCACCCGATATTGAGTATTCATCAATTTCGTTACTATGAGATCTTTATCCATCGTAGGGCCTAAACGAATAGCAAGATCCAACTTATGCTCTATCAAGTTTAAGTTGTCATCAGACAATTTAAGCTCCAAATCAATTTTGGGGAACCTTTGATAAAAATCACCCAATAACGGCACTATACACTCTTGCCCAAACGCCACGGACGAAGTGACCCTCAGTAACCCTTTTGGTTCTTCAACTATCTGACCGGCCTCTATGCCAGCGCGCTCCAACTCTTCATACAACGGCTCAACCCTAGCCAAATAGCGTTCTCCTGCTTCAGTTAAAGATTGAGATCGTGTCGTTCTCTGAAACAGCCTTACACCAACTTCAGATTCCAGCCCGGCAATCATTCGAGACACCGTGGAAGGATCTACATCATGTTTACGTGCCGCATCAGCAAAACTGCCTAAATGCGATACATCGATAAAGTATTGAAGGGTTTTGATATCCATTAATGCAGTATACGCATCAATGTAATGCGCTGAAATCTGTTTGATTCACAAATAAAGCGAATACCATTCTAAGTACTGGCTTACTAGTACAGCATCCTTTTTAACTACATAACTTGGGACGACATAAAATGCAAAGAATCTCCTTTCTTGGAACCGGTGCAATGGGCAGCAGAATGGCAAAAAACCTTTTTGATGCGGGCTACGAAGTTACTGTCTGGAACAGGACACAGGATAAAGCTCAGCACCTGTTTGACATGGGTATAAACAAGGCACCCTCACCTAAAGAAGCGGCCACAGACGCAGACCTCGTTATTTCTATGGTCAGAGATGTTGAAGCATCTCGTTACATCTGGCTGGATGAAGAATTAGGCGCATTAAGATCAATGAAAAAGGATGCCATAGGCATTGAGTGCTCTACCCTTTCCCTGCCGTATATAAACGAACTCTCGACACTATTTTGCGAACAGGGCATATCGTTTCTTGATGCACCTGTTGCCGGATCAAGACCCCAAGCAGAGGCGGGAAAACTAATTTTTTTTGTAGGTGGGAATGTGCAAACAGTACAGGCTGTATGCCCAATACTCGAGCTTATGGGAATGTCTGTTTACCATGCGGGGGAGCACGGTTCAGGAACAATTATCAAACTGATGGTAAATGGGTTGTTTGGTGCACAACTCGCCGTGCTCTCAGAGCTTATGGGCTTTGCCGCAAGAACCCAAATTGACTTAGAAAAAGCAGTTAGAATTCTTCAGGGCACACCTGTATGCAGCCCCGCCACCGCAAACGCAGCAACAGCAATGCTCAATCACGCCTATGAACCCGCCTTTCCCATCGAGTTAGTAGATAAAGACTTTCAACTCATTGAAAAATCAGTTGCGGCCATCAATTCAAAAGCACCGATATGTGATGCGACAAAAAACCTTTACAGTCAGGCAATTCAAGGTGGGTATGGTAGGGACAATATCACAGGTGTGTATCAGCTATATTGCGATTTCGCTGGATAGATCTTCCACATACTACTTCGAGAGCAAAGCGCGTTTCGGCGGACACACCAATCCGCCGTTAACTTCTTAAGACAGCTCTTTATCCCCGAGAGTTTGCCAAGCTCTCATACCATTGAGAGAAGGAGACATCGTTAAAAGGCCAACCAATTTCTTTACCAGTTTGACGGTCTTTAATCACAGGGATGCGAATGCCGTACAGCTCAACCAACTGCTTGTCAGAGGTGATATCCACTTCTATCAAATCAATCGCGATACAGGATTGTTCAACTGCTTCTATAGCCAGGTCGCACAGATGACATCCGTCAGTGGTGTACAGGATCATTTTTCGCATAGGGATAGCCGGGCTCATTTATTAGCCCGCTATCACCATGACTATGCGGACTGAGAACCCAATTCTACTAGAGAATCTAATACTTGAGCTACATAAGGGCTGAAAACACTGCGTGATTCATCCTCTTCATGGTCCCGTGCGGCGAAATGGTATTCAGAAAAGTAGTTGGTGAGATCTGAGAAGGCCTGTCGACCAATACCCATTTGCTCCGCCGTTTCTCTGGCAGCTTCTAATTGTTGAACAAGGTCACGTAAGAGCAGAATGCGGTTTTCCTCCTGAGAGGTTCCAGATTCCAATTGATCTTTTTCTTGACCAAGTTGTGCGACAGCACCGTATGCTGATGCCACTTGTTCGCTGTATTGTTGCTTGAGATTTAACGCAAATTTGGCAATTTCATCGGTGTCATAACCAATGTTCAGCGCTTGTTCGAAGGCTTTATCCAAATTACCGTTATAAAAAGTTTCGGCAATATCATTCACTTTGGATAACAAATCGTTAATTGCTTTAATTTCCCCCTCATCCAACTCCCCTTCCACTTCAAAGAAAAAGTCGTCAGCGGATGAGCTCTTTTGCGATACCGCAACTTGTTGTCGGTAATAGCCATTGCCTTCATCACTGCGATAATTTGCCGCAGCAAATTCACTGGAATAACGAGAAAAAGCTTTGATAGTCACCGTGTCTCCATCCTGAGTTTTCAACTCAAAGCTGAAGCTGCGTGTTTGCGAAACCGTATGGGATATCGCAGACGCATCCAATAGTGCTTTTAATCGCTCCGGGGAGCGATCTAAAGTCTCGGCAATGGGGTTTTTCGGCGCTTGAGCAACAACCTCAGCAGGTTGTTCTTCCCCCATAGGTTTACCGGATTCGATTTTTTCAACCGGATCTTGCAAACCAAACTTCTCAGCCATCTCAGAAACGCCTGACAGTACATCGCTGTAGGTTTTTTCAATTGCAGTTTTGACATCACCATTGAGAAAACCGGCAGCCGCTAGCTGCTCAGCCGCTTCAGTGTAACCTTTAATAAAACCCTGCAATCCCGCTTCTAATCGAGATTGCAGTTCTTCCGCGGTGGCGCCGTCCTGCACGTCTCGAGTGAGTTGTAGCTCGATAAAGCTCAAAATTGTCGAAGCAGCTTGGGTTTTCTCAGCTGCGGGCTTCACCGCGGCCGTCTGGTCTACTTCCCCCGTGGGGCCATATGTCAAGGCTGGAGATCGTTGACCGCGAGAGAAATAGGTGGATTCAGATGTGGAAGACGCAGAAGCTCGAACATATGTCGTTCTTCCCTGATCATCGGTTTTTACGGCTTCAGCCTCCGCAAAGGTTGAATGCCTCTGTTGCAAAGCCTGAGAATACTGCCCTGCAAATACATTGGCTAGAGAAATCATAACGCACCCCGTTTAGCGTTGTTCAAAGGGGGTGTCGGCCAAGGTTGAAATAACTTAAATAGCGAATGCTGTTAAGAATACGTTAGGTAAGGAGCAATGGAGCATATAACGCTTCCATTGCCCAAAATACGCAATTAATTGAACACAAAGAACCAGACCAGCCCTACCGCGGCCGCAGCCGCCAGAATCACCAGTGGCCAGATTGAGTTTCCGTTTTTCGCTACCACAGGTTGTGATTGAGCGGACACCTTATATTGCGCAGCCGCGCTGCTTTTCTTTGGTTTTGCCGGCCGAGGTGACTGAGCTCCGCCAGTTGCAGCGGGTTTCCCTTCGGCAGAACCCTGCCCCGCTTTACGTCCATGCCCTAAAAGGGTTGGAGCTTCGTTCATCACTTTAAACACAGGTCGTACAGTGGTGGAATCAAGATTTTCCGATGGCCCTTCAACACGGAACTTTAACGTGTCAAAACCAAGTTCATCGCCATTACGCAGAACAGCTCGCTCGATTTTTTGACCGTTAACGTAAGTCCCATTTGAGGACCCTAGATCACTCACGGATAGCCCCTGGTCAGTCACAGAAAGCGAGGCATGTTTACGAGATAAATGCGCAACACCTAAACTAATATCGCACTCTTTTGAACGGCCCAATATTTTTGTGTCTTTTATTGTGTAACGCTTGTTAGATAGCGCGCTGCTTAGCGCAACAAGAGCCCAATCCTGTTTTGCTTCTGTGGGCTGACTGGAGGCAGTGGCTCGTTGATGTTTAGGATCAATAATCTCAAATTCCACACCCGCAATTGAAAATACATCACCAGAAGCTAATGTTTCTTCCCCAATAATTGGTGCCCCATTCTTTTTAACACTGCCATCTTCAACCAGACTTTCAATTTTTACCGTAGCTTGAGAAACATGTATATATGCAGCCTGAGCAGCCACGCCTGACTTATGGATGGGAATTTCACAATCACTTGCAGCCCCCAGCGTATAATGCGGCTCCACTAACCAAAGTGGCCCTTTTGACTGATTTTTAAATTTCAATTGATACATGTTTTCGCCCTTGAATAGTACTTCTTAATAACGCTCCTGATACCACTTTTTCCGTTTTTTTCGACAAAGTGATTGTTTTTCGATCACCCACATTTCTCTGTGCGGATTATTCTAACTTTAAATCAAATTGTGAAAGCTACCAAGAAAACTGGAGATATTTCAGTACTATTTCGAGACATAAGACAAAAAGTAGTTTAGTCTCAAATATAAGATTGTTTTCAACAACTTTGCGACCATTTTTCAACCAAATACTTGGATGTTTTAAAATATAAAAATGTTGTTTTCCGGTCATCAATCAGAAACAAACGTTGGTTTACTGCGTACCAACAATGAGGATTGTTTCCTGGCATCCCCCAAATTAGGTTTATGGCTGGTCGCTGATGGCATGGGTGGGCATGCGGCCGGCGAAGTCGCCAGTGATATCGCCGCAAAAACGGTTCACAACAAACTCCGCGAAGGGGCATCACTAGTTGAAGCGATTCAAGCTGCTCACCAAGGCATATTACACGCTTCCTCTATGGGGATCGGCGGACAAGGCATGGGGTCCACAGTAGTTGCCTTACACTCAGAAGAAACCCGGTACGAAATTGCCTGGGTGGGAGACAGCCGCGCGTACCTGTTTACCAAACACGGCCCAGACGAAGAAAGCGAATTTCAACAATTAACCCGCGATCATTCCTACGTTCAGTTTTTGTATGAGTCCGGTGCAATTTCGCAAAACGAGATGGAAGACCACCCGGAAAAAAATATTATCACGCAATGCCTTGGTTCACTCGACATGGACAGAGTTAACGTTGATTTGCTGCAACGGGACTGGCGAAAAAATGACTTGGTGCTGTTATGCAGCGATGGGCTGACGGACAAGGTCGACAGCGACACTATAAAATCAATCCTTGATAGCAGTAAATCCCTCCCTGAAATGTCCAAAAGACTCGTTACCGCTGCCCTGGAAAAAGGTGGGCACGATAACATTACCGTTCAGTTGATCGCACCGCCCTCACCTTGGCTTAGGCTTTTACAGCGTGCCAGTCGCAAAGCGTATCAGGCATTCTCCAATCGCAAACCTGTCTAGTTGGGTATGAATGTGGTATAAACCCACGCCTTTAATGTCATCCCGATATCTTTAAATGAGCCAAACAGGAAAAGTCCTATTCAAGTCAATATTTGCCCTTGCCGTTCTGGCTGCGGTAATTGTTTGGGTGGAACTTGAATACACATGGCAGGCAACACTCGTCGCCTGGTCAAAACTTGGCCTCATAGCAACCCTACTTGCCATATGCCTTGTCCTAACCAGCCACCTGCTAAGGGTTGCGCGTATTTATTTCGCATACAACCGTCGCGGCCAAGTGGCCTTTAAACGCGTGATGGCCGTTAGCCTTGTTCACAATACCGTCTCTTACCTTTTACCAATGCGTTTAGGTGAAGCGGCTTTACCCACCCTCAGTAAATATCAACTGGATGTCGAACTACGCTACTCGCTGGCAACACTGCTGTTAATTCGGTTATTTGACGCTCATGTACTATTGTTACTCTTGAGCTTTTTTGCCGGTTCGATTTGGTTGGGAAAACACGCGGTTTGGGGGCCGATAGTATTGATACTTGCACTCCCCACCGTTATGACCCTAATGAAAACAGCCGGTGATAGACTACCGAAGTTAAGCTTTGCTCAACCGCTATATGCCAACACATCAAGCTGGGTATCTTTGTACGCTATTACCCTGGCTATTTGGTTAGTAAAGCTGTTTGCCCTGGCCTATGTCGCTTCAATATTGGGTGACCTGCCTATTGACCACGCGTGGCTGGCCACTATCATAGCCGATGGCAGTGCCCTTTCTCCGATAACAGGTATCGCCAATTCGGGCACATTTGAGTTTGCATTTGCCTTACCCTTGGTTCCACTCGGCTATGAGATGGAAACATTGGTTAAAGCGGCAGTAAACCTTCATATTTTTATTTTTTTCATAAACATGGCTGCGGGAGCCTTCGGTGCAATGTTTTTGCAACGAAAAACAGGTACATAAGCCGCAGCGGATTTTAAGTTAGTAACAGGCACTATCACTATGCAATTACCGAGTTTGACCATTGTTGTTCCCGTATACAATGAGGAAGACAATATCCGCCCGTTGTTCCAAGCCCTGAGAGACGCCATGATCGGTTACGAGGGAGAGTGGAAAGCTATCCTGGTCAATGACGGTAGTGTAGATGACACCGCCAAAACGCTAACAGAATGTGTTGCTGAATTCGGTCCGCAATTTATTCATATTGAGTTACAACGGAATTTTGGCCAGACGGCCGCGATGCAGGCCGGTATCGACGCCGCCAATACCGAGTTAATTGCCACTATGGATGGCGATTTACAAAACGATCCGGCGGATATTCCCCGCCTAGTGAAAGAGTTACTGTCTCGTGATCTGGATTTACTTCAAGGCTGGAGAAAAAACAGACAAGATAAATTAATGTCCAGGAAATTCCCCTCTCGCATTGCCAATAAAATTATCCAGCGTGTGAGTGGTGTAAAACTGGATGATTACGGTTGCAGCCTGAAGGTTTATCGTGCAGACGTGGTAAAACAAATTCGGCTATACGGTGAAATGCACCGTTTTATTCCTGTGTGGATGGCCACGGTATGCCCTCCCCATCGAATTGGTCAGACAGTAGTAAACCATCGGGCACGAACAGCCGGTGAATCAAAATACGGTATATCACGTACATTCCGCGTTATTATCGATCTGGTATCAGTCTTTTTCTTCCTGAAGTTCCGCGCTCGCCCAGGTCATTTCTTCGGTTCAATTGGTTTATGGGTAGGCTCAATCGGCGGTATTTTGCTCGCCTATTTAGCCTTTACCAAATACATACTTGGCGAAGATATTGGCAATCGTCCGCTTTTACTTATATCCAGTTTACTGATTATTGCTTCGCTGCAATTTTTAACAACCGGTGTTCTATCAGAAATACTCAGCCGAATATTCTTCCAAACCACCAACGTAAAAAGCTACAAGGTTCGTCAACCTTTGTCTTTTGAATACTCGCCTGAGTTATTTGAAGAGCAGCCAGATGATTCTCACCCAGAATCGTCGAAGACAGACGATACCTAAAGGAGACAAAAGTGAATTTCGTTTTTCTGCAATCCAAGAACCACGAAAGCACTTCAACAAATCAAAGGGTGGACAATTTATTTTGCTCACCCTTTTTTATTTTCTTCTGTTTAGCCATTGGCTTTTATCTTGGCCTGGGTTGGGTTCCACTCTTTGACTTGGACGAAGGCGCATTTACTGAAGCCACTCGGGAAATGCTCGCCTCAAATAATTTCTCCGCCACCTATCTGGACGGAGTACCCCGCTACGACAAACCTATTTTGTTTTACTGGCTGCAAGCCGCAAGTATCAAGCTCTTCGGTTACAATGAGTGGGCTTTTCGATTGCCTTCCACGCTGTTAGCCAGTGTATGGGGCTGGGTAATATTTCGTTTCAGCCGAGAATTTTTTGGCGACGAAAAAAGCAAAATCACTATATTACTTTTCCTAAATTGTCTATGGGTGGCACTTATTGCCCGCTCTGCCATTGCAGATGCCACGCTCAACCTCTTTCTCACTCTGGCGTTTTTTGATATCTGGCGGTATTTCCAGAAACAACAACTCCGCTATTTATTAAGTGTTTATCTTTGGTTGGCATTAGGCGCATTAACCAAAGGGCCAGTGGCGGTGGTATTACCTTTAGCGGTTTCATTATTGTATCTAGGCATTAGCAAAGCAGATAAAAAACACTACCTCAGCTACATTCACCCTCTGGGGTGGACAATTTTTTTCGCTGTTGTGGCCCCTTGGGTTTATGCGGTCTACCTCGAACAAGGAGACGGATTTTTTCAGGGGTTTATTGTCGAACACAACCTGAAACGCTTTTCCAGCACCCGTGAAAGCCACGGCGGCAGCCTCTTTTACTATCTTTTCTTACTGCCCATTATTATTTTGCCTTATAGCGGCTTATTGGTCCGACTCTTTTACAATGTGAAAACGTTGTTAAAAACCCCTTTAAACCAATATCTCGCTATTTGGTTCTGTGTCACATTCATTGTATTTTCATTTTCCAAAACTCAACTGCCTCACTACATCCTCAACGGTTGTGTGCCACTATTTTTACTATTTTCTCAGTTAGATAGCCTTCATTCAAAAAAACGTAAGGATTGTTTTTGGGTTTTATTATTTTTCGGCCTGCTAGCATTACTTCCTATACTGCTCAAATATGCCAGTACCCACACCCAGGGATTCGACGGAGACATTATTGCTCGGCACAGTGAAGCGTTTGGACCAACCTATTTTTACGCGGCTATCGCGGTATTTTCTGGCGCAGTTGCAATTATTATTGCCCCGGGATTCGCTTTGTGGCAAAGACTCTGTACCATGGGGTTGCTGCTCAACAGTTTTGTTTTCACCTTCTTCGTCAGTGCTGCTGCAGAACTGAAAGAAGCACCGATCCACAATGCAATCCGTTATTTGGAAACGAACAATATCCAGCAAACGGTCGTCGCATATCGCATGCATATGCCTAGCTTTAGTGTATATCGTCAACAAATTACTCCGTTAAGGGCACCTAAACCGGGAGAAATTGCGCTGGTTAGATCTGATCGGGTTCAATCTTTACTTCAGGAACCTCACATTCGGGACCATCAAGTTCTATTTGAACAAGGCGGGATTTTATTGGTCAACATTCCACCACTATCAAAAAAATAAATTAGCTATGTACAGCCTGCAACAATGGTTTTCTGCCTACTGGGCAGACTACAGACTTTTAGTTGAGCACCATAGAAACAGCCCCATAACTCTGCCAATTAACTGTATGTACCAGCTGAACCGTATTGCAGCTGCCATGCTGGTGTGTGCTGTCACAGGGTATGTTGTTCAAGGCTATCACTTTGCCTTCATTCCCCTTAACGGGCTCACTCCCTACCTTCCCGAATTACTATTACAGAACATCACCATGTTCGGTGATGGCGTGTTTCTGTTGGCTCTAATGCTGGCGATCACAACCAAGAATGTTCAATTGCACTGGTCTATTTTGGTCGCTTCGATACTCGGCGCAATTCTGAGCAGTGTTCTTAAAAGCTATTTTGACGCTCCGCGCCCTCCAGCAGTACTGGAAACGGAAGTTATTCATATCATAGGCAAAGCCTATAAGAGCCGCAGCTTTCCCTCTGGCCATACACTGACTGCATTTCTGTTAGCCAGTATTGTCTACTGTTACTTCCAAAGTCGCCTTATTCAAACTCTGGCGCTGGCTTTGGCCGCCGCTGTCGGCTTAAGTCGGGTATTCATCGGCGTACACTGGCCAATTGATGTATTAGTGGGTGGGGCAATAGGGTTGATTTGTGGTAATCTTGCGGTTTACGCCACCCTGAAATGGCGTTCTGGCGTTAACGCCAAAACCCATAAAACCATTCTGGTGCTTATGCTGTTACCCAGCATAGCCCTAATCGTGAATAAAGGTGATTACCCCCTAGCCCTTGTAATGGTTAATTTGGTAGCCATAATCGCTATCATTCGATTCTTATGGACTTACCTGATTCCAAGTGAAGAAACAGCCTACTCTATGATGTCTGGAACCAAGCTCTATCAATTTACTTCAGCGATTAAAACAAACCCTTGGGTAGGTTTTATCGTATTTATCTCACTCGTCACGCTCTACCGAATTCTGGTTCTGACCCAAGGCCATTTCGATGTATTCTATGACGAAGCATACTATTACCACTGGTCATTGAATCCCGACCTCGGTTATTACTCCAAACCACCTATGGTCGCCTGGGTTCTGAGTATCGGTACTTTTTTATTTGGTACCAGTGCCTTTGCAATAAAATTTATCTCACCCATTTTATACGCCGGTAGCAGCCTGTGTATTTATGCCATATTGCGCAGTTTTGTTTCTTCCAGCTCAGCAATTGTTGGCGGTATTGTGTTTTCTTCATCGCTGCTGGTGGGGTTTAATAGTGAATTTATCACCACAGATGCACCAATGTTGTTTTTTTGGTCGTTATCTTTACTTCTGTTTTTCCATGCTATTGCAAAAAACCACATTGGCCTGTGGTTGCTTCTCGGTGTAACCACCGGTTGCGGTATGCTCAGTAAATACACCATGGGAGCCCTTCCGTTGGCGTTGTTTCTCTTTCTATGTGTGTCTGCCCGTTATCGCCCCTTACTGACTTCCCCTGGCCCCTGGGCTGCAGCCGTGTTAGCCGGGCTTATTTTCGGGCTGAATATCTATTGGAACTATCAGTACGATTTTATTGCGCTACAACACACCAAAGAAATTTCTAAAACCGATGGGCAATTATTTAACTTTGCTTCTTTATTCGAATTCCTGGCGATTCAGTTAGTCATTTTTGGCCCCATATCCAGTTACTATCTGATCAAATTCCTATGGAACAAAATGGATTTGAGCAATGCACAAAGTAAACAGCGCTTACCCAAAGCCATTGAACTGCCTGAGTTTATTCGATGCATTGCATTTGCAACCTTTGTCATACTCATTGCAATTTCTGTGCAGGCGTTTTTATCTCGCGCCTTTGCCAACTGGGCCGGCCCCTGGATTATTGGTGGCAGTATTTTGGTTGGTATCGCCATTGATCAACTCCGTCACGAAGTATCATTCAAAACAATTCGTGCGGGCATTATTCTGCAATTACTATTCCTCAGTATCTTCTACCACTGGCCGGTGATACAGGAACAACTCAATATTGAGCCGTCAAAGAAAAACACGCCATTTAACCGGGTTGCAGGCTGGGAAACACTTGGTCAGCAGTTAAAACCTATCGTAGCTAAATACCCCGACGCATTATTACTCAGTGATTCCAGAGATCTGATCGCATACCTCGGTTTTTACGCCATGCCAGACCAATTTAAATTTGCACGCTGGAATGCCAATGCTCAAAACGTACGGGATTACTATGACCTCAAAGTCAATTTACGGGAATGGCAGGGAGTAAACAGCCAATCATTTATATTTGTCAGTAAAAACGAGCTTTCTGAGGAATACTTAAGTTCATTTAACACTGCAGAATATATTGGCGAACTCAATGCAAAGCCAATGAAAGACGTTGAACGTGAAGTGTTTATTTATTACGTAACTGGCTTTAAAGGGTATCCAGCTAATGACAAATAATGCTTTCGCACGTTTTTTCCGACTGGATGTGGCGTTGTTTATCGTCTGTATTATTTTCTTTTTGCTGTTTCCAAACCTAGATCCTCAAATAGCGGGTCTCTTTTATCATCCAGAAACAGGCTTTTACTTTAATCAAAATATTATTATACGGGCAATATACTGGGTATTTGCCTATATTCATTTTCTGTATCTGGCACTGTTTATTCTTGGCATTGCATACTACTCCTATAGGAAAAACCTGGTTCGCCGGAAAAAGTTAATATACCTGTTGGTTTGTCTTCTGCTTGGCCCCGGCATATTAGTTAATGCCATTTTAAAGGATAATTCGGTTGGCAGACCCAGACCACAACACCTTGAGCAATTTGGCGGGAACATGCAATACGCTGCACCTTTCGTGTACTCAGGGGAATGTAAACGTAACTGTTCGTTTGTCAGCGGTCACGCATCCATAGGGTTTTACATTATGGCATTGGCCTGGATTCGACGACGCCGGTTTTGGCTAATGTCTGGAATTATGTTGGGTGGCTTGATAGGTTTTACTCGTATCGTCCAAGGCGGTCACTTTTTCAGTGATGTGGTTTTTGCCGGATGGTCAGTTTACTTTGTCTGCTTAACTACCGGATATTTAATGCACATGAAAGCGGCGCCCGTTGAGAACTCCACATCGAATATCTGAGCTACAGCTCATTCAATGTATATTTTCATTTTTCATACTTTGCAGAAACAATTAGATAAAATACCTTACCACCTATTCTGGAGTGTTCAGCAGACAAAAGATGAGAGGGAAAACAATAAAAACACTACTAGCTTTATTTGAGTTCGTTATTGGAAGCTTGTTTCTTATCGCTGCACTTTGGTCTTTGAGCAATATATCGAAATGCCCGGAAGACTCATGGGATTGTGAGGGTTGGGCTATACTAGGATCATATATGACCGCACCAATGGGGATATTGTTAGTAACAGCAGGAGCTCTCTTACTAAAGTTTAAATCCTTACTCTCTCAGATAGTAGTCTTACCAGCTGTTGGTTGGTTGCTATATTGGTGGTTAATTTGAGCATTCTCGTATCAATCGTCTCCAACCCAGTTCTGGGGAAGCATTAAAGACAGCCCCATCTATGCTACCTCACAGACAGTATCCGCCCTGACCGTTTACCTTCAGCCGAGCGAGAATGTACTCGCACTTCTTTCTTTCCATGTAAAAGGTCGGATTCGACTGGCTCAATATATTTTTCCCACGGCCCATTACCAATCTGATACTCAATCGGTAAACCAGGGAAAATACTGTTCGCATAGAGTTTGCCTTCCTTTATCACAGCGCCTACTGTTGGAATACGATAAAAAACTCCGGCACGTTCCAGTTTCACCAACTCTTTCTTCGCAACAATGGATGCAAAACGGTTCCAATCCCTATCTCGCATCTTCTCGTTTTTATCCGAAAAGAAATGTGTATCATGATTGTATTTTGCTCCTTGATAATTGTATTCCGGTTCCCAATCTGGCTTGTACCAGGCACGTTCCGCTAAAGCCAAAAGCCGGGGATAGATTTGATACTCAGTCCATTTATCCGAGCGCAATGTCTCACTCCAGATTTGCCCTTGAATACCCACTATCGATTTTCCTTTTTGTATAGGGCTATGAAGTAAATGGCCTTTATCGTCATAGCGGAATGTATCGTCGATCTCAAACGGCTTTTCGGATGGGCTTTTCCATATTTCAGCATGCAAAGGCATATTTCCGGGCATCAAGCTGAATACTTTTTTTGTATTTACGTGGCGAGTACCCCAATAATACCCCGGTTCTTTCGGGTCGGCCTCATGAGGAAAATCGAAATACAGTGCATCGGGAGTGGACAATACCACTTCCCAACCTGCATTAACCTGTTTATTTAAATTGCCAACGCCACCCCAGACAAGTACATCCCAAATATTGGATTGCACGGTCTCCGGCATATTGTCAAAATTAGTGTGACTCAGACCATCACTCCATCCTGCCACTTCAATATTTTTGTCATCCAGCATTTTGGAGACACGCTCTATAAAGTGCGGCCCTAAATCTTTAGCCTCTTTAATTCCACGCTCTTTCATATAATCTTTGCATATTGGCGATTTAACCCATGCACCGGCAGTTTCATCAGCGCCAATATGGTATCGGGTTAAGGGCTGTCCCGCTGCAGAGTGAACTTCTTTCATTTCTTCGATAATTTTATCGATCAAATGGTATGTAGAAGCCATACAGACGTTTAACGTGTTGTCATTGTAATTCTGAATACTTCGATATTCGGTTTTATCCTGCTGTTCAACTAAGCGGTACTCCATCGCCTCTTCATATTTTTCCGCCAACATCAATTTACGATATCGAGCTTCCATACTTTTGATTAAAGCCCGAGAGTGCCCAGGCATATCAAAGGAGGGAATCACTTGAATATGTCGCGCATCGGCATACATCAGGATTTGTTTGTATTCGTTGATGGAGAAGAAACCATTCACTTCCGGGTTTTGTTTTGGGTCTGGACCTGAACCTAATTGAGGTAGCAGGCACTTTGTTTCAGTTAAATCGTGACAACGGAAACCACCCACTTCTGTCAGTTCCGGTAAACCCTTGATTTCTAAACGCCAACCTTCATCATCACCAAGATGCAGATGCAGTTTATTCAATTTATATGCCGCCATTTGTTCTATTAAGGACAGCACAAACTGCTTACTGTGAAAATTCCGAACCAAATCGACATGCATTCCCCGAAACGGGTAACGGGGCTCGTCCACGATTTCCACTTTAGGGATAAAGTTATTATCAGTGACCGTTAAAGCAATTAGAGTTCGTACCGCATTGGCCACACCTTCCTCATCAACGCCTTGAGCACTAATGCTATCACCTACTGATAGAGCATACCCACCGGGCTTTAGCTTGAGCTTATTGTTGATACTCACTTGTAGCACCACCCCGGTATCACGTTCTTCAAACCCTAAACCGCGGAAAGTCTGAATAGCGGGGCCAGCTGCAATTACCGCTTCGTCGTCACCAACAATCTGAAAGCCACCGGTAAGATTTAACTCACCAGTTTTTTCTTCCAGCTTTTTAGGCCTTGGGATAACACCGTAACGAATGGCCTCAGGAATAAATTCAACATCTTTATTTTGTTCAAACAAAAATTCTGCCGTTGCCAAAGGAGTGTCGTCATTTTCCCGTTGAAATTGTGTATCACCATCAATAATGGTTGCATAAGGACGAATTTCCAACCCTGTATCTTTCGCAATAAACAAGCGTGTACTTTGAATGATTTTTGCTTCCAGACCCGGTGCCACAATGTAATAGTTGGGCATAACCTTAGCATCCGTTAACACTAAGCCTTGGGAATAAGTACGGATTCGTTTGGTTTCACCGGCCTCAAAACCTTTATAATTTTTCCCAGGTAATATTCGAACCAGGTCACCATTAATATGTGTGACGGTAAACTCTTCGTTACGACTTTCAGTAAACCGATCCGGCTGACTGTAATAGATTTCCCAACCTCCAAGCTTGGTTCTATTCATTGAGGTGATTTTTATATCCGTGACAAAACAACTACCCTTTCCCCATTCCGGAGTGCAGTCGCCACCACTTTTGTTGGCCACAACCGTATATTGAATATCAAGGGTCTCAGCCATGCGATCAATAAACTCTTGCGTAAGAACCTTCCCTTCATCGTTATTGGCATCCTGCTTATCACACGCAAACATTAATACAGCAAAAAAAACAACAAAAATGCGCTTGAGCATCGCCTTCTCCTTAACATCAAGAGGGAGAGAATTAAGCAATTAAATACAGGTTAGGAAAACTAATCGGTTTGAAAACGTTTTACGATGTCATCCAAGTCTGAAGTCAGTTTTACCAGTGCTTCGGTCGATTCCCGACCAACTCTCGCCAAATCTGCTGCATCATGAGAACTGTCGGCAATCATATTGACTCGCTGGGACACATCCTCGCAGACGTGACTCTGCTCCACAGCAGCAGTTGCAATCTGGCTGTTCATGTCGGTAATGGTATTTAGTGAAAGGGCAATTCTTTCCAGGGCTTGCGCAGCAGAACGAGTTTGCTCAACGGTTGTTGAACTGTTACTTCTACTCACACTCATAGATTGAATGCAGCGCTGCGAGCCATTCTGCAAACGTTCAATCATCGTCTGAATTTCTTCGGTACTGTCTTGCGTTCGTTTAGCAAGGTTACGCACTTCATCCGCCACGACCGCAAACCCTCTACCTTGCTCTCCGGCTCGCGCGGCTTCAATAGCGGCGTTCAAAGCCAGCAAATTTGTTTGCTCGGCAATACCGCGAATTTCATCCAGAACAGAAACAATATTAGTGACTTCATCACCCAACTCAGAAATCACATCGCTGGACTGATCAATTTGGCTAGCCAGGGCCTCAATGGCAATAACAGCATCAGCAACAATTTCCTGAGCTTTTACACCTTCGCTATCAGCATTTTTGGTTTCCTCTGCCGCATGTTCAGCACTTTCGGAAACTGTGTTTGACGTTTGTGACATTTCCGTGATCGCTGTGGCGATCATATCGGTTTCTATTCGTTGAGTTTCAAATTTTTGATCGATGGTTTTCGAACGATCATTTGCGTTTGCGATTTCAATATTGAGGTTATCGGTTGCGTTGCGAATATGTTTTAAGATGTTCGATAAAGATTCCTTCATCGCAACAGTGGAACCATATATCGAATCTTCCCTTACATCTTTTTGTCCATTTTTATTGATACGTAAATCACCAGCCGCCGCTGAACGCACCAATTCTAATACAACTTTCGGCTCACCGCCCATTATGGCGAGCAAACGCCACAACGAATAAAACAACAAGCCACCAATCACTGCCGTAAATACAACACATATAAGAACTTGCCATTGGGCCGTTGCCCAAAACCGTTTATTAACTTCGTTAAAACCGATACCGGTACCAACATACCAACCCCATCGATCAGTTTTTTGTGCAATAGAAAGTTTGTTTTCGACACTGCCATCAGGCTGTTTTTGTGTCCATTCATATTCTGCGATTCTGCCAGGATTGTTCCTTACCGCTTGCGCCAGAATACTACCAACACTATTTCCGTCTCCGTCTTTAAACTCATTAAAGCTGGTTCCATGTAATTCTGGATCCCTGGGTGTCGCGATGAAAACCAGGTTTTCATCGGCAACATAAACATACTCACTATCATGGTAAAAGTTATTTCGTAAAACTCGGGTCGCCAGTACTTTTGCTTCCTGATCGGAAATTTTACCTTCAGCGGCGTGCTTTTCCAGTTGCGAAATAAAGTTATAGGTGGATTTAAAAAGCTGATTTACACGGGCTTTATTATCGGAGTCACTCGCAACTCGTAACGTAATCAGGCCCACGCTCATAAAGGATAAAAACGCGATTAATATAATACATACAATGAGTGTGACTTTTAATTTAAGTGTCATCCCATATTCCTCATTGGTTATAACTAAATTTTATTTTTTATTAACCACCACAATTCTTTTTATATAACAACAGCCAAAAAAGCTGAAATAGTTAACAATTTAGTCGCCTATATAAACATTAGTACAAACTAAAAACATTTTTTCAACTGTATTAAACCGAAAAAAGCTATTTCACAGTGCGATATAGATAAGTGTTCTAGACGCCACGCATTTCTCAACAAATATGCATAAAAAGACATTGAAGAGATCTCTCATCAGAAAACTAAACGCCAAAACAAACAGATCCCCGTCAGCAATCCAATTTACGTGACTTTTTTTATTTTACGTGTCGGTAAATTTTAATTTGGCCAGTTACCCTTGGTCAGGGCTGTCTTAATCACCCGATAAAAATAAAATGTTTATCCGCATGAGGAATTATCAATGCAAATAACGCTACCAGCATTTAGTACAAAGAAAAACAAGCTGGCGTATTCAATTAGCCTGATCATATTAGGGGCTTCTGCCGATGCGTTAGCACAAACAGACAATAATAAAGTTGAAGAAGAAGTCTTGGTTACAGGAATTCGTAGCAGTTTGATTGCGGCACTTGATAGCAAGCGTAATTCAACATCTATTATTGACGCCATTAACTCTGAAGATATTGGTAAATTCCCCGATAAAAACGTTGCGGATTCACTTCAACGCATTCCAGGTATTTCTGTCGACCGCATTTGGGGTGAAGGTCGAGACATTTTTGTTCGCGGTACGGATAGCACCATGAACCGAACCCTGATGAACGGGCAAAATGTTTCTTCCGCTTACTGGTGGGCAAACGATAACGCCAGCCGTGGTTTTAACTATTCTATCCTGGCGTCAGAACTGGTTTCTGCGCTTGAGGTATATAAAAGCCCGCAAGCAAGACATGACGAAGGCAGCATCGGTGGTATGGTTAACGTCATAACCCGCAAGCCTCTGGATCTCGACCCGCTAACAATTCAAGCTTCCGCCGAGTACCAATATAGTGAATTACCAGACGAGTGGGATCCACAAATATCTGCTCTAGCCTCCTGGTCTACCCCTGACCAGACTTTCGGCGTGCTGGCTTCCATTAACTCGCAAAAACGTACTGTTCGACGAGACGGTTTGGAAGCCTTCCTGACTAACTCCAGCTACACAGTAGTCGACCAGGATAACAATCAGACGGAAGACGTGTACGCAGCCTGGGGCGGTGGTTCAGCGATATTCCGTCAAGACCGTGAACGAACCACTGCTAACCTGACTCTCCAATTTAAACCAACTGACGAGTTGGACATGTCCCTGAATTTCGTTAATTCAGATATGGATATGGATAACAACAACCAAAACTATCTTTGGATCATT
The DNA here is from genome assembly GCF_032773895.1 of Teredinibacter sp. KSP-S5-2. Classification (NCBI taxonomy): domain Bacteria; kingdom Pseudomonadati; phylum Pseudomonadota; class Gammaproteobacteria; order Cellvibrionales; family Cellvibrionaceae; genus Teredinibacter; species Teredinibacter sp. KSP-S5-2. Next base: position 1,862,212 of record NZ_CP120416.1, on the reverse strand, counting down.
GGCGGAACAGCTGTTTCTGCTGACGACTGGAACGCAGCCAACCCAACTCGTATGGTTACTTCAGGCAACGAAGTAATCGATGCAACTAACCCTGAATTTGTCACCACATCAGACGGCCGACAAGCTCTGGTTGGCGGCGTATTTAATAGTGCTGATCCAAACGCTCCTTCAGGCGTTGCCATCGAGCCCATTTATCGTAAAGCCTATGTGGAAAGCCAAGTCGTCGACTTCGACCTGGAATACGAAACAGACAGCCTGACAGGCCACTTCCAGGCTGGTGTGACCAGCGCCAAGGGTGGTAGTTCGGAAGACGTGGGTTACTGGTTTGAAGCGAAATCCCGCACTGAAGTCACTTTAGGGCCAGATTTAGTTGAAGTCGATTACCTCGATATCGATCCAACCGATCACTCAGTCCTGACAATGGGCAGCGCCCGTGACTGGGTTCGTGAAATGACTGATGACGAGTGGTATATGCAGGGCGACCTTAAATTCAACCTGAATGCCAGTTTCATTTCCAGTATCGAGACAGGGCTGAAGTACCGTAACCACGTTATCGAAAATGTTCGTGACAATGGGACTACGGACAATACTGACCCTTCTTGGAGAGTCATTAGCATGGATGAAGTTTCCGGTGGATTGACACCTACCCTTCACCAGGAAACTGCCACCTCTGGCTCTTTGACCCAATACGCGTGGATTGATGGCGGGCTGGCACAGCAAGTTATCCATCCAATGTTTGATGCAGGCTCGATGGTTTACGGCTTTGACTATAACGCTTACTACGAACTGACAGAAAAAATCAGTGCTGCCTATGTGCAAGCCAATATCGAAGCCGGTGATTTAACAGGTAACTTTGGCTTCCGCGTTATTCAGACAGAGCAAACATCAAAAGCTTACCAAGGCAGTGATGAGGGCGGTACTACCACTTACAGTCTGGTTTCACAGGATCGTACGTATACCGACATACTACCTAGCTTGAACCTGATTTATAACGTCAGTGATGAGTTGATTTTACGTGGTGCAGCGTCGCGTGCAATGGCAAGACCAACCTTCACTAACCTAAGCGCGAATATCGTTATTAACGCAACGTCAGGTGTGGCCAGTGCTGGTAACCCGGAATTGGAACCAACCTACTCCAATCAACTTGAGTTCGGTGGCGAATGGTATTTCCAGGAAGCCTCAATTCTATCGGCATCTATTTTCTATAAAGACCTGGATACTTACGTTATCTCAGAAACTCAAACAGAAAATATCGACGGTGAGAATATTTCTGTAACCCGACCAAGCAATGCAGCAGAAGGCGCGGATTTACTTGGTCTGGAATTACAATGGCAACAGGAAATCTACAAAGGCTTGGGTGTTATTACAAACTACACTTGGACCGATGCTGATACACCTAACGAGCTGGAGCTACCTGGCAACTCAGAAAACCAAATGAATATTGCCGGTTACTATGAAAATGACATGTTCGGTGTTCGCTTATCTTACAACTACCGTGATGAATCCTATGGTGGTCAAATCTCCGGTTCGCAACAACGAACCGAAGCATATGGTCAATGGGATTTAACGGCCAACGCCACAATTAATGACATGTTTAATGTTTATATGACCGGCGTAAACCTTACTAATGAAACAGTAAACATCAGTACCAGTGACGGATTGCCTATCGGCTTTTATGAGAATGGATCTCGTTACAGTGTCGGTGTTCGGGTGAAATTCTAACCCCCAAAATGACCCTCGATTACTGGTTTATCGAGGGTCATCCCCCTTGATCTGCTGTAGACACCAGCAGCCTTTGCACCTTTATTAAGGTGCTTTTTTCGTTTCTTTCACTTTGTTTGTGGACAATAAACTACACTTAAGTATTAATAAAAACGACATGAGTGGGTTAGCATGCGTACACCAATAACAAATTTAATAAAAAAATATCATTCCAAACTTTTTATTGGATTATTTTTTTCAACCACAGCGCTATCCAGTTATGCGCAAAATTACAACGAAGACGATTATCAAGTTCAATTTCAATGGCCGGAAGGTAAGCAATCTGCGCTCAGTATTTCATTCGATGATGCCAGACCTTCGCAACTTACCAACGGAATTCCTATCCTCGATAAATACAACGCAAAAGCGACTTTTTACGTTTCCACTTTCGCTCTACCCGGTTACGAAGATAAATGGAAAACGGCCATAAAAAATGGCCACGAAATTGGCAACCATACAACTCGACATCCATGCAGCGGCAATTTCGCCTGGACACGCTTGAACGACGTGGAAGTTGAAGATTTCACTATCGAAGAAATTCGTCAGGAACTCACGAATTCAAATAAATTAATTCATGAAAAACTGGGAGTTATTCCAAAAACGTTTGCCTATCCATGTGGACAAACTGCGGTTGGCAAAGGTGTCAATGCAAAAAGCTATGTTCCCGTCGCCGCAGATATTTTTTCAAACTCCAGATTGTGGCTAACAGAATATTTGAACGATCCCAGCTTCGTCGACATATATCAACTCGCCGGTTCACGCATGGATGATTTGCCATTCAGCGAATTACTCCCTGTGATAAAACAGGCACAAAAACAAAATCGCTGGGTTATTTTTGCCGGGCACGATGTCGGACTAAGTGGGCAATACAGTACGCGGGAAAAAACATTAAAGGCATTAATTGAATATGCCCAAGACCCCAAAAATCAAATCTGGTTTGATACCGTAAGCAATATTGCCGATTACGTGAAAGTACAACAAGACACGCAGACTACTTCACCTGAGTAATCTCTTTCAATAATACCTGAGCTTCTTCTAACTGACTGGCATGTTGTTGGTTGGAAGAAGCTTTCTCGATATACTGCTGCAAATAGTTTTGCGCCGCCGCAGTTTTATCCATGCCGACCAATGCCTTAGCCATATCTAAGTGAGCTTGCAACGATTCTGGCTGATGAGTCAGAACAAATTGAAAGTCTGCCGCTGCTTTATCGAATTTCTCTTCTGCCAAATAGTGCTGACCGCGCTCAGAACGCAACGATAAATCATCCGGAGCGGCACTGATTTTTTCATTAAGCATTTTAACTTGATGGCTGTCATGATGAGGGCACATAGCACCATCTTCAGCATGCACGGCCAGGGAAAGAAGTAATATAGGGATACTGATATAGTTTTTCATAGTACTTATTATTGTTATTTATACTTGTGCTGGAAGTGTAACACTGTTCAGAAATCAGGCAACACCAGAATCAAGCATAAATGCTAGAAAATTGGCTATTTCCCTATTACCTTGGTCACAATTTCTATGGCCTTTTGCACTTCGTTTTCTGTTGTATACCGACCAAAGCTAAATCTTAGAGAGGCATCCGCCAGGGCATTACTCACCCCCAGGGCCTTAATCACATAAGAAGGTTCTACACTGGCGGAAGTACAGGCAGAACCAGAAGAAATAGCGAGTTCACGCAACGTCATAAGAAGCGTCTCACCATCAAACCCGCCGAAATGTATATTCACAATACCAGGGTAACGGCAATCACGGCTGCCATTTAGCCCCATCCCTTCTACTTTAGTGATCTGGGTAATAAATGTATCTGCCAGGTTTTTAATTCGTTGAATGTCAGCATCTTTTTCCTGGCTGGCAATGCGAGCAGCTTCGCCCAAACCAACAATTTGGTGGGTTGCCAAAGTACCGGAGCGCATTCCCCGTTCATGACCACCACCGTGTATTTGAGCAACGAGTTTTACATCCGGGTGTCGCCTTACATAGAGCGCACCGATTCCTTTTGGACCATACATCTTATGCGCAGAGATAGACAATAAATCGATATTATCCTGCACCACATCGATATCTAATTTACCTGCACTTTGTGCTGCATCCACATGAAAAAAAACAGACTTGTCCCGACAGATTTTACCAATAGAATTTAAATCGTTAATCACACCGATTTCATTGTTCACGTGCATGAGTGAAACCAGCACCGTTTCTTCCTGCAACGAGTCGGCCACTTGTTCCGGTGATATCAAGCCTTCGGAATCCGGCTGCAAATAGGTGGCCTTATAACCCTGAGACACCATATACTGACACGTATCCAACACCGCTTTATGCTCAATCTGGCTGGTAATAATATGTTTACCTTTGGCCTGATTTTTTTCTAGAATGCCTTTTATAGCCAGATTATTGGATTCCGTCGCACCACTGGTCCAAACAATTTCTCTCGGGTCCGCGTGAATTAAATCCGCAACATGACGACGTGCATTTTCAACCGCCTCTTCAGCACGCCAACCTAAACTGTGTGACCGTGACGCAGGGTTGCCAAAATTACCGTCTTTGGTCAAACACTGCATCATCGCTTTGGCAACACGGGTATCCACTGGTGTTGTCGCGGCATAATCTAAATATATTGGCTCTAACATACTGTTACTTTTGCTCGTCGCGCGCAGTTAATTCCCTAATTCTATTCTCCGAATGGTAAATATAATTCTGAATGGAAGTGAGCATACCCCGCATAATGCCCAACTCCATCTGATCCATGCGAATACGATTATACAAACGACGTAGTCGTGTAACGGTTTGCCGTGGGTTTTTTAAATCTAAAAAACCCAATTTACTTAACGTATCTTCAAGGTGTTCAAAATAGAGCTCTACATCTTTTTGTTTCGCCGGCGGCATATCCCAATCATCAAAATGCGGTGCTTTACCTTCTTTATCCGTAAGGTATGACATACGAATTTCATAACAAATAACTTGAATTGCAGCGGCAATGTTTAGCGAGCTGTATTCACTGTTAGCCGGTATATGGACATGATATTGGCACTTTTGCAGCTCGTCATTGGTTAAGCCCCGGTCTTCCCGGCCAAACAAAATAGCAACTTCATGATGCTTGGCTTCCGCCCACACTCGATCACCACATTCTCTTGGCGTCACTAACGGCCAGGGAATGCGTCGTTCTCTCGCGCTGGTTCCCACCACCAACCCACAATCAGCAATGGCTTCATCCAGCGTGGACACTACCTGCACATTATCCAAAACATCCAACGCACCAGCAGCGCGCCATACGGCTTTCTCTGCCGGGTATTCTTTCGGTTCAACTAGGACAAGTGTGGACAACCCCATATTCTTCATAGCCCGTGCGGCAGCGCCGATGTTGCCGGGATGTGTGGTATTTACCATGACGATACGAATATTGGGAAAAACGGAATCTGACATCTGTTGGGGGTATCCTCTAGCTTCATCTGACTCAAGAAAACATCTCAAATCGGGCCTAATAATGGGGCGCCAAGTTTAGCAGTGTCCACCTCGCATTCAAATAGCCGTAGCGCCCGTGATACTGGTATAATTGCGCGCCTTTCCTATCCACTAACTCCAAGAAGTAGAAATAATTATGGAACCAATGCTCAGCATTGCCTTAAAAGCAGCCCGAAAAGCAGGTGAACTGGTCGAACAGGCTTTTGAACGCCTGGATATGGTTAACATTGAAGAGAAAGGCCGCAATGACTATGTCAGCGAAGTGGACCGAAAGTCTGAGCAAGAAGTCATTTACCATTTGAGTAAATCCTACCCTGATCACAAGTTTCTGGGCGAAGAGTCCGGCACCGTCGGGCCAAAAGACGCGGACTATGAGTGGATTATTGACCCTCTGGACGGCACAACCAACTTCTTACACGGTATCCCCCAGTTTTCCGTTTCCCTCGCATGCTTGTACAAGGGGCAAATTGAACACGCTGTCGTACTCGACCCAATCAAGCGCGAAGAGTTTACCGCCAGCCGCGGCAAAGGTGCCATGCTTAACGGTCGACGAATCCGTGTTTCCGGTTGTAAAGGAATGGACGGCGCACTAATTGGTACAGGCATTCCTTTTAACGGCTATGCCCTGCAAAATATCGACGGTTATCTGGATTGTGTGAGAGAAATCGCTGGCCAAACCGCAGGCATCCGCCGTGCGGGTTCTGCCGCGCTGGACTTGGCCTACGTCGCAGCAGGCCGATTTGATGGTTTCTGGGAGATCGGATTAAAACCCTGGGACATGGCAGCAGGCGTATTGCTGGTAAAAGAATCCGGCGGCCTGTTATCGGACTTTAAAGGCGGTAACGGTTACATGGATAAAGGTAACTTAGTCTGCGCCACACCAAAAACCTTCAAACCTTTACTACAGATCGTTGGAAAGCATTTAGGCAACGCCTAAATGCTATTTGTCTCGTAATAGCTGGTTGCAGGTCGCAATCAGCTTCCCAATCTCAATAGGCTTGGTGAGATAGGTTTCAAAACCTGACTCCTCTCCCCGTTTAATATCGTGAGCCATGGCATTAGCCGACAACGCAATAACCGGAATATTTTCTGTTTGCGGGTCTTTCTTTAAGACATCCAATGTTTCAAAACCATCCATTCCCGGCAGGTTAATATCCAGAATTATCATGTCCGGTTTCGAGGTTCTTGCCAGATAAATACCTCTAAGCGACTCACCCGCCACCTCAAGTTGAAGCTGAGGGTAGCGCGCGAGAATCTGCTGCATTAACCGTTGGTTTGGCGGGTTATCTTCAACATACAGAATTTTCTTAGTAGTGGTTATCTCTAACTCTGGAATTTCGTTGACATCACTATTCCATAGCTCTTCCGTACGTTCACGAGCACTAACATCTGTTTGCTCATACTGGATTGGAAACTCAACCCAAAACTCACTGCCAACGTTTTCCTGGCTGGCAAAACTCAGTTGCCCACCCATGTGTTCAACCAATTGCTTGGTAATCACCAAGCCAACACCAGTACCTTCGATATGACTGTTTTCGGCACTCAAACGATTAAATGGTTGGAACAGTTGATGCTGATATTCAGCGGGAATACCGATTCCGGTGTCTTTTACGGATAGTCGGAATTGGTCATCCTTCGTGATTGAGCAGGTAATATGCACAGATCCGCCATCACGGTTATATTTCACCGCGTTACTGATCAAATTCAGCAATACCTGTTTGTAGCGAACACAATCGGCACAGATAGTTTGCTCTTCCAGGCCGTTATATTCTGTCGTAATGGATATATCCCGCTCAGAGGCCTGCGGCTTAAGGTAAACAACGCACTCTTTTAACAATCGTATCGGCGTCATTTCCTCCAAGGAGAAACTCATTCGCCCGGCTTCAACTTTCGCCAAATCCAAAACATCGCTAATGAGTTGCAATAAATGATGGCCGGCTTTTTTTATCTCTTCGACATTCGCCAACTGGTCTGAATTGAGGTTGCTGTCTAATTCAAAAAGCTGCGCAAAACCCAGGATTGCATTCAATGGAGTCCTCAACTCGTGGCTCATACTGGACAAAAACTCCGACTTCGCCCGGTTTGCTTTTTCCGCCGCTTCCTTTGCTTTGATCACGCGCTCCTCTGCATTCTTAAGCTGAGTGATATCCATATTGGTGCCCGACATCCGTTTAGGCTCGCCCTTCTCGTTATAGGTCATCTGCCCACGTGCGCGAATCCAACGCCACTCATCATCCTTGCCCTTGATTCGGTATTCGATATCAAACGGACGCTTGCCACGGATGTGATCTCTAAGTACTTTATCAAACACTTCACCGTCATCAGCATGCATACGGGCACGCCAAGCCTGAACCCGGTCAATTCCCTGATTCACCACATCATCATGCTCGGTGTAGCCCAACTGTTCCCAGCAACGGTTGGAGAAATGGAAGCCACCATGATCGGCAGACCACTCCCAGATACCATCATTTGAGGATTTAATAATACGTGCATGACGAGCCTCACTAATAAGCAAGGCCTGCTCGGTTTGTTTAAGCTTGGTGACGTCAAAGGCAATCCCGGACATAAAACTCACCCAGCCATTTTCATCCCTCACTGCGCTAGTGCGAAATTCCGCCCAAATGTATCCACCCTTCTTTCTTCGAATACGACAGGTGACTTCACCGTTATGCTGATTTTTTAGTTGGCCACGAATGGCATTGTTCATGATCTCCCTATCATCCGGGTGGACATACTCCAAAAAATGATTGGAGTCTGAAATATGATCCATATCCTGTTGGCTGTATCCAAGGTTTTCCCAGAATGCCCCGTCCCAATGCATTCGTTTATTTAACAAATCCCAATCAACAAACCCGTAACCGCGGCTGCCCATGAATATGCGGTTATACCGATCCACGGCTACTAGCAGTTGCTTTTTCTGTTGCATTAAATCTTCAACAGATTCCTTACCCGATGCCCGTGAGAGTTTTTGTATCCAAGCCATAGCCAACCAACCTGTTCCGTAAATCCAGCGGTATAGTTATTTGCTCATTCAACCGCTTTAGTTATACAAATTCATCATAACTCAATCTGACACAAAGGCGCGAGACTATAATTTAACAATGATTTTAATTGGACGGGCTCCGGACAAAGCCTGAAAGGAGAAGTATGCTACCGCAACGAGTGAAGAAAAATATTCAGGAGATATTTTCGTTGATGGGTGATTTTGGTCTCACTGAACGCAGCCATAAAGCAAACTTTACGCTCTACTGGTATGACCAACTGGCCAACCATTACACCTACTCTCAAAGTAGGCAAGCTTGCCAGTTACCACCTACATCCCACAAAGGAATGTATGATGAGTACTGGCAAAGCCAATTCCAGGATCACTACAAGTATCCATGCCAGAATGAGCAAACAAGTACCGGGAGCATGGCAAATCCCAACACCACTAATGCCACTAACAGCAATTCAAGCCACTGATTTGTTTTCTCATCCTGCAAAATAGCATCTCTTATATTACCTAGATGACGCTAAATACTACATTAGAGCTTCTTGATCCGCACCCTCTTTTTCGACTTCTGGCTGGATCAGGTCTTCCTTGGTAATCTTCATTAATAGCAGAACATTCGCTGCCACGTAGATCGAAGAATAAGTACCGATAACAATACCGACTATCAGTGCTGAGGCAAAATTATGAATCATTTCGCCACCAAAGATTGACAAGACTACAAGCACTAACAACGTCGTTAATGAGGTAATCAACGTCCGACCAAGCGTTTGCGACAATGAGATATTAATAATTTCAATTGCCGTCCCCTTACGCATCACACGGAAATTTTCGCGGATCCGGTCGGACACAACAATAGTATCGTTCAGCGAGTAACCGACAACAGCCAGCACCGCAGCCAGCACGGTCAAATCGAAGTCCAACTGAAGTACGGAGAAAAAGCCCAATACGATCACAACGTCGTGCGCGAGTGCCCCAACCGCACCAATGGAAAATTTTATCTGGAAACGAACAGCAACATATATGAGTACGACCACCAACGCGATGAGCATACCGATACCACCCATATCACGCAGCTCCTCACCCACTTGAGGCCCAACATACTCCACACGCTTACGCTGAACATTCTGCCCAGATTTTTCGCCAAGGTATTGGGCAATCTCATCACCAAGCTTAGGGTTGTCTGTCTGTACACGCACTAACACGTCTTTGTCTGAACCGAAGTTGACTACGCTCGCATTGGGGTAACCACCCTCTTTTATTTCCGAACGAATAGACTCCAGGTTAGCGGTTTGGGGATAGTGGAGTTCGACTAATGTTCCACCAGTAAAATCCAAACCAAAATTTAAACCGTTCATCGCCAGGGAAACAACGGAACCAATTAGCAGTAAAATTGAAAATACAGCGGCGATATATCGCTTGCCCATAAAATCAAATACATTATCTTTGCTCATGAGAATATCTCTTCAAATTCTTTTTCGGGTTAGATCCAAAGTTTCTTAACGTTACGGCCACCGTATATCAAATTAACAATGGCTCTGGACCCCATAATCGCAGTAAACATAGAAGTGACAATACCAATAGAAAGTGTCACAGCGAACCCTTTAATTGGCCCGGTTCCTATGGCAAACAGAATGGCCGCCACGATCAAGGTTGTGATATTCGCATCGAGAATGGTAACGAAAGCACGATCAAAACCGGATTTAATAGCCGTCTGATTCGGTGCACCATTCTTCATTTCCTCTCGTATCCGAGAGAAGATCAGCACGTTGGCATCCACCGCCATACCGACCGTCAAGACAATACCGGCAATACCCGGCAAGGTCAGAGTTGCGCCAACCGCAGACATAATCGCAACCAAAATAAACAGGTTAGCAACCAAGGCTATATTGGCAGCAAAGCCAAATACGCGGTAATAGACCAACATAAACAGTAACACCAGGCCCAGGCCGATCTTAACGGAGTCCACGCCCATCTTGATATTTTCCGCCCCTAGAGATGGCCCGACTGTCCGCTCTTCCACAAAGCCCATTGGCGCAGCTAACGCACCGGCTCTTAGTAACAGGGCTAGTTCAGAGGCTTCTTGTGGGCTATCCAAACCGGTAATAACGAAACTTTTACCCAAGGCACTTCGAACTGTTGCCAAACTGATAATTTTTTCAGTGGGAATTTGGGTAAAGGTTCGAACCTCTTCACCGTTTTCGTCTGTCGAAACATTGGTGCGGGTTTTATATTCAATAAACAAAATCCCCATTCTCCGACCAACATTGTTTCTGGTCGAACGATGCATTTTGGTACCACCGTTACCATCGAGTGTAATATTTACTTGCGGTAAACCCGTGTCCTGGTCGTATCCCAACTGCGCGTTGGTGACACTGTCACCTTTCACTATGGGTCGTTTCTCAAGGTAGGCGCCGCCAAAACGCGCTTGTTCATCCTCATTCTTAAAGGAGAACAACTCTTTTTGGGTCGAAAGTGCTTCAGGCGTTGCTTCGAGGCGAAACTCCAGGTTAGCCGTTTTACCCAAGATACTTTTTGCCCGTGCGGTATCCTGAATACCGGGCAGCTCGACCACAATACGGTTACGGCCTTGGCGTTGTACCAAGGGCTCGGAAACACCAATTTCATTTACCCGGTTACGTAGGGTGGTCAAGTTTTGGGTGACTGCGTAGTCTTCTTTTTCGCTGATGTAACTGCCTTTGAAATTCGCCAGAGCAATAAACTTGCCCTCTTCTTCCAACTTGACGTAGTCCATTTCTGGAACGCTGTCTCGCAAGATCTCAGTAATTTGAGTGCGTTTTTCATCGCTATCCACCGTGATACGCAAACCCATTCCTTCTCTATCAATATGCACGCCACGAATATTGGCTTTACGCACTTCCGTTTTGAATAGGCGTTCAATGCTTTTCAGGTCGTCCTGTAATATTTTTTGGGTATCCACTTCCAGCAAAAAGTGTACTCCGCCCGCCAAGTCCAAACCTAACTTCATAGGCTCGGCCCCGATGCTTAACAACCAGTCTGGTGTTGTGGGCGCTAGATTCACAGCCACAACATAGTCTTCACTCAAGAACTCTTGAACCTTACTTTGCGCAACCAATTGATCATCTTGTGAGTACAAACGTACCGTCACATTGGTTTCGGAAAGCTCACCACCAAAGTGTTTGATGCCAGCTTCGTCCAGGGCTTGTTCAACTTTCTTAAGAACGGCATCGTCAATCGTCAATGCAGCAGAGTGCCCCGATACCTGAATGGCCGGGTCTGGTGCATAGATATTGGGTAACGCGTAGATGAAGCCAAAAATAACGATCACGAGGATCAGTATGTATTTCCAAATCGGATAGCGGTTCATTGTCAGGTCCAAAAGAGCCTATAGGCAGTAAATCAGTGTTTTTGTTATTGAAGGCAATCCGGCTTCCCCCAGCCGGGCATTGCGGGCATCGAATTATAACGGCTTTTTGAGTAATGCGGGTGCCAAGCGGTATTTCAACCGCATGGCATCAAAGAATACGGCTTAAAGTGCAAAAGTTGGCCGAACTTTACCCTGTCGATCATAGAACTCCGACACATAACTCGTTAAACGGTTTTGTTCGATTGCCTCTCTCAACTCAGCCATAACCCGTTGGTAATGTCGTAAGTTATGAATAGTATTGAGCTGAGCCCCCAGAATTTCGCCGCATTTGTCCAAATGGTGTAAATAAGAGCGGCTAAAGTTTGTACAGGTGTAACAATCGCAATGTGGGTCAAGGGCATTCGTGTCATGCCGATGCACCGCATTCCGGATTTTCACCACACCTTCGGTGGTGAATAGGTGGCCGTTGCGCGCATTGCGAGTGGGCATCACACAGTCAAACATGTCTATGCCCCGGCACACAGCCTCCACAATATCCTCAGGTTTACCAACTCCCATGAGGTAGCGAGGGTGTGCCTGAGGCATTTTGTCGGAAAGATGGTTAAGAATGCGGATCATATCCTCTTTCGGCTCGCCCACAGACAAACCTCCGATTGCATAACCATCAAAACCAATATCAGCTAAACCTGAAAGAGAATCGCTGCGCAGCTGTTCGTACATTCCTCCTTGAACGATGCCAAACAATGCATTGGGGTTACCTTGGTGTGCAGCCTTGGAACGCTTGGCCCAACGCAAAGAAAGCTCCATAGAATAGCGAGCCTCTTCCACCGTTGCAGGATATGGTGTGCACTCATCGAAGATCATGACGATATCGGACCCTAAATCCCGTTGCACCTGCATTGCCTTCTCCGGGTCAAGAAACACCTTGCTGCCATCAATGGGAGATCGAAAGCTGACGCCCTCTTCCGTAATCTTACGCAGGTCACCCAAGCTAAACACCTGAAATCCACCAGAATCGGTAAGGATAGGTTTATGCCACTGGGTAAAGTCATGTAAATCCCCATGCGCTTCCACCACTTCGGTTCCCGGCCTCAACATCAGATGAAAGGTATTACCGAGAATAATTTCTGCGCCTATGTCTTCGATGTCTTTGGGTAACATGCCTTTGACCGTGCCATAGGTGCCAACCGGCATAAAAGCAGGTGTTTGCACATTGCCCCGAGCAAATTGCAACTCTCCTCGACGAGCTAAACCGTCGGTTTGTTTTAATTCAAATTTCATTAATACACACACTTAAACCTGAAGCACATCACGAGAAATAACCTCGTTTTTCGCATCAGGATTTTTAGTAATAAACATGGCATCGCCATAACTGAAAAATCGATAGCTGTTTTCGACTGCAACCTTATATGCCGACATCGTATTTTTGTACCCGGCAAAAGCCGAAACCAACATCAACAAAGTGGATTCCGGCAGATGGAAATTGGTGATTAACGCATCAACTACCCGGTATTCATAACTCGGGTAGATAAAGATATCGGTATCCCCCTGAAACGGCTGAATACTGCCCGATTGCGCAGCAGTTTCCAGACAGCGCACACTTGTGGTTCCCACTGCAATCACACGTTTACCTTGTGCTTTGGTTTGATTGACCATATCACACACCTCGGAAGACACATCCATCACCTCGGTGTGCATATGATGATCAAAAATGTTATCGACCCGAACAGGTTGAAAGGTGCCTGCTCCAACATGAAGCGTCACATAAGCCAACTTGACGCCCTTCTCTTTCAGCTTTTGCAACAAGGGTTCATCGAAATGCAAACCAGCGGTTGGCGCTGCAACGGCGCCATCTTTACGAGCATAGACGGTTTGATACCGTTCCCGGTCTTCAGCCAAATCCTCGCGATCAATATAAGGTGGCAATGGCATGTGGCCAATATTCTCTAACACTTCTATTGCGCTTCTGCCTTCGGGGAAACGCAAATGAAACAACGCATCCTGGCGACCGATTACCTGAACCGGTGTGTCCCCTTCCAAATAGATTTCAGTACCGGCTTTAGGTGAACGACTGGAACGTATATGAGCAAGTACTTCATGCTGATCGATCACCCGTTCAACAAGAACTTCGAGTTGCCCTCCAGTAGCCTTAGTACCAAAAACACGAGCAGGAATGACTCTGGTGTCATTAAAAACCAGTAAATCCCCTTCGTTTACACAGTCTAATATGTCACCGAAGTGGCCATGCTTTATTTCGCCACTCACACCATCCAGCTGAAACAAGCGGCTACCTGTACGCTCAGCCGTGGGCTGTTTGGCAATAAGGGACTCTGGGAGGTCGTAGTAAAAATCTTGGCGATGCATAGCGCTTACTCAGATTGGGCAAAATCAACAATGCGTTTTACCATTGCCCGTAAACCATTGCCCCGCGTAGGGCTTAAATGCTTGAGCAATTTTAGCTCTTCAAAAAACGCTTCAATATCGAAGTCGATGATTTCCTGGGCAGTTTTGCCGTTGTAGGCACTCAGCACGACCCCAAGTAAACCTTTAACAATGAAGGCATCACTATCGGCATCGAACCACAGTTTGCCGTCTTCACGCTTACACACCAACCAAACCTGGCTCTGGCAACCTCGGACAATGTTGTCGTCAGTTTTACTCGCCTCATCCAACCCACTTAACTCTTTACCCAAGTCAATGATGTACTTATAACGCTCTTCCCAGGAATCAAAAAAGCCCAGGGTATCGATAATGTCTTCTGGAGTAATACTGGAGCCAAACGGGTTCATAATCTGCCTATCGTGTAAATGAAGGCGGCATTATACAGATTCTGACCATTTTGCGGAGTCGAGGTTTAGTGGGGATAAGATTAACTCTCCCCCTATAGATACGCCTCATCGATATAAGAGTCTAACTGGCGCTTGGACAATTCAATGGCTTTCTTCAACTCCATTCCCGGTGGGTGCTCCTCCTGCTCGATCACCAGCCATTCGGTCGCGACGGCACGATTGGAGGCAATCAATCCACGCCAATTCGTCCCATCGTCACCAATTAATGGAGAAACTCCGGGAGACCCCTCAAGCACCAACGCACGATAGTGGACCGTCTTGGCTCTATTTCCATAACGAAGAATATAATCCCCTGGGTGAACCCCGGCATATTTAGCCCACCCCACATCCAATTGAAGGATTAAGCTTTCATCTGTATTTAAGGCGATATAATCCCAAAAGGTTTTCCCATTGTATGGTGCGAACTCATATTGATGATTATGCACACCCAGCGAAAACCCCTGCTGATTCAGAGTCTCCGACCAAACGTTAAGCTCAGCAACAAACTCTTGAACACCTTCAGGATCCCAAGCTCTTGGGTCCCATCCGATAATCAGAGTTTTAACTCCTAGGGTTTTATAAAAGGCTAAAGTTTGATTGATCCGGGAATCAAGCAAGTGATCCCGGGCAACATGCGCAGCACTGACCTCTAAATTCAGCGAATCCAATAAACGCTTTAAGTCTTCAGGTCTTTCAGCATACTCACCAAATTCGTAGGCAAATTCCACACCGTCAACCCCTAACGACGACAACCATTTTAAGGTAGATGTAATATCAGTTTTGACTTCATGCCTTAACGGCCAAAGTTGGACGCTGACTTTAGGTCGAGCAAACAGTTTCTCTTTAGATTCATCTGTACCGTGGGAAAACAACGTACATCCGGTTAAAAATAGAAAAGGAACTAAGAGGAGGACAATTCTTTGATACATCGAAAGAACCTTAAGCAAAAATACGACATACTATCAACCGAGCATATAGAGATGTTCAGATGATATACAAGAAGCAAATATAACTTACCGTATGTCAATATTTAGATAGAAGGCTTAGGGAAACGTTTTATTGAGGACGAGTTTTATGAGAGACAAAAACTAACGCGAACAATTAAATCAGACAATAAAAAAATTAACATAAAAATATTAACGGAAAAAGCGTTAATCAAGAATTAAAATTGATAATAACAGGATTAGCTCTGACAGGCTGAACCGCCAATCAGAGCGGTAAAAGAGACAACCTGCTAAAAAAACATTCCCGTTTCAAGCTGAGCTTCTTCGCTCATCATCTCCCGACTCCATGCAGGATCAAACACCAAATCCACCTTAACACATTTTACATTTGGTACTTTTGCCACACGGTATTCAACATCACCCACCAACACCGGGCCCATACCACAGCCAGGGGCAGTTAAGGTCATCTTGATTTTTACGCGCTTGTTCTCCTGATTCACTTTTACTTCGTAGACCAAACCCAGATTAACAATATCTACTGGAATTTCAGGGTCGTAGATAGTATGCAAAGCTTCCCAAACCTGCTCCTCATGAATACTACCATCTGCCGGCGGCTCAAAGTTCAGCTCTTGAACCTGTAACCCCAAAGCATCGGCATCTGTGCCATCCACACGCACCATATTGCCGTTGTACACCAAAGTGTAGTTGCCACCGAGGCTCTGCGTGAGAGTAATAAAGGTATCTTTAGGAATGGTAACCTGATCCCCAACCGGAACTAACCGTGCAGGGCAATCTCGAGTGGTCACAATTACGCGTTTTTCCATAAGGTAGATCTCGTTCAATGGAAAAGAATTTATTCGTGCCTAGCCTATAAGGGTATGGCTAAATGCATTTGATGCTAAACAACAAACAATGTATTTAATTAACAGAAAAACTTTCGCCACAACCACAGTAGTCTTTTGCATTCGGGTTCAGAAATTTGAGCTGTCGATTTAAACCTTCAGTGACATAATCAATTTCCGTTCCCTGCACTACCTTAACGGCATCAATATCAATATATAAAACAGCACCATCTTTCAACGGATAATGGAGATCTGTTTCTTTGTTTCCGTCTTCCAAATCCAGCTGATACATATAACCTGTACAACCGCTTTCTTTCACCGACAAACGTAAAACTTTATCTGGGTTTTTCGTTAATTGCGCGCACAGATGCGTTACTGCCTGATCAGTAACAGAGATAACTTGCTTGCTTGGATCAAAGGAATCAACTGTCATATGCAACGTCCTATAGCAAAAACATTTTTGCGGTTTCCAAACCGGCAAACAATGCGTCAATTTCTTGTTTTGTATTATAAAAACTAAAGCTGGCGCGAATAGTTCCGGGAATTTTATATTGGTCCATTATCGGTTGCGCGCAATGGTGACCGGTACGTACAGCAATACCTTTTTGATCAAGAATCATCCCGACATCAGAAGGATGCGTGCCTTCCAGCAAAAAGCTCAATACACCGGTTTTATTTTTTGCCCGACCAATCAAGTTAAAACCATCAAGTTTTTCACCCAGACTTACCGCGTAGTTGAGCAATTCCGCTTCATGCTCTGCAGCGGCTTTACGATCCAAACCATTCAAGTACTCAATCGCGGCAGCAAAACCAATGGCATCTGCAATATTTGGCGTACCCGCTTCAAATTTATAGGGAAGTTGATTATAGGTTGTGCCAGCAAAGCTGACTTGCTCAATCATCTCCCCACCGCCTTGATAAGGGGGCATAGATTCTAGCAATTCACGCTTACCATATACCGCACCAATACCAGTGGGGCCAAACATTTTATGTGCCGAAAACACATAAAAATCGCAATTCAGTTTCTGAACATCAATATTCCAATGGCCAACAGATTGCGCACCATCAACTACAACTTTCGCACCCACTTTATGGGCAAGTGCGATAATTTCCTCAATAGGGTTAATCGTTCCCAACGCATTGGACACATGTCCAACCGAAACTATTTTTACCTGCTCGTCCAGTAAAGACTTAAATGCATCAAGATCAATGGTACCTTCCGCATCAACAGGTATAGGTTCAACGTTAGCCCCTTTCTGCTGGGCAACCATTTGCCAGGGAACAATATTCGAGTGGTGTTCCATCGCACTCACTAACACTTTATCCCCTGCCTCCAACACCATACCGCCGTAACTGGAAGCGATAAGATTCAAGCCTTCAGTGGTTCCACGAACCCATAACACCTGGTCACTGGACTCAGCGTGAATATAATCTTGCACCGCACGACGCGCAGCTTCAAAGGCTTCAGTGGCTTCATTACTCAACGTATGTGCCCCACGATGAACATTGCTATTCATGTGCGTATAGTAATGACATATCGCATCAATGACGTGTTGCGGCTTTTGTGTTGTCGCCGCATTATCCAGATAAACCAACGGCATACCATTAACCACCCGCTTTAAAATTGGGAAGTCTTCACGAATTTTTAATACATCGAATACTGTTTTAGTCATCTTGATCGTCGTGCAATAAATGGCTAACCAGGGATTCATCCCTGCCAAATACCCGTGCCAGCTTTGGACGAAGATAATTCTGAATTTCCTCAGACGGAAACTCCCTCAAAACTTCATTAATAAATCCAAAACTTAACATCACCTGCGCCTCTTGCCGGCTTACCCCCCGACTTTGCAGGTAAAACATTTCTTTTTCATTAATCTGACTAACAGTAGCGCCGTGAGCACAACGGACATCGTCCGCGTAGATCTCCAGCTCAGGCTTAGTATCCACTTCGGCCTGATTTGAAAGTAAAAGATTTTTATTACTTAACTCAGCCAGTGTTTTCTGCGCATCAGGATGAATATGAATTCGTCCGTTAAAAACCGCTTTAGCGCTGTCCGCAATAATACCTCGAAAAACCTCATTACTAGTGCAGTTTGGAACACAATGCTCAATTTCAGTGTGATAATCCACTAGCTGTTTATTTTGTGGGATATACACACCCTGCATTTCAAGGTGCGCACCTTGCCCGAGGTGGTTAACCTGGTAATCGACTCGATTTAATTCACACCCCTGGGCCAACAAATACGCATTCAAGGTCGCATTGGCAAACAAGTTTGCATGAACACCGCCCGTATGGAGATTGTTTTCATTCTCCATATTTAAACGGTAGTGAGTAAGCTGCGCACCGCTAGACAAATGAAATTCCGTTAGCGTATTACTAAATACCGCATTGCTATCACTAGTAGAAATAAATTGCTCGATCACCGCTGCCTGGGCATTATCTTCAAGAACAACCAATAATCTGAGCTGGGCGAGCACGTTAGTCTCGACTCCAGAGCTAACATTGACAACGCGTATGGGCTTATCAAAAACGATATTTTTCTCGACGTGCAACAACACTCCCTCAGTAACTAACGCATTGTTGAGCGAGGCAAACTGATGTTTCTTCACATCAACAATTTTGCCCAGATTCTTTTGAATAATACTTTGCTGAGTTTCATTAGCCTGGCTAAACAGAACCGCCACCTCAGGCAAAGCATCATCGGAAAGCTCCGCAGAATAAGCGCCATTTACAAACACTAATGTATGCGAGTCTAACTCTGGGATTTCAAACAGGGATTCATCAAGGTCACTCGTCGCATCGACACTTGACCACTGAAAAGCTTGTGTTGTTAATGAGCGCAATGGCGTGTACTTCCAACGCTCAGTCTTGCGTGTTGGCCAAGGTGTATTTTGCCATTGGTTTGCACCTTCGGCTCGCAATGCGCTTAACCATGCAGGTGCTTTTTGCTGGCTCGCTAAGTTTTCAACCGATGTGACAAATTCAACCATTTATGCCACCTCTATACCGGCTTCTTTTGCCAACCAACCGTAACCTTCTTTTTCCAATTTAAGTGCAAGATCTTTATCGCCACTTTTAACGATTTTCCCATCGGCTAGCACATGAACATAGTCAGGAACAATATAATCAAGTAAACGCTGGTAATGAGTTACCACAATAAAACTACGTTCTTCACTGCGCATGGTATTCACCCCATCGGCAACCACCTGTAGCGCGTCAATATCCAAGCCCGAATCCGTTTCATCCAAAATACAAAGCTTCGGTTCCAACAACATCATCTGCATGATTTCGTTACGCTTCTTTTCTCCGCCGGAAAAGCCCTCGTTGACGCCACGCTTCAGGAAAGACTGATCCAAATTCACTGCCTTACATTTTTCTCGCGCCAGTTTAAGAAATTCAACAGAACTAAACTCTTCCATCCCCAAAGCTTTGCGTTTTGCATCCACAGCAGCTTTCATAAACTCCATATTGGACACACCAGGAATTTCAACCGGGTATTGAAAAGCCAAAAACAAACCATTTTGTGCTCGCTCTTCTGTTTCCCAGTCAAATAAATTTTTACCGGAAAAAGTGACAGCACCACTGTCGACGGTATAGCCTTCTCGACCAGCCAGCACATTTCCTAATGTACTTTTTCCCGCTCCGTTAGGCCCCATAATCGCGTGAACTTCGCCGGGGTTGATTTCCAGATTTAACCCTTTCAGAATTTGTTTTTCTTCCACACTGGCATGTAGGTCAGAAATTTTAAGCATCGTCAAAACTCATTCAAATTTTAAATTTTTGCACCAAGAATACTAAACACCGATTCAATGACTAGTGTCAGCACCGCAAGCTATGGGTAGATATTTTTATAATCCAGGGAGCCTACAAACTAAATAAAACAGCCAAACTTCGGGCAGAGCCAAAGCTACGACAAAATTGCTGATTATTAACCAACAGAGCCTTCCAAGCTGACTTCCAACAACTTACCCGCTTCAACGGCAAACTCCATTGGTAATTCCTTAAATACCTCTCGGCAAAAACCATTCACAATCATGGATGTTGCTTTTTCCGCATCAATACCACGTTGTTGGCATAGGAATAACTGATCATCACTCACTTTTGAGGTGGTTGCCTCATGCTCAACCACAGCGCTAGGGTTTTTACTTTCAACATAGGGGAATGTGTGTGCGCCACACTTGTCACCAATCAGCAACGAATCACATTGAGTGTAATTACGTGCCCCATCCGCACCAGGATTCATCCGCACCAAACCACGATAAGCGTTCTGACTTTTACCTGCTGATATCCCTTTGGAAATAATGGTTGAACGGGTATTTTTACCCAAGTGGATCATTTTGGTTCCGGTATCCGCCTGCTGATAATTATTGGTTAAAGCCACCGAATAAAACTCACCAACACTATCATCCCCTTTTAAAATACAGCTTGGATATTTCCAGGTCACTGCGGAACCGGTTTCAACTTGAGTCCAGGAAATTTTTGCTCGGTTATGACAGATACCACGCTTGGTTACGAAGTTATATATGCCACCTTTCCCCTCAGCATCTCCCGGATACCAGTTTTGTACTGTGGAATACTTGATTTCAGCATCATCCATTGCAATCAGTTCCACAATCGCAGCATGCATCTGATTCTCGTCACGCATGGGCGCAGTACAGCCCTCCAGATAACTTACGTAGCTGCCTTCGTCAGCGACTATCAGTGTGCGTTCAAATTGTCCGGTATTTTGTTCATTAATTCGGAAATACGTCGACAGCTCCATCGGACAACGTACCCCTTTGGGGATATAAACGAAGGAGCCGTCAGAGAATACCGCACTGTTCAAGGCGGCATAAAAGTTGTCTTTTTGCGGAACAACAGAACCCAAGTATTTTTTTATTAGCTCAGGATGTTTGTGCACTGCCTCACTTATTGGGCAAAAAATAACACCCGCCTCTTCTAACTTTTCTCTAAAGGTGGTGACAACAGATACCGAATCGAACACCGCATCAACGGCGACTCCCGCGAGCATTTCCTGCTCGTGCAAAGGAATACCCAGCTTGTTATAGGTTTCGATTAGCTCAGGGTCGACTTCATCCAGGCTTTTCGGCTTGTCATCCATACTCTTAGGTGCGGAATAATAAGAAATTGCCTGGAAATCGACATCAGGATAGCTGACATGGGCCCACGATGGCTCCTCCATCTCCAGCCAGTTTCGGAAGGCTTTTAAACGCCATTCGGTCAACCACTCAGGCTCACCTTTTTTATTTGAAATAAAACGAACCACATCCTCATTAAGACCAGGAGGCAGGGTTTCAGATTCAACATCGGTATGAAATCCAGCTGAGTATTCGTGCTTAATGAGGTGCTCAACTTGTTCAGACATATATCTTTCTCAATACAACCAAGAATAGGCAGGCATATAGCTTAGCTGCACGCCCAGCCATGGACGCGCACACTACCACAAATCCACATTTTATGTGGAGAAATAAGGCAATTGAAACGGTATCAGCTAGATATTGCTGATCTCGATCTCCGATTCAACGGTTTCTGACGCTTCAGGCTCTTCAACCTGCGCATCCTGGCGCTCACGGACAGACTGAATATCCTTTCTGTCCACCAGCTCCTGCAACGAAATGTTGCTTAAAAACTGATGAATCTGTGCGCTCAGATCCTGCCATAGATAGTGAGTTAGACAGACATCACCGCCCTGACAACCCTGCTCTCCAGAGCATTTGGTAGCATCAATTGATTCATTAACCGCATCAACCAACTCTGCAACAGAGATCGTCTCCGCTTCACGGCCGAGTAAATAACCACCACCTGGCCCGCGCACACTCTTAACCAGAGCCTGTTTACGGAGCTTTGCAAAAAGCTGTTCGAGATATGAAAGAGAGATTCCCTGTCTTGATGAAATATCAGCCAGGCTGATGGGACCAGACTCTTGGTGAAGAGCCAAATCGAGCATTGCTGTAACGGCGTATCTGCCTTTTGTAGTTAGACGCATATCGATTACCAGGTATGTTAGCTAGTAGAAATTATCAAATATCCTAGTA